>JAWKRX010000031.1:0-70809 GCA_041389425.1 Myxococcota bacterium
TCTTCTCGGGTTATGCGCTGGTGCACATCGCCGGGCCGTGAGGGCGGGGCGGCGCGCCGGGTGCGGGAGTCGGCCTCCTCGGGCCGAGTCGATCAGAGGTTCCAGACCCGCGCCGCATTCCCCGAAACGATCTTCTTCCGATCTTCCGCCGGTACACCACCCATCATCTTCTCGACCACCGCCCGGGAGTTCGGCCAGCTCGACACCGGATGCGGATAGTCCGAAGACCACATGACGTTGTCGACCCCGAGCCGTTCGATCGCATGGCGATAGGCGTCCGGCTCGTCGATGAAGGTCAGGAACACGTTCTGGCGGAAATAATGGCTCGGGGGATGCTGGATCGCGGGGAAGTCGTAGCCCTGGCGCGCCTGCAGATCGTCGACGATGAAGAGCCACCAGCTGATCCAGCCGAGCCCCGGCTCGACGAACACGACCTTCAGCTTCGGGAAGCGCTCGAAGACGCCGCCCATGATGAACATGCCGAGGGGCTCGGCGGTCGAGAGCGCGACGGCGCCGACGAAGATGCCCTTCTGCGGCGTCGGGTCGCGGCGGGCGAGGCCTTCGAGCTGGGTATTCAGGCCGATGTGGAGGCAGATGGGGAGATTGGTCTCCTGGATGACGCTCCAGAGCGGGTCGTAGCGCTTGTCCCAGTAGTCGGGCAGGCCGAGCTCGGCCGGGAAGACGGGGAGCTGGAGCGACTTGCCGCCCTGGGCAGCCACCCATTTCACCTCGGCGACGGCGCCTTCGATGTCGTGGATCGGGATCTGATAGGAGGTGATGAAGCGGCGGCGATCGATCGATGCGAAGTCGTGCATCGTCTGGTTGAAGGCGCGCGTCGCCTCGCGGTTGCCCTCCTTCAACAGGTAGAGATAGCGGAATGCGCTGACCTCGCAGTACATCACCGAGGCATCGACGCCGTCGGCGTCGAGGTCCTCGAGCCGGGCCTTCGCGTCCGAGTGGCCGATGCGGCCGGCGGCGGGGAAGCGGCGGCGGCCGAGGCTCATCATGTCGGCGTGCTGCTCGCCCTGGTAGTCCTGCTGCTCGCGCCAGCGGCCGTTGGCTTCGCTGCTCATGCTCCGGGCCATCGCGGCGCCGAACTCGCCGAGGGCGGCGTCGTAAGCGGCGTGGTATTTCGTCGCGAGGCGGAGCTTGATCTCGGGATGGGCGAGGTCGACGTGGTCGTCCGAGGAGATGAGGCGTTCGGCTGCGGTCATCGGGTTTCCTCCGGTTTCCTGGGGCTCCGGTTTCCTGGGGCTCCGGTTTCCTGGGTAAGGGCACGGCCCGAGCGGTGAGGCGACGAGCGCACCACGAGCGAAGCGTTCGGCGTGCAGGGCAGCATATCAGCCGGCTCGGGAGAAGTCTGGCGATCTCGGGCAGCTCGTCGACTTGCGGGGGGCGGCGTCGGGCACGTGCGTCGGACTGCTGCGGTCGGGGCGGAATGGGGCCCGTTCGGATTGGCCCGGGCCTCCACCGGTTCGTATGCTCGGGCCGGCTCGCTCGCGGAGGACTCGCCTTGATCGCTCGTGTTCGTTCGATGGGGATCGCCGCCCCGGGCCGGCTCCTGCTCGCCGGGCTGATCGCCTTCTCGAGCTCGCTGCTCCCGGTGCCGATCGCCCGGGCGGGCCTCTTCGACGATCGCTTCGAGTTCGCGCTGATCGGGGACCTGCCCTACACGCCCGAAGACCTGACGCGCTTCGATCGCCTGATCGAGGACGTCAACGACCATCGGCCGCGGCTCGCATGGGTGCTGCACGTCGGCGACATCCGGGGCGGCCGCAAGGTGCCCTGCTCCGACGAGATCCTGAAGGATCGCTTCGATCGCATGCAGCGTTTCGCGCGGGCCTTCGTGCTCACGCCGGGCGACAACGACTATCTCGATTGCCGCAACGTCGATCCCCACGAGCGGCTCGCCTTTCTGCGTGCGCTCTTCTATCCGAACCCCGGCAAGACGACGGGCGGGAGGCCCATGGCCGTCGAGTCCCAGGCGCGGCAGCCGGGCTTCGAAGCGTTCGTCGAGAACGCGCTCTGGGTCCGCGGCGGTGTCGTGTTCGCGACCTTCCATGCACTCGGGGTCGACAAGGCGCCCGACCCCCATCCGGACCTCACCTCGGCGCGCAACGCGGCGGCGGTCGCCTGGATCGGGGAGGCCTTCGCGCGCGCCCGGGCGATCGGCGCGAAAGGCGTCTTTCTCGCGACCCAGGTCGATCCCTGGGTCGTCACCGGGCCGCCCGGCGTCGCACGCATGCTCTGCCGCGATCCGGCCGGCGGCGAATCGCCCTGCCTCGCGCGCCGCGGCGGGATCGGGCCGATCTACGACGCGCTCGAAGCGGGCGCCGTCGCCTTCGGCGGGCCGGTCGTGCTCGCGACGGGCGATCTGCATTATTTCCGCGTCGACAAGCCGCTGCTCGTCGCGAGCACCCTCGCCGACGAGGATCCGCGCACGCTCGAGAACTTCACGCGCGTCGAGGCCTTCGGCTCGCCCTATGTGCACTGGGTTCGGATCCGCGTCGATCCGGACGATCGCGACGTGTTCTCCTTCCATCCCGAGGTGATCCGTGCGAACCAGCTCGACGCGGGGGGAGGGCGTTGATGGAGTTCTTCCCGAATTACAACGCGGGCCGCAGCGAGGCGCCGGGCGAGTGGGCGCGGGCGCGCGAGGCCGAGGGCTGGCACGGCGTCGCCGCCAGCGATCATTTCGTCACGATGAATCTCAGCTATCCCCATCTCTGGGTCGCCCTCGCGGAGATGGCGCTCGCGACGCGTGCGATTCCGCTGACCTCCTCCTTCGCCAACAACCTCTTCCGCTCTCCCGTCGAGTTCGCGCAGGCGGCGCTCTCGCTCCAGCGCGTCTCGAACGGGCGCTTCGAGGCGGGGCTCGGCGCGGGCTGGATCGAGGACGAGATCGTGCGGATCGGCTGGCGCTTTCCCGCCGGCCCCGAGCGCGCGGGGCGCTACATCGAGGCGATGCAGATCGTGCGCGAGATCTTCGACACCGGCCGTTGTCGATTCTCCGGCCGCCACTACCAGGTCGACCTCGACGCGCCGGGCTTCGCGAGCCTGGCGTCGAAGCCGCCGCTGCTCGTGGGATCGGCCGGCGGGCCGCGCACGCTGCGGGAGATTCCGCGCTTCGTCGATCGGATCGAGGTCCAGCCGAATGCGTCGGCGACGCGTGGCGGGAGCGTCGATCTCGCGAAGTCCGCCGCGATCGGCGAGGCAGACGTGCGCGATGCCATCGCCCGGGTCCGGCGGGTGCGCGAGGACGTTCCGATCGGGATGTTCGTGCTGACGGCGGCGGGGCCGGCCGCGGAGATCGGGCCGATTCGCGCGCCCTTCGGCGACGGCTTCCTTGCGCGCTTCATGGGCGAGCCTGCATCGGTCGCCCAGGCGTTGTGCGATCTCGAGGGGCTCGGCGTCGATCGGATCCAGATCACGGAGATGGCACCGGGCACGCTCGAGCGGCTGCGGCCGCTCCTGCCGCTCCGGCCGGTGCAGTCGGATCCGGTCGGGCAGGCGGCGGCGGGGCGTTAGGCGCGAGCGCTCCGGCCGGCGAGGGCCGAGCGCGGGCATGGGCAGACCGATCCGCTCAGGCGTCGCCGAACTCGGTCCCCTTTCCCTCGGCGAAGGGCAGCCCGAAGCTGTTCGCGTTGATCTGGCTCAGGGCGTTGATCAGCGGGATGCGCGGAACGGGCCAGGTCGCGCGGGCGCCCGCCCGGTTCCCCTCGCCGGGGACGTAGATCGGACCGCGGCCGAGGAAGTCGAGGGTTCCGTCGGCGACGTCGAGCGGCGCCATCGCGTTCGGGAGGCCGCCCGTATCCTCGCGGAAGGTCTCGGTATCCGTCGCGCCGGCGAGGCAGGTGAGCACGTCGATGCCCGCCGGCGCGAGCTCGTTCCAGAGGCCTTCGCCGAGTCGCGTATCGAAGGCCTTCGCGGCGGCGTAGGTCGCGATGTAGGCGCTGCCGACGAGGCTCGCCATCGACGACATCAGGACGATGCCGCCGCGACCGCGGGTCCGCAGGCGCCTGCCGAAATGATGCGAGAGCAGCACCGGGCCGCTGCAGGCGAGCTGGACCTGGCGGATCCAGTTCAGGGCAGGCCGATCGAGGAAGCCGCCCATCTCGCGGCCCGAGCCCGCGTTGTAGATGAAGAGGCCGACGTCGAGATCGGCCGTCGCCGGGCCGACGCGGGCGTCGACGTCCGGCGCCGTCAGGTCCGCGACGAGCGGGCGGATCTCGACGGCGTGCCGCTGGCCGATGCGCTCGACCTGCTGTGCGAGCTTCGCCTCGCTGCGTCCGATCAGCACGACGTTCAGCCCGCGCCGCGCGAGCGCCTCACCGAATGCCGCGCCGATCCCATCCGATCCGCCGGCGACGACCGCCCAGGGCCCGAATCGCTCGCGGAAAGCCGCACCTTCGTATTTCGCGCTCATTTCCTCGAGGCTCCTGTCTCGTTTCGGTGCTCAGTCGGTGTCGCCGCCCGTCGTGCGACGTGCCTTGGCGGACCGCCTGCGCGGTCGCCCCGATCAGATCGTCCGCCGATCAGCGTTCGACGACGATCCGCCCCATCGTCTTGCCCGCCTCCATCGCATCGAGTGCCTTCGCGAGATCGGCGAACGGGACACGCTGGCCGACGATCGGGCGGATCGCGCCGCGACCGAGCAGCTCGAGCAGGCGCGCGTGCACGCGCTGGCCGACCGTCGCGACGGGCGGATTGAAGCGCGGGACGGGCACCGGGGCGAAGGGCGTCACGTGCGCTGCGAGCGCGTCGTCGACGTACGAAAGAATGACGCCGACGACGTCGAAGTTGCCGAAGCAGAGCACGCGCCCCGAGACCATCGGCACCTCTTCGGCCTCGATTCCGCTCGCGAAGCCGACGACGAGATGGCGGCCGCCGCGTGCGAGGCAGCCGAAGGATTTCGTCATCGTCTCGCCGCCGACACCGTCGAAGCAGACGTCGACGCCGAGGCCGTTCGTCGCCTCGAGCGCCCGCGCGACGAAATCCTCCTTGCGGTACTCGACGACGATCTCGGCCCCGAGCTTGCGCACGAGGTCGGCCTTGGCAGCGTCGCCGACCGTCGCGATGACGCGCGCGCCCGCCGCGACCGCGAGCTGGACCGCCGCGGAGCCGACGCCGCCGGCTGCCGCATGGATCAGCACCGTCTCGCCGGCGGCGAGGCGGCCGCGCTCGTGCAGGCCGAGCCAGGCGAGATGGAAGGGGTAGAAGAAGGCGGCGGCCTCGACGTCGCTCAGCTGGGGCGGCGCCTCGAAGGCCATCGCCGTGGATCCCGCGACGAGATCCGCATGGGCGCCGATGCCGCCGCGACCGCTGGCCGTGACCCTGCGGCCGATCCAGCTCTCCGCGCCGGCGCCCGCGGCGACGACCTCGCCGACGCATTCCATGCCGAGGGTGTAGGGCAGCGGCGGGTTGATCGTGAGATAGCGCCCGCGGCAGCCGTCGACCTCGTTGAAGTTGAGTACGCTCGCCGTCGTCCGCACGAGGATCTCGCCGGGGCCGGGTTCGGGCGCTGCGACGTCGACGAGCTCGAGGGCCTCCGACGGTCTTCCCATTCGAACGACTTGCCAGGCACGCATCGGGAATCCTCCGGTGATCTGCTCGCGCCGCGAGCGGAGCCTCGTCTGGGTAGCGCGCGATCGGCGCTGGCGCTCCCGCTCTTCGCGCGGATTCCTGCCCAGGGCTGCCGAAGGTCGCACGAACGCGACCGCGGCCCGCGTGCATCCTGCGATCGCGTCCATTTCCCGCGTTCAATTCCGGGCGCGTGCAGCCGAACCGATCGGCATGGATCTCGACAGTCTCTGGGTTGCGATCTCGGCGGTGCTCGTCCTGCTCATGCAGGCGGGCTTCCTCTGCCTCGAGGCGGGCTTCGTTCGGGAGCGCCACGCCGAAGGTGTGGCGCTGAAGAACCTGGTCGACTGGATCCTCAGCAACCTGATCTTCTTCTCGGTCGGCTTCGGGCTGATGTTCGGCGAGAGCCTTTCGGGCGTCGTCGGATCGAGCCTCTTCGCCCTGCGCGATCTCGCGCGGATCGAGGGGCCGATCGCGCAGAACGAGATCTTCTTCCTCTTCCAGCTCGGATTCGCCGGGACATCGGCGACGATCGTCTCCGGGGCGATCGCCGGGCGGGTCAGCGTGCTCGGTTATCTCTGCTCGACGATCGCGGTCGCGTCGTTCGTCTATCCCGTGATCGGCCACTGGGCGTGGGGCGACGGGCTGATCGGTTCGAACGAGCCCTGGCTCGCGTCGCTGGGGTTCGTCGATTTCGCGGGTTCGACGGTGGTCCACTCGACCGGGGCCTGGTTCGGTCTGGTCGCGGCCCACTCGATCGGGCCGCGACGTGGACGCTTCGATGCTCGCGGCGACGTGCGTCCGATCGCTCCGCATTCGATCGCGCTCTCGACCCTCGGCGTGCTGCTCCTCTGGCTCGGCTGGTGGGGCTTCAACGGCGGCAGCACGCTGCGCTTCGACGCGCGCGTCGCCTCGATCATCCTGAACACGAATCTCGCCGGCGCGGCCGGGGGACTCGTCGCGCTGGTCCACGGCTGGCGCTTTCAGCAGCGGCGCGACCTCAGCGCGAAGCTGCTCGGCGGGGCGCTCGGCGGCCTCGTCGCGATCACCGCATCGTGCCATCTCGTGTCCCCGCTCGCGGCGCTGTTCGTCGGGGCCGTCGGCGGCGTCGTCCACAACCTGGCCTTCGAGCTGCTGCTCCGACACATGCGGATCGACGATCCCGTCGGCGCCGTCGCGGTCCACGGCTTCTGCGGCGTCTGGGGCACGCTGGCGGTGGCGCTCGTCGTCCCGGCCGGGGCGCTCGAGATGAATCGGCTCGCCCAGCTCGCGGTCCAGGCGACGGGCGTACTCGCCTGCTTCGGCTGGTCGAGCTTCGTCGCGCTCCTGACCTTCGCGTTCATCCGCCGCACGATCGGCGTGCGGCTCTCGCCGGAGCAGGAGCTCGGCGGAGTCGATGCGAGCGGCCAGATCCTGCCCGTCGAAGAGCCCTTCTCACCGGCGCCCGTGGAGCCCCTCGACGAGGCGACCCTGCGCGCGCTGCTGCAGGGCGACCGAGCATGACGGAAGTCGACGTTCGCGACCTCTGTTTCGACGCGATCCTCGTCCGCGTGATCGGGGAGAACTACAACCCGATGTCGATCGAGGCGTTCGTCGCGCTCCACGTCGACGAGCGGATCGCGCTGATCATGCAGCGGCGCCTGCGCTTCTTCGCCGGGGAGCGGGAAATTCCGGTCTACGAGGCGGTGAAGAGCCTCAGCGACGCGCGACGCTGATCGGCGGCCGGCGCCGCGCGACGGGCGGGCAGCGAGCGCGGACTTCCTCGACGCGGCGGATCTCCAGCCGCGGTAGGCTTGCGCGTCGGAGGACGCCCCGTGAACGCCCGTGAGATCCGCAACCGGCTCGCCCATCCCGTGATCGATGCGGACGGGCACGTGCTCGAGTACATGCCCGCGGTCCTGCCCTTCCTGCGCGAGGCGCTCGGCCCGCGGCTCTTCGAGCGCTGGCATTCCCAGCGCTCGCCGCTCGCGCGCATCATGGAGGCCGACGCGGATCGCCGGCTCGCGACGCGGGCACCGCAGAGCGCGTGGTGGGGCACGCCGGCGGCGAATACCCGGGATCTCGCGACGGCCGCGCTGCCGGCGCTGCTCCACGAGCGTCTGCCCGAGCTCGGCATCGACTACGCGATCCTCTATCCGACCAAGGGCTTCGGGATCGCCGGCATCGACGACGAAGAGCTCCGCCAGGGCGTCTGCCGCGGCTTCAACGCCTACTATGCCGAGACCCATCGCGCCCATGCCGATCGCCTCACGGTCGCGGGGATCGTGCCGATGCATACCCCGGCCGAGGCCCTCGCGGCCCTCGACGACTGCGCGGCGCGGGGGTTCAAGGTCGTCGCCTTTCCCGAAGGCGTGATGCGGCCGATCCCGGAGCCCGAGGATTCGGCGAGCCCGTTCCTGATGCCGGGCCAGCGCAGCTGGTTCGACAGCTTCGGGCTCGACAGCCTCTACGACTACGATCCCGTCTGGCGCCGCGCCCGCGAGCTCGGCTTCGCCGTGACCTTCCACGCCGGCCTCGGCCACGTCCCGCTCTCGTTCACTTCGATCTCGAACTACTCCTTCAACCACGTCGGCGCCTTCGCCCAGCGCATGCACGTGCTGGTCAAGGCGCTCTTCATGGGCGGCGCGACGCGGCGCCTGCCGGGCATCGATTTCGCGGTGCTCGAATGCGGCGTCGGCTGGGCTGCGATCCTGCTGCACGACCTCGTCGAGCATTGGGAGAAGCGCAACCCGGAAGCCCTCGCCGCGCTCGATCCCGCGCGAATCGATTGGACCGGACTCGAAGACCTCCTGCGCAGCTACGGGGCCGATCTGCTCGCCCACGCCGGCACAGGCGATCTGCGCGCCGGACTCGAGACGCTGCCCGCGATCGGTGCCGTGCCCGCCAACCTCGACGATTGGCGCCATCTCGCAGCGAAGGACGAATCCGATCTGGTCGCGCTCTTCGCCGATCGCTTCTATTTCGGCTGCGAGGCCGACGACAAGACGATCGCCTTCGCCTGGTCGAAATCGAATCCGCTCGGCGCGCGCCTGCGACCGATCCTGTCGTCCGATCTCGGCCATTGGGACGCGGGCGATCTCGAAGGCATCCTGCCCGCCGCGTTCACCCTCGTCGAGAGCGGCCTGCTCGACGAGGCCCAGTTCTCGGAGCTCGTCTGGCACAACCCGGCGAGTCTCTTCACGCGCGCGAATCCGCGCTTCTTCGCGGGCACGGCGCTCGAGGGCGTGAAGGTCGACTAGCGCTGGGGGTGCCGGCTGCCGGCGCTCGCGGATCGAACGGATCGAAGGAGGAGGGGATCGATGGCGCTCGCGGACGGAAGAGGGGTGCACCACGTGGTCTGGTGCGTCGCGCCGGAGAGCTGGCAGGCGGTGCGCGCGTTCTGGGAGGAGACGATCGGCGTCCCCCTCGACGAGCTCGATCTGCCGGAGCTCGGCCTCAAGATCCTGATCTCCTGGCACGGCGGCGTCGAGATCATGACGCCGGCCTACGCCACGGGTCCGATGGTCGAGCCGGCCCGGCATTTCCTCGCGACCCGCGGCGAGGGCGTCTACGCGGTCGTCTACGACGTGCGCGACATCGAGAGCGTCGTCGCCTCGTTCACGGCCCGCGGCGGTCGCCTCCAGTTCCGCGAGGCGATCCCGCCCGATGCCGTCGACGCGCGCGGCCTCTCGGACGGCAAGCGCTTCTCGATCCTGCAGGCGGGCTTCGACGATTTTCACGGCATCCGGATCTGTCTGCAGGAGCAGCTTCCCGAGTAGGTCCGCGACGGTTACCGTCGCGAGCCGGAGGTGCTCCGCGTGACGACGCTCTGCTTCAACGCCTTCAACGAGTCGGCCTGGTTCGGCGGGGCTCCCGATCTCGCGCGCCAGATCGACGCGGCGGCCCGCGTCGGCTTCGATGCGATCGGACTCGACGTGTTCTCGCTCTCGGCCTTTCGGCAGGGCGGAGGGCGGATCGAGGCGCTCGCCGAGCGGATGGCGAAGGCGGGCATCCGCTGCCCCGAGATCGCGGCGCTGATGATCGGAGAGGATCCGGCGGCGACCGAGGCGCAGCTCGCCGAGTTCGAGCCCGCCGTCGCTGCCCTGCGGCCGGATTGGATCCTCGTCAACTCGGACCACGCGCCGGGCCCCGCGACCGCCGGCGAGTTCCGGCGCGCCGCCGATCGCCTCGGCCGCCATGGCGCGCGCCTCGCCGTCGAGTTCCTCGCGATCTCGCGCGTGCATTCCATCGCCGACGCCCTCGAGCTGATCGACCGCGCGGGCGTCGCCGACGCCGGTGTCCTCGTCGACACGTGGCATTTCTTCCTGGGGCCCGACGATTGGGACTCGCTCGCGAAGCTCCCGCTCGAACGGATCGCCTACGTCCAGTTCGACGACCATCCGGCGATCGCGACCGACGACCTGCGCGAAGAGACGGTCGATCGCCGCGTCTTCCCCGGCGAAGGCCTCTTCGATCTCGAGCGCTTCAGCCGCACGCTGCGCGCGCGCGGATTCGACGGCCTCGTCAGCGTCGAGGTGCTCTCGAAGGCCTGGCGCGGGGGCGACGTCGACGCGTTCATCGAGCGGGCGTATCGGACTTCGGCGCCGTATTGGCGCTGAGCGTTCGCGCACGCGCGCGGCTCACGTCCCGGGGCTTCGCTTCAGGCGGAAGCCGGCGCGTCAGGCCCGGCGCCGGGCGAAACCCGACAAGGCCAGCAGACCGACGCACAGCATCCCGGTCATCCCCGGCTCCGGCACCTCGAAGCGCCGGATCGACGACGGCAGGGGCTCGCCGCTCCCCGCCGCGCAATCGGGGGCGTCATAGGGCGTGACCATCAGGGCGTGTGCGCCGTTCTGGGCGAGCTCGCTGCTGCAGATCGGCTGGCCGGGCGCGAGCCCGAAGGCGTACGGCGATGCATTGACGCAGCTCTCGCTGACGACGCCGTTCGGGGCGAGATGGACGAAGCGCACGCTCGCGGTCCCGAGCACACCCGAGAGCTCGATGCCCATGCAATCGCAGGGCTGCTGGGAGCGGTCGATCAGGTCGGCATTCGCGAGGTCGTTCGTGACCGCGGTGTAGGGCGGCGCCTGGGGCGGCGTCGTGCAGCCGCTCGTCCCCGGGTCGGTCCAGACGACGAGGGCGTCGTCGCATGCATCGCCGACGCCGTCGGCATCGCCATCGGCCTGATCCGGATTGGCGTCGACGGGGCAGTTGTCGAGGGCATCGGCGATGCCATCGCGATCGAGGTCGACGGGGGCGAAGCAAACGTCGCCCGTGCCGTCGAGGTCGGCGTCGGTCTGATCGGCGTTCGGCTCTTCGGCGCAGTTGTCGAAGGGATTGGGCAGGCCGTCCTGATCCCAATCGAGTCCGGGCGCCAGGACGAGGACGCGGCCGTCGCAGGCCTGACCGTCGCAGGTCGCACCGCGATGAGCGAAGGCGTTGGCGAGGGCGTCGCTGGAGGCGAGCGTGCCGGTCAGCTGGCCGGACGAAGCCGCGAGCGAGCCGAAGGGGACTGGCGCGGCGTCGACGGCGAAGCCGGAGCCGAAGATCCGGAAGCGGGAGGTTCCGAGTGCGCGCAGTTCTGCGGCCGGCAGGACAGTGCCTCCGCTCAGCGCGATCAATCCGTTGCCCTGGCTCGAAATCGCTGGGGTCGGGTCGCCAAGGCCTGCGATGGAACCGCCGGTGATCTCGGCGTAACCGCCCACCGTCAGCGCGACGGGCAATCCGAAGCCGCCGCCGAGCCCTCCGCTCCGCATGTAGAGCTCGCCGTCGATGAAGATCCCGAACTGTCCGCCTTCCAGGCCGCCGCCCAGGTTCTCGAGAACGGCGCCTTCGCCGACGTCGACGACGTAGCCGACATATCCCTTCGCGACCGCGCGTCCGCCCGTCATCTGGAGGGCCGAGATGTCCGAGTCGGCCGTCAGCTCGACGAAGGCACGATCGTGGACGCGTACGCCGTCGCCCTGATCCGTGAAGGCGCCGAAGGTCACGACTGAATCGTCGAAGGCGTCGAGGTATTCGATCCAGCCGTCCTGGACGTCGACCGTCGACTGTCCCGTCGCGTCGACGTTGCAGTACGAGAGACAGCCCGTGACGGTGAGGTTCGCGGAATCGGAGGCGATGAAGAAGGTGTCCTCGCCACCGGAGACCATCGCCGTCGAAGCGTCTCGCGCGGACAGTCTCGCGAAGGAATGGATCGAGCCCGTGAAGGAAGAGGTCTCGGACACGACGACGTATTGACCCGTGCCGGAGACCGCGGTCGGCGCGCCGGGCGAGGCGCAGGGGCGCTCGGCCGTGCCGTCGCAGCCGACGTTGTCGACGTAGGCGACGTTGCGGACGTCGCAACAGTCGAAGGAATGGTCGATGACGTTCGCGGCGTTCGGCGGGGCGAGGCCGTTGGCGATGACCTCGACCCGTGCCATCGAGAGCAGGTCCGGGTCGACGCCGGCCGGGAAGACGGTCGATGCGTCGTAGTAGGCGAAGCTCAGATTCGCGCCGGTGACGTCGGCCCCCGAAAGATCGGCGCCGAGCAGGTTCGCGAGCGAGAGGTTTGCACCGCTGAGGTTCGCGCCCGCGAGATCCGCGCTGCGCAGGTTCGCCGATGCGAGCGCTGCACCCGTCAGGTCGGCGCCGGGGGCGAGGTTCGGACCCGCGTAGGGATGGACCGGGCCGGGTGCCAGGAGATCGAGCGGATCGTGCAGGAACTGGGCGATCGGGTCGACGACCGCACCGCCGATCTGCTGATAGCTCGCGGCGAATGCGCTTCTTCCGACCATCAGAGCCATCAGGGCGACGAACAGCGAGACCACGAACCGATTTTTCATCTTCCACCTCGCTCGACATCGGAAGGTTTTCTCGATGGTATGCGGAATCGGGGGGGGAGGGGGAGACACGAGATTGCGTGATTTCGTGAACTCTTCCCGGCACCGCTCGGGGGCTTCCGTTCGAGGACCATCCGGCGATCGCGACCGACGACCTGCGCGAAGAGACGGTCGATCG
Organism: Myxococcota bacterium; assembly: GCA_041389425.1. Taxonomy (GTDB): domain Bacteria; phylum Myxococcota_A; class UBA9160; order UBA9160; family UBA4427; genus UBA4427. The sequence continues at coordinate 12,559 of JAWKRX010000031.1, forward strand.
CCGCGTCTTCCCCGGCGAAGGCCTCTTCGATCTCGAGCGCTTCAGCCGCACGCTGCGCGCGCGGGGATTCGACGGCCTCGTCAGCGTCGAGGTGCTCTCGAAAGCCTGGCGCGGCGGAGACGTCGACGCGTTCATCGAGCGGGCGTATCGGACTTCGGCGCCGTATTGGCGTTAGAGCATCCTCTCGCATCCGGATGCCGAGGCATCGAGGGCCTCCTTCCGGGCACGCGCGATCCAGAATCGATTCAAGGCGAGGTCCAGACATGCATTTCGGAACGCTCTCGATCTTCCAGAACTACCGCGACGCGCAGAGCGATCTCGAGATCGTCCAGGGAGAGCTGGCCCTCGCGAAGCTCGCGGAGGACACGGGCTTCGACAGCTTCTGGGCCGTCGAGCACCACTTCTTCCCCTACTCCATGTGTCCCGACAACTTCCAGTTCCTGGCCCAGGTCGCCGGCCAGACCAAACGCATCCAGCTCGGAACGGGTGCCGTCATCGTCCCCTGGAACGACCCCTACCGGATCGCGGCGAAGGCGGCGCTGCTCGACAACCAGAGCGGCGGCCGCGCGCTGCTCGGCTTCGGTCGCGGGCTCGCCCGGCGCGAGTACGCGGCGATGAACGTCGCGATGGACGAGGCGCGGGGCCGCTTCGACGAGGGCACTCAGCTCGTGCTCGAGGCCCTCGCGAAGGGCTTCTACGAGGCGGACACCTCTTTCTATTCGCATCCGCGCTGCGCGCTGCGACCGCGGCCGCTGCGGACCTTCTCGGACCGCGCCTACTGCATCGGCGTCTCGCCCGACTCGGCGGTGCATGCCGCGGTGATCGGGGCAAAATTGATGGTGCTCGCCCAGCAGCCCTGGGAGGTCTTCCGCGAGCAGGCGCTCGTGCCCTATCAGGAGAAATGGCGCTCGCTGCGCGAGACGACGCCTCTGACGCCGCTGTGCGGCTCGCTGATGTACTGCGACGAAGACGGCGACCGCGCGCGCGAGCTCGGGAAGAAATTCGTCAAGGAGTACTACTTCACGATCGTCGAGCACTACGAGATCGTCGGCAAGCATTTCTCCGAGACGAAGGGCTACGAGCATTATGCGAGCGCCGCCGAGGCGATCTCGTCGATGGGGCTCGACGCGATGGCGGATCTCTACGCGAGCGTGAACCTCTACGGCACGCCGGAAGAGATCGCGGAGCAGATCCGCGCCCAGAAGGCGATCCTCGGGGTCGACCACGACATGCTCGTCATGCCGAAGTACGGGAGCATGAGCCTCGCCGAGGCGCAGAAGTCGATGTCGCTCTTCGCGCGGGAGGTGATTCCGCGGTTCCGATGAGGGGGGACGCGGAGTCCGCTTTCGATCGGCTCGCCTCCATCGCATCCGCCTCGGCGGCAGAATTCCGTCGCCACAAACGACCGCTTCCCGCCACACACGAACTGGACGTCCGCGCCCGGGTGGTGATCGCCCCCGGTGACGCGCTGGACGACGGAGGTGCGAGGATGAAGCGAGCCGCGGACCGGCGTGCGGGGATCGTTCGGCGATCGGGCGCGAAGGGAAGCGTCGCGGGACTGCGTCGTGTCGCCGCCGCGCTGATCGCCCTCGGATCCGTGTGGGCCGTGCGTGCCGATGCAGCGTCCTTCGTCGTGATGACGCCGCTGGAGGGCATCGACGCCTTCTCGGGCGTCGCGCTCTCGGCGGATGGCTCGACCGTCGTCGGAAACCGGCTGAACCGGAACCGGGTGAATCCGGCCTTCCTCTGGACGCGAGCGGACGGCTTTCGAGATCTCGACGAGCTGGGGCCGACGTTCCGCGCCGAGGGCATCTCGGGCGACGGCTCGCGGATCGTCGGATCGCTCGATGGGGAGCCGGTCGTCTGGGATCGAGATGGATCCCCGATCGCGCTCACGCTCCCGGTCGGCGGGACGAGCGGCGGGTCTGCGCTCGGCGTCTCCGACGACGGCCGCTACGCCGTCGGCCGCGCGCACGACGGCGGCATCGTGGAAGATTTCGTGATCCAGCCGGGGGGCGGCGTCATCGGCATCCCGCGCCCTCGCGAGGTTCCGGTGCGCTGGAGCATCGCCGACGGGGAGGTCGTCGCGCTGGTGCATATCAGCGGCGCTGCGCTCGATGTGTCGAACGACGGCGTCGCCGTCGGGAACGTCGAATGGCCGGTCTACCCGGGCGGCGAGTTGGGCCTCCGCTGGGACCCGGAGAATGGCCCTCAATACCTTCCGAGCGCGATGCCGGGCGGGCAGCCGCCCTTTGCCTACAGCGCGCTCTCGATCTCGGCGGATGGCCGCACGATCGTCGGCTCGACGCCGTCGCCGCCGCTCGAAACGTCGGGCCCGCTCGAAGTGATCCAGACCTATCTCTGGGAAGGCGAGCCCGCTCCGGGCGATACGCTGTCCGCAGCGGATCTCGTGGTGCTCGACTTTCCGGGATATCCGATCAGCTTCACGACCGGGGTGAAGGCGATCTCTTCCGACGGCTCGACGATCGTCGGCGCCTACCACCGCGACGTCGATGTCGCCTTCACGCCGCGCCCCTTCATCTGGACCCGGGATGGCGGATTCCAGGATCTCGAAGTCCTCCTGAACACGCTGGGCATTTCGACGACGGATTGGGTCGTGAACGGCGCCCTCGACGTGTCCGCGGACGGCCGCACGATCATCGGCACGGGGCGCGGCCGCAACGCCGCGGGGCGGACCTCGGACATGGTCTGGATCGCCGTCATCCCCGAGCCGTCGACGGCGCTGCTGCTGGGCGCGGGATTGTCGATGCTCGCGATCAGGCCGAGGGGACGGTCCGCGGCGAGACATCGGGCGCGGGGCGCGTGACGGCGCCTGCCGCGGGCGCGGCCTCGGCCCCGACCGCGGCCGGCAGCGGCGCTTCGATCGTGACCTGGTAGAGCCGGCGCGAGCCCGAGAAATCGGGCACCGCATAATGCTGCACGCGGCGATTGTCCCAGAGCGCGATCGTCCCCGGCTGCCAGTGATGGCGACACGCGAACTTCGGTTGCTGCGTCAGCGCGCGCAATCGCCCGAGCACGAGCTCGCTCTCCTCGGGCATCAGCTCGGCGAGATCCTGGACGTGGTGGGCGCTGTAGAGGAGCGTCTTGCGGCCGGAGTCCGGGTGGATCCCGACGAGCGGGAAGCGCGCTTCGTCGCGGACGCGGCCGCTGTTGCCGGTGTTGCGGTGGACCGCGGTCAGGCCGTCGAGCAGCTTCTGCATGGCCGGCGAGAAGGAATCGTAGATCTTGTCGTTGTTGACGAAGATCGTATCGCCGCCGCCGTCGGCGGCGCATTCCTCCATGTTGAGCGTACAGATTCCACAAGGCACGAAGTCGGGATCGTAGTCGCAATGCCAGACGGCGGAAACGCCGTCCTGCGGAATCACGACGACGACTTCCTCGTCCGAGTTCTCGAGCACGCGCGGCCGCTCGGGATGCTTCTGGACGGCGCCGAGCTGGCGCATGAACGCGCGCTGCTCGTCCGGGGAGAGGGACTGGCCGGGAAAAAAGAGGACGAGCCGATCGACGATCAGCCTTCGGATCGCGGCGATCGCCTCGGGGTCGAGGGTTTTGCGCAGATCGACGCCCGTGACCTCCGCGCCGATCGAGCCGCTCGAGGGAGCGATCTTCCAGGGGTCGGATCGGGTCATGGCGCGAGCTCCCTTTGGAACGAAGTCCCGTCTTGGTAGCCTACCCGGCGCTCGGTCGTCGACGCATGGGCGCGGCGGGAAACGACGAGCGGGCGCGCATCGGGCGCGACGGGGCAGGACGCGGAGACGCGCATCGGGCGCGGGAGGGCAGGATGAACGGCGCGCGCATCGAGCTCGAGACCCGGGAGGGGCGACTCCCCTGCTGGACCTACCATCCCGCGGTCGGCGACGAACGCGCCTGGCCGCCGGTCGTCTACCTGATGGACGGCATGGGCATCCGGCCGACGCTGCTCGCCTCGGCCGAAAAGCTCGCCGGCCTCGGCTTCTACGTCGTCGTTCCGGATCTCTACTACCGCGGCGGCGATTACCCGCCCTTCGATCACGCGACGCTCCAGGACGATCCGGCCGAGCAGCGCCGCATCATGGAGCTCGTCAAGCTCGTCACGAACGATGGCGTGATGGGCGATCTCGAAGCGATCTTCCGATACCTCGACGCCCAGCCCGAGGTTCGCGGCAGGCGGGTCGGCGTCGTCGGCTATTGCATGGGCGGCCCGCTCGCGCTCTATGCGGCCGCATCGTTCCCCGAGCGGGTCACGGCCGCCGCCTCGATCCACGGCGCGAATCTCGCGACCGATCGTCCCGACAGCCCTCATCTGCGAGCGAAGAAGATGACCGGCGAGCTTTATCTCGGCGTCGCCGAGCACGATCCCTACATCATCCCCGGCGAGACCGAGCGCATCGACGCCGCGCTGCGCGAGGCCGGCGCGAACTATCATCTCGAGCACTATCCCGGCAGCCGGCACGGCTTCGCCCTCGTCGGGGCCCACGGCTTCGACGCGAACGCCGACGATCTCCATCGGCGACGGATCGTCGATTTGTTCGGTCGCAACCTCGGTTGAGCGCTCGGTGGATCGCCGCCGCTCGGCTGGCTCAGGGGAGGCAGGGAACGCCGCCCTGGTCGACGCGAATCGTGCAGTCGGCGCAGGCGAGGCCCGACGGTCCGGGCGGCTGGCCGAAGAAGCTGAGGAAGACGCCGAAATCGATCGCCGTGACCGTGCCGCTGTTGTCGAAGTCCGCCTCGGTACAGTACGAACCGAAGCAGACCAGCCAGGAGCCGAAGTCCAACGCGGTCACCGAGCAGCTCTGGTCGACGTCCGGATCGCATCGATCGCCGTACCCGTCGAGGTCGGTATCGATCTGATTGCTCGCCTGATTCGGTCCGTTGGCATGATTCACGCAGCTGTCGAACTGGTCGGGGACGAGGTCGTTGTCTGCATCGAGGACCGCACCGGCGAAGCCAGCGACGGGAGTCAGGAGCGCGAGCAAAGTCACGCGGAAAGTCACGAGGAAAGTCGCCAGCGAAAGAGTGCGCGTTCGAGAGGGTCGTTTCGTCATCGTTCGAATCCTCCGCAGGGAGCTCGGTATCCCTGCCGCTCGGGGAGCCAGCCATCAGACTAATCGATCCTGCATCGGACGAGACGGAAAATCTGCGGATGAATCGACACTTTCCCGTGATCGTCCTTCAGATTTCCGCGATTCGACGAAGGCCGTTCCGGCCGAAGTGTTCCTTGGAAATCGACGAGACGTCAGCCGATGGCTGAACGCTCGAGAGGGGGTGGGATGGGCCGAGCGAAGACGATCCTGATGTACCTGATGGCGCTCAACTACTGTGCCGCGGGCTTCATGCACCTGCTGAATCCCGGCTTCTTCCTGCCGCTCATTCCGCCCGGGCTCCCGTCGCCCGAATGGCTGAACCTGCTCTCGGGCCTCGCGGAGATCGTGCTGGGCGTCTACCTGCTCGAGCCGCGCACCCGGGTCTTCGCGGCCTGGGGGATCATCGCGCTCCTGATCGCCGTCTTCCCCGCCAACGTCTACGGGGCCCTCGAGAACGTCGGGCCGGAGGGGCCGGGCAGCGGGCCCGGCGCGTTCCACTGGATCCGGTTGCCTTTCCAGGCGCTGCTGCTGGTCTGGGCCTGGTGGTACACGCGCGAGGACGCGGCGGCGCCGCACTGACGCCGCAGGGATCGTCAGCCCTCGATGCGCGGGATCGGATCCCGCGCGAGATCGAAGCTGAGATGGTCCTTCATGTTCCCGATCTGATCGACGAGCACGAGGCGATCGGCGAACCACCAGCTCCCGTCGACGACGTGGAAGCGATCGTGGTAGCGACCCGCGACGATCGGCTGGAGCGGCACGGCATCCGTCGCCTGGAAGACGACGAAGTAGGAGCGCGCCGAGGCGCGGCGTGCGGCGACGTCGACCTCGATGATCGGGTTGTTCGCGAGATGGCGCGTCCGCAGCGTTCCGTCGCCGTGGACCTTGTTGGTCGCGGCGTAGAACTTCCCGATCTGCGAGGCGCCGCGCATGCGCTCCGGGCCCTCGGTGCCGAGGGTGCCGTGGGCGAAGAGGGCGCCCAGCTCCTCGAAGCGCGCGAGGTCGACGCATTCGGCATAACGGAACATGAGATCCTGGATCGCGAAGCGGTCCTCGAGGCGGGTCAGGCGTTCGGCGAGATCGTTCATGGGGCCTCCGTGGGCGAAGAAGGGAGTGGGGAGGAAATGCGCCTGCGAGCCTAGATCCGCCGCCCCTTCTCCGCCCAGTAGCGATCGCGGATGGCACGGCGGGCCAGCTTGCCGGTCTCGGTGCGGGGGAGGGCGGGATCGAAGTCGACGGCGCGGGGCACCTCGGGGCCCGAGAGATGCACGCGGCAGGCAGCGCGGATCGCCTCCGCCGCCTTCTCCCGCTCGGCTTCGCTCGCCTGGGCCGAGGCATCGGCGAGCTGGACGACGGCGCGGACCTCCTCGCCCCACTCTTCGTTGGGAATGCCGACGACGCAGCAATCCGCCACGAACGGAAGCCCGAGGATGACGGATTCGATCTTGGCCGGATAGAGATTCACACCGCCCGAGATGATCACGTCCGAGCGCCGATCGCAGAGGAAGAGATAGCCGTCTTCGTCGACGTAGCCGATGTCGCCGAGGCTGAAATAGCCGTCGCCGTGGCGGCTCTCGCGCGTCTTCTCGGGGTCGCCCTTGTATTCGAAGGGCGTCGCGTCGAGCTTGAAGCAGACGCGGCCCTCGGCACGCGGCGGAACGGGCTCGCCGGCGTCGTCGAGGATGCGCAGCTCGAGGCCCGGCCGCGGGCGGCCGACGGAGCCGGGCTTCGCGAGCCATTCCTGCGAGCTGATCTGGACGCCCCCGCCTTCTGTGCCCCCGTAGAACTCGTAGAGGATCGGGCCCCACCAATCGATCATCGCGCGCTTGACCGGGATCGAGACCGGGGCCGAGCCGTGGCAGACGAGCGAGAGCGACGAGAGGTCGTATCGGCTGCGGATCTCCGCGGGCAGCCGCAGCAGGCGCACGAAATGCGTCGGCACGAGGAAGGTCGAGGTCGCGCGGTGGCGCTCGACCGCCGCGAGGAAGGCCTCGGGATCGAATTTCTCCATCAGGACGAGATCGGCGCCGAGCAGCAGCGCGCCGTCGCAGTAGGCGTTGGGGCCCGAGTGATAGAGCGGAGACGAGACGAGGTGGATGCCGTCCCGCGCGCCTTCGGGCAGGAAGGCCGACATCATCGCGGCGCCGGAGAGAGCCGTGATCGTCGGCGGCGGGCCGGACGGCGTGTTCGGGCGCAGCACGCCTTTCGGGCGGCCCGTCGTGCCCGAGGTGTAGAGCATGTTTTCGCCGCAGAGGGGCCTTTCGTAGGGGGCGCCGGAGAAGGCTTCGACCTCGGACCACGGGCGGAAGCCGGGCAGGGCGTCCACGCCGCCCGCGCCGACCACGAAGCGGCGGGCCGGATCGATCGCGCGCGTCGCCTCCCGCGCCAGCTCCGCATAGCGGGCGTCGACGACGACGGCGTCGGCCTCGCAGTTCTCGACGACGTAGGCGACGTCCGCGGCGGTCCAACGCGTCGAGCAGGGCGTCAGCCGGCGGCCCGACCAGGTCGCCCCGCGATAGGCGGCGATGTACTCGGGCGTGTTGGCCATCAGGATCGCGACGGCACCGCGGGTCGGCACGCCGGCCGCGTCGAGCGCGCGGGCGAAGCGGGCAGCGGAGGCGATCGCGTCGGCATTGCGGACGAAATGGATCGGGACCTGCATCGCGGCTCAGGATAGGCTTCTCTCGGGCGGTCGGGGCGCCGGCGGTCGGGCCACCGCCCTCATCGCCCGATCACGGGATGGGAAAGGAGCCGCGGATGTCGCTCGGGATCCAGAAATTCTCCCACGTCGTCATGCAGGTCTCGGATCTCGGCCGCTCGGTGGAGTTCTACTGCGGCCTGCTCGGGCTCGAGAAGCTCTTCGAGCGCAGCTATTCCGATCCGCGGACGGGGCGCACCCAGCAGGTCGTGGGCTGCCTGGTCGGGGGCACCGTCGTCCTTGAGCTCGGCGCCGATCCCGAGCGGCCCCGCGCGATCGATGGCCGCAGCGCGCCCATCCTGGCGCTCTCGGTGGCGGACATCCGCGAGGCGCACCAGCACCTGCAAGCGGCCGGCGTCACGCCCCTGATGCCCCCGACCGAGATGGCCCCGGGTCTCTTCATGATCTTCCTGAGCGACCCGGACGGCCGGACGATCGAGCTGGCGCAGTTCTCGGGCGGCGCGACCTGCAGCGTCGAATACGCCCGCGCCGGGAATGGGGTGGGCTCTGCCGCGGATCAGAAATCCTCGTAGTAGACGCTGAGCGCGTCCCCGACGAGATGGCGCGTGAAATGTCCCCAGCCGCCGGCTTCGGCGACGCCCCGCTGATAGGTCTCGTGCTTGTCCCGCGAGGACCAGGATTCGATCAGGGTGAAGAGGGTGGGATCGTCGAGGCCGCGGCAGATGCGGACGGACTCGCAGCCGTCGACCTTCGGGAGGTAGTCCTTGACCTGCTCGAGGGTGCTTTCGATCTCGGCGATGGACTCGGGCTTGGCGACGAGGGTGACGAGCAGGGTGATCGACATGGTCGGGGATCTCCGTTGTGAGGAGTCCGCAGCCTACGAGGCCGGGGGCCGGATCGGCAAACCCGCGTCGGCGCGGCGGGCGGGTCGGCCGATCGGCAGCCGAGCGGGCTCGCCTCCCCGCAGCGTCCGTCGGCGGTCCTTTCGGCCCCCGCCCCGGCGCCTCATCCAGGCCCGCAAGGCGCTGAATCCTGTGAAGATTTTGCTTGCCCGAGCCCCCGGGAGTCGCTAATCACCCGGCCGGGCGCCGGTACACCCGCAAGCCGGGAGGGCGCCGGCCCCGGCCCGAACCAGGCCAGGGATCCGAATCGAAAGCGGTGCTCGAGCCCGCTGCGTTCGCCCGAACGCGCAGGCTCGCAGGCCCCGCCGTTGTGTGGCCCTGCGCGCGGCGCACTCCGCGCGCGCGAACGACCGAGCTCTCCCTACTCGACAGGATGGAATCGACGATGACGGACCTGATTGCACAACTGACCCAGGTCGCCCTGGGCGCGAGCGTTCTCGGCCTCGCGCTGGCGGCGTTCTTCTATTTCCGGGTCAAGGCCCTGCCCGAGGGCACGGATACGATGAACATGATCGGCCGGTACATCCGCGAGGGCGCCATGGCGTTCCTCATGCGGGAGTACAAGGTCCTCGCCGTCTACGCGCTCGTCGTCTTCATCTGTTTGTTCGCCGCCTTCAACAGCGAAGGCACGGGGCTGCTCGCCGGCTCCTGCTTCCTGCTCGGCGCGTTCCTCTCGCTCTTCTCGGGCTTCATCGGCATGAAGGCCGCGACCTACGCCAACGTGCGCACGAGCCAGGCCGCCCGCGAAGGCAGCAAGCCGCGCGCGCTGCTGACCGCCCTCGACGGCGGCGCCGTCATGGGCCTCTCGGTCGCGGCGACGGCGCTGCTCGGCCTCGGTGGCCTCTACTACGTCTACGCGAACGACGCGCACCTCGCGACGGTGCTGCACAGCTTCGCCGTCGGCGCCTCGTCGATCGCGCTCTTCGCCCGCATCGGCGGCGGCATCTACACCAAGGCCGCCGACGTCGGCTCCGACATCGCCGGCAAGGTCGTCGAGGGCATTCCCGAGGACGATCCGCGCAACCCGGGCGGCATCGCCGACAACGTGGGCGACAACGTCGGCGACGTGGCCGGCATGGGCGCCGACATCTACGAGTCGCTCGTCGCCGCGATCGTCGCCGCGATGGCCATCGCCCTGACGGCCCGCCCCGAGTACATCGCGAGCCTCTTCACCAATTCGCCGACCGAGTCCGAGGCGAAGTTCCTGGCCGTGACCCTGCCGGTCTTCCTTTCGGGCGTCGGTCTGCTCGTCTCGATCGTCTGCATCTTCATCGCCCGCGCCCTGCGCGGGAACTCGCCGGCCATGGTGCTGCGCGCCGCCCTCGTGATCCCCTCGCTCATCATCTGCGTCGTCGCCTGGATCCTGATGCCGATGCTCGGCGTCAGCCAGTCGGTCACGGGTGCGCTCGCCGCCGGCGCCATCGGTGGCGCGCTGATCGGTCTGATCACGGAGTTCTACACGGCCTGGTCCCCGATCGAGCGGGTCGCCGAGGCCTCGAAGACCGGCGCCGGCACGGGCGTCATCTCCGGCCTGGCCGTCGGCATGGAGAGCACGGTCGTCTCGCTGCTCATCATCGCCGCCGTCGGCTTCATCGCCAACGCCGTCATGCCGGAAGGCATGGGCCTCTACGGCATCGCCATGAGCGCCGTCGGCATGCTCGCCGGCACCGCGATCGTCATGACCGTCGACGCCTACGGCCCGATCTCCGACAACGCGGGCGGCATCAGCGAGATGAGCGAGCTCGGCCCCGAGGTCCGTGCGATCACCGACGAGCTCGACGCCGTCGGCAACACGACCGCCGCCATCGGCAAGGGCTTCGCGATCGGCTCGGCGACGCTGACGGTGCTCTCGCTCTTCTCGGCCTTCATCCTCGAGGTGAACCACGTCCGCGTCGATTCGGGCATGGGCGAGCTGATCCTGAAGCTCGACGACGCCCCGATCCTGATCGGCCTGCTGATCGGTGCCTGTCTGCCCTACGCGGTCGGCGCCTCGACCATGATCGCGGTCGGCAAGGCCGCCCAGGCGATCATCCAGGAGATCATCCGCCAGTTCAACGAGATCCCCGGCCTGCGCGAAGGCAAGGCCGAGCCGCAGGGCGCGGTGATCGTCGACATCGCGACGAAGGCCGCGCTGCGCCAGATGGTGCTGCCGGGCTGCGTCGCGATCCTCGCGCCGGTCGGCGTCGGCTTCATCCTCGGGCCGGCGGCGCTCGCGGGCATGCTCGCCGGTGCGGTGGCCGTCGGCGCTTCGCTCTCGCTCTTCATGGCGAACGCGGGCGGCGCCTGGGACAACGCCAAGAAGTACATCGAAGCCGGTCGCCTCGCGGGCCACAAGAAGGGCTCGGACGCCCACAAGGCGGCCGTCATCGGCGACACCGTCGGCGATCCCTTCAAGGACACCTCGGGCCCCGGCGTCGCGATCCTGATCAAGGTGATGAGCGTCGTCTCGCTGCTCATCGCCCCGCTGATCGCGAAGCTCTAGCCGGCGGTCGACCGCGTCGGAGGACGGCATGGATCTGAACGGAACCTCGGCGATCGTGACCGGCGGCGCCTCGGGCATCGGCCTCGGCTGCGCGAAGCGGCTCGCGGCCGAGGGCGCGCGGGTCGTCGTGCTCGACATGAACGAGGCCCAGGGCACGGCCGTCGCGCAGCAGCTCGGCGGCGTCTTCGCGAAGGCCGACGTCGCCGACGAGGCGCAGGTCGTGGCCGCGGTCGAGGCGGCGACGAAGCTCGGTCCGCTGCGTTCGCTCGTGAACGCAGCGGGTGTCGGCCATGCGATGCGCACCGTCGATCGCGAGGGCAAGCCCTTCGATCTCGCGGCCTTCGAGCGCGTGCTGCGGATCAACCTCGTCGGGACCTTCAACTGCATCCGGCTCGCGGCCTCCGCGATGTCGAAGACGGCCCCGGTGGATGCCGACGGCGCGCGCGGCGCGATCGTCAACATCGCATCGGTCGCCGCCTTCGACGGCCAGATCGGGCAGGCCGCCTACTCCGCCTCGAAGGGCGGGGTCGTCGGCATGACGCTGCCGGTCGCGCGGGATCTCTCGGCGATCGGCGTGCGCGTCAACACCGTGGCGCCCGGCCTCGTCGATACGCCGATCTACGGCACGGGCGAGGGCTCGGAGAAGTTCAAGGCGAACCTCGGCCAGAACGTGCTTTTTCCGAAGCGGCTCGGCGTCGCGGACGAGATCGCGAGCATGGTGCTCGAGCTGATCACGAATCCGTACATGAACGCCGAGGTCATCCGGGTCGACGGCGGCATCCGGATCCCGCCCAAGTAGGCGGCGGGAGAGCAGGCGGGCTTGCGGGTCCGGCGACGGAACCTCCGGAACGGGCTCGTCGCGGCCGGCTGCCTGTTCGCCGATGCCGGCCCCCCCGTGTCGCGCGCGGATTTCGTCCGCTTCGCCTCGGCGGCGCTGCTGCTCGTGGTCGGCTCGCTCCTGCATTTCCAGGCGAAGGGCTGTCTCGAGCAGAACCAGCGGCTGGTGACCGCCGGCCCCTATCGCTTCTCCCGCAATCCCTTCTACCTCGCCAACGGTCTGATCGACCTCGGACTCTGCCTGCTGATCGGGCGGATCGCGGTCGCCGTGCCCTTCGCGGTTCTCTGGTGGCTCGCCTATCGCGAGACGATCGCGGGCGAGGAGACGCGCTTGCGGGCGCTGTTTCCCGAAGCGTTCGAGCGTTATGTCGCCGCCGTGCCGCGGCTGATCCCGAACGGCCGCGCGCTGCCGCGCGACGAAGCCGTCGGTCGTTTCCGGCTCGACAACCCGGCGCTCGCCCGCGGCAGCGAATACGCCCGCATCCTGGGGGTCGCGGTCGCCGCGGCGACGATCGTCGCGTGGGACTGGATCCGCGCGCAGGGCACCGCCGTCTTCGCCGCCGAGCAGACGGCGGGGCTCGGGGTCGTGCTGCTCGTTCCGGTCGCGTGGATCGGGAAGCTGGCGCTCGCGGAGCTCTTTCGGCGGCCGGAGACGGCGCTGGCGCCTTTCTCGGGGGACCCGCGCCGAAGGCGGCTCTTCGTCTTCGCGCTCGTGCTCGGGGTCTATCTCTTCGCATCGCTCGCGCAGCCGGCGCCCGGGGCCGCAGTGGTCGCTGGGCACGGGCTTGGGCCCGGCCTGCTCGCCCTGGCCGTGATCCTCGCGATGCTGCTCGTCTTTCCCCGTCTGCACGATTCGCCCGGCCCGCGCGCGCTGGCCGGTGCGGTGATCGGCGCCGCGCTCGTGCTCTTCGCCGCGAGCCGCGGCGTGCTCTGGCTCGCGTGTGGCGCGCTGCCGTTCATCGTGCTGACCGCTCTCGACGATGCGGCGCTCGCGCGGCTCGCGGCGGGTGGCGCCCCGGGCATCGCCCCGCCCGGTGAACGCAGGCTCTGGCCGAAGTTCCGCGCGATCGCGATCCTGGCACCCGTCGCTGCTGGCATCCTGGCGTTGGCGCGGCGGCTCGTCTGAGCACAGGGTTCGGAGGGTCTGATGCGCATCGCGAGTGGCGTCTTCTGTGCGGTCTTCCTGCTGGCGGTCGCCGTCCAGTGGAACGATCCGGATCCGCTCGTCTGGATGCTCGGCTACGGCCTCGCCGCAGCGCTCTCGCTGGCGGCCTGCTTCGGGCGCTTCCCCGTCCTGCCCAATGCGCTCGCCGCGATCGGCTTCGCGCTCTGGTTCCTGTCGCTCGCGGCCGCGCTGCCCGGCGCGCCCTCCGAGGCGTTCACTTCCTTCCGGATGCAGTCCGCCGCCCACGAGGAGCCGCGCGAGGCGGTCGGTCTGCTGCTCTGCGCCGCCTGGACGGCCGCGCTCGCGTTCCACGGCCGCCGGCATCCGTCGCCGAACGCGAGTTGACGCTCGCCCGGCGCTGATGGACCCTCGCGCGCGGCCCATCGGCCGTCCGCCTTCCGATCCAGGGACCCGATCCCGCATCGTCCCCCAGCCAGGAGAACCCGTCATGCAGGGCAAGAAAATCCTCGTCACCGGCCCGACCGGCCAGGTCGCCGGCCCCGTCGCCTTCACCCTCGCGAAGGACAACGAAGTCTGGGCGAGCGCGCGCTTCGGCGACGCGAAGAAGAAGGCCGAGTTCGAGGCCGCCGGCATCCAATGCGTCGTGACCGACCTCGAATCCGGCGATTTCTCGAAGCTCCCGCGCGACTTCGACTACGTCCTCAACTTCGCCGTCGCGCGCACGCCCGATTTCGAGACCGACCTGCGGACGAACGGCGAGGGCGTCGGCCTGCTCATGAGCCACGTCCGCAAGGCGAAGGGCTTCCTGCACTGCTCGACGACCGGCGTCTACCAGCCCAACGGCCATGTGCCCTTCACCGAGGAGAGCCCCCTCGGCGACAACCACCGCGTCATGATGCCGACCTACAGCATCTCGAAGATCGCCGCCGAAGTCGTCGCCCGTTATGCCGCCCGGGAGTTCGGCCTGCCGACCGTCATCACGCGCCTCAACACGCCCTACGGCAGCAACGGCGGCTGGCCCTATTTCCATCTGCTCATGATCAAGAACGGGACGCCCATCCCGGTGCACACCGACAAGCCCTCGCAGTACACCCTGCTGCATCAGGACGACATCAACCGCACCGTCGCCGGCATCGTGGAGTCGGCGACCGTGCCCGCCCGCATCATCAACTGGAGCGGCCAGGAGCACGTCGCGATCGAGGAGTGGTGCGGCTACATCGGCGAGCTCATCGGGATCGAGCCGAAATTCGAATACACGGACAAGACCCTCGAGAGCGTCATGACCGACAACACGAAGATGCAGGAACTCGTCGGCCCGGCGAAGGTGCATTGGAAGGACGGCATCCGGCGCATGGTCGAGGATCGGCATCCGGACTGGATCGTGAAGCGTTAGGCCCCGGCGGTGGAGGGCGTCGACCGGCAGGTGGCGATCCTGAGGGCGCGCGCGAAGGCGCAGTTCCCGAGCGTCCTGCTCACGCTGACGAGCATCATCCAGGCGATCGCCCTCGAATCGCTCTGGTCCCGCTTCTCCGCGCTCGCGGAGCCGGCGGGCTTCCTCGCGATTCCGCTCGATGCCTGGCTTCAGGCGGTCGCGATGCTGCTCGCGATCATCGTGCTCTGGATCTACTACGCCCAGCTCGTGATGCGCCTCGTCTGGGTTCCCCGGCTGGCCGACTCGCTGATTCCCTTCGCCCTCGGCATCGCGCAATTCCTCGAGATCGACACGCTCGGGCGCGGCGGGATCGCGCTCTGGCTGGCGCCCTTTCCGCTGATCTTCCTGCTCTGCTTCGCAGGCTGGAGCTGGACCGTCGCCCACGCGACCGAAGAGCCGGAGAACGCCGAGCTGATCGCCGCCTTCCTGCCCGAGGATCGCCTCCTGCGCCACGGCCCGATGGCCGGCTCGGTCGCACTGCTGGTCCTGCTCGCGGCGATCGCCCGTCTCTGGCCCGGGCTCTCGACGCCGGCGCTCTTCGCGCTCGACGGCCTGCTTCTGATCCATCTCTGGCTGCAGGGGCGTTATTGGCAGGCGTCCGTGTTTCGCGAAGCGGCATGGGCGCGACCGTCCGGCTCTGTCGAATCACCGCCCGCGATCGCGCCCGGCGGGAACCCCAACGACGAGGTCGCGGCCGGCTAGGCGGCGAAACGGGAAGATTCGATGCGCTTCGATGCGAAGACGGCCCGGATCGCGCTGCTGGCGCTCGGCCTGGCCGCGGCCGCGCGCGCGGAGGCGCCCGGCGAGCGGCTCGTCGCGCCCGCCCCCGTCGACGCGACGGAGTGGGTCCTCCAGCCCGATCCGGAGCGGCCGACGACGCAGCTCTGGCAGCGCAGGGGCAGCGAGCGGGAGCATCTCCGGATCGAGGTGCTTCCCGGTTCGCCGGACGGGGTCGCGCAGGTCCGCACGACCCTCGACGGTCCGGGCAAGGCGAGCTGCGCGGTCTTCGATACGACGACGCTCCGCGATTCGCCGCTGAACGGCTACGCGCGTCTGCTCTGGCGGACGGATTGCGAGCGGGAGGACGGCTCGCGGAGCACGCTGCTGAATCTCGCGGTGCGCGGCCGCGAGCACCTCTTTCTCGTCCTGCGCAGCTGGCCCGCGCGCGTCGCGGATCCGGAGATCGCTCCGTGGATCGAGCGATTCGAGCGCTACATGGTCTGCGACGACCGCAGTCCGCGGCAGGCCTGCCCGCAAGGGCTCGTTCCCCTCGCGCCGGCCCCGCGTTAGTCGACACTGCCGGTCGCGAACACCCCCGGTCCTCAGTAATGGAAGCCGAAGCGGAAGTAGGCGAGGGTGTCCTCGGGGCTGTGGGCGACGGAGAGGCTGATGGTGTTCGTCCGGACGAGCGGTGAGAACCAGACGCCGGCGCCGCCGCTCGGATGCCATTCGTCGGAGTCCTCGTCGTCCAGAAAGACTCGGCCGACGTCCGCGAAGCCCTGGATCCCGAAATCGCCGGGCACGATGATCTTCGGCCGGAAGAGCACGACGCGCAGATCGGCGTTGCCGTAGACCGAGGCGTCGCCCGCGAAGCGACGCGTCCGGAATCCGCGGTCCGTCGACGCGCCCGAGAAGAAGCGGCCGCCGCCGACGTAGGCGAGATCGAAGTAGGGGACGCGGCCGAAATTCTGCTGGCCGCCGGCGCGCAGGGCGAGGGTCATGCGCGCGTTGTCGAAGAACGAGAGATAGCCCGAGAGCGCGCCGCGGATCGAGCCGTAGGTCTTCTCGACGTCCCAGACCGGCGGCTGGATCTGCGCGGTCGCCTCGAAGAGCAGGCCGCTCGTCGGATAGCCCGCGGCGGGGTTGGCGTGGAAGGGGAGCTCGAGGTTCGCGCGCTTCGTTTCGAGCGAGCGCCGCGTATCGAACGTGAAGCTGCCCTCGGCGCCGATCAGGCCGAAATGGTGGTTGCCGTAGGGGTCGAGCTCGTCGATCAGGCGGGTGCCGTTGAAGGTGCGCGAGAATCGGGCATAGGGGCCGCCCGAAAGGCGGATCCGCGAATCGTCGAGCGGAGCCTCGACACTCGGCATGATCGCGTACTGCTCGTTGCGGACACGGAAGAAACGATCGTTGCCGCGATCCCGCGTCTCGTTGCCTTCGCCGTAGAAGCGCAGCACGTCGATCCCCGAATAATGCAGATCGAGGCCGAAGAGCAGCTTCGAGTTCTCCGGCCGGAAACGCCCCTCGTATCGCAGGCGCGGCTCGTTCGCCTCCGTCGCCCAGCCGAACGCCAGATTGTGTTTGTCGCTCCAGGGATGCTTGCGGAAGCCGTAGCGGGTATGGGCCACGGCGATGCCGAGATAGGCGCCCACGTCGGCCTCGTAGCCGAACTCCGGAATCGGGATCGTATCGCTGCCCCAGTCCCGGGGCGGGACGTTCTCGACGTCGACGAAGCCCGCGTCCGAGGGCGGCGGCGTGTAGGGCGCGCGGTCGACGCGGGTGCCGCGGCCGGCGAGGACGCGGACCGAGCCCGCCGCGTCGTGGACGCGCGTGCCGCCGCCTTCGCGATCGTCGACCTGCTTCGCGCCGTCGCCGGCGATCAGGTGGAGCCGGATCGCGCCGCGGCCGCCGGTGACGACGACGTCGTCGTCGCCGCCGCGCAGGTAGATGCGGATCTCCTTCGTCTCGTCGGGACGGAATTCGCGGTCGAAGAGGACGGCGCCCGGGGCGACCGTCGGTGCCGAGCCATCGAGCGGGACGACCGTGATCCGCGTCCGGCCTCCTTCGCCGCGGGTCACCCGGATCGAATGGGCGGCGTCGGAGGTCTGGACGTCGACCGCACGGGCGAGATGGGCGTAGAAGCGGCGCGCGGCGTCTGCGAGACCGTCGCGCCGACCGCGGATGTCCATCGCGAGGCGGGCGCCGTCGAGTGCGACGTACTCGGGCGGCAGTCGTTCGATCGCCCGGTCGATCGTCGCGTCGTCGAGGCGCGCCTGGACGTCGGCGACGATCGGCGCCCAGTCGTCCCAGGCGAGCGCCGGCAGCAGCCAGCGATCCTGCTCCCATCCGTGCAGCGTCAAGCCCTTGATGAAGGGGTAGTCGGCGTCGTAGCGCTGCAGGATCGGGACGTAGACCTTCATGATCCGCGGACCGAGGCCGTCGTAGCGGACGAAGGCCATGTCGCGATCCTCGGGGATCGGCTGGAGCGGCGCGCCCCGCTCGAGCTCGGCCCAGCGCCACTGCTTGCGGTGGCGATCGAAATCGCCGAGCAGCAGGTCGAGCAGGCGCGCCCGCAAGAACGCACGCACGTCGACCCGCGTCGAGTCGCCCGCCGCGAGGGCTTCGTAGAGCGCTTCGTGATCGAGGATCTCGCGCGCGCCGTGGAATCCCGGAACGGCCTCGGAGGCGGGCTGGGGATATTCGAAAAAGGTGCCGACCATGCCGGCGAACTCGCGGCGGAACTCGCCGAGCCGGGGATCGTCGGGCATGACGACGAGGCGCTCGTGGACCGTCAGGACCCCGGCCGCCGCGGTCAGCTCGTTCGCGACGGGCGGACCGCCCGGATGCTGAGCGGCCATCTGGTCCTGCACGACGGCCTGCACCAGCGTGTCGTGCAGCAGCGTGTCGAGCACCGCCGACGGATCCTTGTCCGTCCCTCGGAAGGAGAAGCGCCGCCCGTCGCCGCCCTCGAATCCGAGCACCGGCGTCTGCAGCCCGCCGAAGCGGCCGGTCGGCACGAGGCCGCCCGCTTCCCGTTCGAGGTCGAGCACGGGCAGCTCGATCGGCGTCTCCCAGAGGTCGCGGTAGCCGCCCCCGAGCACGAAGCGATGGACGCGACTGGCCTGATAGCGCTCGGAGGCCGCGACGACGACGCGGCGCGGCGCCTCCGCGGCGTCGCCTCCGGCGATTGCGTCCGCCTCCGGATCGGCCGCGCTTGCCGGCGGCGCGCATGCCGCGCACGTGAATGCCGCGAGCGCGATCGGCGCGATCATGCGCGCCGCGAACGCGCGCCGGAGCCCCTCCCGCTGCACACGGACGGTCATTCGGGGCCCCTCGACGACGCCCGCCTGGCTTCGAGCTCCGCGAAGCGCCGCCCGGCATGGGCCGCGGCATAGCCCCAGAGCGCGAGGGCGGGCAGCACGAAGAACGACAGCTTGCGAACGCCCTCCGGCCCGCCGAACCAGGCCGAAGCGACGAGGCCGAGCCCGACGCCGAGCGCCTTCGCGAAGCGCTGGACGAACATGTCGATGAAGGCCTTGGCCTGGTATTTCTCGGCGACGGTCGTCGGCACGTAGAGCGCCTCCTTCGCCGACTGGTTGATCGAGTAGCTGAAGGCATTGTCGGCGACCGAGAGCGTTCCGCCGAACGCGAGCGAGGGACGCGACGCGAAGGCGAGCGATGAGAGCGCGATCGAGCACGGCAGCACGAGCAGCGCCGTCCGGAGCCCGAAACGCCGCATCACGAAGCTCGTCAGGAAGAGCTGGACGAACATCGAGAGCCAGTTCGTCGTCGCATAGACGGTCGCGAAGGCGCGGTCGCGATCGGCGTCGCTCTCGGCGAACTCGAAGATCGCGGTCGTGAACTGGAAGTCGACGATCGTCGAGACCACCTCGTAGAGGCCGACGATCGCGACGATCGAGAGCAGATAGTCCGAGCGGAAGACGAGGCCGAGGCCCGCGAGGCCGGGGGGCGGCTCGGCGCCGCCCTTCGGAGCGTGCGCTGCGGCGGGCTGCGAAGGGGGCTGGGGTGATGTCCGGGGTGTGGTCCGGAGTGTGGATGTCGCCTGCGCGTTGCGTTCGAACTCCTGCGCGGCGCCGTAGGCGACGGCCAGGATCAGCAGGCCGAGGAAGGCCGTGACGCCGAGCCAGCCGGCGAGCGAGAGCGAGCCGATCAGGGCCCGGACGGCCGTCGAGCCGAACACGCCGCCCGCGACGCCGCCGAAGCCGACGACGCCGTAGAGCCGCTTCGCGCCATCGGAGGTCACGCTGTCGTTCAGGAACGAGAAGAAGACCGCGACCATCGCCGTGCTGAACAGGTCGCCGAACAGGTAGAAGCTCCAGACGGCGAGGGCCGGCGGCTTCGGCGCGGAGAGCGCGGCGGCGAACAGGCCGTAGGCGGCGATGAAGAAGAGGGTGAACACGAACGTGAGACGCTCGCGGCGCAGGCGGTGGGAGAGCACCGCGAAGACCCAGGCCGCGGCCGCCGCGACGAACATGTTCATCACCTTCGCGAGGAGCTCCGCGTCGGGCGCCGAGAAGGTCTTCCCGAAGGCGTCGAAGCCCGAATCCGCGTAGTGGCCGATGAAGAGCGTCTTCTTCAGGGGCTTCAGGATCCAGAAGCTGGTGATGACCAGGAAGAAGTAGGTCGACATCGCCGCGGCGATGCGCCGCTCGTCGGGGCGCACGTCGAAGAGAGCCCGGATTCCGCGCAGCTCGTTCATCGCATGCGATCCTTCTCGAGTGAAAGTCTCGCCCGGGCGCGGACGCCCAGCGCGACCTGCTCGGAGAGGCGGCGAAGATAGGCCTGCGCGAATTCGAAATGGTCTTCGAGCAGGTCGACGAAGAGCTCCCGATCGATCGAGAGGATCCGCGAAGGAACCTCGGCGACCCAGCCCTCGAAGCGCGGCCCCGTGGCCGCGATCTCGAAGCCCCCCAGCATGGCGCCTGCGCCGGCGAACGCCGTTCCGAAGCGTCCGTTCGTCCGGAAACGGCCGTCCAGGATCAGGGTCATCCGGTCGATGGGGTCGCCTTCGCTCCAGACCGGCTCGCCGGGGGCGATCGTCTCGGGCTCGTCGAGCCGGATGAGCTCGGCCAGCAGGGTCAGGTTCGTTCCCTCGAGCAGCGGGGCCCGGCGCGCCCGGGCCAGGCGCTGGACGAGGTCGAGCACGATGGGGGTGTCGATGCGATCGGCCGCGTCGAAGCCCGGCTCGTCGCTGCGGGCCATCGCGAGCGCCTTGCGCGCTTCGACGATCGAATCGCAGCTCGCGCGGGCGATGGTATGCACGAGGGGGAAGTGGTCCTCGAGGATCTGGTCGAGATCCGTCGTCGAGAGGGTCAGGCAGAACGTATCGACGAGGGCGCGGGCCGCCGGGGGCGCGGGCGTGCGGGCGAGGTGGTCGGCGAGGCCGATCGCGCCCGGCGGCTCGATCTCGAAATGCGCTCGGCCATCTTCGAAGACGTGCTCGACGGCGAGCCGGCCGGATCCGAAGAAGTGGATCGTATCGATCGGATCGTCCGCACGGCGGATGAATGAGCCGGCGGGAAAGAACGCCTCCTCGCCGTGGGACGCGAGCAGCGCCAGCAGATTCGGCGGCAGGCCACCGAAATAGGGCTGGGCCTTCAGGAAGAGCGCGCGGTCGAGCGGGGAGACGAGGGGGAGGCGCGCCATTTCAACCCGTCGGGACGACGTCGAAGGAAGGTCGACGCCCCCGCCCCCGCGCGTTCCGGAGCGCGGCGAGCGCCCGCTCGCGCAGGTCGGCGCGCTCGGCCGCCTCCTCACCCGCGCGCTCGTCGACCGACGCATCGCCGGACCCCTCGTCGAGGCGGATCCCGACCTCGCCCGCGTGGTACATCGCGACGGCGCGAACCGAACGGCTGTCGTCGATCAGCAGCGATCGGATCGCCGCCGCGTACGCGTCGTCCGCGGCCGCGACCTCCGGCTCGCTGGAATCCGGAACCGCAGAACCCTGCAGTCCGCGAACGAGCCGCAGGATCTGCGAAGCCTCGTCCCGGGAGAGCAGGGTCTCGACGAGCTCCTGAGCGCTGGCGTGCCCCTTGCCGTTCTCGCCTTCGAGCGCTTCCTGGATCGAGCGGAAATCCTCGCCCGGATGCAGGAGGCCGAGCAGCATGAAGAGTCGACCCGTCGCGAGCGCACGCTTGTCGCGCAGCAGGTCGACGACGAGCTCGCCGCCGAGGCTCGCGAAGCGCCGCGTCGGGCGTTGCCCCTCGGCGATCACGACCTCGGTCTCGAGCAGGTCGAGGGAGCGGGCGAGGGTGCGCTCGAATTCGGAGCGGATGCGCCCGCGATCGATGGAAAGCGAGAGGGCCGCGCGGCGCAAGCCCTTCCGCTCGCGCTGGCCCCGCACGAGCGTCTCGAGACCGCGCAGCAGCTTGAAGCGCACCATGCCGCTCTCGACCTGCGACAGACTGTCGACGAGGACCCGCGCCGCCTCGGGCGATCCGAATAGCGCGACGGTTCGCGGCACGTGGCGCAGGATCGAGGTCGGCGTCGATGGATCGACGAGGGTCTTCGCGAGGACCGCGAGCGCCGCATCGCCGCGGGCGAGCAGGGCGCGGCGCACACCGTCCCGGATCCGGCGATCGCCGAGCAAAGCGACGAGCGCCGGGGTGTACCAGGGATCGGCGCTCTCGGCGATCGCCTGGACGGCCTCTCGCGCGACCTCGGCATCGGGGTCGCTCGCCATGCGTAGGAGCGCATTGCGATTCACCGGGTGGTAGCGCAGGCGCGCGGCGATCGAGGCGGCGAGGCGCGGCTCGTAGCTCGGATATTCGAGCGCTTCCTCGAGGGCGGCGGCGTAGTCCGATTCGGGAGCCGCGCCGAGGGCGAGCAGGCCGGCGACGGAGCTGACGCGCACGACCGCGCAGTGGTTCGTCCGAAGCGCCTCGAGGCGCGGAATGTCGGGCTGGACGACCCAGGTCGCCCGCACCGCCGCTGCCCGGACCATCGCGTCCTCGTGGTCGATGAGGCGTTCGAGGAACAGCTCGAGATCGTCGCGGCGCGTCGCCGCGAACAGATCGAGGGCAGGGGCGACGACTTCCGCGCGCGGGTGGTACAGGATCAGGCTCGGAATCAGATCGACGTGCCCCTGCTCGCTCAGGATCCGCATCGCGGCGACGACGTGGCGCTCGTCGGGATCCGAGAGCGCGCGGATCAGCGAGCCGACCGAATCGATGTCGAGCTCCGGATGCTCGATCTCGGTCTCGATCGTGCCCTCGCGCAGGGTGCGCCGGAAGACGTCGAGATAGGAGCGGCGAAGCATCAGGCTCGACAGCACCCAGATCAGCGCCGAGACGAGCGCGGCGACCGCGACGGCGGCCTGCGGCTCCGGCAGCAGCACGAGGCCGAGCAGCAGGACGGAGGCGAGCGCCTTTGCGAGGGTCTGCCCCGCGATGTCCACGGCGCCCTTGATCGCGCCCCGCAGCCGCGAGGACATCGGCAGGTAGAGCAGCTCCGACGCCGTCTTGTGAAGCGAATAGCGCAGCGTTCCGTCGCAGAGCTTGAGGAAGATGACCGACGCGAGCGCGAAGCCCGCGAGCGTCCCGATCGCGGCGACGGCGATCATCGTCGGCAGGACGGAGAGCGATCGATCGACACCCAGCCCGCGCAGGATGGGCGTCACGCCGACCGCGAGCATGCCGAGCGAGAGCAGATTCAGGCCCAGGTAGATGCGCGACAGCCAGGTCGCGAGCTCCGCGGCGGGAATCTCGGTCGTGAGCACGCTCTTGAAGAGGTAGTCCCCGAGTGTGAGCGTGATCCCGCCCAACAGCACGAGCAGGGCGATGCGTGCGGCGTAGGCGTCGGCGACGAGCGATTGCACGCCGGCACCGAGCGAATCCGGCGCGACGGTCTCCTCGCCGAACATCCGGCGCGGGCGGGCAGGCCGGTGCGATCCGAGCGAGAGCGCGGGACCCAGGGCCGAAAGCGCGAATGCCGCCGCCGAGACGAAGAGCAGGCCCTGTCCCCCCCAGAAGGGCGCCGCGAGCGCCGCGATGCCCGAGCCGAGCAGCGCGCCGATCGCGCCGCCCATCGCCACGCCGGCAAACAGGCGCTTGCCCTCGACGATCGTGAAGAGATCGCCCAGCACGAGCCAGAATCGCACGACGATCAGGCTCGTCGCGATGCCCGCCCAGAGCGGCAGCGCATAATAGACCCAGCTGCGCCCCTCCCCGACCAGCACGGCGAGCCCGACCGTCCCGATCGCCGCACCGAGCTGGAGCGTCATGAGCGCGATGCGGGCGCCTTCGCCCGTCCGGCCCCGGGACACCGGGATCGCGAGCAGCGCGATCGCGATCGTGACGAAGGGCAGGCGATCCACGGCGACGTTCGCGAGGAAAAGCGAATCGCAGGCCGTCTCGAGCAGCACGTGGCCCGCCATCACGCCGCCTAGGGTCGCGGCGGCGCCCCTGCGCAGGCGTGCAGTCGCCCGCATCGAACGCTCGCTGGCTGCGGAATTCGCGCTGGGGATCAATTCGGGGGCTCCATCCGGGCGGGGAAGGACGCGTGGCGGCATTGTACCGGAGTCGAGCGTGTCGGGGATGGAACGCGCGAGCGGTTCTTCAGGTCGGGATTCCGCTCGAATCCCGGCCGCGCGCGGGCGCGGGAAGGGGGCACTGGAATGGAGCGAGCGGGTGTGTCGAGCGGTCCGGGTCGGCGACTCGGGCTGCATGTGTTTCTGGGATTCTGTCTGGCGATCGTCCTCTGCCCGAACCCCACCCGCGCGGAGGACTCGGGTGAGGCGACGCGCAAGCGTTTCTTTCGCTGCGATCGCCGCCATGACGCTCTGCGCGACTTCGCGCTGAGCGACGCGAGCATCAACGTCGCCCACGGTTTCGTGTGGCTCGCTGGCGGTGCGGGCATCTCGCTCGGGGCGAATCCGGCTCGGCACTGGACGCGGGAAAACGCCTTCGACGATGGCGCCCAATCCGGACTTCGGCTCGACAGCGACGATGCTCGGAGGGATGCCGATTCCGCCGGTGATTTCTTCGCCGGCCTCAGCGTCGGCATTCTGCCCGTTGCCGCAATCGCCGCTCGTTTCGTCCGGACCCACGATTGCATCGAAGCCGGGGAGATGTTCGGCGAGGCCTTCGAATCCGTCGGACTCGCGCTCTTCGTCTCCGAGGCCATCAAGATCGCCTCGGGTCGCGAGCGGCCCTTCGGCGACCGCTGTGCCGACCAGCCACCCAGCGACGCGAACTGCAATCGCTCCGACCGCAATCTCTCCTTCGTGAGCGGGCATGCGACTCTGGCCGCCGCCGGTGCGGGCATTTCCTGCCGTTTCGCGCTCGAGCGAGAAGCCTTCGGTCCGGGGAGCGGGGCGCGCGTCGCGCCCTGCGCGCTGGGCATCCTCTCGGCCTTGACGGCCGGTACGCTGCGGATCGCCGCCGACCGCCATTGGGCGACGGACGTCCTCGTGGGATTCGGCGTCGGCGCGCTGGTCGGGAGCTTCGACCTGCCGGGCCCGCTCGAGTGGCTGCGAGTCGAGCAGCGCGACGCGAGCGGTCGGCTCGAGTCGAGCGGGATGCTTCTGCCGTTCGCGCGCGAGGGGAGGGTCGGGGCCCAGTGGACGATGCTCTACTAGAGGTGGACCGATGAATGCACCCGGCACGAACCCTGCGTAGTCGGGGTTCATGTCGAACCTCGCCTACCTCCGCCGGCCTCCCTTCTGCCCCAACCCCGACTGCGATTCCCGAACGAATCCAGCCACCTGGCGCTTCCAGCGCAAAGGCTTCTACCCACGCAGCCAGCCCCCGCATCGCATCCAGCGCTACCGCTGTTCACACTGCCGCCGCTACTTCAGTTCACAGACCTTCGCGGCCACCTACTGGCTCAAGCGCCCTCGGCTCCTCGAGTCCGTCTTCCACCGCCTCGTCGCCTGCTCTGCTCTGCGCCAGATCGCCCGAGAACACCAGGTTTCCCACTCGACCATCCGGACCCTCTCGGACCGACTGGGTCGCCACTGCCTCCTCTTCCACGAACGTCTCCGCCCCAAGACGACACCCGCCGAGCCCCTCGTCCTCGACGGGTTCCGGAGCTTCGAACACAGCCAGTACTGGCCCATGGACCTGAACCTCGTCGTAGGCCCCTCGCTCTTCGTCTACGGCTTCAACGACGTCGAGCTGCGGCGAAGCGGGACGATGCGGCCCGCCCAGCGGACGCGGCGCGCCGTGCTCGAAAGGCGATACGGCCGGCCCGATCCGGACGCGACCCGCAAGCGAGTCGAGGCGCTACTGCGGCGGGTGATTCCAGCGCGGGGCGAGGTCGTCCTGCGAAGCGACGAGCATCCGGCCTACGTCTGGGCCATCGCAAGGCTTCGGGACCGGACGATCCTGCACGAGCGGACGAGCTCGAAGGCGGCGCGAACGACGCGCAATCCGCTCTTCCCTGTGAATTTGTCTGACCTGCTGATCCGGCACAGCAGTGCGAACCACAAGCGGGAGACGATCGCGTTTTCGAAGCGGCGTCAGTCGGCGATGTACCGGCTGGCGGTGTGGGTCGTGTGGCGCAACTACATGAAGGGCCGGTCGGAGAACCGGCGGCTCGGGCCGCCGGCGATGGCGTTGGGGCTGATCGGCGAGGCGCTCACGGCGCGGGAAGTCCTTCAGAAGAGGTTGTTTCCGGAGCGGGTTCTACCCGAACGGGGCTGGCTTCGGGAGTGCTATTTCGGGCGGATTCCGACGCGGGCGATCGTGCGTTGTGCGTCGCATCGGGCGAGGTACGCGATCTAGGCAAAACGGAGGATCGATCAGCGGACGGGCGAAGCGTTTCTTCGGAAGGGGTGCATTCTTCGGTCCACGTCTCAGTAGTGGAAGCCGAGGCGTAGGTAGGCGAGGGTCTCTTCGCGACTTTCCGCGACGGACAAGCTGATCGTGTTCGTCCGCACGAGCGGAGAGAACCAGACCCCACCCCCGCCGCTCGGATGCCAGTCGTCGGAGCTCTCGTGGTCGACGAAGACGCGGCCCACGTCGACGAACGCGTGCACGCCGAGATCGCCCGGGACGACGATCTTCGGCCGAAAAAGCGCGACACGCAGATCCGCGTTGCCGTAGACGGAGGCTTCGCCGGCGAATCGCTGGGTGCGGAAACCCCGATTCGAGGTCGCACCGCTGAAGAAGCGGCCGCCGCCGACGTAGGCGAGATCGAAGTAGGGCGTGCGGCCGAAGTTCCGCTGCCCGCCGACGCGCACGGCGAGCGTCACGCGATCCTGCTCACCGGGGCTGAGATAACCGGCGAGTGATCCGCGCAGCGATCCGTAGGTCCGCTCGACACCCCAGACCGGCGGGTGCAGACGCGCCATCAGGTCGAGGTGGAATCCGCTCGTCGGATGGCCGGCCGCGGGATTTTCGTGGTAGGGAAGCTCGAGCTCTTCCGCGATCGAGGGTACCGAGCGCCGGGTATCGATCTCGAGCCGCGTTTCTACGCCGATCAGGCCGAACTCCCCGTTGCCGTAGGGATCGAGCTGGTCGATGAACCGATCGCCCCGCCGCGTGCGCGCATACTGCGCGAAGGGACCGGCCGCGACGCGGACGCGATCGCCGGCGAGCTCGCCCTGCCAGCTCGGCATCAGCCGGAACTGCTGATTGCGCACGCGGAAGAAACGGTCGCCGCCGGCGTTCGAGGTTTCGTTGCCCACGCCGTAGAAGCGCAGCACGTCGATCCCTGAATAGGAGAGGTCGAGCCCGGCGAGCCAGGGCGAGTTCTCCGGGCGGAAGCGTCCCGAATAACGTGCGCGCGGCTCGTGGGCGACGGCGGCCCAACCGAATCCGAGGCTCTGGCGACTGCTCCAGGGATGACGGCGGAATCCGTAGCGGGTATGGCGCACCTGTGCGCCGAGGAAGGGGCCGACGTCGGGCTCGTAGCCGAGCTCCGGGATCGGGATCGTCTCGCTGCCCCAATCCCGGGGCGGCACCTCTTCGATGTCGACGAAGCCGGTCCGCCGGAGCGGCGGCGCGTAGGGCTTGCGGTCGATGCGGGTATGGGGCCCGGCGAGAATCTCGGATTCGCCGGCGGGGTCGTGGATGCGGAGGCCGCCGCCGCGGCGATCGTCGATCCGCTTTTGACCGCCTTCGGCGATGACGTGCAGCCGGATCCGGTCGGCCCCGCCATCGACGACGACCCGATCGTCGCCCCCGCGCAGGTAGAGCCGGAGCTCGTGTGTCGTGTCGGGATCGAAGCTGCGCTCGAAGAGCACGTCGTCCGGTGCGTCGGCGTCGGGCGCATCGCCGTCCGGCGCATCGTCGCCGGCGCCGAGGCGGCGGACGACGATCCGGGTCCGGCCGTCGTGTCGCCGGCGGATCTCGACGTCGTGGGCTGCATCCGAGGTCTGGATGTCGACCTTGCGCGCGAGATGTTCGTAGTAGCGGCGCGCGGCTTGGGCGAGCCCGTCGCGCCGCCCGCGCAGCGCCGCCGCGAGCCGGGGGCCGTCGCGCTCGGCCCAGGGCGGGGGCAGGGCTGCGATCGCGCGCTCGATCGTCGCGTCGTCGAGGCGCGCTTCGAGGTCCGCGACGATCGGCTGCCAGTCGCGCCACGCGAGGGCCGGGAGGATCCAGCGATCCTGCTCCCAGCCGTGGAGCGTGAGGCCGGTCATGCCGGGATAGTCGGCGTCGTAGCGCTGAAGGATCGGGACGTAGATCCGCGCGAGCGTGAGGGCGAGTCCATCGGCGCGCACGAAGGCCATGTCGCGATCTTCGGGGATCGGCTGCCAGAGCGGGGAATCCGGCAGCTTCGCCCAGCGCCACTGTTTGCGATGGCGGTCGAAGTCGCCGATCAGCAGATCGACGAGCCGCGCACGCAGGAAGGCGCGCGCATCGACGCGAATCGCGTCGCCCGAAGCCAGTGCGGCATAGAGATCTTCGTAGCCGAGGATCTCGCTCGCGCCGTGAAAGCCGGGCTGGGTCTCCGAGCGCGGGATCGGATATTCGAAGAACGTCCCGACCCGTCCGGCGAACTCCTCGCGATGGGCGCCGAGGCGCGGATCGTCGGGCAGGACGACGAGGCGCTCGTCGACGCCGAGCAGCCCCGCGCGCTCGGCGATCACGCCGGCGGCGAGCGCACCGCCCGGATGCTGGGCGGACATGTGATCCTGAACGAGGCGCTCGACGATCGTGTCGAGCAGCATCGGATGCAGGACCGCGGCGGGATTCTTGTCGCTCGCCCGGAAGGTGAACGAGCGGCCCTCGGCGTTCTCGAACGCGAGCACGGCGGTCTGGAGCCCGCCGAAGCGCCGCGTCGCCACGAGCCCGCCGGCCTCGTGCTCGAGGTCGAGCACGGGCAGCTCGAGCGGCGCCGACCAGAGCGCGCGGTAGCCATCGCCGAACACGAAGCGGTGGAGCGCGTTCGCCTCGTAGCGTTCGCTCACGGCCTTCGTCTCGGTCCCGATCGCGGCGATCGCCATCGGTGTCGACGCTTCCGTCGCGAGCATCGCCCGGGCGGACTCCTCGGCGATCGCGGAGGCGAGCAGGAGCGCTCCGAGCAGCACTCGCAGCCGAGCGGTGCGCTCGACCGGCGGTCTCATCCGCGCATCGCCCTCACGGCCTCGAGCTGCTTTCCGAAGCGCTTCCAGGCCTCGGCACGCCGCGTCGGGACGTGCTCGGAGGGCCAGGGCGAGACGGGCTTCACGTCCTTCAGCAGCTGCTTCGCGAGCGTCTGCTTGTGCACCTCGTCGGCGCCGTCGGCGATCCGCAGGGCGCGGCTCGTGCGGTACATCTCCTCGAGCGGCATGTCGGTCGTATAGCCCAGCGCGCCGTGGATCTGGATGGCGCGGTCGATGATGCCGAGCGTGATGCGCGGGACGGCGAACTTGATCATCGCGATCTCGGCGCGGGAGTTCGAGCCGTGGGCGCCGCGCTCGTCCATCGTCCACGCGGCCTTCAGGACGAGCAGCCTCGCCGACTCGAGCTCGGCGTACGACTCGGCGATCATGTCCTGCACCATCTGCTGGTGTCCGAGCGGGCGCCCCTTGGTCTTCCGCGAGGCGGCGCGCTCGAGCAGCATCTCGAACGCCCGCTGGGCCTGGCCGATGCAGCGCATCGCGTGATGGATGCGGCCGCCGCCGAGGCGCTTTTGCGAGAGCAGGAATCCCTCGCCGGGCTGGCCGATCAGGTTCTCGCCCGGGATGCGGCAGTTCTCGTAGACGACCTCCGAATGGCCACCGACCCGATCGTAGAGCCGGCCGGGCTCCGAGAAATGCGGATGCGCCATGCTGCCGACGTCGCGCACGACCGTCATCCCCGGCGTTCCGCGCTCGACGACGAACATCGACGCGCGCTGATGCGGCGGAGCCTCGGGATCCGTGACGGCGAAGAGCAGCGTGAAGTCCGAGACCGAGGCGTTCGAGGCGAACCATTTATGGCCGTTCAGGATCCAGCCGTCGCCGTCCCGTGTCGCGCGGGTCGTCATTTCGGTCGGGTCGGAGCTCGCGGTGAAGGGCTCGGTCATCGAGAAGGTGCTGCGGATCTCGCCGCGCATCAGCGGGTAGAGCCAGCGCTCGCGCTGGGCCTCGTTCGCGCCGACGGCGAGCAGCTCCGCATTGCCGGAGTCGGGTCCCTGGCAGCCGAAGATCTCGGGGGCGAGCGAATGGCGGCCGAGGATCTCGTGGATCAGGGCGAGCTTCACCTGGCCCATGCCCTGGCCGCCGTGCTCCGGCCCGAGATGGGGCGCCCAGAGGCCCTTCTGCTTGACCTCGGCCTTGAGCGGCGCCCAGAGCGCGTCGAGCTGCTTCTGGTCCAGGCCTTCGCATAACAGGTCGAGCGGGATGATGGTCTCGTCGACGAAGGTCCGGATCCAGGCGAGGGTCGTCTCGAAATCGGGGTCCGGCGAAAAGCTGAAGGCCATGATCGTCTCCTCGGGCGTCTGCTGGAACGCGCGCGCGTCCGGACGTTCGAGCCGGGCACGCGGCGAGCGCGGAATGGACTGCGCAGGCGCGCGGGAGAGTACCGTCCGCATCGGCGGGCGCCGAGTGGGGCGACACGCTTGACCATCCGCCGATTTGCGGGTTCAGTCCGCCGGGAATCGCATCTCTCCTGCCCGGGGGTCTTCGTTTGCGCGCCATTCTTCCGATCGTTTCGCGTCGGCTCGTCGGCTTTCTCTTCGTCTGCGCGCTCGTGCCGTTGGCGGGCTGCGGTGGCGGCACTCCCGATCCCGATGCGAGCTCGCAGCGCGCGCTGCGCCAGGGGCCGGTGGTGGGAACGGTGACCGAGGCCGGCCGCGTCCACGCCTGGCGCGGGCTTCCCTATGCCGCGCCGCCGGTCGGCGATCTGCGCTGGCGGGCGCCGGAGCCGGCGCCGGGCTGGGAAGGTCTCCGCGAGGCGACGGCCTCGGGCAATCGCTGCGTCCAGCTCGGCGGCGATCCGGTGCAGGGCAGCGAGGACTGCCTCTATCTCGACGTCTACGCGCCGGCGGTCGCGGCGGACGCCGTTCCGGAGGGCGCGGATCGCTGGCCGGTGATGTTCTGGATCCATGGCGGCGGCAACAGCATGGGCTGGGGCGACCAGACGCCGCCCTCGGCCCTCGTGCGCGATCACGAGGTCGTCGTCGTCTCGATCAACTATCGCCTGGGCATCTTCGGCTGGCTCTCGCATCCCGCGCTGCGGGCCGGCGCGCGGAGCGAGCTCGATCGCTCGGGCAATTTCGGAACGCTCGACATGATCGCGGCCCTGCGATGGGTGCGCGAGAACATCGCGCGCTTCGGCGGCGATCCCGGCAACGTCACGATCTTCGGCGAGTCGGCGGGCGGTGTGAACGTCTACTCCCTGCTGATCTCGCCGCCCGCGGCGGGGCTCTTCCACGCGGCGATCAGCCAGAGCGGCATGCCGGCGACGGTGACGCGCGATCAGGCGGAGAACTTCACCGACGCGCCGAAGGATGCGGCGGGACGCCCGCGAGAAGGCCTGCCGGGCAGCTCGGGCGAGCTGCTGCTTTCGCTGCTGCGGCAGACGGGGCGTGCGGAGGACCGCGCCGGCGCGAAGGCGCTGCTGGGCGGCATGGCGGACGCCGAGGTCGAGGCCTTCCTGCGCGGCTTCGCGCCCGAGGCGCTGCTGCAGCCCTTCGTCGACGTCATGCGGGACGAGCCGATGCCGATGTACATCGCGCCCGCGGTCTTCCGCGACGGATTCGTGATTCCGGATCGGCCGCCGCTCGAGGCCCTCGCCGGGCTGGGCGGTCACGAACGGGTGCCCTTCATCGCGGGCACCAACCGCGACGAGCACAAGCTCTTCTTCCTGCTCGGCTCGCCCCACGTCGAGCGGCTCTTCGGCCTGCCGACGGGGCTCTCGAACGAACGCCTCTACGATCTCGAGGGCGAATACGGCGGCGCGATGTGGCGCGCGATGGGCGCCGACGAGCCGATCTCCCTGCTCGCGTCGCGCCCGGGCCCGCCGGTCTTCGCCTATCGCTTCGACTGGGACGAGGAGCCGACGATCCTCGGCGCGGATCTCTCGAAGCTGCTCGGCGCCGCGCACGCCCTCGATCTGATCTTCGTCTTCGGTCTCACGGATCTCGGCTTCGCGAATCGCTTCCTGTTCGAAGACGCCCCCTCCGCCGAGCGGCTCTCGCGCCAGATGCGCTCGTACTGGGCGAACTTCGCCTACGTCCACGATCCGGATCGGGGCCGCCAGGGCGATTTGCCCGATTGGACGCCCTGGAGCGTCGAGGACGGCGCCACGAAGTACATCGTCTTCGATTCGGATCGCGACGGTGGGCTCGAGTTCGGGAGCGACGTCCTGCTGCCGCAGGCCGTGCTCGCGCGGGCGGAGAAGGATCCGCGCCTCGAAGGTGACGAGGAGCGCTGCCGCGTCTTCCGCAACTTCGTGCAGTGGAGCGAGGCGCTCTCGGTCGAGGGGTACGGGGAGATCCTGCAGGGCGCGTGTCGTGCCCATCCGATCGGGATGCGGACGCCGTTCCCTTCGCTCAGTCGGGAATCCGATCCCGGGGCGGGAGCCGGTTCCGCTGCTGCAGGGGGTTAGGCGCCCGGATTCGTGCGGAGGGCGTTCAGCACGTCGGTGAACGTGAGGACGCCGACCAGCTCGCCGTGCTCGATCACCGGCGCCGTCCGCACGCCCGCCATCCGCATCAATCGCAGGCAATCCGCGATGCAGAGCTCGGCGGGCACGGTCACGGCCGGCCGCGTCATCGCGTCCTCGACGCAGAGATCGTCGAGGGCGGCGACGCCCGCGTCGCAGATGACGCGGATGCAATCCTTGCCCGTCAGGATCGAGAGGCCGCGTGCAGGGGACTCGGGTTTGACGAGCAGGCCGTGGATGCGGTGCTCGCTCATGCGCGTGACGGCGACGCGCAGGCTCTCGTGCGGCTCGGCCAGGACGACCTTCCGGGTCATGAGGTCGCGCGCGCAGACGGCGTCGAAATCCAACTCACATCTCCTCCGCGACGATCTCGTCGCGATCCAGATCGAAACGGAAGACCTTCGCGCGCACCGCCGACTCGAGCACGAGCGGCCGGCTGCCGAAGTCGATCCGGCAACCGGCGTGGGCGGTGCCCTGGATCTCGATCCGCGCGTCCGCCTGCAGCGTGCGCTGGCGCTTGCGGAACTCGCGCTGTTGTCCGAGCTCCGGAGCGCTCGCCTTCAGGGGGCGGTCGCCGCGACCCTTGCGCGTGTCGCGTGCCTTGCGGGCGGAGAGGCGGTCCGGTCCCTCGCGCAGGAGGGCCCGGGCGCGCTCGCGGGCGCCGAGATCCGGGCCGCTCTCTTCGCCGGCCGGAACGAAGGGATGGGCGGCGCGCAGCAGGCAGGGGCCGCCGGCGGGGCTGCCGGCATCGCGCACGGTGATGCGGGATTCGGCGAAGGCGCGGTCGCCGAGCAGGGCGCCGCCGATGCTGATCTCGCGGGCGTGGAGCTCCGAGGTCGAGACGCTGCGCCCGACCTCGATCGTGCCGCCGGCAAAGAGCCGGGCCGAGAGTGCATGGCGGAGCTTCAGATTGCCGCGCGCCCGGACGACGCCCGCCTCGCCGCCGATGACGCCGCCGCCGATCTCGATCGAGCCGCCGGCCTCGACGCGGGCGGCCTCGACCGTGCCCTTGATCGCGAGATCGACACCCGCCCGCACGCTCATGCCGCTCGCGACGTCGCGTGCGATCTCGAGGCTGCCGTCGGTCGCGAGGTTCCCGCTGTGGAGATCGACGGCGGCGGCGTGGACGTGGAGGGCGACGACGTCGATCGCGCCGCTCTTGTCCACGGTGCGGGCGCCGGTGCGTGCGGCGCGCAGCTCGCCGGATGCCTCGCGCACGACGCCGTCTCCATGCGCGATGGCGAGCGGCGGCGCGGGGGCGGGGGGGAGCGTCTTGCCGCGGACGTCGAAGCCGGGCTCGCCGGGCTCACCGGGCACGATCCGCCCGATCAGGTCGCCGGCCGAGACCGGCACGATCAGGCGGCGCTCGCGATAGTCGAGGCTCGCGTCTTCGCGCAGGCTGCCCGCGGTGGGGCCGATCGGCTCGGCGAGCGAGAGCACATCCGGCAGCGCGTCCTCCGCCGGGCGTCCGCGGGCGACGCAGTAGTCGTCCAGCGCGGCCGACTCGACCGCCAGCGCGCCGGCGACGAGGGCGAGCGCCGATTCGTCGAGCCCGGCGACGATGCCCGCCGCGGCGAGGGCCGCATCGAGGGCCGCGCGGTCGAGGGCCGGCCCCGCGCCGACCGCCACATGGGCCGCCAGCGCGCCGTCTTCGATCCGGATCCGGAGGCGCGTGTTCTCGGGAGCAGACATCTCCCGGGCTGGTTCGTCCGCAAACGCCCGGCAATTGAGCCGCGTCTCGCACTCGCCGCGGATCGACGCCTCCGCACCCGCCGCCGGGCGCCGCCTGGGCGAGGCCCGTCCGGGTTAGTGCGCAGCGCACATCGGTGGAATACCCGGCGCGTGCAGCCGCCCCGGCCCGCCGGCTCCGTGCTAGGTCAGATCGAGGAATCCGTCCGCGACCCGGGCGCGTCGTTCGCAGACGTCTTCGTCGGCGAGCAGGGCCTTCATCAGGGCCGGGTCCTCCGAGCGGGCGAAGACGCGGACGCCGTCTTCGGTCAGCGCCGTGAAGGTCGCCTTGCGCGGGCCGTCGTGGCCGACGTCGACCGTATACGACTCGATCGTCATCGGGCCTTCGCGGCCCTCGGTGGCGGGGCGCCGGGGGAGGGCGGCGAAGGCGTCGCTGACGTCTTCGATGCGCGGCGACGGCGCTTCGCCGGGATCGGTCGAGTAGACGCCGTAGCCGAAATGGGCGTAATGACCGCCGAGGGAGCCGACGACGCCGACCGTGCCGGGCTCGGCGCGCAGGCGCTCGAAGAGCGTCACCTTGCTGTGCAGGACGTAGCTGCCGAGCGGACCGCCGAAGAAGGTCATGCCGCCGGTCACGCTCGGGAGCGGGTCGAGGCCGACGCCGAGCGCGGCAGCGCCCGCCTGGACGGCGAAGGGGAAGCAGGAATACGTATCGACGTGGTCGAGCTCGCCCGGCGTGAGTCCGGCCAGCTCGAGCACGCGGCGCGCGGCGAGCTGCTGGCCGGGATGCTCGTGGAGTGCGATGCGCTCCTTGAGGCTGGTTCCGAAGCTCATCTCCGTCGCGGCGCGCAGGTGGATCCGCTTTTCCGCGGGCACGCCGAAGCGATCGGCCGCCTCGCTCGAGCAGACGATGAAGGCCGCGCTCTGGTCGACGCTGATGTTCGACGTCATGAGCTTCGTATAGGGATAGTTCACCATGCGATTGCCCGGGCCGGGCTCGCGGATCCTCGAGGCGTCGACGGGCTCGCGGATCCAGGCTTCGGGATGCCGGCTCGCGATGCGGCTCATGCCGGCCTGCAGGCGGGCGATCCGATCGCGGTGTGCGGCCGGCGCTTCGCCGAGCGTGCGCCGCAGCGCGGTCTCGCAGAGGCCGAACATCGTGGTCGCATTGACGAGGCCCGCGCGCTCTTCCTCGTGCATGCGGACGTAGTCGAAGCGGCCGATCTTCTCGTCGGGCGTGCCGGCGATCGCGTCGTCCCAGGCCGGCTTCTCGCCGCGGCGTTCGAGGCGGCGGCGGCTGTTCTCGCTCTCGCCGCCGGCGAGGGCGACGACGTCCATCCGCCCGGCCTCGATCTCGCGGCAGGCACGATCGACGAGGACCTGCACGATGTGTCCCGAGAGCGCCCCGAGCAGCGAGCGCGCACCGGGCACGCCGAGCCGCTCCGCGAGCAGCCGGCCCGGATCGCCGTAGCGCCAGACGCCCCGCGGCACGGCGATCGCGTCGATCGCGTCGACCAGGCGCGGCGCACCGGCGTCCTCCGCGGCGGCGCGGATCGATTTCTCCATCAGGGCGAGCGGGGAAAGCGCGAGTCGCGGATCTTCGAGCTTCTGGCTGGACTGCGCGATGCCCACGATCACGGGGCGTCGATTCGACTGGGCGGACACGGATTCTCCTGGGTGCGCCGCACCCGGCGCAGGGGCGGCGCCGGATCGGGCGCGGCGAGTGCATAGCACTGCGGCGGGGGGGTGCACGGCGGGGCCGGCCCCGGTCCCCCGACGGCCCGGACGCCGGCTCGGGGGCAGGGGCGGGGTGGGGCGGCGCGCCCGAGCTCAGCGTGCTTCGGGTGTGCCGGGCGATGCGTCGGAAGGCGTCTCGGATCGGCTTTCGGATGGCCCATCCGATCGCGTCTCCGACCCGGTCGCGGGACCGGTCATCCAGGCGTGTCGCGCGAGCGCGTCGGCCTCGGCCTTCGCGCGGTCGCGCGGCAGCAGGAATCCCTCGCTCGCGAGCTCGTCGAGGGCGGCCGCGACCTGCGCACGATAGGCCTCCGCGTTCGGATAGAGGCTCGCGAAGGACGGCCGCTGATCGCCGGCTCGCCGGTCCGCGTCGCTGCGCGCGAAGGGGGCGAAGGAGCCGACGTAGCCGACCATCTCGTCGGCCGCGAAGGGTGCGCCGGTGCGCAGGGCGAAGGGCGCGAGGGTGCCGATCGGGACGCGCAGCTCGAGCGGACGGATGCCGCTGGCCTCGTTGCCGAAGCGGTCGACGCCCGGCACGCGGATCGCGAAGGGCGGGACGGGCTTCGGCGGCTCGAAGTCGAGGATCCCGCGCGACCAGTTCGGGCCGAAGTCGAAGGGATGCGCGACGTGGGGGCCGCGCGGGCGGACCAGCTCGCGGAGCGGGAACGCGATCTGCTCCGGCAGCAGGAGGGTTCCGGCGGCGATGGTCGGGACGTTGGTCGGCGGCGGCGGATCGGCGCGCTCGATCCACTCGAGCATGTGGACCAGCAGCGCGCGGTGGATGGGTGCCGTATCGACGCTGCTGCCGCGGTAGAGGCCGGGGGCGGTCGCCGCCGCTTCGGCCGGGGGGAAGGGCAGCGAATAATGCGGCGCGCCGGCGATGTGGTAGAGGCGCTCGTT
This sequence comes from Myxococcota bacterium, assembly GCA_041389425.1. Lineage (GTDB taxonomy): Bacteria > Myxococcota_A > UBA9160 > UBA9160 > UBA4427 > UBA4427. The sequence continues at coordinate 49,160 of JAWKRX010000031.1, forward strand.
CTCGAGGGGTTCGACGTCGCGCTCGCCGTCCGGCGTCATGTGGATCAGGGACGCCGCGCGGCCCCAGTATTCGTAGCCGGTGTTGATCTGGAAGATCCGGGGGAGGGCGCCGGTCGCCCGCGCACGATCGAGCAGGCCCGCGCGTCTTCCGCCGAAGGGCAGCGATCGGCTGGCGAACGGGAACTCGTCGCCGGGATAGAAGAAGTTCTCGAAGGGATTCCCGACACGGCCGGGATGGGCGAAGCGGTGGTTGAAGCCGCCGCGTCCGGCGCCGCCGATGCGGATCACGACGCCGTCGAAGACCGAGCGGCCGGCCTCGTCGACGTGAAAGCCCTCGTAGAGCAGATGGCGCAGGAACCGGGCCGACTGCGAGGTGCCGTCCGCGACCGCGCGCTTCACGGGAAACGGGCAATCGGCGTCGAAGAGCGCGTGGGAGGCGAAGTCGCGATAGGCGGCGAAGCCGAGGCCCACGAGCGGCGGATCCTCGGCGACGTAGACGAGCTCGTAGATGAAGCCGGGCTCGAAGCGCGTGTTCCAGAAGCGGCCGGTCTTCGCGACGATGGCGGTCCGCGCGCGGTCGAAGGCCCAGCGTCCCCGCGGCACGACTTCGCGCGCGCCGTCGCGGCTCTTGCGGCGGGTCAGCACGTTCTGGGGCGCGGCGGGATCCGCGGCGGGGATCGCGAGGTGGCCGGCGACGGCGAGCGGGAGGCTCTCGGCGGGTGCATCGACGACCCAGTCCGAGCGGGCGAGCCCGCGAATCTTCGTGCCGTCGGGCTGATGCGCGACCGGAACCTCGAGCCGCATCGCCCCCGGAAAGTCGGCGACGTCCGCCTGCCAGCCGACCCAAAGGACCGTGAGCCCTTCCTCCATCAGGAAGCCGTCGCCCCAATGGGCCGGGTTCTCCGGATCGAGCGTCGCGTCCGCGCCGAATTCGAGCGCGCCGCCGTTCAGGGCCGCGAGGCCGAGGCGGCGGCCGCGGTTCGGGACGTCGAACAGGCCCATGCCGCGGCGCTTCTCGGGATCCACCGGCTGGACGACGAGGAAGTCCGCCTTCGCCTCGACGAGGCCTTCGGCGCTGCGCGGCGCGAGGGCGATGTCGGTGACGCGCGCGTTGGCCTCGCTCTGGGGATCGAAGCCGAAGCGCACCTTCCCCTCGATCAGCTCGTAGGCGCCGGCCGCGCCGAAGCTCTTCCCGCCGAGCACCGGAACGCGCCGCTCGATCTCGAGATCGAGGACGACGGCCGGGGCGGCGACCGGAACGGCGAGCGCGCCGAGGGCCAGGCCGGCGAGCAGAGAGAAGAGCGTGAGCGAGAAGGACGCGCGCGATCTTCGCGTCGTGGCACGCATCGGAGAGGTGGAGGCCAACGGCGACGGGTCGTGTCCGGCCAGGCGCTTCATCGCGGCTGGATCCCGGCTTCGGCGACGATCGGCGCGTTGGTCCAGCTGCCGTCGGCGAGGCGATAGAAGCCGGCTGCGGCGATCGCGCCGCCGTCGACGGGGATCGTCACGCCCGTCACCCAGGCCGAGAGATCCGAGGCGAGGAAGAGCGCGACGCCCGCATGATCGTCCGGCGTTCCGAAGCGGCCGAGCGGGATCAGCAGCGGGATCTTGGCCTGATGTTCGGCGGGGATCCAGCGATGGACCGGCACTTGATCGGTATCGGTCGTCTCGGGCGCGATCGCGTTGACGCGAACGCCGTGGCGCGCGACCTCGAGGGCGAAGCTGCGGGTGAAGGCGGTGATCCCGGTCTTGAAGGTCGAGTAGACGGCGTTGCCGGGGATGCCCCGCATCGTCTCGATCGTCGAGACGTTGATGATGCAGCCCGAGCGGCGCTCGACCATGCCGGGCGCCAGGGCATGCGTCGCGCGCAGGATGTGCTTCAGGTTGATCTCGTAGAGGCCCTCCCAATCGGCCTCCGTCGTGCGCAGGAAGGGGCCCGCGCCCGGCATGAAATGGCCGACGTTGTTCACGAGCAGGTCGACGCGGCCGAAGCGCTGCTCGGCCGCCTGCTTCATCTGCGCGATGCCCGCCGCCTGCGTCACGTCGACGGGGACGGCGATGGCCTGGCCGCCCCGCTTCTCGATCGCGGCGGCGACCTCGCGGGCGGCCGCCTCGCGTTTGTCGACGACGACGACCGCGGCGCCGTTCGCCGCGAAGGTCTCGGCGATGCTGCGGCCGATGCCGCCGCCGGAGCCGGTGACGAGGGCGACCTTCGAATCGAGCGAGCTGGCCTTGCGATCGAGCATGACGGTCTCCGGAGCGGGGCGCGCGGCGCGCCGGGGTTCGCGAACGAGGGACGAGGGACGAGGCGGGTCCCATGTTACCGGCTGGCCCGCGCGGCGCGCGGGGGTGATCGGGGGCGGGACGGTCTTGCCCGGGCGGGTGTGCGAATTGCTATACCCCGAGGCTCGCAGGCGGCAGCAACGCGTAGGGCATGCAAGGGAAGAAGGAGGATCGGGCGATGGAGATGCGCAATCTGGGACGCTCGGGGCTCAAGGTCTCGCTGGCCGGGCTCGGCTGCAACAACTTCGGCATGACGATCGACGCGGCGCAGACCCAGAAGGTCGTCGACACCGCGCTCGGCGCCGGCATCAACTTCTTCGATACCGCCGACATCTACGGCAACGGCGACTCGGAGGTCTTCCTCGGCCGCGCGCTCGGCAAGCGGCGACACGACGCCGTGATCGCCACGAAATTCGGCGTGCCGACGGGCCAGGATCCGAACTCGAAGGGCGCCTCGCGCCGTTACGTGCTGCGCGCCGCCGAGGCGAGCCTCGCGCGCCTCGGGACCGACTACATCGACGTCTACATCGTCCACACCCCCGATCCCGAGACGCCGATCGCCGAGACCCTCGACGCGCTGAACACGCTCGTCGACCAGGGCAAGGTCCGTTACATCGGCTGCTCGAACTTCTCCGGCTGGGCGATCTCCGATGCCCAGTGGACGGCGCAGACCGCGGGCCTGCGCGGCTTCGTGACGGCGCAGAACGAGTGGAGCCTGCTCGAGCGCAAGATCGAGGCCGAGGTCGTCCCGGCCTGCGCGCACCACGGGCTCGGCCTGATGCCGTATTTCCCGCTCGCCTCGGGCGCGCTGACGGGCAAGTACAAGCGCGGCCAGGCGCCCTCCGCCGACAGCCGCTACGGCAGCGCCTCGGGCGAGATGTTCAAGAACTACTACGGCCATTTCGTCGCCGACGCGACGCTCGCGAAGGTCGAGTCGCTCGAGAAGGTCGCCGCCCAGGCGGGCATCTCGCTGGTCGAGCTCGCGCTCACCTGGCTCGCGCGCAACGCGGTCGTCTCGTCGGTCATCGCCGGGGCGACGAAGCCCGAGCAGGTCGAGAGCAACGCGCGTTCGACGAAGGGTCGGCTCGCGCCCGAGGTCGTGAAGGCCGTCGACGCCGTGCTCGCCGCAGGGTAGGCCGTGCTCGCCGCGGGGTAGAAGCAGATCGGGAACGGGCCGAACGCCAGGAGGACATCGATGGGCATGCACACGGGACGGGTCGCGCTGGTGACCGGCGCGGGGAGTGGAATCGGCCGGGCTTCGGCGCTGATCTTCGCGCGGGAAGGCGCCCGGGTCGTCGTCGCCGACATCGACGGGGCGCAGGCGAAGGCGACGGCCGAGCGGATCGAGAAGGACGGGGGCGAGGCGCTCGCGCTCGCCGTCGACGTGACGAGCGAAGCGCAGGTCGAGGGGATGATCCGCCAGGCCGTCGAGCGCTTCGGTCGCCTCGACGCGGCGATGAACAACGCCGGCATCTCCCATCGCCCGGTGCCCTTCCACGAGCTGACCCACGCCGCCTGGGACCAGATGATCGCGGTCAACCTGACGAGCGTCTTTCTCTGCATCAAGCACGAGATCGCCCAGATGCTGAAGCAGCCCATCCTCGGGGCCGGACGCGGCGCGATCGTCAATACGTCCTCGGGCGCGGGCATCGTCCCGGCCCCCGGCCAGCCCCACTACACCGCCGCCAAGCACGGCGTCCTCGGCCTGATGAAGAACGTCGCCTCGGAGTACGCAGCCGAGCGGATCCGCTGCAACTCGGTCCTGCCCGGGATCACCGAGACGGCCATGATCGCCGCCTCCTTCGCCGAGAACGGCCCCGAGTACCGCAAGAAGCTCGAGTCGACGGTGCCCGGCGGCGTCCTCTGCCAGCCCGAGGAGATCGCCGAGACGGCGGTCTGGCTCTGCTCGGACCATGCCCGTCGCGTCAACGGGCAGGGAATCGTCGTCGATGGCGGCGGGGTCCTGCGTTAAGCCAGTCCGTCCGCGTGCCGAGAGAATGGGGCACGCGAAGAGTGAGGAATTTCCCCGAAATGCAGAAGCGATGGCTCGTCTACGCCGCCCTCGCGGCGCTCCTGCTGGCCGGATTCTTCCTCACGCAGTTCCAGGTCCGCCCCGACGTTCGCCCGGTCGGCGCGCCCGAGCAGATCCCCCTGCTGGCGCAGCGGAACGATCTCAACGTCGTCTTCGTCCTGATCGACACGCTCCGCGCCGATCGGCTGGGCGCCTACGGCTACGAGCGCGCGACGAGCCCGACCCTCGATCATCTCGCGAAGACCGGCATCCGCTTCGGGAATCACCTCTCCCAGTCGTCCTGGACCAAGACGTCGATGGCCTCGCTCTGGACGTCGATGTATCCCAACCGCACGGGCATCCTGCGCTTCGATCACGCCATCCCGACGAGCGCCGTCCTGCCCGCCGAGATCCTGAAGGACGCCGGCTACATCACGGCGGGCATCTGGCGCAACGGCTGGGTGGCCCCGACCTTCGGCTTCGAGCAGGGCTTCGAGATCTACCACCGGCCCGAGATCGGCGCGCCGATCGAGAGCGTCCGGCGCGAGTCGAAGAATCCCTACGCCAAGCTCGCGGGCTCCGACGTCGACGCGACCGACGGGGCGATCGAGTTCATCCGGACCAACAAGAGCGATCGCTTCTTCCTCTACGTCCACTACATGGACGCGCATCAATATCTCTCCGACGAGACGTCCGCGATCTTCGGCACGTCCTACTCGGACCTCTACGACAACTCGATCCACTGGACCGATCGCCAGATCGCGGCCCTGACCGCCGCCCTCGACGAGCAGGGGCTGCGGGACGAGACGATCCTCGTGATCGCTTCGGACCACGGCGAGGCCTTCCAGGAGCACGGCAACGAGGGCCATGCCAAGGATCTGCATCGCGAGGTGATCTACACGCCCTGGATCGTGAGCCTGCCCTTCAGCCTGCCGCAGGGCATCGTGATCGATGCCATGACGGAGAACGTCGACGTCTGGCCGACCATCCTGGATCTGCTGGGCGAGATGCCCCCGGACGACATCGACGGGCGTTCGCGCCTGCCCGAGATCCTCGCGGCCGCGGGCGTCGAAGGCGGCAGCGAGCCCGTCGGGGCGCCGCGACCGAGCTATGCGCAGCTCGACCGCAGCTGGGGCAAGGCCGACGCGGATCCCGAGCCGCTGATCGCCGTCACCCTCGGCGATCGACGCTTCATGCGCGGATTCGGGCGCCGCACCGGCGTCAAGCTCTACGACACCGCCGCCGACCCGCGCGAGGCGAAGAACCTGCTCGCGGAAGGGCCGCCCATCGACGTCGGCGATCTCGATCGCCTGCTCGACGCCTATCAGGCGCTCCCCGAGCCGGCCTGGCGGAGCGAGGTCGGCCGCGTCGAGCTCGACGACATGCAGAAGGGACAGCTCCGGGCGATCGGTTATTCGATCGATTGACGCGCCCGCTCGATCATCTTCGACTCGCCTGCGGGCAGGGGACGTTTTCTCATGAACATCAGGACGACGGGATTCTGGATCGTGGCCGTGATCGCGGCCGGCGCAATCGGCTGGTACGCGGCGATGGAGGTCAATCGCGGCCCAGCGCTCGCGAGCGAGCAGGACGCCTACGAGCGCTTCTCGAACGCCTTCACCATCACCGACTCGATGGATCGCATCGACGTGCTCTCGCGGCTCGTCCGGCGGCTCACGCCGGAGACCCTGCCCGGCGCGATCCGCGCGATCAAGGACGACCTCGAGGACGTCTACAACAACGATCTGCGCATGCTGATGTGGTACTGGGCGAAGCAGGACCCGCGCGGCATGCTGAAGGAAATGCAGACCTGGCCGGAGGTGCGCGCGCAGCGCATGGCTGCGGGCGAAGCGATCTACTGGATCGTCAAGAAGGAGGGCTACGACGCGGCCCGCGCCGTCTTCGACGAGATCCCGAACCATCAACGGGATCCGGCGCTCGCCTATCTCGTGCTCGCCTATCTCGAATCCGGCGAGACGGTGAATCTCATCGCCCTGATCGAGTCGTATCAGATGCGGGAGGAGCGCGATTTCGCGGCGGGCATCGTCGTCGGCCAGATCCTCGCGGCGAACGGGCCGGAGGCGCTCACGGATTGGGTCGAATCGCTGCCGGACGGTCCCGGAACCTCGAACGATCTCAAGGCCGTCGCCTTCCGCGCGGCGCAGACCGAGCTGATGCGCCGCAATCATTTCGAGCACCTCGACGCCTGGCTGGGGCGCGTCGAGAAGGCCGATTGGGCGCACGGTGGTCGGCGGGCGATCGGGATCCATCTCGTGAAGCGCGATCCGATGCGCGCGATCGCCTGGGCGCAGGCGCTGACGCCCGAACAGGACCGCGATCTCGTTCTCTCCGAGACGCTGCGCGCGTTCGCCAGCTACGACCGGGTCGGTGCCCTCGAGTGGATGCGCGGCCAGAAGCCCGAGCCCGTGCTCGACGAGGGCGCTGCCCGGCTCGCCTACGAATTCGCCAACCGGGATCCGATGGTCGCGCTCGAGATGATGGGCCGGATCCAGGGCGCCGAGCTCTTCGAGAAGGCAAAGAAGATGCTGACCTTCCACTGGAAGGGCATCGCGAAGGAAAAGCACGAGACGCTGACGAAGGCGCTCGAGGCGATTCCGGCGCCGGCCCCCGCCAGCGGGGGAGCTGCGGCGCAGTCGCCGGAGGCGCCGACGTTGCCGGAGTCGGCACCCAGGGCTTCGGAGTTCTGAGCCGGGCCGCCCGGGCTCAGGACTCGCTCGGCTTCAGGCGTTTCCAGTAGTCCTGTGCCTCGGGGCTGTGCTCGAAGACCGCGGCGCGGAGTGCGAGGTCTTCGCGTTCCCGTTGGTCGAGGCCACCGCCTCCCTCGAGCCCGTAGGTCTTGAGCAGGAGCCAGGCGGCATCGCCCTGACGCGGATTCGTGTCGAGCACTTCGCGGAGCCGCTCGCGCGCGGCGGCGACTTCGCCCGCCTCGATCTCGAGACGGGCGAGGGCGACCGCGGAGTCGAGCGCGCCCGGCACGTCCGGCTTCGCCTGCTCCGCCTCGAGCGCGGCCGCGCGGGCGTACAGCGCGCGGGCGGCGTCCCGGTGCCCCCGTTCGGCCTGCAGGCTCGCGAGATCCACGACGGCGGACAGCGATTCCGGATCGAGCCGGCTCGCCTCCTCGAGGTCGGCGATCGCCTCGTCGGTTCGGCCGGCCTCGCGGTGGACCGCCGCGCGCACGACGCGCAGTCGGGCCGAGTCCGGCTGCTTTTCGAGCGCGCGGCCGATCGCGGTCATCGCCTCGTCCTCACGGCCGAGCTTCGCGAGCAGGCGGCAGCGGGCGTCGAGAGCCTCGACGTTCGCCGGCTCCATCACGTTCATGCCCGTCTTGTCGATCGCCGCGAGCGCGGCCTCGGGGCCTTCGGCCAGCTCCATGCGTTCGGCGGCGAGGGCGACTGCATGGCCCGCCTGGCCGCGCAGGCGCGAGAGGTGGGTCATCATCCGGAGCCCGAGCTCGGCGTTGCCGGTATCGCCGGCGTGCTCGATCAGCTTCTCGATCACCCGGGCGTCGTTCGGATGTTTGTCGGCGAGGCGCAGCAGCAGGAACGAAACGCCCTCCATGTCGCCGAGCGCACGCTGGAGCTCCGCGAGGGCGAGCGAGCTCGCATAATGCGGCGGATCCATTCGGGCAGCCTCGCGATAATGGGCCGCGGCCTGCTTCCATTCCCCCTTGCGTTCGTAGACACGCGCGGCGAGGTAGCGGGCGTCGGGGTTGTCGGGCCAGAGGCGGATGCCCTCCTCGAACGACTTCGCGGCCGCGTCGAGCTGCCCCCGGGCCATCGCGATGCGGGCCGTCATGATCGGGATCATCAGCACGACGGAGATCGCTCCGATCCAGCTGTAGCCCCGCGCGTCCCGCGCACCGAAATGGTCCGCGATCCGGCCGTTCAGGATCGAGCCGAAGAACGCGAAGACGTATTGGATCAGGCCGAAGCGGACGCCGATCTCGGCGCGCGGGAGCTCGTGGACCCGCTCGAGGAAGGCGGGCATCCACATGCCGTAGCCGGTGCCGGCGAAGCTGGCGATGCCGGCGCCGAGGCCGACGAGCCAGAAGCTCGGCTTGCGCATGAGATGGCGCGCGACGTCGCGAACGGTCGCCCGCGGCGCAGCGGCGGGCGTGGGCACGCTCGCGGCGGCGTGCGATCGATCGCCCGCGGTCTCGAGCGGGCCGTCGAGTCCGCCGCGCGCGGGCTCGCGGACGGTGAAGCGGACGACGAGCGCGATCAGGAAGCCCGGCAGGCCGACGGCGAGAAAGGTCATGCGCCAGCCGATCGGCTCGACGAGCAGGCCGCCGATCACCAGCCCGAGCATGCTCCCGAAATAGACGCCGCCCTGGAAGATCGCGAGGGCGGTCGCGCGGCGATGGGGCGGGAAGTAGTCGGAGAGCAGCGAGTGCGCGGGGGCGGCGCCGGCGGCCTCGCCGACGCCGACGAGCACGCGGGCGACGGCGAGCTGGCCGGCGCTCGTCACGAGACCGGAGAGGGCGGTGAACCCGCTCCAGAGCGTCATGCCGAGGGCGATGATCGAGCGGCGCGAGCCCTTGTCGGCCCAGCGCGCGATCGGGAGGCCGGCCACGGTATAGAAGAACGCGAAGGCCGGGCCCATCAGGAAGCCGACCATCGCGTCCGAGATCTCGAGGTCCGCCTTGATGTCGCGGATCATGATCGTGAGGACGAAGCGGTCGAGATAGTTGCAGGTGTACATCGCCACCATGACGACGAGCACGTAGGTCGAATAACGGGACGAGTCGCTGGATTTCACGCGGGCTGCTTCGTCGCTCGTTCGCTGCCGCGTCCCGCCACGGCGCCGCGCCGCGCGGCGAAGTCGTCGGTATCGACCTGCCAGGCCAGCGAGACCTCCGCTTCGAGGGCGAGGGCCTCGGCGCGGGAGCGCCCGGCGCCGCGGTCGTAGAGGTCGAGCGAGGCGCGCACGGCGCGGGCATCGCTCGAGACGACGTCCGCCGCGAGGGCGAGCGCCTCGTCGCGGAGGCGCTCGTGGGGGACGACGCGATTCACGAGTCCGAGTCGCAGGGCTTCGTCGGCGGCGACGAAATTCCCGGTGATCGTCATCTCCTTCGCCTTCGCGAGGCCGACCGCCCGGGGCAGCAACGCCGAGAGGCCCCAGCGCGGGAGCGCGCCGAGGCGCGCATGGGTATCGGCGAAGCGCGCGCGCTCCGAGGCGATCAGGAAATCGCAGGAGAGCGCGATCTCGAGCGCTCCGCTCACGCACGCGCCATTGATCGCGGCGAGCACCGGCTTGCCGACCGCGCGCAGCGCCCGGCCGGGATCCGTCGCGGGCATCGAGGTCCCGAGCGCCCCGACCTCGCGGATGTCGACACCGGCCGAGAAGACGGGATCGCTCGCCGTGATGAGCAGGACGTCGACGGCCGGATCGCCGTCGATCCCGGCGCAGATCCGCTCGAGGCCCTGTCGCATCGCGACGGTCAGCGCGTTCTTCTTCTCGGCCCGGTCGAACGTGACGACGAGGACCCGGTCCACGATCTCGCTGCGAAGGCCTTCGACGTCCATCGTTGTTTTCCGCTCCTTCCCGGTCCCGTTCCGGTTCCGTCGCCTCGCCCCGACGCGTCCCCGTTCCCGGGATCAGATCCGGGCGAGCTCGCGCGGCCACTGCTCGGCCAGGATCTCGAAGCATCGCGCGGCATGGCGCGGGCCGCCAAACAGGGAGAGCACGACGTTGATGGTCGTCGCACCGGCCCGCGCCCAGTCGGGCACGGCCGCGAGGCTCGCGCGCAGGTCGGGCCGGCCGTCGGCGCCGCGGACGGCGTCGAGATCGGCCTGGATGCCGAGCCGGTCCGGATCACGTCCGGCGCCGGCGATGTGCTCGCGCAGCCGCGTGACGTCGCGGCGGAAGGGCTCGATCGGCGTATAGGGGGCGGGGATCCAGCCATCGCCGAGGCGCTCGATCCGCGCGAGGTTGCGCGCATGCAGCGCGCCGGCGAACCAGATCGGGATGCCCTCCGGCTGCAGCGGCCGCGGCCGGCACCAGATCCGCTCGAACGAGACGCTCTCGGAGCGAAAGCTCGCCGGTGCGTCGCGCCAGAGGACGCGGCAGGCGGCCATCGTATCCGTCAGGATCTGCCCGCGCCGCGCCCAGTCGACGCCCGAAGCCGCGTACTCCTCCCGTTGCCAGCCGGTCGAGACGCCGATCTCCATGCGGCCGCCGGAGAGGACGTCGAGGGTCGCGAGGGTCTTGGCGAGCAGCGGTGCGGGGCGCAGCGGCGCGATCAGGATCTTGGTCGAGAATCGCACGCGGCGGGTCACCGCGGCGAGGGCGGCGATCGTCGTGAGCGGCTCGAGCCAGGGCGTCTCGGGCGCGAACGGGAACGCGCCGTAGGGATAGCGGTCGACGCGCTCGCCCATCACGACGTGGTCGGTCAGGAGCAGTCGATCGACGCCGGCGGAGTCGGCGGCGCGGGCCTGGTCGAGGAGCTGCTCGAAGCCGGCGGCCTCGGCGAGGGCGGGGCCGTGGGTGGTGAGCGTGACCGAGAGGGTCGGCGGGCGCGCGGGCTTCTCCGCAGTCATCGGAGCCTCATCGCCGGGCCGCCGGCTTCGGAGTGGCGTCGCCCGGCGCCTCGTCCATCAGGCGCGCGAGCGTTTCGTGCAGATGCTGGACGCCGATCTCGCAGCGCCCGATCTCGAGCGGCTCTGCGAGGCCGGAGGCGAGCCCGCGCTGGATCTTCTCCTGCATCGGGAAATCCTCCTCGCCCGTCACCCGCAGCTGGAGGGCGAGGGCGTCGCGCCAGCGCTGCGCCTCGGCCTCGTTCGCGACGGGACGCGCGGTGTAGAAGCGGGTCTCGACGAGGCAGGCGCCGGGCTCGGGCGACTCGAAGCGCCAGAGGAGCGCGTAGTCGCGGGTCGCGGAGAGCAGGACGTTCGGCGCGAGGTACCACTGCACCGTCGCATGGTCGACGAGCCGCCACTCGGCTTCGGGACGCTCGCGCAGGCTCTCGAGGCTCCGGCGGGCGACGGGAAAACGCAGATGAGCGCCCAGCGCATCGGCGACCATCGGCAGCGAGAAGTAATGTGGATGGACCGTCTCGCGGTGGAGCGAGAAGACGTGGAGCGATTCGAGGAAGGTCTCGAGCAGGAGCTTCCAGTTGGCGTTCCAGCGCGCCGTGTGTTCGGCGAAGAAATGAAATCCCGGGAGGCCGAGGGCATCGAGGTCGAGGGCGACCTCCCCGAGCCAGCCCGATCCATCGATCGGCGCGCCGCCTTCCGGACGGACGAGGAGGAGGCCGCTCTGCTCGGCGCAGGGGAACTCGAGCAGGCGGCGCTGGCCCGGATCGCGTTCGCCGAGGGCGGCATCGCCCGCTTCCCCCGGCTCGTTCGAGCCGCGTGCATCGCCGAGCGGCCGGGCGGCGAGCTTGCCCATGAGATCGTAGGTCCAGGCGTGGAAGGGGCAGCGCAGGCGGCCGCCGGCGGCACGGCCGCGGCCTTCGGCGATCGGGGCGCCACGATGGCGACAGACGTTCAGGAAGGCCCGCGCGCGCCGGTCCGCGCCCCGCACCAGCAGGATCGGGATCCCGCCGGAGGCGAACGCGAGGAAATCGCCGGGCTCCGGCAGCTCGCACGCCAGGGCCGCGGCGATCGGCTGGCCGCGGAAAAGGCCGCGGCGCTCGCGCGCGAGATGCTCGGCGCTCGTATGCTGCGCCGGGGGGAGACGGAGCAGGCCCGGCGCCTCGTCGGTCGTGCCGGCCGCGAGATGGGCGAGCATGCGGCGGATCAGGGCGAGCTCCGCGCGGCGCTGCACGATGCGATTCCTCCGTGTCCCCGGCGCCGCTCCGGCTTCCGTCCGCCGCGCGCGGGGCCCCGATCCGGCCGATCCGATCGGCTGCGCCGCGCGCGCCGTGCGCCGGGAGACCGGCCGAGCATGGCACGCGCGGCGGCCGGGCGCCGACCCCGCGCACGGCGTCGATCGGCGGAGTCGACGCCGGCGCTCCCGTCCCCGATCATCGCGCGCGCCCGCCGGGCGCCAGGAGGTCGAGATGGGGCTCGGAGATCGCGGTGCGAGAGCGGGTATGGGCCGCGGGATGGCGCTCCTGGCGCTGCTCGTCTGGATCGGATCGGCCGCAGGCTGCGCCTCCCGGTCGCCGGCCCGACAGGAATTCGTCGAGATCCGGACGCGGAACTTCCGCCTGACGAGCAGCCTGTCGACCGAGGCCTCGCTCGAGTTCGCGCGCCGATTGGAGTTCTTCCATGCCGGCGTCCTCGCGCTGCTCGGTCTCGAGGATGCCCCGCCGCCCGCGGCTCCGACGCCGGTCCTGCTCTTCGACGATCGCAGCCCCGCGCGGCCCTTCGCGGTCGAGAACGAGGCCGCCTATCTGCTCGACGCGATCGAGGCCCCGATCCTCGTCTTTCGCGGCGCACGCGATTTCTCAGCGCGGGCGACACCCGAGCTGCGCCATCGTTATGCGCATCGCGTCCTGCGCGACCATGCGGGCGCGGCGCTTCCGCTCTGGTACGAGGAGGGTGCCGCGCAGCTCGCCCGCACGATCGAGGATCTCGAGAAGGGCGTGCGCGTCGGACGCAAGGATCCGCAGCTGCAGGCGAGGGTGCTCGACTGGCGCCGGGAAGACCTCCTCTCGGTCCTCGAGACGAGCGACCTCTCGCAGAAGACCCGCCTCCAGCGCGAGGATTTCGAGGCCGAGGTCTGGGCGATCGCACATACCCTGGAGTTCTCGCCGCCGCGCCCCGGCCCCGGCCGCGGCTCGCTGCTGAGTGCCTATCGTGAGGCCCTCGCTGCGCCCGGGAGCACGACGCGCGCGAGTGTCATCGAGGCGACGGGAATCTCGCGATCGGAGCTCGCGGATCGGGTGTTCCGTCATCTCGAGTCCCGCCAGTCCGCCGTCCGCATCCTCGAGCCGCGGGGCTGGGATCCGCGCCGGATCACCGTCGAGCCGCTCTCGCCCGCCCGATCGCGCGCGCGCCTCGGCGAGCTCGCCCTCGCGATCGATCGGCCAGCGCTGGCCGCCGACCATTTCGAGCTCGCCCTCGCCGCCGATCCCGAGCTGCGCAGCGCCCGGATCGGCCGGGCGCGGGCTGCGGCGCTCGAGGGTGAGATCGCGAGCGCGGACGAATTCTTCGCCGCCCTCGCCTTGCCTGCGGATGCGCCGGCGACGCTGCGGGTCGCCGCGGGCGATGCGGCGCGGGCGCTCGCGACGACGACGGCCGATGCGCCGCTTCGCGAGCGGGCCGTCGCCTTCGCGCGCGAGCGTTATGCCTCCGTGCTCGCCGAATCGGACGCCGCTCCGGAGGCCATGATCGGCGCCCGGATGGGAATGGCGCTCTGCCATCTCGAGGTCGCGGGCGAGTCCCCCGCCGAGAGCATCGAATGGCTCGAGGCCGTGCGCGCAGCGAGGCCCGGTTCCCTCCGCCTCGAGCTCCACCTCGCCGAAGCCGAAGCGAAGACCGGCGCCGCCCGCGCCGCCGCCCTCCGCGCCCGCAACATCGTCTCCCGCACCCACGCCCGCGCCCTGGAAACCGCCGCCCGCGCCCTCCTCGATCCGCTCGAATGATCCGCCGCCCGAAAGGTGCCAGCCTCCCCGGAGCAACGAAATCGATCCGCCTGAACCCAATCGCGTGCAGAGCGTGAAACGTGGACCGCCAATTTCACCCGGCACGATCCGTGCTGAGTGGCGGGCATGCTCGCCACCACACCCGACCGACGTCCGCCCTTCTGCCCCCATCCCGACTGCGATTCCCGAACGAATCCCGCCGCTTGGCGCTTCATCAAGAAAGGCTTCTACCTGCGAAGACGAAGCCCCCACCGCGTTCAGAAGTACCAGTGTTCACGCTGCCGACGAGGATTCTCCTCCTCCACGTTCTCGACGACCTACTGGCTGCGCCGTTCCGACCTCCCGCCCGACGTCTTCCTTCAGCTCGTCAGCTGCGCCGGCTTCCGACAGATCGCTCGCGCAAGGGGCGTCTCCCACACCACCGTGCGCCGCATCAGCGACCGCCTCGGCCGCCACTGCCTGCTCTTCCACGAGCAGTCGAGACCGAAGTCGTGCCCGAGAGAACCGCTCGTCCTCGACGGCTTCCGGAGCTTCGAACACAGCCAGTACTGGCCCATGGACCTGAACCTGGTCGTCGGCCCCAGCCTGTTCGTCTACGGCTTCAGCGACGCGGAGCTTCGCAGGAGCGGCACGATGCGGCCCGCGCAGGCCGTGAAGCGAGCGATTCTCGAGCGGCGGTACGGGCGACCCGATCCGGCGGCGACGCGTCGCTCGGTGGAAGAACTACTACGGAGAGTGGTTCCGCCGGGCGGAACGGTGGAGCTGCGCTCGGACGAGCACCAGGCCTATCCACGGGCGGTAGCCCGCCTTCCCGATCGAGTCTTTCTCCACGCGCGAACGAGCTCGAAGGCGGCCCGGACGACGAGCAACCCGCTCTTCGCGGCGAACTTGTCGGACCTGCTGATCCGGCACTCGAGTGCGAACCACAAACGGGAGACGATCGCGTTCTCGAAGCGTCGGCAATCGGCGCTGTACCGGCTGGCGATCTGGACGGTCTGGAGGAACTACATAAAGGATCGATCGGAGAATCGGCCCCGCGGTACGCCCGCGCAGGCGCTGGGGATCACAGCGGGACTGCTCGGGCTTCGGGAGATCCTGGCGCGGCGGCTGTTTCCGGAGCGGGTGGGGATCTCGGGGTGGTTGAAGCGTTGTTACGAGGGGCGGATCCAGACGCGGGCGATCAAGCGGTGTGCGGTGCATCGGGCGAGGTATGCACGTTAGTCCCACCACAACTCGGCGAGCCGCGAAGGGCCGCTCTGTGATTCATCGGGGTGAATTCTTCGGTCCACCTCTTAGGCGAAAATCTTGAAGCGTTCGTAGGCGGCCTGATGCAGCGCCGCGCGGTCGTCGGGATGGGCGAGCTCGATCAGCTGCTTCGCGCGCTCGCGCAAATTCCGGCCGAACAGATCCGCCGCGCCGTACTCCGTCACCACGTGGCGGACATGCCCGCGTGTCGTCACGACCCCCGCCCCCGGCCGCAGCGTCGCGACGATGCGCGGCACGCCGCGACTCGTCCGGCTCGGCAGCACGATGATCGGCTTGCCGCCCTCGGAGAGCGCCGCGCCGCGCATGAAATCCATCTGGCCGCCGATGCCGCTGTACTGGCGGGTCCCGATGCTGTCGGCGCAGACCTGGCCCGTCAGGTCGATCTCGATCGCCCCGTTGATCGCGACGACCTTCGGGTTCCGGCCGATGATCGCGGGCTCGTTCACGTAGTCGATGTCGAGGAAGGCGAAGGCCGGATTGTCGTCGACGTAGTCGTAGAGCCGGCGCGAGCCGAGGGCGAAGCCGGTCACGCTCTTGTTGCGGTGGACTGCCTTGTAGCGGTTCGTGACGATCCCGCGCTCGCAGAGCTCGAGCAGCCCGTCCGAGAACATCTCCGTGTGGATGCCGAGGTCCTTGTGGCTCCCGAGCTCGCCGAGTACCGCGTCGGGGATGCTGCCGACGCCCATCTGCAGCGTGCTCCGATCTTCGATGAGGGCCGCCACGCGGCGGCCGATCGCGCGCTCGGTCTCCCCGATCTCGCCCCGGAAATCGACCTCGAGCAGCGGCGCCTCTTCGTACGTCATCGCGGCGAAGCGGCTCATCGGGATCATCCCGTCGCCATGGGTCCGCGGAACGTTCGGGTTCACCTGCGCGATGACATAACGCGCCGAGTCCACCGCCGAGCGCGCGACGTCGACCGAGGTCCCGAGGGAGCAGAAGCCGCTGCGATCCGGCGGCGAGACCTGCACGATCGCGCCGTCGAGGGGCAGCACGCCGCGCCGGAACAGCTCCGGAATCTCCGACAGGAAGACCGGCACGAAATCCGCGCGCCCCGCCGCGACCGCCTCGCGCACGGCCGCGCTCACGAAGAGCGCGTTCAGATGGAAATGATCTTCCATCCCCGGCAGATCGACGAAGACCGGCCCGAGCACCGAGATGAAGACGAGCTCCACCTGGCGCAGCCGATCCTTCTCGGCGGCGAGCGCGCCGAGCAGGGCCGTCGGCGTCATCGCGCTGCCCTGGACGAAGAGGCGATGGCCCGACTCGACCGATCGCAGTGCTTCTTCGGGCGAGACGTAATGGGGATCGGATCGGGCCACGGGTCGAGATCCTCGCCGGCGGAACGCGTGCGCTACGCGAGCACGATCTCCGCGAATCGCTGGGAGTCCGTGTGCTCCTCGATCTCGACGATCTTGCCGTCGCGGCAGTGGTAGACCCAGACGTATTCGTTGCTGTAGGGCTTGCCGTTCGCGGCCGTCGCCTCGTTGTGCTGGCGAACGACGACCTTGTCGCCGTCGGCGGCGATCCACTTCACCTCGGATTTCATCGTCGAGAGATCGAAGAACTTCGAGCCCGCCTCGGCCATCGCCGCGAGGACCGCATTGCGCCCCTTCGGAGCGCCGAGGCCCGCGGCGGCCGGCGGATGCCAGCAGACCTGCTCGTCGAGCATCGAGACCATCGCGGCCCCATCGCCGCGGCCCTGGGCGGCCATGTAATCGAGGACGAGCTTTCGGCTGGCTTCGGTCTGCACGGGGATTCCTTTCGAATGAGGTGGCGTTCGACGGCACTCTAGTCCGATTGGCGCCGCGAGGAAATCCGGCCGCAACCCCGGCCCCGCCCGCCGACGCGCGGGCTCAGCCGCGCGGCTTCGCCATGAAGGCCTCGAAGGCCGCCGCATGATCCGGATGCCAGCGCGAGAGCGCCGGCCGATTCTCGATCAGGTCCCCTGCCGCCCATGCGATGCGCCGATGGTCGATCTCGGCGGTGGTCTCGTTGTCCGGGCACAGCACGTAGAAATCGCCGCGATCGAGTGCCGAGAGCAGATGGTCGGCGACCTGCTCCGGAAGCCAGGCGCCGGCGGGCTTCTCCTTCAGGAACGCGCGCATCATGCCCGTGTACGTGAAGCCGGGGATCAGCAGATGGGCCGAGACGCGGCAACCCTCGAGGCCGCGCAGATCGCGCGCGAGGCTCTCGGTCAGGCTCTTGATCGCCGCCTTCGACGCGTTGTAGGCGGCATCGCCGGGGGGATTGGTGATGCCCTGCTTCGAGCCCGTGTTGACGATGGCGCAGGGGGTGCCCTGGTCGATCATGCCCTGCGTGAAGACCTGCAGGCCATGGAGCACGCCCTGGAGATTCACGCCGAGCACCTTCTGCCAGCCCGCGCGATTCTCCCACGGCCGGCCGCCGCCCCCCGTGCCGGCGTTGTTCATCAACAGCGCGACCTCTCCGAAGCGGGCGAGGACCGCGTCCCGGAGCGCGGCGACGGATTCGATCGCGGCGACGTCGGTCTCGACGCCGAGGATCGCAGCCGCGCCGCGCGGCGATCGCTCCGCCAGCGCCGGGGTCGCGCGGTCGAGCGCTTCGCGGTCGAGATCGGCGATGCACACGTTGAGGCCGCGTTCGGCCAGGCGCATCGCCGTCGCGAGGCCGATCCCGCTCGCGCCGCCCGTGATGACGGCGGTGCGGCCTTCGCGCAGGGCTGCATGCGACATGGCAGGGACATCCTTTCTTCTTCGGCGCGCGCGCGGATCGCGCGCACGGGTTGGGACGCGGGGCCGATCGACGCCGACGCCCGCCCCGGCGCCGGGCCCGGCATCAATCGAGGCTCGCGACGTCCTTCCACGCCACCCGGCGCACGACCGGAAGCGGATGGCTCGCGACGCCGACCATGCGCAGGATCAGGAAGCCGCGGCGGTGCTCGAAGGTATCGATCCAGTTCGGCAGGCCCGGATCGCGATCGGCCAGCACGAAGCGGATCGAGCCGTCGGCGCGCGGCGTGACCTCGGCGAGGGTCCGGCTGACGGGATCCGTCAGGAAGCGCTCGGACTCGTGCCAGAGGCTCGCGGCCGTCAGGTTCCAGAACGGCGACTGCGGGGGGACGAAGTCGACGACGAGCGCTTCATCGGGCCCGAGTTGATAGTGGGCCATGTGGTAGAGGTTCTCGTTGTTGGCGACGTTGCCGCCGATCGTCGTCCCCGCGCGATCGAAGAACTGGTTGGGCTTCTCCATCGCGTAGGGCATCAGCGTGCGGTGCCAGGTCGAGTTGACGACGAGATAGGTCGCCACCGTCGCGATGCGCCGGGCGATCTCCTCGTCGCGCATCGGCCCCTTCGGCGGCCGCCGCGCGCCGACCGCTTCGATCGAGAACGTCGCGAGGGGCTCGTGCGCGCGATCCGCGAGGTATTGCCGGATCACGACGCCGTCGGCCGTCTCGGGCAGCGCGATCCAGAGGCCCGGCGCCGCCGGCTTCGCCTTCGTCAACCAGACCGTGAAGTCGCCGGCCGCATCCGCCGCGGCCCGCAGCGTCGCGTCGTCGAGATAGGCGACGAGCCGGCTCGATGCGTTCGGCGCCTGCCCGTTCACGGTCACGCTGACATAACGTGCCCCGCCGAGATTCCCCGAGAGCCGGTAGTCGTAGCGGCCATCGATCCAGGCCTGATCGTATTCGGCATCCGGGTTGTAGGCGCCGACGTCGCGCCAGCGCGGATCGAGCTTGCGGAACAGGGGATTCGCGAGGTCGCCGTGGAGCGAATCGTCCACCGCCATCGCGAAGACCTTGAGCAGCATGCGCAGCCCCTCGGCGGCCTCCTGCTCGCTCGCGGCGTCGTGGAGCACGAGCTGGCGCATCTCCTCCAGCGCGCGCTGGAGCAAGCCGTAGCTCTGGGCGCTGGCGAGGCCGTCCCATCGGCTCTCGGGGCCGCCGATCGCGGCGAGATGGTCGAGCAGATCGAGGCGGTTCCAGGACTGCTCGGCAGTCGTCGCCGCGGCCGCCGATTCACCGCGCGGCGAAGCCCCGGCCGCAGCGCCCGCCGAGGCCGCTCGCTGCTCCGTGGGCTCCGCGGCCTCTGCGACTTCCCCGGCCCCGCCGGCGCGCGAGGCGCAGCCCGCGAGGGCGAAGCTCGCCGCCGTCGCCGCGGCGAGAAGCGCGCGCCGGGTCGCGTGCCGCCGTCGCATCGCCGCGGCGCTCCCCGGCCGCTGCATCTGGGCCCGGTGCGGCGCATCCGCTTCGCCCGAAGACCCCGAATTCCGAATCTGCCGATCGATCGATTGCACAGAGCCGCTCCGAGATCCGGCCGCCGCGGATCGCGAGCGCCGCCGGTCCCGACACATTGGCACAATCGCGCCTCAGCGACCCGTGACGACCGCGCGCAGATAACGGCCGAACGTCCCGAGCCCGATGTCGATCCGCAGCTGCCGCCCGCGCACCCGCCGCAGCGCCTCGCGCTGCACGACCGGCAATCGCTCGAGGACCCGCAGCGCCTTCTTCTTCTGGGCGTCCCGCGCGAGCTGCAGCGCGTAGTCGAGCCCGATCTCGAGATCGCCCGGAGCGATCTTCGAAGCGGCCGCCAGGAGCTTCAGGGCCGCGGCGCGACTGCGGCGCCGGCGGAACTGTCCCCGGGCCCGGCGCAGGATCGTCAGCGCGTCGACGCACCGCCCGCGCTCGCGTTCGAGCCGCGCGAGCTCGAGCCAGAAATCGACGACCCGCGGAATTCGCTCGACGGCGTCGCGCAGGACGCCGATCGTGCGATCGTCGAAGCCCCGCTTCGAATACGTCTCGCAGGCGAAGCGGTAGCTCGCCGTCGCGCCGGCGACGTCTCCTTCCCGCGCGAGCAGCTCGGCGAGCTTGCGGTGGAGATCCGGATCGTCGGGCTCGCGCTGGAGCACTTCGCGATAGAGCGCGATCGCCCGCCGGATCTGGCGACGGCTCCCGCTGCGCCGGGCCTTCGCCGCCCGGTCGAGGATGCGCCGGCGATCGTAGGGTCGCTCTCGAACCAACAGCGCCACGGGGGCCCCTCGCGCTCCTGCACCATGCAGGCGTGCGATGCCCATCGGTCACGCGCCGCCCGATCTCGGTGTTCCGCGCGACACATTCTCAGCGCCAAGCACGGCCGCTCCGGCCCCTGCCTCGCGACTTCGATCCGCGCAGCAGCAAACCCTGCGCGCCTCCTGGTCACGGGCGCGCAAGCCGGCGGCAGCCGCCCATCGGCCGACGTCGCCTCCGTTCGTGCCCCGGTGTTCGGGAAGTCCGGCTGCTCCCGGCCGGTCGGGCCGAACCATCCGGCCGCCCCGATTGCCCGGGCAGCGCGCCGCTGCGAATCTCCGATTGCCAAAGAGATCACCCCTGCGGCGAATCCTGCGCCCCCGCACACCCCGAGGAGCCCGCCATGGCCCGCCACGATCGCTGCCCCCCGACTCAGGCCGAATACGATTCCTGGCGCACGAAGTTCTCGAATTGGGGCCGCTTCGGCGCCGACGACGAGCTCGGCACCCTGAACCACATCACGCCCGAGGTCCGCCGCGAAGCCGCCGCCCTCGTCCGCGAGGGCCGCTCGATCTCGCTCTCGCGCGCGATCGATACCCATGCCGGCCCGCGCAATCCCTATCCCGCACATCACATGATGGCCGTCGGCCAGTCCGGCGGCCTCGCCGACTACATCGGCTTCTTCATCCACGGCTTCGCGCAGACGCATATCGACGCCCTCTCCCACATCCCGACCGCCGAGGGCGATGCCTTCTACAACGGCCGCCCCCGCAATCCCGATACGACGCTGCCCGTCGGTCCGACCTCGAGCATCGATCACTGGAAGGACGGGATCGTGACCCGCGGCGTCCTCTACGACATCCCGCGCCTGCGCGGCGTCCCGTTCGTGCGCGCCGGCGAGCCCGTGCACGCCTGGGATCTCGACGACGCCGCGCGCCACCAGGGCGTGACGCCGCAGGCGGGCGACGCCGTCGTGATCCGCTGCGGCCTCGACGCCGCGCTCGCCGCGCAACCGGAAGCCGCGGGGTTCGGCTCGCCCGGCGGCGTCCATGCGTCGGTGCTCGAATTTCTCTGGGAGACGAAGGCGTCGATGCTCGTCTGGGACATGCTCGATGCCCCGATCGCGGATCAGGGGCTCACGAACCCCCTCGACATCCCCGTCGCGCTGCATCTGCACTGCATCACGATCCCCTACATGGGCATGCCGCTGCTCGACAACGCGCAGCTCGATCCGATCGCACAGGCCTGCGCGGCGGCGCAGAGGTGGACGTTCATGCTGGTCGTCGCGCCGCTGGTCGTGCCGGGCGGGACGGGCTCGCCGGTGAATCCGATCGGGGTGATGTGAGGCGGGATTGAAGGGCGCCGACGCCTCGGCGGAGCGGATGAATCGAGTCCCCGCGATCAGAAGATCAGTGCGGACTTCCCTTCGGATCCAGAGAGTCCCCGCGCCGCCCGGGCGCCGGCTCCGCACGGACCGCGGCGAGTGACGGCACGTCCGCTCCTGCGCCCGCGCTCGCGCCTGCTCCGGCCGCCGTCGAAGCCGGCCGGGACGTCGA
>JAWKRX010000032.1:0-69362 GCA_041389425.1 Myxococcota bacterium
CTCGGGATCGATCGGGAGCAGCCCGTGAAGCGTCATCTGGAGCCAGTCGCCGTCTTGCGCCTGCCAGTGGAGCGGAGCCGACCAGCCCTCGCGCTTCACCCATTCCCAGCCATCCGCCAGCCAGAGGGAGGCCGTCGCATAGCCGCCCTCCTGCATGAACTCCCGCCACTCGCGGTTGCGAACGGGCGTCGAGGCCATACGGAACGGCCGGATCAGCGCGTCGTGGCGCGGCTGCTCGCAGTCGAAGGCGAACCCCTCGGCGCCGGCACCGGCGCCGATGCCGACGATGCCCCCGGGCAGCCCGATCCATTCCCGATCCAGCGCTGCGGGGAGCGAGGGGACGAGCGGCGGCCGTCCGGGCTCGAGCGATCGGAAGGCCGGCCTGAGCGGGTTCTGGGCGAAGAGATGGAGGATGTCGGTGAGCTGGAGCTCCTGGTGCTGCTGCTCGTGCTGGATTCCGAGCTCGACGCGCTCCTGAAGCCAGCTCGGAGGCTCGGATTCGAGCAGTCCGAGCACCTTCGAGTCCACGGACTCTCGATAGTCGAGCACGGTCTGCAGCGTGGGCCGTGTCAGCAGACCGCGCCGCGGCCGGGGCTGGCGCTCGCCGAGCGCTTCGTAATAGGAGTTGAAGAGGAATCCGAAGCGTTCGTCGAAGGCCTGATGATCCGGCGATGCGGGCAGCAGGACGAAGGTCTCGAAGAACCACGTGGTATGCGCCAGATGCCATTTCGCGGGGCTGGCATCCTCCATCGACTGGACGGTCGCGTCCGCATCCGAGAGGCCGGCGATGCGCGCGAGGCTCTCCGAGCGCGTCTCCCGATAGGCCCGGGCGAGGCCATCGCGCGCCGCGCTCCACGTCGGGCCCGGGTGGCGTGGATCTCGAACGGTTCGTCTTCGATCCTCGATCGGCGTCTGCTCGACTCTCAACGGAATTCGATCCTTCCATCCCCCCCGACCCATCCTAACCGGGTGGGAGAGACCAGCAACCGTTCGACGCCATCGATCCGTTCTGCATCGAGCGACCACGCGTGTGGCTCGGAGACATCAGAGCCCCAGCTCGCTCAGGCTCGCGTGGGAATCGGGGCGGCGTCCCAGTGGCCAGAGAAAGAGACGCTCCGACTCGCGCATCGCCAGATCGTTGATGCTGGCGATGCGGCGCCGCATCAGACCGCTCTCGTCGAACTCCCAGTTCTCGTTGCCGTAGGAGCGGAACCAGCTGCCCGATGCGTCGTGCCATTCGTAGGCGAAGCGCACGGCGATGCGATTCTCCGTGAACGCCCAAAGCTCCTTGATCAGCCGGTAGTCGAGCTCGAGGCTCCATTTGCGCTCGAGGAAGCGGACGATCTGCTCGCGTCCGGTGAAGAACTCGGCGCGGTTGCGCCACTGACTCTCCGGCGAGTAGGCGAGCGAGACCTGCAGCGGATCACGACCGTTCCAGGCATCTTCGGCCAGGCGCACTTTGCGCGTTGCGGTCTCCACGGTGAACGGAGGGACCGGGGGGCGAACGGAGCTCATGGCGGGTTCCTCTCGATGGGGGAGCCGGCCGGCCGGGGCGCGACGATCGCGCCCCGGCCGAGCCGCTCGATATCAGTCGGCATTCATCGCCTTCATCGCTTTGACCGCCTCCCGGGTGGTCCAGACCGTGTTGGCGATGAAGCGGAAGTTCACCAGCGCGGCTGCATGGCCGTCGCCCTCCGCGACCTGGGCCGCCGCCGTCGCGTCCGACACGACGGCGACCTCGAAGCCCTGCTCGATCAGCTCGCGCATGTGGGATTCGGTGCAGAGGTTGGCGGACATGCCCGCCAACACCACCTTGTCGATCCGCTGCTTGCGCAGCTGCAGCACGAGATCGTTGCTCTCGGGCCCGTAGACCTTGTGTGGGCTGGTCACCGTGGTGCGGCCGTCCTCGATGTAGGGCTTGTAGCGTGCCAGCCAATCGGCGCCGGATCCCGAGAATCCCTCGACGTTCAGCGCGTCCTTCCGATCGAACATTCCGATTTCGTGCATCAGCTTCTCCAGCGCGCCCTCGAATTTCCATCCGTGGTCGTGCGGGTAGTAGTAGTGCGGGGAGATGAAGACCGGGATGCCCTCGGCCTTCGCCGTCCGGAACAGCGCTTCGATGTTCTCCACGGTCTTGTTCGCCTGCACGCTCTTGCCGACCACGCCCCAGGTGACGCCTTCGGGACTCAGGAAATCGTTCTGCGGATCCGTGACCACGAGCGCCGTGCGCCCCTTCTCGACCCGCATTCCGGGGTCCGGCAGCGCGGCCGATGCGATCGGCGCAATGAGAGCGATCGCTGCCCATGTGCCCATCCATGCGCCTGCTCGTGTGATGGTCCTCTTCATCGTGTTCTCCTTCTCGTCGGGGTTTCGGACGGGTTGCGATCGATCGGATGCAACCGTTCGCCGGCTCGCGTCATGCCGCGGGGCCGAACGATTCGGAATGGATCCGCGCCGCCGGAACGCCGCGAACCTCGAGCTGTGCATGGAGGTCGGCCATGAAGCCGCGGGGACCGCAGAGATAGAAATCCGCCTCGAGGCCGGGCACGAGGGATTCCAGCAGAGCCCCGTCGATGCGCCCCACGCTGTGATGGTCCTGGTGCAGCCGATCGGCGGATCGCGGCCGGGTGTAGGCGACGTGGAGGCGGGCGTTCGCCGACGAACCGACCAGGTGCTGCACCTCGCGCCGAAGCGGGTGGTGCTCACCGTCGCGCGTCCCGTACACGAACCAGACGGGGCGGCTCGACCCGTCGCCGACCAGCGCGTGCAGCATGCTGACCAGCGGCGTCAGGCCGACGCCGGCACCGACGAGCACCACGGGCCGCTCGCTGGTCGTGTCGAGGGTGAAGCTGCCCTGCGGCGCTCCGGCGGTGACGAGCCGTCCGACCCGGAAATCGTCGTGCAGGGCACGCGAGGCGAGGCCGAGCGGGTCCCGCTTCACGCTGATCCGGTAGTTCGGGCCCTCGGGCGATCCGGAGAGCGAGTAGGTGCGAAGGATGGAGTCGGTCCGGTCCGGCAGCGGGAGCGAGATCGGCAGATGCTGTCCGGCCGCGAAGGTGGGGAGCGGCGTGCCATCGGCGGAGGCGAAGACGAAGGAAGCGACGTCGGCGCTCTCGGCGCGCTTCTCCAGCAGGCGCAGCGTGCGCATCGATCCACTCTCGTCGCTCCACCGCATGGCCAGCGCGGCTTCGAGGCAGACGACTTCCTCGATCTCGAAGTGGATCAGGCGACGGGCGCCCCGGATGCGCCGGATCTGCGCCGAGTCCCAATCGATGCGCGCGTGTCCCGTCAGCTGAAGCAGGTCGCCGCGCTCGAAGTCGACGAAAAGCAGCCCGGCGCGCGGATCCATCTGCAGGTTTCCGAGGGTGTTGAAATGATCGTTCCCCGCGTAGTCGGGAAACACGAGCTCATGCGCGCTGCGGACTTCGACGAAGCCGGCTGCCCCGCCGCGATGCGACGCGTCCATGCCGAAGGCCGGGCTCTCGTCACTGCCGCGGAAGCCCGTGGCGATGAAGAAGGTGTCCGAGCGCCGCACGAGCTCCTGTCGATCTCGGGACAGGCTCGAGGCGCGTGTCGCGATGGCCGGCGATTCGCCCGGATCCGCGCGGCGCCACCGCCGCTGCGTGATGTACTGCGGGCAGTTGCCGAAGCTCTGATCCACGGCGAGGGAGAAGCCAGCCCCGCTCCGCTCCGCGATCCGTCCGTTCACCCGGTTGCGCCGGCGGGTCTCGAGCTCGATTCCGAGAAGCCCGACGTCGCCTCCGCGCTCGAGCCCCCCCGCCAGGGCGTCGCCGGGCGACGGGAGGGCGGCGATGCGCAGGCTGCGGGAAGACGGCGACGAAACGAAGCCGGGCTCTCCCGCCAGGATCGTTGCCCACGGCCGGCCCGAGCCGTCGCGCGCCGCCACGACGATGAAGGGCAGCGCCGGATAGAACGCGCGGTGCTCCTCCGGCAGGAAGGGCCGGATCACGCGCCGGGCCCACGGCTCGATTTCCTGCCGGACGCCGACGCGTGTCTGGATGCGCTGCTCGCCCTCGTGAAACGGGGATGCGGTGGACATGGAGGGATCCTCTTCTAGGAAGCGGGTGCGATGAATTCGATGCGGATGCCGCCGGGGATGGCGCACATCATGTGCCGGGCCGGTCCTCCGCCTAACGGCTCGGGAGCGAACTCGACCTCGACCCCCTCGGTTCGTGCGAGCCGTTCGTGGAGCAGCTTCAAGCTCGCCCCGCTCTCGACGGCCAGCGCCAGGTGGTGGAGGCCGATGCCGTGCTTGCGATCGAAGGGTCGAGCGCGCTCGGGATCCTCGGCTTGCCAGAGCGTGATCATCACCCGGCCGTCCGACAGGAATACGGCGGGGTAGTCCGGAATCTCGCCGACCTCGGCATAACCGAGCGTCTCGAGGAAGAAGCGCCGGGTCTCGGCCAGGCGGGGTACGGTCAGGCCGACGTGGTGGACGCCGCGGGTGCTGGGAAGGATGGGTTCGCTCATCTCGTGTCTCTCCTTGTGGGTCGTCGTCGATGCGACGCCACTCGGCCAGTGCAGGCGGCGTGCCAGGCGCTCGCTCGAAGGGATTTCGCTTGCTGCGCCTGGAGTTGGGAGGAGGCGTGGCTCCGGGTGCGCACCGCGCGAGAGCACGAGATTGCGTTGGGCGTCACGCGTTTTCGGGGTGGGCCGGTGGCGGCCGGATCGGCCGCGCGGGTTCAGCAGCTGGGGGCGTGGATCTGCGCGCGCGGGTGAGGCGGTGCGTCCGCGGGCATCCGAACCGGCCGTTCGGGCGCGCCGTACGCGTTCAGCTCCAGGAAGCGCGCTTGTCCCATCGTGGTGTAGGCGAGCGTGCGGAGGGATCGCCAGCTCGCGCAGACCGCGCCGTTCGCCCGAACCCAGCCGGTTTCGGGATCGTAGGCAGCCGGCTCCACGGCGGTGCATTCGGGAAGGTCGGAGTCCGCGCAGTAGCCGGTCACGGTTCTTCCCGCGATGCGACGCGGTCGTCGATAGCCACCGGGCATCCGTGTGCTCAACCGAGCCGCGATCGCAACCCGTGCAGTGGCCTGCAGCGGTCCGATCCACACCGGCTCGGACACCATGCCCGTGAACGAGGCCGACAGCACGTGTCCGGTCTCGGCGTCGAATACCCAAACGAAATCCGAGAAGCTGCGATCGACGGGACTGCGGTTCGCGAAGAAGATGCGCTCGACCTCGGGCCCGGGCACGGTCACGACCCGTTCGCCGGGCCGGTCGCCGACGGCATACCAGGCCCGCGCCGGTGGTCCGGGCCGGGGATGGCGCTCGCCGGGCAGCGCGTTGATGACCTGGACCGAGATCCAGCGCGCCTCGGTACGGGCGAGATCCATCGGGTCGTTCGCGTTCGCGTTCGCCCGCGCGGCGGCGACGAGCGGAATCAGGATCGTGATGAGGATCGAGAGCGCCTTCACCTTCGACTCCTGGCGATTCAGCAGGAGCGAATCGTCCGCCCCTGGCGGCCGACGGCGATGCAGTGGTCGTGCCAACCCGCGCTGGCGGCGAGCGGGCGACGCAGCGCCCGACCGGTCCGGGCGATTCAGCGGTTGGCGGGCCGCGAGAGGCCGAGACGCTCGATGCGTGAAGAGAGCGTCGTCGGCTTCATTCCCAGGAGCTCCGCGGCGCCGCCTGCGCCGTAGATCCTGCCGCCGGTCTGCTCCAGCGCCTTCAGCAGGTTCCGGCGCTCGAGGTCGCGGATCGCTTCCTCGGTGAGGATCGGGGAGGCCTCGGGCTCGGGGGGGAGCGCGTCTCGAGGGGCCGTCTCGCGCTTCTCGCCCGGCAGGCCGAGCTGGAGTCGGCCGTTCTTCGCGGTGATGACCGCGCGCTCGATCACGTTCTGCAGCTCGCGGATGTTGCCCGGCCAGGCATAGCGCTGCAGCTCACGGCGATCGCTCTCTTCGAGGCGGGCCCGTCGCTCGAGCTTCCGGCTCGCGCGCGCGAGGAAATGTTCCGCGAGCAGCGGGATGTCCTCGCTGCGGTCTCGAAGGGGCGGGACCTCGATCGGGAAGACGTTCAGGCGGTAGTACAGGTCTTCGCGGAAGCGGCCGGCCTGGACCTCCCGGGCCAGATCCCGATTCGTGGCGGTAATGATGCGCACGTCGACCGTACGCGTCCGGTCGTCGCCCACCCGCTCGTACTGGCCCTCCTGGAGCACGCGCAGCAGCTTGCTCTGGAGAGCGAGCGGGATCTCCCCGACTTCGTCGAGGAAGAGCGTGCCCCGATCGGCTGCGGCGAAGCGGCCGATCCGATCCTTGATGGCCCCCGTGAAGGCGCCCTTCACGTGGCCGAAGAACTCGCTCTCGAAGAGCTCCTTGGGAACCGAGGCGCAGTTGACCCGGATCATCGAGCGCTCGGCGCGAGCGCTCCGGCCGTGGATCTCGCGTGCCACGAGCTCCTTGCCGGTCCCCGATTCTCCGAGGATCAGGACGTTGGCATCGGTCGGAGCGACGAGCTCGATCTGCTCTCCGATTCGTCGGATCGCCTCGCTCGTACCCAGGATCTCCCCGAACGCCCGGCTCTCGTTGATCTCCTCTCGCAGGTATTCGTTCTCGAGCTCGAGCTGCTGACGCAGGCGCGCGTTCTCCTCGAACGCCCGCGCGTTCGCGATCGCCGCCGCCGCGTGGTCCGCGAGCATGCGCAGGGAGTCGAGCGCCTGGCGGTCCATGCAGCGGCGCGTGAAGACGCCGAGCACGCCGAGGATCTCACCGTGGTAGGCGAGCGGCTGGCCCCCGAAGCCGAGGATTCCCTCCCGCCGGGCCCAATCGGGGCGGACGAGCCAGCGCGCATCCTTGCGGGCGTCCTCGACGCAGAGGGCCTCGCTCGTCGCCGCCACGCGCCCGACTTTTCGTTGTCCGATCGGGAAGCGCCGGAAATCCCCGTCGAGGCGCGACCAGTCGCCGTCGCGCTCCGCGCTCGGATGGCCGGCGCTCGCCACCAGATGGAGGCAGGGCACCTGTTGGGGGCACTCGTCTCGCAGCGGACAGC
Organism: Myxococcota bacterium; assembly: GCA_041389425.1. Taxonomy (GTDB): domain Bacteria; phylum Myxococcota_A; class UBA9160; order UBA9160; family UBA4427; genus UBA4427. The sequence continues at coordinate 7,006 of JAWKRX010000032.1, forward strand.
TCGGACAGACATCACCCGCCCGGACCAGCCAGACGCGCGCCAACGCGACGTCCGCATGTTCGGCCAGGCGTCGAACCACGAGGTCGAGCAGGGGGGCGAGCGTCCGCTCTCGAGCCAGCTCGAGAAGCAGCTCGCGGACGGATTCGAAGGGGAGCTCGAAGCGGGTGGATCCCATCGCGCTCAGAGAGTTCTCGATCTCTCCCGCGCGCACAACGCGTTTTCGTGGTGTCGGTGCGGAACCGGTCGGGCCCGTTCGCGTCCCGTTCGGGCAATGCGCCGGAATTGCGTCGTTTTCCCGACTCGTCGGATCTTGGCACGAGTGCTGCTTCTGCGATCGGCAGGAGGACGAATTCATGACCGACGAACACGACGTACTGGTTCTGGGAGCGGGCAATGCGGGGCTGGCCGCGGCGGGCGTCGCGCGCGCGGCCGGGAAGCGGGTCCTGGTGGTGGAGGCGCGCGATGTGGGCGGAGTGTGCCCGCTGCGTGGATGTGTGCCGAAAAAGGTGCTGGTGGCGGCCGCCCAGACGCTCGATGTGATCGCCCGCGCCGGGACGCAGCGGATCTCGGTGGGGACACCCGTGCTCGACTGGCCTGCTCTGATCGAACGGAAACGAAGCTTCGTGGAGGGCGTGCCCGAGGCGTTCGGCGAGAGCCTCGCCGATCGGGGAATCGCCCTGCGGCGCGGCCACGCGCGGTTCAGCGGGCGCAACGCGGTCGTCGTCGCGGGCGAGCGCCTCACCGCAGCGAAGATCGTCGTCGCGACCGGCTCGGCCCCGCGCGCGCTCGCGATTCCCGGAGCGGAGCATCTGGTCACGAGCGAAGCGCTGCTCGAGCTGCCGGCGCTACCCGAATCGATCACCTTCGTGGGAGCGGGCGTGATCGCCTTCGAGTTCGCGCATGTGCTCGCGCGTGCGGGTTCGCAGGTGACGCTCCTCGAGGTCGCGTCGCACGTGCTGCCCAGCCTCGATCCCGATGCCACGGACCGCCTTGCGGATCTGACGCGCGAGCTCGGGGTCCGGATCGAGACGGGCGTCACGATCGAGCGGATCGAGAATCGGGGCGATGACTTCGTGATCGACTATCGATCCGGGGGGCAACGGAGATCGGCGCGCAGTCGGATCGTGGCGAACGGCGCGGGGCGCGTCGCGGATCTATCGGATCTCGACCTCGCGGCCGCGGGCATCACACTCGATGGCGGTCGCGTCGCGCTCGACGACTACCTTCGCAGCGTCGAGAACCCGGATGTCTTCTTCGCCGGAGATGCCATCCCCGGCCGCCCCCAGCTCTCGCCCCTCGCGACCTACGAGGGCCGCATCGTCGGGCACAACCTCACGCGCGAGTCGCTCGAGCCGGTCCGCTATGGCTGGCAGCCCGCCGCCGTCTACACGGTCCCTGCGCTCGCGACCGTGGGAATGAGCGAGGCGGAGGCCCGCGCGGCCGGCCTCGATTTCGAAGTCCGGTCGCACGACATGATCGGATGGCGGTCCGCGCGCACCCACGGCGAGACCGCAGCCTGGGGCAAGGTGCTGGTCGAAAAGAAGAGCGACCTCATCCTCGGCGCCCAGCTCCTCGGCCACGGCGCCGAGGAGACCATCCACACGCTCGCCCTCGCGATCGAGAAGGGCATGCCCGCCACGGAGATTGCCGAGCGCGTCTACGCCTATCCGACCTTCCACGCCGACCTCAAATACCTCGTTTCATGACGCGGAACGGGAGCCGTTCCCGAGCCCCCGTGACGATTTCCGGGCGCCCATCGGGGCGACGCGCCGAGCCCGATCGCCCACACTCTCGCCATGTCCCGCCTTTCCCTGCGCCCCGATCACCGGCTCACCCTGCTGAAGGGCGGCGAAGCGCTGTTCCCGGCCCTCGTCCGGGCGATCGATGCGGCGCGCTCGGAGGTCCTGCTCGAGACCTACATGTTCGATTTCTCCCGCTCGGTGATTCCCGTGGCCGAGGCGCTCGAGCAGGCGGGGCGTCGGGGTGTTCGCGTGCGAGTGGTGGTCGACGGCGTGGGGACCGTCGACATCCCGGTGGAGTGGCAGGCGCGCTGGCGCGAGGCTGGCGTGGACTGGCGCATCTTCAACCCGGCGCGGGGCTGGCGTCTCCTCTTGCCCCGGCGCTGGCGGCGCCTGCACCGCAAGCTCTGCGTGGTGGATGGCCGGACCGCGTTCTGCGGCGGCATCAACCTGCTCGACGATCATTACGACCCGAATCACGGCGAGCTCGACGCGCCGCGCCTCGACTTCGCCGTGCGCGTGACCGGGCCGCTCGTCGCGGACGTGCACGACACGATGACCCGCTTGTGGTGGCGCCTGCAGCTGGCGCACGAGGCCCGTCGATTCGACTTCGAAAGTGCCCTTCGTGCCGCAAGGCGCGGGCCGCAGGACGAAGTCGCGCCCGAGGAGGCACCCGAGGCGAGCCCGCCGGCCGCGTCGGCGGCCCTCGTCCTGCGCGACAACGTCCGCAATCGCCGGCGCATCGAAGACGCCTACCAGGACGCGATCGGCCGGGCGCGCCGCGAGATCGTGATCGCCAACGCCTACTTCATTCCCGGCGTGAAGCTGCAGCGCGCGCTGATCGGCGCAGCGCGGCGGGGTGTGCGCATCATCCTGCTCCTGCAGGGGCGCTACGAGTACTTCATGCAGTTCCACGCGAGCCGTGCCGCCTATGGCCCCTTCCTGAAGGCGGGCATCGAGATCGTCGAGTACGACGCGAGCTTCCTGCACGCCAAGGTCGCGATCCTCGACGGCGAGGCGGGCCCGCTCGCGACGGTGGGCTCGTCCAATCTCGATCCCCTCAGCCTGCTGCTGGCGCGCGAGGCCAACGTCTTCGTGCGCGACGAGCGGTTCGCCGACGAGCTCCGCGGCCACCTGATGCAGGCGATCGAACGGCATGGCCGGTCCGTCGATGCGGAGCAGTACGCGCGACGCCCGCTCCGGACGCGGGTGTTGAACTGGGTCGCCTACGGTCTGATGCGTGTGGCCCTGGCGCTGAACGGGAACCGCTATTGAGCGATGCCGGGCGGACGGGCTCGAACCGATCGTGCTCAGCCCTTCGCGCTCAGCTTGCGGGAAGCCTCCGCGGCCTGCGCGATCGTGAACTCCGGCGCCGAGACTTTCGGGCGATCGGGAAGGTATTTGATGCCCAGGGAGCCGCCTTTCGTCGTGGCTTCGTATTCGGATTCGCTGAGGAACGAGCTCGATCGCTGGAGCTGGGCGCCCGCGAGATATTCGTAGACGATCTGGAAGCGCCGCCCGGATTTTCGGGAGTAGCTGCGCCGCTCGACGATCTTCGCGGTCGCGGGCAAGCCGAATTTCTCGAGGTCCAGCAGCTGCCGCCCGCGACGCACGCCCAGCCAGAGGCTGAGAGCGGCGATCGCAGCAGCGACGAGGAGAAAGAGCAACCATTCCATGTTCGTCTCCCTGCCCGTCGCGGTCGACTCGTCGAGTCGCCGGGACGGTTGCTTCACCGGGGCCGCAGCGACCCCGCTCGATTTCTTCCCTCGAAGGCAGCGACCGCGACATAGCTCAGGATCGCAGCCGCGAGCGATGCGAGATAGGGCGCCGCGAAGAGGTCGCCCCGCTCGGCGATCATCCAGACGAGGGCACCCGAAATCAACGCTGCGCCCGCGCTCTTCGGGCCGCCGAAAGCCGTGAAGAGCCCGAAGCTCGCCGAGACGAGCACGCCCGCGCTCGCGAAGGCCGATGCGGCCTCGATCAACGCGTAGACGCCATCGGCATCCCGTGCGAGTCCGTAGGCGGCGAGTCCGAACACGAAGACGGCGCCGCGCGCGATGCGGAGCTTCGTCTTCTCCGTCGCGCCGGGCCGGAGCGGGGCGATCAGGTTGTGCGCGACGAGCGAGGCCGCGGCGAGCAATGCGCTGTCGACGGTCGAGAGGATCGCCGAGATCAGCGCCCCCGCGAAGACGACGTAGAACCAGAGCGGAAAATGCTCGAGCGCGAGCCGCGGCAGGATCTGCTCGGGATCCTCGAGGCCGGGCAGCAGGCGAACGCCGACGAGCGCCAGCCCGACCGGAATGACGCCGACGGCGAGATAGAAGCCACCGGCCGCGAACGCGCTCCCCCGTGCGACGCCGCCCGAGCGCGCCGCGAGCACACGCGCCACCTGCTCCTGCGCGAGCACGGAGCCGCAGAGCGGAATCGCCCAGGCCTCGGCGCGCTCGAGCAGGCTTCGCTCCGCGGGCGCGAAGGACTGCGCCGTCTCGACGAGATCGGCGAAGCCGATCCCGCCGCTCCCGAACGTCGCGATCGCGAGGACGACGAGGCCGACGACGAGCAGGCCGCCCTGGATCACGTCGGTCACCGCATCGGCGAGCAGGCCGCCGGCGGCGGTGTAGACGATCACGACGGCGGCGGCGATCGCGAGGGCGAGCTCGAACTCGACGGTCGACGATGCGGCGACGACGTGGCCGAACGCCCGGATCTGCGCCGCCGCCCAGAGTACGGAGGTCGGCACCATGAGCAGCACCGCGAGCCGCTCGATGCCGCGCCCGAAGCGCTGCGCGAAGAGATCGCCGAGCGTCGTCAGCCCGCGCCGCCAGAGCGGCACCGCGAAGGCCGCGCCGAGCAGCAGGAGACAGCCCGCATAACCGAACGGATCCGCCGTCGCCCCCGCGAGCCCGAATGCATAGACGGCGCCGGCGGCCCCGATGCAGCTCTCGGCGCCGAACCAGGTGGCGAACATCGAGCTCGTCACGAGCGCGGGGCCGAGGCGCCGGCCCGCGATCAGGTAGTCGGCCTCGGTCGCGACGCGCCGGGAGACCCACAAGCCGATCACCAGCTGCAGCCCGACGTAGGCGATCAGCGCGGCGAGCAGCCCGCTCATCCTCCAGCGGGCTGCGAATAGAATTGCACCGCCCACTTCCGATAGGCAGTGATCGGACCATCGCCGTCGCAGAGGCGCGGACGCGGCTCGTAGCGCTTGGTCTCCCAGATCGGCTTGTCCTGCTCGAGCTGGCGCATGAACTCACGGATGAATGCCCGGCCGACGCCCTCCGCCCGGTGCGAATCGCCGATACGCGGGACGGTGAACGACCAGCGCAGCTGGAGATGCTCTTCGTCGATCGGCGTGTTCATCGCGAGAAAGGCCATGTCGGTGAGGCCGGAGACGCGCGTGATCCCGAGACCGAGACCGAAGCTCTCGCCGCGGATGATCGTCTCGATCGCGCCGCGCGGCGTCTCGAGCCGGCCGCGGTTGATCGAGATCTTCTTGCGCCCTTCGAACTCGATCTCGGAGTCGGGCGGATTCGCGACGCCGTGGACGCTGACGAAATGGGCCGGGTCGTGGGCGTTCTCGCCGAGCTCCTGGCAGCAGGTCGCGATCTCCATCTCGAAATGCTCGGGCTCGGTCCAGCCGGGGTCGGAGAACTCGGGCATCGTCGGGACTTCCCAGTCCGGCGGCGCGCCGGCGCCGTGATGCCACGCGAAGATCGTGCCGTTCTGCTCGCAGACGGGCAGCGTCGGAATCGCGAGGCCCGGCGGTCGGCGCTGGGCGTACGGGATCTCCGCGCAGCTTCCGTCGCGCGCCAGATCAACCCCAAGATGGCCCTGCACGGCACGGGCTTTCCGTTCCATCAGGACGCCGCGTTCCTGCACGGCGTCGCGCTGCGCGATCTCGCCGCGTTCGGGGGCGCCAACGTCGTCGTCGCGCTCGACGCCGCCGACGCCGAGAACGGTGGATTCACGGTCCTGGGCGGGACCCATCGCAGCGGTCTCGTCGAAGGCCAGTACCGCTACGACGCGTCGCAGAGCCTCGAGCATCGCTTCGACGCATCGCGCCGGGCGGTCCCGCCTCTCGCGCCCGGAGATGCGGTCTTCTTCTCGCCGTGGCTCGCGCATGGGAGCGGGCCGAACCGTTCGGTGCGGAGGCGGCGGCTGGCGACGCTCTGGTTCGTCGGATCGCGGTGAGGCAATTTCTCGAAACGCCCTCCGCACCAGGAGCCGGAGCGGGATGGACACTCGAGGATCGAGCGAGGAAGCGATGAACGGCAGAAGGACGGCGGCTTTCGGGATCGGATTGTCGGCACTCGTGTGCTTCGGGGCCTGCAGCGGCGGGGGAGGCGGCGGGGATTCGCAGGCGGCACCCGATGCGCCGGCGGCGTTCGCGCTCGAGCTGCAGGCCGTCAAGAACTTCCGCTTCAGCTGGACCGATGTCGCCGGAGAAACCGAGTACCGGCTGCTCGAGAATCCGGACGGCAGCTCGGGCTTCACGCAAGTGGCGACCATCGCCGCCGATGCGACGAGCCATGATCTCGTCGTCCCGCTCGTGTCGCGCGTCAACGCGCAGTACATCCTGCAGGCCTGCAACGCGGCGGACTGCAGCGATTCGGCGACGGTCTTCGTCTCCGGAACCCTGGAAGACGCGATCGGCTATGCGAAGCCTTCCAACGCCGGTTCGGGCTTCGAGCAGGCGGGAACCTCGGTCGCCCTGGATGGGAACGGGCGAACGCTCGTGATCGGGGCGCCCGGCGAGAGCAATTCCGAGACGGGGGTCAACGGAAACCAGAACACGGGGACGGTCGCGACGCAGAGCGGTGCGGTCTACGTCTACGTTCGCTCGGGCCGGTTCTGGAGCCTGCAGGCCTACCTCAAGGCGTCGAATACCGACGCTGGAGATTTCTTCGGATTCAGCGTGGCGATCTCGGGTGACGGGACGACGCTCGCCGTCGGCGCGCCCAACGAGGACAGCAGCTTCACCGGCATCGACAGTGGACAGAACGACGACAACGCCGAAGACAGCGGTGCCGTCTACGTGTTCGTGCGGCCCGATGGATTCACGTGGTCTCAGCAGGCCTACGTCAAGGCCGGCAACACCGATGCGGGCGATGGATTCGGCGGCTCTGTCGCGCTTTCGGACGACGGCAATCTGTTGGTGATCGGTGCCTCGGGCGAAGACGGCGCCGGGACCGGGACCCTCGCCGATCCGAACAGCGACACGGCCGGCAACAGCGGTGCGGCCTACGTCCTGTCCAGGAGCGGTACGACCTGGTCGCAGACGCAGTACCTGAAGGCCTCGAATACCGGCGGCCTCGATCGGTTCGGATCCAGCGTGTCCCTGTCCAGCGACGGCAATACGCTCGCGGTCGGGGCGCCCGGCGAGGACAGCGCGGCCATCGGGATCGGGGGCGATGAGGGGAGCAACGGCCGCACCGACAGCGGCGCGGTCTACGTCTTCCTTAGATCACTGGTCGGCGTCGACTTCGTCTGGGCGCAGCAGGCCTACGTCAAAGCCGGCAATCCGGGGCAGGACGACCAATTCGGCGGCTCCGTCGCGATCTCGGGGCTGGGCAGTACGCTGGCGGTCGGTGCCACCCTGGAAGACGGCAGCTCGGCGGGTGTCGGCGGATCGACGAACGATTCGCTCACCGATGCGGGCGCTGTGTACGTCTTCTCGCGCTCGGGTACGAGCTGGTCGCAGCAGAGTTACATCAAGGCGTCGAACCCGGGGAGCAGCGAGTTCTTCGGCACCTCCCTGGTGCTCTCCTTCAGCGGCGATTCCCTCGTCGTCGGCGCGGAGCAGGAAGACGGCGACGCCACCGGCGTCGGCGGCAATGGCGCCATCAAGAACACGTCGCTCAGCGGCGCGGCCTATGCCTATCGTCGCGTCGGCGGCGCATGGTCGTTCCAGCGCTACCTCAAGGCCTCCAACACCGGCTCGGGCGACCGCTTCGGCAGATCGGTCGCGATCGTCGGCGAAGGCACCACCATCGCGGTCGGCGCGCGCCTCGAGGACGGCAGCGCAGCCGGCACGGGCGCTACGCAGGACGACGATGCGGCGACCAGCACGGGCGCGGTCTACCTCTACTGAGGTCGGTCTCCGAGCGCCGCACCGAAGCGGGCCGAGCTCGACGGCATCCGCATCGCGCGGGCGAGGGCATCCCATCGCGGGTCCCTTCCTCATCCGCCCGCCGCGATCTCCACGCGCTGCCGCCGCCCGCGCACCGACGACGCCGAGGGCTCGAACGCGAAGGCCGCCTCCGCGGGGGCCTTCCGTGCCCCGAGGATGCGCGCGAGCGTCGCACGGACCGTGTGCTCGTCGTCGTCGAAGGCGCCGTGGGCCTTCGCGCGGGAGGCGGACGGATCGCCGAGCGGGGCGTTATTGGGTGCGAGGATCCACGCATGGCGGGGATCCGCGAAGACGGCCCGTACGGCCGCGTCGGCTTCGACCGCGCGCTGCATGCCGAGGATCGGGATGCCCTCGGGCCGGATCAGGGGAATGCGCGGCCGCTCCTCGAAGGCGTTGCTGACGAGGTAGAGCAGCGATTTGTTGTAGATGCGCGCGCAGTGGTCGTCCTGCTCGGCTTCGTCGCCGAGCGTGAAGAGCGCGAAGCGGCCGAGGCGGCCCGCCTGGATCAAGGGCAGATAACACTGCTTGAAGACCGCGGTGGTACACGCCGGCGCCCAGAGCGTGGTCGACGCGAGTTGCAGACCCTGGCCTTCGAGGCCGCGGGCAAGGCCCTTCGTGATCGGGCCGTCCGTCGCCAGCAGCTGCACGAACGGCGCGTGGAAGATCGAGCCGGCGCTGTGGCCGGCGACGTGGAGCTCGATCTTCGGATCCCGCGCCAGCCGTGCGAGCTCTTCGGCCACGATTCGCGCGCCACCGTCCGGACGAATCGATGCGCGCGCGGCGTTCTCCTTCATCTCGTCCCAGGCCGCCTTGCCGGTCAGCGCCCGGGCGATCGGCTCGAGCGCGTCGTCGAGGCGGTCGAGCATGAAATCCTTCGCCGAGTCGAGGGCGCCTTCGCTCCGGCGCCGCTTCAGCGCGTCCTGGAGCATGTTGGTCAGCGTCGTCCAGTAGTCGGTCTTCCAGACGAAGCTGATCGGGTAGACCTCGGACTCGAGCATCGCTGCGCGGTAGTCGGCGAGGCGCTGGATCGCGCTCTCCTCGCCGACGAGACCGCCGTGGGCGTAGAGCAGGATGCGCTTGCGCTTCCAGTCGCGCGTGATGCGCGGCAGATCGCTGCGCAGGATCTCGCGGACCTCGTCGGCCGAGGTGCCGAAGGGGCCGCTGTCGCGCAGCCGGCCGTCGTTGCCCAGGCTGATCACGTGGGGACGGAGCTCGGCCTGGCTGAGCGTCTCGCGCGAGCCCGCCGCCGCCGAGCGCGTCGTCGCCTGCGCCCGCGCCGTGGCGAGCTCGATCGGGACGCCGAGGCGTGCGACCCAGACGTCGCTGCCATGGGCCAGCCAATCGTCGTAGCCGATGCGCGCGAAGCCGTTTCTGCCCCACGACTTCGACCACGAGTTCTGGAACCAGAAGCCCCGATCGTCGTAGGCCACGATCGCGAAGGCATGGCCGCCGCCGTCGCCGTCGCCGTCGGGGTCCCAGGGCAGCAGACCCGAGCGCCCGACGCGATCCCAGCCGTCGTGGGTCACGGCGGTCGCGAACAAGACCCCGACCTCCGCCAGCGCGGCGTGCATCGCCACCAGGTCCTTGTGGTTGACGCGGTAGTAGGCGCCGAGGCTGCGCCGACCGGCTTCCTTCGCCCGCGCGTCGGTCAGACCGGCGTCCTTCTTCATGCCGCGGTAGGGCCAGAGGCGTTCGCTGCAGACGCCGTGCTTGTGCCAGCCCTTGATCGCGCCGCGCGCGCTCGAGCCCTCGTAGCGCTCGCCGGGCCATTCGTCGTAGCGCCGCGCCATCGTGTAGAACATGCGCGGGCTGACGCTCTGCTTGCGCGGCTCGACCCTGCGTGTCCAGAGCAGGTAGTTTGCGACGGCGGCCAGCCCGAATCCCGTGCAGGCGCCCTCGGTTCCCTGATCGAGCACCGGCAGCCGCAGCCGCGCATAACGCGAGAGCGGGATCGTCTCGGGGACCTCGACCAGCGTCGGTACGTACATGCGGTCGCGAAAGTCGAGGGTGTCCGGGCGCGCGTCGAGCTTCCGACGGGATCGCGCGATGGGCTTCCTGCGCGCCGCGGGCTTTGCAGCGGACTTCCCGGGGCGTTTTCGGGCGGGCTTCTTCGCGGACGTCTTCGGCTTCGCGCTCATTTCCTTCCCCCTGTGATCGAGCCCGCCCGTCGCCCGGGCGGGCTGCCTGCGGCGTGATGCTGCCGGTCCCAGCACGATTCGCCACCGGGCTCCCGGCTTCGGGCGGAGTCGGCGGCGAGCACGCGGGGAAGATTGCACCTGCCTGCCGACATGAAGACGAGCAAGAGCCTGCCTGCGATCGCGATCGCTGCCTTGCGAGGACCACCTGAACGGCTGCGGGAGCTGGAGCCAGAACATGCCCCGGCGAAAGTTCTGGATGGGCTGGATCCCGCTCTCCGGGTTCCCCTACCCGACGATCGTGAGCGCCGTCGACGCCGCGAACTGCCGGACCGACGACAATCTGAACTTCGGCCGCTGAGTCGACGCGCGCCCGCTTCCGGCCGGGGGATTCGCATCGCCCGACGCCCCGCCGGGCCGCCGGGTGGCGCGACGGCGGGGCCCGTCGCCGCGGGCGATCGGGTGCGAAGCGGATCTCGGCTCCCTGCGAGTCCTTCGCCTGGGCTGGACGGCCGCCTGATTCGGGGCTTTTGCGTCATTTTCGGGTCGGTGGCATGACGCCGTCTGCACCTGATCGTCGATCTCGCCGCATTCGTTCCCGTTCCGTCACCTGTTCTTCACATTCTCCTGATTCCCTGCACGCGCCATTCACCGAAATGGCATGGCCGTTCATCGTGCGCAGCAAGACCGGGCCCGGACGGAGGTCTCGGAAGCGCCAGCTACGACCCGGGCGCCCCGGGTCGATCGTGAGGGGAGAATCGTTCGTGAGAGAGACAAGTCGCTCGGTGGGTTGGGTGGCAGCCTGGTTGTTTTCCTGGACGGCGGCCAGCCTGGCGGGCGCCGCGGACATCCCGCCGACGGACCCCACTTCGGCGCCGGCCAAGGTCGTCGTCGACAAGGGCGGACTCAAGATCGACTCCGGAGACGGCGCCTTCCAGTTCCGGGCCTGGGGTCGGCTGCATGCGGACGGCACGCTGCACGTCGGCGAGACGCCGTCGAGCTCGGGCGGAACCAACAACGACGCCACCGACGGCACCGAGATCAGGCGTGCCCGCTTCGCGATGAGCGCCAAAGCCTACGAGGACTTCACCTGGTTCGGCGAGGTCGACTTCGGGGACAACGAAGTCGCCGTGACGGATTTCATCGTGGGGTACACGGGCATCGAGCGGCTGAACGTGACGGCCGGCCATCAGAAGCAGCCCTACAGCCTCGCGGTCGAGATGAGCTCGAACGACCTCCCGTTCACCGAACGCAGCATCGACAACGATCTGATCATCCCGCTGATCAATCGCGCGATCGGCGGACGTTTCGAGGACTACGGCGAGAAGTGGTACGTCGCCGGCGGATTCTACGGCGACAGCATGGCGGCCCAGAGCCAGAACGCGACCGAGGGATGGGGCTCGGCGGCGAAGGTCGTCGTCACGCCGATCCTCGCGTCGGATCGCGTGATCCACCTCGGCTTTCGCGGGGCAGTCCGGCGCCCGGAGAACGGCAACGAGGGGCTTCGCTTCCGCGATCAGACGACCCAGATGTCCGACTATCACATCGTCGACACCGGAACGATCGAGGACATCCAGGAGGCCGCGCTCTTCGGCCCCGAGGCGGCGATCGCCTTCGGTCCGTTCTCGCTCTACGGCGAATACAACCGGGCCCATCTCACGCGCAAGGGCGCCGATACGCTCCGGTTCCAGAGCGGTCACGTCGCCGCGACCTGGACCCTGACGGGCGAATCCCGGGCCGCCATCTACACGATCCAGACCGGGGAGTTCAAGCGCCTCACGCCGAAGAACAACTTCAGCATCAAGAACGGCGGCGTCGGCGCCTGGGAGCTGGCCGTCCGATACGCCTACGTCGATCTCAGCTCGGGCAGCGCGAGCGCGACCGCCAGCGTCGTGGGCGGCGAAGAGCACGCCCTCGATACCAGCCTCAACTGGTACCTGAATCCCGTCGTGCGCTTCATGCTGGACTGGAAGCACGTGCTCGAGACCAGCATGGGTGAGGCGGCCGGCGCGGCGCGTGTCGCGCGCAATCAGGAAGGCAAGGGGCTCAACGCCTTCACCTTCCGGGCGCAGTTCGCCTTCTAGGGATTGGAGGGGCTCGGGCGTTTGCCTCTGCCCGCGCGAGGGTCTCGCATCGATCGCGAGACCCTCGCGCGCGGAGGAGCCCGACCCTCGCGCCGACGGGCGTCGCTCAGGCGATGTCGACGCCGTAGAGCCGAGCCGGCGTGTCCTGCAGGATCTTTCGCACGGTCGCTTCGGGAACGTTGGCGAGCGCCGTCTCCGCGTAGTCCGCCGGGCGGACGGCCGCGCTGTTCGGGCTCGGATACTGGCAGGTCGGATGCGGGTAGTCGGTCTCCCACATCAGGTTGTCCGGGAACGCCGCGACGGCGGCGTCGATTCCGCGCTTCTCGAACCAGAACGAGCCGTAGACCTGGCGCTTGAAATACTCGGAGGGCAGCAGATCGTATTCCGGATGCTCCTTCCGGACGTCGCCGTTGGTCCATTGCCAGTCGAACATCTCGAGCACGCATTGCAGCCAGCCGACGCCGCTCTCGACCGAGACGAAGTCGAGCTTCGGGAAGCGGGCGCAGACGCCGCCGAAGAGCAGATTCGCGAGGCAGTTCTGGTTGTCGAGGAGCGCCAGCGATCCGCCGCGGGAGAAGTTGGCCTTCGTGCCCATCTCCGCGGCGTCGTTCATGATGTCGCTGATGTCGCCCGAGCCGATGTGGAAGCTGATCGGGAGGCCGGCATCCTGCGTCGCCGCCCAGATCGGATCCCAGTGTTTGTGGGCGAGCGGCGGCTGGCCGAAGGTCTCCGGTCGGCTGCCGAAGAGAACGGCCCGATGGCGCTTGGCGGCCGAACGCTGGATCTCCTTCACCGACGCCTCGACGTCCCAGAAGGGGAGGGCGATCACCGGCAGCAGCCGATTCAGGTCCGCGCTGGCCCAATCGACCAGGAAATCGTTGTAGGCCTGAACGCATTCGAGCATCAACGCCGGCTCCCCGAGTCGCAGGAAGCCTCCGGACCCGAAGCCGCCGAGGTTCGGGTAGAGGACCATCGCGTGGATGTCCTCTTCGTCCATGAGCTTCAGCCGAGCGTGCGCATCGTAGGAAGCCTTCGGGATGTCGTCGTAGCCCATCGGCACGTTCGGGAACGTGTCGTGGTGACCCGCCATCGTGTAGAAGCCGGGGCCGCCCGCGGGCTGATCGCCGATGAACCACATGTCGCGGCCGTCGACTCGGCGGATGTGGGGGATCTTGTTTCCCCATTTGCTCGAGACGCGATCCGTCCAGACGTCGGCGGGCTCGGTGATGTGGGTATCGACGTCGATCACCTTGTATCGCTGGAACATCTTGCGGGCCAATGGGGCTTCTCCTGGCTTCGGCTACGCCCAGTGGGGCAGCGTTCGGGGCCGCGAGCCGGAAGGGCTCGGGGCGCGGCGGATGCGGCGGCGCAGATCGGAAATGCGTTCGGCGACGAGCTCGGCCATCGTCGCGAGGAAGGCCGGCGGGCCGCCGGAAAATAGCCCCCGCCCCAGACGCGACAAGCCGAGCAGGCCCGCATCGGATCCGTCCGGCAATGGGTGAATGGGCGATTCGATTTCCCCATCGCGCAGCCGGCCCCGATCCGAGATCATCGCGGCGGGCGCCCCGGTCCGATCCAATGCGGGGAATCGAACGCCTCGCGCTGAAGAAGGCCGCAGGAGCGTCGATGGCGAACGAGTCCACTGAGATCTGGGATCGCGTTCGCGTCGCGCCGGACCATACAGGCACGTCCTTCGAGGCCCATCTGCTCGGGACGTCGGCGATCCTGCGGGCCTGGGGCCAGCGATCCTGCCTGGAGCGGGCGGGGCGCTATCACGCTGTGTGTGGCAATCCGCGGGGTCGGCCGCCGATCTGTGGAATCGACTCGCCGGAGCTCTGCGAAGAGATCGGTGACGAGGCCGCTCGGCTGGTCTTCCTCTGGGCACGGGTCGACCGGGCGTCTCTCGCCCGTGCGGTGCGGTCGTACCAGGCGGGATCCGATCCGCTTCTGCTCTCGACACCGGAGGGTGAGGCGTTGCCGGTCACGCGGCAGGCTTTTCTCGACCTGGCCCATCTCTACGCGGCGAACGAAGTCGAGGTTCTTCCTCGACGTCCATCACGCCGCATCGCGGAGGCGGTCTGGGGATTAATGCCGGTGCTCTGCCCGGCGGCGGTCGCGCAGCTCGGCGAATTTCGTGCCCCGCGCGAGAAGAGCCGCTGGGGCCGCCTGCTTCGACGCCTGAAGAAGACGTCAGCCCGCTGAAGACCGGTCGGGATCGGCTTCGCCCCACGGCGCGTAGATCGCGAGCTTGTCGTCGCCGTAGTTCGCGATGGCCAGGTAGCGGCCGTCTTCCGAGATTCCGATGCCGTGCGGGAAGCTCAGCTGGGCGGGCGGGTTCGCGAGCGTCATGACCCGCTCGCGGAGCGCGCCGCTTCTCTCCTCGAGCTGCACGAGCGTCGCCGTGTCGGCTGCCTGGTCGGTCACGACGAGCAGGGATCGATTCGGAAAGTACTTCACGTCGTCGGGGTTGTTCAGTCGCAGGCGCCGTTTCGCGCCCGGGATCGGATCCCGGGCGATCCGGCCCTCTGCGTGCGGGTGGACGAGCAGGAACCCGTTGCCGCGCCGGTCCCCGAAAGCTCCGGCGATGCCTGCGAAGAACCTCACGATGCCGCGCTTCTTCATTCTTGCCGCATTCGGCGAATAACATATGGAAACGAAACGGCCGTCCGGGGAGAAGTCGATGCCCTTCGGCTTGAGTGGAGCGTGCGGGTTGGGCAGGCTCTGGACGACTTCTGCATCGATCCGGCCGGATGCGTCCCGATGGATGCGGCAGACGCGAACGAATCCCGGCTCGTCGACGGTGGTGAAGGCGAGGAATCTCGAGCAGGGCGAGAAGCTCACGCCGTGGGCATTGACGTCGCCTTCCGTGCGAAGCGTCGCGCGCGGCTGCGGATCGACGAGATGGGTCTCGGGATCGACGGCGAAGACGTGGACCGCGCCGTCCCGGCTGTTCGTGGTCGCGAGGAGGAGACCGTCCCGCGAGAACGCGAGGTTCTCCGGCTTCGCGAAGCAGTCCAGATCGACCAGGGATTGGATCGGAGTCAAGGTCCTCGCCTCCGCGTCGAAGCGGTAGGTGTGGAGTGCATTGTCGACCAGATGGATCGTGGCCAGGCAGTCGCCGTGAAACCATGCGACGCCGCTGCAGGTCGCCCTGCGTGGGCGCTCGCGAATGATTCGGGGGGCATGATCGACCGGTCGTGCGAGGGCCGAGTGCGGGGTCGTGTGGAGCAGGATCGGCTCGGGGTGGGCGGGCGTATCCAGGCTGTCCCTCAGGCGCGGCAGCAGCCGCGATGTTTCTCGCGATGAGTTCGGGTGGGTGGTTCGGGAGTCCGGGGTCGTCCGAGTCAAAGATGTACCGCTCGAGCAGGCTTCAATCGGAGTTGGCGGTTCGCGGCGGAGGACCTCGACGGCGTCGCGGAGCACGCCCGCTCACGGGTTTCCGAGCGCTTCGATGTAGGCGCGGAGGATCGCGCCGTCGGGTGCGTCCGGCACGAGCGTCAGATACCGATCGAGCGCCTCGATCGCCTCCTGCCGGCGACCGACTTTGCGATAGGCGAGTCCGACGGCCCGCAGCAGCTCGGGATCGTCGGGGATTCCTTCTCTCGCCCGTTCGAGGGCCTCGATGGCGGCGGGGGCGGCCTCGCCTTTCGGATCCTGCTGCTGGATCCATCGGGCCCGCAGGAGCTGGCCGCGGGGGCTGTCCGGCCGCCGCGCGAGATGACGGTCGAGCGTCTCCTGCGCCGAGTCGAGCTCGAATCGATCGAGGGCGATGTCTGCGGACACGAGCAGGACGTCGACCACGGCGGCGTCGTAGCGCTCGGCCGCGACCTCGCCACCGGACTTCCGCCCTTCGACGATCCGGCGGATGATCGTCAACCGGACCGGCGGTACGGGATGGCTCAACCAGGCCGCGTCGACGTCGGACGGTTCGTCCGCCTGCGCGATGATCTCGTAGGCGCGTTCGAACTCGGCCAGGTCGTAGCCCGCATCCTGAACGAGCCAGGACGCCACTTCGTCGGCCTCGCGCTCGAGCCGCCGGGATTCGTGCATGCGGCGCACCGTCGAGCCGGACGCCTGATCCGCGCGCTGCTGGATCGAAGCGTGGCGTGCGAGATAATGCGTCAGCTCGTGGCCCAGCACGGACGCGAGCTGCGCCTCGTTCTGGAGCGCCGTGAGCAGACCCGTCGAGACGAAGATGCCCCCGTTGGCGGCCGCGCTCGCCATCAGCTCCGGCTCCTCGACCACGTGGACGCGGATCGATTCGCTCGCGGACCGGATGGTCTCGGGCAGGAGCCTCGAGACGACGCTCATCAGGTAGGCCTCGAGCCGGGGATCGCGGTGAATCGCGCCTCGCTCGAGCATCCGGGCCTCCGCTGCGTCGGCCTCCTCCCAGAGCCGTCGATCCTCCGCCGTGATCGTGGCCATCGTGGGGACCGCGAGGCGCGAATGCTCCGCCCGATCCGGATGCCAGCGGCATCCGGATTGAACGGTGAGCGCGACGAGCAGCCCCGGGATCCACGCCGCGCGCAAGACGGAAGATCGGTTCGGCATCCGGTTGCTAGTTCTCCGATTCCATCGTCCTGCCCGGACGCGCATCGAGTGGTCCCACGGCGAGATCGATGGCCGCCTGATTCGATTCCGCGTCGACCAGGATCCGGTCGTCGGGCAGGGGATCCCATCGGATCTGGTAGGGGACGTTTCGCAAGGTCGCGACGGTCTGGATGCCGCCGGCATGCAAGAAGATCAACCGGCCCTCGCGGTCCCGAATCGCCAGGTGCAGGCTCAAGGCCGGGATGGCACCCCAGCCCCGGACGCCGCCGATATAGGCATCTCGAAGCGCGATCGCGACCTGGTCGGCGTCGTCCTGTCCGTCGGCCCAGACTTCGCGTCCGTCCCAGAAGACGAGCCGATCGTCCCAGAAGGCCTGGACGATCGCGAGATCGATCGAGACGAAGGCATCGCATTCGAGCGTCGCCGCCAGCCTCTCCCGGACGTGCGACGCGAAGGCGAGCGCCACGCCGGGGATCGCGCGGCCAGTATTCGGATCGAACGCTTCGCCGGGCTCTTCGCCGATCCCCGCTCGCGCCGCCCGGGTCTGCTTCGAGCCCACGACCTCGAATCCCGCCTGCTCGAGCCGCTCGGCGATCCGCTCTTCGAAGGACGATCGGCGCGGATCGCCATCCTCCAGCGCGATCTCGCTGGCGAGCGAGTCGAGGCAGAGCCTGTGGACCGAGCGTCTGAAATCCGCCTCGGGCACGCGGAACGGATCGCCTGCGACCAGCTCCGGAACGGGCGCGCGTGGAGCGGTCGACGCACAGCCGAGAGCGACCCCGATCGCCCCGACACCGACGAGCACGCGGGCGTATCGCGCGAAGGAATCCCGCAACGGCATGTCCAGTCGCTCCCGCTCGCATGGGTTCACGAGGTCGGAGTCGGGATGGTTCCCCCGATCCGCGTAGCCTACCTTGATTCTGCACGGATGGAGCTCGAAATGCTAGGCAGAATCGACGACCGCCCCTCGACTTCCCCCGCTCGCCGGCGCGGCCCCATCGCATTCTTCGATGGACTCGCGGCCCTGGCCGTCGTCTGGGCCCTGGGATCTCCCACGGACGGTCTCGCCTACGACCCGTTCCAGATCCCGCGAGCCCAGTTCGATGCCCGAGTCCGGAAGATCGCCCTCGCGCCGACCTGGGTTCAAGCCGAGATCGAAGAGGCGTCCGACCTTTCGGCCCGCATCGACACGCGGGTCCAGGAGATCTTCCGCACCCGCTCGGCGCCCCGCGCCGAGCTCGTCCCCCCTTCGGTCGTCGAAGCGGTCTGGCGCGAGATGTCTGCACGGCTGGGGGGCGCCTACGACCCGCGCACCGGTGCGCCCAGGCCGGAAGTCTTCCCCTTCGTCGAGGAGCACACGCGGCGGGAAGTCGACCTGCACCACGGCGCGAACGCGACGATGTGGATCCGGGTCGAGTCCCGGATCCTGCGCGCTCAAGGCTCCCCGGATGGCTGGCTCGCGGGGGGCGAGCGGTTGTCGTGGCGTGGGCAGCCGATTCCGAACCTCTATCGGTACCTGCCCCAGCGGATCCTCGGATACGTCGTCCGCGTTTCGATCATCGACGTCCTGGGCCGCACGCTCTACGACGTCGAGGCGCCCATCGCATGGCATCGGGTGTATCTGTTCCAGGGCTACGAGGACCGCAATTCGGCCGATCGGCTCGCGAGTGACGACCGAATCGAACAGGCGCTGCAGCTCGTCTTGTCGCCGATCTTCGATCGCGATCGACGGTACTGACTCTTCGCAGGTCGGAACGCATGGACCGGCTCGAGAGGGCAGGGAGCAGGCGCTCGCCGGTGCGGAGGACCGGGCGCGGATCGAAGTGTGCAAGGCCGATCAGCATGCGTTCGCGACGTTCGATCTGGATTTCGCCAGCCCGCTGATCGT
Source organism: Myxococcota bacterium (assembly GCA_041389425.1). Taxonomy (GTDB): domain Bacteria; phylum Myxococcota_A; class UBA9160; order UBA9160; family UBA4427; genus UBA4427. The sequence continues at coordinate 25,533 of JAWKRX010000032.1, forward strand.
CGAGCTCCGGCGACACTCCGGCATCGCCGAATCGCGAATATCGCCGACGGCCTCCCGCTCGCACGGGCTTGCGCTGGGCGAGGTGCCCCTGCACGCTCGGGCGTGAGTCGATCGAAGGACGGCCCCGGTTCGTCCCGGGCACGGACTTCGCAATCCAGGATGAGGAGCTCACGGCATGTCCAGCATTTCTCTCGGACCGCAAACGGGCGTGATCGTCACCGGTGGTGCCTCCGGCATCGGCAAGGCGACGATCTTCGCGCTGGCCGAAGCGGGGCGCCCCGTCGCGGCGTGGGATCTCAACGCGGCGGGCGCGGCCGCCGTCGCGAAGGAAGCGACCGAGCGCTTCGGTGTCGCGGCCGTCGGGATCGGGATCGACGTAGCCGACACGTCCGCCTTCGCGGCGGCCATCGCCGAGAGCCGGGCGGTGATGGGCAACATCGGCGGCCTGGTGCACGGCGCTGGAATCACGGGCCCGAGCAGCGTCGAGGACGTCACCGAGGAAACCTGGGATCGCACCCTCGGCATCCATCTGCGCGCGGGCGCCATGCTGATCCGCGACCTCGTTCCGGATCTCACGCGCAACCCCGAATCCGCCGTCGTCGTCATCTCCTCGATCGAGGGCATCGTGGCCCACGCGGCCATCGTCTCCTACTGCGCCGCCAAGGCGGGCCTGCTCGGCCTGGCGCGTTCCAGCGCGGCGCATCTGGGAGCGCGCGGCGTCCGCGTCAACGCGATCTGCCCGGGCTTCATCGATACGCCGATGTTCGCGGTCGCCGCGGCCAGCGAGGACGTCCGTAAGGCGTATGTCGAAAGGATCCCCCTGAAGCGGCTGGGAAGACCCGAGGACATCGCCCGCACCGCACGATTCCTGCTCTCCACCGACGCGGCGTACATCACCGCCGCCGAGATCGTCGTCGACGGCGGGGTGACGCGGACGACGTTCTAGACGCGTTCGTCGTCGTCGCGCTCGGTGCGGCGGCGATTCATGCCGACATCGAGGGGGAAGCGGCGGACGGGACGGCTTGAGTTCGTCTCTGGACGGGCCCCGGTTGACGCAATCGGCCTTGGTGGCGGTACCGAAAACGCAGCTTGAGCTGCCTATCCGCCATCGGGATCGGTCGTCCCAGGGGCGCGTCCCTCGCGCCGCTCCGCTGCCCGAAGCGCCGCGTCCTGCGCCGCTTTATTAGGCGCGACGTACTCGACGGCCTCGCCGTAGCGGATGCGCCAATCCGCCGGGGGCAGCGGCAGGGCCCGGCTGTCCTCGAGGCGGTCCGCGACGAAGGCGGGCTGCGGCGCGGTCGAGCGGCGCTGCTCCAGCCAGAATACGCCGTCGTACTCGCCGCTGTTTCCGCGGGTCGCCACGAAGTCCACGTCGCCGTCGCCGTCCAGGTCCCGGGCGACGAAGTCGTCGTACATGCCGCGCACGCGACGCGAGACGTCGTGACGCGTCCAGCTTCCGGAGGGATTGCCGGGGCTCCGGAACCAGGCGATGCGCGCGACGCTGGACGAGGCCGTCACGGAGGGATCGTCGACGTCCCGGGACGCGCCGGAGTAGCCGCCGCGCACGACGTTGAGCCCCGAGTAGCCGCCGACGACCGCGTCGAGGGCGCCGTCGCCGTCGATGTCGGCGACCCCGATGCCGATCACCCAATCCGGCAGCACGTCGCCGATGCGATGGTAGGTCCAGGGCGCGGCGAGGTCTTCGGGCTGGCTCAGCCAGCCGAGTCCTGCCCGGGTCCAGGAAGTGGTCTCGCCGGGCTCGGCCTCGAGCACGCTCACGACCAGGTCCTTCCGTCCGTCGCCGTCCAGATCCGCGAATACGGCGTTGAAGGCATTGGAGAAGCCGCGCCAGCCCTCGGGCACCGGGAAGCCCGCGGCGATGGCGATCGGCCGCGGCGTCACGCGCAGCATCCCTTTGGCGTCGACGCCCTCGTTCACGAGCAAGGTCATCCGATTCGACAGACGCTCGGCGGTGAGCACGTCCGGATCACCGTCGTCGTCGACGTCGACGATCACCACCTGATTGGGGATGCCGTCGCGCAGCAGGCTCTGCTCGTGCCAGGACGCGTCGTCGAGCGGATCGCCGTCGATCCGAAAGCGCGAGGTCGAGAGGTCGGGGCGCTCGTTCGCGGTGAGCCGCACGACGTCTGCGTGGCCCTTGTTGGCGGCGATCACCTCCGGGCGCCCGTCCCCGTCGAGGTCCGACACGGCGACCTGCAGCCAGGACCCACGTCCGGTCGTGATCGAGGGAACGAGTGCAGGCCACGGAGTCCTTCGGGCCTTCGCACCGCCGGGATTCGCGAAGACCGAGAGATGCGCCTCCTCGCAGGCCGCGACCAGATCGAGGTCGCCGTCCCCGTCGAGGTCGCCCGCCGCGACGTCCTCGATCGCTCCGACGACATGGCCATGGGCGATCGTCACGTTCGTCCAGCGATCGGGGTCCTCGCTGCCAAAGGCGATGCGGAGGTGGTGCGAATCCTCGTGCACCGAGACCACGTCGATCCGGCCGTCGCCGTCGACGTCCGCCATCAGCAGGCCGTCGCCCCCGCGGATCGCCTCGCCGCCGAGCCCCTCGTCGTCGATGCGGTGCTCGACCCAGTGGATGAAGCGCCCGTCCGGGGTCCGCGCCGAGGTCGGCGTGTCGGCGACACTGCGCAGGTCCTCCGCGAAGGCCGCGACGGGCAGCGCCCCTAGAGCGAGCAGCAGCGCGCGTCGGCGCGCCGGTCGAGTCGATCCCCCGCTCATTCACCCTCCCCGCCGTCTCACCCCTCCGGCAGCAGACCCCGCCACTCCGGCAGGTCGAGCGCCCGCATCGCGCGGAGCGCGATCGCCGTCGCCGCTTCGTCGAGCGGCTCGAAGGGCGGCCGCGTCGCCGAGCCGGGCAGGCCGAGCAGGCGCATCGCCGTCTTCAGGAAGCGGACGGTTCCGCCCGGCCAGACGTTGAGGCTGAAGACGCCGTTCAGCTGGCGATAGGCGGTCTTCGCCGCCTCGAGATCGCCGGCGCGGATCGCGCTCTGGAGCTCGCTGCAGACGACGGGCGCGATGTTGCCCTCGGAGCAGAGGAAGCCGTGCCCCCCGATGGCGAGGGTCGAGAGCGCCTGCATCGGGCCGCCGACCAGGATCTCGCAGCGGCCCGCGGTGATCTCGACCAGCTGGTGGAGATAGTTGACCTCGCTCGTGCAGTGGATCCGTACGATGTTCGGGAAGGCGTCGAGCAGCCGGGCGAGTACGGGGATCGGGACGAGGCCGTTGTAGACGTGGGTCGAGATCGCGGCGGGGATCGTCATCTCGCCGAGCAGCGTCGCGAAATAGCGCTCGAGCTCGCGGTCGGTCAGCTTCATCGAGTGGCCGGGGTCGGCGGTATAGAGCTGCATGACGTCGACGCCCGCCTTCTCGGCGACGCGCACGATCGGGCGCAGCTGGTTCGCATTGCGCGGCTCGACGCCCATGGCGCAGACGGGGACGCGGCCGGCGGCGGTGCGGACTACGAGCTCGTAGAAGGTCGCGGTCTCGTCGAGCGACAGCGCGAAGCCTTCGCCCGGGGACGCGGTGCCGATCGCGAGGCCGAGGCCCCGGCTCGCGATGCGCTCGACGAGATCGACGACGGCGGCCTCGTCGAGGCGGCCGGCGTCGTCGTAGGGCGTCACGGTGCAGACGGCGGCTCGATACGGACGGGCGTCGGTCTTGTTCATCGGGGCTCCTCGGCACGGGAAGGGGTGGCGACCTCGGCCGTCGCGACGGGCAGCTGGCGCAGGGCGGCGGCGAGCGCCGCGTGGTCCCCCGCGAGCACGTGACTCACGAGATGTCGCGACTGCGAGCGCGCCACGACCTCGAGGACCTCGCGATCGTCCTCGGAGGCGGCGGCGGCGCGGGCGGCGTTCGTCGCCGCGAGCTGGTCGAGCTCGCTCTGCACGTCGGGCGGGATGGCGAGCGCCCGGGACGCGAAGTAGTCGCGGGTGCAGGCTTCGACGTCGAAGGGATCGGGGGTCGCGGCGACCTGATTGCTCTTCGAGCCGAGGTCCGACTGGATCCCGAGCCATTCGCCGGGGCTCTGCTGCTCGATGCAGCCGAGCATGCCGCGATAGGCGCGGTAGCCGAGGACCTCCTGGACGGCGAGCGGCATGTCGCGCGCGACGAGCGGCGGGACCAGCAGGAGGTTCGCCTCGTGGGGCCGCAGCCAGCCGCAGTTGAAGCCCATCTGGGTGCCGATGCGCGCCATCGGCGTGTGGTTCGAGCTCGCCGCGTGGAAGGTCGAGCCGAGCCAGACCGCGACCGAGCCCTTCTTCATCTCGAGGTACGCGGTCGGATCGTCGGGCCGCGGATGACGACCGGCGGGCCAGAGATGGCTGCCCGGGATCACGCGCGTCGCGCCGTTCTCCCGCGTGAAGTCGGTGACGGCCCACATGTAGACGAGCAGGTAGTGGGGCCCGCCGGGCGTGCGGGGCAGCATCGGCTCGTAGATGGCGCCGTCGGTGTGGATCGTCTGCTCGCGGCCGCCCTGCTCGAGGATGAAGACCGACGAGCCGTTGAGGAGCGACTCGGGCCCGAGGATCCGCTCGTTCAGCGCGTGGAGGACCGGATGCGAGAGCAGCTCCACGAAGGCGCGCGACTTCGTCAGGACCGACTCGACCTTGCGCAGCCCGCCCCCGAAGAATTTGAGCTGGAGCCGCTCGGCCCGGTCGGCCCACGGCTTCACTTCCGCCTGCAGCCGATCCATGATCGCGGCATCCGCGATCCGATCGAGGATCGCATAGCCGTGTTCGTTCAGGTGGGCTGCGGCCTCGCGCGCCAGCGCCGCGGTCGGCTCGAGCGTCTCCATCGGAACCTCCTCTCGTACGACCGGATTGCCCTGCGTCCCCCGTTTGTCAGCCGACGGGGCATCGGCGACTCTAGCCGTCCCGAGAAGCCCTCCGCATCCGTGCGAAAGGAGCCCCATGCAGCCCCTCGACGTCGCGTTCCAGAGCGCGGGCACCGCGATCCGCGCCCACCTCTACCTCCCGGCCGGGCCGGGCCCGCATCCGGTCGTCGTGATGGCGGGCGGCTGGTGTTATGTCAAGGAGCTGGTCCAGCCCGAGTACGCGCGGGTGTTCGCCGCCGCCGGCGTCGCCGCGCTGGTCTTCGACTACCGGGGCTTCGGCACCAGCGACGGCGAGCCCCGCCAGCACATCGATCCCTGGGCCCAGATCGACGACTACAAGAACGCGATCAGCTTCGTCGAGACGCGCCCGGAGCTCGACGCGTCGCGCATCGGGATCTGGGGGATCTCGTACAGCGGGGGCCACGTCCTCGTCGTCGCCGCGACGGACCCGCGCGTGCAATGCGTCGTCTCGAACATCCCCGTCGTCGATGGCTGGCGGACGATGCAGAGCGTCCACGGCGCGCTCGCCTTCCGCCGGCTCGAGGCCCTGATCCTCGAAGACCGCCGCAAACGCCTCTCGACCGGCGTGCTCGGCACGATGCCGATGTCGACGCCCGATCCGGCGCAGGAGCTCTCGACCTGGCCCTTTCCCGAGGTGACGAGCGCCTTCCTCCAGTTCAAGGAAACCGTCGCCCCGACCCACGAACACTGGAACACCATCGCCTCGACGGAGCTCCTGATGAGCTACGACGTCCGGCCCTTCCTGCGGCGGATCCTGCGCACGCCCGTCTTGATGAGCGTCGCCGAGAAGGACGACATCACGCTCTGGGAGGAGGAGATCGACGTCTTCAACCAGATCGCGACCCCCGACAAGCGCCTCTTCCTCTGCCGCGACACCTCCCACATGACCCTCTACAGCAACAAGTCCCGGCTCGAGCAGCTGGCCGAGCAGGGCCGCGAATTCCTGGTCGCGAAGCTGCTCGGCCGCGAGTGACCCGACGGCGCGGCGCTCGCCCTGGACGTGCAGATCCTGCTGGTTCGTCCGAAGCCCGCGCGCGGCGCAAGGGCCGGGGATCCGCGGCCCCGCTGCACCCCGATTTCGGGATCCCCTCGACGATCCGCGTCACCCGCCGGGAGCCCTGGCGTACCCACCGACGACCGCTCCACGCCGCCCATGGCGTCGCCCCGGCGCTGAAGGAAAGCCGCACATGCAACTTCGCTCGATCCCCCTCGTCGTCGGCCTCGCCCTCCTCTGCCCCTTCGTCTCGAGCGCGCAGCTGACGCAGCAGGACATCGCGGCGATTCTCGACCTCCACGATGCCGAGCGATGCGAAGTCGATCCGCCCGCGAGCGCGATGCCCGCGATGGTCTGGGACGAAGCGCTCGCGAGCGTCGCCATGGCCTGGGCCAATCAGTGCACCTTCTCGGCCAACCCGAACCGCTCGGCCGACTACGCGGCCGCGGGCGGAAGCGGTTATGTCGGCGAGAACATCGCCGGGTTCCTCAGCGGGGACGCGAGTCCAGATCAACTCGTCCAGCTCTGGGCCGACGAACGGGCCTTCTGGACCTTCGAGCCCGTCTCGACGAGCAACCTCCTGGCGACCGGCCACTACATGCAGATGATCTGGGCGAACAGCTCCACGATCGGATGCGGACTCGCGACCTGCGGCAATGGCCGCTTTCTCGTCTGCAACTACGCGCCGGGCGGGCTCTTCTTCGGCGTGACCCCGTACGTCGCCGGCTCGGGCGAGAATCAAGCCTGCCCGGAGCCCGCGACCGCGGTCGGCCTCGCCGCCGGACTCGTGGCCCTCGCGGCCCTGGGACGTTCGCGCGAGCCCCGCGTTCTGGCACACTCGGGAATGGAGGAGTCGCGTCGATGAATCGAGCCAAAGCGGATACCACGGGAAGCCTCGATTCGGATGAAGCGCGACGTCGGACGAGAGCTCTGGTGGGGCGGGTCGCCGAGCGGATCGCCTCCGGAACGACCGACGAATGCGCGGCATCGCGAACGGAGGAGGTCGAGGACTTCCTCTCGCCCGCCCGCTTCTCGCTCGAGCGCGAACGCCTCTTCCTCGATACACCGCAGGTGATCGGCTTTGCGGGCGAGGTCGCGGAGCCGGGCCAGTTCATTACGGCCGAGGCGATGGGTATTCCGATCGTCGTCACTCGAACGGCAGATGGTCGACTGAGCGCACTCGTGAACGCCTGCGCCCATCGGGGCGCGCGCGTCGCGAAGGGCCATGGCAAGCTCGCCGGGCGTCGCCTGCGCTGCGGCTTCCACGGCTGGACCTTCGATCTGGACGGACGCCTGGCATCGCGTCCACGCGACGGCTGCTTCTCCCCCGCCGACGCGGATTGCCATCTGACGCGACTGCCCGTCTCCGACCGCTCGGGACTCGTCGTGGTCGGCCTGCGGCCCGACATGGCCCAGTCGCGTGTCGACGCGCATCTCGGTGAGCTCGCGCCGGAGCTGGTCGGCCTCGGCTTCGAACGGGCACGATCTCTCGATGTCCATCGCTACGAGGTGGCGGCCAGCTGGAAGCTCGTGTCGATGCTCTCGTATGAGAGCTACCACTTCGCCGCGCTCCATCGCGAGACGGTCGCGACGATGTTCGAGTCGAACGCGATCGTCGACTTCTTCGGACGGCATAGTCGCTGGGGATTCGCGCTGAAGGGGACCGAGGCGCTGGCCGGGACGGATTCGTCGTCCTGGCCCGAGCATTTCCCCGGCGCGCTCAGCCACCAGATCTTTCCGGGCACGGTCCTGATCACGACCTGGGAGGTCGCCCAGCTCATCCGAAGCGAGCCCGGACCGACGCCCGGCAGCGCGGTCGTGCACACGACGAACGTCTATTTCGACGAGTCGAAACGCGACGAGCTGATCCCGAACGTCGAGCTCGGCCAGCGGGCCTTCGAGCAGGAGGATCTACCGGCGGCGATCGAGACGCAGCAGGGGCTCACGGCGCGAGGACGGACATTCAGCGTGGGCACCAACGAGCCGATCGTGCAGTTCTGGCTGCGCCAATGGCGTGAGGCGGTCGAAGGCTGAGGGCTGGGGCTCGGCTGCTTCGGGATCGGCACGCCCGTCCCGACACTGGGGGTGAGCGGCGGTTGGCGCGCGGCGCTCGAACCGCTCGCGACGTCGATGATCCCGCCGCCCCGCCAATTTCCTTCTTGAAGAAAGCGACGAGCGTGGCCGCCCTTCCGCTCGGGAGGCCGCTCTATCCGGTCGCGTCCCGCGCGTGGCTACGCGCGAGCACGCGTGCGCTCGCCGCCCAACACCCGCCGATCGCCGCGAGCAGGAGCAGCGCCCGTCCCCACGCGTTCGACGCGGGGACCTCGCTCGCCGGCACCGACTCCGCATCCAGCGGATCCGACCCGAGCGCGACCTCGACCCCGTCCGTGAACCCGTCGTCGTCCGAATCCGCATCGTGCGGATCCGTCCCCGCCGCCTGCTCCCCCAGATTGTCGAGCCCATCGAAGTCCGGATCGAGCAACTCTTCTCCCGGCGTCTGCGAGTCGAATCCGTGGGCCAGCTCGAAGACGTCGAGCAGGCCGTCGCCGTCGTCGTCCGGATCACAGGGATTGCCCTGGCCGTCGCCGTCGGGATCGCTCTGGTCGGGGTCGGGGGTCGCCGGGCAATTGTCGCAGGTGTCGGCGACGAGATCGCCGTCGGCGTCCGCCGTCGTCGCGCAGAACTGGGCGGTGATCGCCTCGCCGGACATCGCGGTCAGGACGAGCGGATTGGCCGTGCCGATGCTGGAGAACGCGCCGGTCCAGCCGGTGAAGCTCAGCCCTTGGGCCGGCGTCGCGAGCAGCTCGACGCTCGTCTCGTCGAAGTAGCCGCTTCCGAAGCCGCAGTTGAGCGGCGTGCCGGAAACGTCTCCGTCGCCGAGGCCGGAGACGCCGAGCTGGGTCGCATGGCAGAGGCGCGCTGCACACGCGTCGCCGGTGCCGTCGCCATCCGCATCGGCCTGGCTGGGATTCGCGTCGATCGCGCAATTGTCGACTTCGCCGCATACGCCGTCGGCGTCGACGTCGTTCAGGGGATCGTTCGGGCAGACGTCGACGCCGGCGCAGAGCCCGTCGCCATCGGCGTCGTTGTCGAATTCCGCGGGGCAGGCGTCGCAGACGTCGCCCTCGCCATCGAGGTCCTGATCGAGCTGGTCGGCGTTGGCGAGCGAGGGGCAATTGTCGCAGCCGTCGGGGATGCCGTCCCCGTCCCCATCGAGGGCCACCGACGTCACGGTCACGGCCTGGGCGATCAGCAGCAGGCCGCCGCCGCCGGAACCCGCGCCGGACGCCTCGAGGTAGGCCACGAGATCGGACGCGATGCCCGACGGAATCGCAACGACCGCGTCGAGCCCGCCGCTCGGATCGGCCGTGACGGTCGCGAGCAGCGAGGATTGATCGTCGATCACGAGCCGGATCGAGACGCTCTCGGACGGCGCGAAGCCCGAGCCCGTCACCCGTGCGTCCTGGTCGGGGACGAGCAGATTGCGCGCGGCTTCACAGCCCACCGGTGCGCTCGCGATCGCGACGAAGAGCTCGCCGAAGGCGGGCGCATTCGCGGGCACGGAGCCGCCGAGGTCGATCTCGGGAAAGAGGACGGTCGGCGCGGGGTTGCGGGGGAGTCCGGTCGAGAAATAGCCCGGCGCCCACCCGGTCCGGAGACTCTCGAGATAGGCGTTCCCCGCATCGACATAGGCCTGCACGCCGGGCAGCCGGGGATGGAAGCTCGCGTAGGGATCGAGGGGCATCAATCCGTTGATCCAATCGTCCAGGGGCCCGCAGACTTCGTGTCCCGCGAAGCGGTCCGCGACGGCGACGAAGTGGACGCCCGCGAGCGCGGCGGCCTGGGCCGTGACGTCGTTGACGAAGGCGTTGTATTCGCGCATCCAGGCCTGCTCGGCGGCGGAGAACTTCGCGTCCTCGGCGAAGGGGACGGAGGCGGCGGGACACTCGACGCCGGCCATCAGGATCGGGTAGCCGAAGACGATCGTGGGGGCGTTGGGTGTCGCGGCGCGGATCTCCTGGAAGGTCGCGAGCTGCAGGGTGCCCATGTGGATCGCGGCCGCGTACATCAGCTCGCCGAGCTCGACGTTCGAATGGGGGTCGAAGGGATGCAGTTCGTTGCAGGCGTTGTGGGCCATGCAGAACTGCGCGATCTGGGGAAACTTCGAATCGTTGCCGCCGATGCTGAGCGTGACGAGATCGCGGCTCGCGTCGACGTGGTTCGCGGGGGTCAGCTGGGTCGGATGGCCGCCGCAGTCCTCGCCGCCTGCCTGGACGTTGACGGTCTCTGCGCCGGTGCAGGCGAGGAAGTCGAACTCGGCGTCGCTGCGCGCCGCGATCGGCTGCGAAGTCCCGGGCACCCGCAGCTTCGTCGACCACGCGCGCGTACTCTGATGACGCCCGGTGCGCCAGGTATCCGTCGGATCGAAATACGGCCAGATGCCTTCGCCAGAGGAATACGAGTCCCCGAGCGCCGCGTACGAGAGCACTTCGTTCGTGAGCGAGAAGCTCAACACGAAGGAGCCGGGATCCTCGAGGTCGAAGTCGAAGACGAGGACGGTGTAGGTCCCGTCCAGCGCGGCGACGTCCGCATAGCTGATGCGGTTGTCCGGCGTGAGCCGCGTCCCTTCCGGGTCGTAGACGGCCAGGCGGGCGGCGAAATTCGTGCCCGACGACGAACCGACGGCGACGGAGACGACCTCGCCCGCGTTGGCGCCGAAGGTGTAGGCGGCGATCCCGCCCGCGACCACGCTGCCGGCGACGGCGTCGCCGTTGCCGAGGACACCGCCGGAGCCGGCGCCCGGCAGACGCGCGAACGAAAGGTCGTAGCTGCCGGCGTCTTCGAGGTCGAAGTCGTAGACGAAGACGGTGTAGGTGCCGGTCGTCGCCGCAAGCTCGAACCAGCTGTCGCGATTGTCGACGGAGAGGCGCGCGCCGCTCGGGTCGTACACGCTGAGCCGCGTGTTGAAGTTCGTTCCGCCCGTCTCCTGGGTCGCGACGGCGAAGCTGTCGCCCGCTTCGAGGGAGAACGTGTAGGAGTCGATGTCACCGGGCGTCAGCGCGTCGGCGAGGGTGCTCTCGTCGCCGAGAGAACCGCCTTCGTTCGCGCCCGGGGCGAGGGCGAAGGAGAGGGCGTAGGCGCCCGTATTCGATCCGGCGAGGTCGTAGACGACGACCGAGTACGTCCCCGTCACGGCGGCCTGGTCGGCCCAGCTGTCGCGATTGCTCGGCGTGAGCTGCACGCCATTCGGATCGAAGACGAACAGACGCGCGAGCAGCCCCGTCGCGGCCGTCTCCTGCACGGCGATCAGGAAGCCCTCGCCCGCATTCGCGAAGAACGTGTACCCGTTCTGCACGCCGGGCGACGGGATCGAGTCCGAGATCGTCTCGCCGTTCGTGAGCGCGTTCGCGGTCGAGGCGGCGGACATCGCGCAAACGATCGTGAAGAAGAGCGAGACGAGGAGCGCGCGAATGGATCGTCGGACCATGCGACCGTCTCCGAACCGTTCCGGAGGGAAGCGGGGCGAGGAAGCCCATCGCGCCGCCTGCCTCGGACGACCGGCTCTGCACCGGATCACCCGCTGCCGAATTCCAGTCTATGACCGGAGTCGAGTTTGCGTCAACACATCTTTGACGGGTTCGTGGGCTGGCCTGACACGGCCTGCGTGTCACGGGCCGGCGATCGAGGGGCATTGCCCAGGCGGCCCCCTGGGTTTCATTTTCTGGGGCCACTCGCGGCCCATCTGTGCCGGTCGGTCGATCGGCGACCGGATCGAAGGCCTGATATGCGCGCGCTGCGCGTGTCAGTCCACGGCTGCCGTCATGCGCCGCAGATCCGCGAAGGTCGGCGCATGGCTCGTGATCCCGCCGTCGACCCGGAGCAGCTGGCCCGTGACGTAGCGGGCGTCGTCCGAGGCGAGGAAGGCGACCATCGCCGCGATGTCCTCGGGCTGGCCGGCCTCCGGCGTCAGGTGGTGGTCGAGGATCATGTCGACCGATTCGCTCGTCATCCCGACGGCGACCGCCGGCGTCATGATCAGGCCCGGCAGGATCGCGTTGCAGCGGATGCCGCGCTTGCCGTACTGGGTGGCGACGTAGAGCGTGAGGCAGTTGACGGCCGCCTTGGACGTCGCATACGCCGTGCCCGTCAGGGCTCCACGAATCGCGGCGCCCGAGGAGGTGTTCACGATCGAGCCGCCGCCGCATTCGAGCAGGCGCGGAATCGCCAGCTTGCAGCCGATCATCACGCTGCGCGCATTGATGGCCATCGTGCGGTCGAAGGTCTCGACGCTGAGGGATTCGATCCCGTCGTCGCCGCCGATCGCGGTCATGCCCAGGGCGGCCGCGTTGTTGTGGAGTACGTCCAGCCGGCCGAAGGCGTCCATCGTCGCGTCGATCAAGGCGCGGAAGGAGGCCTCGTCCGAGACGTCGGTTCGCACCGCGATCGCGCGGCCACCGGCGGCTTCGATTTCGGCGACGACCCCCGCGGATCCGACCTCGTCGAGGTCGCCGATCGCGACGTTCGCGCCTTCGGCCGCGAGACGCAGTGCGCTCGCCCGGCCGATGCCCGAGGCGGCGCCGGTGACGATCGCGCTCCGGCCGTCGAGTCGGCGGAGCATGTGCATGGAGGCTTCGCGCTGCGGATTCATCGCGTGGCCCGGGGCGGGTTGAGCGGAAGGTGGGCGCTCACGTCTCCCGGCACGGGCTGGAATCCGCGCCGATGCGCAGGACGCCAGCGGCCGCCCTTGCGCACGCAGCGGTCCTCGTAGCGGTTCGCCCAGACGGGCTGGAGCAGGAAGTCCGGCGTCCGCTGGAAGATGGTGACGTAGCAGCGGACGACGGCCGTTCCGTTCGAATCGTCGCTCTCGGTGATGCCACTCATCGGGTTCTCTCCTTCGATTCGGGGCCGGGATGCCGGGCTCGACAGCGCTGCGATCATGGCAGGCCGGGGGCCCGGTTGCGACTCGGAATCGGGAGCGCGGATCGGCGCGTGCGCATCCGCGGGCGAGCGGTCGATGATCGCGAGGCAGCGAAGCGGCCGCGGCGCTGGCAACATCCGACGAGCCCGGACGTTCCCTTCCGAAGTCCACGAGGTGCCCCATGCAAGACGACCTGCGCCGACGACGGCTCGCGCTCCTCGAGCGGCATTTCGAGGCCGAGGTCGCCCACGACTGGGATGCCTGCATCGCGACCTTCAACGGGCACCCCCGCTACGAGATCGTGCCGACGAATGCGGTCCACGACGGCGAGGAAGCGGTTCGGCGGTACCACCGCTCCCAGCGCGTCGCGTTCCCGGACCAGCGCCACGAGAACGTCCGCTTCCACGTCGCCGACGACGACACGGTCATCGCCGAGTTCGATCTGCTCGGGACGAATACGGGCACTTTCCTCGGCGCCCCGCCGACGGGGCGATCGTTCCGGGTGCCCACGATCGCCGTCTTCGCGTTCGATGGCGAGCGCATCTGCAACGAGCGCGTCTACCTGGATCTCGCTGCGCTGCTGGGGCAGATCGGAAGGATCGACGTGTTGACCGGATCGGGGCGGGCGGGCTGAGCCGGCCGATCTCGGTCGATCGCCGATCCCGCGGGTTGCAGGGCGCGGCCATTTGGTCACCCAATGGTCGGAAGGGCGCGCGGGGATCTCTGTCATCTTGCTGCGCATGGGAAGGGGCTCACACGGGAGCCGGTGCGGCGGTGTGCGCGAACCTGCGCAGACCCGTCCGATCCACCGGACTCGCGGGAAGGATCCCAGCATGCCTCTTCCGTTGCCTCTCGATCGCCGCACAGGGTCGGCGCTGCTCTTCGCATGGATGCTCGCCGGGGCGATGCTATTCGCGACGTCGATGGCGTCCGCGACCGTGATCCAGACCATCCAGGTCGAGCACGACACCGAGCCCGATCGCAGCGGGACCGCCATCGTCGACCGCGACGAGATCTCCGTGCCGATCTCGACGGACATCGATCGCGACCTCTTCGCTTCGATCGCCGATCCCGGCGGACTCTGGTCGGCCTCCGGCTCCGTCGGACGCTTCGGCAACTTCGGCGTGCAGGGCTCCATCGTCCAGCGCGGCAACCTGCTCGTCGACGTCGAAATCGAGAGCACGGAGTTCATCAACCTGACCAGCGTGCCGCAGCGACTCCAGGCGCGATTCATCGTCGACGGCGGGGAGCTCGTGATGGCCTTTGCGCCGAGCGCCTCGCTCTCCCTGAATCTGCGCCTGAGTGCCTACTCGCAGAGCATTCTCTCGAACTTCGCCTCGACCATCACGCTCAGTGATTCCGCCGGCGGCGGCTCGCTCGACCTGAGCACGGGTGGACGCGATCTCGGCGCGGTCTTCAACGGGCCCAATCGTGTCGAGATTCCCTTCTCGTTCCAGACCGCGGAGCTCGGCGTGCTCCAGCCCGGCGAGCGATTGCGGCTCGTCTACCACCTGCAGATCATCGCCTCGGTCCCGAACTTCGCCGAAATCCTCCGCTTCGAGTTCAGCGACCCGCTGAACGTCGACGGCACGGGGATGTTTCCGGGCTCCATGGACATCACGATGACGCCCGTCCCCGAGCCCGGCACTGCGGCGCTCCTGGGAGTCGGCCTGGCGCTGCTCGCGCGCAGACTTCCGCGCGGCGACGATCCGGCACGGCGCCCGAGTGCGCAGCGGGATCGCTGTTCCCGACCGCTGGCTCCTGGCCGCGCGAGCAGCCCTCCGAACCCGAACCCGATGCGAGATGCTTCAGCGGCTCAGGCGAGCAGGCGGCGCGCGAGGCCTTCGATCTCGTCGAAGACGCGCTCGTCACGCGCCTCGAGCCAGACGGTCGCGTGATCGGCGTCGAGGCGGCGGAGTCCATCCATGTCGCTCGCGGTCCGCAGGCAGTCCGGCAGGCCGAACGCGACCGTCTTCAAGGTGGCGGGATCGCGATGACGCGCGCGTGCCGCCTCGTGCAGCCCGGCGCGACCGGCCCGGAACGCATCGACCGACGGCACCGCGGGAATCCAGCCATCGCCCCACGCTGCGATGCGGTCGAAGATGCGCGGCGAATCGCCGCCGAGCAGGATCGGGGGATGCGGGCGCGCGGCGGGCTTCGGCCGCATGCGAACGGGCGGGAAGCGCGTGTAGGGCCCCGCATGCTCCGCCACCTCGCCGCTCCAGAGCTTCTTCATCGCGGCGATCTGATCGGCGATCTGGCCCCAGCGGCGATCGAAGTCGCCGCCCAGGATCTCCGTCTCCTCGCGGAGCCATCCGCCTCCGACGCCGAAGAGGAAGCGACCGCCCGCGTCGCGGTCGAGGGTCGCGATGTCCTTGGCGAACGCGATCGGCTCATGAAGAGGGAGCAGACACACGCCGGTGCCGAGCTGGAGGGTGGACGTGACGGCCGCCGCGCGCGCGAGGGCAATCAAGGGCGATGAGAGCTGCCCCGCATACTCCGGTGCCTCCCCGGTCGCCGACGCGGGGTAGACGCGCGCGTAGTCGACGGGCATCAGGACGTGTTCGCCGACCCAGAGCGAGCCGAAGCCGAACGCCTCGGCCGCTCGCGCGACCTCCGCGATGTCGGCCGCACCTTCCCCGGCCGTGAAGAAGAGTCCGACTTCCATCAGGCGTTCGACCCCGATCGCTCGCGACGCTCGGCCTCCACGGCCGACGCGCGAGGAGCCTCCGGGTTGTAGTACTCGCGCAGTCGGACGACGACGCCGTCCTCGATGTACCAGTAGCCGACGTAGCGGTTCTGATAGGGCTCGCCGTTGTCGAGGAAATGGCCTCGGCTCTCGTACTCGGCGATGAGCAGGCGCTCGCTCGGGATCCAGTGATGACCGGTGAGCACGATCTCCATGTGCTGGACCGCGAGCAGGGTGCGGAGATAGGCGTGGACGACGGGCCGACCGCTCAGGACCAGGGGCTCGTCCGGCTTGTAGTAGGGCAGCTCGAGGACGTAGTTCTCGGCGTAGTTCTCCACGAGCCCGTCGGCGTCATGCGCCGCGATCGCGGCGAAGCAGCGCTCGACGAGCCCCACGGCCTCCCGAATCTCGCTGGTCATCTCGGCCTCCATCCGCGCGTCCTGTCCGGGCACGCCGCGAGCGGGATCAGTCAAGAACGAACTGAATCATTTTGTCTCAAATTTAGTCCATAATTCCAAGGAAAAAATTGATACTTGTTACATATGTTCTATTCGTGTATCAAAATGATCAGCCGGTCCACCCCGCCTTCCGCCCGGTCGGCATCGCCTGGGGGCGGAGGCACGGACTCGAGACGGAGCGATCCCATGGCCGTGCGGCCGCCCCTCACGCGTGAAGCCCTGATGGAAGCGGCCTGCGATGCCTCGGGCCTCTCGGACTTCGGCCCGCGCGACTTCGAGGAGGGGTTCGCCGTGCTCCTCGACGCGTACGCCAGGGAGTCCCGCCTGACGCCCCTCGGTCGTGCGCTCGTCCGGGACGAGCTCATCGGGGATCTCGTCGGCCGATTGCGCGTCGTCGATCAGCTTCGGCGGACGCCTGCGATCCGCGACGCGCCCCTCGAGCGGCCGGTCTTCATCCTCGGCCTGCCGCGCAGCGGCACGACGACGCTCCATCAGCTCCTCCAGCTCGATCCCGACAGCCAGGTCCTCGAATACTGGCTGGGCGTCGTGCCGAAGCCACGTCCGCCGCGTGCGAGCTGGGCCTCCGACCCGGACTATCAACGCGTCGACGAAGTCCTTCGACGGACCTACGAGGCGGATCCCGAGCTGCGCGCGCTGCACGACGTCTCCGCGGACGGTCCTGGCGAATGCCGCTTCGTGTTCCGCCATCTCTTCCTGGACGACTCGTACGACCACACGGCCCATCTTCCCAGCTACCGCGCGTGGTTCGATCGCCAACCGATGGACGGCGTCTACCGCTGGTATCACGACGTCCTGAAGCTGATCCAGCATCCGACGACCGGGCGTCGATGGATCCTGAAATACCCGCCCCATCTCCGCTGCCTGAAGGCGCTCTTTCGCGAGTTCCCGGGCGCTTGCGTGATCCAGACGCATCGCGATCCGGCGCGCGTCGTCCCTTCGTATGCGAGCCTGCTCGCCCACTTCTCCGCCGTCTACGAGGAACGGGTCGATCGAGCGCAGATCGGCCAGCTGGCGGCTCGCCTCTGGATCGGGCGCATGGAGCAGGGCATGCGCGATCGGGCCGAGCTCGGCCGCGAGTCGCAGTTCTTTGACCTGCAGTTCGAAGAAGTGCTCGCGGATCCGGTCGGCTCGTTGCGCCGCGCCTTTGACGCCTTCGGCCTCCCGCTCTCGCAGGAAGCGCTCCGCACGATGACGGATTGGAGCCGGTCCCACGCGCCCGGGCGACACGGAGCGCATTCCTACTCGGCCGAAGACTACGGCCTCGACGCGAAGGCGCTCTCCGAGGCGTTCCAGCCCTACCGCGAACGATTCGACGTGGCGCCCGAATGAGCGCGCCGACGCCGACGCCGAGGGCGGAGGTCGCGGCTGTGCCCAACAGCCGGGCAGGGTGCGCTCGCGCCGCGCGACCCGAAAGGAGGCAGCCATGAGCACGAACGAGTTCGAGAGCCGGATCCTCGACGGCCGTGTCTGGACGGAGTTCTGCGACGAGTTGAAAGCGCTCGGCGCGCTGCTCGATCGGCCCGAAACGCCGAAGGACGTCCGCAATCGGGCGCTCGGCTACCGCTACCTGACGCAGCTGCTGCGCGCGGGCCTCGAGGCGACCGTCGATTTCGCGGATCCGCAGTTTCCGGCGTTCTATCGTCTCGCCGACGAGACGAAGAAGATGCTGAACGACAATCCGGACAACGCCTACCAGAACTGCGTGCTCGATCCCCGCTTCGACTACCGCATCCGCGGAACGCGCGGGACGACGCGCTTCCTCAGCTTCGGGACGAAGGGCAGCTCCGCGGACGCCGGCGCCATGGTCGGAACCGGGGACCTCGATTCGAGCCGCATGCACTTCGATTCCGACGGGCGTTTCGAGATCGCCGTGAGCTGCCGGGAGCAGCCGGGAAACTGGCTGCCGATGACGCCGCAGACGCGCTCCCTCGTCGTGCGCCAGACCTTCGGCGATCGCAGGACCGAGCGCCCCGCCGAGCTCTCGATCGAATGCATCGGCCGCGAGCGCCGCCATGCGACGCCGGAGCCGGACCGTCTCGAGACCTCGCTGCGTGCTGCGCTCGGCTTCGTCCGCAGCACCGTCACGATGAACGTCGACTGGATGGAGCGCTATCGACGAAGCGCTCTGAACGCCCTGCCCGAGGACGATCAGGCAGCCTGCCAGCGAGCCGGAGGTGATCCGAGGGTCCACTACTACCAGAGCTACTGGAAGCTCGCGCCGGACGAAGCGCTGATCGTTCGCTTCGAGGACATTCCGGAATGCGAGACGTGGAATTTCCAGCTCTCCAACTACTGGATGCAATCGCTCGACTACCGCCACCACCGCATCTCCATCAACAAATTCACCGCACACTACGACTCCGACGGCTCCGTCGAGATCGTGGTGGCCCACCGCGACCCCGGTCCGCACCACCCGAACTGGCTCGACCCCTGCGGCCACGATCAGGGCGGCATGATCGGCCGCTACGTCGGTGCGCAGCGTCCGCCCGATCGGCTGCGGGCGGTGGTCGTCCCGTTCGATGCGCTCGCGCACCGCTCGCACCGCCGCCTCGACTCGAGCGCCAGGGGAGCCGTCGATGGCGATTAGGAAGCGCTCGCCGGTTGATGCCGCGGCGCCGTCGGGCCGCCCGCGCGCGGCGCAGAGGCGCAGACGGGAGGCGATCCTCGAGGCCGCCGAGAACGTCTTCGGCGAACGGGGCTACCAGAAGACCGGCATGAGCGACGTCGCGATCGCCGCCGACGTCTCGCGGCCGCTGCTCTACCGCTATTTCCGGGACAAGGCCGGGCTGCTCGCTGCGGTGGTCGAGCGCGTGCTGACGGAATGGAACGACGTGCTCGTCGCCGAGGCCGCGCGCGCCACGCCGAGCACCAGCCATACCATCCGCCTCGTGCTCATCGCGAGCCTCGAGTTCGCCCGGAACCGCCAGGTCCTCCACGGCCTGCTCGCCCGCGACTCGAAGCAGGCGCTCACCGACGCCGGCGACGTGATCACGCGCGGCAGCGACATGCTGCGCAGGTTGATCCGTGACGTCCTGGCCGAGGGCGTGCGGCGCGGAGACGTGCGATCCGATCTCGACCTCGACGATCTCGCACACGTCGTGAGCGAGGTCTTTCTCGCCTACGCCGATCACGTGATCCAGGGCGATCAGACGCTCGGGGAGCGCCGCGTCAAGGCGATCCTGGAGACGCTCCTGCATGGCTTCATCGTGAAGCCCGGAGCATGACCTCGAGAGGAGGAATGGAATTGTTGAACGACAAGACGATCGTGGTCGCCGGAGCGGGCCCCGGATTGGGGCGAGAGATCGCCCGCCTCGCACTGCGTGATGGAGCGCGCGTGGTGCTCGCCGCGCGGACGAAGGACCGGCTCGAGACGCTGGCCCACGACGTCGATCCGAGCGGAGAGCGCGTCCATGCGGTGCCGACGGACATCACGGACGCATCCCAGTGCGAGCGCCTCGCGCAGGCCGCGTTCGATCGCTTCGGCCGCATCGACGGGCTGGTCCAGGTCGCAGCGCTCGACCGGGTCTTCGGCGGGCTCGCCCAGGTGACGCGCCAGGAGTGGATGGACGCCTACGAGCTCGGCGTCGTCGGCTCGGCCCAGGTCGTGGCCGCCGCCTCGCCCTTCATGAAGCGGGGCGGAGGAGGCTCGGTCGTCCTCATCGGGTCCCAGTCGAGCTTCATCCCGTTGATTCCCCAGATCGCGTACGCCTCCGCGAAGGGCGCGCTTTCGACCGCGATGTACTTCATGGCGAACGAGCTCGCGCCGGACAACATCCGCGTGAACTCGGTCGTGGCGACCTACATGTGGGGCCCGCCGCTCGAGAAATACGTGACCGAGACGGCCGAGGCGCGCGGAGTGCCCGAGTCGGATGTCGTGAAGGAGCTGACGAGCATCATGCCGCTCGGCCGCATCCCCCGCGACGAGGACGTCGCGGAATCGGTGCTCTTCCTCTGCTCGGATCGCGCCTCGATGATCACGGGCCAGCACCTGCTGGTGAACGCCGGCCTGATGATGCGCTGACCCCGTCGACGCCGCGCCCGGCCGCACGGCCCTGCGCGCAACAGATCGACGGAAGCCCGATCGAAGTTCGAAAGGAGATCGAAATGCAAGCGACCGCGATCCGGTGCCCCGACGTCGATTTCGCCGCCGATCCGCTTCCCGACCTGCACGAGGTCCTCGCCGCGCTCCGGAAGCAGGAGCCCGTCTCCCGCATCCGATTCGCCGGCCAGCCGATCTGGCTCGTGAACGATCACGAGACGCTGAGCCGCTATGTCGGAGACGACGAGATCCTGTCCGCGCCCGACGCGTACGTCGATCTCTTCACCCGGACCATGGGCCGGGGCCTTCCGATCCTGCGCGGCGATGCCCATCGCCGCAATCGCGGCTTGATCTCGCGCGTGTTCTTTCCGGGCAGGATGCGCGAGTACGCCGAGACGCTCTTCGCCGGCGAGGCGCGGGCGTTGGCCGACACGCTGTCGGGTCGAGCCCGGGTCGATCTCGTCGTGGCGTTCACGCGAGCCTTCACGTTCCGCAACATCGCGCGACTGCTCGGGCTCCCGCTCGAGGACGTCGCGCGGCTCCAGGACTGGGCGGATCGGATCATGCACGTCTTCGTGGACCCGGGTCCTGCCGAGTCGGCGGGCACCGAGATCGGCGAGTACCTCCTCCCGATCATCCACGAACGCCGCCGGTCGCCCTGCGACGACGTCATCTCGCTGCTCACGCAGGTCGAGCGCGAGGGCGAGCGGCTCGACGACGAGGACATCCTCGGCTTCTGCCGCAATCTCTTTCCCGCGGCGATCGACACCAGCACCAACACCCTCGGCAGCCTGATTGCCCACACGCTCCCTGATCGGGCGCTCTGGCGGGGGCTCGCCCACGATCAGGACCTGCGCGAGGCCGCGATCCAGGAGCTGCTTCGCTTCGAGCCGCCCCTCGTCATGATTCCCCGGCGCGCGACGCGCGACATCGAGATCGGCGGCCAGCCGATCCGGGCCGGCGACGATGTCCGGCTCTGCATCGCCGGGGCGCACGACGACGAGAAGGTCTACGACGCGCCCCGCAGCTTCCGCCTCGATCGCAAGCAGCCCAACTTCGCCTTCGGCCATGGCGAACACTTCTGCCTCGGGACGCAGATGGCCCGGCGCGTCGTCGCGAAGGGCGTCGAGGTCCTCGCGAGCCGCTTCCCGGAGATGCGACTCTGCGAGGACGCGCCGGTCGAGATCCTGGGCGGGGTGCTCCGCGGTCCCCGATCGCTGCACGTGCGACTCTGAATCCGAAGGCTTCGGTCGAGCCACAGCCGGAAGCACGCGATCGAGGCGCTCGATCGATATCCGACGCTCGTGCCGGACGCGCCCGATGGCGCGATCGTGTACGCCTGCATCGAAGCGCTCGGGCGCTCGTGAGGGCGCGTGCTCCGCGATCCCCGCGCCATCGGGTGCTGGGCATCGGAAGCGTCGCGAAAACCTGCGGCGACAGCGGCTCGTCGACAAGCGACCTGGTGCATCGAGAGCATCACGTCCGGATTCCGGCGTCTCGGGTGGTTTCTACAAAGGTGCTGCGGGACTGCACGCGAGGACGCGCGACCGGCTCGATTTCGGTGCGAACGCGCCGCGCCGTTCGTTCGATCGCGTGTCGCATGTCACGCATCGCGCGCGTGGCATGCAGCGTGCAATGCGATCGGGCGAGCCTCATGTCGAGGCGATGGGAGAATCGAATCATGAAGATCAGAAAGTGTTCGTTCGTTCTGGCGCCGATGTTGGGCCTTCTCTTCGCCGGCGTCTCGTTCGCGGGAGACGCGAAGAGCTTCGATGAGCTGGACACCAACGAGGATGGTCAGCTGTCGAAGACCGAGGCGTCGATGGCGTCGGGAATCGACTTCGCCAAGGCCGACACCGATCGCAACGGCATGCTGAGCCGGACCGAGTACGAGAAGGCGATGAGCTGATTCGAGGGGATTCCGGTGCCCATCCGGTCGGATCGAGCCTGGTCGGCGGACCGATCGGATGGGCGCTCGTGAGTCGATCCCGCACACCGCAAGGCGTGCGCCGCGAGCCGACGCGATGAGCGGGAAGGGCGTCGCCTCGAGCGGTCGATCTGGCCTGATCCCGGGCCCCGTCCGGTTTCGCTCCGCTCGCGATCTCCGAGACTCGCGCGCGTGCCGCCGAATCGCTTGACGCGACGACGCGTTAGGGAGTAGGGTGGCTGGAGCCAATAGCTGCGGTGGATCGAATCGATCCCGACGACCCACCCCCGATGGAGTCGCCCCCATGCAGATCCCGTCCGCCCGCCTCCCGCTCGCGATCATCCGAGCGCTGCTCCCCTCCCTGCTCGCCGCGTTGGCGTGGGCATCCGTCGCCCACGCGGATCTCGGCGCGTACCTTCAGCTCACGATCGCGGGGGATCCCGTGCCCGGCGGCGTGATCTCGGCGGGGCACGAGGGCACGATCCGCGTTCGATCCGTCTCTTTCGCGGGTTTCTCGCCCGTGAACGCGGCCGGCACCGTCCTCGGGTCCCAGTCGAGACCGGTCACGTTTCTCATGGAGATCGATCGATCGGCTCCGGTGCTCCTCGCCGCCTGGTCGAACAATGCGCTCGTCGACGAAGCCACGTTCGAGTTCTACGGAAGTGGCGGTGGCGGTGGCGAGTTCCATTTGATGACGCTCACCCTGAACGACGCACGCGTCGCGAGTTATGCCTTCACCTCGTCGGATTCGCTGGACCCCGAGCTCGCGAATCGCCCGGCCACCGTGCTCGTCAGCCTCACCTACGTCACGGCGCAGCTGACACACGAGCCGTCGAGCAGCGCGAGCGCGATCAACTGGCAGCCCAGTCCGTGATGGGGTGTCGTCTCGGTGTGTCGATGCGCCTGCTCCTCGTGGCGATGCTCTTCGCGTTCGCACCGTCGGCCGGCGCACGAGGTCTCATCCTGCGCGGGGAGTCGCTCCGCCTCGGCGCGATCGGTCCGAGTGTGGTCCTTCCCGATGGGCGATTGATCGACGCCCGGAGGCTCGTGGTCGGCCGGGCCCTCCCTCCCTACGACGACGGAGATCTGCTCGTTCACGATCTCGAATCGGGGCGAACGGAGGTCGCGGACGGAGATCTCGCGATCCGTCCGCTGGTCTCGATCGAGGGCGCGGGCTCGGCGCAGATCGGCTCGCTGCTTGCCGCGCCGGGCGCCGTCGTCGTCTATGAATCCCTCGATCGGGGCCGGACGAGCCTCGCCGGGGCGGAGCGCTTCACGCAGTTCGATCCGCCGAACGGAGGCGGCGTCTATCTGAGCGATCCGGCCGCGCCCGTCCCGGAGCCGGCCTCGTCGGCTGCGCTCGCGATCGGTGTGCTCGGCCTCTTCGCGGCCGCTCGAAGCGCGCCGCGTCCCGCTCGGCCCGCCTGTGCGACTCACGCGCCCTCGTGGAGAACGGATTCGGTTTCGCGGCGCGCGACGAGCACGGATCCCGATGTCCGGAAGACGACCGCTCCGCTGGGAAGCTCGAGCGTGTCGGTCATCGCGACGACGCCCGCTTGGGGCCTGGACTTCGAAGGTCGGATGGCCGTGAAGCAGCGGACGAGCCGCACTTGTGCGCCCGCGCGAAGAGGGGCCACGATCTGGAGCCCATCGCCGCCGAGGCCGGCGACCAGCGCGAAGCTGTCGGGCAGGTCGTGTGCGAGACGACTCGAGATCGCGAAGATATGGGCCGTGCAGGCCGCGAGCCCCCCGAAGATCGATCTCTCTGCGGCCCCTTCATCCAGGTGGAAATCGTAGGGGTCCCAAGTCC
Organism: Myxococcota bacterium; assembly: GCA_041389425.1. Lineage (GTDB taxonomy): Bacteria > Myxococcota_A > UBA9160 > UBA9160 > UBA4427 > UBA4427. The sequence continues at coordinate 49,269 of JAWKRX010000032.1, forward strand.
GTGCGAACTGCACGATCTCGTCGCGAGAGACCGTGTACCACGGACTTTCGAGGCGAAGGCCCGCCTCCAGATCCTCGAGGTAGAGCTTCGCCATCCCGACTTCGCGCTCCCTTTCGTTGGCCGATGCCGTCCGCCGCCGAATCCAGTGCGTCCTCGAGACGCCGACGCGAGATGCGAGCTCAAGCGAGCGCGCGACTCCGTCTTCGCATCGGTGTTTGTCGTCGACCATTTCGACGAGGCCCGAATCTCGGAGGACCGACTCTCGGCATCGCCGATCCGGACGATCGGACCGTGGATGACGTACGCGCCGAGGATCAGCTCCGTCAACGCCGCGCCAGCGGCGGTGTGCTGCGGTCCAGGTTTCATTGACAGCACCTTGTCGATCTGACAACACTTTGTCAAGAACGCGCACCGGGCGCACCAGACGAGGAGTGGAGCGTGCTCTCACCCGAAGACAATGAGCGACTCACCCGAATTGAGCGCGATGCGCCGATGGGCGTGTTGATGGCAGAGCATTGCTGGATTCCGGCGCTGCTCTCGATCGAGCTCGTGGCCGACGGGCCGCCGAAGCGCGTTCGACTTCTCGGCAGGGATCACGTCGCCTTTCGGGACACGCGCGGCGAGATCGGATTTCTGGACGAAGGTTGCCCGCATCGAAACGCCTCGCTGGTGCTGGCCCGCAACGAGGAATGCGGTCTTCGCTGCATCTTCCACGGCTGGAAGATCGACGCGACCGGCCAGGTCGTCGAAGCCGCGACGCATCATCCGAATCCCGAGGCCTTCGCATCGCGCATCAAGACGAGGCGCTATCCCACGGTCGACGCCGGGGGGATCATCTGGGTCTGGCTCGGCAAGCGGGCGGCGCCTGCCTTTCCCCATCTTCCCTTCACCCGCCTTCCCGCGAGCCGAACCTGGGTCACCGTCACGAATTGCGCCTGCAACTGGCTCCAGGGCGTCGAAGCGACGCTCGACACGGCCCACATCGGTACGCTCCACAAAGCCTACATCGAGGCCTACTCCGGAGCGGCGGGCGCTTCGATCGGAAAATCGCTCGACTCCCTCGCCCCCCAGTACCGCATCGACCACACCGACTACGGCCTCGACGCGATCGGCATCCGGCCGATGGCCGACGGGACTTCCTACGTCCGGACCACGAAGTGGGTGATGCCCTTCGTCAGCCTCGTCCCCGGCTCGCCGGGCACGGCGGGGGGCGACGTCGACGGCGTCATCTTCATCGTGTCGCCCGTCGACGATACCCACCACCGGCTCTTCTTCGGCTTCTGGTCGAACGGCCGGGACATCAACGACGGACGCTATGCGTCCATTCCCGAGGCACAGCGTTCGATCGTCGGCGATCGCCCCTTCGACGTCTTCGACTTCGGCGGATTCAACGGTGGGCGGGACGAGAATTGGGGCCAGGACCGGGAAGCGATGGCGAAGGGGCATTTCAGCGGCTTCACCGGCAATCTGCTCCAGGAGGACACGGTCACCCAGGTCAGCATGGGGCCGATCGTGGACCGCAGCCGCGAGCATCTCTCGAGCAGCGACGTCGCCGTCGTACAAGCCCGCCGCACGCTGCTCCGCGCCCTCGACAACGTGGCCGCCGGCCGGTGGCCCGTCGGCGACGGCCCGGCGGAGGATCACGGCGACGTCGTGCCGACGGATACGGTCCATCCTTCGATCCCGCTCGAGCGATCGGAATCGGCTGCATAGTCCACGAGGAAGCGGATCGGCTCGTTCGGTTCGACTACGAGCGTGGAATCCGAAATTGAACGAAGAGCGGCGTCATGGAGAGCTCGGGCAGCTCGCGCCCTCCGCGTACGCGGAGGGCGTGGGGGCTGGAGCAGGGGGCACCAGCGACCGGCGCCCGACCGACGGAGATTCGAGCGGCCCTGCCGTTATGTCGCGCGTCCGCCGCTGGCCCTGGGGCGACTCGAGGAGATGACGGGCGGTCGGCTCGCCGATCGCCTGAGGACGCTGCGGCGAGACGGGACGACCCATGTCGTGATGGAGCGGCGGGAGCTGATCGAGCGGTAGACACCGCTGATCCCGTCGCCCCGGGCCCATCAGGTCCGGTACCAAGGCGTGCTCGCGCCGTGTGCGAGCGCGCCAAGCGTCGCCAGGGCGACGCCGAGAAGCGCGGCGGCCCCGACGCCGAGCCCCGGGACCGGCGTGGCAACCGGTAGGACATCGAGTTCGACGTCGAAATCGGCGGTCGGGACCGGATCGCCGTGCTCGACCGTGGCCGTCACGAGAAAGCTGTAGCCACCCGGCGGAAGCGTGATCGAGAACGAGATCGGCCCTCCGGGATCCGCCGCCATTCGCTCGAAGTAGATCGTTCCGATCGAGCCGCTGAAGGCGGCGAGCCGTATCTGCGTGTTCTGCGACGTGCCGGTCAGGACGAACTCGTGCGAAACGTCCGTGACGAAGCGATGCAGCGCAGTCGAGGTAGCGAGCGTGGTACTGCCCTGGGCGCACCCTGGCGGCGGACCGGAGGCGGAGGCTGAGCCTGCCGCGTCGACCGTAGTCGACGTGATGCCCGATACCTGATCGGCGGCGGCGGTCCAGTTGAGGACGGGGCAGGTGAGTCCGGGGGCCGAGTCGCTCTCGACCACGCTCTCGTCGAATGGCGCGAACGAGGTGTCGGTGACGCCTTGAGGGATCCCTCCATTCGCGTTGGCAGATACGGTGCGGCTGGCGACATCAGGGAGGATCCCGCGGTCGCGAGCGTCGGCGCGAAGGAGGAGAGAGCGAAGTAGAAGGCGAAGAAGAAGGCGAGCGCGAACTCGGACGACGATCGACTTTGAAGCGGTACCGGAGGGATGGATCGGACAGTGCTTCCGACGGGCGCTGTGCATCGGCATCTCATACGAGCAACCTATCATGCAGGCTAGGCCGGGTCAGCAGGATGCATCCTTCCTCGGGGCTCGCGCCGTCGGGTCGAGGAGGCACGCTGCGACCCCGCCCGGCCCCCGCCGATTCGGACGAGCGCCATCGCGCCGAGCGAGAGCCAGATCGCGGCGCCGGGTACGGGAACGTCGCGAACGGGGAAGCGACCGAAGGACGCCGAGGATCCGTTCGACGCCTCCGTCGTCTGCGGCATTCCGACGCTCAAGCCCCGGGACGAGCCTTCTATCCTGGCGACGCAGCGGACACGCCCGACTCGTCGATGGGCCCCCGGCGGGCCAGTTGGCCTGGATGGCGCGAGCAGCGGTCGAGAAGATCCCGGATGTTCTTCCCAAGCGCCGTGCAGGACGGAGCCGCGCCGTGCCATTTGTGTCCCGACGGCACCTCCCAGCGCTCGCAGCTCATCCGGCAATCTTCCTCGACGACGACCAATCTGGGAGGCGTTGCTCTGATTGGAATCCGTCGCGGGCATCGGACTGGCCACACGCGCATCGCACTCCGCGGACGTCTCCTACGACGAAGACACCTTCAAGGTCAACCAGGCCCGCCGCCGGGGCCCGAACTTTCGCGGGGCCGGGAGGGCAATCGAGTCCCCCAGGATCGCCGCGACGTGATAGGGTGGATCGCATGGCGCGCCGAGCACAGAGATCGGGCGGGCCGATGCTTCGCGCGATGTGTCGGATCGGACCGCTTCGTCTGGTCGCCGCCGTTCTGCTTGCTCTCGCGCCCGCCCCCGACGCCGCCGCGCAGCGGATCCGCACGGTCTGTGGGGATCTCGCTGGTCAAGTGGTGGAGTGCGGAGGCGATGGCCAGGTCCACTGCGATCCCAACGAAGGGGGCTCGAACGGCGGACCCGTCTGTGACGCGGGCTTGAGCAGCTATCGACACGATCCCTTCGATCGGATCTACGTCGACTGTCCTTCGCCGATTCCCAACGAGGATTTCGGGGTCTGCTATGCCTGCGGCGGCGACGGCGAACCCGCTTGCGGACCGGATCCGCTCGTCGTCCCCTTCGCGCGCTATTGCGACCCGGGTCTCGTGGTCGCCCCCACGTCCGGGCTCAGTGGCTCGCTCTCCCCGTGCACGCCCATCTTTCCTCCCGAGCTGAATCTCGATGGGGTCGCGACCGTGATCAACGACACGGCGCCCGGCTACCTCTACGAGAATGCGAGCTTCACCAACGCGCTCACCTCGAGCGACATCCCGGAAATCTGGGAGGTCGCCGCCGACACGTCGATCTGTGCCGACGCCGCGCCGATCGATTTCGCCGCGGCCAGTCGCGAGGTCTGGAACGACTCGACGCCGCCTTCCGACGATCGCGGCACGATCATCGTGATCCACGGGCGCGGTTCGACCTGCAACATCGATCTGGATCACGCGCTCTCCGAGTCGATCTACGATCGCAACCAGCTGACCTACTGCGTCGAATACGATCCGCAGACTCCCGGGGACGACGGCGACAGCACGACCGCGCCCCCAGGCCGCGACGTGAAGATCCTGCCGGTCCTCCAGGACGGCAGCGGCGAAGGCCCGAGCACCTGTGTCGGACCCTGGCCCGATTCGTCGCCGGCCCCGCCCGGCAGCTGTGGCTTCGATCGCAACGACCCGGTCGCCACGATCCGGGCCGACGTGCTCTCGGTCGAAGGGCTCGCCGACGCGCTGGCGGAGGCGCTGCGGGAGATCCCGATCGAGGGCGAGATCACGCTCGTTCCCCATAGCCAGGGCGGCTACCTCGCTCGCGCCCTCCTTCATCGCCACTACGACGACCTGCGCTGGCAGGGTCGCAAGATCTCCCGGGTGATCACCCTCGGCCAATCCTACCTCGGCGTGCTCGCGGACCCTCGCTCGTGGCGGCTTGGAGCTGTTTGCTTCGGGAGCTACAAGAACTGCCAGGTCCCGCGCTGGCTCTGGGGCTGGCAGTCTTCGCTCTCCGGGAGAGTCGATACACGATCGACGACGCCGAGTTTCCCCAGATCCAGTGGAATGCGATCGCGGGTCACGAGACCGGCGACGATCATGCGAGCACGTCTGGGACCTTCCCGCAGCCTGGTCTCGAGGTGTTCGGCGGCGTCGACAACGCCCAGACGGACGGCGACGGGACCGTCCCGATCCAGAGCAGCCTGGGCATCGACGAGCACGACTACTATCCCTTCGCCGCGCTCGATTTCGATGCCGCGATCCAGACGCCCTGCGCCATGAGCCCTATTGCCAGCTCGAGCATGCGATCACGTCGCTCGGCGACGGCCTGCTGCCGCGGGCTGCCGAGCGCGAGTCGCACGGGACGCTGACCTCGGCGGCAGTCGTCGCCGTCACCGACCCCGTCGCCCTCCGCGCTCACCGCGACGAACGCCTTCAGCCTCGAAGCCTGGGTCCGACCGGTCGATGACGCCCAGAACGTCGGGATCCTGAGCAAGGGCGGCGAGTACCGGCTCGAATTTGCATCCGACCGAAGCTTCGGCTCACGCTGAACGGCTTCTGGGGCGCATCGGTGGCTCGGAAGCCATCCCCTCGCGCGCCTGGACCACGTCGCGGTCACCCATGCGAACGGTGTGTTGCGCGGCTACGTGAACGGGGAGCCGGCGTCGAGGAGACGGGCGGCCCTCGTCGCGATGGCACGACCCCGCGCATGAAGAGTTCCGCATCGCGGGACCGAGGACGTGACGCCTGGCGTCGATGGTGGGGAGCATCGACGACGTCCGTGTGTGGACCCGGAGCTGACGCAGGCCGAAATCCGCATCGGCATGGGCGGCTTGACGCGCGCAGTTGAACGGAGCGGTCTTCGGGCCTGGTGGAAGTTCGACGAGGCGGAGGCGACGATTGATCGATTCGAAGCTCGTCGAACGACGTTCGATGTCGCTGTCGGATTTTCCCTCGGATCCCTGGCGTTGGGAGCGCACGCGAGGTCGAGGACCGGCGCGCCTGACGACGGACCGGGACGACCACCTTCCAGGACCCTGTCGATGGCGGCGCTCACGATGACCGAAGGCCTCACGCTCGAGGCCTGGATCCATCCGCGCGACGACGAGCCGGGCGTGATCTTCCACAAGGCGGGCGAATACTGAGACGCCGCTTCGATGGCACGCTCGCCTACCCCTGGCGACCGCGAGCCCCGGCTACACCGAACGCCTCACCGGCGCGGCGATCCTCGCGGACCTGACCCATGTCGCGCTCACTTTCAGCGGGAGTGCGGCGGCGGTCTTCGTGAACGGCGAGCGGATCTTCATCGAGTCGGCGACCGGGCCCCTGGGCGACGTCGATCCGGTTCGCAACCAGCTCTCCATCGGTGCCCCGGTCCTTTCCACGTTTCCGCCGAGTGCCTTCAACGGATTGATCGACGAGGTACGGATCTGGGACCGGGCGCGCTCGACTGCGCAGATCCGCAATGGGTTCTTCCGCGCGATCGATCCGTCCGACCCGACGACCCAGGGGTTGGTCGGCTCCTGGCGCTTCAGCGAGCAGGCCACGGAGCTCGTCCTCGACGCCGCGGCGGATCGCCACGGACGCCGCGGTCAGATCTACATCGTTCCCGCGGACAATACGGAGAAGCCCGTGCGGTCGACCAACCAGACGGTGCCGGAACCGACGCGGGCGCTCGGGATCGCGACGGGCGGTCTGCTGCTCACAGTCCTCGCGCGCCGCACGCGTCGCGGGTTCGCCTGATCTGAGCAGGCCCCGGAACGAAACGGGTCCAGTCTCAGGGTAGGACGCGTTTCATTCGGCCGACCGGGAGTACATCTCCCCGGGCGAGATGTCTGCGAACCCAGGCCGACTCCAACGGTCCTCGTCCCAATCGACCGCTTCGATTCATACACGTACCCGTGTCGGTTTCGCATCCGAATCGCCCACGGCGCGACAGCCGGATTCACGTCGATCCCCGGATCGGGCTGGCTCACGGGCAGCTGGCCGCCACCGCCCTCGCAGAATGGCCCGTCCACGCGTGATTCGGCTGCGGTGTGGATCGTGCTATAGGCTTGAGAACCGAAGCTGAGGACCCGCCCGAATGACACGCTGCCGCTCCACTGGACTGCTCGCCCTCGCCGCCTTCTCGTCGCTGCTGATCGCCGACCTCGGGCATGCTGGGGGGCGCTACTACAACAGTGCTTCCACGATCGAAACCAGCCACGTTGACTGGATGCGCTGGATCCCCGACCACCACAGCCTCGCCGACCTGTCGATTCCGGGAACCCACGACACGATGGCCGACAATGGTGGGCCGAGCCCCGAGACCCAGGGCCTGTCTCTTCGGGCGCAGCTCGACGCCGGCATCCGGGCGATCGACATCCGGGCGCGCCACATCAGCAATTCCTTCGCGATCCATCACGGTGTGATCTTCCTCGGCTATTTCTTCGGGAACGACGTACTGGGGGTCCTCGAGGACTTCCTGCGCGACCATCCGACCGAGACGGTCATCATGCGCTTGAAGAACGAGCGCCCCGACGACGAGCAGGACAACACCCGCTCCTTCGCCCAGACCTACGACTGGTACCGATCCCTGTATTCGAACCTGATCTTCCAGGGACCTTCGGATCGCATTCCGACGCTCGGCGAGGTCCGAGGCAAGGTCGTCGTCCTCCACGACTTCGACGAAGGATCCGAGCGGGGCTTCGACTGGAGCTCGTCCCTGCTCAACATCCAGGACGAGTTCTACGTCTGCTGCATCTGGGAGATCGATGCCAAATGGCAGCACGTGCTCGACCATCTCGTGTTGACGAACACGCCCGAGCCCGGCGACGAGAACGATCTCTTCATCAACTTCACGAGCGGATCCGGAGGTTTGTTCCCCAGCTCGGTCGCCGGGGGCGAATGCTGCACCACGACCGGCGTGAACGAGTTCTTCCTCGACTTCCTGTTCGCGGGAACGCTCGTGCGGCCTCTCCCGAAGACCGGTGTCATGCTGATGGACTTTCCCGGAGCCGGGCTGATCGACGCCGTCATCGCTCGAAACATGCCCCTGGCGGCCTGGGTGAGCGACATCGCGGACGACTTCTCGACGCTCGCGAACAACATCTTCTACTCGACTTCGGGCGACGTGGACGCGCGGAACGCCCAGTTCAAGACCTATTTCGATGGCCTCCTCCCGGAGCACCACTGGACCACGTTCACGTCGCACACCGCAGGCTCCAACAACTGGGGCTACAACTATCTCCACGCCGGGCTCCACCGTCGGACCGACTGGGACGACGGCCATACCGCAGTCGTCTTCAACTCGTATACCGACACGAACTCGACGCCTCTGCTGACGTGGAGCCAGTACTTCAACCAGCTGACGTTCCTGCCGAGCTTCGACGGGCCGACGCAGGCGAGCCATTTCAGGAGTCTGCTCCAGAGCCAGTTCCCGCAGCGCCGCTGGAGTGCGATGGCGCGCAGCGTCAATTCCGCCGACGACGGCGACTACGGCCTGCTCGCGACGAATGGTCTGCCCGTGGTCTTCCGATTCGACCCCTTCTTCCTGGTCTTTGCCTGGGGAAGCGACACCAATCAATCCCCGATCGCGAATGCGGCCGGTCCGTACGCGGCGATGGTGGGCGAACCGCTGACCTTCGACGGAAGCGCGTCCTACGACCCGGAAGGTCGCTCGCTCTTTCATCGCTGGGACATCGACGGCGATGGAACGTGGGATACCGACTGGTCATCGACGCCAACCCTGCCCGATCAGGAGTACGACACGCCCTTCAGCGGCTCCTTGAGACTGCAGGTGACCGACGGCTGGGCCTCCGCGATCAACACGGCCCAGGTCACGATCGTTCCCGAGCCGGATGGCCTCGCGTGTCTGGCCCTCGGATCGGCATTGATCGCGCGTCTCCGCCGACGTCAGGCTCCACGTCGGCTGCCTTGAAGCGCGCAGCGCACGCGGTCCACCCATTCGCGAGAGGCGTCTTCGCTGCGACTCCGGCGGATCTCCCGCAGCCACGATTCCGTGAAGGTGGGCTGTGGACGTGACGACGAGGCGGCCGATCTCGGTGATGCTGTCGTCGAGGTGTGAGCATTCGACACCATCTGCGTCGGGGGCGCGGCTATGAACGAGGCGTTCATTCAGGGGCAGGAGACCATTTGGCAAGTCCAACGGAAGGAGTCCAGCCGCAGAAGACTTCGTGGACTCGCTCCTTGCCGGCTAGCTGTGCATTGGAGCTGAGGCCCCGAGAGCGCGGATGGCGTCGAAGAGCCTGAATTGATCGAGGAAGGGTGGAATGGATCCCCGACGTGGATTCGAACCACGATGAACAGAGTCAGAACTACTTTCGTGGGATTTGCGTCCATTCGCACCTGCCAGAACAGTGCCGAAATGGTCCCCAGCGCGCATCTTTGCACCCTCTGGCAGGATCGCGCGGCCGCCTGATCGCCCGATCGCCGTCCATTGGCCGTCAGCGGATATGGACGATGGTTCACGAGTAGCAGGGTATTTCATGGCATGGCCGTCTCGTGATCGCTCTGGTCCTCGCCCCGCCAATGCGGTTCCGGCGGATCCGCCGTCGCCGACTACGCCCATCACGAGCCCGAGAAGACGCTCCACGAGGTCATTCGCGCGCAGCTCGCCTCTCTCGCCCGGGTGAGAGCGCAGCGCCCGTTCGAGGTGATTGGTCTCGATCGGGACCTCGGGGGCCGAGGGGAAGACCTCGAGGCTGGCCTCGAGCTTCAGCGGTTGCCGAGCCGCCTCGGTGAATGGGTTCGTCGGCCGCGTCGATCGACTTCTCCGCCCTGATCTTCATGCCATCCTCGAACGTCGCATCGGCGTTCTTCCGCAGCACATCATGCCCTGGAGGACGAAACGGGCGTCGAGCCCAGGCAGATTCTTCGCGGTTTCAAGGCCGAGTTCTGCCACAAACCGTGCAGTGCGGACCACCTAGCTCCAAGACGGCGCCATGAGCGGGTACGAGGCAGCAGGCGGAGGAACCATGCGCGGAAATGAACGTTCGAGACAGCAGGAATCCGGTACAGGGCGAAATCGGATGCTGCGGCAAACGCGTACCGCCTGGACCCTCATCCCTGCGTTGTTGCTTGCCAGCCTGTGGCTGGTTCGTCCAGCGGGTGCCGCCACCATCACGTTCTCGGATCAGGTTGGGCTCAGCTCAGCCGAGATCTCCGGCGTCCTCTCCGTGCCGAAGTTCGACCCCTCGCTCGGCAACCTCGTCGGGGTCAGCTGGAGCATCACGGGCGCCATTGCGACCATCCTCGGCATCCAGAATGACTCGAGCGGCAGCGTCACCCCGAGCGCCTTCGTCGACGTCGCCTTCGACATCGGATCGGCCGAGCTCTCCCTGGGATCCAGTCCGGGCCTCAGCGTCCTGGGAAGCACGGGCCTCGTCAGCCTGGGGGCGGGGGAAACCGCTCTCTTCCCCATCACCAGCCAGACGGTGATCACGGGATCGGAGATTCCGTCATTGGCGTTTCAGCTTCCGGGCACGGTCGACCTGTCCTTCCTGACCAGTACGTCCTTCGGCGGTACGGGTTCTGGCGGAGACCTGACGATCTCTCAGGCCACGGACGCAGGGATCTCGTTCTCGATCACCTACGAGTACAACGTCATTCCGGAGCCGAGCTCGCTGGTGCTGCTGGGCGGTGGGCTGATGGCGTTGGCAGCAGGCAGCCGTTACACCCGATCGTTCTGAGGCCGCCGGACGCGTCGTGTCGTCTGTCGTCCCGACCGGTTTGCGCCGGTTGGCCCCGCGCCTCGCCGCGCTCGTCGGTCGCGCCCGTCGACGTCTGGCGGACGTGCCGCGTCCGACCGATCCGGACGAAGCGCCGGTGCAGTTCGCGCATTTCAGCGTCGGACGAAAGAGGCTGGCGACATGGAGCGTCAGGCTTCGAACCTGAGAGGCGGGATTCCAATCCCTCCCGGCCCGCCATTGGGTTTCCAGCACGCAGGCCGGTTCTTATTAGGCCCCCGTTTCCGCTCGCCTCGGAAACTGCGGGATGCGGCCCCGCAGCCCGAGCGGATTTCGCTTCCGTTAGCGCGACACGTCATCCGCGGCCCCGGGGGTCGCATCGATCATTTCGGACGGCGCCGCCTGAACGCGCTTCGATCGATGTCTTCTGGGACGCCTCCCGCTTCCTTTCGACCACCCGGTTGGCTTTCCCGTCGACCCGCCGCGCGACGTTCGGTGGGAGGAAGGCGCATCGAAATCCGAGTCCTACGGCGGCATTCCGCTGCAGTTTTTCCTTGATCCTCGCGTACTCCCGTCTTCATAATGCAGGTGGGCCAGCGCCCGCACGCCGACACCCCACTGCGTCGATCCGCGTCGCCAGGAGAACCGAGAAAAAATGAACGAACAGAACCGTCAAAACTCGAAATCCTGCTCCCCTCGAGCTCCGCGTCACCGAAGGCTCCTCGCCCCCACGGCGCTGATTTGTTCGTCGATCCTCCTGCTGGCTGCGCCGGCGCAGAGCGCACCCGGCCAGGCGCCGCGGATCGAGGTGCTTTCGAGTCCGGCCGAGTACGTGAGCGGCGGCGATGCCCGCATCCGCATCACACTGCCCGGTTTCGTGCCGATCGATCGGGTCCGCCTCGCCCTCGACGGAGAGAACGTCACTTCGAAGTTCGCGCCGGCGGGCGATTCCCACGTGCTCGAAGGCGTGGTCGATGGCATGTCGCCCGGCGACCACGTTCTGCAGCTGGGCCTCGCCATCTACGGCGACTTCATCCTCTTCAAGGAAGAAATCACGCTGACCAATCATCCGTCGAGCGGACCGATGTTCTCGGGCCCGCAGCAGGAGGTTTTCCTGTGCAGTGATGACGGCGATCGTGCCAACGCCGAGCTCGGCCCGGCGATCGACGAAGACTGCGCGACCGACACCATCGTGAGTTTCAAGTACCGGACTACCGGCGGCGGATGGGCGGAATTCGACCCCAGCGCGCCCAGGCCGGGAGACATCGCCCAGACGACGACGATGGACGGTGAGACCGTCGACTACATCGTCCGCTGGGAGCGCGGCACCATCAACCGCTTCATCTACTCGATCGCGATGCTGTCGCCGAACAGCCAGGACGTCGACGCCCCCGATCTCTCCGCCTGGAACCGGAAGGCCATCTACTACTTCCAGGGCGGCGTCGCGATCGGCCACTACCAGGGCGATCCCTCGCGCAGCCGCATGCTCTACGACCACGGCCTCGGGCTCGGCTACGCAGTGCTCTATTCGACCGGCACCAAGACCGGCACCCACTACAACCTCGAGCTCGGTGGCGAGACCGCGATCATGGTGAAGGATCGCTTCGTCACCGCCTACGGTTCGCCGGCCTACACGGTGGGCGTGGGTGCTTCGGGCGGCGGCATCCAGCAGTACGTCTACGGCCAGAACCACAAGGGCCTGATCGACGCCGGGGTGCCGCAGTACTCGTACCCGGACATGATCACGCAGACGATCCACATCGGCGATTGCGAGCTGCTCGAGCGCTGGATGGATACGCGCGTGCTGTCCGGCAACCCGACGTACGCCAACTGGGAGAACCGCACCAACATCGAGGGCCTCAACGCGATCAACGGCTTCAGCAACCCCTTCCTGGCGCTCATGCCCTTCCTGCCGGCCGGGTCGAGCGAGTGCGTGAACGGTTGGCGTGGCCTTTCGCCATTGGCGCTGAACCCGAACTTCGGTACCGCGCCGGGCATTTCGCTGCCCGACCAGATCGCCACCCAGTGGACCCACTATGGCGACGCCGTGAACATCTACGGTGTGGCGGCGGACAGCTATGCGGCCAGCACCTGGGACAACGTCGGGGTGCAGTACGGCCTCGAGGCGCTGGTCGGAGGCGTGATCGGCGCCGACGAGTTTCTGCATCTGAACGCCAACGTGGGCTCGTGGAAGAACGAGCCCGAGATGGTGCAGGAGGGCTGCCGTTCATCTCCGCCGCATGCCCGGCTCCCGCCGACCTCGTCGGCCTGCCCCCGGTACCGGACATCTACCCGAACCTCATCGACGTCTGGAGCACGCGCAACATGGCGCTCTCCCCGATGGCGGTTCGACGCCGGCCTCGCAAGGTGGCCGACCCGGGTGCCGTCGAGGCGGCGTACGACCGTGGATTGGTGAATCGCGGCGACGTGCAGATCCCTTGATCGACTGGCGCAACTACCTCGAGGAAGAGCTCGACATGCACAACTCGCACCAGTCCTTCGCGTCCCGCCAGCGCCTGCTCGACTACGACGGCGATGCCTCGAACCAGGTCATCTGGTTCACCGATGGCGGTGCCTTCGACCAGACGCCAATGGCCCTCGAGGTGATCGACGACTGGATGGCGAACATCGCGGCGAACCCGCACAAGAGCGTGCACGAGAACAAGCCCGCGGCCGCCGTCGATACCTGCTTCGACACCGCCGGCAACGAGATCTACGCCGGCGACGACGCCTGGGCGGGCATACTCGACGACGAGCCCTTCGGTCCCTGCACCATTGCGCAGCCGATCTATGCCACCTCGCGCATCGTGGCCGGGGGACCGATCACGGGAGACGTCTTCAAGTGTCACCTGATGTCGATCGACGACGCGATCGCCGCCGGCGTGTACGGCGGTGTGAGCTTCAGCCCGGCGCAGCGGGCAGCGCTCCACGCGATCTTCCCGAGCGGAGTGTGCGACTACTCGAAGGGGGATGCGCGGAGGCCGTAGGGTCGAGACCACGACGCGTACACGGATCGGTGTGTCGTAGGCGTGTGGAGATCGAGGAACCATCGTCGTCGACGGGACGAGTTCGTCGAACTCGTCTTCGTCGAGCGGCGAGGCGCAGGAATCGGACTCCTGTCGCCGGACTCTTCGGCCGAGCGGGCTGAGGACCTTCTGAGCATCCCGCGAGTTCCGGTCCGCCCCACCCTCGATCGAAAGTCGGCGGCACCGGCGAGGCCGCAATGACCTGGCCGGCCCTGCGAAAATGACTCCAGTCTCTGAGTTGGCCTCGGGAAGCCGAGGTGATCGGAGACGAGATGAACGCAAAGCGACTCTCGGGAGAGCAGATCATCCGGGATCCTGAACGAAGCCGAGCAGACGGGCCTCTCATGCGTCAATCCGCTGACACCGGCGAGCTTCGTGGCGATATACGTGCCGCGAAGTCGCATGCGCTCTTGTTAATCGTCGCGGCGTTCGTCACCTCGGCCCAGACGGCCAGCGCCGCCTCCTTCACGCCCATCGGTCGCGTCGGCGTCCGAAGCAGCGCTTCGGCGTATCGGCCGACGGTTCGACGGTCGCCGGCTCCTTCGCCGACAGCAGGGGCCGGTCCGTGGGTTCATTCGTCTGGAGCTCCGCAAACGGATTGCAGGACCTCGGCATCCTTCCGGGCGGAACTGCAGCAGTTCGCCCTGGGCATCTCCCGGATGGCGCGACCGTGGTCGGCTCGAATGCCACGGCGACCGGCTCCGAGGCATTCGCCTGGGATGCAGAGGCGGGGACCCGGGGACTCGGATTGCTTCCGGGAGCCTGCATGGCACTGCCCGTGCCGTCTCGAATGATGGATCCGTCATCGTGGGCGAGGACGGCGGGCAGGATCCCCTGGACCCGACTTCGCTGCGGGCCGTGACCTGGGAGGCGGGCCGGGGTGTACGCCCGCTCGGGGATCTGCCCGGGGTGGAACCGATCTGGAGCTCGGCCACCGACGTCTCGGCCGATGGGACGGTCGTCGTGGGCTGGGGCACGAGCGGCGAACCGGGAACTCTGACGATCGAGCGCGAGGCATTCATCTGGGATGCGAGCAATGGCATGCGTGGACTGGGCGGGCCGCCTGGTCAGCCAGCGATTTCCCGGGCGACCGCGATCTCCCGGGACGGCGCGACCGTCGTGGGTTACGCAAGAGTCGAAGACCTCTCGGGCCCGGACTACGATGAACCCTTCGTGTGGGATGCAGCGCGCGGCATGCGCAGTCTCGGCGCATTCGCAGGCGCTCGAGTCAGCGTTCCCCTGGACGTGTCGGATGGCGGATCGACCGTCGTGGGCTACATGCCATTCCCTTTCGCCGGCACCGACCTGGCATTGATCTGGGCCGAGGAAAGTGGACCTCAGCGCGTGGACTTCCTGCTGCAGTCGCTGGGGATCGATCTCGCGGGTTGGCGCCTCGAGCGGGCCAATGGAATCTCTGCAGACGGGAACGACCATCGTCGGAACCGGAATCGATCCGAGCGGCCAACGCCAGGCCTGGATCGCCGTCATTCCGGGAGCCGACGACCGCGCTCCTGCTCGGAGCCGGTCTCATGGGTCTGGCCCTCGCTGGACGCCCTCGACCTGCGAATCCCGATTGAACCTGCCCTCAGGCGTCTCGACCGCGCTCTTCGTCCGTCGACGGATGGCCACCCGCGAGAGATTTCTGCCACCAGCCGCGCTTTTGCGTCGAGAAGAGCATCGGGATGCCGCAGGTCGATGCCGGTTTCGTGTGCACCATCTGACCGTAGTCGTACTCGATGGGCTCGCGCGTCCGGAACTCCACGCCCGCCGGACGCCCTTGCTGGACGAGCGCGCGAACGTCGTCGACGTCGACACCGAATAGCCCCCCGGACGGGCCTCGCGGCGGGCCGGTTGACGGAAATGATCTCAGCGGCGGTGCGGAAGAGGCCTCTCATGCTTCTTAATCCGCGCGATGATGGGCTGGGACGTTCAGTTCCAGTCGTTTCGCCCATCGCCGTGGGCGCTCTACCTCCTGGTCGATGGTGCGTGGTTGCTGGTGTTCGCCACGCTTTGGCGCGGTTCGGGCAGCGCGGCCGAAGGCTGCGCCATTCTCGCGAAGCTCGCGCCGGATTCGTACCAGGGCCAGGGAGGACCCGATCGCTGGCCGAAGCGGCACCGCGTCTCGAACCTGTGCAGTGAACCGGTCGACGCACGCCGGCCCGGCAGGGACCACCCGGCGCCGATCCTCCGTTTCGCGTGGTGGCCCGATCGCGTCGAAGGGCAGTGAGATGGCAGCCGATTCCCGGCGCGTTCAACCTGTCCAGAGCGTCGGCGGGCGCCACGGAGCCTCGTCCGGCAAGGGCATGGGACGGAACTTGCGAGACGGAATGGATCCCCGACGTGGATTCGAACCACGATTAACAGAGTCAGAATTACTTTCGGGGGATTTCGCACGATCTCGTACCCGCCAGAACGGCGCTGAAATGGTCCGCGGCTCGCATCTCGCATCCGACCGCAGGATCGCGCCGCCGCCTGAATGCCCGTTGGCCGTCAATTGGCCGTCAACCGTCACCCTCGCGTCGCGCCGCTCCTCTCGAGAGCCCGATCAATCCGAGCACGCCGGCTCCGATCATTGCTGTCAACCCCGGCTCCGGCGCCGCCATCGTGAAAGTCCGAATCGCCGAAGGCAGCGCGTTGCCGCCACCGGCCTCGCATCCCGGCGCAGTCGTACGGCGTCGCCATCACCTCGTGCAGTCCATCCTCGTCGAGCCCGTCCGCGCAGATCGGCTGGTTCGGCCCGAGCCCCAGCGCATAGGGCGCGACGTTCTCGCAGTACCCTCGACGAAGCCCGACTCGGTGCGGTGCAAGAAGCGGACGCTCGCGGTTCCGGGCGTCACCGGGTACTCGATGCCGAAGCAGTCGCAGGGCAGGGTCGATCGGTCGATGACGTCGCCGTTGCCGAGGTCGTTCGAGACCAGCTCATAGGGGAGTCGCTGGGGCGGCGTCGTACAGCCTGCGAGACCCTTGTCGGCCCAGAAGAGGAGCTCCTTCTCACAGGCATCCCCGACGCCGTCGGCATCGGTGTCGAGCTGATCGGGGTTCGCATCGACGCGGCAGTTGTCGAGGGCATCAGAAATGCCATCCCGGTCCAGATCGACGGGGGCGAAGCAGACATCACCGGTGCCGTCCGAATCGACATCCGCTTGATCGGCGTTGGGCTCCTCGGCGCAGTTGTCGAAGGGATTGGGTACGGCGTCCTGGTCCCAGTCGAGGCCGGGGGCGAGGACGAGGATGCGACCGGTACAGGACTGGCCGCCGCAGTCGGCACCGCGGTGGGCGAAGGCGTTGTCGATGGCGTCGCCGTTGGCGAGAGTGCCGGAGAGCGTGCCGGCGAGAGCGTCGAGGGTGCCGAATGGGACGGGATCTTCGGAGACGGAGAAGTCCGAGCCGAAGAGGCGGATTCGGGAGGTGTCGCGGGGACCCATCTTTGGGCCCGTAGAGGCCCACTGAGATTCCCGCCAGACACGTCGATCAAGCCCGATCCCTCTGCGATGGAAGTTCCATGGCCCCGGAATCTGACCATAACCATAGTTGTAGGGCTCCGCTTCGGCGAGGAACCGTCCACCGCGAATGTCCGCATATCCTGAAACGAGAACGCCGGACGGGCCGACGACGCCTTCATTCACTCTCAACGTTCCCTGCACCTCGAAATCGACCAGGTCAGAGTGATTTCCACCTTCCATTTGCATTAAGCCATCCGGCCCAACGCGGATCCAGAAGAGAACCTCGCCCCGAACCGTCGCTCGGCCTCGATCCGAAATCCACAGGCCCCAGATGAATCCCTGGTAATCGACGGATGCATCCCCTGACACGTAGAGGTCGGATCCGTCGTATCCGCCGCCTGCATAGATCATCTCCGAGCGTCCGGATGCAGAGACAGTGGACCAGCATCCTCCCATGACGTGGAGACTTGCATCGTCCGACGCGCTCGCGCTCAGACAATCCGGGGAACCCGAATATCCATTCACGACGACGGTCGATTGGTCCAGCGCGGATACGCCGCCCCCCCTCGCGTCGAGCATGAAACTCGCGAACGACTGATCCCGCGCGGTCAGGCCGCCGGCTTGTCCGGTGAAAGAAGATGTTTCGTAGACGCTGACGTTGAGTGCCAAGCCGGAGAGGGCAGTTGCCGATCCGGGCTGAGCACAGGGATACTCGAGCAATGCGTTGCAGTCTTCATTGTTTACGATGAACTCGACCTCCGGGCGATCGATGACATTCGTCGGATTCGGAGGGGCAAGGCCGTTGTTGATGACGCGCGGACCAGTCGACATTCCCGCTGCGACTGGATCGAAACCCGCTGGAAAAGTGGTTTGTCCGTAGTATGCGCCGGTCAGGACGGCATCCGTCAAGATCGCCTGGCTGAGATCTACGCCGAACAAGTCCGCGTTTCTCAAGTCTGCACCCGTCAGATCGGCATGGGAAAGATTCGCTTCGTAGAGAACTGCGTTCTGCAGATCGGCGTTGCTGAAGATCGTCTGGCTCAGGTCGGCCGCGTTGAGCGCGACGCCGACGAGGCTGGCTCCGGTGAGATCCGCGCCATCGAGGAACGTCTGCTGGAGATCGAGCCCGCTCAGGTTCGAGCCTCGAAGATTCGCTCCTTCGAGATGCGTACCATCCAGGTTTGCCGAGCGGAGATCCATGTTCTCGAGGGTCGCGCTCATCAAGTTCGCGGAACGCAGATCCGCCCCCGCCAAGATCGATCCGCTGAAGTCCGTATTGGAGAGAACCGCCGAACGCAGATCCGCGCTGATGAGGTCCGCCGAACTCAGGTCGGAATCGGGCCAGATGACGCCGGGTGTGAGATTGGGCCCGGTGAACGGAAAGGGCATGCCGTCCGTTCGGCGCAGCGGGTCGACGGTCGTTCCATCGGTCTTTCGATAAGTCGTCAGATTGGGGTCATCGACGTTGCGGTCTGCGATGGACTCGGGAATGAAGGCCAGAAAGGCTTCGGTCTCTCCCGCCGGGTTGATTCCCTGCCCGACGATCGACCGCCCGTCGGCCGATATTCCATCGGCGCTCGTCAGCAGCCATCCGGTGACGTCGGCACCCAGACCAAACAAGAGCGCGTGGAGGGATTGGGTTCCGTTCGTCTCGTCCCAGACGAATGCCTGATCGAATCCGCTGCCCGCGTACGTTCCGACGATGGTCGAGCCGTCCTCCGAAATCGAATTTGTCCACAGGCCTTGTCCGCTGCCGGGCGCAGCGGGGATGAATCGGAAACCTTGCGCGGCATCCCAGATCCATGAGGACGTCTGGTTCAGGGAGTCGATTGCATGGCCGAGGACCATGGATCCGTCCGAGGAAATTTCTCGTGCGTAGGTCCGGACGAAGCCAGTGGGGATGGCTGCGAGACTCTGCATTCCAGTCGACGGACTCCAGATGAAAGCCTCTCGCCCGACGCCCGATTCGCTGGATCCAACGATCGTCGTTCCATCGTCGGAGACCGCGAGCGCTTCGCTGCTGAACGTGCCGCCGGGAAGATCTCCCAAACCGACCATCCCGACGGATGCGTTCCAGCGAAAGGCCTCTGGTCCCGACGAAGAGTGTCCGTATCCCACGATCGTCGACCCATCCGCAGAGACATCGTAGGCATTGCTGCGATCGAGTCCCCCGGGCAGATCGCCCAGCGCTTGGACTCCTCCGAGCGCATCCCAACGGAATCCACCTCCGGAATTCACTCCGGTGATGACGGATCCATCGCCCGAGACGCCATGGGCAATCCCGGATGCGCCTACGCCGAGAGGCAACAGGCCTGTCGCCAGGGTCCATCGAAAGGCGTCCCGGCCACCGGTGACGGAGCTCGTGCCGACTATGGTCGTGCCATCCGCGGAGATGGCCTTCGCTTCGCTCGAGTGGTCACCGCCCGGCAGATCTCCGAGCGGTGTGAACGAGGCGGCTTGTGCGGATCCGGCGATCGAAAGCATCAATCCGAGTCGGATGCACGAGCGGCACAGGCGATTCAGGCGGTCGCGAGGGGATGCCATGGCTGAACTCCGTATTCGGTTCTCGCGCTCGTCTGTACGCAACGAACGAGCAGCAGACATCCGGGTCGGTAGACGCGATCGTTCGTCGAGACCATGTTCGGGCAGATCAGCCCATTGGATCGGATCTGTGTAGCCTGCCCGACCGAGACTAACAGAGATCTCGGCGTCCTGAGGCGACGTTCTCGGGACGAGGCGCCGTACTGGCTCGACACACGATCGATGTCAGGGGGTACCCGATTTGAGGGATGCCCTCTGGGGAGCTCAGTCGTCGTTGTGGCCCGCGGCGGTGAGCCGGATCGATCGGGATGGCGCCATCGGCTGGCCCTGAATCGATCAGGTCTCGAGCCGATTCGAGCCGGGCGACGCGTCGTCGCCTCTCGGATTCGCGGCAGGCCGCGCGAATGGATCCCCGACGTGGATTCGAACCACGATTAACAGAGTCAGAATCTGTTGTCCTGCCGTTAGACGATCGGGGATCAGGACCGAGGCCGGTTTGTACCGGACTGCGCCGCGCTCCTCAAGGTCATGGGCCGCAGCCCCTCGGTGCACGGATCCTGCCGATCGGATCCG
>JAWKRX010000033.1:0-66225 GCA_041389425.1 Myxococcota bacterium
GCTCATCGTGTCTTCGTGCGCGCCGACGCCCTGGTACCAGGACCGGAACGTCTTCGCGCGGACCTCGGGTGGGAGGAAGTGGACGAAGTTGAGCTCGCCCTCCATCCGCAGATAGTCCATGTAGCGCCGGACGTTCACCTGGTGCGAGAGGTTTCCGAAGACGTCGAAGCCCGCGACGAGCGAATAATAGATGCGCTCGAGCTGGGCGTAGTCGATGACCCAGAGCGTGCGCGGCAGGCGCCCGAGTGCGCCCTTGTGGACCGAAGCGCTGTCGAAATGGCGGTAGACCGTCAGCATCGGCGCGTCGATGGCCCGGCGGCCCTTCCAGATCGCGTCGAAGCCGTGGCCCTCGGGCTGCTCCTGATCGTAGAGGATCGACTTCGCGTGGTAGAAGGCCGAATAACGCTCTCGGTAGTCGTCGCTGAAGGTCTCGGTGATGCTCTCGTTGCTGCCGGCTTCGTTCGGGAGCCGCAGGTTGTCGGCCTGCGCGATCAGGAAATCCGGCCGATTGGCGACGAGGTCCGCCGCCGGATCCATGAAGAAGATCCAGAAATGATCGTGGATCACGTTGAGCGCGACCTGGCCCTTGCAGACCGGGCCGCGGATGAAGGTCCGGATGATGTACTCGGAATGGTCGAGCAGGAACGCATAGCGCGAGCGCGGCGGGATCTGGGCGTAGATGATGAAAGGGTTCGCCCCGAGCGCCTCGTCGTAGGGCATGCGGTGCGGCGGCTCGAGCCAATCGGGCGAGAGGAAGAGCGCGCGGTAGCGGGCGAGGGTGTCGTCGCCGAAGCCGACGACCATGTGGGTCTTGTGGACGATCGTCGAGTGGATCCGGCGGAAGCGGTAGAAGAAGCTCGCCGTGCCCGGATCGTCGTAGGGGCGGACGGTCGCGATCGGATCGACCGGCTCGCCGGGGGGCGTGTGCGAACGGACGAGCTCGTAGAAGCCTTCGGCGCCGACGGCGGTGAACCGGATGTGGGCCAGGAAGAAATGTTCGTAGAGGTAGCGCGCGGTGAGGGCGTGCTTGGCGTCCGGGCGGTTCAGGAAGCGCTCCCACTTTTCGATCTCGCGGGCCGCGACGGCGTTCGGGGCTTCGAGCGCGCGCTGCTGGTCGGGATCGGGGCCGGGTGCGCCGCGAGCGAGCCAGGTCGCGAGGGTCGCGTGCTCGTCCGCGGAGAGCGGCGGGAAGCCGAAGGGCATGCCGCGGTCGGGATGCTTCGCGAGGAACGAGCCCATCGCGGTCGCATCGGCGGGGCAGGCGAGATCCCCCGCCTCCGCATGGTATTCGCCGCGGGGCGTCGGGAAGCGCCGCTTGGCCTCCAGCAGGTAGAGCATCAGCGCATCGTTGGCGGGCGAGGCGGCGCGGCTCTCGAGGACGGAATGGAAGTCGAGGGCGCGCCACTGCTCGGGCGAATCGGCGTCGAAGAAGAGCCGTGTCGGCGGAGCGGGACGGATCCGCGCCGGCTGGTAGACCGGGTTCGGGCTCGCCCCCCGTTCGGCCCCCTCGAACGAGTCGAGCTTCAGCTGGCAGGGCGCGTTGTAGCAGGAATGGCAGACGGCGCAGCGCCGATCCAGGATCGGCTTCACGTCTTCGAGGAAGCCGACCGGCCGAGCGACCGGCTCGATCCGGATCGGCGGCAGGGGCGAAGGCGCGCAGGTCGTGCCGAGGCAGGCGAGCGTGACGATCGCGATCAGGAGTCGGAGCATGGACCTCTCGCGGCGATGGCGTCGCGCGCGAGGCGCAGGCGCCTTAGTTCGCGAGATAATGCAGCAGATCGTGGTTCGTCACGATCCCCACGAGATTCTCGTCGTCGTCGAGCACGACGAGCGCATGAAAATCGCCGACACCGATCCGATCGATCGCCGCCTCGACGGGCTCGTCGGCGTAGATCGTCTCGAGGCCGCGGGTCATGACGTCGGCGGCCGTCTCGCTGCCGTAGAGGCCGTCGGCGAGCTTCGCGGATCCATTGCGCCGGGCGACCCGGACGAGATCCCGCGTGCTGATCATGCCGACGGGGCGGCTGCCTTCGACGACCGGGAGGTGGTGGCAGCGCTCGTCGGAGAGGATGCGCCAGACCTCGCGCAGCGAATGGTCCGGACCGGCCGTGCGGACATGGCTCGTCATCACCTCGCGAATGGTCACGCGGGCTCGGTTCGAATCGCTCTTCATCGAGGGGCTCCTTTTCCGGAATGCGGGGCTGGATTTTGGAGCACGATCCGTGCCACCGGCGGGCGGGCTGGGGGCGAACTCGGCAGGCCGCCGGCCTCGATCGGGGCGGGCGAGGCGCGCCCGCGAGACTTTCCTTCACCGGACGAGGCGCGCCACCTCGTTCCGGACGCAGCGTCGTCGGCTGGCTCAGCGCCGCTCGATCGCCTCGATCTGGCGGTCGTGGAGCCGCGCGCAGCCGGCCAGGGCGGCGAGGGCACCGAGCAGCGCGGTGAACATGTCGGATTGGGTATCCCAGGGATCGCCCTGGGTCCCGAGGAATTCCTCCGCGCCCTGCCCGAGCAGGAGCGCCGCCGCCCATTCGATCAGCTCGTAGGCCGCGCTGACCGCGAGTACGAAGCAGACGACCAGGAACGCGAGCATGCGGCGACCGTTCACGTAGGCCCCGCGGATCAGGATCTCGCGCGCGAGCAGCGCGGGCACGAAGCCCTGCGCGAAATGGCCGATCTTGTCGTACGGATTGCGCTCGAGCTCGAAGAGCTCGGCGATCTCGAAGCCGAGCGGGACGCGCGCATAGCTGTAGGCCCCGCCGTAGATCAGGATCACGCCGTGGACGAAGAGGAGGACGTAGACGAGGGTCGTCAGCGGGAAACGCCGATGGGTCGCCGCGAGGATCGGCCAGGCGATCACCACGGGCGCCACCTCGGCGATCCAGGTCACGCGGTCGAAGGGCTCGAGGCCGGAGACGACGAGCAGGGCGAGCAGCACGGCGGAGCCGGCGAGCAGCAGGGGCGTTCGGTCCGTCATTCCAGCCACTTCGTCAGCTGGATCCGGAAATCCTCGAATCCGAAATCGCGGTAGAGCCGCGCCGCCCCCGCATTCTTCGAAAGCACCCCGATGTCGAGGCGCTTCGTACCGAGCGAACGCACGAATCCTTCGGCTTCTTCGAGCAGGCGTCGCCCGAGCCCCTGGCCGCGATGGTCGGGCAGGACGACGAGATCGGAGACGTAGCCGCGGAGCGCGGGCTCGTCGTCGGGGGCATCGGGCGGGACCCGGCCCAGCACCGCGACGAAGCCGATCAGCGCGTCCGCGAGTTCCGCGACCAGGATGAGGCCCGACCAGGCAGCCGCGCGCTCGAGGATGTGGTCGAGATAGGCGTCCGCCATGGCCTCGCTCGGGCGCAGCGAGGGCTCGAGGGCGCGCTCGAAGTCCTGCAGCGCGACGACGCAGGCGCGCACGGCGGCGCGGTCGCGGGCGGGGTCGTAGGGGCGGATCGTCGGCGCCATCATCGATCAGTCGGACGCGCTGCGTTTTCGGGGGGGCTCGTGTCCCTTTCGAGCCACGCGGATCCGACTCTTCGCAAGAGAGGCGGGGGATCCGTCAGCCTCCGGTCGAGGCGCAGGCGTGCCCGTCAGCATCCCCTGTGCGCTCAGGTCTTCGTCGAGGTCGGGCCAGTGGACGAACGCTCCGCCCCCCGAGATCGAGAAGTTCGCGCGCTCTGCGGGCGTTGCGTTCGACAGGCGCCACGACCATTCGAGGGGAATGGAGAGGGCGCGGCCGTCGACCAGGCGGACCAGGATCGCGCGGTCCGATACTTCCAGGCTCTCGATGAGCGGCTCATCTCGGGTGGCAGTGCGCATTCCAGAGCTCCATGAGCGAGTCGCGATTTCGCAGAATCAGCCGCTCGATCCGGCCGAGCTCGTTCGCGCGAAAGCCGACGTTGCGGGCCAGGATCGGCGGATTCAGCCAGAACTTACACCTCGAACCGTCTCGTTCCACATGGACGTGGGGCGGCTCGGTGCAGTCGAAGCTCGTGAAGAAGACCCGATACGGCCCGAAAGAGCCTCGCGCTCGCGGCATGTGCCTGGTCGGGTCCAAAACCGGGGCCGGGACGGTTCAGAGTAACGTTCCACTGGATCAGGATACGATCACTCCGAGGACATTGGTCCGACACGGAGGCAGGAGCGATGGAGTCGATGACGCGGAAGCCCGAAGACGTTTTCGAGAGCGGCGGAGCGCTTCGCTTGCTCGCTGCACTCCACGCCGAGGTCGCCGCCGCCGCGCAGGTCCTCGCGCTCCGCCATGCCGACCGTCTCCAGTGTCGGCGCGGCTGCCATGGCTGTTGTGTCGACGACTTGACCGTGACTCGGGTCGAGGCCGAGCGGATTCGCCGCGCGCACCCCGCGCTGCTCGCCGAAGGCGCGCCGCATCCCCTCGGCGCCTGCGCCTTCCTCGACGCCGAGGGGGCCTGTCGCATCTACGCCGAACGCCCGCTCGTCTGCCGCTCGCAGGGCCTTCCCCTCCAGATCCACTTCGAGGACGAGGCGGGCGAGCTCGAAGAGCGGCGCGACATCTGCCCGCTCAATCTCGAAAACGGGCCGCCGCTCGAGGCGCTTCCAGAAGACGCGCTCTGGCTCGTCGGGGTCCACGAGCTGCGGCTCACTGCGATCGACGAGGCGGCCGGCGGGAGCGACGAGACGAGAGTCGCGCTGCGCGAACTGTTCGCGCGGGAGGCATGACGCGGCAGCGCGGCCCTCGTCTCGCCGCCCCGCGGCCGCGTCGTCAGGGAGGGGCGAGGATCGCGTCGATCCGCGCGCGCAGCGCCGCGAGATCGAGACCCTCGATCTCGAGCATCTTTTTCGGCGAAGCGCCGCCCGCGACGATGCGCACCGCCCCCGGCGCCAGCCCGAGCGCCGCGGCGACGACGCGCACGACCGCCGCATTCGCGCGCCCTGCCTCCGCCGGCGCGCGCACCCGAACCTTCAGGGCATCGCCGAGCCAGCCGGCGATGCCCTCGCGCGTCGACCCGGGCACGACCTTGAGGGCGATGCGAAGCGTCATTGCCGTGTGTGGGGCGCGTGCCGGGCGCGCCGGCCCGGCCCGCTCAAGCCGGCAGCTTTTCGCCCGACCACTGCTCGCTCAGCGCGATCAGCTGCTTTGCCGCCTCGCGATCCAGCGCCCAGGGCATGACGCCGATCGAGGCGCTCGGTGATTTGATGGGCTCCGCGATGCCGCAGTCCTCGCAGTAGACGCCGCCCTTGCCGTCGAGCTCCGGCGCCGTCGCCGCCCAGACGGAGGTCGCGGCGCCCTGCGGCACCTGCTTGAACTTCATCGGCTCGGCCTGCGGTCGCTTGCCCATCATCGCCTTGAAGTCGTCCTGCGAGAGGTGTCGCCCGAGCTCGGTGTGGATCGCGCCGGGATGCACGCCGAAGGAGCGGATGCCGCGGTCCTTGTAGCGGTCGTCGAGGAACACGCTGAAGAGCACGTTCGCCGTCTTCGCCTGGCCGTAGGCGGCCCATTTGTCGTAGGGCTCCTTTTCGAAGAGCGGATCCTCGGCGCGGAAGGGCGACATGCGATGGCCGCCGCTCGAGAGGTTGATGATGCGCGCGGGCGCGGCGGCGAGGATGTTGGGCAGCAGGCGCGTGGTCAGCACGTAGTGGCCGAGATGATTGGTGCCGAGCTGGAGATCGAGGCCCTGCTTCGTGCGCGAGAGCGGGCAGGCCATGACGCCGGCGTTGTTGATGAGCAGATGGATCTTCGGGAAGCGCTTCGCGATGTCGTCCGCGCCGCGGCGGACGGAGTCGAGATCCGAGAGATCGAGCAGCGCGATCTCGAACTCGCCCTTCGGCTCGGCGGCGCGCAGGCCCGCGACCGCCTTCTCCGTCTTCTCCTTGTCGCGCGCGACGCAGACGACCCTTGCGCCGCGGCTCGCGAGCACGCGGGCCGTCTCGATGCCGAGACCGGCGGAGACGCCGGTCACGACGGCGGTCTTGCCCGAGAGGTCGATGTCGCGGGCGACCTCTTCGGCGGTCGAATCGAATCCGAATCGTGTCGTCATGGGGAGCTCCTTCAGAGCGCCGGTCCAGCGTGCGTGGGCAGGATCGGCATCAATCGGTGGGCCGGGCATCGAGGACACGGGCCAGATCCGGGATGCGAAGAAAGGCGATGCGGCGGCGGTTCCAGGTGTAGCAGAGGGCGAGGCCCTCGCCCGAGGCGATCAGGGCCGGATAGGAGAACTCGCCGGGGCCCGTCTCGACGTCGATGCGCCAGGGCCAGGACGCGCCTTCGTCCCGGGAGAACAGCAGCGAGAGAGGCGTGCGCGGCGCCCAGTTGCCGGGGACGGGGTTGCAGGCGAGGGCGAGCGTTCCGTCGGCGAGGCGCGCGACGTCGAGCGCGCTGTTGTTGTTCGGGACGTCGATCGGCCGGGCGGTCGACCAGGTGCGCCCGTCGTCGTCGGAGTCGCTGCGATGGATGCGTCCATCCGTGGTGCGCATCAGCGCGTGGACACGGCCGGGCGCGGACTCCCAGAGCGCGGGCTGGATGAGCCCCTTGCCCCGGAAGCGCCCGCGGTCCCGCGCGATCGGCGCGCTCGCGACCCAGCCGCCGATCCCGTCCGGGCTGCGATCGACGAACGCGTCCCAACGCCAGCGCGTCTCGCGCGACGCCCCCGCGAGCCAGTCGCCCGACGCGAGACGGATCGGCTTGCTGCGGACCGCGCCCCGGCCGCCGCTGCGATCGCCCGGAACGAGCGGCGCCGGCGCTTCGAAGCGGCGTCCCCCATCGTGCGAGCAGGCGAGCCACGTCGTCCAGCGGCGGATGCTCCGGCCGACCTTCCATTGCAGCGCGATCGTCTCGGGCCCATCGGGCTCGCCCGCCTGCGTGCCGAGGGAATAGAGGACGGGATTCCAATGCGCGACGGGCGCGACCTTCGCCGCGATGCGCGGCGCGCCGAAGCGAGCGGGCGCGGACGCCGGGCATTCGGCAATCCAGATCGCGACGTCGTCGTGGCCTTCGTACGGGCCCGCGAAGAAGGCGACGAGCAGCGTTCCGTCGCGGCGCAGGGCGAGCGTCGCGGCATGGCATTGAGCGAAGGGCCGCGCTTCGCCGAAGACGAAGCCGTGCTCGAACCGGCCTTGCGGGAGAGAGGTGGGGAGCGGAAGCGCCTCGGGAGAAATCACCATTTTCGATTAATTCGCGGACAGCGTGGTTTGCCCTACTCGGGTCTCGGGAAGAAGCGACCGATAGTCCCGTCGAATGCCAAGGAGCTGCTCGTGTTGAAGTTGGGCAACGACGTTCTCTTTCAGGAACCGACGGTGAGCACGCGCCGCCTGCGCCGCTCCGTCGTGATCGCCATCGCGGATGATTCGGTCTCGGTTCGCTTCGTCGGCGAGCCCTTCGCCTTCGAGCTCGAGCAGGAAGTGCTGATGTACTTCACTGCGAAGCGCGAGTTCATGCAGCAGATCGGCCGGATCGTGTCGATCGATGCGCACGGCGCGCCGATCGACCCGGCGGCCGAAGGTGCGAAGGAAGGTCCCGTCTTCACGCTCGAGCCGATCGGCGATCCGATCTCTGCCGAGGCCCGTCAGAACTACCGCGTCAGCACGAT
Source organism: Myxococcota bacterium (assembly GCA_041389425.1). GTDB lineage: Bacteria > Myxococcota_A > UBA9160 > UBA9160 > UBA4427 > UBA4427. The sequence continues at coordinate 7,557 of JAWKRX010000033.1, forward strand.
CTCTGCCGGCATCCAGGCCGTCATGGGCGAAGAGATGAACCTCCAGGTGCAGGACCTGAGCGCGACCGGCTTCGCGGTGCTCGCCGACCAGCAGTACACGATCGGTCAGGTCCTCGACGTCTCCGTTCGCCACGGCGAGGAGGCCTGTCACGGCCTCGTCTCGATCCAGAGCTTCCGGGAGCTCGAGAGCGGGCGGCTCCGCTACGGGCTGCGTGCGATCGAGAAGGATCCCCATGCGAAGGTCTTCCTCGCGACGCTCCAGCGCATCTCGCTCGCCGTGCAGCGCGAGCAGCTGCAGCGCAGCGGCGGCGTGCGCTGATCGCCGTCCGCGCCTCGTGGCCGGCATGCGGTCGACTAACGCCCAGTGAATCTCGGACTCCGCTTTTCGACGAAGGCGCGCATGCCTTCGGCCGTGTCTTCCGTCGCCGTGCAGGCGGCCTGGGCGACGGCTTCGATCTGGAGCGCCTCGGTCATCGAGAGCGCGCTCGCGCGATGGAGTGATTGCTTGATCTGGGCGAGCGCGATCGGCGCGCGCTCGGCGAGGGCCGCGAGCTTCGCGTCGACGGCGGATTCGATCTCACCTTCCTCGTAGAGCGCGTTCACGAGCCCGTACTCCCGAGCAGTCCCGGCCGACAGCCAGTCGCCGAAGAACGCGATCTCCTTCGCCCGCTGCAGACCGACGAGACGCGGCAGCAGCCAGGATCCGCCGCAGTCGAGCGAGAGGCCGCGCCGCACGAAGATCTCGCAGAAGCGCGCGGTCGGCGTCGCGTAGACGAGATCGCAGGCGAATGCGAGGTTCGCGCCGGCGCCGGCTGCGACGCCTTCGACGAGGGCGACGACGGGCTTGGGATGATCGTGGAGCGTGCGGATCGCGCGGCCGTAGACCCGGTTCATGACGTCGAGGGTCACCGAGGCGGGCGATCCCGGCCGCCGGCCCTCGGGCCCGGGCGCCGGCGCGAGGTCGCCGCCGGAGCAGAAATTTCCACCGGCCCCGCGGATCAGGACGGCGCGAACCTCGCCGTCCGCCTCGAAATCGTCGAGCACGTCCGCGAGCTCGCGCGCCATGGCGGTGTCGATCGCGTTGCGCTTCTCGGGGCGGTCCAGCAGGATGCGCCCGATCGAATCCCGCTTCGAAACCTGCAGCGTCGCCCGCGTCATCGTTTCTCCTTCGCTCTTCATTCTCTTCCGGCGCCGCGCCGTCCAGCGACGGCCGCGAGCAGCGCGTAGAGCGGATCGCTCGCGTCGCGTGCGCTCGCCGCATGACTCTCCGGAACGTCCCACCAGGCCTCCGCCGGGATCTGCAGCGACCATTCCCCGATCGCGACGCGGCTTGCGATCTTCCAGGCGCCGGCGCGGCGCTCGAAGCGGTCGAGGTAGCGGAAGGCGGTGGCGAGGTTCTGATGGGGCTTCGCGGGATCGCCGCGGTGGACCGAGAGGCCGTAGCTCTCGGCGGCGGCGAGGTCGGGGGCGTCGCCGAATTCGATCGTGATCTGATTCAGGGAATGGGTCGTGAAGCGGTAGCGGGCGAGCAGGCCGTCGACCCAGGCGACGTATTCGTCGGCGCTGCCGAAGAAGCTGCCGTGGCGGTCGGTCGCGTCGTCGTGGTAGCAGGCGCGGACGAGGGCGAGATCGCGCCGGTCGATGCCGCGGCAATAGCGGTGGATGACCTGCTCGATCTCCTGCCGGTCGAGCAGCCTGGCGAGTCGCGCGTCCATCGGGCGACGCTAGCCGAGCGGTGTCGAGCCGGTCGAGGCAGGGGGGAGCACGGGGTGCCGCGCCCGGGCCCGCCGCGGGGCGTCCGGCTATGCTCGGGCGGCCTCATTTCCGGGGCGATCCACAGGAGCTCTTCGCGTGAGCACGTCCCCCTCCCTCCGTTTCGGCGTCATGTTCGGCTACTGGCCCGCTCAGCCCCATCCCAACTTCGTCGAGATTGCGCAGGCCGCCGAGGCGCTCGGCTTCGATTCCGCCTGGACCGCCGAAGCCTGGGGCTCGGACGCCTTCACGCCGCTCACCTGGATCGGGGCGCATACGAAGAAGATCAAGCTCGGCACCTCGATCGTTCAGATCTCCGGGCGCACGCCGACCTCGACCGCGATGCACGCCCTGACCCTCGACCATCTGACGAAGGGCCGCGTCATCCTCGGCCTCGGCGTCTCCGGCCCGCAGGTCGTCGAGGGCTGGTACGGCCGCCCCTTCGACAAGCCGCTCGCGCGCACCCGCGAATACGTCGACATCATCCGCCAGGTCCTGCGCCGCGAGCAGCCCGTCAAGAACGACGGGCCCCATTATCCGATCCCCTATTTCGGCGAGGGCGCCTGGGGCATGGGCAAGCCGCTCAAGTCCATCACGCATCCGCTGCGCGCCGATCTGCCGATCTACCTCGGCGCCGAAGGCCCGAAGAACGTCGCCCTCGCCGCCGAGATCTGCGATGGCTGGATCCCGCTCTGGTACGCGCCGACGCGCGAAGAGGTGTATGCGGACTCGCTCGTCCATGCGAAGCCCGACTTCGACATCGTCGTCCCCGTCACGATCAACGTCACCGACGATCTGAACGCCGCCTACGACGCGATGCGCCCGGCGCTCGGCTTCTACATCGGCGGCATGGGCGCCAAGGACCGCAACTTCCACAAGGAGCTGATGGGCCGCATGGGCTATCCGGCCGAGGCGCAGAAGATCCAGGACCTCTTCTTCGAGGGGAAGCGCGGCGAGGCGATCGCCGCCGTGCCCAACGCGTTCATCGACGACATCGCGCTCGTCGGCTCGAGGGAGCGCATCCGCGATCGGCTCGCGGCCTGGAAGGAGAGCAAGGCGCGCACGCTGCTCGTGCATGCGCCGAACCCGGAGGCGCTGAAGAAGATCGCCGACGTCGTGATGGGCTGAACGGGGGCGCAGCGAACCCGATCGGAGGGAGCATTCCATGAAATTCGGTTATTTCGGTCTCAACCTCGGCACCTTCGATCATCCCGACGCGATCGAGCGCCTCGTCGTCACGGCGGAGCAGCTCGCCTTCGAATCCATCTGGACCGGCGAGCACGTCGTGCTCGTCGATCCCCATCAGCCGCCGTCGCCGGTTCCGCCGCTCTCGCCCTTCGTCGATACGATCGCGAGCCTCGCCTTCGCGGCGGCGAAGACGAAGACGATCAAGATCGGCTCGGGCATCATCCTGATCGCCCAGCGCGAGCCGATCGTGCTCGCGAAGGAGCTGGCCGGGATCGACGTGCTCTCGAAGGGGCGGCTGCTCGTCGGTGTCGGCGTCGGCTACGTGAAGGGCGAGTTCGATGCCCTCGGCATCCCGTTCGAGGAGCGCGGCCCGCGCGCGTCGGAGCACATCGAAGTCCTGCGCACGCTCTGGACCTCCGAGCAGCCGGTCTTCGACGGCCGCTTCACGAAGTTCTCGGGCATCCAGTCCCGGCCGCTGCCGGTCCAGAAGCCGCATCCGCCGATCCACGTGGGCGGCATGTCGCCGCCGGCGCTGCGGCGGGCCGTCGCCCAGGGCAATGGCTGGTACGGCTTCTTCCAGGACGTCGCCGGCACGGCGAAGATGATCGAGGGGCTGCGCGAGACGGCGAAGCGGGTCGAGCGGCCGGCGTCGCTCGGGAAGCTCGAGATCAGCGTGACGCCGCCGGGCCCCGTCGATGCGGATACGGCGAAGCGCTTCGAGGATCTGGGTGTCGATCGGCTCGTCCTGATGCGCGGATTCCAGGACATGGCCGGGAAGCGGGAGCAGAGCGCGGAGGACGCGGTGATCCGCTTCCTCGAGGAGATGGCGAAGACGCATCGGCTCGGGTGAGGGGCTGTTCGGGCCGCTCTTGCCGATCGCGCCGCTCGGGCCGGGTGCCGGCGAGCCCCGGATGCGGCACGCCGATCGCGCCGGCTGGGGCCGAAGCCCGATCCGCCCGTCCGGTGGTTGCCCGAGCAGGCGAGAAGAAGGTCGGATGAAGCTTCGGTCCGGCCGATGTGCGATCGGTCGGGCCGTGCAGGCGCGAGGGAGTCGAAATGAACGCGATCCTGGTCACGCTGAACATCATCCTCTTCTCGAGTCTCGTCGCGCTCGGGCTGCAATGGCCGCCGGCGCTCTTCGCGTTCCTCGTCGTCGGCCCGCTCTCGCTGCTCTCGATCCGCAGGCTCTTCAGCGGCGGCGTCTCGGCCCGCGTCATCTTCGGCACGACGGCGGCGGTCGCGATCACGGTCATCGCCGGTCTCAGCTACGTCTGGCCCGCCGCCTGGTACGGGATGCTGCTCGTCGGCCCGATCGTGCTGCTCGGGATCGTCGACATGTTGCAGACGAGGCAGTCGGTCCGGCGCAACTTCCCCGTCATCGGGCACGCGCGCTACCTCTTCGAGGCGATCCGGCCCGAGATCCAGCAGTACTTCGTCGAGAACAACATCGAGGGCCGGCCCTTCAATCGCGAAGAGCGTTCGCTCATCTACCAACGCGCGAAGGGCGCCGTCGATTCGCTGCCCTTCGGAACCCAGCGCGACGTCTACGAGACGGGCTACGAATGGATCAACCATTCGATGATGCCCGTCGAGCCCGAGGATCACGAGCCGCGCGTGATGTTCGGCGAAGGGCGCTGCACCAAGCCGTACGCGGCCTCGATCTTCAACGTCTCGGCCATGAGCTACGGCGCGCTTTCCGCGGCGGCGGTCAAGGCGCTCAACCGCGCCGCGAAGGAAGGCGGATTCGCCCACAACACGGGCGAGGGCTCGATCTCCCCCGCGCATCTGCAGGGCGGCGATCTCATCTGGCAGATCGGCACCGGCTATTTCGGCTGCCGCACGCCCGACGGCCGCTTCGATCCCGAGGCCTTCGCGGCGCGCGCGACGCGCGACGAAGTCAAGATGATCGAGATCAAGATCTCCCAGGGTGCGAAGCCGGGTCACGGCGGCATCCTGCCCGCGAAGAAGATCACGCCCGAGATCGCCGAGATCCGCGGCGTCGTGATGGGCAAGGACGTGAACTCGCCCCCCGCACATACGGCCTTCTCGACCCCGATCGGCCTGCTCGAATTCGTCGCCCAGCTGCGCGAGCTCTCCGGCGGCAAGCCCGTCGGCTTCAAGCTCTGCCTCGGCAAGCGCCGCGAGTTCCTCTCCGTCTGCAAGGCGATGCTGGAGACGGGCATCGTCCCCGATTTCATCACGGTCGACGGCGGCGAAGGCGGCACCGGCGCCGCGCCCTTCGAGTTCTCGAACAGCCTCGGCATGCCGCTGCTCGAGGGGCTGACCTTCGTCCACAACGCCCTCATCGGCATCGGCCTGCGCGACCAGATCCGCATCGTCGCCTCGGGCAAGGTTTCGAGCGGATTCACCCTCGCGCGCACCCTCGCCCTCGGCGCCGATACCTGCAACGCCGCGCGCCCGATGATGCTCGCGATGGGCTGCATCCAGGCGCGCAAATGCAACACGAACGAGTGTCCCGTCGGCATCGCGACCCAGAACCCGGCGCTCACCGTCGGCCTCGTTCCGGAAGAGAAGTCGAAGCGGGTCGCGCGCTACCACCGCGAGACGATCCGTGCGGCCGTCGATCTGATGAGCGCCGCGGGGCTCGCGAAGCCCTCGGAGCTGCGCCCCTGGCACGTCATGCGTCGCATCTCTCAGCTCGAGATCCGCCACTACGGCGACATCTTCGAATACCTCGCGCCGGGGGCGCTCCTGCGCGAGCCGCTGCCCGCGAGCCTCGCGCGCGCCTGGGAAGCGGCCGACGCTTCGACGTTCAACTATCAAGAGCCGGACACGGCCTCGCGCGCCAACGCGCGACTCGCGCCGGAGCGGCTGCTGCAGTCTGCGAACGTCTGAGCGGAGGCGACGCCACGCGCGGCCGATCGGCGCCGCGCGCATTCGCGACGCTCCGCCTCGCTCCTCCCGCGTCGCACCGGGATCTGCTCGGAGTATCCCCCGAGCAGCGCAGCCTGTTGCGCTCCATTCGGCTCATCTCGTCTCAAGCGGTTCTTCCAGATCACGATGGTTCCTCCACGTCGGACTCGACGAACTCGAAGAGAGAAGGAGCCGGGATGATCGATCGAAAGTACATGAAGTCGGCGCAGCTCGGAGTCGCTGCCAGCGTCGCGTTCGCCGTCGTGTTGGCGGGGGCCGCGGGGGCCGAGGAGGCCACGCCGGACGCGCCGTCCGCGGCGCTCTCGGAGCCGGCGCTGCGCCTCGGAGGCACGGCCGGAATCGACTTCGGCTTCCTCCACCTCGAGGGCGACGAAGTCGACATCCCGCAGGCCAGCAACGGCCTGGTACGGGGTCGCGGCGCCGTGTCGATCCCGTTCCTGGACTGGAACAGCTTTCAGGTGGACGTGATCGGCGAGCGTCCCCTCAACGAGTCGACGGACGACGACAAGACCACCGGTGATCTGACCTTCGCCGGCCATCTGAGCCACCGCGATCCCTCGGCCTATCTCGTCGGCGTGTTCGGCGGCGGGGGCATGACCTTCGACGACGGCGACGACTCCGATCTGCTCGCCTTCTATTTCGCGGGCGCGGAGGCTCAGCTCTACTGGAACGCGTGGACCTTCCACGGCCAGGCTGGATACCTCGATGGCGAGGACCAGTTTCGCGAGACGATCGAGGATGCGGGCTTCGGCCGCGCGGTCGCCGGCTACTACTATCAGCCGAACGGCAAGGTCTCGGCGGAGCTGAGCTATCTGCGCGGCGATCGCCCGAACGGCAGCGGCGGGGACGGCAACCTCGAGCTGATCGGCTGGGGCGTGAAGGTCGAACGGTTCGCCCATTGCGATTGTCTTCCCGGGCCGGTGGGCATCTCGCTCGCCTACGACGGCTACGATTTCCAGGCGACCAACGAGACCGACTCGCCGGAGGTCCACGAGCTCCGGCTCGGATTCCGGCTGCTCTTCGGAGGCCGCTCGCTGCTCGACAACGATCGCCGAGCGGCCGGACTCGATCTGCCGATGATCAATCGCTGGGTCTCGACGTCCGTGAACGAGATCGAATAGCGTGAGCTCGGGCCGCGCGTCGTGCGGCGCCGGATCGTCTGGATCCGGTGCCGTGCGGCGGGCGTCGCGGTTCGGGCGCGTCTGCTCCCGATCGCGTCTCGTTCGCAGCTCGTGCGCAAATGGCTCGGCACGCGATCGGGCCTGGTGGCCCCCCGGAATCGCCTGGCCTAGGGTGGCACGATGCCGCCCAAGTGCTCGAGGCTCCCCGAGCCCCTCGTCGTTCTCGTGCTCGCGCTCGTCGCGATCACGCCCGGTCACCTCGCCGCCGCCGAGCAGACGTTCTCGCAGATCGCCGAAGGCGGCGCCGCAGGCGACGGCCGGATCGAGACCTTCACGCGCTCCGTCCCCGATCCTTCTGCGTCTTCGTCCTCGTCGGGCGAGCCGCTCTCGCCGTTCGGCGCGGCGAGCGAGGGAGAAGGCCCCGCCGCCGCCGCGGGGTTCGAGCCGCCGCCGCCGACGACCGAGGCGCTCGGCGAGCAGCGCACGCTCGTCTCCCTCGTGAACTTCACGAACGATCCGACGACGCCCCTGCTCGCCGCCGACCTCGATGCGGCGATCCTCGACGAATCGAATCCGACCTCCGCCGCTTCCTGGATCCGGGAGGTCTCCTATGGCCGTGCGTGGCTCACGGGCAGCGTGATGGACTGGGTCTCGGCGAGCTACGCCGATTCGACCTGTCTGCTCCCGGGCGATGCCGGCACGCAGCAGCTGATCGACGAGCTCGATCCGCTGATCGACTTCTCGCAGATCGACCGCTGGATCGTCGTCATCCCGAGCAACCCGGCCTGCGGCTTCGTCGGCATTTCCACGCTCGGCAAGGTCGACTGGAGCTCCGACGAGGGGGTGGTGTCGTTCTCGCGGGTCGTCCTGAACGGTCCGACGCTGAGCATCTCCCAGCTCGCCGCCCACGAGCTCGGCCACAGTCTCTACGGCCTGCAACACGCGAACGACCTCGACTGCGGCACCGCGGTCGTCGGTCCGGGCTGCAACCGCCTCGGCGCCGATCGCTACAGCGTGATGGGCGAGTTCGCGACGGCCGGTCATCTCGCTCCGCCCGATAAATGGGCGCTCGACTGGCTCCAGGCCGAGCTCGTCGACGTCGACGGCCCGGGCGGAACCTTTCTGCTCGAGCCCTACGAAACGGCCCCGAGCGGCGGCATCAAGGTCCTCCGCATGCCCGCCCACTGGCCGATCGACGACTACAAGGAGGCCGAGCTCCTCTACGTCAGCTACCGCAAGCCGATCGGCTTCGACGCGGGATTCCCCGAGCTCGCGACCGACGGGGCGATGCTCCATCTCGACACCCACTACAAGCCCGCCCGCGCTTCCGTGACCGGAGCCTCGACGCTCCTCGACGCGAAGCCGGGCAGCGCCGTGCCGGAGCAGGCCGACTCGAACGACGTCCTGCTCGAGATCGGCCAGAGCTTCGTCGATCCGGTCCACGGCATCACGATCGAGACGCTGGGCGTCGTCGGGGATCAGCTCGAGGTGCGCGTGACGCGCGCGCAGTCCTGCGGCAATGCGGCGATCGACCCCGCGCTCTTCGAGGCGTGCGACGGCGCGGATCTCGCCGGCGAGACCTGTGCGTCGATCGGCTTCACGGGCGGAACGCTCGCCTGCAGCGCGAGCTGCGAATTCGATACGAGCGCATGCGGGCCGGCGCAGTGCGCCGATGGGCACGCCTTCGACGACGGTGCCCAGCTCTGCGTCGCGACCTTTCCGGCGATCGGCCCGAGCGACATGGGCATCTACAAGAATTCGACCGATCTGGCCTCCGCCCGGACGTGGCCCGCCGGCACTGGACTCACCCAGAGCCGCGGCGTCCTCCTGACGACCCATCTCGCGGAAGCTTCGGAACCACCCAGAACTTCTCCGGAACGACGAACTCGATCGTGACGCGCCTGCTCTCCCGTTCGATACCTCGCCCCTGCCCGACGGGGCGGAGATCGCCTCGGCGACCCTCGACCTGAAGCTCGATCTCTTCTGGGATCCCTATGAGAATTCTCATCCCGACAGCGCCGACCAGCTCGTCCTCGTCCAGACCTTCGACCCCGATCCGCTGACCCGCTCGCTCGCCGACTATGGCGCCTTCGTCCCCGTCGACCTGCCCGTCGAGGGCGCGCCGCGTATTGATGCGGGCGACTCGCTCGTCGCAGGGGCTCCCTTTGCATTCGAGCTGAACGCGGCGGGGCTCTCCTGGATCGACGATCAGGGGACGACGGGGCTCGGCGTCCGCACGGGATTCGACGTCGACGACGTGCCGATCTTCGGCGAGCTTCAACGGCTGCGAACCCCCGTCGTCCCGAACGACTCGGCGATCGCCGGGCCGCGGCTCACGGTGCGTTATGCGCCGCTGCCGGAGCCGGGTATGGCGATCGCAGTCGGGATTGGGGCGCTGGCGTTGGCGGGATTCGGACGAAGAGGCCGACTCCGCCGCGAATCCGACGAGGCGCGTCAGGGCGATTGACGCCCGCCGGGTCCGGCTCGAACGCGCGGCCTGCTGCCATCTCCGATCGAAGAGAAAGGGCCCGGAACCGGATCGTCTCGATCCGATTCCGGGCCGGGAACCTGCCGTTCACGAGAGAGAGGCGGGCGGGGTAGGTCGCTCTCTCGCGAATCCTGGCAGGGGGGACGCGATCAGCCGCGGGCGGCTTCGCTCCTGGGGCGGATCGACGCGAGGCCGCCGAGGCCGAGGGCGAAGAGCAGGGCGGTCGTCGGCTCGGGGATCACGCTGACGTTGCCGCGGATGGTGAGTCCATCGGTGCCGCCGGGGAAGGTGATCGTCTCGAGGTCGAAGGTGCCCGCCGCGGAGGTCGCGTTCCAGGCGGCGAGGGTGAAGAGCACGCTGTCGCCGAGGGAGAGGCCCGAGAGGCTCGAGAGATCCACGCCGAGGAAATTGACGCCGAGCGAGCCGCCCGCGAAGTCGCCGACGAGCAGCGAGGTCGCCGTGCCGCCGTTGACGGAGGCGCGGATCTCGAAGTCGTCGGGGCCGGTGCCCGAGCGATCGAGGCGGATGTCCATGGTCGTGAGGTCGACGATCGAGGTCGCGTCGGTGATCGAGAAGCCGAAGGTCCAGACGTCGTTCGCGGCCAGCGCGTCCTCGAACGAAGTGCTGGACGTATCCCAGCTGTTGAAGTTGAAGGTCGAGCCGGAGTTGAGGCCGAGGCCTACGCCGGCATCCAGGTTCGTCGCAGAGACGGCGCCGTCGACGACGACCGGGGCGAGCGACGTCGTGTTCGCAGAGCCGTACTGAACGATCGTCTGCTGCGCGGAGGCCGACATCGCGCCGAAGGCGAGCGTCGCGAGTCCGAGCAGGACGTGCGGAATGAGCTTGATCGACTGAACGCGTTTCATGTTCCCGACCTCGTGCTCCGGGGGCGGAGCGGAAGAATGGTGGACGTGGCTGGGTCGGGATCGAAGCGTTCTTCGCGGCGGTACGGGCGGGCCATGGCCCTGCGCCGAGCCGCTCGCGACGAAGCCGAGCGTCCCCTTCCCGCGGATCAATCTATCCCGCGATGATCGAGCGCGTGCGGCGCTCCGCAGACAGTCGTCGCACGAATCCGCGCGTTCGGATCACACGAAGCGCTCGCAATTTCTGCGCGGCTGCAACCGGTTCGTCATTCGACTCGGACAGAATCCCGGCCGATCGGCATCCGTCTGCCGAACGCTCGGCCATCCGAAACCCTCGGTGCAGCGATTCATTCGATCTTCGAGCACGGCCGTCCTGGCCCCGCCGAAGCGGAGCGCGAAACCGGGATGATGAAGAGGAACACGATGATTCCCTCCTTCCACGGGCTGCTTCGATCGATCCCGGGTGTGTTCACCGCCGCGGCCCTGGCGCTCTCGGCGACGATGGCGGTCGCGCAGACGACGAGCCCGTCGACGACGACTTCGCCCTACCTGGTCTCGGACCTGCCGGGCGTCACGATCGAGTCGATCCTGACGGTGGACGACGGAACGATTCCCCGTGCCGGCGGCGGCACGACGCGCCTCGTCGGCATCCCCGACGGCCTCGGCGTCATCGACGGCGACGATCTCACCCCCGCGGAGCCCGGCTTCTTCTATCTGCTCGTCAACCACGAGCTCGTGAACAGCCAGGGCATCGTCCGCGACCACGGCAACGCCGGCGCGTTCGTCTCGAAGTGGAAGGTCGACAAAACGACGCACGAAGTCGTCGAGGGCGCCGACCTGATCCAGCAGTATTTCGACTGGAACGAGGGGCTGAGCACGTTCGTGCCCGCTTCGACGGCCTTCGATCGGCTCTGCTCCGCGGATCTGCCCGCCCCGACGGCGCTCTTCAATCCGGGCTCCGGGCTCGGAACCCAGGAGATCCTCTACCTGAACGGCGAAGAGACGAGCGGCGGTCGCGCGCTCGCCCATGTCGTCACCGGACCGGACGCCGGCAACAGCTATCACCTCGAGCATCTCGGCTTCGCCAACTTCGAGAACGTCCTGCTCTCTCCCTTCGCCCAGGACACGACGGTCGCGATCCTCACCGACGACGACACGAACGGCGAGATCTACGTCTACGTCGGCAGCAAGCAGAACACGGGAACGGATGTCGAGAAGGCCGGTCTCGTCGGCGGTGACCTCCATGCGCTCGCCGTCGTCGGCAAGCCCTTCGAGCTCGACAACGTCATCGCGAACGCCGTCGGCACGAGCGAGCCCTTCGCGCTGAAGCTGATCGGAACCGCGGGCGATCGCCCGATCAACGGCGCAGACACGACCGCCCGCGGCGCCGACACGCTGACGCCCGTCCAGCCCGGCCAAAACTTTGCGAGCCTGAAGATGGGTGGCCCCGAGGACGGCGCGTGGGATACGCGCCCGGGCTTCGAGAACCGCTTCTATTTCGTGACGAAGGGAACGGCCTCGAACGGCATCAACGCACCGACCCGCATCTGGCAGGTCGAATTCACGAGCATCGCGAACCCCGCGCTCGGCGGCACGCTCACGCTCCTCCACGACGGCCCCGAGAATCGCCTCGGCAGCCTCGACAACGTGGCCTTCGACGTCGTCGGCGGGCAGCCGAAGCTGCTCGTCCAGGAAGATCTCGGCGGCGATGCGCCCCTCTCGAAGATCTGGATGGTCGATCTCGGGACCGGCCTGATCGAAGAGGTCGCCTCCCACGATCCCGATCGCTTCTTCCTCGGCGGCGCGAGCTTCCTGACGACCAACGAAGAGTCGTCGGGCATCATCAGCCTCGCGGACGTCCTCGGAGCGGGCTGGTACGCCGCGTCGGTGCAGGTGCATGCCTCGACCGGCCTCTCGAACGCCTCCGAGCTCGTCGAGCACGGCCAGCTCCTGCTGCTCGATCTCGGCGCGCGCGGGGCGGACGTCGAGCGCGAGCGCCTCGTTGCGAGCGGCGACGCGTGGAGCTACCGCGTCGACGGCGTCGATCCCGGATCGACGTGGAACGACGTCGGATTCGTGCCCGGCGCCGGCTGGAACACGACGACGAGCGGCACCCCGACGGGCCCGCTCCCGACGCCGATCGGCTACGGCGAATCGGCGGGTGTGCTCGCCTCCGACGTCGTCGCGCCGCCGACGCCCCGGCCGGCCGCTTCCTACTTCCGCCGCGAGTTCGATCTCGCGAGCCCGGCGGGCGTCGTGCTGCTCGATCTCTTCATGAAGATCGACGACGGTGCCGTCGTCTCGATCAACGGCATCGAGGTCGCGCGCTTCAACATGTCGAACGCGACGACGGTGACCAACACGACCTTCGCCACCGCCAACGAGCCGGCGGAGCGCGATTGGAAGCACGTCCCGATCGTCACCGAGAGCCTCGGCCTTCAGGCGACCGGGAACGTCCTCGCCGTCTCGATCCACCAGGAGAACGATGCCAGCTCCGACATCCGCATGGACGCCGAGCTGATCGCCTGGAACGACTCGCCCGATCCCGGAACGGCGCCGGGCATCCCGGCCGGCGTCGCCGTCGGCAGCGCGACCGAGACTTCGCTGACCCTCTCGTGGGCGCCGCAAGCCGATGCGAAGCTCTTCCGCATCGAGCGCAAGCGCTCGAGCGACGTCGCCTGGGAAGTGGTCGAGCCCGAGTACCCCGGCAGCTTCGACAGCTACGTCGATGCCGGTCTCGACTCGAGCGTCGCCTACGACTACCGCCTCTCCGCGGTCAACCTCCACGGCCACAGCGCGAACAGCGCGAACAGCGCGGTCGCGACGGGCACGACGACCGGTTCCTTCCTTCCGACGATCTTCGAGGAGAACTTCAACGTCGCGAGCAGCCTCGGGAAGTTCAGCTTCGTCGACGTGCTCGAGCCCAACTCGATCTGGAGCTACGTCCTCTGGGATTTCGGCTCGACCGGCGCCGCCCAGGGCAACAACTTCGGTGCGGGCAACGGCCCGACCGAAGACTGGCTCATCACGACGAACCCGATCAACTTCCTCTTCCACCAGGACGAGATCCTCGAATACGACTCGCAGATCTCCTTCGGCGGGCCCTCGCCGCAGGTGCTCGTCTCGACCGACTACGATCCGCTCGTCCACGGCGATCCGAACGCCGCGACCTGGACCGTGATCCACACGGATACCTCGGCGACCGCGACGCTGACCAAGGTCGGCCCCTTCCCGCTCGATACCGTCGATGCCCGCGGCTACCTCGCCTTCAAGTACACCGGAAACGGCGGCGCCGCGGGCCAGAGCAAGCGCGTCACGATCGACGACGTGATCGTCAAGGGCCAGTGCGGCTTCGACTTCGCCGGCGGCGAGGACACCTCGATCGAGGCCGATGCGGGGAGCCCCTGGACCGTCGTCAACGCGGGCTCGGCGCTCGGCTGGAACTACGACACGGTCGCGCTGCTGCAGGGCGCCGTGAACAACAACTTCGGATCCGCTGCGGGTGGAACCAGTGGCGGAACGCCGGCGGACGACTGGCTGATCAGCCCGGAGCTCTTCGTCGAGGGACCGAGCACGGCCGTTCTGTTCGACTACTACGAGCGCTTCGACGATACGAACGCGCAGCCGCTCGCAGTGCTCGTGACCGACGCCTGGACGGGCGATCCGACGACCACCGTCTGGACCGACATCACGCCGCTCGGCCTGAACGGCTCGGCGAACGACGCCTGGGTGGGCGCCACGAGCCAGAGCTTCGCCGAGTCCGGCCCGAACGTCCGGATCGCCTTCCGCTATCGCTCCGACGGCAACGGCGGCGGAACGACGAAGCGGATCGGCGTCGACGAGATCTGCGTCCAGCCCCTCGGCGGTGCGCTCACGGCGAACTTCACGTTCACCCGCAGCGGCGGCGAGGTGAGCTTCGCGCCGACGATCTCGGGCGGCGTTCCGCCCTACACCTACGCCTGGACGTTCGGTGACGGCGGCGTCTCCTCGGCGAGCGCCCCGACGCATCCCTACACGGCGACGGGCCTCTTCAGCGTCGCCCTGACCGTCACCGACTCGCTCGGCACCTTCGTCACGACGACCCAGGTCGACGCCGTCGAGGTCACGAGCTTCGCCGTCCCGGCCAAGGTCGGCGAGCTGCGTGTCGCGACCTTCAACACGTCGATGAACCGCACGACCGCCGGCGCCCTCGCGACGGCGCTGGCTGCGGGCACCGACGCGCAGATCCAGGCGGTCGCCGAGGTCATCCAGCGGACGAACCCGGACGTGGTGCTGCTCAACGAGGTCGACGTCTCCTACGACGCCTTCGGCAACTACGACGAGGCCGCCATGGAGGTCGCGGTGGCGAACTTCAAGGCGAACTACCTCGGCGTCGCCCAGGCTCCGGACACGACCGGCGTGACCTATGCCTACCACTTCATCGGGCCGGTCAACACGGGCGTTCCGTCCGGCTTCGATCTGAACAACGACGGCGACACCGTCGATCCCGAGGATGCCTACGGATTCGGCGAGTTCCCGGGCAAGTTCGGCATGATCGTGCTCTCGAAGCATCCGATCGACGGCCCGTCGGCGCGGACCTTCCAGCAATTCCTCTGGAAGGACATGCCGGGCGCCCTGCTGCCGCCGGATCCCGACGATACCGACGGCGACCTCGACCTCACGAACTACTACAACGCCGCCGAGCGGAACGTCTTCCGGCTCTCGTCGAAGAGCCACTGGGACGTGCCGATCGACGTCCCGGGCGTCGGCATCGTCCATCTGCTGGCGAGCCATCCGACGCCGCCCGTCTTCGACGACGGCACGGCGACGATCTACCCGAGCCCGACCGTCGCCGACTGGAACGGTCTGCGGAACCACGACGAGATCCGCTTCTGGGCCGACTACGTCCATCCGACGAACGGCGGCTACATCTACGATGACGAGGAATGGGCGGCGGCGGGCTTCACGACGCCGCCGACGCCGGACGGCGGGCTCGCTCCGGGGGCACTCTTCGTGGTCGCCGGGGATCAGAACGCCGATCCCGACGACGGCGATGCGACCTTCGACCCGATCTCGCTGCTGCTGACGAGCCCGCAGGTGCAGGCGGCGCCGATCCCTTCGAGCGCGGGTGCGCTCGAGCAGGTCCCGGGCTCCTTCACGAACCGCCAGAACAAGACGGCGAGCTTCAATCTCCGGGCCGACTACGTGCTCCCGCGCGCCACGCCGGACTGGGCGATCACGAACGCCTTCGTCTACTGGCCGGAGACGACCGATCTCGAAGCGGGCCTGCTGTCGGCCTCGGATCACCGCTCGGTGGTCGTCGATCTCGATGCGGTACCGGAGCCGGCGACGGCGGCCGGGCTCGCCGCGGGCAGTGCGCTCCTCGCCTGGGCGGGTGGCCGGCGGCGGCGGGCGCGGATCGGATCACGGGCGGCGGGATTCTCCCCGAATTCGTAGCCGCATCGTCGAACGACGGGCCGGAGGGATCGACATCCTCCGGCCCGTGTCGTCCTCCTCGAAAAGCGCTTGGTCCGAACGGATCGCCGCAAAGCTGGCCATCGCGATCGCGCTCGTCCTTGCATCTGGCGGATCGGGCATCGCAGCCGGGCCTGGTCTCGTTCCGCTGGTCGAGGCGGAGCCGAAGATCGAGCTCGCGCCGCCGATGGGCGAGCTCCAGCGCCTGACCCACAAGCTCTCCCTCGCGACGGGCGGCCGGAACCTCGAGCTGACCCGATTCTACGCCTACGAATCCCTCGAGCTGCTCCGCGAGATCCAGCGCGACATCCCGCAATACGACGGGCAGCCGATCGCCCTCTGGATCGACCGCCTGGCGATGCCGGCCTACGAGAAGTTGAGAGGTGGACTGAAGATTTCACCCGCCTGAATCGGAGAGCGGGCCCGCGCGTCTCGCCGGAGCGCCTTTCAACTAACGCGCATAGCTCGCCCGATGCACCGCACACCGCTCGATCGCCCGCGTCCGGATCCGCCCCTCATAACAGCGCTTGAGCCACCCCGTGATCCCCATCCGCTCCGGAAACAGCCGCCGCGCCAGGATCTCCCGAAGCCCGAGCGGACCCGTCGTGATCCCCAGCGCCTGCGCGGGCGTACCTCGAGGCCGATTCTCGGATCGATCCTTCATGTAGTTCCGCCACACCGTCCAGATCGCCAGCCGGTACAGCGCCGATTGCCGCCGCTTCGAGAACGATCGTCTCCCGCTTATGGTTCGCACTTTCAGTGCCGGATCAGCAGGTCCGACAGGTTCGCCGCGAAGAGCAGGTTGCTCGTCGTCCGGGCCGCCTTCGAGCTCGTCCGCGCGTGGAGCGACGATCGGGAAGGCGCGACAAGGCCTGCGGATAGGCCTGATGCTCGTCCGAGCGCAGCTCCACCGTTCCGCCCGGCGGAACTACTCTCCGTAGTAGTTCTTCGACCGAGCGACGTGTCGCCGCCGGATCGGGCCGCCCACGTAGCGCCGTTCGAGGGTCGCTCGCTTTACGGCCTGCGCGGGCCGCATCGTGCCGCTCCTGCGAAGCTCCCGCGTCGCTGAAACCGTAGACGAACAGGCTGGGGCCGACGACCAGGTTCAGGTCCATGGGCCAGTACTGGCTGTGTTCGAAGCTCCGGAATCCGTCGAGGACGAGCGGTTCTCTCGGGCACGACTTCGGTCTCGACTTCGTGGAAGAGCTTGAGCGGTGGCGGCCGAGGCGGTCGCTGATGCGGCGCACGAAGTGACGTGGGAGGATGCCCCTTGCGCGAGCGGTTGCCGGGAAGCCGGCGCAGCTCATGAGCTGATGGAAGACGTCGGGCAGGAGGTCGGAACGGCGCAGCTCAGTAGGCCGGGGAGAAGGTGGAGGAGGAGAATCCTCGTCGGCAGCGTGAACACTGGTATTTTCTGGACGCGGTGGGGGCTACGTTTTCGCCGGTAAACCCTTCTTGATGAAGCGCCAAGCGGCGGGATTCGTTCGAGAATCGCAGTCGGGATGGGGGCAGAAGGGCGGACGTCGGTCAGGTGTGGTGGCGAGCATGCCCGCCACTCAGCACAGATCGTGCCGGGTAAATTGGCGGTCCACGTCTGAAAGTTGACGGCGGCGCTGACGCCAGCCGGCGATCCGCCGAGCGCCGAGCAATCGGGCGCGGTCGATCGCGCCGTCGCGGAGGTCGTCGCCGCCTGCAATGCGTGCCACGAAGCGACGAGCCATGGGTTCATCCGCATCACGGACGAGCGCGAACGGAACCCCTTCAACCAGAGATTCGAGCAATGACGATTCGCGAGTCGCGGCAGAGCGCATCCCTTCGTGAGATCCCGATTCGGGCGGCGCGAGCGTGGAGGGCGCGGCGACTTCGCGCCGGTCTCCGAGCCGTCGCCGCGATGCTGGTTCTGGCCGTGCCGGCGGGTCCGCTACGGACTTCGGCTGCCGAGCCGTCGACGGCGAAGAGTCCTCATGTCGTGGCGATCGACGTCGGCGCCTGAGCGCCTCCGAATCGGCGCCGCGTCCCGCCGTGCTCGGCTTCGTCACCGAGTCGACGGGATTCGTGGTGACGGCCTACGCCCCGCTCGTCGATCCCTCGACCGGCCGGCTCGAAGAGTCGCTGCGCATCCGGCCTCGCGGTGCGCCGCGCGTCGATGCGAAGCCCGCCCATGTGATCGGGGTCGAGCCGACGCTCGGCTTCGCGCTTCTCCAGATCGAGGGCGCCCGCGATCTGGCTGCCTCGAAAATGCGACGCGCGGGAGCGCCCGATCCGGGTGCGGCGATCTTCGCGCCGACGCGCGCGGACGGGAGCGATCCGGAAACCCTCGCCGGGACGCTCACCGCGCTGAATACACGCGAGTGTTATCAGGAGAGCCTCACATCGACGCTCTACCAGGCCGTGATCGCGCTGCCGCCCGAGGCCGCCGGTGCGCCGGTCTACACGGCCGACGGCGAAGTCGCCGCGCTCTTCACGGGCAGGGCGCCCGAGGGTATTGAATCGCACGAAGAAATCGAAGGCTCGGTCCACCTGCTCCCGATCTTCCTCGTCCAGGAACATCTGCGACAGCCTCAAACAGAAGAAGAGCCTGCGCTCGCGGTGGACGGGCTTCTCGGTCCGCCCACTCTCGTCCGCCGAGGCGCGCCGGTTTCCGACGGAGAGGGGCTTCTCGAGTGGGATCGGCATCGAATACGTCTGGCCGGACAGCCCGGCGGAGAAGCTCGGCATCCGCCCCGGCGACCTCCTCCTGCAGTTCTCCCACAATCCGATCACCTCGGTCGCCGACTTCCAGAAATGGCTCTACCTCTACGGCGCCGGCACCAGGGCGAAGCTCGTGTTCCTGCGCGGCGAGGGCGAGCATCTCGTCAGCGAAATGGCGATCGAAGAGCGCCCGGCCTGGGCGAAGCCGCGCTGAGCCGCCGCGCCTGATCGCGATTTCTGTCGCGCGGCGCCGCGGAGCCCGACTCGGTCGCCTTTTTATTCGATGACGACGACGTGACGATGCAGGTCCGGGCACGCTCTGTCTCCGCCCTCCGATTCATCACGAATCCATCGGCGCGTGACGTCGACGCCATCCGTGAATGATTCGATCCAGGTGGTCCGTCGTCCGCGCTGGCGGGCCGCTCGATCTCGATGATCGGTCGAACCATCTCAGTCCGTTCCCGTCTGGCGATCGCGATTCCGATCGCGAGGAGCTCCCGATATGAAGCCTCCGTTCCGAACGTCCCCGCTGCTGCTGACTCCGCTCCTCGCGGTCATCGCCTTCGCCCCCTCCGCGGGCGCGAACGGTCGTCCGGGCGCCCCGCTGCCCGACCTCACGCTGACGATCCTCCACAACAACGACGGCGAATCGAGCCTGCTCCCGACCCTGCGCGATACCGACGGCGACGGTGTGACCGATACGAGCTACGGCGGCATCGCGCGATTCCATCGCAAGGTCGACCACCTGCGCTTCGATGCGTTCCTCGGGACCTTCGACCCGGGCGAATCGCTCCGCCGCGGGGTCCTCCTGCTCAACTCGGGCGACAACTTCCTGGCGGGCACGACGTTCCAGGCCTCGCAGCAGGAGGGCGCGCCCTTCTACGACGGCCTCGCGGTGGCGCTGCTGCGCTACGACGCGCTCGCGGTCGGCAACCACGAATTCGATTTCGGCCCCGCGACCTTCCGCCGCTTCGTGCAGACGGTGCAGAACGCGCAATTCGTCTCGGCGAACCTCGACTACAGCGGCGAGCCGGCCCTCGCGGATCTCGCCGGGAAGCGGCTCGTGAAGAGCCGTCTCATGAGCGTCTCCCGGCGGCTCGTCGGCATCGTGGGCCTGACGACGACCCAGCTTCCGACCATCTCGTCGCCGGGTGGTGTGCGCGTGCTGACCGATCTCGCGGCGGTGGCCCAGGCCGAGATCGACGCGCTGACCCGCCGCGGCGCGCGCATCATCATCCTGCAATCCCATCTCCAGGGACTCGAGAGCGAGCTCGCCCTCGTGCCGATGCTGCGCGGCGTGGATGTCGTGATCGGCGGCGGCGGCGACGAGGTTCTCGCGGAGCCGGCGACGCGCTCTTCCCGGACGACGAGGACGACATCTTCAGCAGCTATCCGCAGATCGCGACGGATCTGGACGGCAATGCGGTTCCGGTCGTCACGACCCCCAGGCTATCGTTATGTCGGCCGTCTCGAGCTGAGCTTCGATCGCCACGGCCGGGTCGTCTCGATCGACGGCGAAGATTCGGGCATTCCAGCTCGTCACGGATCGCGGTCCCGGAGCCAGGTGAATCGCTGCTCCAGAAGTATTTCGTGGAGCAGCCGGTCCGCAGAGTTCGTGGAAGGACTCGCGGCGCAGATCGTCGGGAGCAGGCGGGTCGACCTCGACTGCAGACGGTCCGAGGTTCATAGGAGTCGAGGACAACTGCGGCAACCTGATCGCGGATGCGCATCTCGCGGCCGCGCAGGCGCAGGCACCGGCCTTCAGGCTCGACGTTCCGCCAGGTCAGCTCATGAACGGCGGCGGCATTCGCGGCGAGGTCGACCAGCTCGCCGGGCCGATCAGCATCGCCGATACGTTCCGGCTCCAGCCCTTCGCGAACTTCCTCGCGATCGCCGAGGACGTGCCGGCCGAGACGCTGCGCCAGATCATCGAGGAGGGGGCGATCCGGCTGCCGGCTTCGGGCGACGGCGGCTTCGTCCAGGTCTCCGAGGGCACGACGTTGATCATCGATTCGAGCTTTCCGGCCCGGGTCGCCGACCAGTCGACGGGCGTCCAGATCACACCGGGCGAGCGCGTGCGCGAGCTGGTGCTGGCCGACGGGACGGTGGTGGTGCAGAACGGCGTGACCCAGGCCGTGACGGTCGACGTCGCGGGGCTGAACTTCTCGCTGAACGGCGGCGACGCCTACCCGGCCGTGCCCAACACGACGGTGGGCCTCACGGATCAGCAGTCGCTGCAGCGCTTCATCGAGGTCGACCTCGGCGGCCTCGTCGGCGCCGCGGACTATCCGCGCGGCGGAGAGGGACGGCTCACGATTCGCTGAGCGCATTGCCGGCAGCGCCGGTGGCCCGCTCTCGACGTTCGCGTGACGTCCTTGCATTCGATTCGGCATCGCTGCCACGGCGGGTGCGGAGCGCGCACTCCCCGGTCATGACGAAGCGAACCGTTCTCGCATGCATCTCGGTCGTGTCGATGGTCTTCGCGCTGCTGGCGCCGTCGGCCGTCGATGCGGCGACGATCTGGACCGGTCCGATGACGACATACGCGCAGCCGGCGTCCGACCCGAGTCTCGAGGTGAACTGGGATCGCCTGACCGATCGCGTCGCGATCACGCGCGGGATCCAGAACGGCCTCTTCAATCCGCTGGTCGAGCCGGAGTACGTCCGCTTCATCGGTCCGGCGGGGACGGCCTGGGCCTATCGGTTCAACAACCGAAGCCTCGATCCGGCCGAGATCACGGCCTCGAATCATGCCCGCCTGGCCTTCTCCGGTTGGGTCCAGCCGCCGGATTGGACGCCGCTCGATCTGATCGGCGAGCGCGGGGTGTTGCACCTGCTCGAAGAGGACATCTATCTGGACTTCGTGTTCACCGACTGGCGCGCGGGACCGGGGAGCGCGAGCGGATTCACCTGGCAGCGGGCGACGGTGCCGGAGCCGGGACCGACGCTGCTGATCGGGCTGGGGCTGGCGGCGCTCGCGATTCGGGGCAAGTCGCTCGAATCGCAGGCGGGAGCCGCCTCGGTCCCGATTCGCGAGGTGCGCGACGGGCTGGACGCGGAGGAGGGGGACGAACCGAAGCTGCGCCGAGCGCCGCGCTAGGGCAGCGGATCGAGCAGGATCTCGGTCCGATCGTGCTCGATGACGCCCCAATCGCCCATCTCGTCGGCGCCGAGCTCGCGTTCGACGACGCGCAGCCTTCCGGCCATGAACTCGAAGCGGGTCGCGACGCTGGCGCGGTCGGTCTCGAACTCGATGAAGCTGCCGGGCTCGACGAAGCGGGCGACGGCATCGAAGAAGCGGGCCATCGGGCGGGCGGGCAACTCGTCCATCATGCCCTCGCGGCCCATGCCGCTGACGCCGCCGCCGGGCATCTCCTGGACGACGGCGTGCTCGCCGAGGGCGACGAGGGCGCGCAGCGCCTCCGCGAAGGTCTGGGCCGAGGCGAAGGCGCGCCAGGCGTGCTCGTCGCGGCCGATGCCCTTCTCGTGGAAGATGGCCTGCGTGGGGAAGGAAGTCTTGAGCTGGGCGACCGCCGCGCGCTCGGCGGCGGCGTTCATCCGGAATTGCGCCTTCTCGATCCAGACCGCGGTTCCCATGCAAGTACTCCGATGCGGGTCGGATGAAGCGTGCCCCGTGGGACCCACTGGCCCCAGGACACACCCGACATCGCTCCCTCGGATCGCCGCGCGCGGGTCTTGAGACTTCGGCGGCGAACTTCGCGTTGCGGCGCCCGATCCGTCGATCGAACGGCCCGGGCCGAGTACCGTTCGGCTTCGCTTGCGCAGCCGGTTGCGTAGCGGAGGAGGTCCGGGCTTGGCCCAGCGAGATCAGCACGCCCCGAGAGCCCAGCAAGAAGGGCGGAGGATCGAGTTGTCCGCAGCGGCGCGGGAAGCGCTGCCCGCGCGCTGGCAACGGGCCTTCGACTGGGCCGAGCGCGAGCTCGGCGGGCGCGTCGTCGCCTGGGAGCCCCAGCCCCGCTGGCGCCCGGCCTGCTTCTTCGAGCTCGAGCGCCCGGGCGGCGAGATCCTCCCTCTTTATTGGCGCGGCGCCCGCGGCGAATGGCACCGCGATGCCCGGCCTCTCGAGCGGGAGATGCGCGTCATCGAGGTCTTCGAGCGGTTCGGCGTGCGCGTCCCCCATGCCTACGGGCTCTGCACCGATCCGCCCGGGCTGGTGCTCGAACGCCTGCCCGGCCGCTTCAACCTCGCGACCGCGACGGACGACCGCCATCGCCGCGCGGTCCTCGACGAATACCTCGTCCAGCTCGCGCGCATCCATTCGATCCCGATCGAGGAGTTCGAGGCGATCGGCTTCGACCGGCCGCGCAATTCCGAGCAGAGCTGCTACGGCGAGACCCGCCGCTTCGAGCGCGACTATCGCGCTGCCCGCCAGCGGGCGGCGGCGCAGCACGGGGGCGTGCCGCGGCCCGAGCCGATGATCGAGTTCCAGCTCGCCTGGTGCAAACGCAACGTCCCCCGCGATCGGCAGGAGTTCTCGTTCCTCGTCTGCGACTCCGGCCAGTTCATGTTCGACGACGCCGGGCTGACCGGCCTGATCGATTTCGAGCTCGGCTACATCGGCGACTACGCGGCGGATCTCGCGGCGCTGCGCACGCGCGACCTCTCCGAGCCGATCGGCGAGCTCGGCCGCGCCATGCGCCGCTACGGCGAGATCAGCGGCCGCGAGATCGATCTGCGCGCGATCGACTACCACACGATCCGCTTCGCGCTCCTGAACCCGCTCTCCCTCGCCGGAGTCCTTGCCGAGCCCACCCGCGACGCCAACTACGTGCAGTACCTCGGCTGGTCGGTCTGTTATGGCCGCGCGGGCCTCGAGGTGATGGCGCGCTACGCGGGCGTCGAGCTCGATCCGCCGCGGCTGCCCGAGGCCGCGCCCTCGCGCCGCGGGGTCGCCCATGCGCACCTCGTCGACCTGCTCGATCCCGCCCGTGCCGGGGGCAGTCCGGGGTCGGACGAGCTCGCCTACGACTTCGATCGCATGCAGCGCCTCGCCGTCTATCTCGAGCGCTCGGATCGCTACGGCGCGGCCCTCGAGGCCGACGATCTCGCCGACGTGGCGAAGCTGCTCGGCTCGTCGGCGGGCGCGCAGCCCCCGCGAGACTGGCAGGACGCCGACGCCTGCCTCGAGCAGCTCGTCGCCGAAGCCGGTCCCGAGCGCGATGCGGACTTCATTCGCTATTTCCACCGGCGGCTCTCGCGGGAGGAGTTCCTCCTGAAGCCCGTCCTGCGCGAGCAGGAGAACGCGGCGCTGCCTCCGCTCGAAGATTGACATGGAAGACTGAGAAGGATCGGCCGGGCTCGCTCCCGGCCCTTTCCGCCGCCGAAGAACGAACGAGACCAACCCGACCGAGGAGTCCCCGATCATGTCCCAGATCCTCCCGCTCAGTGGCTACCGCGTGGTCGACCTCGCCGACGAGAAGGGCGAGCTCGCTGGACGCATCCTGGCCGATTTCGGTGCCGAGGTGGTGCGCGTCGAGCCGCCGCAGGGCGCCCGTTCGCGCCAGCTCCCGCCCTTCGCGCCGTCGGGCGCGAGTCTCTACTTCGCCTATCGCAACTGGAACAAGCTCGGCCACGTCCTCGATCTCGACGCCGAGGCGGGCCGCGCGGCGCTGCTCGATCTGCTCGCCCGCGCCGATCTGCTGATCGAATCCGAGGCGCCCGGCCGGCTGGCGGCCCTCGGGCTCGCGCCGGCGGAGCTCGCCGAACGCTTCCCGCATCTCGTCGTGCTCTCGATCTCCGACTTCGGGCAGACGGGGCCCTACCGCGACTGGGTCGCGACCGATGCGACGATGTGCTCGGTCTCGGGCATGCAGTTCAAGGCGGGCGTGCAGGGCCGCGAGCCGCTCTTGACCCCCGGCGCCATGGCCTACGACATCGCCGGCATCATGGGCGCCTTCGCGGCCATGACCGCGCTCTACCAGAAGACGCGCACGGGCTACGGCCAGACGATCGACCTCTCGGTCCTCGAGGCGGTCGCGCAGCAGACGGACTGGTCGTTCTCGAACGGCTCGATGACCGACGCGAAGCTCCAGGAGGCGCCGCAGACGCGCTTCGGCTCCGGCCCGATGTACCGGATCTTCGCCTGCAAGGGCGGCTTCGTGCGGCTCGTCATCCTCTCGCCGCGCCAATGGCATGCGATGCGCGCCTGGCTCGGCGAGCCCGACTATCTCCAGGACAAGAAATACGACAGCTTCCTCGGCCGCATGGAGATCGCCGACGCGCTGAACGTCATGATCGGCGACCTGTTCGCGACGATGGGCCATGAAGAGGTCGCCTTCGAGGCCCAGAAGCGTGGCATCGTCTGCACGCCCGTGCTCGCGCCGCGCGAGGTCCTCGAGAACGTCCATTTCCGCTCGCGGAAGACGTTCGTCGACGGCGAGTACGCAAAGGGCGAGCAGGGCCCGATTCCTGCCGGCTTCTTCGAGATCGACCGCGCCCGTCAGGGCTTCCGCTCGCGCGCACCGGAGAAGGGCGAGCACTCCGCGAAGATCGAGGCCGGCCTCTGGCCCGATTTCCGCTCGAAGCCGGTCCATCCGCGTCCGGCGCCCTCTCGGCCCTTCGAGAACCTGCGCGTGCTCGATTTCGGCATCGGCGGCGTAGGCGTCGAGGCGGGCCGGCTCTTCGCCGAATACGGCGCGGACGTCATCAAGATCGAGAGCAAGACCTATCCGGACTTCATCCGCACCGTCATGTCGACGGCGATCTCCGCCTCCTTCGCGTCGTCCTCGCGCTCGAAGCGCGGGCTCGGCATCAACCTGAAGCAGGAAGAGGGGCGCCGGCTGCTCCACGAGCTGGCGCGCCACGCCGACATCGTCACGGAGAACGGCTCGACCGGCACGATGGACTCCCTCGGTGTCGGCTACGAGGCGCTCTCGAAGACGAATCCGCGCATCGTGCTCGCGAGCAGCCAGCTGCTCGGCGACCACGGCGCCTGGGCCGATTGGATCGGCTACGGCCCTCGACCCAGCCGATCGGCGGCCTCGTGCATCTCTGGGACTACGAGCCGGGCGACGAGCCCGCCGGCTCGACCTCGATCTTCCCCGACCACCTCGCGGGCCGACTGCTCGCCATCAACGCCCTCGCCGCGGTGTTCCGGCGCATGAAGACCGGACGCGGCGGCCATGCCTCCGTCGCCCAGGCCGAAGCCGTCGTGAACATGCTGGGCGATCAGCTGCTCAAGGAGGGCGTCGCGCCCGGCAGCGTCAAGCCGCGGGGCAACCGCAGCGAGCGCGGCGCGCCGTGGGGGACCTATCCCTGCGCCGGTGTCGATCAATGGGTCACGATCACGATCCGCGACGACGCCGACTGGGCCAAGCTCAAGATGGCTCTCGGCGACCCGGAGTGGACGAAGGACGCTCGTTATGCGACGACGGCCGGTCGGCTGGCCGCCCAGGACGAGCTCGACGCACAGCTCGTGGAATGGACGAAGAAGCAGACCAAGCTCGGCGTGACGTCGATCCTGCAGCTCTTCAAGGTCCCCTCGGCGCCCATGTTCACCGCCCGCGACCAGATCCACGATCCCCACTACCAGGCCCGCGGCTACGTGCACTGGCTCGAGCAGCAGGTCGTCGGCTGGATGGCGATGGAGGGCCCCGCCTTCCATGCGAGCGGCATGCAGGACGTCCGGATCTTCCAGGCCCCGCTCGTCGGCGAGCACACACGCGAGATCGCGCGCGACGTGCTCGGCCTGTCGGAGGAAGAGATCGAGAAGCAGCTCGCGGCGGAGGTGCTCGAGGCGGCGCGGTGAGAAGCCGATGGAACGTCCGGGCCGCTGAGCCCCTGCCATCATGAATAGGGGAGATCCGTCATGCGGTCATTTCTCGGGTGCGCGATCTTCGCCGCCACTTCGTTTTGCGCCGGAGCGGCGAGCTCGACCCTCCCCGACCTCCCGGCCAGCAGTCCGTATCGCGAGGATGTCTCGGCGGCATCGATCGACCCGAGCTCGGCGCTGATCATCCAATACCTCGTCGCCCAGGGGGGCTGGGGGCCGATCGGTTTCCGCATCGATTTCTCGACGCAGATGATGACGGCGGACGGATCGGCGCCGCGGCTCGCCCACGTCGAAAAGCCGGGGTACTACACGGAGATCTGCGACAGCGCCGCGCAGGCCGGTGACGTCCCGATTCCGCCATTGGGCGCATTGGGCGGCCACATCGCTTGGGCCGACTCGGTTGCGTGCTCCGGCGACTGCAGGCTTCTGGTCCACGACACCGCTTCGGGCTTCCTGTACGAGGCCTGGGATACCTCGATCACGGTCGACCCGGGAACCATGGCGCCCGATTCGCTCTCGAGCACATGCCTCGTGACCTGGGACCTCGAATTCGACTACGGCGCGAACGGCCGCGGCGACGGCTGCGCGAGCACGCTGACCAGCGGCCTGCCAGCGGCACCCCTCCTGATCGACGCCGACGAAGTCACGAACGACACGATCGACCACGCTCTGCTTCTGTATCTGCCCAACAACCGGATCGCGGCCGGTCGGTACCGCCATCCCGCCTCGGCGATCGGCGCGCCGAGTTCGATCGATCCGAACGCGCCGCCGATCGGTACGCGCTTCCGTCTCAAGGCCGGTTTCGACACGAGCGCGTTCCCGACCGGAGTTCAGCCGATCCTCGCCGCGATGAAGACCTACGGTCTGATCCTCGCCGAAGGCGGCAACGTTCCGCTCAGCGCTCGGAGCGACACCTTCACGACGGCGAAGTGGGATGCTCTCGGGATTGCGACGACCGACCTGCTGGGAATCGAACCGAGCGATTTCGAGGTCGTCGGGCCCTTCGGCCCGTCCCCCAACGAGATTGCGCCCGTGCCGGCCTGCGCACTCGACGACAATCCGCATCCGACGGACGCTGCCCCCGTGGCTTCCCTTGGCGCGCTGGGAGCAGCCCTGTTGGCCCTCGGGTCGTGGGCGACGGTCGGCATAGCACTGCGGCGGCAGGTCGCGGCGAAGGGCGCCTGACCATCCGCGAGCAGTGACCGACGAATTCGCGAGGCGTTCCCGTCGGTGATCATCGCGAAGCCACCCTGAAGCGATGATTCGCGACGCCCGTCATGGCCAGGGCGAGGATGCCCATGGCGAAACGCCCGAGCAGGGGAACGGTCGGTGCGGACGGCCGGACCACGCGGAATCCGAGGTTCGAGATCGTCTGACCCGGCACGAAGAAGGGCACGCCTCCCGGACTCGTTGCGTTGCAGCTCGATGCGAAGCTCCCGCCGAGATGTGCGCGCGCCGACCCGCCTCCCCGGATCTCTTCCGTCCATTCCGACACGTTGCCACCCTGATCGAACGTGCCCCAGGGCGATTCCGAAAGCGTGTAGGAGCCGACGTCGTAGAGCACGGAACTCGCGGAATTGCAGTGGCCCGTGTTGCCGTCGTCATCCAGGGGCGTCCCGCTGACCAGCAGCAGCTGGCTCTGCGCAGGCGAGAGATACCAGGTCGACGGCGCGTCCTCGGAGTAGCCGGCCTTGAGCCACTCGTCGCGCGTCGGAACGGCGTAGAGCGCACCCGGATTGCGGGGCACGTCGTTGGCGGCGATACCCTGCGGCGTGATCGTATAGGCGCCGTCTTCGGTCGTCGTGGCATCCTGGTCGCCCGCCGGCTGACCGTTGTGGAGCCAGTTGGCGAATCGCAGCGCGTCCCAGAACGAGACGTAGTTGACCGGCTTGTCCGCCATCCCAGGCTTGACCGCGTACTGCCAGTTGCCCGCCGTCCCCGTGCGCTCGATGCCCCCGAGCGCGTTGCTCTGCATCGAGGAGAACCAGAGCCCGTTCGGATCATTCGCCGCGACGGCGCCGAGGAAAGCCGCGTACTGCTCGTTGGTGACCTCGTAGCGGCTGATCTCGAAGGCGTAGGGCACGCTGGCGCTCGGGTTCGCCAATTCGGGGTAGCCGGGAGCGCCGGGGGCGCCGACGGTCACGAACTCGATGGCGATCTGGGCATGGGCCGACGAGGCGGCGAGGGCGAATCCAAGGGCGAAAGCCGACACGAGGCGGGCGAGTCGGAGGTGTGTCGACTGCAGCATGCGTGGGCTCCGACTGAATCGGTGTCGCAATACCGGATCACCTTACGACAAGGCTCCTGCGGTCGTCCAGAAAAGAATCGATCGGCCGCGGGAGGGCGCTCGGCCGCCCGGTCGCGCTGCGAGCGATGCGCTGAACGGCTCGTGCGTGCCATCGCGAGCGATGCGTCCGTGCGCAATGTCCTCGCGGGCGACGGGTCCTCCCGCTGGAGGGGTCGATCTCCGCCGGCCCACCGCTCTTCTTCAGCGGTGCCTCGTCGAGCGATCGAGTCCGGGATCCGAGGAACGATCGATCGTCGGATCGGTGCGCTCTTCCCCGTGCCCGACGGCTTCGAGAAACGCCCGCGTGGCATCGTCGGCGGGAAAGAAGCATTCGATGCGGATCGATTGCATCGTCGCGTCGTAGGGAGCGCCGAAGGTGCTGTAATTGGAGAGCAGCCGGAGGGTGTGCGTCCCGAGCCGGATCTCGAAATGGAAGATCGGGAGCGTCGTATGCTCGGGCGGCGATTCGGAACCGATCTCCCGCGCCAGCAACTCGATCAGCGCATGGGCGCGCGCTGGATCGGGCGTGCTCAGCGCTTCCTGCTCCAGATGGTGACGGAGCGACGGAGCGACGTCGCTCCAATTCGCGATCGCCGTGCGCAGGCGCTGGTCCGTGCAGAAGAGCACGAAGAGGTTCTCGCCCGCGGCCGGTACCCGGCCCAGGCCCAGGCCGAAGAGCCGCATCGCCGATGTGTTCATCTCGATGATGTCGCCGACGGCATCCGACGCGACCGCCGGAACCGGATCCTGGCTCGCCAGCAGCTTCGACAGCGCATCGAGCGCGAGCGTCTGGTCCTTCGGCGTGATGTCGCCCGGCGCGAAGGCGGGGGCGAAGCCGGCGATCGACAGCATCGCGTTCTGCTGGTTCGCCGACAGCTCGAGTGCGCGGCCGAGGCGGAGGACGACGTCTCGGCTGGGCCGCGCACGACCGGTCTCCAGGAAGCTCGTATGGCGCGGCGAGATGCCCGCCGCGAGGGCCAGGCGCTCCTGGCTCATTTTTCGCGATGTCCGGACCCGGCGCAGATGGATCCCGAAGGCTCCGGTATTCGGAAGCGTCGCCATCGCCATGCGTTTTCTTACCTCCGAGGTAGTGGTGCCGCCGTGGCGATCCCCCGACTCTCGAGCCCCGGCCCCGGAACGGCGGAGGAACGAGATGAACCCCACGCGCTTTCTCGCTCACGAGGGCCTCGATCTGGCATACACGCGATCGGGTACGGGCCCCCCGATCATCCTGCTGCACGGCTGGCCCTTCCACAAGGCGAGCTTCCGCAAGCTGCTCCCGCTGCTCGATCCGCATCATACCTGCTACGCGCTCGACGCGGCCGGCATGGGCGAGTCCAGCTGGTCCCGCGACACCGATTTCAGCTTCGCCGCCCACGTCGAGCGCATCCGCTCTTTCGCCGATGCAATGGGACTCCAGCGATACTCGGTCCTCGGCCACGACACCGGCGGAACGTTGGCGCGAATGCTCGCCGTCGCAGATGCCGGGCGGGTAGAGAAAGTCGTCGCCATCGATACGGAGGTCCCGGGCCACGTTCCGTCCGCCGTGCCGAAGCTGCAGCGCCTGCTGCGATGGCGAGCGGGGCGGGCGCTATTCCGACGAGCGCTCGGCAGCCCACGGTTGATGCGTGCGTGGCTGGCCCAGCTCGGATTCTTCCGCGATCCGAAGCGCCTCGACGCGGAGTTCCTGCGGCTCTTCGCGTCGGATTGGCGCCGTTCGGAGCAGGCTTTCGAGGGTTTCGTGAACTATCTCATGGCGGTCGACCCGGACGTGATCGATGCCCTCGAAGCCGTTCACGCGCGCATCGCGGTACCGATGCTGTTCGTCTGGGGCGCCGAGGATCCCATCTTTCCGCTCCCGCTCGCGCAGGAGCTGGTCGGCCGGCTCTCTCCGCGCGCAGCGCTTGCCGTCGTCGAAGGAACCCGGTTTCTGCCCCATGAGGAGCGGCCGGCGGAGGTGGCGGCGTGCGTGTTGCCGTTCCTGGCGGCGAGCGCATGAGGCGATGTGCCGCCCCGCAGCCGCCGTGACGTTCCCGCTGTACCGTGCCACTCATGCCGACCGACCTCGAGATCGCCCGCTCCGTCACACCCCGCCCCATCGCACGGATCGCCGAGTCGCTGGGTCTCGGCCCCGAGCAGATCCGTCCCTACGGTCACGACATCGCGAAGATCTCGCCGGCGGTGCTCGCGACGCCACGGCGTCGCCCGGGGCACGGGCGGCTCGTGCTCGTCTCGGCGATCACGCCGACGCCGGCGGGTGAGGGCAAGACGACGACGAGCATCGGCCTCGCCCAGGGCCTCGCGCGCATCGGCGAGGCGGCATGCCTCGCGATCCGTGAGCCCTCCCTCGGTCCTGCTTTCGGCATGAAGGGCGGCGCGACCGGTGGCGGCCGCAGCCAGGTCGTCCCGATGGAGCGGATCAATCTCCATTTCACCGGCGATTTCCACGCCGTGACGAGCGCGCACAACCTGCTGGCGGCCTTGATCGACAACCGGCTCCATTTCGGCGATCCGCTCGGTCTCGATCCGCGGCGCATCCTCTGGCGCCGTGTGATGGACATGAACGACCGCGCGCTGCGGAGCCTGGTCGTCGGGCTCGGAGGCCACGCCCAGGGCGTGCCGCGCGAGACGGGCTTCGACATCACCGCGGCTTCGGAGGTGATGGCGATCCTCTGCCTCGCCGAGAATGAGTCGGATCTGCGCGCCCGCATCGATCGCATCCTGGTCGGCTTCACCTGCGCGGGCGAGCCGATCACGGCCGCGCGACTCGGCGGATCGGGGGCGATGGTCGCGCTGCTGCTCGACGCGCTCTGGCCGAACCTCGTCCAGACGCTCGAGGGGACGCCGGCCCTGGTCCATGGTGGCCCCTTCGCGAACATCGCCCATGGCTGCAGCAGCGTCCTCGCGACGAAGATGGCCCTGCATCTCTCCGACTGGGCCATCACCGAGGCGGGCTTCGGCTTCGATCTCGGCGCAGAGAAGTTCTTCGACATCAAATGCCGCAGCGCGGGCCTCGATCCCGCGGCGGTCGTGCTCGTCGCGACTGTGCGCGCGCTGAAGATGCACGGCGGCGTCGCGCTCCCGGAGCTCGCCGCCGTCGATGCGGCCGCCGTCGAGCGCGGACTGCCGAACCTCGAGAAGCACGTCGAGAACATCCGGCATTTCGGCGAGACGCCGATCGTCGCCCTCAATCGCTTCGCGAGCGACGACGACGGCGAGATCGCGGTCGTTCGTAGGCGATGCGAGCAGCTCGGGATCCCCTTCGCGGTCTCGGATCACCACGTCCGCGGAGGCGAGGGCGCCGAGGCGCTCGCCCGCGTGCTGGTCGAGCATGCCGAGCGTCCGGGCGCGGCATCGCCGTTCCGGCCCTTGTATCCGCTCGAAGCGACCGTCGAGGAGAAGATTCTCGCCGTCGCGCAGAAGATGTACGGCGCGCGCAGCATCGACTACACGCCGAGCGCGCGCCGCGACCTCGCCGACGTCGAGCGCCTCGGCCATTCGGGTCTTCCCGTCTGCATCGCAAAGACGCCGAACTCCCTCAGCGACGATCCGAGCCTGCGCGGCCGGCCGCGCGACTTCGACGTCCGCGTCCGCGGGATCCAGATCAACGCAGGCGCCGGGTTCCTCGTCGTCCTGACGGGGGACATCCTGCGCATGCCCGGCCTGCCGAGGCATCCGCGCGCGGAGCAGATCGACGTCGTCGACGGACGGATCGTCGGGCTGCAGTGAATGGGGCGACGACACCAAGGTGGTTTCTCCGCCTGCCGCCGACGCTTCTCTTTTTCGCTGGCTCGCCTCGCTCCGACCTGTCAAACTCCCGATGCGCCTAAGTTAGGGTGCGGTCCTTCCGACGGATGGGCCGATGTTTCGTCATGGTCGACCGTCACTCGAAGAGGAGTCCGGCATGTCCGACATCTACGCCGCACCGCAAGCGCCGCTTCGCTCGGCATCCGCGCGCGGGGAAGCGGGATCGCTCGAGCGGGGAATCGCCGGCGACTGGGATTTCTCGATCGGGGCGATCCTGCGCGAGGCGTGGCAGAAGACGGCCGGCGCGAAGCTGACGATCAATCTCGCCCTGTTCGTCTTCGCAGCGATCGCCGGCATCGTGATGGCCTTGACGGTCATCCTCCCCCAGGACATCGAAGCCCCGGACTGGCGCGAACAAATCGCCCAGCAGCTGATCTCGGCGCTCCTGATCCCGCCGGTCACGTTGGGGCTCTACGTGATCGGAATCCGTCGCGCCGTAGATGCGCCGATCAGCGCGGGGATGATCATCGGGCAGTACCGCCGGATCGTTCCGCTCTTCGTCCTCCAGATCCTGAGCACGATCCTGATCCTGTTGGGCTTCGTCCTGCTGATCCTGCCCGGGATCTACCTCGCCGTGGGTTACGGGCTCTCGATGCCCCTCGTCGCGGACAAGGGGCTCGGCCCGTGGCAGGCGCTCGAGGCTTCGCGCAGGGCGGTCGGCAAACATTGGTTCAAGGTCCTGGGCCTCGGCCTGGCCATCGCAGGCATCAACCTGCTCGCGGTCCTGACGCTCGGCATCGGGTTTTTCTGGACCGCCCCGATGAGCGTGATCGCCTACGGCATCCTCTACCGAACGATCTTCGGCGTCGAGCCGGCGACGGCGGGTGAGGCCGCGGCATCGGCGCTTGGCTGAAGAGCGGCTGGATACCGCCTATCGGGTCGAGACACCCGAGGCCATCGACCTCGAGGCGCGACTCGCCGGGCCGGTTCCCCGCGCGCTCGCCTACGCGATCGATCTCGCCCTCCGCATCTTGATCTGGATCAGTTGTCTGATCGTGCTCGTCTGGGCCGGCGATCCGGGCATCGGCCTGCTGCTGTTGATCGTGTTCCTGCTCGAATGGATCTATCCGGTCGCGTTCGAGTACTGGGCCGACGGGCAGACGCCGGGGAAGCGGCTATTCGGCATCGCCGTCGTCGGGGAAGATCTCCATCCGCTCACGTTCGGGAGCGCCGTGCTGCGCAATCTTCTGCGGGCGGCGGATTTCATGCCCTTCGGTCATGCGATCGGGCTGGTGGCGATGACTTCGAACCGGGGATTCCAGCGTCTGGGGGATCTGGCTGCCGGGACGCTCGTGATCCACCGGCCTCTGCCCGCTGGACAGGTTCCGGAGACGGCGGCGGCGCTGCCGGATGCGCCGCCGAGTCCGCCTCCATTCCCCGTCACCCTCGACGAACGGCTCGCCATCGTCGCACTCGCCCAGCGACACGCGTCGCTTTCGAAGGAACGCCAGCGCGAGCTCGCTGACCTCCTGCGCGGACCCCTGCACGCCGAGGGTGACGTCGCCCTCGCGCGGCTCCACGGCATCGCGCACTGGTTGTTGGGGGAGAGGTGAAGCAGCTCGAATTCGAGGCGCGCCACGCGGGCTCCTGGGCAGCGCTCGAAGCGACCGTCGCCTCGTTCGATGCCCGCGCAGCGGGCGGCGAGCGGCTCCCGGAGCAGTATCGTGCCCTCTGTCATCAGCTCGCGGTCGCGCGGCAACGTGGATATTCCCCCGACCTCCTCGAGCGACTGAACGCCCTCGTTCTCCGTCTCCATCGCCACGTCTATCGCCATCGAAGTCGTCGCGAGAGCATCCTGCTCCGCTTCGCGCTGCTCGATTTTCCCCGCGGCGTGCGCGAACAGACCCGCTTCGTCGCGGCCGCGGCGGCGCTCTTCCTCTTGCCCGCCATCGGATTCGGGCTCGGCTGTCATTGGAACGACGATCTCATCTACGGATTGATGGATGCGGATCGAGTCCGCGAGATGGAGCGGATGTACGACGGCGCGAGCAGGGCGATCGGTCTGCGGCGCGAGTCGGATACCGATGCCTTCATGTTCGCCTTCTACATCCGGCACAACATCGGGATCGCGTTCCAGACCTTCGCGACCGGCATCCTCGTCGCCGTCGGGCCTGCTCTCGCGCTCGTCTACAACGGAGCGGTCCTCGGTGCCGTGGCGGGACATCTGACGGCGATCGGCTCCGGCGATACGTTCTGGCCCTTCGTGATCGGCCATGGTGCCTTCGAGCTGACGGCGATCGTCCTCTGTGGCGCTGCCGGGCTCCGGCTGGGATTCGCCTGGCTCCTGCCGGGAACCCGGTCGCGCCGCGCGGCGCTCCGGCGGGCGGGCGGAAGCTGCCTCGTCATCGTCTATGGGGCGACTGCGATGTTGGTCGTCGCCGCGTTTCTCGAAGCGTTCTGGTCGTCGAAGGAGAGCCTCGGCTCGATGCCGCGAATCGTCGCGGGCGCCGCGGCGTGGGTCGTCGTGCTCGGCTATTTCGTGCTGGGCGGCCGCAGCAGAGTCGCGTCGCGCGCGGAGCCGACGAATGGAGCTTGATCGGCTCGCCATCGTCGCGCGCGCGCGCCGGCCCTGGGAGGCCATCGATCTCGGCATCGTGATGGCGCGGACCTGGTTTCCCCGGCTTTTCTGGAGCTGGTTCATTCCGAGCAGCGCGCTCCTTTTCCTGCTCGATCTCGTTCCGTTCCTGCGCGGGTCGACCATCGGGTTGCTCGTCGTCTGGTGGCTGAAGCCGTTCTGGGATCGCCTCCCCCTCTACGTCGCGAGCCGTGCGCTCTTCGGCGAGCAGGTTCGGATCGGTGCGGCGCTGCGCGCCTTTCCGGTCCTCGCGCGGCGCGATTGGATCCCCTGGCTGCTCTGGCGCCGATTCTCCCCGAGCCGTTCGTTCGATCTGCCCGTCACCGTACTCGAGTCGCTGCAGGGCGATGCACGCGCGGAGCGGATCGCGATCCTCCACGTCGGTTCCGGAAGCGCGGCCTCCGGCCTGACCATCGCCTGCGCCCATTTCGAGCTGGTCCTCGTGGCGGCGGTCTTCATCGGGTCCTACCTGCTGATTCCGGCGGAGCTCGGCTTCGATTTCTTCGACTGGATCGTGTCGGACAGTCCGACTGCGAGCTGGCTCGAGCAATGGGTGGTCCACGGCGCGGCCGCACTCGTCGCGCCTTTCTACACGATGGGTGGTTTCGCGCTCTACCTCGATCGCCGCATCGAGTTGGAGGCCTGGGACGTCGAGATCCGCTTCCGTCATCTCGCCGAGCGGAGCTCGGGATCGGCCCGCGCGGTCGCGAGGCTCGCGAAGGGTGGACTCGCCGCCGCCGTGGTGCTCTTCGCGCTCGTCGGGTCGACTTCGCGGGCCGAGGAGATCGCGATAGCGGAAACGACCGCTTCCGCGCAGACGACGACCCCCACGGAGGCTCCGGCGATCGACGATTCGGCGATGCCGATCGACTCGCCGCCTGCGGCAGCCGACCCGCGTCTGGAGTCGCGCGCGGCGATCGAAGAGATCCTCGAGGGCGACGCGTTCCATCGGACCGAGCGCAAGCAAGGCTGGCGCCTGGCGTCGAGGGATTCGAAAAAGGAGTCGGAAGAGCTGGTCCCGGACTGGCTCATCGCGTGGTTCGAGTCGTTCGAAGCGATCGCGCGCTGGATCGACGCGCAACGGGAGTCGATCCGGACGCTGATCAACGGGCTCGAGCTGCTGGGCGGTGGAGCGTTGCTGGCGCTCGCCGGCTTCCTGCTTCATCGCCATCGCGAAGTCGTCCGGCGCTTCCTGGGCCGATCGGGAGTCGCGGAATCCGAGGCCGACCAGATCGGGCCCGAAGTCCTGATCGGTCTCGACGTGCGCGCGGCTGCGATTCCGGCCGACGTCCCGCGCGAGGTCCTGCAGCTCGCAGCGAGCGGTCGCTCCCGGGAGGCGCTCGCGCTGCTCTACCGCGCCACGCTCTCGCGCCTGGTCGCACGGGCCGGGCTGCGCTTCTCCGAAGGCCATACCGAGGAACAGTGTCTCGCGATCGTGCGGCGCGGGGCGGACGCGCGGCTGGCCGAATTCTTCCTCGAGCTGACGCGTTGCTGGCAGCGCATGGCGTATGGGCATCGCGAGCCCGGCACTGCGGAGCTCGAGCGGTTGTGTGCCGGATTCGCGGAGCGACTGCATGTCTGATCGCCGCGTCGTCGCCCTCCTGCTGCTCGTCGTTGCAGGCCTCGCCGCCGGCTTCTTCACGCTCTTCGAACGCTACGAAGAGGAGATCGACCGCGGAGCGAGCGACGAGGCGCGTCGAAATCGGTTTCTGGCGGCCGAGCTCTTCCTGCGCCGTGTCCACCGCGGCCCGGTCGAGAGCCATTCGAGCTGGGCGAGCCTCGGCGACTTCGACGGACGCGGTGCGAGCGGAGCGCTGATCATCGCCGATTCGCGACTCGTCCTGAGCGATAGCCAGGCCGACCGGCTCCTCGACTGGGCTCGTAGCGGAGGGCATCTCATCGTCGGCGCCGCGCCGGTCTTCGGCGATGCGGAGGAGCCCCCTCGGCTCTTCGCGCGCCTCGGCCTCAGCCACGGCCTCGCGATTCGTGCGAAATGCCAGGGCGACGAGCACGGCGACTCCAAGGCCGGTGCGACGCAGTCCGACTGCGAGCCTTCGAGCCACGAACAATCGGCCGGGGCCGGCGACGAGGACGCAGCGGAGCACGAACGAGAAGACGAAGACCAGGAGGGGAAGGCGGGCGCGGAGGCGCGTGGGCGCGAAGAGAAGCGCTCCGGGGGCAGCGACGAGCGGCCGATCAGCGAAAGGCTTCGCGACCACAACGAAGAGATTCTCGAGGCCCGTCGCGCTCGCGAAGCGCGGGCGACGGAGGGAGCCGAAGCTTCGAGCGGCGAGAACGCGAAGGGCGAAGGAAAACCCGGCGAAAAGGCAGAGCCGATTCCGCCGGAAGAGATCACCCGCCTCCACTTCGAGGGAGAGACGTCGACCCTCGAGCTGCATTTTTCGGGGCGCACGACGCTCCACCATGCGGCCTTCATGGTCGACGACCCGCCGGACGGAGAGGAAAACGTGGCCGACGACGCCGCAGCCGAGGGCGAGGACCCGGCCGGTTCCGATCCGCCCGCGCCCGAAACGCCCACGCCGAGCGCGTGGTCGAGTAGCGACGTCGGTGTCCACCTCGTCCAGTTTCATCTCGACGAGGGCCTGGTGACGATCCTCTCCGACGCCTCGATCTGGGAGACGGGCAAGATTGCGGAGCTCGACCACGCCCATCTGCTCCGCGGCTTATGCGATGGCAGCGAGGAGGTCGCGCTGCTCTACGGCAGGGAGGTCGCTTCGGTCGCGACTTGGATCGGACGCAACGCGCGTGCGCCGCTCCTGGCAGGACTGCTCGTGTTGGTCGCCTGGCTCTGGCATCGCGGTCGCCGCTTCGGCCCCGTGCTCCCCGATCCGGCCGACGGGAGCCGCTCTCTCGTCGAACAGATCGACGGCACGGCCCGCTACCTCTGGTGGAACGGCCATGGCGAGGTGTTGGTCGAGGCGATGCGCGACGAGGTCGAGCGGATCGCCAGCCGCAGGCTTCCCGGATTCATGCGACTCTCCCCGGACGAGCGGATCGATTGGCTGGCAGGCCGGGGCGGGCTCTCGAAGCGCGCCGTCCGCGAAGCGTTCGTGGCCGGAGTGTCCGCGGACGAGCAGGGATTCATCCATCTGGCCAGACGCCTTCGGGAGATCAGGAATACACGATGAACGAACGCCTCGTCGATTTCGAATCCGCCAATCGCCAGATCTCCCGCTTGCGCGAGCGCATGCAATCGATCGTGGTCGGTCAACCCGCCGTCGTGGAGCATGTGTTGTGTGCGCTGCTCGCGAACGGACACGCCCTCGTCGAAGGGGTTCCGGGTCTCGGCAAGACCTTGCTGGTCCGCGCGCTCGCCGCCTGCTTCGGCGGCGAATTCAAGCGGATCCAGTTCACTCCGGACCTGATGCCGGCCGACATCAGTGGTCACGTCTACTGGGAGGCGAGCGAGAGCCGCTTCCGGATCCGACCCGGTCCCGTCTTCGCCCATCTGCTGCTCGCCGACGAGATCAATCGGGCGCCGGCGAAGACCCAGGCGGCGCTGCTCGAGGTGATGCAGGAGAGGCAGGTCACGCTGGACGGGCAGCGCCATCCCGTCCCGAATCCCTTCATGGTGCTCGCGACCCAGAATCCGATCGAGCACGAAGGCACCTACCCGCTCCCCGAAGCCGAGCTCGACCGCTTCCTGATCAAGATCCAGATCGACTACCCGACCCTCGAGGATGAGCTCGCCTTGACGCGTGACCTGACGGCGAGCCGCTCCGAAGATCTGCAGGGGCTGCCTTCCGATCTCGAATTCCTGACGCCCGGGGATGCGGTGGCGCTGCAGCGGCTATGCGCCTCGCTGTTGATCGACGATCAGGTCGTCGCGCACGCGGTCCGGCTGGTGCGGGCGACGCGCGAGCATCCGGCGTTCAAGCGTGGGGCGGGGACGCGGGCCTGCCTCGCCCTCGTGCGCGTCGCGAAGGCGCATGCGCTGCTGCGCGGATCCGATTTCGTGCTGCCCGACGACGTGCGATCGATGGCGCTACCGGTGCTGCGCCACCGAGTCGCCCTCACCGCCGAGCTCGAGGTCGACGGCGTCGGCATCGACGTCGCCCTCGAGGAGGTGATCGCCGGTGTCGAGGCGCCGCGCCGATGAGCCCGACGCCGCGCCTGATCCGGGCGCTCGCGGCGGCCTTCGCGATTGCGTTGCTGCTCTTGGCCGGGCGGCTGGCGATTCCGGGCGAGGCCTCGTTCGGCGTGGCCGAGCAGGTCTGGTGGCTCGTGCTCGGCGCGTTCGCGGGCTTGCTCGCGCTCGATGCGTGGCGCCGCGGGGATGCGCAGGGGATCGTGGTCGAGCGGATCATCCCCGGTTCGGTCGCCCTCGCCGTCGATACGCCGGTCCGACTGCGGCTTCGTCAGTCTTCGCCGCGCGCTCTCCAGCTCGCGCTGACCGACCACGCGCCGCCCGCGCTCGAGACCCATGGACTTCCGGCGGAGATCGAGCTGCCCGCGCAGGGGCACGCCGAGGTCCATTATCGCGTGCTGGCCGTCGAGCGCGGCGACGCGCGCTTCGAGCCCGCCGCGGTCCAGGTCCGATCGCGCTTCGGCTTCTGGACTTTTCATCTGCGTCGCGGTGCGGCCGAGACGATCCGTGTCCACCCGAATTTCTCGGCCATCGCGCGCCTCGATGGTCTCGATCTCGAGCAGCAGGCCCGTCAGATCGGCGTCCACATGCGTCGCCAGCGCGGCGAGGGCACCGAATTCGAGCAGCTGCGCGATTTTCGCGAGGGCGACACGCTCCGCCAGATCGACTGGAAGGCGACGGCGCGCCATCGCCGGCCGATCGCGCGGCAGTACAGCGAGGAGCGCGACCAATCCATCGTGTTCGCCCTCGACTGCGGCCGGCGCATGCGCGCCAAGGACGCCGCGATCAGTCATTTCGATCACGCGCTGAACGCCTTCCTCGTCTGCGCCTATGTCGCGCTCGCCCAGGGCGACGCCGTCGGTGCGCTCGGGTTCGCGTCGGAGATCCGCTGGCTGCCGCCGACCAAGGGGCGCCGCGGCATGACGACCCTGCTCCGTCAGCTCTACGACTTGAAGAGCAGCACCGAGGCGAGCGATTTCCTGTCCCTCGCCGAGGCGATCCTGCATCGTCAGCCCAAGCGCTCCCTCGTCGTTCTGATCAGCAACCTGCGCGACGAAGACGCGGACGATCTGCTCCGCGCGGTCGGGCTGCTCTCACGCCGCCATCGCGTCGTCGTCGCCAACCTGCGCGAGGAGCTGCTCGACGAAGTGCCGGCACGGCCGATCGGGACGCTCGAGGAAGCGCTCTTGTACGCGGGGACGGCGCATCACCTCGCCGGTCGCGAGCGATTGCTTCGCCGGCTGCGGGGAGCCGGGGTGCGCATCGTCGACTCGCCGCCGCGGTGGCTCCACGCGGCGTTGGTCCGCGAGTATCTGGTCATGAAGCGGAGCGGGCTCCTCTGACGCGGATTCGATTCGCGAACGCAACGTGGCCCGGCCGACGAACCGCGACTCAGTCCGAACTCAGCCTCTTCATGTCCGCCTGCCGAGCGAGCAGCCGCCAGCCTCCTGCCTCCTCGACCCAGACGTGAAGATGTCGCGAGCGGATCCGCGTCGCGTGGCCATCGAGTCGGACTTCGACGACGGAATGACCCGTCGTGACGACGAGTCCGTCGCGGCGGACCTGCCGACCTTCTTCCTTCACGATCCGATCGATCCGGGTCGCGCCCGAGCGCAGGTGCTCGATCAGTCCGCGTTTGTCGAGCAGCGAGCCCTCTGCCGTCAAGTAGAAGAAGTCGTCCGCGAGCAGGGTCTCGAGCGAGGCGGGATCGCCGGCGATCGCCGAGCGGAAGCGGGCCTCGGCTTCGTCGATGGCCGCCGCGGTCGAATCCCTTCCAACGCCAGGGGCCGTGCTACAGCCGAAGAAGCCCGCCAGGCCGAGCGAGATGAGTGCGACGATCGAGCCTCGCAGGCGGCGTTGCGCCATCGAGGGGCGATCGATTGCATTCGCAGGCGTTCGAGGGAGCATGGGCGAAGGAACCTCCGAAGCGCGGACGGGCGCGAGGAATTCGAGCGCGATCTTCGCGCGAACGCGTGGGATTCGCCCGGGATGAAGCGTCTCTTTCCAGGAGCATCGCGCCCGATCCGAGCTTCTGCTTCGGGACAGGCCGTGCCCCGATGCGGCCAGGGGCCGCGGGAGGCGCCATGAAGATCGAAGCCGTTCTGCGCGAGGCGCGGGCCTGTCGGGCCTGCGAGCCGGCGCTTCCGCTCGGCGCGCGGCCGCTCGTCCAGGGCTCGGCGAGCGCGCGGATCCTCGTGATCGGGCAGGCGCCCGGTGCGGTCGCCCACGAGACGGGGATTCCGTGGAACGATCGCAGCGGCGCCCGCCTGCGCGATTGGCTCGGGCTCGCGGACGAGGCGTTCTACGATCCCGCGAAGGTCGCGTTGATGCCGATGGGCTTCTGCTTTCCGGGGACCGGGCGATCGGGGGATCTCGCGCCGCGGCCCGAATGCGCACCGCTCTGGCATGCGCGCCTCTTGCGGGGCTTTCGGCGGGTCGGGCTGACGGTGATCGTCGGGCGACATGCCGCCGAGCGTTATGCGATCGGGGATGCCGGGGACGACGGATCGATCACCGCACTCGCGAGTGCGTTCGATCGCTGGCTGCCCGAGCGCATCGTGATTCCGCATCCCTCGCCGCGCAACGGCCTCTGGCTGAAGCGCAATCCCTGGTTCGAATCGCGGGCCGTTCCGGCGCTGCGAAGGCGCGTCGCGGAGCTGCTCGAAGGGCGGGCGCCCGGTCGCGCGCCCGCCCCGAGCGACTAGCGGGCGAAGCCTGCGAAGATCGCCTCGAGCTTGTTGCCGAACGGGTCGTAGACGAACGCCGCATAGGTCTGCTCGCCGAGCGCCTCGCGCCGCCCCGGCGCTCCGGCACAGCGTCCGCCGCGCGCGAGAGCCGCGGCATGGAACGCATCGACGGCGGCGCTCGAATCCGCCCGGAATGCGAAGTGGGCACCGTTGCCTGCGGTCGCCGCCCGGCCGTCGTAGGCGCGCATCGCGAAGAACGCGAGCGCCTCCCGGCCGTAGCCGACGCCCCAATCGGCCATCAGCAGCTCCTTCGCGCCCAGGGTCTCGAGCACCGGCCCATAGAATTCGGCCGCCGCCCGGACGTCTTCGACTCCCACACTGGCATGATCGAACATCGTTTTCTCCTCGCTCGTTCTTTGCGTCGGGCGGATCACGTCGCGAATTTCGCTGCGCCGCGCCTCGTCGATGCCGCTGGGACGGCCTCGGGGGGCCATTTCTCACGCGCGGCGTTTCTCCGGGCGTCGGAAGTGAGAATTCCGGCGATCGGGGCGTCCAAGGGAAGTGGGCGATGCCGTAACCGAACCCGTTCGTCGATCGAATGACCTCGTGGAGCTCGCCGCGGGCCTCGAGGGTCCGCGGCCGCGACACGGGGAGCACGGGCGGGCCATGAACGAGATCCGATCGAATGCCGAATGGTGCTGCGCACTGCGGGCCGGAGGCGCTCCGCAGGCGGCCGCGCTCGAAGATCTGCGCCGCTATCTGCTGCGCGCGCTCCCGAACGCCTTGAAACGGCATGGCCGGGTTCCGGACGACCTCGTCGACGATGTCGTGCAGGAAACGCTCCTGCGCGTGCTCGATCGGCTGGACGACTTCGAGGGCCGCAGCCGCTTCACGACCTGGGTCGTCACGATCGCCGCCCGCCTCGCCATGACGGAGCTGCGCCGCCGACGCTGGCGGGACGTCTCGCTCGACGCGCTGGTCGCGGAAGATCCGCGCATCCCGGGCGACCTCGATCCGGATCCGCATGCGGGTCCGGAGAGCCGGGCCGCGCGCGTCGCGATCGTGAGCGCGCTCGCCGACGCCTTCGAGGCGGAGCTGAGCCCGCGACAGCGCGCGGCGATCGTCTCGGAGCTCCACGGCATGCCGCAGGAGGAAATCGGTCGGCGCCTCGGCATCAGCCGGAACGCCGTCTACAAGCTCGCCTACGACGGGCGCAAGAAATTGAAGCGGGGCCTCGAGGCGTCGGGATTCGGGATCGACGACCTGCGGGCCTGCTTCGAATGAGCCGCGTCCACGCGCGCTGGGAGAAGACGAAGATGGCACTCGATCGATTGCAGCTCCGGCGACTGCTGGCCTTCGTGGGCAGCACGCGCGAGGACGAGATCGCCTGCGATGAATGTCTCGCGGACATGGCGGAGTTCGCCGAGGCGGAGCTCGTCGGCGCCGAGATCCCGGTCGCGCTCCGGCGCGTGGAAGAACATCTCGCCGCGTGCCCCGAGTGTGCGGACGAGTACGGCGTATTGATGGAGGCGCTGCGCGCCGAGCCGGATGCCGGGAGCGCATCCGCTGTCGAGGAGGATTAGTCGAATGAGCATCGCAAGCAAGACGAATCGCATCGTGAAGAACCGCAGGACTGTCGCTCGGCCTCGCGGCAGGGCTCGGCTCGGCTACGGCCGTCGTCACGCGGATCCGCCCGCAGCGCTCGACGGCTTCGAGCGCTTCGTCGAGCAGGATGGCGATTTCACCTTCGATCCGGCGACGGCGATGCGCGGGCTCGTTATCTCGGGAGCTATTTCGTGCCGATGGGCGACGCGGCGGGATTCCATCACGTCTATACCCAGCCCGGCGTCCGGGCCGGCACCGCGGCGGCGCGTGGCTGCCCGAATGGCACCGTCCTCATCAAGGAGATCGCCACGCATCGCACCGCCAGAACTACGACAGGAGCAGGGCGTCGCCTCGGCGACCGAAGAGGCGCGTCAGTGTTCGTGATGATCAAGGACGGCGGAGGAATCGCTTCCCCGATCATCCGCTCTGGGGCCAGGGCTGGGGCTGGGCGCTCTACAAGAGCGATGCGCCGACGACCGAATCGCGCAGGACTACCGACCCGACTGTCTCGGCTGCCATGCGCCCGCGACCGAACGGTGGGTCGTCGAGGCTTATCGCGCGCGCGCTCGAACCGCCGGGCGAAAAAACCGGGCCGAGGTCCGAAATCGGGAAGTGAGTTTCCGACGTGAGGAAGCGTCTCAGCGACATCGAGGGCATG
This sequence comes from Myxococcota bacterium, assembly GCA_041389425.1. Classification (GTDB taxonomy): domain Bacteria; phylum Myxococcota_A; class UBA9160; order UBA9160; family UBA4427; genus UBA4427. The sequence goes on from JAWKRX010000033.1 coordinate 51,528, forward strand.
ACGCCCGATGGAGACGGAAGATCGATGGCTCACTTCAATTCGAACAGACGATCGGCGGAATAGCTCCGCCGATCCGCGCTGATGCTGGCGCTGGCGACCCTCATCTGTTCGGCTCCCGGCTCGCGTTCGCCGCGGACGAGATCAACGCGACCAACGGGATCACCGCCGCCGGCGCGCCACATCGCGCTCCACGGCTACGACCCGGTCGCCTACTTCACCCAGGGCGCGCCGACCCCGGCCATGCCGACCACGCGGTCGTGCACGAAGGAGCGGCCTACTACTTCGCGAGTGCGGGAGGGCAGAAGGCCTTCGTGAGGGATCCCGCGCGCTACAGCCGGCCTTCGGCGGATTCTGCGCCTACGGCGTCTCCGGTCGAAGAAGTTCGATGGCGATCCGCGCTACTGGACCGTCCACGAGGATCGGCTCTACCTCAACCTGAACGCCGAGATCGCGCAAGTTCGAAGGCGGACGTTCCCGGAAGCGGTCGCCAAGGCGGAGAAGCAGTGGCGCAAGATCGAGCACGCGGCGATCGGGGATCTCTGAGCGTCCGTTCGTCGGAGCGTCCGAGTCCCGCGTCGCGGGCAGTCGAGTCGATTCCGCCTTCGGGTGGGACGGGCCCGATCGTGACTTCCATCCAGCGAAAGGAAGAGTCGACGAAGCATCGGTCCCGAGGACGGGCGGCGGGCTGGCAGGCGTCGCCGCGTTTTGGCGAATTCGGCTTCGCAGGTTCGACCAACGCGGAGGCTGGTCGCCATGATCGGATTCCATTCGCACGGCTGCGGCTCGATCGCAGGAATGCGTCCTGGCTCTCACCTTCGGCTCTCGCGCTCGTTCCCGCGTTCGGCGCCGCAGCCTCCAGCGCTGCCGGCGGCGCGATCGTCGGTCGCTGGCAGACCGAGGATGAAGACGGCGGCTTGATTCGATCGTCGAGATCACGCGTCGCGGGAGACCTACGTCAGCCGCGTGGTCTGGGTCAAATACACCGTCTATCCCGACGGCGATCCGCGCGGCTGGGCAGAGCGGCCGGTCGTCGACCGCGAGAATCCCGATCCGGCGCTGCGAACGCGACCGCTCCTCGCGTCGACGTCCTGAAGGAGCCTGCGCTTCGATGGCGAGGGCTGGAGCGGGCGAGATCTACTCCCCGCGAAAGGGCACGACCTACGCCGCGCGCGCATGGCTCGAAGCGGAGGCGACATCTGGTCCGGTTGTCTGGGACGCGCCCTGGCTCGAGGCGGACGGTGACCTGGCGACAGGCGCCGGTGGGCGATTCCCTAGGCGCTCGGCAGATGACGGCGATTTTGCCGCGGCCGTGGCGGCCGCTCGGGGACAGATCGCGTTCCCGCAGAGGTTCGATCCCGCCGGCAGCTGCGCAACCGCCCCGGCCCGAAGCAGGCCGCGCCATCTCAGCCGACGAAGACGTTGCTCTCGTGAGGCCGCACTCGCTGCACGAGAGCTCCGGCGGATCGGTTCCGCGCCGAGCCGGCGCGGTCTATGGCCGAGCCGGCTTCGAGATCAGCGACGCACTCGACGCCCTGATTGATGCAGATCAGGTTCTCGCCGCTCGCACGGGTCAGGCTCACGCCCGCGCCTTGATTCTGGAGCGGGCAACGTGGTGATGATTTGCCATCGGTGACCGAGATGCCGTCGCCGCCGTTGATCGCGGCGACCGAGTCCGCTGCGGAGCCGAAGGTCACGCCGGATCCCGCGCCCCCGTTGCTTCGCCCGGACGTTTCGACCGTTCCGCCCGAGACGAGGATACCGTCGCTGCCCATCGCGCGAATCGTCCCGTTGCCGGACTCGACGCCGATCCGCTGATGCCCCGCTCCGGTGCCGGTGTTCGTTGCAGGCGGCGTGAAGCTGCAGCTCGCCGCGCCGACGATCGAGAATCCGTTCAGATCGACGGTGGTCCCGATGAGGCCGGTCGTCGAGCGATGGCGGTCGGTGGCCGGGACCGGCGCGACGGACGTCGAGGTCGCTCGTCGGCACGAAGTTGCCGGGCGCGGCGATCGTGACGGGAAGCCAGTGCGTCGCCGGCGAGGCAGCCCGTCTGGACAGGTCTGGTTGAGCTCGGTGACGCCGTCGGCGGCATTGGGCAGGACTGCCGGCGGGAGGATGACGGCGGCGAGGGGCGCGATCGCGCAGCCGGCGTCAACGACCGTATCGCGCATCGGGAATTCGTTGCATGCCGATCTCCTTAGAAGATGTCTTCGATCCGGGGGCGTTCTCGAACGTCAGCGGACGGGAGGTGGCCCGCCGGCACGTCGTGCTCGAGAGATCCGTTGCCGCTCGTCGTCGAATGTGTGCCTGTTCGAGCGGGTGGGGTGTCCGCGGGTCGACCTGGAATTTTCCGATCTGCCACATGCGACGCCCATCCGCAGATCACCGATCGCGGGGATCAGATTCGCCTGGCGATCGCAATCTAGCGGTCGCTGCGCGGAGAGATCGCTCCGGCCGGAGCCGGTCGATCTCGTCGTGAGCGACTTGCTAGAGAGCCCCGCGAGCGCGAGATCGAGATTTGCGCTCGAGATCCCGCCGTGGATCTCCATCACCGTGCCGTCACGAACGCGCTCGCCGGCGAAGCGAGGTAGAGCGCACCGAGCGCGATGTCCTCGGGCTCGCCGAGGCGGCGCAGCGGCGTCAGGCCGACCATCGCCTTGTGGACGACAGGGGTTGGTCAGGACGGATTCGAGCGCAGGTCGCCGTCGAGCCGACGGCGATCGCGCGTTACCGACGCGGATCTTCGGCGAGGTCCTCGGAGAGCAGGCGCGTGAAATGGCTCATCGCGCCCTTGGCCGTCCCATGGGCGGCGAAGCCCTTGCCCTTCATCTGGCCGATCGAAGACGAGATGTTGACGATCGCGCCGCCGCTGCTCCTGCATGTGGGGGACGGCGGCCTTCGAGCGAAGGCGGTCGTGACGTTGAAGTGGAACGCGCCCGCGAATTCCTTCTCGGTCGTCTGCAGGAAGCCCTTCGGCATCGAGCCGCCGACGTTGTTGATGACGATGTCGATGCGGCCGAACTCGTCCATCGCCCGGGCGGCGAAGGCCTCGAGGTTCGCGGTGACGGCCGCTGTTGCATTCGACGACGAGCGCGCGCCGGCCCACACGAAGCTTGCGGACTTCTTCCGCGACCGCCTCGAGCTGGTCCTTGCTGCGGGCGGCGAGGGCGACGTCACGGCGCCGCATTCGGCGAGGGCGAGAACGGTGGCGCGGCCGATGCCGCAGCCTGCGCCGGTCACGAGGGCCACTTTGTCGTCGATTCGGAAGCGGTCGAGAGTTGCCATGGGGCGGATTCTATCCGGGTCGGCGGCGGTCCGCGGGCCGGTGTCGGCCTTTTTCGATCGCCGGACCGCACGGGGCCGCAGGCCGCATGGCTCGGGCTCGACCGGGCTGGCTAGACTCGTCCGGTCGACGAAACAGGAGATCGGGATGCGGGATTTCGAGGGACGGGTCGCGGTCGTGACCGGCGCGGCGAGCGGAATCGGGCTGGGGGTGACGGAGCGATTCCTGCGCGAGGGCATGAAGGTCGTCATGGCCGACGTCGAGAAGGGCAGCCTCGACCGCGAGGCGGGGCGCGCCTGCGCGCGGACGGCGGCGACGTGCTGCCCGTCGTCTGCGACGTCCGCGATCGGAGGCGGTCGCGGATCTCGCGAAGCAGACGCTCGCCCATTACGGCGCGGTCCGATCGTCTTCAACAACGCGGGCGTCGGGCCGGCAGGCCCGTGCTCGAGACGACGCCCGCCGACTGGCGCTGGATCGTCGACGTCAACGTCCTCGGCGTCGCCTACGGCGTCCTCGCCTTCGGGCCGATCCTGAAGCAGCAGGGCGAGGGCCACATCATCAACACCGCCTCCGAAGCCGGCCACGTCTCGAGCGCGATGCTCGGCATGTACACGGCGACCAAGCACGCCGTCGTCGGCCTCTCCGAGTCGCTCTACCGCGAGCTCCGGGCTCGGGCGTCTCGGTGCATTGTCTCTGCCCGAACCTCGTGCGCACGAAAGATCTTCCACTCGGAGCGCAACCGGGACGACGGCGCCGAGATACGGCCCTCGCAGACGGCGACGATGGCGCCCCTGCGCGAGGCCATCTCGGCGATGGGCATCGCGCCCGAGCAGGTCGCGGGCGACATCGTCGACGCGATGCGCGCGGACCGTTTCTGGATCTTCACGCATCCCACGACGAGAAGGTCGCTCGCCGTCCGCTATGCGGACATCGGGAGCCGGCCGCAATCCGTCGAATCCGTATGCGAACATCGGTGGCCTCGAAGGCCTCGCGCGCGGAAGAGGGTGAAGTCGTGACGATGCGCGAGCTGCTGCTCGCCCGCGCGAACGACGACGCGCCGGCGCTGCTCTTCGAAGACGAGCGCTATTCCTGGCGCAGTATTTCCCCAGGGCTGCTGCAGGCGCGCCGAAGCGCTGCTCGCCTGGCGGCGGCCCGGGCCGTTCCACGTCGGCGTCCTGCTCGAGAACGTGCCCGAATATCTCTTCCTCACGGGCGCGGCGAGCCTCGCGGGTGCGACGGTCGTCGGCATCAACCCGACCCGCCGCGGCGCCGGCCTCGAGCGCGACATCCGGCATACGGATTGCCAGATCCTGGTCACCGAAGATCGCCATGCGGAGCTGCTCGCGGGCCTCGATCTCGGCATTCCCGACGATCGCCGCTTCGACGTCGCCTCGCCCGCCTGGCAGGCCGCCCTCGCGCCGTTCAAGGGCGCTTCGACGCCGAACATCGAGGCCGATCCGCGCGCGATCTACATGCTGATCTTCACGTCGGGAACGACCGGCGAGCCGAAGGCCGCGATCTGCTCCTCGATGCGCACGGCGATGGCCGGCAAGGTGCTTTCGCCCAGATGCGCGGCCACGACGGAGAAGGACGTCGGCTATCTCGCGATGCCGCTCTTCCATTCAATGCCCACATGGCCGGCGTCGCGCCGATCGCGGCCCGCCGGCGGGAACCTGGAGCATGCGCCGCAAATTCTCGGCGAGCGCGTTCCTGCCGGACGTCCGAAAATTCGGGGTGACCTACTTCAACTACGTCGGCAAGCCGCTGACCTACATCCTCGCGACCCCGAGCGCCCGGACGACGCCGACAACCTGCGCGTCGCGTTCGGCAGCAGGGCGCGGACCACGACCTCGGCCGCTTCGCGAAGCGCCGGCTGCGCATCGATTCCTACGGCTCGACCGAAGGCGGCATCGCCATCTCCCGGACCACCGACATGCCGGCCGGCGCCTGGCGTCGCGCCGCCCGGAACCCTGATCCTCGATCCCGAGACGAAGCAGGAATGTCCGCGCGATCTTCGCTGCGGACGGCCGCGCCTCGCGAACGCCGCCGAGGCGATCGGCGAGATCGCGAGCACCGAGACCGCGAAGAGCTTCGAGGGCTACCGGCGCAACGAAGAGGCGAATCAGGAGCGCACGCGCGAAGGGATCTACTCGGAGCGGCGATCCGGCCGCGACGCGGCGGGCTTCTTCTACTTGCGGCCGCACATGGACTGGCTTTCGCGGGTCGACGGCGAGAACTTCGCCGCCGGGCCGATCGAGCGATCCCGACGCGCCATCCCGACGTCGCGCTGGCGGCGGTGTACGCGGTGCCCAACGCGGACGTCGGCGACGATTGCATGCGGCGCTGATCCTGCGGCCGGGGGCGAGCTTCGATCTGCGGGCTTCGCGGCGTTTCTCGGCGAGCAGCGGGATCTGGACGAAGATGGCGCCGCGTTGGCGTCCGGATCGCGCAGGCCCTGCCCTCGACGGAGACGAACAAGATCCTCGGCGGGTGCTGCGCGACGAGCGCTGGGACTGCGCTGACCCGATCTGGTTGAGAGACGGCGCGAGCTACCGGCCGCTCGCCGAAGCGCGGATCGCGCGACGATCGCCGCGGCCTTCGAGGCCTGCGGCGGAGCAACGTCCTGGAATCGTGCCAGGTTGAGGCGCCGCGGGAGGGCAGTGCGCTCCTCCGGGTCCGTCGCCGTGCCTCGGAAGCGAGATCGGATGGCCTCGTTCATGGCTCCGCACAGCGCGGAAGGCATATGGTGATGCGGATCGTCGTCGGTTTCCTGTATCTCTGGCACGGCTCGCGAAGCTGTTCGGGATTCCGGGCGGGCCGATGGAGATGCCCGACGGCCTGCGTTATTCGGCGGGTCCGCTCGAGCTGATCTGCGGGGTTGTTCGTCATGATCGGTCTCCAGACCCGCTGGTCGGCGTTCCTCGCCAGCGGCACGATGGCGGTCGCCTACTGGGTCGGCCACGGCACGCAGGCCGTTCTTCCGGTCCAGAACGGCGGCGAGCTCGCCGCCCTACCGCTTCGTCTCTTCATCTCCGCGCACGGCGCGGGATCTGGAGCGTCGACGGAGACGGCTCGCAGGGTTAGCGAATACATCGGCGAGCGGACAGCAGGGAAGGGAGAGTCGCGCCGACCGGAAGGGATGCGCGGCTCTGGCGGGTCCTGCTCGAGCCTGCGCTCGGTCGGTGACGCGACGGCGCAGCGGCCGCCGACCGGCCTCGAGTCGCCGAAGCCGAGGCTGCCTGCGCCGGGGCATCTCGAGCGCCTCGTCGTCGAGCTCGACGACGCCTACACCGTCTACGTCGAAGGGATGGTGGAGCCGCCCTCCGAAGGGCAACTGATGTCGCTCCAAGGCCGTCGATCGACAGCTCGCGGCGATGGTCCGAGCCCAGGATGCGGAGCTCTGGACGCAGCGGGCGCTGCGCGAGGACGCCCCGCTGGCGAGGCGCAGCAGCTCGCGGTGGGCGTGATCGAGGCCGTTTGCCTGGCCGTCGCTGCGGCTCGCGCTGGTCGAGGGCAATACAGCGGCCGGCGATGCGGCTTCGGAGGCGTCCAGCGGGGCGCCGGGTCGGCGAAGTCGTGATGGATGCGAACAGCGCCTACGAAATTCTGGCCTGCGGATTCCGGCCCGAGGCAGGTTTTCTGCTCTGCTGTTTGGTCCTTCGTCGTCGCAGCGGGCGTGGCGTCGCCGCGAGTCGATCGGCCGCGCGGCGCTGATCGAATCGCAGCCCTCGCGCGCGGCGACGCGCCCGGGCATCGCGAGGCGCGGTCGCGGGGCCAGGCCGCCTTCAGTCGATCCCATCCTGCCCGAGCGCCGCTTCGATCGCGAAGGCCGTCGCGCACAACGCGCGGACGTCGTGGGTCGGATCCAATCCGCGCCGATGCGCGCGCCGCGAAGCTCCGCCGAAAGCGTCGCCGCGCCGATCGCGTCGATTCCGCTCCCGTCGAGCGCTCGCGCAGGAAGGATTTGCGCGACACGAGCGCCCGAAGCGCGCGCGGGCACTGGCGATCCGCTGCAGCACCGCGACCGACGCGCGCGGATCCCGCCCGAGAAAGAAGCCCATGCCCGGATCGATGATGAGCCGCTCTTCGGCGACGCCGGCGCACCAGCGCTGCGAGCCGCGCCTCGAAGAATCCTGCTCGATCGAATCGAGGACCTGCCGCAGGCTCATGACGCGCGGTCGCGCCCGTTCGGCGCGGGAGAGCGAATGGACGACGACGAGCTCGGCGGGCGTACGAGCTCGGCGTGGAGCAGGCGTCGAAGCGGATGTCGTTGAGCCAATCGACCCCGGCGGACAGCGCGAAGCGCGGGATGCCGGATCGTCGCATCGACGCAGATCCGTCGCCCTTCCCCGCGCAGGGCCTCGATCGCCGGGCGCAGGCGCTCGATCTGGCGATCGGCCTGGACGGGAGGCATCGGGACTGAGGCCGGGCCGAGCTTCGAGCATCGCGGCGCCATCGGCGGCGGCGAGCTGCCGGGCATGGGCGATAGCCTGGCCGGGCTCGAGATCGCGGCCGCCGTCGAGAAGAGTCCTCGGTGATGTTGACGATGCCGACGATCTGGACTGTGCTTCGCACACGGGCTTTCTAGCACGGGCGCGGGGCGGCAGAGGAGGCGGGCATGACGAGTGCAATCCAGTCGAGCGGCGATTCGGGATTCGGCACCGGCGCCGGAGCCGGGACGAGGGTGAGCGCTGCGGCCGGGCCCGATCGGCCGTTGCCGGCAGGCTATGCGGCGACGCTCGCGCCTTCATGATCGCCCTGGCCGAGACGGGCAGGGTAATCGACCTTCGTCGTTCAGGGTAGCCGGGTCGAATGCCGGCAGGGCGCTGAGGGGGGGCGGCGACCTGCATCGAGCTCTCGCAGGCGAGCTTCGACGGTCTGCGGCGCGATGTCGAATCGGCGGCGGGGCTCATCTGCGGGAATCGCGCGCGGGCGCTGCACGGCGACCTGATGGATTTCCTGCAGTGGGAGCCGGCGCTTCGATGGCTGTACACCGGGCGCCCGGTCTACGACCCGGAGGCCGTCGATCTGCGCGGTCGGGACGGCGGGCCGCTCGATCCCGCGCATACCCTTCCGCCTCGACGACGACCGCGACGCGATGACCGCTGTACCTGCGGACCGTGGGTTATGTCTTCGTGCGCAGGGCTTTCTCGGAGGAGGAAGAGGTCGCTAGCTGCGCGCCGAGGCGGAGACGCTGCGCGGCCTCGCGCGCGAGGGCGATCGAGAATCGTGGTGGGGCAAGCGAGGACGGCACGAGCGTGCTCTGCCGGGTGCTGCGCGCAGGCGCCAGCCGAAAGATGCGCTCGCTGCACGGCGATCCGCGGATCCATCGCCTCGCCGGGCTGTGCGAGGTTCCGATGGAGCTGAAGATCGCCGCCGACGAGAAGGATGGCGTCACGTTGTTATGGAAGCAGCCCGGGGTCGATGAAGGCCTCGGCGATCTGCCCTGGCATCGCGACTGCGGTCTCGGCGGGCATGCGAGCCAGTGTCCGACTGCCGTCGTCAGTGTATTCCTCGGCCCGAATACGCCCGAGGCCGGTGACTCCGGTTTTGCCGGGCTCCTGGCGAAACTCGCTCCCGTTCCAGACCGCCGACGATCCCTCGGCACCCCTCGGCGTCGCGCCGCCTGCGCGCGCCGGCGACGTCACGATCCACTACGGCGATGGCCTCCTGGCCTCGCGGCCTGCGCCGCCGCCGACCGGGACGAAGGGCCCCTTCCGAGCTGCGTGCCGCTCGGCTTCACGCGGGTCGGGGCGGGCATCACGAGGGCGGGCGCCATTACAACGACGTCCTGCTCGGCGATGAATCCGGCCAGGTCGCCGACATGGAAGAAGGGTCGCCGCGCGCCACTGAAGCGCCGGCGCGAGTTTTTACCGCCCAGCGCAGCCGAACCCCGCGTGCTTTGCCCGGCCTGCGCTTTCGGCCACACCTTCGCGCCGCGTCTGGACGCAACCTGATCGAAGCCTCCACTGCACCCCCGCTCGGATGCCCAATCGGCATTCGCCCTTCCCCACGAGCGCCGCGGACGATTTGTTTCGACCAGGCATCGCCCTCGAGCCCGTCCCCGTCCCCTGCGTCCGGAGATTCCGCGAAGCCCGTTCTGCCGGGTCGCCCGCGTCGCGGGACGGCGCCGAAGTCGACGCTGCCGGTCGATCCGCGGGCGACGACGGGCCGCTTTCTCAAGTACCGCGCCGATCGCCGACCCGTCGTGCCTACGTCTGCGCGACGCCCGCGGTCCACGCGCTCGTCTTCTTCCTGGCGCGACCTGGGTCGCCGCGCTTCGTGCTGCCGCTCCTGCTCGTCAGCATGTTCGTCGCGCTGATCAATCATCATCACCAGCACCTGAACACGTTCCGCTCGCCGGTGCTGAACTGGATCTACGATCTGCTGTCGCGCCGGCAGACCGGGATCGGTCCCTATGCCTGGGTGCCCACCACAACGGCCACGTCAACTACCTGTCCAGCGCTCGCACGCGCCCGACGAATCGAAGTGACCCGCCGCGACGGCAGCCAGATGGGCCGCATCGAGTACACGATCGACCTCGTCCTGAATCAGATCGACATCGTGCGCCTCGGCCTGCGCCATCGCCGCTATCTGCGGCCCTTTCTCTGGATGAAGGTTCCGCTCTGGTCGATCAATGCGCTGGCGTTCTGGTACAACCCCCGCCGCCTGCTCTCGTGATCCTGCTGCCCGGCTTGACCCTCGTCCACACCGCCTGGGCGACCTACGAGCATCACGCCGGCTTCTATCCGACGAACCATTTCGACGCGAGCTTCAACAACACGAATCCGGTCTACAACTATGGCTGACCTGCAATCGGCCTGCGCGACGGCGCGACCACTTACCGCCTCGGCGTCCACTGGTCGCTGCTGCCCGGTCTCTCCACGCCGAGATCGAAGACCGCATCCCCGCCCGGCAGATCCATCCGAATTTCTGGTGAGTCCGCGCCCGCCCGGGCGTTCCGCTCCCATCCACCGGCGTAACCGGCAGCGCGTTCGGCGCGTATCCGGCAGCGAACGAGGGCCAGGCTCCGGCTTCCGGTGCTGCTTCGTCCGTGCGACCGGGCGTTGGCGCGCTCGATCGTCGCGCGTTCGCCGAGCGACGCCTGGATCGAGCCCCCGGGCCATCGCAGGAGCACGCCGGCCAGCCCGCAGCGTCCTGCCCGAAGGAGATGCGTCTCGATGATTCTCGCCATCCGGTCCGCCTCGATGAACACAACCAGGCGCTCGTCGCGAACGTCCATCCGCCCGATTGCGAATCTCGACGCCCTCCGGCCGCGGCAACCTGCCGGATCGGCGCGGGGACGAAGCCTATCACGGCGCTCGTCGCCCGGAGCCTCGCGCCTGGGTCGCCCTCGTCGAGCGGCATCTGATGGCGGACTGCCTCAACGTCGGCTGCGCGCCGTCGGTTGCGGTCATCCGCGCGGCCTGGCGCGTCCACGAAGCGCGGGCGGCGAGCGAGCTCGGGCTCGCGTGGCAGGCGAGAGGCCGCCGACTTCGCCGCGGCGATGGAGCGCTGCAAGCGTATCCGCGCCTGCATCAGCCACGAGGATTCCGCCGCGCGTTATTCGCGGAATTCGGCATCGACGTGTACTTCTGGCGATGCGCGCTTCGGGGGCGTTGACATGGTCGTCGTCGGGGAGACGCCGCTGCGATTCGGCGAAGGCGGTCATCGCCACCGTCGCTGCGCCGCGGCCGATCGGCGGCCTGCGCAGACGGCCATCGCACGGTCGAGACCGTCTTCGAGCTTGAGCCTGAGCAGCCGGCCGCCTCGCCGTATCGTAGCCGGCTCCGACGCTGCGAGCCGCGCGTATTTCGCCACCTTCGGCTCCAGTGTCAGCCTTCCGTCGAGGTTGCCGCATCCCAGCGTGAGGATTCCGGTCGCGCTGCCGCATGGAGTCCAATCGCGCCGGCGCACGGCACGCATCTCGCTCAGGCAGACTGTAAGCACCTGTTTGTAGCCGGAAGGTCTCTGCTGACGTCTATGCACGGGTAGTCGTCGACGATCCCTGCGTCGGCGCCGGCGCGCCCAACGCCGAAGGGCTGTCTCAGATCAGTGGCGTCGAATTCGATACCGCCGCCGCGCGGTTTCGGTCGACGATCGCCCGCGGACGACGAATCCCAGGTCTACGCCGCATCGCGACGTCGCATGACTTTCTTCTGAGTCCAGGCTGCCGATATGCCGTCGTTAAGATCAATCAGAATCGCCTCTTTGCTGGCCGCAGTGCTTCGGCGGCCGTTTTTTGCCAGTGCGGCCTGGCGCGACCCGGAGATCGCCCAGATGGCTGGCCCCTGTTGAGCAGCGCGGCGCGCGGCATCGCGATCGATACCTATCAGGTGCCGATCGCCTGCGCGAATCGCGCCGTCACCGACGGCGAGGAGGAAGGCCTTACCGGGCGTCCACGTCCGCAAGGGCACGGACGAGATCCTCGGTGCGACGATCGTGGCCGCGCACGCCTATGAGATGATCAGCGAAATCACGCTCGCGATGATGAACTGATCGGGCTCGGCGCCTTCACGAAGATCCATCCCTATCCGACCCAGGCCGAGGCGATCAGCCGCCGCCGGGCTCTATACCCGGACGCGTTCACGCCGCGCATCAAGCGCCTCTTCGAGGCCTGGATGCGGTGGGTTCGGTAGCGCGGAAGAAGAGGGGGAGCTGGAGAATCGCACCGTGGCGTGGATCGCGTGCAGTCTCCCTGACGGGCTCGGCCTGGGCGATGGATCTCGAGCTCTACGGCGCTCTTCTCGAGCGGTATACCGTGGCCGTCGACGACATCGCTTCGACGCGTGTCGACTACGGTGCGCTCGCGAAGAGTGCGGACTGGATCGGCTCGTGCGCAGTCTCGCGAGCGATCCGGGACAGCTGGCGTCGCGCGCGGAGAAGCTCGCCTTCTGGATCAACGCCTACAACGTCCTCGCGATCGAGATCGTGCGGAGGCACCGATCCAACGACGGCATCCGTTCGATCGGAAGTTCGTTCTCGCCGCCCGAAGCGACCGGCCGGATCGATCGGAGGGCGCGACCACACGCTCGACGAGATCGAGCACCGGATCCTGCGGCCGATGGGCGAGCCGCGCATCCATGCGGCGATCGTCTGTGCCTCGAATTCCTGCCCGCCGCTGCGGCGCGAGCCCTACCGGGCCGATCGGCTCGACGCGCAGCTCGACGACAACGTGGGCCGCTGGCTCGCCGATCCGCGCAAGGGCGCCCGGGTCGATCGCGCCGCGAAGACGCTCTGGCTGAGCCCCATCCTCGACTGGTTCGAGGAGGATTTCCGGGAAGGCGTGGTCCCGTTCGTCGCGCGCCATGCGCCGCCGCCCGTCGCCGAATGGATTCGCGAGCAGGGCCCTGCGCTCCGCATCCGCCATTTCGACTACGACTGGTCGCTCAACGATACCCGCGCGAGCAGCCAGCCCGGCGCGCAGTCCCGCCTCGATCGGAGCCCCGGCCCGGAGACTCGTCCGGATCGACGCGGCCCCCCGCCGGCCGGCCCGGGAGCCGGATCCCGGACCTAACGCCCCCAGAGCTGCCCATCGCCGGCGAGGTACCGGACGACGTCGGCCGCGTCGATCGCGAGCGAAATGCCCGCGATGACCAGGTAGAAGCGGAGATAGGCGCCGAAGACACTGCGCAGGGGATGGAGCGGCCGGCGGGCCAGCAGGATCCAGGCCCAGACGGGGCCCCAGAAGACGAGATGGGCCAGGCCGAGCAGGCGGACATAACCCACCTGCTCGTAGAGCATGCCCATCGCGAGGCCCGCTGCGACGAAGCCGATCAGGATCGCGATCGGCTCGGGGCGAACGCGCCAGCGCCCGTCGACGCGCCCGGCGACGAAGAGCAGCGCGCCGAGATTCGCGGCGACGAGGATCTGGATCCACGCGCGCAGCCAGAGCGGCTCCGTCGCCATCGCCTCGGCCAGGGATTTCGGGAGCTCGGCTTCCATCGGGAACCTCTCTTTCGCCGGCTCGGCTTCGCAAGGCCTTTCGACTCGCGACCGGGGCATGCCGCGTTCCCGATCGAGTCGACCTCCAGCACGGCGCCGCGCGGCTTGGTCGCGGGTGGATCCGCCCCTCCTGCTCCCACCGTCAATCCAGGAGCCCGCTGCGGCACGCCCTCCGACATCGGATCATGATCGATTGCTCGAGTCCAGCCTCCCGGAGGCGGGCGATCTCGCGATATTCCGGATCGAGCAGGAGCTTCGCGAATGCTTCGAAGTCGGGCAATTCGACCACGAAGAAGACGCTCGGCTTCCAGTCGCCGATCAACGAGAGCTCGGGCTCGTAGGCCTCGACGATCCGCGCGCCGAAGCGGCTCATGATCGGTCCGGCCGCGCGCGCGAACTGCGCATACTGCTCGGATCCGCCGTCCGGCCTGAACCAGAGTGCGTTCAGCATGTAGATCCGATCGTCGGGTCGCTTCACGGAGGGCTCGGCTCGCGTCTTCGTTCGTTCGTTCGAGTTCACCCGAGAGGTCGATCGCGGGCGCTCGGGCCCCGTGCGGCTCAGCCCGCTCGACCTCGCCCAGCCTCGCTCGGCCCGAACGGAATACGCCCGAACGTCCGGCGCGGTTACCCGATCGCAGCGCTTCGAACAGGGCGCCGTAACCAGCCGCTCGATCCGCCCGTATCCGGTTCACCCACGCATCGAGCGCCGCCTGTTCCGGTCCCGGACGCAGTCGCCTCGCTGGCTCGAGGAGAGTGCATGACGACCCCGCTCCGCCACGTGTTCGCGTCGATCGACGAGCTCGCGCCCCGCATCGCATTTCTGCCGCTGCTCCTCTTCCGGGTGACCGTCGGATGGGTCTTCCTGCAGAGCGGCTGGGGCAAGCTGCACAACCTCGAAGGCGTCACCGAGTTCTTCGTCTCACTCGGGATTCCCGCGGCCCATCTCCAGGCGCCGATCGTCTCCGGGATCGAGTTCGGGTGCGGGCTCTTGCTGCTGCTCGGGCTCGCGACCCGCGTCGTGGCGGCGCCGCTCGTCGGTGTCATGGCCGTCGCGATCGGCACGGCGCTCTGGGCGGACATCGAGGATCTGTCGGATCTCTTCGCGCTGGCCGAGTTCGGATACATCGTGATCCTGATCGCACTCGTCGTCTTCGGTGGCGGTGTCCTTTCGCTCGATGCGGTGGTCCGTCGCCGCCTCGCGAGCCGGTCCTGAAGGCGGATTTTCGGAAGCGCTGGCGCGAACGCGACGCGCGCCGGCGACGAGGATTCTGCGTCGCTCAAACCATGGGCCCGATCCGGGCCCGCATTCGGAGGATCGAGAAATGATCGGAAATCGAAATCAGGCGCTGGCGACCGTCGTCGCGGGACTCTTCGCGTTGGGCGCGGGCCAGGCCTTCGCCGCCGACGAGGCACCCGCGGCCGAGAAGATCAAGTGCGAAGGGGTGAACAGCTGCAAGGGCCATGGCTCGTGCA
>JAWKRX010000034.1:0-62518 GCA_041389425.1 Myxococcota bacterium
ACATCGTCGGCGTCTTCTGTGCGGCGCGATCCGGCGAGATCATCGAGGCGAATGCCGCGTTCCTCTCGCCGCTCGGATACACGAAGGCGGATCTCCCCCTCGACTGGCGCGAGCTGACCGCGCCCGAATTCCGAGAGGTCGACCGATTGCGGGCGGAATCGACCGATCCTCGCCCCCTGCCCCGGCCCTTCGAAAAGGAATTCCTCGCCCGGGACGGACGGCACGTACCGATGCTCGTCTCGCTCGCCCAGGCCTCCAAGGACTCCGCGTTGCTGATCGCCGTCGACCTCACCGAGCGCAAGCAGGCCGAGGCCGAGCGCGCCCGCCACGAACGCGAGCTCGAAGAGACGGTCGCTCTGCGCACACGCGAGCTGCTCGAGTCCCGTGAACGCCTGCTCGAGAGCGAGCGGCTCGCCGTCGTCGGGACGCTCGCCGCCGGCGTCGCCCATCAGATCAACAACCCGATCGGTGCGATCCTGAACTGCTCCGAGTATGCGCTGATGTGCAGCAGCGACGAGGACGCGCGCGACATCTTCGAACGCGCCCTGCTCGACAATCTCGCCGAGGCGCAGCGGTGCGCGCAGATCGTCCGCAGCATGCTCCAGTTCAGCCGCGATCAGCCGACCGCGAAATGGGTCGAAGATCTGAACCGCGTCGCGCGCCGCGCGCAGCGCGCGATCAGCGCCTACGCGAAGGATCGGAACGCGACGATCTCGTTCCGAACCGCAGACGAGGCCCTGCTCGCCCGCATCAGTCCGATCGAGCTCGAGCAGGCGATCGTCAACATCCTGCGCAACGCGATCGAATCGAGCCCCACCGGCGCCCAGGTCTCGATCCTGCTCGCACGACGCGACAAATGGGCGACGATCGAGATCACCGACGACGGCCGCGGCATCCCGCCCGAGAACGAGGAGCGGATCTTCGAGCCCTTCTTCTCGACCCGGACGCGCGAAGGCGGAACGGGCCTCGGGCTCTCCGTCGCCCATGGGGTCATCACGGACCACGGGGGCCAGATCCGCATCGACTCGATCGTCGGGACGGGGACGCGCGTCGTGATGATGCTCCCGATCGAGCAGGCACCGCCGCGGAGCGATTTCGGGGCCGAACGAGGCGATTGACCTCGCCCGCGAAACCTCCGAGAATCGCAGGCCGGGCGACCGCTCCCGCCGAACCGACCCGAGGAGGCCTTCCATGACCAGCCGAGCCGAACGACGCATTCAGGACGGGAGCGCATGGCGCGATTTCTGCCGCGCCCTCGAGACCGCGGGCGACACGATCCTGCGCCCCAGCACGCCCGCCAACGCCTTCGACCGCGCGGAAGGCATCCGCTACCTGACGCGCCTGCTGCGCGCCGGGCTCGAGAGCCAGATCGAGTCGTCGGATCCCTGCCATCCGCGCTTCTTCCAGCTCTCGAACGAGACGATCCGGATCGGCAACGACAACCCGGACAACATCTATCACAACTGCAACGTCTCGGGCCGCTACGACTACCGCATCCGCGGGACCCGCGGCACGGTCCCCTACCTCAGCTTCGGCACGAAGGCCGGCAGCTACGACCGCGACGCCGAGATGCGCCCGACCGGCCAGATCGACGCGCGCCGCATCGAGGTCGCGCCCGACGGGACGTTCGAGATCCTCGTCAGCAGCCGCCCGCAGCCGGGCAACTGGCTCCCGATGGAAGAGGCGTCCGAGAGCATCATCGTCCGCCAGACCTTCGACGTGCAGGGCGCCGCGACGCCCGCCACCTACACGATCGAATGTCTGAATCCCGCGCCCGGCGAGCATACGGACGCTCTCGATCCCCTCGCGATCGAGCCCGCCCTTCAGCGCGCCGCCTCCTTCGTGACGAAGACTTCGAACCTCTTCATCGATTGGATGGAGATCTACGAGAAGCATCTGAACCAGCTGCCCTCGGACGATCAGGATCGCTGCCAGCGCGCGGGCGGCGACGCGAACATCCACTACCACCAGAGCTATTGGCGGCTCGATCCGGATCAGGCGCTCGTGATCGAGACGGATCGGATCCCGGAGGTCGGGACCTGGAACTTCCAGCTCTCGAATTTCTGGATGGAATCCCTCGAATACCGCCACCACCGCATCCACATCAACCACGCGACCGCGCGCTACGAGCCGGACGGCAGCCTGCGGATCGTCGTCGCCCATCGCGACCCGGGCCCGCGCTTCCCGAACTGGCTCGATACCTGCCGCCACGATCGCGGCGGCATGCTCTTTCGCTGGATCGGCTGCGGCGACGATCATCCGCCGGTTCAGACCCGCGTCGTGCGGCTCTCGGAGCTCGTGGCCGGCGCGAGCTGATCCGCATGGGCTGGACGGGCGGGCAGTATTCGCTCTACCGCGCCGCGCTGGCCATCGCCGGAGCCGCAGCCGTCGTGGGCGCCTTCGATCCGGCGCGGGGGGGGCGTTCGAGCCTCGGCGCCCTCGCCGTCGAGGCCGTCGCGGTCGCCGCCGCCCTCGCGCTGGTGGCGGGCTTTCGCGATCGCATCGCCGCCGGGCTTCTGCTCGCAGGCATCGCCGCAGCGGAGCTCTTCGCCGCGGGCGTCGTCGCGATTCCCTCGCTCGCGAGCCTCGCGAACGAACGCGGCGGGCCGCTGCTCGGCGTCCTGCTCTTGCTGCACCTCGCGGTACCGCGGGCGCCCTTCGGTGCCTTCGATGCGCGCGAGCGGGTCGATCCGCGCGGCGGCTGGCAGCGGCCCGGCTGGATGGGCGGGGTCGCATGGGTGCTGCTGCTCTTCGTCGCCGGCGTGTCGCTCCTGCCGGCCGGGGGGCCGGACGGCGCGCACATCCGCCTCTTCCGCTTCCTGCCCGAGGCGGCCGCGGCGGCGATCGCGATCGCCTACCGATCGCTGCGACCGGCGGTCTGGGCCGCTCTGCTGCTCTGGCATCTCGCCTGTGTCTTCGCGTTCGGAGGCGCATCGGGCGAAGCGGGCCGGCTGCTCCTGCTCCTCTTCGCCGCGGAGCCCGGAGCGTGGCGCGGCCGCTCGCTCGCCAGCGCGGGCACGGCGGACCGCGCAGCCACCGCCCGCCCCGCGCGGCTCTTCTACGACGGCGACTGCGGCTTCTGCCATCGCAGCGTGCGCTTCATCCTCGCCGAGGAGCTCGCGACGCCCGAATCGCTGCGACTGCGCTTCGCTGCCCTCGGCGGTGAAGCCTTCCATGATTGTCTCGACCGACATCCGGAGCTCGAGCCGGCGAGCCTGCCCGACAGCATCGTGCTCGAGCTCGAGGACGGCACGATCCGGACTCGCTCGGCCGCCGCGCTGGAGATCGCCTCGCGGCTCGGCGGCTTCTGGCGCCTGCTCGCGCTCGTCCTCGCTCGCCTTCCGGGCGCACTGCTCGACGCGGCCTACGATGCGATCGCGCGCGTTCGCAAGCGGCTCTTCGCGAGCCCGAAGGACGTCTGTCCGATCCTGCCGCCCGAGCTGCGCGCCCGCTTCGACGCCTGACGCGCGGGCAGCCGGCCTAACCGCCCTGCGGCACGGCGGTCACGAATCGGCGCGTCCGAATCGCCGTGACCCGGAAGCCCTTCTCCGAGAGCCCGGCTGCGAAGCGCCGCACGCCGGCTCCGCTCTCGCTCGCCAGCTGCATCACGCCGTCGCAGGCGAGCGGCCGCCCCGCCATCGGAAACGCGTCGCGGACGATCGCCTGGCCCAGATCCGGAATGCCCTCGATCAGCGCCGGCCAGTGATCGCGCAGCAGGCTGCGCGCACATTCCGTCCGCGACATGCCGGGCGGGCGGCCGACGAAGACGAAGATCGATCGATCGCCTTCTTCCCCGGCCTGCCAGATCCGCTCGCTCGTCTCGAAGAATCGATTCGCGGGCTTGTCCATGAAGCGGCGCTCGTCCTCGAGGATGGGCAGGGCGGCGTCGCTCGCGAGGGTCGCGAACATTCCGTCGAGCGCGGGCTTGTCGGGATAGCCGAAGGACGTGACGACGTCGAAATCGACCGGGCCGTGAAGCTCCTCTTCGACGTGATGCCGCGCATAACGAACGAGATGCCGCAGGAGCAGCGCGGCGACGGCGACGTGGCGGTTCTCGTAATGATCGCGGAAGGCGCTGCGATCGAGCGCGGGCAACCGCTTGATGAGCGCCAGGACCGTGATCATCGGGCGGACTCCTCTTCCTTCTTCCTTCTTCTTCCGGGCTTCGGCTACTTCCCGGGCCCCGTTCGGGCTCCGGCCGGCCCTCGTTCGGGCGCCTCGCCCGGCCCCGGCAGCATCGCGAATCGCGCTTGCCGGGGCCCGTCCTTCACTCCACATTCCCCGCGTGCGCATTCCCCTGGCAGGCAAGGCGGGCAGGCTCTTCGCCCTGCTGACGATCGCGACCTTCTTCGAGGGATTCGATACGCGGCTGGTCGCCCTCGTCCAGCCGGTGATCGGGCGCGAGTTCGGAGCCACGCGAGAGGCGCTGGGCCAGGCGGTCGGGCTCTCGAGCCTCGGCATGGTGTTCGCCTTCTTCGTCATTCACTGGGCGGACCGGATCGGACGGCGGCCCGTCTTCCTCGGAGCACTCGCGGGCTATGCGGTCCTGACCCTGGCGACCGCCTTCGCCCCGAGCCTCGCCGCGTTCACGGCGCTGCAGTTCTTCGCGCGCATGGCGATGGTCGTCGAGCTCGGGCTCGCGTACCTGATCCTCTCCGAGGAGATGCCCGCCGAGATCCGTGGCCGGGTGAACGGCGTGTTCGGCGGCTGCGTCGCGATCGGCGCGAGCGTGCCGGACGCGCTGCTGCATCCGCTCGACCAATGGGGCATCGGATGGCGCGGGCTCTTCCTGATCGGCGCCGTGCCGCTCCTGCTCTTCCCGTTCTACTACCGCCACCTCGCCGAGACGACGGCCTTCCGCGCACGGAAGGCGGCCCGAAGCACTGCGGGCTCGACCTTCGCCGGCGAGCTCGCGCTGCTGCGCGTGCTGGTCTCGGGGCTGCATCGGCGCCGTCTCGCGGCAATCACGGCGCTCTGGGTCCTCGTCAATTTCTGGTCCGGCTCGGCGCTCTACTCGTTCACGCTCTACGTCTTCGAGGAACGCGGCTGGCGCGCCGAGGACCTCGTCCTGCTGCCCCTCGGCACGATCCCCTGCGGCCTCTTCGGCTATTCGCTCGCCGGCTTCGCGATGGACCGGATCGGGCGCCGCGGCGCGGCGAGCCTCTATTTCCTCGTCGCCGCGGGGGCGACCGTCGTTTGTTATCAGGCGAGCGGCGGGGGCCCGATCCTCGCGGGCTATTTCGCATTGGTCGGGCTCGGCGGGATCTGGGCGATCGTCACGACCTGGACGGCGGAGCTCTTCCCGACCGAGCTGCGCGCGACCGCCTCGGGCTTCGCAAACAACCTCGTCGGCCGCTTCGGCCTCGTCTTCGGCCCGATCGTGACGGGCCTGCTCGGCGGGGCCCTCGCCTCGACCGCCGACGCCGTCAGCTGGCTCGCCCTCGTGCCCCTGCTCGGGATCCCGATCGCCTGGTCGCTGCCCGAGACCAACGCGATCGAGCTCGCGGCCTCCGATACCGCAGCGGCCGCGGAAGGCATATCCTGAAACCCCTGCTCCCCACTGCCGGAGGCCGTATGCGCCGTACTCGACAACGCATCTCGCCCCTGTTCCTGGCCGTCGCCGCGATCGGCCTCTCGTCGGCAATCGGCTGCGGCTCGATGTGGGAGCGGGTGCGCGAGAACGAGCGGGGCTATGCGGTCGAGAACGCGCGCAGCGATGCGAAGCGCGGCAAATGCGTCGAGGCCCTCGAGGGGCTCGACCGCGCCCAGGCCATCATGTCGATCGACCGCTTCGCGATCGAGGCGAACCAGATCCGTATCCGCTGCTACGAGAAGCTCGGCCTCTCGGAGCAGCAATCCGCCCATCGCCGCCTGCTCGACGATTACTACCGGGACGAGCCGATGGCCTTCCCGGCAGCGGACGGATCATCGGTCTTCCGGGTCGCGGAGGGGGCGCCCGTCCGCTTCGATCGCCCGCCGAGCTGGCTCCTGATCGAACGCCCGCGCTACACGGCCTACGCCCAGCGCTCGAAGATCGTCGGCCGGGTCGTCGTCTCCTTCGGCCTCACTGCGAACGGCCAGACGACCCGCATCCGCGTACTCGAGATGCCCCATCCCCTGCTCGCGAGCTGGGCGATCGAAGCGGTCGCGAAAGCGCGGCCGAAGCGGAAGGGACAGGTCCCGATCATCGAGTCGGATCGGACCTACGTCACGACGTTCAACTTCGAGTGGCGCTGGGCGGACGAATAGCGATGGGGGCTGTTCAGTCCCCATCCTCGAGCGCGACCCCGAAGGCCTCGATGTAGGGCCGCGTGCGCTCCCGGATCTCCGCCTTCGTGTAGCCCCAATCCTCGGGCTCGTAGCGATGCTTGCCGTATTTGTTCTTCGGCTTGTGGGCGAGGTAGTCGCGGATCCGGCTGGCGTGATCGGACGCGAACGGGCGGCCGATCTGGCGATAGGCGCCCTCGATCGCGGCGACGGGATCGCGCATCTGGTCCGTGAAATGGAGATCGACGAATTGCGCGGGCAGCTCGCCCTTCTCGCGGCGCTGCCGCACGTGGACCATCAGGTCGAAGATGCCCGTCCCGCCCGCGCGGACGCGCTCGAGGTCGACGACGTCGCTGCGATGCCAGCGGCAGGAGGCCAGCGTCGACAGGCCGGACGGAATCGTCTTCAGCGGATCGCGATGGGTCAGCAGGATCGAGGCGTCGGGATAGGTGCCGAAGACGAGGTCGAGGATCGGGAGGTAGATCGGCGTCTTCAGGATCCAGGTCGCCTCGGGCTTGCCGTATTGCATCAGCTGCAGGAAGACCTTGTGGAATTGCATCATGGCGACGAAGTCGACGTTCCAGCCCGGCACGTCGGCGAACATCCACCACATGAAGCTCGCGAACGACGGCATCGTCGCATGAATGCACTCGACGGGCAGATCCGAGCGCAGCTCGTGGATCGTCGCGAACTCGGGCTGGATGTCGGACCAGAGCTCCTGCTCGCATTCGGTCATCGCGATCAGCGCGGCGGGATCCTGCGTCTGCGGGATCGGATGGGCGGCATCGGTCGCCGAGATGCTGCGCGCCTTCGGGTCGAGCGAGAGCAGCTCGAAGAGGATCGTCGTCCCCGAGCGCCCCTGCCCCGTCACGATGATCGGCGCCACGATCTTCTCGTCGAGGATCTTCGGCTGCTCGTCGAGCCGACGCGTGATGAACAGACGCGTTCGGAGCGAGCGAAGGATCTCCTGACGGGTCAGCAGCCGGCCGACGACGTTGAGATTCGCGCCGCCCTCGATCTCGGCGACGAGGGAATCGAGCCGGCCGCGCCAATCGCCGTCGAAATCGCCGAAGTCGGAGAGCCCCGTCGACTTCTTCGCCAGCGCGACGAGCGGCTCGACTTCGAGGGAGACCATCCGCTCGGCCCCCCCGACCGAATCCCCCATCGCATTGATCCGCCGCACCCAATCGGGCCTCGGGTATCGGGCCGCCATCGACTTCAACACTGCACCGTTCTCCTCTGCGGGGCCCTTCAAGGCGCCCGGTCATCCCTGCGTTCGTCCATCCGCTCGTCGAGGCGGAAGATCCAGACCTCGCGCTCCGGATCCCGCGCCGCCGGATCGAGCGCGTATTTCTCTTCGAGCGCGGCGCGCGCCTGCGCGTACTCCTCCGAATCCTCCACCCGCCGGGCGACGCGCTCGTAGACACGATCGCCGAGCCGGATCCGAACGGCCGGATCGACCGCGACATGCGAGACCCAGCTGCGCTCGCGCGGATCGCGCGGCCCGCGAATCATCGAGGTCGGAACGTAGAGCCGATCGCCGATCGCGACGAACCAGGTATGCACCGAATGGGGCTCGCCCGGCCGCGTCTCGAGCTGGGCCGTCTCGAGCGCGAGCACGCGCGCTTCGATCGGCGTACCCGGCGGGCCGACTTCGCCGGCGAGTCGCCCGCCCGGGCAGGGCCCGATCGGCTGGCAGGCCAGCAACGCCAGACAAAGCATCGATCGGATGAGGCTTCGCGTCATGGATCGCACTCCTCGCCCCCGATTGCGGGGCTTCGGGATGGGGCAAGCCGGCGCTCGAATGTCGTCGATCCGGGGCGGCGTGTCACGCCTCGGGCTAGCGTCGGGTTCGGACGAGCGACCCGGAGCGGGCGATTCGATCAGGTCATGCAATGCGCGCGGCGAGGAGGATGGAATGCGTTTCGACAACCGGGTGACCCGCGATCTCGGCGTCGCCATTCCGATCGTGCAGGCACCGATGGGCTGGATCGCGCGCGCCCCCCTCGCCTCCGCCGTGTCCCGAGCGGGCGCCCTCGGCATCATCGAGACCTCGTCGGGCGAGCTCGACGCCGTCCGCCACGAGATCCGCGAGATGAAGCGCCTCGGCGATGCACCCTTCGGCGTCAACATCGCCCAGGCCTTCGTGCGCGATCCGGGCATCGTCGACTTCGTCGCCGGCGAAGGCGTCCGCTTCGTGACGACCTCCGCCGGCAACCCGACCCAGTACACGAAGGCCCTCAAGGAGCGCGGGCTCACCGTCTACCACGTCGTCCCGACCCTCAAGGCGGCACTGAAGGCCGTCGACGCCGGCGTCGACGGCCTGATCGTCGAGGGCGGCGAAGGCGGCGGCTTCAAGAATCCGAGCCCGGTCTCGACCTTCGTCCTGCTGCCGCTCGTGCGCGCGAAGGTCGACGTCCCCATCATCGCCGCCGGTGGCATCTGCGACGGCATCTCGATGGCCGCGGCGTTCGCCCTCGGCGCCGAGGGCGTGCAGATGGGAACGCGCATGGTCTCGGCGCTCGAGTCCCCCGTCCACGACAACTGGAAGAACGCGATCGTCGCAGCCGCCGAGACCGACACCCTCTTCCTGCGCAGCGAGAAGGGCCCCGCCCTGCGCGCGCTCCGCACGCAGCGCACCGAGCGCATGTTCGCGGGCGACGGCAACGCGCTGCAGGGCCTCGCCGAGGGTGTGTCCGCGGTGTATTTCGAGGGCAAGCTCGAGATGGGGCTCGCGATGTGTGGCCAGGTCGCGGGGCGGATCGAGTCGGTGCGACCGGTCGCGGAGATCATCGCCGATACGGTGCGCGAGTACGCCGAGACCATCACGCGCCTGCATGCGGATCTGCGCGACTGAGACACGACGCGCGGACCGGGCTCCGCGCGCGTGTCAGCGCTGCGTTGGTCGCGAGCGCCAGCACCGAGTTCGGCGCCAGCGCGATCGCACGGTTCAGCGAGGGGTCAGCACGACGACGGGGATCCGGCGCCCGGTCCGCTCGCGATACTGCTCGTACTCCGGTGACTGCTCGACGAGCGCGCTCCAGATCGCCTCGCGCTCCTCGCCCTCCGCTTCGCGGGCGTGCACCGCGATCCGCCTCGCACCCACCTGGATCGAGACCTCCGGTCTCGCCACCAGGTTGAGATACCAGGCCGGGTGGCGCGGCTCGCCGAGCACCGACGCGATCACGACGAAACGATCTCCGCTCCAGGGCAGATAGGTCAGCGCGTTCAGGCGCGGCGTCCCGGATCGCCGCCCGACCGTCGCGAGCAGCAGCACCGGGAGATTCGCCATGCGCGCGCCGATGCGGCCGCCGGACCAGCGGTAGAGATGCTTGTGACAGCGCCAGAAGAGCTCGACGACGGGGCTGCGGACGATCGCCATGCAACGCCTCCGGTTCGGATCAGACGCTGCGGAGATCGCGCAGCACGTCGTCCCAGACGTCGGGATCCTTCGTCCAGTGCGCGACGAGGCTGACGCGATCGATCTGGCCGTCGCAGCGCAGCGCGATCTGCTTCGCGAGGTCCTTCATCGGTGCGCAGACGGCGACGGCCTCGAGGAGGTCGTCGCTGATCAGCCCGGCCATCTCGGCCCATTTGCCTTGCTTGCTCATGCGATTGAGCTCGTTCTGGAGATCGCCCCAGCCATGGACCTCCAGCACGGGACGATAGGCGGGCGTCGATCCGTAGAAGGCGATCTGCTGGCGCGTCGATTGGCGCACGCGCTCGATCTCCTCGTCGCTGGTCCCCGAGCAGATCATGAGCTGGATGGAGGTCTCGAGATCCTTGCGCGCGCGGCCGGCGCGCTCGAGGCCGCGGTCGAGGGCGGGCAGCGTGAGGCGACGCAGGGACTCGAGCGTGCCGAAGGGATGAACGAAGAATCCGTCGGCGACCTCCCCGGCGATCTCGGTCATGCGCGGGCCGACGCCGGCCAGAAAGATCGGCGGAACACCGTAGGGTGACGCGGCGGGAGTGAAGACCGGGGTCATCAGCGTGTGCTGGTAGAACTCGCCCCGGAAATCGAGGCGCTCGTTGGTCTCCCAGCAGCGCCAGATCGCCTTGATCGCCAGCACCATCTCGCGCATCCGTGCCGCGGGCTGCGACCACGGCATCGAGAAGCGCCGCTCGATGTGCGCCTTGATCTGGGTCCCGAGGCCGAGGATGAAGCGGCCCTTCGAGAGCAGCTGCAGATCCCAGCCGATGTTGGCGAGGATCATCGGGTTGCGGGAGAAGGCGATCGCGACGGCCGTGTAGAGCTGGATGTGCTCGCTGGCCCGGGCGGCCAGCAGGAGCGGGAAGAAGGGATCGTGCTGGCCCTCGAAGGTGAAGGCGCCGGAATAACCCTTGGCCTCGAGCCCGCGGACCTCGGCTTCCGGGGCTTCGTAGGAATAGAGCGGCGCATCGACTTTCATGGGGGCTCCTCGGATTTGCGCCGTTCCGGGTCGGCGCGGGCGCGGCGGCGCACCAATCTAGCCGTTCGAACGCCTCCCGCCCGCTCCGCGGCGCCGGCGCGGGCCGCCGGCTGCCCGCCCGCCGTGCGGCCCGGGGTCCGGCCGCCTACGCTGCCGCCATGACGCTTCCCGATTCCGAAGATGGATTCGAGCCGGCTCGACGATCCGGGGCAGAGGCGGAATCCGATGCCTCGGAGCAGGGCATCGAGATCGATCCGGACAGTCTCTCCGCCGAGGCGCTGCGTGGTCTCGTCGAGGAATTCGTGAGCCGGGAGGGCACGGATTACGGCCACGCCGACCGCTCGCTCGAGAGCAAGGTCGCCGACGTGCATCGGCAGCTCGATTCGGGGGAGGCGCGGATCGTCTTCGACCTCGCGAGCGAGAGCGCGAGCATCGTGTCGACACGGGCGCTGCGCGGGCGGCCGCCGCGTTAGGGACGGGCCCCGGACGGCTCGGCCGTGGCGGCAACGCCGGGCGCCGGCTCCGAGCGCGTCCCTGCCTGCTCGAGCTTCTGGAAGCGCCGCCAGAGGACGTAGACGAACGTTCCGAGCGCCAGAAGCGGCAGAAGCGACAGGAAGATCGTCGAGACGAGGAAGGCCGCGTTGCTCTCGTCGTCGCGGCCGGCGGTGCAGACCGCGCAGGCCATCAGCACGCGGGGCGCGCAGACGATGCCCGCGGCGATGGCGACGAGCACGAATCGCTTCAGCGCGTTCACAGGTAGACCCGCCAGTAGATGATCGGCCAGGCGCCGACGACGAAGTACCAGAACACGGCCGTCGTCGCGAGCTGCGAGGGATGCAGCCAGCCGCGCGCGTGGCGTCGCCAGGTCTGGATCATCATCGCGAGGGCGGCGACGACATGGAGCGCGTGCATCCCGACGATCAGGTAGAAGAAGCTGCCGAGCGCCGAGGACGTGAGTGTCAGGCCCTGGGCGATCATCGAGATCCATTCATAACCCTGGAACACGACGAAGATCGAAGCCAGCACGATCGCGAGGGTGAGGGGCGTCCGCGCCGACGGCCGCGAGACCGCGAAGCGGCGCTGGGCGAGATAGACACAGAGGCCCGAGGCGAAGAGCGCGAGGGTGTTGATCGCCGTCTCTTCGACGGGCAATCGCGGCTGGCCCGGCGGCGGCCATACCGCGGCCGAGGCGCGCACGATGTTGAAGACGCTGATCATGCCGGCGAAGAGCATGATCTCGGTCAGCACGAAGAGCAGCATGCCGAGCACGCCGTTCGAGATGACCTTGGGCTCGCCGTGTTCGGCGGCGACGAGGCGGATCGGCGGAGACGTCGGGGAGAGGGTTCGGGTCGACATGGGCTTCTCCCTGTTTGGCCGTCTGCCTGAATGGGGCCGGCCCCCCGCCGGCGTCTCGGACTCTAATGACCCGCGTTCTCGTGTCCAGCCGCGGCGTCGTGGCCGGCTTCATGACCCTCGGAATGGCCCTCACCGTGGCCCTCCGAATGCGCCTCGCCATGGCCCTGGATCGCCGCGCCGAAGCTCGCACCGACGATGTCGCCCTCGGCGTAGGCCTTCTCGGCCGCGATCCAGCCGGGCTTCTCCCAGTTCGTCCCGTGGCTCTTCATCACGTCCGGCGCGGTGCCGGCGAAGAAGAGCAGCATGAAGACGAGGGTCGTCGTGAAGGTGTAGACCACGAAGCGGGGCGTCAGGTTGATGTGCATGAAGTTGACCGCGACGAGATAGGCCTTCACGATCGCGATCCCGAAGGCCGTGATCAGCGTGACGGTCTTGATCTCGAGCATCGGGCCGAGGATCGAGATGCTCAGCAGCACCAGCAGCGTGATGTAGACCTTGACGTAGTGGGCGTCGCCGTGGGCGGCATGGCCGGCGGTGTGGTCGGCAGCGGCGTGGTGGTTGCTCATGAAATTCCTCGGCTCGGTTCTGGCCTTCTCGGCCGCATGGGGAGGATCTGGGAAAGGTTCGTTTCGGGTGGCGCCCTCTCGCTTTCGGGCGGCCGGATCCGGTCGTCCCGGTCGCCTACTTCGCGATGTAGAGCAGCGGGAAGAGGAAGATCCAGACGAGATCGACGAAATGCCAGTAGATCCCGATGATCTCGACCCGGTGCAGCTCGAGGTTCTTCTTGGCCGTCTGCGCGACGATCACCATGATGATCATGCCGGCGATCACGTGGGCCGCGTGGATGCCGGCGGCGGTGTAGTAGAAGGACCAGAATGTATTCGCCGTGATCGTCATGCCGTGACTGATCTCGGTCGTCCATTCGTAGGCCTTCACGCAGAGGAAGACCGCGCCGCCGAGCGTCGTCAGGTAGAGCAGGTTCGCGGCCCGCTTGCCGTCGCCGCGCTCCGCCGCCTGATGGGCCAGGACGGCCGAGAGGCTCGAGGTGAGCAGCACGAAGGTGTTGAACGCGCCGATCCAGGGGTTCGTGTTGGCCGCGTAGTCGGCCCAGATGCCGTGGGCCAGGCGATGCATGATGTAGGAGCCGAGGACTCCGCCGAAGATCACGATTTCGGATGCGATCAGCCACCAGACGGCCAATCGCGGGGTCGGCATTCCCGCCGCGCTGCGCGTCGTTGCAATCGGTCTGGACATCATCGACTCCATCTGGGGCGGGCGGATCGACTCCGGCACCGCACGGCTAGAACCCTCGCGCACCGGCTCCTGCGAGCCGATGCGTCTCTCTCGTTCCCCTACGCCGGCTCGTTCTGGGGCCAGTAGTCCGAGGACTTGCGATCCGGGTGGCTGTACTCGTACGGACCGCGGTAGACGGTCGGCAGACCCTCGGGCCAGTTGCCGTGGGGCGGCGGCGACGTCGCCGTCCACTCGAGGGTGTTCGCGTTCCACGGATTCTTCGGCGCGACCGGGCCGGACATCCAGCTCGTGATCACGTTGTAGAAGAAGATCACCTGCGCGAGCAGCATCACGATCAGCGAGTAGGTCGCGAGGGCCTGCAGATCCCACATCCAGGGGTACGACAGCTCCGGGAAGTTCCGGTAGTCGAAGATGCGGCGGTGGTGGCCCGCGGCGCCGAGGACGAAGAGCGGCAGGAAGATCGTGTTGAACGGGATGATCGTCAGCCAGAAGTGCAGCTTGCCGAGCTTGTCGTTCATCATCCGTCCGAACATCTTCGGGAACCAGTAGGTGAAGCCCGCGTACGTTCCGATGATGGCGATCGGATAGAACGTGTAGTGGAAGTGCGCGAGCACGAAATACGTGTCGTGCATGTAGATGTCGTTGCCCGAGGCGCCGAGGAAGATGCCGGTGATGCCGCCGATCAGGAACTCGAAGATGAACGAGAGTGCCCAGAGCATCGGCGTCGTCAGCGTGATCGAGCCGCCATAGAGCGTCGCGATGTAGACGAACATCATCTCGGCGATCGGGACGGAGATGAGCAGCGTCGTGACCGTGAAGACGTTCGCCATGCGGGGATCGATGCCCGCGATGAACTGATGATGCGCCCAGACGGTGAAGGAGAGGACGCCGGTGCCGATGGCGGTGTAGAGGACCGTCTTGTATCCGAAGAGCTTCTTGCGGGCGAAGACCGTGATGATCTCGGCGACGATGCCGACGGCGGGCAGCAGCACGACGTAGACCTCGGGATGACCGAAGAACCAGAAGAGGTGCTGCCAGAGGATCGGATCGCCGCCGCGGTCGGGGTCGAAGAAGGCGGTGCCGAGGTTCTGGTCGAAGAGCATCATGATGCCGCCCGCAAGCAACGGGCCGACGGAGAGCATGAAGAGGATGCTCGCGATGACGATCATCCAGACGACCATCGGGATGTCCCACATCTTCATGCCGGGGGCGCGGCTGTTCATCGCGGTCGTGATGAAGTTGATGCCGCCCAGGAGGAAGGCCACGAATTCGAGGGCGACGGCCGTGATCCACATCGTCGAGCCGAGCGGCGTCAGGCTGTACTCCGCCTTGGTCGAGAGCGGGGATAGGCCGTCCAGGCACCGCCGAAGGCGCCGCCTTCGACGAAGAACGAGGCGAGGATGATGATCGCCGAGAGCAGGAAGATCTGGTACGAGAGCCGGTTCAGCTTCGGGAACACCATGTCGTCCGCGCCGATCATCAGCGGGATCAGGTAGTTGCCGAAGGCCGCGATCAGCACCGGCATCGCGACCCAGAAGATCATGATCGAGCCGTGATTGGTCACCAGCGAGTTGTAGTCGGCGGGGGAGACCTGGCCCCAGAGCGGCGCCTCGGTGCCCGGGAAGGCGATCTGCCAGCGGAAGGCGTAGGCGAAGTAGCCCCCGATGAGGGCCATGAACATGCCCGTGAACATGTACTGCATGGCGATCATCTTGTGATCGAGGGGGAAGACGTACTTCTCCGTGAAGCTCATCTCGTGGTGGCCGTGGTGATCGTCGTGATGAGCCGCGTGCTCGACCCGGATCGATTCCGCCATTTCGTTCTCTCTCCCCTGCAACCGAAGCGCGCCGTCCGGCCCTTCGCTGCGAGCGGTCCCGATCCGGGACCTTGATCCTTGGAACCAGCCGCCCGGCTAGTTCGCCGCGAGCGCCTCGACGGCGAGGGGCGAGTTCTGCTCGACCCAGGCCGCGTGCTGCTCGCTCGATTCGATCACGATCTTCGCGGGCATGAGGCCGTGGCCGATGCCGCAGATCTCCGCGCATTGAATGTCGTACGTCTCCGCGATCGTCGGCTCGAACCAGCCCGTGATGACCCGGCCGGGAATCGCATCCTGCTTCAGACGGAACGCGGGCACCGAGAAGTTGTGGAGCACGTCGAGCGACTCGAGCTTGTAGTGGTAGAGCGTGTTCACGGCCACATGGAGCTCGTTGACGGTGGTGATGTCGTCGGCGGTATCGAGGACGTTGTCCGGGCCAGGGTGCACGAAGCTCCAGGCCCATTGCTGCGCGATCACGCGCACGGTCGAGCTCGCCTCGGGCAGATCCTGCTTGACCCGGTACCAGACGTTCACCGCCATCACGACGATGATCACGTCGAACACGAGGATCGGGACGTGGGCCCGGTGGATCCACTTCATGTACTGGTGCTCGGTCCCCGTGATGTACATGGCCTTCTGGCCGCTCTTCGCCTTGAATCGGAAGATGAAGGAGAAGAAGAGGAACGAGGCGATCAGGAAGGGGATGCCGACCAGCAGCGTGATCACGTCGAACAGACGATTGATGTCGGCCGCGTAGGTCGAAGCGCTGGGAAGGAGATAGTCGAGGATCATATCGGTTGCCTATCGATTCCCTGCGGCCACGAGGGGCTTCGGGAACCCGTTGAGGAAGCGAACCACCGGAGCGCATCGTCGGGCAATTCCGCCGCCGACCGGCCAGAACCAGCGAGCCGCGGAGCTGCCCATCAGATCACGAACACGAACACGATCGTGATGAACGAGAGGATGCCCACCATGGACACCACGAAGAGACGGGTCGCGAAGGCGTCGGCCGGCGGATTCTCCGGTTCGACGTGCTCGTGATCGGACATTCGGGATTCTCCTGCAGCGCTCGATGCGTTCGATGCGCGTTTCGATGTTCGTGAGGCGTTCGTTCGATCGGCGACGAAGGGAAGCCGGATCCCGACTGCTCTCGCCGCGCCCGGCTCCCGCCCGACCTACTCCTGGCTCACCGGCCCGGAGAGGGTCTGGATGTGTGCGATCACGTCGAGCACCGCAGCGTCGTCCGGCAGGGTCGCGACCATGCCGATCATCGCCGGCCCGAGCGTGTCGCCGGGAAGGCTGCCGCGGATGCTCTTCTTGTACTTCTGGATCGACGAGAGCAGGTACCAATCGTTCAGGCCCGTCAGCGGCGGCGCGCCCATGCCCTGGTTGCCCCCACCGTCGGGGCCATGACACGCGCTGCACACCGCGTAGTAGCCCTGGCCCTTCGCCGGATCGCCGGCCTGCCCCAGCGTCGCCGCGGGCTCGACCGCCGGCAGGCTCGCGACGTAGGCCGAGACCGCCTTCTGCTCTTCTTCGTTCTGCAGCCAGCGCGACATCGGATACATGCGCAAGCCGCCCGTGTCCTGGGCATGCAGGCCGCGCTGACCCGACTTGAACTTCACGAGCTGCGCCTCGATGTACCAGGCCGGCAGCCCCGCGATCGCCGGCGCGAGCGCATCGGCGTTGCCACCGCCGTTCACGCCATGGCATTGGGTGCAGAGCGCGAATAGCGCCTTGCCCTTCGAATTGCCCTTCGAGAGATCCGCGCCGTCCTGTGCGAACGCCGCGCCGGCGAGGAAGGTCGAGGCCAGGAAGAGGCAAAGCGCGCTCAGCGACACGACCGATCTCGAGAAACGTTCGAACACCCAGCTCATCGTTCTTCTGTCCTGTCTTCTAGCCGGGCTTTCGTCCGGCTCGGCTCTCAACCCGACTGCCCACCCGGCTCACGACCCGATTCTCGACCCGACTCTCGACTCGACTCACAACCCGGCTCTCAACGACCCGGCTCTCGACCTCGAACCCATCAAGACGCGAATCCAGCGCATCGTTTCAGCGCATCGATCCATGACACGAATCCAGCGCACCTGCCCGACGAACGCCTCGACTCGAACCACGCGAGTGCATCGACTCGACGCCCGGAAACCCGTTCGCTCGGCGCGGCAATTCGTCGCAGCCGGCGATCGTCGCAAACACCCTGTCGAGACCGTCGATACGGCTGAAATCACGCACGATCCGGACTGCGGAAAGTGTTCGCGAAGTAGCCCACACCTGCGAGATTCGTCAAGCCCGACGCGGCCTTTCGGGACTCGCTCGCCTGCCTGCCGCGGCCCCGCGCACCCGCTCGATCCGATCGGCTCCCGAGAGCGAGATTAGGATGTCGATCGCTTCGATTCGCGCCTCGCCGACGTTCTGCAACGATTGGATGCAGCGCTCTCGGGGGTTCACACCATCGGCGGATTGAAGGGATAAAGAAGGAGGTAGATCAGCACGCCCGTCACCGAGACGTAGATCCAGATCGGCCACGCCACGCGTGCCAGACGCCGATGGCGTTCGCGCTCGTCCCGTGCCCCGAGCCGGATCAGCAGGATCGCGAAGACGGGCACCGTCATCGCGAGGAGCACATGGGAGCCGAGCAGCCCGAGGTACAGCCCCTTCGCGATCCCCTCGGCGTTGAACGTCGTGTTCTCGAAGCCGCGGGAGATCTTGTGGGCGACGTAGCAGACGAGAAAGAGGCTCGAGACCGCGAAGGCCGAGAGCATGACGAGCCTGTGGCGTTCGACCTCGCCTCGACGCGCGAGCCCGCGCCCGACCACGAGGAGGATCGTCGCGAGCGCGTTCAAGCCCGCGTTGATGGGAGGAAGCAGCGAGAAGTCCATGCTGGCGGCGGACCGTAGCAGCTCGTCGCGCGCCGCCCGAGCCGGACCCCGCGCTACGTTCGGACGCCCATGGACCAGCCCGCCGATGCAGCCGCCCCGGCCAGACCCGCCCCGGGCGCCGCCTCCGTGCCCCCCGCGATGTCGTCGTCCCTTTCTTCCCCGTCTTCCCCGTCCTCGTCCTCCTCTTCTCCGTCCTCTTCGCCTTCTCCGTCCTCTTCGCCTTCTCCGCCCTCGCCTGCTGCTTCGCCCGCATTCCACGGCCGGCGGGACGCGCTCCTCGCCCGGCTCGACGCCACCGGCCGCTATCCGACCTGGGTCCTGCTCGCCGCACTCGCCGGCATGTTCGCCACCGCGTTCCCCATCACGATCCTCGCCGTCTCGCTCGCCTCGATCGCCGAGGAGTTCTCCGCCGACGAGACGACCATGGCCTGGGTCATCTCCGCGCCGATGCTGCTCTCGGCCGTGACCTTCCCGCTGCTCGGCAAGCTCGGCGACCAGCGGGGCCATCGCCGGGTCTTCCTGATCGGGTTCGCCGGCTCCACCGTCGTTGCCGCGCTCACGGCGATCGCCTGGGATCCCGCCTCCCTGATCGGCTTCCGGACCCTCGCCGCGATGCTCGGGGGGGCGACCCAGCCCACCGCGATGGCGCTCATCTTCTCCGTCACACCCCCGGCGCAGCGGGTCCGGGCGATGGGCTGGTGGTCCATGACGACGGCCGCGGCCCCCGCGCTCGGCCTCTTCGCCGGCGGGCCGCTCGTCGACCTCTTCGGCTGGCGCGTCGTCTTCCTGCTCCAGGCGGGCTTCTCGATCCTCGCCCTCGTGCTCGCGATGATCGTGCTGCGGGAGACGCCGCGCCTGCGCGTGCGCTTCGATCTCGCGGGCTCCGTCGCGCTCAGCCTCGGCGTCGGCGGCCTCATGTACGCCCTCGGCAGCGTGCGCAGCCCGGCGAGCTTCGCCGAATGGATCCCCGCGAGCCTCGTCGTCGGCATCGGCGGCATGATCGCCTTCGTCCTGATCGAGCGGCGCGTCGCGGCGCCGCTCATGCCCCTCGACTTCTTCCGCTCGGCGAATTTTTCGGCGACCCTCGCGACCAACGCCTTCACCAGCGCCGCCTACATGGGCGCCTTCGTCGTCGCTCCGATCCTGCTGCTCGACCTCGGCTATTCGGTGACGACCGCGTCCTACATCGTGCTGCTCCGAACGGTGTCGCTGACGATCTGCTCCCCCCTCGGCGGCCGCTTCGGCGAGGCCTACGGCGAGCGCGCCGCCTCGATCGTCGGCTGCACGATCCTGACCCTCGGCCTCTTCGCCTCCGCCTGGGCCGCCCGGATCGAGAGCCTCGCCCTGTTCGTCGCAGGACTCGCCGCCCAGGGCGCCGGCCACGGTCTCTCCCAGCCCTCGATCACCGCCGCGATCGCCCGCTCCGTCCCCTTCCACGACCTCGGCATCGCCGGCGCCGCCAACCGCCTGATGGGCCAGGGCGGCGCCGCCTTCGGGATCACCCTGCTCGCCCTCGCCTACGGCGGCCGCGGGACACCGGAAGCCTTCGCCCTCGCCTTCGCCGTCGGCGGCGCCCTCTCCGCCGTCTCGATCGCGACGGCCTTCGGCATCGGCGTCGACGCGATCACCGGCGAGCCGGCCCACGCACCCGGGACGCCCGTCCCGGAGCGCCCAGCGCATCGACTCGAAATCGGGAGCATCGACCGCCCATGACCCGCAGGATCCTCGTCACCGGCGCGAGTCGCGGAATCGGCCGCGCCATTGCACTGCAGAGCGCCACCGCCGGATTCGACGTCACGCTGACCTACAAGAGCCGCCGCGAGACGGCCGACGAGGTCGTCGAAGCGATCGCGGCCGCAGGCGGCCGAGCGCACGCCCTCGCCCTCGACATCGCCGACCGCGAGGCGACTCGAGCGAGCCTCGAGAGCGAGCTCGCTTCGCACGGCCCCTTCTACGGTGTCGTCTGCAATGCCGGGATCAACGCCGACGCGCCCTTCCCGGGCATGACGGGCCAGGCCTGGGACGACGTCCTCCACACCAACCTCGACGGCTTCTACAACGTCCTCCATCCGCTCGTGATGCCGATGATCCGGCTGCGCGAGGGCGGTCGCATCGTCGTGCTCTCGTCGGTCGCGGGCCTGATCGGCAACCGGGGGCAGGTCAACTACAGCGCTTCGAAGGCGGGACTGATCGGTGCGGCGCGAGCGCTCGCGCTCGAACTCGCGAAGCGGAGGATCACGGTGAATTGCGTCGCGCCGGGATTGATCGAGACCGAAATGCTGGACGGCCTTCCGACGGAGCAGATCGCGCAGCTGATTCCGATGCGGCGGATCGGGCGGCCTGAAGAGGTGGCGGCGGTCGTCGGGTTCTTGCTTTCGGAGGGGGCGAGCTACGTCACGGGCGAGACGATCTCCGTCAACGGCGGCATGGCCTAGTACGTGGATCGAAGAATGGATCGAGCTCCAGCCGATCTGGCTCGCCGAAAAGGCACAATCGAAAGAACGAGTTCGTCAGGCTCCGCTCTTCGGACTACTACTGGCGGGCAACTGAGAATGCGTTGACGCGACTCGGCCCCCTCTCTCCCGTTGCACGAACCGACTGAAAAACTGTCCCTGGTGGCTCTGTCGCACTCGCTCGGGGAGCTCGATCCGGCTCACGAACATCCGTGCCCTTAACACCCGTCCGATGCTCCACCGCCCTCGCGTGATCCCGAGTCGCTGTGCCGGCGTCCCCTTTTCTGGTCTGCGCTCCGAAGCCACTTTCACCAGGTTCTGCCACACCTGGAAGATCGCGTGGCGATGGATCACCGCCTGGATCCGCTTCGAGAACGCCACCGTCTCGCGCTTGTGGTTCGCACCGCTGTGCCGCACGAACATGTGATGCGCGTTGATCGCGAACAGCGGGTTCTTCGCCGTGCGGGGCGCCTTCGAGTGGGTCGTCTCATGCCTGATCTTGGGGTTTCCGAGTCGTTTCAGGGCGGTTCTGTATTCGGACTTCTCGTCGGTGCGAAGCTCGATCGGGCCTTCGGTGGGGAGGTTCGTCCGGAGCAGCTCGAGCACGTCGCGGGTCAGGGCCTTGGGGTCGGGGCGGCCGAGCTTCTCCTCGTAGGCCGCCCTTCGCTTCTTCTGGAGCTCGGTCATCGTCCCGCCGCGGCGGCGTTCGGTGACGACGAAGTCGTGGCTGTAGTAGGTGGCGGAGCCGATGAGGCCCGTCAGCTCGAGGGGCCAGTACTGGCCGCCGGCGAAGGTGCCGAGGCCGTCCATCACGACGGGCTCTTTGGAGAGATGGGCCCGGGCCTTCTTGCGAAAGGTCTCGTGGAGGAGCAGGCAGTGGCGGCCTAGGCGGTCGACGAGGCGCTGGATGGTGGCGTGGACGACGCCGAATTGGCGGGCGATCTGGCGGTGTCCGGAGCCGGCGACCTCGGCGCGGAAGACGGGCTCGAGCAGGTCGGGTCGGCGGAGCCAGTAGGTGGGGGAGAAGGTCTGTGAACTGAAGGCGCGATGGCAGTGTGAACAGCGGTATCGCTGGATGCGGTGGGGGCGGGCTTCGCGGTGATAGAAGCCGGCGCGTTTGAAGCGCCAACCCGTTGAATCCAGATGGAAAAGGCA
Organism: Myxococcota bacterium; assembly: GCA_041389425.1. Classification (GTDB taxonomy): domain Bacteria; phylum Myxococcota_A; class UBA9160; order UBA9160; family UBA4427; genus UBA4427. The sequence continues at coordinate 21,590 of JAWKRX010000034.1, forward strand.
ATCGGGGTTGGGGCAGTGGGGAGGCTTGAAGGCTGAGGGCGAATCGGAAGGGGTCGGCATGAACCTGCTGAGAGCAGGGATCGTGCCGAGAACAATCAACGAGCCACGTCAGAGCTCGTTGGGGAACAGCGGCGGCTGAACGGCGATCGCAAGCCCCGACACGAGCACACCCCTCGCGACCAGTCGCGCGTTCTGCTCGGGATCGTGGGCGACGACGAAGTTCCAGGCCGATCGCCCACTGCCCTCCGCGAGATCGGCGAAGTAGGCGATCTGATCGCGCAGCGCCGACGCGTCCTCGCCCGCGACCCATCCGATGAGCCGGCTCTTTCCCCGGCGCTCGCGGAGATTACGGGCGTTCCAGACGATGTCGCCGAGAAAGAGCAGCTCGACGCCGTCCGCGCGGCGCACGTAGACCACCTGGCTTCCCGGCGTGTGTCCCGGCATCGGGATCACCACGACGCCGGGCGCGACCTTCTGCATCGCCACCTCGCCGGTCGGGGGCAGGCCGAGGAGCTGCCCGGCCTCGAGACCGGAGTCGCGCATCGCGGCGGAATCGCGCTGCGCCTGCGGCAGCCAGATCCGCTCGCGCACCGCCGGATCGTCGATGACCGCGCGCAGTCCGTTCGAATGGTCCCAGTGTTCGTGGGTCAGCAGGATCCGGTCTGCGCGGCGGAGTGCTTCGGTCTGCCGCAGGAAGGCCGCCGGATCGTAGTCGCGCATCATCGGCATCGCGGCATGGCGCTCCGCGTCGTGGACCGCATCGATCACGACGGTCCGCCCATTCGCGTACACGAGCTGATGGGTCCGGAACTCCATCGGGACTTCGTCCCAGCCGCAGCCGGCGCAGATCATCCAGCCGAAGAAAGCGCCGTGCGCGACGACGTCGGTCCGGATCGTGGTGGGACTCTCGTTCACCGGTCCCGCGAGCGTCCTGATCCGCGTCCAATCGATCGCCAGCTCCGCTTCGGGCGGAAGCGAATCGGCGACGAACAGCACGTGATAGGCGGCGGGGAGCGCGACGATCGCTGCGAGCGTCAGGCTCAGCAGACTCCGGCGAACGTTCATCGGCTCGAATTCCGCACGCGGTTCTCGATCGCGGGCACCGATTTCAGGTAGTGGGCGATCGCTTCCCGATCCTCGCGCGGGAGATTCGCATAACCATGGCGGATCACCTCGGCCATCAGGCCCTGGGTATCGTCGCCGTCCGGCTTGAGCCCGGTCTCGAGATACCAGACGAGGTCGGGAATCGACCAGTCGCCGATCCCCGTCTGCTCGTCGGGGGTGATGTTGGGCGCGAGCTCGCCTTCGGGACCGTCGAGGGAGCCCGCGAGCCATTTCGAGCGGTCGAGCCCGCCGGTCCGCGTTCGCGGCGTATGACACTCGCCGCAATGGGCCGCAGCGAGGGTGAGGTAACGGCCGCGCTGCGTCGCCGGATCGAGCGCGGGGTCGTCCGCGATCCGGCCCGGCGCGAAGTTCAGCCATTTCCAGCCGGCGAGGATCGGGCGGAACGAGAACGGGAGATGGACGTCGTGAGGCCGGTTCTCACGGCGGATCGCGGGCAGGGAGTCCAGGTAGAGCTTCAGGTCGGCGACGTCGGCATCGGAGAGGCCCGTGAACGACGTGTACGGGAACACGGGGAAATAATGTTCGCCGGCCGGCGACAGTCCCTCCCGCATCGCGCGCGTGAAGTCCTCGAGGCTCCAGCCGCCGATGCCGGTCTCGCGGTCGGGCGTGATGTTCGTGCTGTAGTAGATGCCGAAGGGCGTCTCGAGCGCGCGGCCGCCGGCGAGGGCCGGGGCGTCGGGGCCCTCGGCCGGGAAGTTGGTGTGGCAGGTGCAGCCGCCCGTCGCGGCGAAGATCCGCCGGCCGCGCTCGAGCGGCGCCTTTCGCGCGATCGTCGATGACCGGGCGCGCGCCCGGGAGATCTCCTCGAGGACGTGGGCCTGCGGATCGCTGCGCAGGCCGCGCGGCCCTGCGGCCGGAGCGGGCGCGGCGTCGGCATCCGCCTCGTTTGCGACGGGCGCGGGCTCGGCAACGGCGGCCGACGACGCGGAGCCGACGAAGATCGACGAAGAGAGCGAAAGCACGAGCACGAGCGCCCGAGCGGCGCAGGCGACGAACCCGGGCCTGCGCCGGCGCGAAGCCGCTGTACCGATCATCGGACTCCGCTCCGCATCGCATCGCCGCGCGCTGCGTGCCTCATCGGTTCTTGTACGACTCTTCCTTCGGCTTGCGGAACGAATCGTGGCAGCCGCCGCAGCTCTCGCCGAGGGCGCGCACCGCGAGGCCGACCGCCGCCGGATCGCTGCCCTTCGCCGCGGCCACGAGATCCGTCGCCGCCTTCTCGTAGTCGGCGATCGCCTTTTCGAACTTCGCCCAATCGCTCCAGATCTCGGCCTTCGCGTCGGTCTTGCCCGCCGCCAGCTTCTGCTCGAACGCCGGCGCGATCAGCTTCGCCGCGTCGGCCATCTGCTGGGCATGATTCGCGACGGCGCCCGGCCGGACGAGCTGGTTCTTCAGGATGCCGCCGATCGCGCCCATGTTGCTGCCGACCGCCGACATCAGGAGCTGGCGGTACTCGATCACCCCCTGTTCGGAAGCGGCCGCCTGCGCCGAAGCCTCGCGCGGCGCGAGCACGAGCGAGCCGATGGCGCTCGCGAAGACGGCAGCCGCGACGACGAGCGCGGGCGCGATGGACTCGAAGCGGGCGAAGACGAAACGCGTCATGAATTCCTCCGTGCATGGATGTCGGAAGCGAACAGGGTTGCACAGGCGGGCGCGACTGACATCGCCCCCTTCAATCGCCCGCCCGCCGCGCGCGCGATGGCGCACCGTCCGAATGGACGAGGACCTTCGCTCCAGCGACCGCTCGCAGCGCCCCGGCACCCGCACGCGAATCGTCGCTCGCATTCTCCGTGCGCGGGGCATGGAAGGCACGCAGCGATTCGGCCTCTGCTTCGATCTCCGGATCGAAGCAGGCGTTCGTGAGGGTGATCCCTTCGGAAGCGAGGACCTCCGCGATCGCGAGGACGACGTCCTCGGCGGTCAGGCCGGGCAGGGCGTCCGCGAGGCCCCCCGCCGTCTCGGGTCGGAGCTCGAGATCGAGGGCCTCGTAGATCGGAACGAGGACTTCGCGCAGGCGATCCGTCTCCGCGATCGTGATCACCCCGCCGACATGGGCACCGCCCCGGATCACCCTCTGCCCGACGCCCATGACCTTGATGCGGCCACCGAGATTGACGCTGAACTCGCCGGGGCAGTACTCGCCTTCGATCTCGCCGACGCGCGCGTCGAGCCCGAGCCGGCGCAGCGCCGCGACGAGCCAGCCCGAAAGGCGCTCGAAGCGCGGGCGGATGTGGAGCGCTGCATCCGGATCCGCGGAGGCCCAGGCGAAGGCCAGTGAAGAGGCGAGGAAGACCGCCGCATGGCCGCCGGCGAGCCGCACGACGGGCTCGAAGCCCGCCACCCGAGCGAGCTCGAGGGCGCGCGCATAACCCGGCCGGCGCGCATCGAGGCTCGAAAAGAGCAGCGCGGCGTCCGGGCGGTAGAGCCGCAGGCTCTCGGGCGTGTCACCGCGGGCGACGCGCCGCAGCATCGCATGGGAGACCGCCGTATCGAGGACGGGGCGGCCGGGGAATCGATCGCGGTGGAGCAGCATCGGAGGGCAGCGGACCTCGCACGGGGCAGGCGGAGACTGGACTGTAGGCGCCGCGGAGAAGGGCGTGTAGGCCAGGAGGCCGTGAAGATATCTCTCGGTCGCGGCGCTTGCGGCGGCGGGCCAGCTGCTGCGTTGCTCCTCCTCGCCGTAGCTCGCTACGACTCGTCGTCGCGCCTTGCATCTGACCCACCGGCGCTGCGCATCGCTCGGTCGACGATATCTTCACAGCCTCTTAGCCGCGCACGCGGGCGATCGCTTCGCGGCGAGTCGCGCCGATCCGAGGTCTGCATGTCCGGCCGCATCCCGCTCCATCAGGTCGATGCCTTCACGCACGAGCCGTTCCGAGGCAATCCGGCGGCCATCTGCCTGCCGGACGGGCCACGGGAGGCTGCCTGGATGCAGGCCGTCGCCGCCGAGATGAATCTCGCCGAGACCGCCTTCGTCTGGCGCGAGCAGGACGCCTATCGGCTGCGCTGGTTCACACCGACGGTCGAGGTCCCGCTCTGCGGCCATGCCACTCTCGCGAGCGCCCATGTCCTCTGGCGCATCGGTGCCGAGCCGGCCGGCGCCCCGATCGCCTTCGAGACGCTCTCCGGTCGCCTCGTGGCGGCGGCGGAAGACGATTGGATCCGACTCGATTTCCCGGCGCTGCCGCCCCGCGAAACGCCGTGCACGCCCCCGGCCGGATTGCTCGAGGCGCTGGGCTCGCCGTCGGCGCGCGTCCACGAGGTGCCGCGCCCGAAGGCCGCCGACGGGCCCAGCTGGCTCGTCGAGCTCGAGAACGAGGCGGCGGTCGCCGGGCTGCGACCGGATTTCCGCGCGCTGGCGGCACTGCCCGGACATGCGGTGATCGCGACGGCGAGGGGAGAGCTCGAAGGCCGCGATTTCGTCTCCCGCTTCTTCGCGCCGAAGGCGGGGATCGACGAGGATCCGGTCACCGGCTCGTCCCACTGCTCGCTCGCCCCGTTCTGGTGCGCGCGCCTCGGGCGAAGCGAGCTCGTCGGGCTGCAGCTCTCGGCGCGGACCGGGATCGTCCGTGTGCGTCGGCGGGGCGAGCGGGTCGATCTTCTCGGCAGAGCCGTGACCGTCCTGCAGGGCGAGCTCGTCGCCTGACATCGTTCCGCGCGTGCCCGCCGGCGCGCGCCAGGAGGAGACATCCGCATGAACCCGACGACCGGCCTCGCGCGCTATGTAGGCTCCCTCCCGAGCTGGGAGGACGAGCGCGCCATCCGCCACACGATGGATCTCTACGCCCATTCGATGGACTACGGCGAAGAAGAGGTCTGGCGCGACTGCTTCACCGAAGATGCGCTCTTCCTCGTGAGCGACGCACAGAAGGGCTACGACGAGATCTATCGCGTGCAGGGCGACCGGACGCTGCGCGACTACATCGCGGCCTATCCGCGGCCGCCGGCGGTCTTCGCCAAACACGTCTGCTCGCAGATCCTCGTCCGGGTCGAGGGACGGACGGCGACGGCCGAGAGCTTCTGGGTCGCGATCAACTCCACCGGCGGCGAAGCCGGCGGCCAGCCGAACATCATGGCCTTCGGTCGCTACAAGGATCAGCTGGTCGCCTGCCCCGACGGCCGCTGGCGCTTTCGCGAGCGCATCTGTGAGACGGAATCGGCGAACTGGCCCGCGCCCGGGACCTACACGGACCGTGCGAACTTCGCGGGCAGCGCGGGCGAGGGCTGATCGGCGGCCCTCGGGCCCGACGCCCCTCGAAGGGAGAGGCCGTGCAGGAGATCGATCTCGCCCGGGCACCGGTTCCGGATCTGCACGCGCGCCTCGCGCAGGTGCGGCGGCAGGGCGCGGTCGTGCCCGTCTGCTTCCACGGCCGCTCCGCCTGGCTGACGACGACCCACGCCGAAACGCGCACCGCCCTCGCCGACGAAGAGCGCTTTCCCTCGGCCAGCATCCAGGAGCCCCTCGTCGGCAAGACCATGCAATCGATGGTCGGCGAAGAGCATCGGCGCAATCGCGCGCTGATCGCCTCCGCCTTCACGCCCCGCTCGATCGGCACGCAGCAGACCGCGCTGCTCGAGCCCCTCGCCCACGAGCTGATCGACGGTCTCGCCGCGAGCGAGCGCTTCGATCTGGTCGCGCAGTTCGCGCATCGCTATCCCGCGCTCGTCATCACCCGCCTGCTCGGCATCCCCGTGCACGACGAGGCGCTCTTCCTGCAATGGGGGCTCGACCTCTTCCTGTTCCCGTGGAACCCCGAGAAGGCCCGGCGCGCCTGGAGCGCTTTCCGCGCCTATCTCGCGCCGGTCGTGCGGGATCGGCGTGCGCGGCCGGGAGAGGATCTCCTCTCGGCGCTCGTGCAGGCCGAGCTCGAGGGCGAACGGCTCTCGGACGACGAAATCTACGCCTTCCTCGGGATCCTCTATCCCGCCGGTGCGGATACCGCCTACAAGGCGATCGCCAGCATGATGGCCGTCGTGCTCGGCGAGCGGACGCTCTTCGAACGGTCGCAGTCGGACGTCGGAATCCGCGCCTCGATCGCCGACGAGACGCTTCGCTGGGAGGCGCCCGTCGCCCTGCTGCCCCGGCGCTCGGCCCTCGATTCCCACCTCGGCGGGCAGACGATCGCGAAGGGTGACACGCTGCTGATCGGGATCACCGCCGCCAATCGCGACCCGGCCGTCTTCGACGCGCCCGACTGCTTCGATCCCGACCGGCCGAGGCTCGAGAAATCCCTCGTCTTCGGCCACGGACCGCATTTCTGCCTCGGCGCCCAGCTCGCGCGCGCGGAGCTCCGCATCGCGCTCGGGGCCCTCGCCGAGCGATTCCCGGCGATGCGCCTCGAGGATCCGGCCGATGTCGAGACCACCGGGGCGATCCTGCGCGGGCCTCGGCGGGTCGTCGTGCGGACCTGAAGCGGTCGACCGGCCCCGATCCGGGCGCCTCGAAGTTCCGTCGAACGCCCGAGCAGCCGTTCATCCGCCTCGGTGCTGGTCGTGCAATCGCGATGCGCCGGATATCGTCGGACGATGCGCCGGAACCTGCTCGTCGCGGCCTTCGCCACCCCGACCAGCGGGACGCACGACCCGACCGAAATCCAGCAGACGAAGGGAGTACGGACATGAAGCAGCTGAAGGGCAAGGTCGCGGTCGTGACGGGCGGCGCGGGCGGCATCGGCCGCGCGATCGGCGAGGCGATGCTCGCGGAGGGCATGCAGGTCGTGCTCGCCGACGTGGTCGAGCAGCAGCTCACGGCCACGGTGAAGGAGATCGGATCGAAGGACGTGATCGGCGTCCGGACCGACGTGACTTCCTTCGATTCACTCTGTGCGCTGCGCGAAGCGGCACTCGAGCGCTTCGGCGCGGTCCACGTCGTCTGCAACAACGCGGCGGTCGGGGCCGGCGCGAAGGGCCATGTCTGGGAGCACCATCTGAACGATTGGAAATGGTCGCTCGAGGTGAACGTGATCGGCGTGATCAACGGCATGAACGCCTTCGTGCCGATGCTCGTCGCCCAGGACGAGGGCCACGTCGTCAACACCTCCTCGGGCAACGGCGCCTATTTCCCGATCGCGAGCAGCGGCATCTATCCCGTCACGAAGGCCGCCGTCACGACGCTCACCGAATGCCTCTGGGGCCAGCTGCGCCAGATGGGCTCGAGGGTCAGCGCATCCTGCCTGCTGCCGTCGAGCCCGACGCCGGGGGTCCTCGCGACGGGCATCTGGAAGGCCGGCGCCAATCGCCCGGAGCGCTATCTGCGCGGCGATCCCGACGACGACAATCCGCGCGACGCCCTCGCGGACTATCAAGCCCGGGCGAAGGCCGCGGGACAGGAGGTCGCCATCGCACCGCTCGAAGACGTCGCCAAGCTCTGCCTCGACGCGATCCGCGACGACGTCTTCTGGGCGACCTATCCCCTCGAGCACCAGACGCAGAAGCTGCGCGCGCGCTTCGAGTCGATGCTGAACCGGACGACGCCCGAGTACCTGAACGAGGTCAACTTGATGGCGGCGGGTGCGAAGGAGCGCTCGCAGGCGAAGTAGTCGGGGCGAAACACGCGGCCGCGCGGCGCTCTCAGGGCGGGCCGGCCGCGACGGCGCTCTTCGCATGGCGGTCGATGCGGGCGCGCAGCGACTCGACCGAGTCGATCGCCTGCGAGCGCATGAGGCGATCCCCGATCGACTCGGGGATCGAGCCGCCGAGCTCGGTGCGCGTCATGTGGATCGCCTGAGTCCCGCCGCGGCCGTCCGGACGAAACTCCCAGTAGCCCGCAGCGCCCGTCAATCGGACGACGTCGCTGCCGGCGCCCGCCAGCCGATCGTTCGCCTCCGTCCACTCGACGCGGTGGACGCCCGTCGCCGGATCCTCCGACTCGACGATCCGGATCGCGAGCTCGCGATCGGAGAGCATCATCGGCAGATCGATGAACGTGTAGACGACCGCTTCGTTCGCCTTGCGCTCGAGGATCTCGCGTCGCTGCCCGGGCGGCGTGTCGTTCGGATCGAGCATGCTCGCCGCGAGGATTTGATGTGCGACGGTCGGCGGAACGTCGAAGCGCGTCTCGAGCCGGAAGGTCGGGCGCCCGGGCGTCGGCTCCGCCTCGACGAACAGGGCGACGGACGACTCGCCCTTGCCCCGCCGGGCCGCGAGCTGCCAACCCGGCTCCGTTTCGCCCGCCCGCGCCGCGGGGGCGGGCAGCGACGCGAGGGCCACGAAGATCCCGAGCAGGGCGAGCGCGGCCGCCCGCCCCGCGCGATCGAGGGCCGAGGTCGCGTGATCTCGCGCGCGGCGAGCCCTCGCGATGGCTTCGATCCGACCTTCCATCTCCGTCCACGGCCCCGACCTGCGCATCGCGAAGCTCCGTCCCCATCGAAGTCGCGGCATTTTCGCACGGATCGCGGGCAGCCGGAAACGCATTCGGCGGCGCAGGCGCGAGATCCCGGCGCGCTCCCCGCCCGATCGGCAGCGGATCGGCACCCCGGGCGCGTCCGCCGCGCAGCCTCCGACTGCACCCGGTGCAGAGAGGCCCACCCCACCCGACCGCAGCGGCCGCCCATCCGCCGCGCGAAGGTCCCCGATCCCGCCGCGGCGGGTACACTCGCGGGCCGGGAGGAACCCAGCCATGGATCGCTACCTCGTCATCTCTTCCGACGGCCACATCGGGCTCCGCGCCCCCGACTACCGCCCCTACGTCGAGGCGAAGTACCGCCCCGCCTTCGACGCGGCGCTGCCGATCCAGATCGAAGCGACCCAGCGCATGAGCGACTACTTCCTGATCACCGAGATCAACGAGGAGTGGCGCCGCGGCCGCGACCACGAGCTCGCCGGCGCCTGGGATCCCGTCGCCCGCGACAAGGTCCTCGACGGCGACGGCATCGTCGCCGAGGTGCTGTTCCCCGATGGTGTCACCGAGATGAACTCGCCGCCCTTCGGCGCGGGCTTCACGATGCGCCCCGACGGCGCGGATGCCGAGCTGATGTGGGCCGGTTGCGACGCCCACAACCGCTTCTGCGCCGAGTTCGTCCAGACCGCGCCCGAGCGCCGCATCGGCCTCGCCTGCATCCCCGTCTACTGGGACGTCGCGCTCGCCGTGAAGAAGACCGAGGAGGCGCGCAAGGCCGGCCTCGCCGGCGTCCTGCTCCCGCCGATGTGGGGCAGCTTCGACGCCTACCATCATCCGAAATACGATCCGTTCTGGGCCGCCTGCCAGGACCTCGCGATGCCGGTCCATTTCCATTCGGGTCCGGCGCCGATGGAGCAGTTCTTCGGGCCGCTGCCGCCGACCGATCGCGATTCGGTCCCGCCCGGCGCCGTCGGCAGCTACCTGATGGAGGTCCATCTCTGGCTGACGCGGCCGCTGACCTTCATGCTCTGGGGCGGCGTCTTCACGCGCTTCCCGAAGCTCAAGGTCGCCATCACCGAGGGCACCTCCGCCTGGGTCCCCGACTATCTCGACCGCCTCGAATTCCATTACGCCGAGACCCGCGAATCCCAGAAGCTGGGCGATTTCCGCGCCCATCTCGCCGAATCCCCCGCCGAGACCTTCCGCAAGAACGTGATGATCGGCGCGTCGTGCATGTCGCGGCGGGAGGCCGAGGCGCGCCATGCGATCGGCGTCGGCAACATGATGTGGGGCAGCGACTACCCGCATCCGGAGGGGAGCTGGCCGGTCACCCGCAAGCAGCAGCTCGACAGCCTCCACGGCATCCCCGACGCCGAGCTCGAAGCGATGCTGGGCGGCAACGCCGTCGCGTTCTACGGGCTCGATGCCGAGAAGCTGATGCCGCTCGCCGCACGCATCGGCCCCGACAAGGCCAGCTTCCAGCAGCCGCGCGCCGCGGCCTAGCGATCATCGATCCGAGCGCCCGCGAGACCCGTGGCGCGCACCATCGCGAAAGGGGACGAGCATGAAGACGACCGTCGACCAGTTCTGCATCAACGTGACGGATCTCGACAAATCGGTCCATTTCTACGAGACGGTGCTCGGCCTGAAGGTCACCCATCGCATCGAGACCGAGGACTTCCGCGAGGTCGTGCTCTCCGGCGAGACCGGCGGCCGCATCCAGCTCGCGCGCCACCACGCCCAGAAGGGCCCGATCGATCACGGCAACGCGTTCTGGAAGCTCTATCTGCAGTCCGACGACTGCAAGGCCCTCTACGACCGCTGCATCGCCGCGGGCGCCGAATCGATCACACCGCCGACCCGCCTCGAGCACTGGCCGGTGACGGCGGCGTTCGTGCGCGATCCCGACGGCTACATGGTCGAGATCCTCGAGACCCACGGCGAAGCGCCGGCCGTGAGCGGGCCGCTGGCACCGAAGGGCTGAGCCGAGTCCGCTAAGCAGGCCCTCCGATTTCGCTCCCGGCCCGGACCGGGCTAATGATCCCGGCGCATGCTCCCCGACAGGCCGCCCCATCAAGCCGATCGACGCCGAGGCCTCGCCTGGTCCTTCGCCGCTGCGCTCGGGTCGGCCCTGTTCGTGATCCCCTGGAAGCTCGCCAACGAAGCGGGCAATCCCGATCACAGCGTCCTCATCCTCTTGAGCGCGGCGGCGGCGGCGAATAGCGCACTCGTGGTCGGCCAACGGCTCGTCCGAGGGACCCTTCAGATCCGGAAGCCGGGCTTCGACCTCGCCGTCGCGGCGCTGCTCGCGGTCTTCACGCTCGCGGGCAACCTCGCGAGCGCCCGGGCGAGCCAGGATCTCTCCCCCGCGATGCTGAACGTGCTGCTCCGCGCCGAGGTCATGCTCGTCGCACTGGTCGCCTGGATCCTGCTCGGCGAGCGGGTCGAGCGGCGATTCTGGCTCGGGGCGACCACGGCGATGCTCGGCCTCTTCATCCTGCAGGAGACCTCGGGCGGAACCAGCCTGCGCGGACTCCTCGGCGCCGGCACGGGAATGGCCCTGGCGGCGGCGGCCTGCTTCAGCGCCCTCGCCGTCGTGACGCGGCATTTCATCCACCGGATCGATCCGGTGCTCGTCAACGCCCTGCGCCTCTGGGTCGCGGTCGCCCTCTGGTTTCCCTTCCACGCGCTCCCGCGCCCCGGCGAGATCCCCGCTCGGCAGATCCTGTGGGCGGTGCTGGCGGCGATGATGGGGCCCTTCGCGAGCCGACTCTGCCTGATGCTCTCGGCCCGCGACGTCGAGGCGCGAACGACGACCCTCGCGAACCTCACCTCGCCCCTGATGACGCTGCCGCTCGGCTGGCTGCTGCTCTCCGATCTGCCCGCGCCGCAGCAGCTGCTCGGCGGCGCCATCATGATCGCGGGGATCGCGATCCCGCTCTTGCCGCGGCGGCGCCCCGCCTGACTCCGGGCAGCGATCGACGGGCGCGCGAGTCGATCGCGGGAAGGCGACGTTCGGCGGACAGGAGAGCGAATGCTTCAGGCTGGCTGCGGCGAAACGAGTCGGATCGCGACGTTCGCCCAGGGCGAGAGCTCGACCTCGCGCGCGCCAGCCGCCGCGCCGCCGGCAGCGACGGCGACGGCGAGACCCGCCGCCTCGGCCGCCGCGACGGCGCGTGAGAGATCCGGACATCGGAACGCGATCGTCCGCAGGCCCGTCGGCCCACCGAGCACGCCCGGAAGCGCCGTGACCAGCCGAAGCCCGAGCGCGCGATGAAGCCGCGAGCGGCGGCCACTCGCCGCGTCGACCCGCTCGCCCTCGAACGGCGAGCCGAGGATCGGTTCGAGCGCCCGCGCCGCATCATCGAGTGCGACGCCGGGCGCCAGGGCGAACTCGACGTACTCCACCGCGGCCTCGGTCAGGGGGACGTACTCGCCGGGCAGCTGGTGCTCGATCAGCTCGAAGGGCAGACCGGAGACCGGCTCCGGCAGCAGCTGCGCCTGGACGACGTTCTTGCCGAGCCCGATGTCCTCGCTGCCGATCCGGCTGCGCACGGTCAGCCCGGCCGCCTTCGCCTGGGCGATGCCGCGATCGATGTCGGCGACGCGGAACGACATCGAGAGCATCCCGAGATCCGGAATCGTCGAGCCCCCGAAGACCGGCATCGCGGGATCGATCACCTGGATGAAGTCGCCGCCGCTCGTATGCCAGGTTCCGTAGGCGTTGACCGCGGGACCACCGTAGTCGTCGACGAAGTGGAATCGCGCCTCGGGGCCGGCGAGCAGCGGGCCGTAGATCCGCTTCGCCTGCTGGAGATCGGGCACCGAGAAATGCACGTGATCGAGACATTGAAGATCCATGACGACCTCGCTTCCGAACACGCGCGCCGGCGCGGCACCGCAGCGCGCGGCGGGGAGCCGGATACGGCCCGCTCGCGACGCTATCCCGCGCGTCGAGGCCGGGCAATCGAGCCGGAGCAGGGCACGAAAGGGCGGGTTTCGGCGGGAGCGGGAGCGGGCACGCCGACGGATCAGCCGGGGCGGGCGAGCGGTGCCCGCGCGAGCACCGCATAACGCGGCCCGGCCTCGTCTCGCACGCTCTCCATCAACACGACCGAAGAAACGGCCGATTCGATGGTCCGGCCGGGTGCGCGCTGGAGCGCCTCGCGCGCATCGATGCCGCGCGGCGAGCGGCAGCGGGCGAGGGTGATGTGGCCGTTGAAGGGCCGCTCCTCGAGCGCGAAGCCGCAGCCGCGAAGACGTGTCCCGAGGTCGTGGACGAGCGCGGCGAGCGGCTCGCTCGCCCGTCCGAAGGCCAGCCAGAGAACGCGCGCACGATCCGGTGACGGAAATGCACCCGCGCCCCCCGCGCGGGCCACGAAGGCGCAGTGGCCCCGGCCGACGGCCGCGACGACCTCGGAGGCCGCGGCGACGTTCGCCTCCCCGACGCCGCCGAGCGCCGCCGCGTCACCGAGCTTCGCCACGTCACCGGGCTCCGCCACGTCACCGAGCTCCGCCACGTCACCGAGAAAGGCGAGGGTGACGTGCAGGCGAGCCTCGGCCGTCCAGCCGACCCGGACTCCCGCGCCGAGGCCGATCCGCAAGCTCAACGCGACCTCGAGTGCGAGCGCCCGGGTCGCCTCGTCGGGCTCGAGCGCGACGAAGAGCCGCCGCATCGATCCGCTCTCCTTTCGATCCGAGCCGCGCCGCGCGAGACTCGGATGCACACGCTCCCGGGACATCACGGCCGGTCCCGGCCGGAATCGGCGGCGTCACGAGTACGGAGAACGGCATGCTGCCCCATTTCCTCGAAGACGTACACGCGATCCAGCAGATCTACGTCCGCTACTGCGAGCTCGTCGACGCGAAGCAATTCGACCAGCTCGGCGACGTCTTCACCCCCGATACCTGGCACGACTACACCCGCTCGCTTCCCGGCGTCTTCGTCGAAGGCCTGGCTCCCCTGATCGCGTCGATGCACCACAACCTGGGCGCCGGCTCGCTCTGCGGCGCGACGCATCACAACGTCGGGAACTTCCGAATCGCCGTCGACGGCGACGAGGCGCGCGCGAAGGTCAACTACTACGCGGTCCACCGCGGTCTCGGCCGCCACGAAGGCGCGCTCTACTCGATGTGGGGCCTCTACGACGACGAGCTCGTGCGTACGTCCGCCGGCTGGCGGGTCCACCGCCGCATCTATTCGAGCGTCCTGACCGAGGGCCCGGCCGTCACGTCGCGCGACTAACGCAGCCCGTCCAGCCACTCCCCGAATCGAAGCCTTCGGATCGCCGCGACCTCGCGCCGCAGGACCGTGCGCACGGTCTCGGCGCGCTCGGTCAGCGTGCCGAAGCCGAGGGCGAAGACGCCGACCATCAGCGTCTGGAACGAAAAGCCCCGGTACGCCTCGCGCGTCCGTTCCCGATCGAGCACGACGCCGAAGCGCGCGAGCTCCGCGAGGTAATGATCGATCAGCGCGTCTTCGTGTTCGGCGAGGACGTCCGGCTCGAGCGAATGGATCAGGAAGTACTGCACGTCGCGAATGCCCTGCGACCAGTGGACGGCCTGGAAATCGAGCATGCCCATGCGCGGGCCTTCGGGCGTCCCGTACTCGAAGAAGTTCGCGAGGTGGCTGTCGCCGTGCACGAGCGTCAGCGGCTCGCGGTACCAGGCGGCGCGCATCGCCCCTTCGCGCGCGAGGGCCCGGCGGCAGAGAGCGGCGACGTCGGGCGGGAAGAGCGCCGGATCGGCGCGCAGCGCAGGCGCGATGGCTGCGGCGTTGAGCGCGCGGTTGATCGCGGCGGCACGGGGCAGGAGATTCGGGTGGAGCGCGTGCGGGAGCAGCGCCTCGCGCTCGGCCGCCGTCCAGCCATGGAAATGGGCGTGCAGCTCCGCGAAGGTGCTGAGGCAGAGCCGCGCCTGCTCGGGCGTCGTGCCGGCGGCCATGTCGCGATTGAGGAAGAGCCGCGCGCCGGGCAGCTCGCGCAGGTTCTCGAGCAGGAGGACGAAGCCCGAGCCGCTCCGCACGACCGCATGGACGCGCGGCACGCGGATCGGGACATGCGGCGCGACGCGCTCGCAGAAGGTGCACTCGAGATCCCAGAAGCCGAGCGCGCCGGCAAAGAGGCGGGTCGAGAGCGACCGGGTCGGGATCTTCGCGTAGAGCGTGCGGGGCGGGGCTTCGCCGCCTTTCCCGTCACTCTCGAGCTCGATCAGGAAATTGCGGCAATTGCTGCTCTCGAAATCGACGCCGGGAAGGTGGACGGCCGTGACGCGCGCAGGCAGCGGTGCCCCCGGCGGCCTCGCATCGCGCAGCAGCGCGTCGACGACCTCCGGACGGGCGAGCGCCTCGGGCGACGTCGGGAGCCCCGAGCCGAACGGGCGGCGCATTTCGTCGAGCGCGATTCGCGCCGCGGAGCCCGCGAGATTCGATGCCAGCAGCGCCGTACCCGGAAGCATGATCGCGGATCCCCCGCGCCGATCCTCCAGCGCCCGGCCACGTTACCAACCGCGACGCACGGCGCCGCGCCGCGCGCATCGACGCGTCTGGCGAATCGACGCGCTCGGCGCGCACTGCGCGCGTGCCTCGCCGGCCGGGACCTGCTCAGTAGCGCCGCTCCTCGCGGAGGGCCTCCTCGATCGGCCGGACCTCGATGCTGCCGAGCCGCGCCGAGGGCCAGCGCGCGGCGAGCTCGATCGCCTCCTGCCGATCTCGGGCTTCGATCAGGAAGAATCCGCCGAGCTGCTCCCGCGTCTCGGCGTACGGTCCATCGAGGACGGCGAGCCCGCCGTCCCGGACCCGGACCGTCGACGCCATCCGCGCGCTCTGGAGCGCGTTCGTCAGGATCAGATGGCCGCTCTTCTGCAGGATCTCGACGTAGGCGAGCGTCTCGTGGCGGAGCGCGTCCCATTCGGGCCTCGTCAGCCCATTCAGCGTCGCTTCTTCTTCGTAGGCCAGGCAGAGGAATTTCATTCGGCCTCCTTCGCCGCAGCGGCGACCGCAGCCCGTCGCCGTTCGAGATGGCGACGGACGTTGGGATCGCTCTCGAGCCCCATCGCCCGGCCATAGGCTTCCTTCGCAGCTTCGGCCTCTCCGGCCCGCGCGAGCAGCTCGGCGCGCGCCGCCCAATAGGGCTGATAGTCGGCGAGGCGCGGATCGGCATCCCAGGCGGCGAGCGCCTCGAGGCCCGCGTGCGCGCCGTCGAGCTCGGCGACGGCGACGGCGCGATTGACGGCGACGACGGGCGAGGCGGTCAACGCGAGGAGCACTTCGTAGAGGGCGCAGATCGCGGGCCAGTCGGCGCGGCCGTGGACGCGACGGGCTGCATGGGCCGATTGGATCGCGGCTTCGAGCTGGAAGCGACCCGCGCCCGGCAGCTGGCTCGCCCGGCGCAGGAGCGCCTCCGCCTCCTCGATCGCGCGCGTGTCCCAGCGCTGCGGATCCTGATCCGCGAGCGGAACGAACTCGCCCTCGGCGTCGCGGCGCGCCGCCCGCCGCGCCTCCGCATGCAGCATCAGCGAGAGCAGCCCGAGCGCCTCCGCCTCGCCCGGCAGCAGCGCGACGACAACGCGCCCGAGCCCGATCGCCTCGTCCGCCAGCGGCCGCCGGCGCGCGTCGGTTCCGCCGGGATCGAGCCAGCCCTCGGCGAATACGGCGTAGATGGCATCGAGCACCGCCCCGAGCCGGGGCGCGAGCTCCGCGCCCGTCGGCACCTCGAAGGGAATGCCCGCATCGCGGATCTTGCGCTTCGCCCGGACGAGCCGCTGGCCCATCGTCGCGGGCGCCGTCAGGAAGGCCGAAGCGATCGCCGCCGCGTCGAAGCCGAGCAGCGTCTGCAGGATCAGCGGCGCGCGGATCCCCGGATCGAGCGCCGGATGCGCGCAGGCGAACATGAGCGCGAGCCGCTCGTCGGGGATCTCGGGCGCTTCGCGCGCGGCGAGCTCCTCGCCCACGAGCTTCAGATGGTCGACCGCCCCCGCCGCGGTCCGCTCACGCCGGATGCCGTCGATGATGCGCCGGCGCGCCACCGTCAGCAGCCAGGCCTCGGGGCTCTGGGGCACGCCCTTCGTCGGCCAGTCCTCGAGGGCGAGCGCGAAGGCCTCCGCGAGGGCGTCCTCGGCCGCGGCGACGTCGCGATGCCGCGCCGAGAGGATCGCGACCAGCTTGCCGTAGCCGCTGCGCGCGACGGCCTCGGCGACCCGCGCCGCCTCGGCCGCTGTCCGCGCCCCGGAATCGGCGATCGGCTCCGCGCGGGAGCGCGTCATCGCCCGCCGCGGAGATCGACGGCGACCTCGAAGCCGCCGTAGATCATGCGCTTCGCGTCGAAGGGCATCGCGAGTGCGCTCATGCCGCCCAGCCGCGGATCCTTCATCACCTTCGCGTTCACCCGATCGCGATGGGCGCGCGACTTGAAGACGATCCAGGAGAACCAGACGACCTCGCCCGCCTTCAGCTTCACGCTCTGCGGGAACGAGGTCTGCTTTCCCGGCTTCACGTCCTCCGCGATGCATTCGCGGTACTCGAGCGCGCCGTGCTCGATCCAGAGCTTGCCCGCCTTGCGCGCCATCTTGCGATAGCCCGCGGCGTTCTTCTTCGGGACGGGGAGGACGAAGCCATCGACGTAGCGTGCCATGAGGGATCTCCTTTCATCGCCTAACGCGGCCAGACCGGCCGGATCTCGACGACGCCGCGCCCCGCGGACGGGCAGCGCGACGCCCAGAGCAGGGCGGCGTCGAGATCGGGCACGTCGATGAGATGGAAGCCGGCGAGCTGCTCCTTCGCTTCGACGTAGGGGCCGTCGAGGACGTGCGTCGTCCCCCCGTGTACTCGGACCTGGGTCGTCGTTTCGACGGCCCGCAGCCGCTCGCCGCAGACGTAGATTCCGGCCTTCTGCATCGCCAGGACGTAGGCCCCGCAATGGGGCATCCGCTCGTCCATGTGCTCGACGCGGTCCGCGTCGTCTTCGTAGATCAGCAGCATGAATTGCATTCGGTTCTCCTCGGTGGGGGATCGGAGGCGAGTCGTCCGGCCCCGATGCGGATGAGTCGGTTGGCGCCGGGGGATTTCGACGGGCGCCGCGACGATATCCGAGGCCGGCGGGTGGACCGCCGCGACGGGCCTCACATCTGCGCGGCCGCCCGTTTCCGGAGCCGCTCATAGGCGCGGTCCGCGCGCGCGCGCGCCGCCGGCGAGGGCGTCGGAGCCGGCTCGCCCGCGAATCGGCCGACCGGCCCGGCATTGGGCCGGGCGGCGAGGATCGCGCGCGCGCGGGCGGGGTCGCGCAGCCCGATGCCCGCGTATTCGCAGATGCGCGGGAGGCGAGCCTCCAGATCGCGCAGCTCGCAGACGAGAACGCGATCCGCCCGGCGCTCGGCGAAGTCGGCGAGGATGCCGTGGACCTCCGCCTGATGGAGCAGGATCTGATCGGCGATGGGGAGCCCCTCGGCGTCGTCCGGGAGCAGCCGGTACCGATCCCAGGCATTGCCTTTGCGCAGCACGCCCCGGCCCCAGGCCGAGGCGAGGTAGCCGCCCGGATCCCGGAACAGCACGACGAAGCGCGCGCCCCGCGCGACCCCGGCGATCTCGCCGAGCAGCGTCGGGCAGCGCAGCGACTCGCCGTAGGGCGTGCCGTCGAGGCGGTACCACTCGAACAGCCGGCGCAGCAGGGTGGGCGTGTAGCGGAAGCGGCCGCGGTGGGCGCGGCGGGCCTCGGCGAGGAGCAGGGGCTCGGGCTCGTGGCGGACGCGGTGGTCGCTCGCAGCCGCGAGGGCGTCGCAGAGAGCGCGGGTGCCACAGCGGCCGGTGCTCGCGATGAAGAACATGCGCGGAGCGTAGTCGACGCGGGACGCGAGGACGCGAGGACGCGCGAGAGTCAGGCAGCGATGGCGCGTGTGAACCGGCGGCGACGGCCGCGGCGAGAACGGCCGTTCGCGACTCGCCGCGGCGCGACGGATCTGCGAAACGACCGGGGCAACACCCCGGGAGCGCCGCATTGCCCCTCTCTCGTCCGCCCCGCCGCCGAGCTTCCGCCCGGGTTCGCAACGCCGAGTGCGAGTGCGCGCAGGGCCGCGTCGCCGGTTCAGGGTCGCGCCCTCGATTCCGGGTACGCCGCTCGATTCGATCCCTGGGCCTGGCGCTCCTGTGGCTGTGCGGAGCGGGTGCCGCGCCGGCACAGGTCGTGATCCGCCAGATCTACGGCGGCGGCGGGCAGCTCTACGACCGGGACTTCGTCGAGCTCTTCAATCGCGGCGACGCATCCGAAGCGCTCGACGGTCTCTCGCTTCAGTATGCGAGTGCGGCGGGGACCGGCCTCTTCTCGGGCGGCGCCCCCACCCGGCTCGCGGGCCTTCTCGAGCCCGGCCAATCGCTGCTCGTCGGCCTCGCCGCCGCGGCGAGCGGGACGGGGACCCCGCTCCCGCTGCCCTACTTCGCCGGCAATCCCGCGACGAACCTCGCGACGACGAGCGGCAAGCTCGCACTCGTTCGCGGCGTCGACGGCCTCCCCTGCAATGGCGGATCGACCCCCTGCAGCCCCGCCTGGCAGGCACAGATCCTCGATCTCGTCGGCTACGGCGCCGCCGACTTCTTCGAGGGCGCCGCCGCAGCACCCGCCGCAGCGGCGACGCTCGCGCTCCAACGCGCGGAAGAGGGCTGCCGCGATACCTGGGCCAACGCCGCCGACTTCGTCGCGGGCGCGCCGGCCCCGCGCACCATCGACTCGCCGCCGGGCCCGTGCCCGGCCGGGACGCGGGTCGAGCTGTCCGCGAGCAGCGGGTTCGCGAGCGAGTCCGAGCGCTCCATCGTCCTGCTGACGGCGACGGCCGCGTCTCCGGTCCTCGGCACGCAGAACTTATCGCTCGTCGTCGGCGGCGGTCCGGGGCTCACGAGCGACGACTATCAACTCGGAACGCAACTCGGCTCGGCGACGCTCGAGCTGCTCGATGGCGAGACGAGCGCCAGCACCGTCTTCGAGGTCGTCGACGACCGGATCGCGGAGGGATCGGAGCGCGTCGCGTTCGTGCTCGCCGATTTTCCGCCTGGCTTGCGGCCCGGCGCGTCCATCCATCGTGCCCTCGTCGTGGCCGATGACGATGGCTGCGGGCTCCCGGCGACGCCCATCCACATCATCCAGGGAAGCGGTTCGGCGACACCCCTCGCCGGCGAGGCGCTCACGATCGAGGGCATCGTCGTCGCCCGGCTCGTCGGCGGCATCGACGACACCTTGCAGGGCTTCTTCGTCGAGGCGGAGGACGTCGATCACGACGGCGATCCAGCGACCTCCGAGGGGCTGTTCATCGATGCGGCGAGCGGAGGCCTGGCCGCGGGGATCGCTGTGGGCGACCGCGTCCGGGTGAGCGGAACCGCCCGGGAACGCTCGGGCCGCACCGTCCTCGAAGCGCTCACGAACGTCGAGCTCTGTACCCGCGGCGAGCCGATGCCGACGGCGGCGAGCCTCGCGCTCCCGCTCGCCGGCATCCCTTCCGGCGACCTCGCAGCGGCGCTCGACGCGATCGATTCGCGCTACGAGCCGCTCGAAAGCATGCGCGTCCGGGTCGCCGTGCCCCTCGTCGTCGCCGAGTCCTTCGAGCTCGAGCGCTTCGGCCGGATCGCCCTCGATCCAGGCCACCGGATCCGAAGCTTCACCGACGCCGCCCTCCCGAGCGCCGCCGGCTTCGCCGCGCACCAGATCGAGATCGCCCGCGGACGCCTGCTGCTCGACGATGGGGACGACGGCGAAGACAGCGCACAGATCCACGGGCGGCCCCTCCCATTCCCGGCCCCGGGGCTCTCGATCTCGCATCGCCTCCGCTCGGGCGATCGCATCACGAACCTCACGGGTGTGCTCGACGGTCTGTCGTCGAGCTCGACGGGCGGCGCATCGGGACCCCGAGGCGCGCGCATCCGCTTCGTTCCCGAGACGGCGTCGGAGATCATCGAGCGCGCCAACCCCCGCCCCGCCGCTCCACCGGTCGTCGGCGGCTCGCTCCGGATCGTGAGCTTCAACGTCGGGAACTACTTCGCGACGATCGATGCGACGCCGTCGAACTCGACCGGCCCTTGCGGGCCCGCCGGCCAGCTCGATTGCCGCGGGGCCGATTCGCCCGCAGAGCTGGAGCGGCAGACGGCCAAGCTGGTCGCCGCTCTCTGTCGGCTCGAGCCCGACATCGTCGGCCTCGTCGAGATGGAGAACGACGCCGACGACGCGGCAGCGAGCGGGCTCGTCGCCGCCGCCAACGCGGTCGCGGGCTGCGGGCCCTTCGGTCTCGTCCCGACCGGCCCGGTCGGCAGCGATGCGATCCGCGTCGCGCTCGCCTTGAAGACCACGAGCGCCGAAGCGATCGGATCCCCTGCGATCCTCGACCGGAGCGTCGATGCCCGTTTCGATGATTTCAGGAATCGGCCGGTCGTTGCGCAGAGCTTCCGGGAGCTCGCCACCGGGCGCCGCTTCACACTCGCCGTCGCCCACCTGAAATCGAAGGGCTCGAGCTGCGCGTTCCTCGGCGATCCCGATTCGGGAGACGGTCAGGGAAATTGCAATGGGACGCGGCGCGACGCGGCGGCAGCCCTCGTCGACTGGCTCGCCACGGATCCGACGGGAAGCGACGATCCGGACTTCCTGATCATCGGCGACCTCAACGCCCACCGCTTCGAGGACCCGATCCGCGCGATCCTCGCCGGTGCCGACGACGTGTCCGGGACCCCGGACGATTTCGTCGATCTCGTCGCGCGGCACGGCGGCCCCGCCGCCTACGGCTATGTCTTCGATGGACAGCTCGGGCGCCTCGATCACGCGCTCGCGAGCGCAACGCTGGCCGCACAGGTCACGGGCTCCGCGCCGTGGGCAATCAATGCCGACGAGCCACCCGCCTTCGACTACGACGATGCCGTCGCGGATGCGGGGGAGGCTGCCTTCGAAGCGAAGCCGCCGGCCTTGCCGCTGTTCGCGCCAGACGAATTCCGGAGCTCGGACCACGATCCCCTCGTGATCGGATTGCCGGAGCCCGGAGGCGCTGCAGCGCGCGCGATCCTCGTCTTCGCGCTAGCCGAGCTCGCAGCCTTCGATGCGATCCGCACCCGGGGACGAATCAGCCCGCCGCGACGAAGCCGCTCGCCATGACCAGCGGAAGACGATCGGCGGTGACGATCCCCGGCGGCGCGGCGACGACGGCCCGGATCGCGTTGACGGCGGGGTTCGCCGTGGCGACACCGAAGTCCGTCAGATCTTCGGGGTACTGGATCGCGAAGCGGGCGCGCACGCTCGGAACGCCGTCGATCTCGATCACGTAGCCCTCTTCCATCGGCCAGTCGGGCTCCATCGCCTGGCCGAGGCGCCAGCAGAGGCCGAGCTCGATCACGGACCGCCCGTTCACGACGCCGGACCAGACGCCCTTCAGCCCGCAGATCGTGCCCTTCCCGATCTGCATGTAGCCGAGGTCGAGATCCCGGGTCGCCGTGCCGAACTCGACGTCGAATCGGACCTCGTCGAGCTCGACCGCCAGCGCCGCCGCCATCATCTCGACGGAGTCGAGAAAAACGAGCATCCGCGTGCGCGCCTTCTCGTAGAGCCCCGGCGTATCGGGCGGCGAGGCGAAGCCGATGTCGAGCCACGTCTGCGCCGAGGCGTAGGCCGTCGCGTCGACGGATTCGAGCACCGAGACGCGGTCGACCCGCCGACAGACCGCCGTCGAGACGAGACCGAGCACGTTCGCGAGCCCTGGGTTGATGCCCGAGCCGTAGAGCGACGTACCGCCGCGGCGGGCGGCTTCGTCGAGGCGGAGCATGTCCTTCTCGCCGTAGGATTTGCCGGTGATGAAGTTCGCGGTCGAGACGACGTTGATGCCGGCCTCGAGCAGCCGGACCATGTCGTCGACGACCCATTCGAGGGGCATGTAGAGCACGCAATCCGGCTTCAGGGCGAGGATCGCGCCGACGTCGTTCGTCGCAGCGACGCCGATCCTCCGGCCGAGGCCGCAGAGCTCGCCGACATCCTGGCCCACCTTGTCCGGGCTCCAGGCAAAGCAGCCGACCAGCTCGAGGTCTGGATGGTCGAGCACCGCCTGGACGGCGCTGCGGCCGACGAGTCCGGTCGTCCATTGCACGATGCGAAGCGGCATGCGGAGGGGCTCCCCTGCGGCCCATCGGTGGGCTTTCTCGAAGGACGCGGACAACGCTAGCCTGCTGCGGAGCGTTGGGGGGCGTCTCGGATCGCCAGGTGTTCGAGGAGACGCAGATGCGCGCGATGCAGTGGGTCGGATGGCTCTCCGGGCTCGTGATCGCGGCCGGATTCGCGGGACCGGCCCCGGCTTTCAACGTCTTTCCCTTCGGCGAAGACCAGGCGCTCAAATGGGGCGACAACACGCTCGGCACCCCGGGCGGAATCGTCACCTGGAGCCGCATGCCCGACGGAACGCCGCTCGATCCGCTCGTCGTTCCGTTCGGCTGGAGCGGGACGAGCGATCTCGCGAGCGTGTATGCCCAGGTCGGAGGCGAGACCGCCGCCCTCGCGGCGATCGAGGCTGCGTTTGCTGCCTGGTCCGCGGTAGCCGACATCGAGTTCGTCGAGATCGAAGAATCCGGATCACTCGCCTTCGGCGCAGCCGATCCGGGGAGCGCCGTCGTCGGTCAGATCCGGATCGGCGCCTTCGCCTTCGCTCCCGGCGACTTCACGGGAGCCGTCGGCTACGCGCCGCCGCCGAACGGGGGAACGACGCTCGAGGGCGACGTCGTCTTCAACCTCAGCAACCGCTTCGGACTCCCCGTCGGCCAGGAAGGCGACCCGTTCGATCTGTATCCGCCGCCGACCTTCTTCTATCTCAACGACTTCGCCGGGCTGGTCGCCCATGAAATCGGGCATGCGCTCGGGATGGCGCATAGCGACATCCCGACGGCGCTGATGTGCGGCTTCGTCGATGCGGGATTCGACGGCGGGGAATGTCATTGGGCGGATCCAGACGGCGACTTCCAGGCACCGATCACGCGCCAGCCGAAGGCCGACGACATCGCGGGGATCCAGCATCTCTACGGGGTGCCGGAGCCGACGCAGACGGAGGCCCTGTTGACAGGCTGTTCGTTGCTCATCGCCCTGCGGACGCTTCGATTTTCGCGTCGGGAGCGCCACGCGCGGGTGTAGAATCGGCTCGAGGGGGAGACTCCATGGGTACTCTCGCAAGATTCCGGCGATCCCTCGGCGGCGGAGCGCGCCAGCGTCTTCTGTGCGCCGCTTCGTGGATTTTCCTCGCCCTTCCCGTCGGTTCCGCGACGGCGGCCGAGGTCCTCGTAACGCACTTTGGCAATGGGGACCTGGTCGGGGACGCAGTCCAGATCAGCCTGGCGCTCTCTGCAGATGGGAGCGAGGGGCCCGGCGATGTATCGATCGTCGTCGAATGGGGTCTCGAGCGGAGCGCCTTCTTTCCCTACGCGCTCGGCGCCCTGAGGCTCGAGGCGATTCCATCGGTCCTGACTCCCGCCGCTTCGACTTCGATGAGCGACGATTGCGTCGCGGTGGGCGCGATCGCGGGGCGCTGTGATCTGGATTTCGCGTTCGCCGCACCGGTGCAGCAGGGCGGGACGGTCCTGGCCTCCCTCGACTTCACCTACCTCTGGATTCTGGAGCCCGGCTACGAACTCTGCGTCGCCTCCGAACCGGGCTGCATCGAGGCCGTTCAGCAGGTCCAGGTACGGATTCTCTCGACGGCGCTCGGCGGGCCCGCTTCGGTGAGCTTCGTGACGCTCGGAACCTTTGGCCTGCCGGGGGTTCGCCCGATTCCCGAACCTTCGACCGCGATGCTCGTCGGCCTGGGTCTCGCACTGCTCTCGCAACCGCGAGAGTTGCACAGACAGTGGCGCGGAAGAATCCGGATCCGTTCCATCGGCGGAGTCTAGAGCCCCGCGACCTCGACCTCGAGCTCCGCACGGGCCGCGACCTCGGCGAGTCGCAGCCGCTCGCCGGCGTTCTCCGGCGTGTCCGCGAGGAGCGCCAGCTCGCGCGCGGCCTCGGCGCGCCGGTTCTCGGAGGCGCTGCGATCGATCTCGCTCTTCAGCGCGCAGCCGTCGACGAGCACGACGACTTTCTGGCCGTCAACCTCGGCGAATCCGCTCGAGAGGGCGGCCCATTCCACGGCGCCGCCCGGCTTCACGATCTGCATCGGCCCGCGCACGAGCGGCGTCAGGAAGCGCTCATGGCTTTCGAGCACGCCGAAACGCCCGGCCTCGCCCGGCAGGACGACCTGCTGAACGGCCTCGGAGAAGGCTTCGCCTTCCGGTGTCACGACGACGAGCTCGAGCGCCATGGTTCTTCGTCTCCCTAGACCAGCGTCTTCGCCTTGGCGATCGCGCTGTCGATGTCGCCGACCATGTAGAAGGCCTGCTCCGGCAGATCGTCGTGCTTGCCGTCGAGGATCTCGCGGAAGCCGCGGATCGTGTCCTCGAGGCGGACGTACACGCCGGGCGTGCCGGTGAAGCCTTCCGCGACGTGGAAGGGCTGGGAGAGGAAGCGCTGGATCTTGCGCGCGCGCGCGACGGTCAGCTTGTCCTCCTCCGAGAGCTCGTCCATGCCGAGGATCGCGATGATGTCCTGCAGGTCCTTGTAGGACTGGAGCGTCGACTGGACGCCGCGGGCGACCTCGTAATGCTCCTGGCCGACGACCTGCGGATCGAGGATGCGCGAGGTCGAGTCGAGCGGATCGACGGCGGGGTAGATGCCGATCTCGGTGAGCGCGCGGTTGAGCACCGTCGTCGCGTCGAGATGGGTGAACGCCGTGGCCGGGGCGGGATCGGTGAGATCGTCGGCGGGGACGTAGATCGCCTGCACCGACGTGATCGAGCCCTTGTTGGTCGAGGTGATGCGCTCCTGCAGCTCGCCCATGTCCGTGGCGAGCGTGGGCTGATAGCCGACGGCGGAGGATGCGGCCGAGGAGCGCCGACACTTCCGAGCCCGCCTGGGTGAAGCGGAAGATGTTGTCGACGAACAGGAGGACGTCCTTGCCTTCCTCGTCGCGGAAGTACTCGGCAGCCGTCAGGCCCGTGAGGCCGACTCGCGCGCGGGCGCCCGGCGGCTCGTTCATCTGGCCGTAGACCAGCGCCGCCTTGTCGAGCACCGTCGAGCCGTCGGCGAGCACCGAGTCCATCATCTCGTGCCAGAGATCGTTGCCCTCGCGCGTGCGCTCGCCCACGCCGGCGAAGACCGAATAGCCCGAGTGCTGCTTCGCGATGTTGTTGATGAGCTCCATGATGACGACGGTCTTGCCGACGCCGGCGCCACCGAAGAGTCCGACCTTGCCGCCCTTGTTGTAGGGGGCGATCAGGTCGACGACCTTGATGCCCGTCTCGAGCACCTCGACCGAGGTCGACTGGTCGACGAACTCGGGGGCGGGGCGGTGGATCGGGAAATGCATCTTGGCGTTGATCGGGCCGCGCTCGTCCACCGGCTGACCGACCACGTTCATGATGCGGCCGAGGGTCTCGGGACCGACCGGGATCGTGATGGGCGCGCCCGTGTTCGTCACGTCCTGACCGCGGCGCAGGCCGTCGGTCGTGTCCATCGCGATCGCGCGCACCGTCTTCTCGCCGAGGTGGAGCGCCACCTCGATGACGAGATTGTCGGGCTGGTCGTTGATCGCGGGATTCGTCGTCGTGAGGGCGGTCAGGATCTCGGGCAGGTCGCCGCCCTCGAACTCGACGTCGACGACGGGGCCCGTCACCTGGACGATCTTGCCAATGGACATCTGCTCTCTCCTTGGTCCGCTCTCGATCGAAGCCCGGAAAGGGCTCGATCCGGTCTGGGTCCGGTCCCGGCCTCTCGGCCGGCCGGCGGGATGCGTTATTCGAGGGCCTGCGCGCCGGTCACGATCTCGACGAGCTCGCGCGTGATCGCCGCCTGACGCGCCCGGTTGTACTGGAGCGTCAGCTTCTCGATCAGGTCCTGGGTGTTCTTGGTCGCGGCTTCCATCGCGGTCATGCGCGCCGCATGCTCGCCCGCCTGGTTCTCGAGCAGCGCGCGGAAGACCTCGACCTCGACGGCCTTCGGAACGAGCGCGGCGAGCAGCGCCGCCGGATCCGGCTCGATCTCGAAGGGCAGGGCGTCGTCCTCGGAGACCGCGACGAGTCCCGCCTTCGGCGGGCTGAACGGGAGCAGCGGCCGCACGACCGGCGTCTGGGTCAGGGTCGAGACGAACTGGCTGTAGACGAGCACGACTTCGTCGACCTCGCCCGCCGCATAACGTCGAGCCAGCTCCCGGCCGACGTCGGCCGCCCTCTCGTAGCGGACGTCGCCGCCGATCGGCGACTCGTAGCGGATCTGATGCGGCCGGCGGCGGCGGAAGAAATCGCCCGCCTTCTTGCCGAGCAGCGTCAGGCCGACTTCGCCGAACTCCTTCTCGCGGCTCTTGAGCAGGCGGTCGGCGGCCTTCAGCACGTTCGAGTTGAAGGCGCCGGCGAGGCCGCGGTCCGAGGTGATCACGACGAGCTCGAGATGCTTCTGCTCCGGATGCACCGCGAGCAGGGGATGCGTCTCGTCGAGGGGCGTCTTCGAGACCTCCTCGAGCGTCGCGCGCATGCGCGTCGCGTAGGGTCGCGCGTTGCCGATCGCGTCCTGGGCCCGGCGCAGCTTCGCCGCCGCCACCATCTTCATGGCGGACGTGATCTTCTGCGTCGACTTGACCGTCGTGATGCGACGCTTGATGTCCCGGAGATTCGCCACCTAGTGTCCCGTCCCAGGAATGCGACGTCGAAGGGCGTCGGAAAGTGTCAGATCCCGGAATGCACCGAGAGGGCGCAGACGGGCCGCTCGCAAGGCGCGCGACCGAGGCGTAGCCGTCGCTACGGCGAGGGAGCGCAACGCGGCGAGCGGCCCGTCTGCGTCCTCGAATGCAGTCGTATTCCTGGGACGGGACACTCAGGCTGCCTCGGTCGCCTTGGCACCTGCCGCGACGGTCGGTTGGAAGATCTTCGCGAACTCGTCGAGGGCGGCGACGAGCTTCTGCTTCGTGTCGTCCTCGAACTTGCCCGTGCTCCGGATCGTCTCGAGGATCTCCCCCTTCGACGAGCGCATCCACGCGAGCATCTCGCGCTCGTAGCGCTGCACGTCCGTCAGCTCGAGCTGCCGGATCCACGATTCGCGGCCGGGCTGCGGCGTCGAGGCGAAGATCGAGACGACCTGCTCCTCCATCTGCAGCGGCGAATACTGCCCCTGCTTCAGGATCTCCGTCTGCCGCTCACCGTTCGCGAGCTGCTCCTGGGTCGCCTTGTCGAGATCCGAGCCGAACTGGGCGAAGGCCGCCATCTCGCGGTACTGCGCGAGGTTCAGCTTGAGCTGACCGGCCACGGCCTTCGTCGCCTTCGTCTGGGCCGCGCCGCCGACGCGCGAAACCGAGAGACCGACGTTGATCGCGGGCCGCACGCCCGAGTTGAACAGATCGGTCTCGAGGAAGATCTGTCCGTCGGTGATGGAGATGACGTTGGTCGGGATGTAGGCCGAAACGTCGCCCGCCTGGGTCTCGATGATCGGGAGCGCCGTGATCGAGCCGCCGCCGAGCTCGTCCGAGAGCTTGCAGGCGCGCTCGAGCAGCCGCGAATGGACGTAGAAGACGTCGCCGGGATACGCCTCGCGGCCCGGCGGGCGGCGCAGCAGCAGCGAGAGCTGGCGATAGGCGACGGCCTGCTTCGAGAGATCGTCGTAGACGATCAGGACGTGCTTGCCGTTGTGTCCGAAATGTTCGGCCATCGTGCAGCCCGAGTAGGGCGCGATGTACTGGAGCGGCGCCGGATCGGCGGCGGTCGCCGCGACGATGATGGTGTAGTCCATCGCGCCGTACTGCTTCAGCTTCTCGGTCACCTGCGCGACCGTCGACTGCTTCTGGCCGATCGCGACGTAGACGCAGATGACGTCCTTGCCCTTCTGATTGATGATCGTGTCGATCGCGATCGCGGTCTTGCCCGTCTGGCGATCGCCGATGATGAGCTCGCGCTGCCCGCGGCCGATCGGAACCATCGCGTCGATCGCCTTGATGCCCGTCGCCATCGACTCGCTCACCGACTTGCGCGTCACGATGCCCGGCGCCTTGAGCTCGACCTGGCGTCGTGCCTCCGCAGCGATCGGCCCCTTGCCGTCGATCGGCTCGCCGAGGGCGTCGACGACGCGGCCGAGCAGGCCCGGGCCGACCGGAACCTCGATGATGCGGCCGGTGCGGCGGACGAGATCGCCTTCCTTGACGCCGCGCGAGGGACCCATGATGGCGACGCCGACGTTGTCCTCTTCGAGGTTGAGGATCATGCCGCGCAGGCCGCCCGCGAACTCGACGAGCTCGCCGGCGAGGGCGTTGTCGAGGCCGTAGACGCGGGCGATGCCGTCGCCGGCGGACAGCACGGTTCCGGTCTCGGCGACGTCGATCTCGCGGTCGTAGTTCTTGATCTCCCGCTTGAGGATGTCGGTGATCTCTCCGGGCTTGATGTCCATCTACAGGGATCCCTTCGTCAGGTTGGCGCGCAGTTGCGCGAGCTGCGTGCGGAGGCTGCCGTCGAAGACGAGGTCTCCGACCTTGGCGATGGCGCCTCCGATCAGGCTCGGGTCGACTTCGATCTGGAGGCGGACCTCGCGGCCGGTGCGATCCGAGAGCGCGCGGCGCAGGCGGTCCTTGCGGCGATCGTCGAGCGGGCTCGCGACGACGACTTCCGCGGTCAACAGGCCTTCGGCCTGATCGGCGAACTCCGCGTAGGCGGCGGCGATCGCGCCGAATTGGATCAGGCGGCGCTGGTCGACCAGGTAGCCGAGGAAGTTCTGGACGAGCGGGCTCACGTTCTCCCGTGCGGCCAGCGCCCGCAGCGCGGCCTTGCGCTCGGCGGCGGGATGCATCGGCGTGAGCAACGCGGCTTCGACTTCGCGACTACCGGCGAACAGGGCCGAAAGGCGCTCGAGCTCGGCGCGCACCTCGCGGTGGCGATGCTCGTCCTGGGCGAGGCCGAAGAGGGCCTTCGCATAACGTTGTGCGGCGCCGCCGGCCTTCATCGCGCGACTCCTCCGGCCGCGCTCGGTTGCACGCGGGTGATGAATTCGTCGACGAGCCGATCGCGATCGGCGTCGCCGACGCCGGCCTCGAGCTTGCTCGCCGCGAGCTCGAGGGCGAGATCCGCCGCCTCTTCGCGGAGCTTGGACTGCGCGCGGCGCAGCTCCTGCTCGACCGCGGTCTGCGCATCGCGGCGGATCCGGTCCGCCGTCGCGCGGGCCTCGGCGAGAATCCGCATCGCCTCTTCTTCCGCCCGGCGTCCGGCGCTCTCGCGGATCGAATCGAGCTCGGCGGAGAGATCGACGAGCCGGCGCTGGAGCTCCGAGTTCCGGTGTTCGGCCTGGGAGAGAAGGTCGGCCGCCTCGGAGAGCTGGCTCTGGATGCCCTGGCGGCGGGATGCGAAGTAGCTCGCGATCGGCTTGCGTGCGAAATAGACCAGCAGGACGACGACCACCACGAGGTTGAACGCCTGCCAGAGCGTCTCGCGCACGACTTCGGCCTGGGATTTATGCGCGCCACCGGCGGCCGCCGCATCCCCCGCGACGATCAGGACCAGCACCGCCAGCAGACAGCCGAGCAGCGCTGCACCCGAGGTCCCGAGCCTGTTCACGTTCTTGCCCGCGATCATGACAACGCCCGCCCGAGCACCTGCTCTGCCGCGGCGCGTGCGAGCTCGTCGGCGCTCGCGCGCAGCCCCGCACGCGCGGATTCGAGGGAACGCGCGAGATCGGCGCGGGCGCTCTCGAGCTGCCGTTCGGCTTCCTGCTTCGCCTGCGAGGTGAGCGCCGTCTGTTCTTCGCGCGCGCGGCCGATCTCGATCTGGCGAGCGGCCTCCCCCTCGGCGCGCGTCTCGCGCACCGCCGCCTCGTATCGCTCGAGGATCGAGTCCGCCTCCCGCTGGAGGTGCTCGGAGCGCTGTCGTGCGCCGTCGATGCGGGCGGTGCGCGCGTCGAGAGCGCGGAAGATCGGCTGGAAGATCAGCGCGTTCAGCGGGAATACGAGCAGGGCGAACGCGATCAGCATCACCCAGAGCGCGCCGAGGCCCGATTCGTCCGGAATCAGGCCGAGGCGGATGAGGCCGAAGAGCGCGTAGTCGGGAACGAGATTGAGGGACTCGGAGGCCTGGGCCGGTCGCGCGGCGAACACGAGGAGCGCCGCCGAAATCGTCGTCGTCGCCCAGGCGAAGCTGCGCGCGGCCGTCCCGGCCCTTCGCATGCCCCGCACGTCGCCGCACGGGAAGTCGTCGCGGCGTTCGTCGACCGACACCATCGTGTTCGAGCGCTCGCGCATCCAGACTCCTCGCCGCATAACGTCCCATGATTCCGGGTGCTGCCGCCGGACGTGCTGCAGGCCGCTGGGCCGCATGCCGTTCGCCGTGCCGTTCACCGTTCCATTCAACAAAGAGTCGCTCCGCGGGTCCGCTTCACCCGCCCTGTTGCCGGCCGAGCTCGTCTCTTCGCACACCCGAGCTTGCGCGCAGGGATGCTGCCCACGCCCATCCCGCCCGCTCGTGCTCGCGGGCCCGCGAGCGAACTCGAAGCAGCCCCGGGGCCACGGGTGGACCAGCTCGATTTCCGCATGCGTTCCGAACGTCGCCGGGCCGGAGTCCGGGGGCTCACGGCCGCCGCTGGCGCAAGCGGGTGGGTACCACGAATCGACCCACATTCCACCCGTCTCCGCTCGGGGTGCAACGTTTTGTTGTCTGAACTCGACCGGCTCGGCTCGTCCGTTGCCGAACCGGCCTTCGCGGCGCCGGAGTCTGCCACCGCCCTCCGGCGCGGACAACGGCTCCGTCAGAACGCCCGGGTGAGCATCGGCGCTCGACCGGAAGGGCAGGGCAGGACTGCGATCGAGCGGGTCTTAGTCGCCCTCGCTCCGGGAAACGCCCTGTCCCTCGACGGCATCGCCGACGATGGCGCGGCCGTTCCACACCGCCTCTTCGTCGAAGGCGACGATCCTTGCCTCGAGGTCCCCGTCGAGCCTGGCGCCGGGACCGAAACGCGCCCGTGTTCGCACGGCGACCGGCCCCTGGATTTCGCCGTCACTCTCGAGCGCATCACATTCAATGCGCCCCTCGACCCGCGCCGCGTTCCCGATCCGGAGATCGCCGCTACCCCGCACGCTGCCACGAACGCGGCCCTCGATCCGAGTCGGCCCGACGATCGCAACCTGCCCCTCGAAGACGCCGCCGTAGGGAACGAGGACTCCGACCTCGGGCGAGACGCGAGCAGCAGCGCTGGTTTCGCGCTCGTCCGCGCTGGCTTCCCCGGCTTCGAACTCTGTGGCTTCCGTGTCTACGCTGCTCATGACCGTGGTCCCCGCCTCCTCGCTCTCTCGCCGCCCCGCTCGCCCGCTCCCCGGCCCGCCGGCTCGGCCCGCCGGCGCCTAGGGCTGGCCGAGCAGCAGGTCGCCGAGCCGTTCGAGGTCCTCGAGGTTGAAGTAGTTGATCTCGAGCTTGCCTCCGCCGCCCGGCGTCGGATGGAGGGAGACCCGTGTCTGGAGCCGGCGCTCGATGCGCTCCAGGAAGGCGCGTGTATCGGGGTCGAGAGCAGCGTGGGTTGCCGCAGGCCGAGCCCCGGTCGAAGAACGCTCGGAGGGGTTCGATACCTCAGGTGTGGCCTTAACCCCACGAACAAGCTCGCGAGCCGCTTCTTCCGCGGCGCGTACCGAGAGCGATTGGTCGACGATGCTTGCTCGCAGGGCCTCCCGCGCTTCGGGATCGGCCAGCTGCAAAAGCGCCTTGGCGTGGCCCATGCTGAGCCGGCCGGCTTCGACATCGCCCTGAATCGTCGGGCTCAGATCGAGCAGGCGGATGTGGTTCGCGATGGATGACCGATCCATCGAGACCTTCCGACCGATCTGCTCCTGGGTATGCCCCGCCCGCGACAGCGCTTGGTAGGCGAGCGCGAGCTCGATCGGGTTCAGATCCTGCCGCTGCACGTTCTCGACGATCGCGAGCTCGAGCCGATCCGCCGGATCGACGTCGAGTACGACGGCGGGCACGCTTCGCCGTCCGGCGAGCTGACTGGCTCGGAAACGTCGCTCGCCCATGACGAGCTCGTATCGGCTGCCCGCCTGGCGAACGACGACGGGCTGCAACACACCATGTTGTCGGATCGATTCCGCGAGCTGCGCAAGCGCCTCGGGCGCGAATTCGCGGCGGGGCTGATCCGGGTTCGGATCGATGCGCGCGACCTCGATCTCGAATACACCTCGCTCAGATGCTTCGTTTCCCGGTGCCGACGCAGGCGCGATCGACGGCGTGACACCGACCGGTGACGGCGAGGGCGGCACCGAAGGCGATTGCGTCGCGGGGCTGGAGATCAGTGCACCGAGCCCGCGACCCAGGGCGTTACGGCGTTGACTCATCGATTTCTCCTGTCGGCGCGCGATCGGCGCCGGGTTTCGGCAGAACGGGCGGCTTGCGGGGCGGACCAACGAGGGCGAGCTGGGCGAGGAGCTCCTCCGCCAGCTTCGTGTACGCGACCGCACCCTTCGAATGAATGTCGTAGAGCAGAATCGGCTGCCCGTGACTCGGCGCTTCCGACAGCCGGATGTTTCGGGGGATGCGCGTTCGATACACGCGATCGCCGAAATGACCGCGGACTTCGGCCTCCACCTGCCGCGCGAGATTCGCTCGCGGGTCGACCATCGTCAGCACGATGCCCTGGATCCGAAGCTTGGGATTCAGCTGCCCCTGCACGAGCTCGACCGTCGCGACGAGGTTCGCGAGACCTTCGAGCGCGTAGTACTCGCCTTGCAGGGGAATCAGGACGGCATCGGCTGCGGTCAACGCATTCAGCGTCAACAGGCCGAGGGAAGGCGGGCAGTCGATCAGGATGATCTCGTAGGCATCGCCCATGGCCTGGATGGCCTGCGCGAGACGGAACTCGCGGCTTTCCATCGAGACGAGCTCGATCTCTGCACCGACGAGGTCGCGACCTGCTGGCACGATGTGCAGGGTTTCGAGCTCCGTCTCATAGGCACAATGGGTGAGCGGGACACCGTCGACGAGGGCATCGTAGATCTGGCGCTCGGCCTGGGCGATGCCATAGGCGCTGCTCGCGTTCGCCTGGGGATCCATGTCGATCAGGAGGGTCGGGCGCTCCGAGGCCGCCAGACAGGCCGCGAGATTGACCGCAGTCGTCGTCTTGCCGACCCCGCCCTTCTGATTCACGACGGCGAGGACGAAGGGTCCTGAACCCATGCGAGATCTCGAAGGGGCCTCAGGCGACGCCGGCTTCCGCGCTGGCCCCCCACGCGCGAACGGTCGATTGGGCGACCCGGCTTCGGGTCATCCTGGCCTTGGTAACACAGCCGGCCTCCGATGCGCACCGCGAACGGCCGGATTCGGCAGGTGGCCGCGCGGCCCTAGCCCTGGCCCGGCGTGGTGAGGATCCAGAGCTGTCGCTCGATCCCGGCGTACGGAACCCGGTAGCACCGCCGTTCAGGGGGCCGCTCGAGCGGCTCTCCGCTCGAGCGCGGGATCGGTCGCTCCGCTCGATCGGAAGCGGGCAGGACGAGGAGTCCACCTGCCCGCGCCCACGGCTTCATGAGCTCGATTGCGTCCTCGGGCTGCGCCATCGCCTGGGCAACGACAACATCGCAAGCGCGACTTTGGATCTTCTCGGATCTGCCCAGCAACGGCTCGACGTTTCCGAGGCCGAGGACCCGGCGAGCCTCGCGTTGGAAGTGATGGCGGCGCTGGCGAGCGTCGACGAGATAGACCTGCAGATGGGGTCGCAGGATCGCGATCGGCAGGCCGGGAAAGCCCGCTCCGCTCCCCAGGTCGGCGAGGTCGACAGCCCCGCTCAGCTCGGGGAGCGCGCCGACCAGGGCCGCTGCGTCGAGGAGCAGGCGCGAGGTCATTTCCAGGGGATCCCGATGCCCGGTCAGGTTCATCCGGGGGGCCCATTGCGCGAGCAGCAGGACGAGGCGGGTCAGGGTTTCCGCGTGGGCTGCCTCGGCTGAGTTCGAGCCGAAAATCTGTTGGAGGCCAGCCTCGATCCGAGTCCGGATGGGGGTCGGGTCAATCGCTTTGTCGGATCGCTCAGGCATTCGCCTCTCCGCCGCCCGGGTCTCTCCGTTCCCCGTGGAACGTTCTCATCTCATTCGAGGGTCGCAGGCTGCCCGCCGAACATGGGCGGAAGCTCATCAGAACGAATATCAGCATTGTTCCCCGTGGAACACCCGGCCTGGCACTCGCAGTCGCCGGATCCCGAGGTGCACCCAATCGCCGACGGCCCTCAAACGAAGCCCTCGTTCGGACCAATCGAGGCCCCAGGGTGGAATCAGTCCAGCCCTTCTGACATCGCTGTCCGGATCCCACGCCCTCCTGGTCGCACCCGTTTCCTTGAACCCCTCGCCGGAAATCGCACGAGCCCCCACTGCATCGCAGCGCAGCACTCAACCGAACCTTCCGCCATGGAGGCCCAGCCGCGGGGAGCCAGCGGCCCGAAGTGAACGCGATCCAAGGGGAAGGGAAAATAAACTCGCGGGCGATTCTGGGCTCAGATGCCTCATGGACTCGCTTCACCTGGCGAATCGGGCTGAGGAGACGGATGCAGACGATCTCGGACCGACCGGCCGCTTCATCCCGCGGCCGCGGGATGTCGAAGCCCAGCGGGGGCTGCCGATCCCACTTCGACGGCACCGATCCAGGCCGCGTCTTCGCCATCTCGGGCGAATTCAGCTGGTAGTCGGGCGGCAGGGGAGAGCCCGGCAGCCCCCTGGAAAGGCCGCTGCCGGGCAAACTCAACCTCTAGGAGGACTGGGAGACCGCCTCGTCGTATTCCGGGGCGCCTTCCGGAACCACGAGGACCTGGCGATAGCGGCCCTCACCGATGCTCATCGTGGCAACGCCGCTCATCTCACGCACCACGATATGAATCGCCCGCCGATCACGGGAATTCATCGGATCCAGGGCGATCGAGCGGCCCGTCTCCCGGGCGCGCTTCACCGCACGCTCGGCCAGGCGGGTCAGCGTCTGCTCACGTTCATCCCCTCCGCCTTCGACGTCGACGACGACCCGGGGTGCATCCTCACTGAGGCGCATCGATACCTGGTTCGCGACGAGCTGCAGGGCATCGGTTGCCCGGCCGTCCCCGCGCTGGAGAGCCTCGGCTGCCGGTCCCCGCAGCTGGAAGATCAGGAAATCGCCCTCGGTCGCCTCGGAGATCTCGAACGATCCGAGCTTCATCCGCTCGACGGCGCCCAGCAGAAAGTCCCCGACGGGACCCAGCTTGCCCTGGGGCGATCCCTTTGAATCAGCGACCCGCGGGATAGCCTCTCCGCGCCCATCCCCGTCGTCGGAGATCCGCTCCCGGCCCCGATCCTCGCCGCGGCTTTCTCCGCGTCCTTCGCCGCGGCTCTCGCCCCGGCCTTCACCACGATCCCGGCGGGGCTCACGCGAGCGCGCCTCAGAGGGTGCATTCCCCCCCTCTCGGCGACTGCTGCGTTCCGGCCTCTCCTCACGCTCGCCGCGACCACCGCGCTCCGGGCGTTCATCGCGCTCACCGCGACCGCCGCGCTCGCTTCGCTCGCCCCGACCGCCCCGCGCTTCACGCCGGCCGCCCCGCTCTTCCCCGCGGCCGCCTTCCGACCCGTTCGACCGGCCACCGCGGGCGGCGATGTTGCGGGGCACGGCGACGATCACCGCTCTTCCCCCCGCGCCGTAGATCTCACCGACCTCCGGGATCACGATCTGGAGCTCCGAGGCTTCGGTGCCAAAGAAGGCAGCGGCCTTGGTGCGGGCCTCCTCGAGGCTGTCGGCAACGAATTCGTTCGGTTCCTGGCGCGCGTCGTACATCAGATTCTCACTTCTCGGTTGGGGACTCGGTTGGTTCGCCGCCGGGCGGCGCTTCGGCTTGCGGAAGGCTCGCCCATCAAGCCGGCTGCGGTTTGGACTGTCTCCGGATCCAGTACTGATGACCGATGCCGAGCAGGTTGCTCACGGTCCAGTAGAGGACGAGGCCGGACGGAAATGTGTAGGAGATCAGGAGCATCATCGCCGGCATCATGACCAGCATCATGCGCGCCTGGGTCGGATCCATGCCCGTCGTCGGCGTCATCTTCTGCTGCACGTACATGCTGGCGCCCATCAACAGGGGCAGCAGCCGGATCGGGAAATCGAGCCCCGGCATCGTGAAGAGCAGGTCCGGCTGCGAGAGATCGTCGATCCAGCTCGCGAAATGCGCGTGCCGGAGACCGATCGAGCTGCGCAGCGCATAGAAGAGCCCGACGAGCACCGGGAATTGGAGCAGCAACGGCAGGCATCCGCCGAGCGGATTGATGCCCTCTTCGCGATAGAGCTTCATCAGCTCTTCGGACTGGCGTTGGCGGTCGTCCTTGTATTTCTCCTGCAGCGCCTTCATGCGCGGCTGGACCGCACGCATCCGCTCCGCCGAACGCATCTGGTTCATCATCAAAGGCGCCGTGACCAGACGCACGAGGATCGTCAACACGATGATCGCGATGCCGTAGTTCGGGATGTATCGATAGAGCCAGTCGAGTGCGATCTCGAAGAAGCGCGTGAGCGGCTCGAGCCAGCTCCAGCCGCGATTGACCGTATGGGCGAGGGCGGGCGCAACCGCTTCGAGTGCCTGCGGAGCCTTCGGCCCGAAGAAGCCGCGCAGTCGCTCCTGCGCCGAGCCGCCCGCCGCCACTGTGACGCTCGGAAGTGTCAATCGTGCACGCGCGGAAACCGTCGGTTCGAGCGCCTCGAACTCGACGTTCAGGCGATTACGGGACTCGGCATCGAGCAGAACGCCCGTGAAATACGGAACGTCGAACCCAGCGAATTGCACCGCACCCTCGACGCGCTCGACGCCGTCCGTCGAGCCGCCGAATCCGAGAAAGCCCGGCTGGCCGACGGCGCCCACGAGACTGCGGGTCACGCCTTCCTCCTCGCCGTAGGCGAGCAGGGAGACTTCGCGGAAGTCCGCGCGCGTGGACGTGCGGGCGGGCCAGCCGATCTCGAAGCGGGTGTCGATCGCCGTCGCCAGGCGGCTGTCGAAGGCGAGCTCCAGGTCGAAGCCGTAGCCGGTCGGGTCGAGGCGCAGCGTTCGGGTGAACGTGCCCGCCTCGTTCTCGGCCCGCTGCAGGATCTCGCGGGGGCCGGCATGAACGACCTCGAAGCGCAGGTCGGCGAAGCCGCCCGCGATTCCGACGACCCCGGTCGAGAGGATCGGCTGCTTCGGGTCCACCAGGTCGATCGGAACGGCACCGCCCGGGAGCCGCTCGTCGTAATGGAGCAGCTCCCATCCCTCGATCATCTGCGGACCGTTCGAAACGCGCGCGCGGACATCTGCGTTCTCGAGGGTCTGGATGGAGATCGCGATCTCCCGGACGGGGGCCGGGGAGGTGGAAGCGCCGGAGCTCGCCGCGTCCTGCGCCGCCGCCGCGCCGGGATGGGTCGTCGATCCACCGTCCGAGGCCACGCCCCCGGCGGCCGGTGCGGCTGCCGCCGGTGACGACTCGACGGGCTTCGCTGCGGAGGTGCCCCCGTTCAGCTCAGCGACCTGTTCGGTCGCCGCCGAAGGGCCGACCGCTGGCTGCGAGGCCCGCTGCTCGCCCTGGTACATCAAGTACGCAGCGAAGACGAGCATCGAGAGAGCGAAGGCGATGATGTTGTTGCGATCCACGATGGGCCTCTAGGGAACCGGGTCGAAGCCGCCGGGATGAAAGGGATGACAGCGAGCGATCCGCCGGAGTCCGAGCCCCGACCCACGCAGCAGACCGTGTCGGGCGATCGCTTCCTCTGTGAAGCAGGAGCAGGACGGCTCGAATCGACAGCCCGTCCCCAGCACCGGCCGAATCGCACCTCGATACACGAACAGGAGCACGCGAACCCAGGCCGGCGCCAGGCCCCTGGCCGGAAGCCCACCGCGGGCGACGCCGCCCCCCGCCTCCACATTTGCGAACGTGTTCATGAGGCTAATAATCCTGAACCTTTCCGGATACTTGCGCGGATTGGACCGCAAGCAGGCGGGACAGGTGGGCTTCCAGCTCGGCGAGCCCGAGATCGATCCCCGGCCGGCGGGCGATGACGATGAGGTCGACGGGCTCGGGGAGGCCGCCGCGATGGTGTCGGAACCATTCCCGAACCCGGCGCTTGAAGCGGTTGCGCTTCACGGA
This sequence comes from Myxococcota bacterium, assembly GCA_041389425.1. Classification (GTDB taxonomy): domain Bacteria; phylum Myxococcota_A; class UBA9160; order UBA9160; family UBA4427; genus UBA4427. Next base: position 60,186 of record JAWKRX010000034.1, read on the forward strand.
CGGTCCGGCCTTGCGACCGACCGTGATCCCGAGCCGGCTCGGCAGTCCCGCCCCGGCCTCGGTCCCTTCGCCTCTGCGTCCTGGGCGACCTGGGCGACCTGGGGTCGTCGCCTCCGCCCGGGTCGTGACGACGACGAGCTCCGGAGACGAGCGCCGGCGACCACGCCGGAGCACGCGCGTAAAATCCCTCGAATCGAGCAGGCGATCCGAGCGCCGGAATCGCCGATCGCTCGGGTCTTCCAGCTCTTCCCGCACTTCCTGCACTCGGGGCGAGCTTGAGGCGTCCGCCGCACCGACGTGGACCGTCGTCGCGCCCGGGCGCTCCGAATTGCGCTTCACGCCTACTTCGACGAAACGCTGACGGCGAGGCGCTTTCGGCCCTTCGCCCGCCGCGCCTTGAGAACTGCGCGGCCTGCCTTCGTCTTCATCCGCTCGCGGAACCCGTGGGCCCGAAGGCGCTTGATCCGACTCGGTTGGAACGTCCGCTTCATGACTGCGGATCCTCACTCTCTGGCTTCGGGCGAGCGGCGCTCGGGCCACGCAGGATGGCGTGCTCCGGCTCCGGGCCCTTGGTTTGGATGGGCGGGTCGAACCGGCATTTCGCGACCGCGCCCCGAATACGTCGACTCTTCCTTGGGAAGCGCGGGAGCTTACCCGTCCGGATCTCGGCGTGTCAATGCGCGCCCGACCCCGCCCAGGGCCCTTTCGAACCCCCCGGACGCCCGCCCGACGCCGGTCTCCCGTGTTACTCTCGCGACAGAAACCCGGGTTTTGTCGTCCCGCCGCTCTCCGTCTGTCGACCGAAAGGGGCCGGGACAAACGGCTGACGATTCCAGAAGCTTCGATCGGACGCGGACATGGACCGGTTTTGTCCGAGTCTTTGTCGCTCCCTACTACTACTATTCGATTTTAATCCCCCAATCAGAAGAGCAGGCTGATGAAACTCACGATCACCAAATCCGAGTTCCTCCGCGGACTGGGACGCATCCAGTCGATCGTCGAGAAGCGCAACTCGATGCCGATCCTCGCGAACGTCCTGCTCGACGCACCGAAGAAGGCGAAGGACGGTCGTTTGATCCTCTCGGCCACCGACCTCGAAGTCGGTGTTCGCAGCCAGCATCCCGCCGACGTCGCCGCGCCCGGTGGCCTCACCGTATCCGCAAAGAAGCTTTTCGAGATCGTGCGCGAGCTTCCGGACGAGAAGATCGACCTCGAAGGCACGTCGAGCTCGTACCTCGAGATCCGCTGCAATCGGAGCCGATTCACCCTCGCCGGCACCGCCGCCGAGGAATACCCGACGCTGCCCGAATTCAGTCCCGAAAAGACCGTTCCGATGCCCGCTGCGATCCTGAGCGCGATGATCGATGGAACGATGTACGCCGCTTCGACCGACGAGACCCGCTACAACCTCAATGGCGTCTATTTCGAGGTATTAGGTGATCTCGGCGATCTGCGCATGGTTGCGACGGACGGCCATCGGCTCGCCTGCGTCGATCGCAAGATCGAAGGTGATGCATCGGCCTTGACGAGTGGCGTCATCATCCCGCGCAAGGGCCTGGGCGAGCTGAAGCGACTCGTCGACGAGGTCGACGCCGAAGAGATCGAGCTGGCCTTCGGGAGCCAGAGCGGCCTCGCGCGCAAGGGCGACGTGACTCTCGTGATGCGGCTCATCGAGGGCGAATTCCCGAACTACGGCCAGGTCATCCCGAAGGATCCGGGGCGGCATCTCGTGCTCTCGAGCGAAGCCCTCGTGCAATCGGTCCGCCGCGTCGCGCTTCTTTCTTCCGAGCGGAGTCGGGCGGTCAAGCTCGAGCTCGGGCAGGGGCAGCTCATCATCAGCTCGAACAACCCGGATCTCGGCGATGCCCGCGAAGAGCTCGACGTCGATTACGGAGGGGACGCGCTCACGGTCGGGTTCAACGCGCGCTACCTGCTCGACGCCGTCTCGGCGATCCGGACCAAGGAAGTGCGCTTGTCGTTCCACGACGAGCTCTCGCCGTGCCGGGTCACACCGCCCGATGACGAGACCTCGCTGGCCGTCGTGATGCCGATGCGGATCTGATAAGAGCCCCGAAAGCTCCCCGATCCCGCCCCCGCGTCTCTGCGCTCGTTCGAGAAGCGGCGTTCTCCCTGCGGAGAAAGCCCGTTGACCCGAAAAATCCGGCTTTCCAGCTTTACTCGGCGCTGTGTGTTTCGGTAGTGTCCCAGCTCGACGGAGACACGTCTGACGACGCCCGGTCGATCGACCGTCAGAGGCTGGGCTCGCCGGATGACTCGCCGGATGAAGAGCCACAGTCCGCGGCGCGACCGGCTGGCTGCTGCGGAATCGAGCC
>JAWKRX010000035.1:0-60865 GCA_041389425.1 Myxococcota bacterium
CCTTGGCGAGCAGCGCCTTCAATGCATCCGCATCGAATGCTTCGACTGCGGCGCTCATGTAGATGCATTGGACGAGCTCGGGGGTCTCGACCGCATCGAGCTCACTCATCGGATCTTCCGGCATGCCTTCTCTCTCGTTGGGGGACGACACCCGATCGGCGGGGGCACCGCACGGACTTGAGCGCCGATCGGCGCGCTGCCCCCTGAGGAATTCCAGTCGGGGCGGATGTAGACATCAGTACTATTGAGTACTGTTCGCGCTGCCTGGCGCCGAAGCGGAAATCCAGGGCTCGAGCGGGGCGTCGGGCCCCGGGCTCGCGCCTCGGCCCACCCGGCGGGCCCGGGCTTCGCGGGACGCCGGGCGCGTGCCCATCGGGCGCCGAAGGCGCCGCGGCTGGACCACCCGGGCGGCGATCGAGAGGGTTGGCGATGGCATCGATTCGAAGGCAGGGCGAGGTCTACGAGATTCGCGAATGCGTTCCGACTTCTTCGGGGCCGCGCCAGCGCGCCCTGGCACGCTTCCGGCGCATCCTGACGCCCGCCGATCTCGACCGCGCCGAGGCCGTCGCCCAGCGTCCGTTCGATCGCGCGGCGCTGCTGCAGCGGGCGCGGGCCCAGGGCATCCCCGTCGCCGAGGTGCCGCCGCCCGAAGAGGCGCGGCGACTGCTCGCCCACCTTCGCGATGGCGGTGCCGTCGACCCGCTGCTCGCGGGCCTGCTCGTCGAGGCGCTTCGGCCCTTCCAGGCGCCCGCCGCCGCCTCCTCCGCCGCCGCAGTCCGGGCGACGGCCGACGAGGCACGCCGCGCGGAGCTGGACCTGCCCGAGCATCTCGCCGACGTCGTGGATTGGGTGGGCCGCTCCGAGAGCGTCCGCGGCCGCGCGCTGCGCGGACTCCTGCGGACGGCGAGCCGGGTATTCCGGTCGCGAGCGGTGATGAGCGAGCCCGTCGAGGCACCGTATCCGCGCTTCAGCTCCGGGCGGGGCTTTGCCTAGCCATGCTCCTCGACGAGCAGATCGTCGCCATCGAGCGGGCCTTCACGGCGGCGGAGATTCCCCATGCGTTCGGCGGTGCCCAGTCCCTCGCCTACTACGGTCCCATCCGGGCCACCCACGACATTGATCTCAACGTCTTCCTGCCGGCGACGGAGGTCGGGCGGGTCTTCGAGGCGCTCGGACGACTCGGTGCCGACATCGCGAATCCCGGACTGCGGGTCCTGGCTCTGCGCGACGAGCAGGTCCGCGTCCGCTGGGCCGGCACCCCGATCGATCTCTTCTTCGCCTACGACGCCCTCCATCGAAGCTCGATGGAGCGCCGCCGCCGGGTCGACTTCTACGGTGATCCGATCCACGTCCTGAGCGCCGAGGATCTCATCGTCTACAAGGCGACCTTCGATCGCAGCAAGGACTGGGCCGACATCGCCGGCATCCTGTTCGCTTCGCCGATGCCCCTCGATCTCGATTACGTCCGAAGCTGGCTCGAGCGGATCGACGACGATCGCCGCTCGCGCCTCGCCCAACTCGAGCGATTGATCGCCTCCGGTGGTGCCGAAATCGACTAATCCCGAAGCACCGCCCCACCGTCCCGCCGAGTTTCTCTCACGCGCCGCCTTGACTTGCGCGGTCGCGTCGCGACCTGCCTCTTCGAAATCCCGGTCGGGATTTCGACGCTTCCACGCTCGAGCGCCGATCGCTGCACACCGTCCGTCCGAGGGCGGGCTGCGTTCGGCCCGTTCGTGCTCGGAAGCGCCGGCGACGATTCGATTCGAATGGGGTGCCGAGGCGCCCCGAGGAGCAGAGCGAATGGCAGCGAAGAAGAAGTCGAAGACGAGCGCCCGCAAGCCCGCCTCGCGCAAGAGCGCTGCGAAGCCCCGGCTCTCGCCCGCCGCGAAGGCGGCCTACGGCGACATCAAGCAGGGGATCCAGCACGTCGAGAAATCGATCGGCGAGATCCAGAAGGGCCTGCGCAAGGCCGAGCGGGCGATCGAAGCCGACGCGAAGGCGCGCATCCGCACCCTGCGCAAGGAAGGTCAGGCCCAGCTGAAGGTGCTGAAGAACAGGCGCAAGGAAGCGACGCGGCTGATGCAGGATCTCTCGAAGGCCGCCGAAGACTCCTGGCACACCATCCAGTCGAGCGCCGAGCAGGCCTTCGCCGACGCGCGGGCGACGGCGAGCAGCGTCGCCGATCGGATCCGCGCAGCGATCCAGCGCTGAATTCGCCGCGCGATCGCATCCCAGCGGTCGCGCGGCGCTCGCCCATCCGGCGCGTGCACGAATTCAGCGGATCACGCCGTCCTCGCGCAGCGCAGCGATGTCGGCCGCCTCGAGGCCGAGATCCGCCCGCAGGATGGCGTCCGTATGCTCCCCGATCAGGGGCCATTTCGTCGCGGGGCCTTCGGGGCTCGCGGAGAACTTGATCGGATTGCCGTGGACCCGCACGACCCCCGTCGGCGTCGCGGCGGGGATCTCGACGATCATCTCGTGGGCCTTCACATGGGGGTCCGCGAGCAGATCGTCGCCCTCGTAGCTCGGCCCGGCGACGACGCCGGCCTCGGCCAGCAATCGGCTCGCCTCGAGCTTCGTCTTCGTCCGCGCCCAGCCCTCGATCGCCGGCCGCAGCACCGGCTCGATCTGCGCGCTCCACTGCTCGCGGGTCGCGAAGCGCGGATCGCCCACCCATTCGGGATGGCCGACGACCTGCGCGAACCGCTCGAATTGATGCTCGCGGCCGATCTGCAGCACGAACAGGCCGTCGCTCGCCTCGAAGGATTCGAGGATGCCGGGCCAGGCCTTGATGCCGTTGTCGTCGACGCCGATCGACGGATTGAAGGCGACCATGTCCATGATCGAGATGATCGCGTCGAGCATCGCGACGTCGACCTTCTGCCCGCGGCCCGTCTGATCCCGGCCGCGCAGGGCGGCGAGCAGGCCGATCATCGCGAACAGGCCCGTTCCGATGTCGCCGATCGCACCGCCCACGCCGATGTTGGGCCGCCGGCCCGGCTCGGGCCGGAAGGAATAGAAGCCGCCCATCGCCTCGGCGACGCAGGCGTACGCCGGCCAGCTGCCGTAGGGCGTCTCGCGCAGGCTGCCGAACCCCGAGGCCGAGACATAGATCAGCTTCGGATGCAGTGCGGCGAGCGTTTCGTAGCCGATGCCGAGGCGCTCCATCGTGCCCGGCTTGAAGTTCTCGACGACCACGTCGTAATGCGGCACGAGCCGCCGGACGAGCTCGGCGCCCTGCGGATGCTTCAGGTCGATCCCGATGCTGCGCTTCGAGAGGTTGTTGCGCAGGAAGGTCGCGCCCGGCGTCGAGCCATCCACGTCGCGGATGTTCGGCAGCCCCGAGCGCCCGGACTCACCGCCCTTCGGCGACTCGACCTTCACGACGTCGGCGCCCATGCGGGCGAGCAGCTGGGTGCCGAAGGGCATCGCCTGCATCTGCTCGATGGCGAGGATGCGCAGGCCCGCCAGCGGGAGGGGCTGGGATTCGGCGGGCGGGCGGGGACCGGAACGGGAGGCAGGGGCGGACATCGAGCGGGGACTCCTTCGCGGGGGAACGCGCGTCCGAGCACCTGCGAATCGACGCGAAGAACGCGCGAAAGCGCAGCGCCGGGCGCCGGGGCCGAGCGAAAGCCGACGCTAGCAGCCGCCGGAGATGCGGTCGCGTCGGTTATGCTGCGCCCATGCCCGAAGCGTCTCGAAGCGGGTCCCCGATCGGGTCGTCGGCTGCGATCGAGAGCGGATCGGCGTCGCCGGTGCCGCCGCCGCTCCCTTCCGGCGTCGTCGCCTTCGTGAAGCGCGACTGCCCGACCTGCGTGCTCGTCGCGCCCGTCCTCGCCGAGCTCGCGAAGCGCGTCCCGCTCACCATCTACTCCCAGGACGATCCCGCCTTTCCCGAGCCGCTCGCCCCCGTCGACGACCGCGACCTCGCCGTCTCCTGGCACCACGCGATCGAAGCCGTCCCGACGCTCCTGCGCGTCGAAGACGGCCGCGAGGTCGAGCGCGCGGTCGGCTGGCAGCGCGGGGAGTGGGAGGCGCTGACCGGCGCTCCGGCCCTCGGCGCCGGCCTGCCGGAATGGCGCCCCGGCTGCGGATCGCTCTCCGTCGATCCCGTCCGCGCGCGTGCCCTCGAGCTCCGCTTTCGCGGCGCGCAGAAGATGAAGGCCCGCCGCGTCGCGCTCGCGCCCCTCGAAGACGACGTCGAGGCCTGCTTCGATCGCGGCTGGAGCGATGGGCTGCCCGTCGTTCCGCCGACCGAAGCGCGCGTGCTCGCCATGCTCGCCGGAACGACCCGCGCGCCCGACGAGATCGTCGCCGTCGTGCCGCCCGATCTCGTGCCGTGCACGGTCGAGAAGGTCGCGATCAATGCCGTCCTCGCCGGCTGCAAGCCCGAATACCTGCCCGTCGTCCTGACCGCCGTCGAGATGGCCTGTACCCCGGCCTTCAACATCCACGGCGTCCTCGCGACCACCATGTCGGTCGGCCCCGTCCTCATCGTGAACGGCCCGATCCGGCGCGCGATCGGCATGAACGCCGGGATCAACGCCCTCGGCCAGGGCAACCGCGCGAATAACACCATCGGCCGCGCTCTCCAGCTCGTCATCCGGAATGTCGGCGGCGGCCGCCCGGGCGAGATCGACCGCGCGACCCTCGGCAACCCCGGCAAGCTCGGCTTCTGCTTCGCCGAGGACGAAGAGGGCTCGCCCTGGACGCCGCTCGCCGCGGATTTCGGATTCGAGGCGGGCCAGAACGTCGTGACGATCTTCCCCGGCGAAGGCCCGCGCACGCTCGTCGACCAGCTCGCCCGCACGCCCGAGGAGCTGGCGAACAGCTTCGCCTACCATCTTCGCGCCATGCTCTCGCCGAAGGCCGTGATGGCCTTCGACGCCGTGCTCGTCGTCTCGCCGGATCATTCCCGGATCTTCCGCGAAGCCGGCTGGAGCAAGGCCCGCCTGCGTGAGCGCCTCCTCGAGCTCACGACGATCCCCGGCGACGAGCTCGTCCGCGGTGCCGGCGGTCTCGCCGAGGGCCTGCCCGAGAGCGTCCGCGGCCGCAGCATCCCCAAGTTCCGCCCGAACGGGCTTCACATCGTCCATGCCGGAGGCGGCGCCGGGCTCTTCTCGGCGATCATTCCGGGCTGGGCGAACGGCGAGCTCGGCAGCCAGACCCTCGCAAAGGAGATCCAGCCATGACGATCCTGCTCGACCCGACCAGCGAGCGCGTCCCCGCTGCGCGCCTGCGCGCCCCCCGCCTCGCGTCGATCGAGGGCCGCACGATCGGCCTGCTCGACATCGCGAAGGCCCGGGGCGACGTCTTCCTCGACCAGCTCGAGCAGCGCCTCACCGAACGCGGCGCGAAGGTGCTTCGCTTCAAGAAGCCGACGTTCACGAAGCCGGCGCCGATCGACCTGCGGCAGGAAATCGCGCGGCAATGCGATGCGGTCGTCGAGGCGCTCGCGGATTGAGGGAGCTGCACGTCGTGCAGTGTGTGGGACCAAGCCACGCTGAACGACGCCGGACTGCCAGGGTTGGCGGTCGCAACAGTCGAATTCAAGACAGGCGCTGACGCGCAGGGCCGCCAGATCGGATTCGATCCGGTGATGGTCTACGTGCCTCATCCGATCCAGGACCGCACTGACGACGAGATGAAGGCGATTGCGGACGATTTCGTGGAGGCGATCGTTTCGGGTCTCGTCGTCGAGGCATAGCAAGTTGCGCGACTGAGACGGCTCGATTCGCCAGGCGTCGACGGCGACTTGAGAGTGAGAAATCAAGTCGAGGATGCACCGGTTGTGGTCCCAGAATGTGGCTCTGTGTTCCCACTCTGGGTAAACGGCCATCGCCCGGCGCGTCAGCGCTGGCAACCCCCGTCACTCTGCAAGACGGATACGTACCGAGCCACCACAGGGTGAGAACGGGTTGCTCGCAGACTGCGTCGTTTGGAGCTTGAAGACGCTGCTGCGACCGAATCTGTCACGCCAGAGCGCCAAACTGAGCGTCACCACATGTCGACGTTTCGAGACTCCTTGGTGGTGTCGATGAAACTCGTTGGGCAGGGTTGACTCATGAAATACGCCCTCGTGAATGGAGATCTAGTAGAAGCACAGACGGGTCTCGCGGGTCGATGTCGGGGCTGTGGCGCTGTGACGGTGGCGAAGTGTGGACCGACTAGGGTCTGGCATTGGGCGCATCAGGGTCGGCGCGATTGCGATCCGTGGCGAGAGTCCGAGACCCCTTGGCACCGTGCTTGGAAGGACTTGTTCCCGAAGGACTGGCAAGAGGTCGTGCATCGCGCCGATGACGGGGAATTGCACTTCGCTGACGTGAAGACTGGAGACGGATGGGTTCTTGAGTTTCAGCACTCACCCATCGATCAGGGTGAGCGGCGCTCTCGTGAGGACTTCTACGAAAAGCTCGTATGGGTAGTGGACGGCTCGCGGCGGAAGCGAGATCTGAGCCAGTTCACGAGGGCTTGGAATCAAGGGGTTCCAACTGCGCCCGGCTCTCCGGTGCGCCGAGTAGTCGCCGACGGCTGTGCGCTTCTGTCTGATTGGATGGATAGCCCCGTCCCCGTTTTTCTCGACTTCGGGGAGGAGGTACCCCTCGCGTTCGTACTTCCAACGAGACGGGGCGGTTCAATCTATGTCTATCCGCTTCGACGCGATGTTTTCGTCCGTATCCACCGAGCCACAGGGACGGAAGTCGCGGCTGGCTTCCATGCATTCATTGAAAGCGTTCGAGAGCTAATCGAAACGTACGAAGCCTCTCTTCGTTGCGCACCGAGAACGGTCGGTCTGCCTGCACATCTGGGCGGTCGGGGTCGTCGAAGATCATTCCGTTTCTGAGAGCTGCGCCGGATCATCCCGCCGTAGCTCCTCGTCGAACTGCTTGGCGGCGCGATAGCGGATTTCGGCAAAAGGGGACTCGGCAGGCATGAGGCCGAGCGTATCGAGAGCGCGAATCAGGGACCGATCAGCTTTAGGCCCAAGACCCCGCAGTTCTGTGTAATATGGAGGCCCATTCAAGGAGTCCCTGATTGCGCGAATTGCTCCCTTTGCTTCTGCTGATACTCGCCAGTTCTGCTCATGCACAAGACCCCTACCAATGGGTTGGCGCTACCTCCGTGTCCTTCACCGGCGACGGCAACGGCCTCGGATTCGTCGGGATGACGACGCAATGCCGGGCGGACTTCGGGCCGGGGGCACGGATGTGCACCTCTCAAGAGGTTCTCGAAAGCGACACGCTGAACTTCAACGCGATCCCGCAGGCAGGCTGCTGGATCCGGCCGACCTTCGTTCCGGCTGGCAGTGCGTCGGCGATCGACATGTCGGGCTCGGCTGACTCCGGTCCCGGCTTGTCCTGCCAGGGATGGACGAATACTTCGGAATCCGGGGTGTCGCTTCGGCCCAATGGAGGCCTTGAGCGAATCGCATGCTCAGCAGTCTCGCCGGTCGCGTGCTGCAAGCCGTTCCCTGTCGCCGAGCCGCAGGCGTCGATGATGCTTCCGACGGGTGTCGGGATGCTCGCGATGTGGTCGATGATGAAGGGAGGGGCGTGATGCAGGGCTATCTTTTCGCTTCACTGCTCGCCGTCGCGGTATTGGCCGGGTAGTGCTCGCCGACGGCGCAGAGAAAGAGCGCATCGCCAAAGGTAACGAAGAGGCTCTGCTGTTCGGGGTAGATCAGAAGCGATTCGGTCCCACAAGTATTCGCAGAGAGGGTGTTGACGGAGGCAGTTATGAGATTCGCAGTACTACTGTTCTTGCTGTTGGCGGGCAACGCAAACGCAGAGACCTTCAATTGCCAGGCGGGGACATTCTGGGATGCCAAAGCGAAGATAGTAGTCATTGCCACGATCGATGACGGTGGAGAACTCGGCACGATCAAGGTTGCGGGGATCACTCATAAGGCGAGATATCACGTAGAAGGATTCGACCGCCGCTGGGATTTCGGATTGCAGGACGACGGCACATTCAACTACGCGTTCGTATTGAAGCCGAACGGAGTGGCCATCTATTACGATTTCTCTGGCGCCGACGCCGGGGAAAAGGTGAGCGGTAGCCAGACTTTCAACTGCAGATAGGACCCGCTCCCCCGCGTACCTACCGCTCCCTGGGGAATGGCGTGACTCGTGGGAAATTTCGCGAAGAGTTAAAGATCGGCTAACGCAAGGAGTCGACTCGTGGCGTTTTCGGAGGGATTTCAGAGAGCCCTCGACGAGTCGAAGTGGTTCGTCACGCACTGCACTGCAGATGGTAGTGTTCATGATTTCGAAGCGGACGGATGGTTCTTCTACACAGCAGGCCACTCGTGGGGAGCATTTCTAGTGCTCGGCCTGAATGGTCACCGGCCGGCAGAGTTGGCCGACGCCATCTGGCTGAGCGAAGTGATGTCCTTCGACCACGACGCACCATTCTTGGTGAAGCCCGTCTATGAGGTGGATCCGGACGCCGGCACCGGTGAATACGAACTCTATCGGAGGCGAGAGAGGGCGGAATCACAAGACCTTCCACTCGCGCCAATCCTAGGCTCGGATATGAAGATCGACCGCCACATGTACTGGCAGACTATGGGTGAGGTCGCCGGCGCGATCTCCGATCTTCGATTCGGCGGGAACTTCGCTCTTCGCTATGAGAACGGAACCGGATCTCCGTCCACTGACTTCAGCTGCAGGCTCGGAGAGAAGCGGGAGGCACTGTCACTCTACGCGATGGCGACGCGGCAATTCGATCCCCTGTCCGAGTACCTATGTCTCTACCGAGTTCTTGAAGCAGCCGATGGGCAGAACGGCAAGGCTTTCTCCCGCGCAAACCTACGATTGCTCCAACGCATCAACTTTGGAACGCTGCTGGTAGATGAGCCGGGATCTCCCAGACCAGCAGTGAACGCTTTCGAGATCTATCGGGAGCGCGCGCTCCGACACGTCGACGCCTTGAAGCGCGCTGCCGTCATCGACATTCCGGCCTACCTGTATGACCTGCGTAATCGAATCGCGCACGGCAAGTACGGCACTATTCGTAGTATTGGCGACCCAGCGGTTTCCGGCGTTGTCGCAGCAATCCCGATAGTGAAGTTGCTCGCGCGCATTTTCGTCGAAGCGAAGCTGCGGTTCACCGACGGTCAGCCAGACTCCAACTCCAGTTAGCTCAACTCTACGGCGTCTTGAAGCATCTTCGTCACATCATGCAGAACGCGCGCGTCGAACTGATCTACCCAGTCTTGCGTGCGCTTCCGCTCTTCCGGACTGGCCGCTGCGGTCCAGGCGTCCTTCGCTCCGGCGTACATGTACATAGTGACCCAGTCGCGAAGACCATCTACCGGGTTATCCGAATCATGCCGAACGAGGAAGTTCGCCAACCCCTCAGTATCCCAGCGCGACAGCTTCAGATGTCGACGAACCCGCTTCGTGACAAGCCCAGCGACCACGTTTCGGTAGGTGATCGGACTGGTCACCATGCTCAATTCACCTCCGGTGTTGGAATCGCTCTCATGGCGGGCACCTGATAGTCAAAGGCGGTAGGCCGAAGGTCTTCTTCCAAGGGCCTCCAGTCGTCGATCAGATGAACAGTTCCTCCGCATGCCGTCGTCTCGCCCTTGACCATCTCTATCTCGATCCTCGAGACAATGAAGAGCGACGTCCGGCAGACGTCAGAGCGCGCATCCTCCACCTCGCCCACTGTCACGTGCACTGCCGTACCGTCGGACTGCGTCCCCTTGACCTCGACGCGCACCTCTTCGCTCCCGCGCAGACAGCGGAGGTCGAAGGGATGCCTTGCTGAGGTGTCCTCGACTGCGTAGCCGAGGCGCTGAAAATGATCTGCAGCCAGCTTCATCGCGTGCAGCTCGACCGCCTTCCGGCGAACCGGGTCTTGTACGTAGCCCTGCCCGCCAGGACGCTTCTTGACAACTGCTGACGCCGATTCGCTTGACGGGGGACTCCCCTCGACAAGGCCCCAGAGGCGTCCGAACTCCGCGTCAAGCGCACCTTCGCGAACGGTCTGCGTGATCGGGTCGAAGAACTCCTCCCACACCGAGCGATCCATTGCGCCTGCGCCCTTCAGGCCTTCGCGGCTTTCACGTGGATCGAGAGAACGGAAGTCCATCACCTTGTTGTAGACGCCTGTGACCGCCCGACCGATTTGAACAGCTATCTCGGCGACGAGGGAATCTTTGGCCTTCGAGACGCTTCCGCCGTACGTCGCCGTGTAGGCCCAGAGGCCTGCGATGGAATCTCGCCGAGTCCAGTCTCTTCCGGTGACGTCCCACAGTGCCTTCAGACGTCCCGCTTGCTCGCTGCTGAGCTTGAAGTTCGTTCCAGAGGGCATTCGCAGTATATGCAGGCTCGAAAGGATCGGGTCGTCCATCAACCACTTGCGCTGGATGATCTCTCGTTGGTTCGTTGCGTGCTTCTGCAGTCGAAGCGCGACGCGAATGCCTCGCTCTGCTGAACCTGGGTCGACCAAGAACGGAACAGCGGCGGCCTCGATGTCGGCTTCCTGGGCACGCCCCACGATGACAGCAGTCGCGATGACACCGCTTGGCTCTTTAGTGCCCACTTGGGCTCGCCACATGAACACCAGGTCTCCTGGCTCCATGTCGGGCGCCAAGTGCTTCTGGCCAACTGACCATGTGAAGTCCGCACCGCTCTCGGTCACAGCGCGCAGATAGCCGTCAAGGTCGAATATGGCCGGACTCGCCTGGAAGATCCAAGAGTTCATCGCGTGCCGATCACTCTGCCGAATCTCGGCGACGCGAGATCCCTGCCAGCCCCAGCACCCCCACGCCAACCATCACTGCCACCCCCGGTTCAGGCGCTTCCATCGTGAAGCTCCGAATCGACGAAGGCAGCGCATTGCCTCCGCCGGCCTCGCATCCCGGAGCATCGAACGGCGTCGCCATCACCTCGTGCAATCCATTCTCGTCGAGTCCGTCCGCGCAGATCGGCTGGTTCGGTCCGAGCCCGAGCGCATAGGGCGCCACGTTCTCGCAGTACTCCTCGACGAATCCGGACTCCGTACGATGCAGGAAGCGGACGCTCGCGGTCCCGGGCGTCACCGGATACTCGATGCCGAAGCAGTCACAGGCCTGCGATGAGCGATCGATGACGTCGCCGTTACCGAGGTCGTTCGAGACCAGCTCGTAGGGGAGTCGCTGGGGCGGCGTCGTGCAGCCTTCGAGACCCTTGTCGGCCCAGAAGATCAGCTCCTTCTCGCAGGCATCCCCAACGCCGTCGGCATCGGTGTCGAGCTGATCCGGGTTCACATCGACGCGGCAGTTGTCGAGAACATCAACAATGCTGTCGCGATCGAGATCGACAGGGGCGAAGCAGACATCCCCAGTGCCGTCCTCATCGCTGTCTGATTGGTCGGCGTTGGGCTCTTCGGCGCAGTTGTCGAAGGGGTTGGGGACGGCGTCCTGGTCCCAGTCGAGGCCGGGGGCGAGGACGAGGACGCGGCCAGTGCAGGGCTGACCGCCGCAGTCGGCGCCGCGATGGGCGAAGGGGTTGTTGATGGGGTCGCCGTTGGAGAGGGTGCCGGAGAGAACTCCTTCGGCAACCGAAAGTGTTCCAAATGGAGCCGGGATTCCCTCAGTTGAGAAATTCGAGCCGAACAACGAGAGCCTCGATGTGTCCCGTGCCCATAGCTTGATGCCGGGTTGAGCTTGTGCTCCCCAGATGTCTGCATGTCCATTCCCAATAGTTGCGAATGGCGTCGCCCCGTTGATGGCACCGTTGAAAATCGAAAGGTGGCCGCCGATGAGCATCTCAGAGTCATCATCTTGGTGACCAAGTCGCCCCCCGGTCATGACCATTCGCCCGTCCATTTGGAACTGGTAGAACCCTTGGATTTGCCCTCCGACAAGCTGAGCGTCCCAGTAGGCTGGAGATCGAACCAGTACCCAGACCTCTCCTGAGAGCATGGTCACGTGCCCGCCATTGACGTAGAGGTAGGAGACATTTCCTGCCAACTCGACCTCGGCGTTGTCGGATACAGCCAATCCGTCGCCCTGGTCAGTCCCGCCGCGAAAGATGAGCCTTGAATCGCCCGAGGCCCACACGTCCTGGAAATTACCCCCCTCAACCATGACAGAGGCCCGATCTCGTACGGTGAGGTCGCATGGATCGCCGCAAGACCCGCCGATGGTCATCGTCGAGTCGTCAGACGCGAAGAACCTTGCGTCATCTGAACTGGTGCCCGAAGACGCTGAGATCAGTACTGCCGAGGAGTCGCGGGCCCAGAGCCTGCCCGAGACCGTGAGCGAACCGGTGAACGTCGAAGACTCGGACACGATAACTTGGCTTCCTACACCTTCAACCGCGGTAGGCGGTCCAGGCGAGGAGCATCGATGAGCGAGGGTGCTATTACACCCTGCGTTGTTGATGTAGGTAATGGCGAGCTGAAACGGCTTCAGGTGCTCAGCGAGGACGTTGGCCGGATTCTCGGGCCCCTGTCCATTGTTGATGACTTCAATCTCGTTCAGGAGTCTACCCTCAGGATCGAAGCCGGGAGGGAACACCGTCGTCTTGTCATAGTAGGCTGATGCGAAGAGGGTTCCAGTGATCGTTGCGCCTGATAGGTCAGCTCCGAGCAGGTTGGCGCCGAAAAGGACTGCACCACTCAGGTCTGCTCCAACAAGGTTTGCGTCGCGGAGATTCGCGAATTCGAGGTCGACGCTTTGAAGAGCTGCGCCGGGCCCAAGGCTCGGGCCGGCGTAGTTATGCTGAGGAGCCGGGGTCGACCAGTCGAGAGGTTGGAACTGAAACTGGCGAATCGGATCAACGATCGTGCCATCGATCTTCTGGTAGCTCGCCGCCAAGCGCCTTGATCGAGCAACCCGAAGGCCAGGGCGAGGCCGAGAGAAACCGCAACCCGCATCCGCATCTTCCACCTCGTCCGAACGCTTCACCAACGGGTCGAGAGTACGCGAATCGAGAAGGGTGGTCTACACGGGAACGAGTGGGATCTAAGGTGCAGCGGTAGGCAATGCCAGGAGGGTGGTCTCTGCGCGAGCGCCCTCATCGCCTCACTCCAGTCGACCTTGCTCAGCTCCTGCAGCAACTCCTGCGCATCACGGTCGCTGATGTACGTGAGGCGCCCTTGATCCCCCTGACGGGCATGCCCGGTCAACTGGGTCCGCGCCAGGTCCCTGACGCCCGCTCGCTCCATTGCGGTGAACGAGGTGTGGCGGAGGCTGTACAGAGTCTTCTTCATGTCCTCCCGGATCCCGATGCGCTGCAGATGCCCCTTGGCGCCCGCGAAGTAGTTGACCAGCGTCGTCTTGTAACCGAACCGCTTCCGGAAGGTGAGGTTCGGGAACACCTGGGCATTGGGGTCGCCTCCGGTGGCAGCTCGCCGGTCTGCGATGTAGTCCAGGGAAGCCAAGCTCGATCAGCTGCGGATGAAGCGGAACGACTCGGTCGGATTCCTCCGTCTTGGTGCTCTGGGTCGCGTCTTCGGGAAGGATCCGGAGGCAAGGAACGCCACCGATTTCGACGATGTCCCGAAGGTGAAGCTGGCAGACCTCATTGGTTCGCGTGCCGTTGAGGAGCTTGAGGCAGGGCACCCACCATCGCTCCGGGAAGCCTCTGCCTGCCTCGGCTCGTAGTTCGGGCGTGAAGAGCTTGTGGAGGTTCGCGGTGGTGCACGAAAGGGTGGAGCTCGAAGGTCGCGGCCTTCCGAGCGTGTTCGTCGCGACGGTCGAATTCGTCTCGGGGGCGGACGCGAGCGCGTTGTACGTCCGAGCAACCGATCCAGGATCGGACGGATGACGAAATGAAAGGGATCGCGGACCGGGCGGTGGAGAGCGTGGTTCGGGCAATCGTCGCTCGCCGTTATGCACGACCGAGAAGGGATCGAGACGGCGAGCGTCGAGATCGCCGTCTCGCTAGACCGGATATTCCGAGCACCCCAGCGCCGATCAGCGACGCGAGCCCCGGCTCCGGCGCCGCCATCGTGAAGCTCCGCATCGACGAAGGCAGCGCGTTGCCGCCGCCGGCCTCGCATCCCGGCGCGTCGTACGGCGTCGCCATCACCTCGTGCAGCCCATCCTCGTCGAGTCCGTCCGCGCAGATCGGCTGGTTCGGTCCGAGCCCGAGGGCGTAGGGTGCGACGTTCTCGCAGTACTCCTCGACGAAGCCGGACTCCGTACGATGCAGGAAGCGGACGCTCGCGGTTCCGGGCGTCACCGGGTACTCGATGCCGAAGCAGTCGCAGGGCTGGGCAGAGCGATCGATGACGTCGCCGTTGCCGAGGTCGTTCGAGACCAGCTCGTACGGAAGCTGTTGGGGCGGTGTCGTGCAGCCGGCGAGGCCCTTGTCGGCCCAAAAGACCAGATTCTTCTCGCAGGCATCGCCGACGCCGTCTGCATCGGTGTCGAGCTGATCGGGGTTCGCATCGACGCGGCAGTTGTCGAGCGCATCGATGATCCCGTCGCGGTCGAGATCGACGGGGGCGAAGCAGACGTCGCCGGTGCCGTTGGTATCGAGGTCGGCTTGATCGGCGTTGGGCTCTTCGGCGCAGTTGTCAAACACATTCGGGACGGAGTCTTGATCCCAGTCGAGACCAGGAGCAAGGACGAGGATGCGGCCGGTGCAAGGCTGACCGCCGCAGTCGGCGCCGCGGTGGGCGAAGGGGTTGTTGATGGGATCGCCGGACGCGAGGGTGCCGGAGAGAGTGCCGGTCGGGGTCCCAATCGAGCCGGTAGGGATTGATTGGCCCCCGACGCTGTAGCCGGATCCGAAGAGCCGGATTCTGGACGAATCTCTGGCTCCGAGGTGAGACGGAACATAGCCTGGGCCGTTGCCGTCGGAATCATCCATTGACCCGCCCGAGACGTGGATCAGGCCAGCTCCGGCCGCAAAGAAATTCCAAGGCCCTGCCGCGCCGCCGGGATACTCACTCGGGGTTGACTCTGCATAGACCGCTCCGCCCGTAAGTGATGCATAGCCATCGACCAACAGTTCGCCTGGTCCGATGGATCCGCCGGACATCTCGAGTTCTCCGCCGATGCGAATTGCATCGCCATAGGGTGTGTGGGACGCGTTCAGGCTACCGCCCAGGTTCTCTAGAACGCCACCCGGCGATACATCCACGCCGATATACACATCCCCTACATGTAGGATTGCTCGTCCCCCATTCACATCCAACCAATACAAATCCGACGAAATCTCAAGCAACGCGTCGTCATAGACGGAAAACGCTGCACCTTCTGCGTCGGAGCCTTCAAAGATTACGTGAGATTGACCGCGTGCTGTGATGTCCTCCCATGCTGCTCCGATCGCATGCACGAACGCGTTTCCGTCTGCCGTGATGTCGGCTTCGTATGCTTGTGCCTCCACCATCGCTGATGAATTCTCGAATGCCCTCAGAGAGCAACCCCAATCGCAGGTGAGTAGGGCGTTGGCTGTGGAGTCGTCATGTAGCGCGATGCTCTCGAACACCGACCCAGAGAAGCTTGAAGACTCCGAAGACAGACACTTCCCGTGCAAGTCCGCCAACGGACGTTGATGAGGCCGGTGACATGCACGGCCACTCTACGAGCGCGTTGCATCCGACATTGTTGATGATCAGGTCGCGTACGGGGTTATAGAAGACATTCGTCGGCGCAGGAGGGGCCAGCCCGTTGTTGACGATCGTCCGGGAACGAACTCATCCCCGCAGCGACGGGGTCGGAGCGATCAGGCGTGGGTGTTTTCGTCGTAGTAGGCACCGATGAACGACGCCCCCGCAAGGTTCGCCATCGAAAGGGACGCTTGAGACAGATCCGCGCCGTCGAGGGTTGCGTTCGAGAGATCCGCGAACGACAAGGAGCTACGGAACAAAGACGTGTTCTGAAGATTCGCGTAGGAGAGAATCGATCGATCAAATCGAGCGTCGCTGAAATTCGCACCACTCAGGTTGGATCCGGAAAGGTCTGCATCCTCGATGTTGGACTGCGGGAGATCGGCGCTGCGGAGATCCGCTTGAGAGAGGTTGGCATTCGTGAGGTACACCGCAAGGTAGGGACTTGAGATGCCCGGCTCCAGATTGGGCCCTGTGTACCAATGCGCGTTGCCTAGCCGATCCAGAATCGGATCAACGATCGTCCCGTCGACCTTCTGATAACTCGCTGCCCATGCGCCTTGATCGAGCAGCGAAGGCCAGGGCGAGGCCGAGAGAAACCGAAACCCGCATCCGCATCATCCACCTCGTCCGAACGCTTCACCAAAGCGGTCGAGTACGCGAGATCGAAGGGCGGTCTACACGGGAACGAGTGGGATCGAGTGTGCAGCGGGAGGCAATACTAGGAGGGTGGTCTCTACGCGAGCGCCCGCATCGCCTCGCTCCAGTCCACCTTGCTCAGCTCCGCAAGCAACTCCTGCGCATCGCGGTCGCTGATGTACGTGAGGCACGTCCTTGGTTCCCCCCGGCAAGGCATGCCCAGTCCCAGCTGGTCTGGCGGAAGTCCCGACGCCCGCTCGTTCCATTGGAAGTGATCGAGGTATGGCGGAGGCTGTACAGAGTCTTCTTCATGTCCTCCCGGATCCCGATGCGCTGCAGGCCCCTTGGCGCCCGCGAAGTAGTGGACCAGCTTCGTCTTGTAACCGGGCCGCTTTCTGAAGGTGAGTTCGGGAACCACCTGGGCATTGGGGTCGCCTCCGGTGACTGGCCTCGCCGATTCTGCGATGTAATCCAGGAAGCCAAGCTCGATCAGCTGCAGTTGCGGCGGAACGACTCGATCAACTCCTCTGTCTTCGTACTCTGGGTGGCGTCCTCAGGAAGAATGCGTAGGCAAGGAACGCCACCGATGTCGACGATGTCCCGAAGGTGCAGCTGGCAGACCTCATTGGTGCGCGTGCCATTGAGGAGCATGAGGCAGGGCACCCACCATCTCTCCGGGAAGCCTCTCGCCGATTTGGCGTTTCCATGAGGTGAAGGAAGACGCGAAGCCCCTCGCGGCGTGCGAGCTTCATCGCAGGGATCATGTCGGCGTCTGCTGTGACGAGAACGATCCCGTCCGCGAGGCGTTTGAGCGCGAGCGATGCGATATCGAGCCCGATTCGCATGTCGACGCCCTTTTGGATGAAAACGGGCTCGAGATCCGTCGCCTTGAGCGTGCGCGGCGGGTCCCTGGTCAGATTCTTCATGGCGGCAGCGTGGACCCGCCAGCCGCGGAAGTGCAGCTCCCCCTTGCGCACCGCGATGTCGGGGAAGACTTCGAGCTGGCTCATCAGGTCCCGGTTGCGATTTGCTTCGAGCGTCGTCGCGAAGTTGAAGGAGCGACCATCGATCGGGTTGCTCCGCTTCTGCCCGAATGGATCCGCGTCGTACCAGTAGATCCTGAAGAGTCGCGCAGCCACGAGGTCGGGATGCGCGATCAGTGTCTCCATCCACGCAGAGACGTCCGACGCCGTCGGAAACCGGTGCAGCTTTTCGGCGAGGCGCTTTTTGACGAATCCCCCGTCGAGAAGCACGGCCAGAAGGTCGCAACCGGCAGTCGTCCTCCGTTCAGGGGGCGGAGACAAAGCGGCCCCTCCACCGCGTGAGGCCGAAGCCTGCTTGAATGGGGACGCAGAGAAGGGGCCTGTTTTGGATGCGTGCGGAGTATCGGTCCCTCATCTCGAAACCTCAAGTCGAGCCGCATCCGAAGTCGACTTCGGCATCCGTCCAAACGCGAGGGTCTGCTGTGAAGGGCGAGCGGGCAACTTGAGAACCGGAGTTCATGGCTCGTGACCCGAGCGATACGCGGTCAGTCTTCGGTTCTGCAGGGCGAGACGGCGCGCGATCCGTTTCGGGAGATGCACGCGAGGCCGAGGCAGCCCAGACCGACCATCACCCCGAGCCCCGGCTCCGGCGCCGCCATCGTGAAGCTCCGAATCGACGAAGGCAGCGCGTTGCCGCCGCCGGCCTCGCATCCCGGCGCGTCGTACGGCGTCGCCATCACCTCGTGCAGCCCATCCTCGTCGAGTCCGTCCGCACAGATCGGCTGGTTCGGTCCCAGCCCGAGCGCGTAGGGCGCGACGTTCTCGCAGTACTCCTCGACGAACCCGGACTCCGAGCGGTGCAGGAAGCGGACGCTCGCGGTTCCGGGCGTCACCGGGTACTCGATGCCGAAGCAGTCGCAGGGCTGGGCGGAGCGGTCGATGACGTCGCCGTTGCCGAGGTCGTTCGAAACCAGGTCGTAGGGGAGTCGCTGGGGCGGTGTCGTGCAGCCTTCGAGGCCCTTGTCTGCCCAGAAGATCAGGTTCTTCTCGCAGGCGTCTCCGACGCCGTCGGCGTCCGAGTCGATCTGATCGGGGTTCGCATCGACGCGGCAGTTGTCGAGGGCATCGACGATGCCGTCGTGGTCGAGATCGACGGGGGCGAAGCAGACGTCGCCCGTGCCGTCGGAATCGAGGTCGGCCTGGTCGGCGTTGGGCTCTTCGGCGCAGTTGTCGAAGGGGTTGGGGACGGCGTCCTGGTCCCAGTCGAGGCCGGGGGCGAGGACGAGGATGCGGCCGGTGCAGGGCTGGCCGCCGCAGTCGGCGCCTCGGTGGGCGAAGGGGTTGTTGATGGGGTCGCCGTTGGCGAGGGTGCCGGAGAGGGTGCCGTCAGTGGTTGGAATCGATCCAGACGCAACCGGTTGTCCCGCAACCACGAAATCGCTGCCGTAGATGCGGATGCGCGACGAATCTCGGGCTCCCAGACTCACTAGGCTGCCGAGCGTTGCCCCGGTGAGATCGATCAGGCCGGACTGCTCGCTGAGGAAGTTCCAGGGACCAGGGACGATGCCGTACGGAGCTTCGTAATAGGATTCGGGCGCAGCATCGAAGGATCCGCCAGCGATCTCTCCGTACCCCAGCACTCGAATCCCTGTCTCACCCGTACTACCGCCGGTCATTCGAAGTTTCCCACGGACCTCGAACGTTCCAGCTCGTTCAAAATGGAAACCGCCCTCGACGAAGAGAGTTGCGTCAGGGCTCACGCGTATCCCGAGAAGCATCTCCGATCCGGGATGAAGAATCGCGGTACCTCTTTCTTCGACCCAAACGTCGTAGGCGAATCCGAATACATCGAGGAATGCGTCTCCACGCACACCGATGTCGGAACCGTCCGCTCCGTATCCGGCGTAGACAACCCGAGATCGCCCTGATGCACCTACTCCATTCCAGCATGAACCCGTGACGACCAAATGGGCATCGTCGGATGCTTGTGCACCGACGCAGTCCGGGTTGCCACCGAGGCCATGCGCAGTCACCGTCGACTGACCGTATGCGCTGACGCCCGCCGATGTTCCGTCCAATGTCACTTCAGCATGGGCTTGATCCGCAGCTGTCAACGTGTCTGCGAATCCGGCGAATGACGACGATTCATACACGCGAACCTGCTGAGCTGTGCCTGAGACAGTCGTCGGTGCACCTGGGGTGCTGCAGGGGTATGCGATCAACGCATTGCAGCCCTCATTGTTGACGATGAAGTCACTATCAGATTTGTCCACCACGTTCGCAAGGTTCGGTGGAGCTAGTCCGTTGTTGATCACGCGCGCCGAGACCATCCCTGCCGAGATTGGGTTGAACCCCGACGGAAACTCGGTCTGCAAGTTGTAGTGGGCGTTCTCAAGGATCGTGTTGACCAGCACGGTTGATCGCAGGTCGACTCCCGCAAGATCGGCTCCACTGAGGTCTGCGCCTGTCAAGTCGGCGTCTTCCAAGATGGCGTGGTAGAAGTCCGCCCCAGCCAGATCTGCCTGTGCCAGATCCGCATTTCGAAGCGAAGTGTTGGGAGCAGACACGCCGGGTGAGAGATCTGGTCCGGCATAGGGGTGGGTTGCGCCAAGCCGATCCAAGATCGGATCAACAATCGTGCCATCAATCTTCTGGTAGCTCGCCGCCCCCGCTCCCTGGGCGACCATCGACCCCACCACAGCAACGACCAACAGCCCCGCAACCCGCACCGGCATCACGCACCTCGTCCGAAGGCTTCACCAACGAGTCGAGAGTACGCGAATCGGGAAGGGCGGTCTACACGAGAACGAGTGGGATCGAGGGCGCAGCGGTAGGCGATGCCACGAGGGTGGTCTCTACGCGAGCGCCCTCATCGCCTCACTCCAGTCGACCTTGCTCAGCTCTGCAGCAACTCCTGCGCATCACGGTCGCTGATGTACGTGAGGCGCCCTTGATCCCCCTGACGGGCATGCCCGGTCAACTGGGTCCGCGCCAGGTCCCTGACACCCGCTCGCTCCATTGCGGTGATAGAGGTGTGGCGGAGGCTGTACAGAGTCTTCTTCATGTCCTCCCGGATCCCGATGCGCTGAAGGTGACCCTTGGCGTCCGCGAAGTAGTTGACCAGCGTCGTCTTGTAACCGAACCGCTTCCGGAAGGTGAGGTTCGGGAACACCTGGGCATTGGGGTCGCCTCCGGTGGCAGCTCGCCGGTCTGCGATGTAGTCCAGGAAGCCAAGCTCGATCAGCTGCGGATGAAGCGGAACGACTCGATCAGACTCCTCTGTCTTCGTACTCTCGGTAGCGTCCTCAGGAAGGATACGTAGGCAAGGACGCCACCGATGTCGACAATGTCCCGAAGGTGCAGCTGGCAGACCTCGTTCATCCGAGCGCCGTTCATGAGCACGAGGCACCGGATTCACTTTCGCTCAGGAAACTCCCTACTTGCTTCCGTGCGCAGCGCAGGAGTGCATAGCTTGTCGAGGCCCGCGGTGGTGCACGACACGGTGGACCTCGAGGATCGCGGCCTTCCGAGCGTGTTCGTCGCGACGGTCGAGTTCGTCTCGGGGGCGGACGCCCAGGCGCGGGCGCTCGGGGCGGAGGCGAGCGCGGTGTACGTCGAGCATCCATCCAGGATCGGACGGATGAGGAGATGAAGGGGATTGCGGATCGGGCGGTGGAGAGCGTGGTTCGGGCGATCGCCGCTCGCCGTTAGGCGCGACCGGGTAGGGATCGAGGCGGCGAGCGTCGAGATCGCCGTCTCGCGAGACCGGACAATCCGAGCACGCCAGCGCCGATCAGCGACGCGAGCCCCGGCTCGGCGCCGCCATCGTGAAGCTCCGAATCGACGAGGGCAGCGCATTGCCGCCGCCGGCCTCGCATCCCGGCGCGTCGTACGGCGTCGCCATGACCTCGTGGAGCCCATCCTCGTCGAGTCCGTCCGCACAGATCGGCTGGTTCGGTCCCAGCCCGAGAGCGTAGGGCGCGACGTTTTCGCAGTACTCCTCGACGAAACCGGACTCCGTGCGGTGCAAGAATCGGACGCTCGCGGTCCCCGGCGTCACCGGGTACTCGATGCCGAAACAGTCGCAGGGCTGGGCGGAGCGATCGATGACGTCGCCGTTGCCGAGGTCGTTCGAGACCAGCTCGTACGGAAGTTGTTGGGGCGGCGTGGTGCAGCCGGCGAGGCCCGGGTCGGCCCAGAAGATGAGGTTCTTCTCGCAGGCATCGCCGACGCCGTCGGCATCGGCGTCGAGCTGGTCCGGGTTCGCGTCGACGCGGCAGTTGTCGAGCGCATCGATGATCCCGTCGCGATCGAGATCGACGGGGGCGAAGCAGACGTCGCCGGTGCCGTCGGAGTCGAGGTCGGCCTGGTCGGCGTTCGGCTCCTCCGCGCAGTTGTCGAAGGGATTGGGGACGGCGTCCTGGTCCCAGTCGAGGCCGGGGGTGAGGACGAGGATGCGGCCGGTACAGGGTTGGCCGCCGCAGTCGGCGCCGCGGTGGGCGAAGGCGTTGTCGATGGGGTCGCCGTTGGCGAGGGTGCCGGAGACCATTCCGGAGATCAGCTGAAGGGTTCCGAATGAAGCGGATGCGCCATCGACCAGGAAATCCTCGCCGAAGAGTCGAATGCGCGAACCGTCGAGGGCGCCGAGGTGGGTTGCCGCGAAGAGGGGATCGCCCGGGCTACAGCTCCCGAAATTTCCGCCCATGATCTCGATCAGGCCACTCCCCTCGCTGAAGAACGACCAGGGCCCGGGAATGAGATAGGGCGTGGGGCTCGGCTCGGATCGCGAGCAGAACTGTCCTCCCGAAATTTCCGCATGGCCTGCGACCTTGAATCTCCCCGGGCCGAACGTTCCTCCGGACATGCGCATCTCGCCGGCGATCTCGAATGCCGAAGTCAGTTCGAAATAGACACCTTCGTAGTAACCGCCGAGTACGTTCAAGAACCCGGAGGGCCCCAGCCAAATACTGCCGTCGACGCTCGCATCGGGGTGTAGAATCGCGCGCCCACCCGACACGGCGAGGTGAGCGGCGTCTCCGTGCATGTCGAGCATTGCGTTTCCCGAAATCGAGACATGGTCGCCTTGCTCGGTTCCGCCGTCAAAGTAGACATAAGCATCGTCGGTCCCGGAGACGGCGGAGTCGCCACCTTCATAGAATCCGGATGCATAGAGGGTCGCATGGTCGCGAGCATGCGCCGTGCAGTAGTAGCAATCGGTGATCGTCATGGTCGACGAATCCCGGGCGGTGGCGTCCGCTTCGGACCCCGTGACCATGGCCGTCGAGTCGTCCCGAGTCTCGATGAAGTGCCCGGAGACCAGACCCTCGAAACGGGAACTCTCGTACACGGAGACCGCGTATACGCTACCGGAGAGCGAGGTCGGATCTCCTGGAGACGCGCATGGATACGCGACGGTCGCGTTGCAACCCGCATTGTCGACGATGAACTCCACATCGGGTCGATCGACGATGTTCGCGGGATTGGGCGGGGCGAGTCCGTTGTTGACCACGCGCGGCCCCGAGATCATGCCCGCCGCCACGGGATCGAATCCGTCTGGAAAGGTCGTGCTGAATCCGTAGTAGGCATTCGTGAGGACGGCGCCCGTGAGGATCGCCGAGCCCAGGTATGCGCCGAAGAGGTCTGCACCGCTCAAGTCTGCGTTGGTGAGGTCGGCCTGGAAGAACGATGCCTTGTAGAGGTCCGATCCGGAAAGATTTGCATCCGCCAGGTCTGCTTGATCGAGCGCGGCCCATCCGGCATCGACACCGGGTAGGAGATTGGGGCCCGAGTACGGATGGATGTTTCCGAATCGATCGAGGATCGGATCCACGACCGTCCCATCGATCCTCTGATAGCTCGCCGCCCACACCTCCGACGCGAGGACCAGGCCGGACAGCGCGAAAAGAATCCCGAGCTTCGAGCGATTGCGCATGCGCGGCCTCGTGCGATGGTTGGGCGGGAGCAAGCCGGGCGGACGTCAGGTCGCCCGCTGTCGGCAAGCCTAACAGACGGCGTTCGATCATCGCCCGCCCGAATCGATTCGGCTTCGAGAAAGCGAGCCGACACGCGGCTGTGAACCCGTCCCGAGGGGTGTCCGAGGTCGTCGCCCGGCCGGCTCGGCCGGACCCGAGCCTCGCCATCCCGTCCCTTCAACGCCCTGAGGACCCCGCCCATGCCCATCCGCGCCCTCGACCACATCGCCATCACCTGCGCCGACGTCGACGCGACGCTCGACTTCTACCAGCGCGTGCTCGGCGCGACGACGCTCTACGAAGCCGAATGGCGCGCCGGCAAAATCCCGGTCGTGATCCTGCAGATCGGCGCGACCCGGATGAGCATCCACTCCGCCGCCGCGCCGGCGAAGCCGCATGCGCATGTCCCGATGCCGGGCTCGGAGGACGTCTGCTTCCGCTTCGACGGGCCGATCCGCGAGGCCGTCGAGCTGCTCGAGCGCCATCGCGTCGAGATCGTCGACGGGCCGGTCCCGCGGCCGGCAGCCGACGGGCAGCTGGGGCAGTCGGTCTATTTCCGCGATCCCGACGGCAATCTGCTCGAGCTGCTCTCGACGGACGGCTGACGCCGCGAAATTGCCCGTGCTGGCCGGGTGCGCCGGATGCCGAATCGCTGCTGCGTCTCCAGCGCGCGGTCGAGGTGCGAGCGCCGCGCTGCTATTCGAGCAGATTTCTCCGAAGCCCCTCGCGCTCCGCATCGGTGATACCGAGGCCGTCGCGGAGATAGCCGTCGAAGTCGCCCCATTCCTGGCGGACGGCTTCGAACGAGGCGTGGATGTACTCCTCGCGCACGCCGATCAGCGGCGCGAGGATCCCGCTCCACTGCTCGCGGCCCGGCAGGCGGTTCTTCTCGATGATCTCCTGCGCGGCGCGGTTCGAGAGCAGGTATTGCTCGACGACCTGGTCTTCGGGGACACCGATCGAGAGCAGCACGACGGAGCCGGCCCAGCCGGCGCGGTCCTTGCCGGCGGAGCAGTGGAAGAGGGCGGGAACGGCGGCCTCGCTCGCGAGGGCCTTCAGGAACTGGCCGTAGGGTTCGCGGCGCTCGCGGACGAGACCGGCGGCCGACTCGCGCATCATCGCCTCGGCACGGCCGCCGCCGAAGATCTCGGGGAGCTTCTCGGGCGGGTTCTCGCTCATGAGCTTGCGGATGTCGCCGCCGCGGGCCGGGTCGGGCATCGGGAGCTGCACGTTCTCGGCCCCGGGCGGGAGGCGGTCGGCGCCTTCGAGTGCGATGTCCGAAGCGGTGCGGAAATCGAAGACGCGGCGCAGGCCGTAGCGCGCGAGGATCGCGAGATCGGCCGCGCTCGCGTGGCCGAGGTGGCCACTGCGCAGCAGTCGGCCCTTCGCGACCCGGCGGCCGTCGGTGGTCGTGTGGCCGCCGAGATCGCGGAAGTTGAAGACCTGTTCGAAGCGGTGGTCGGAGGGAATGCGGTACGCGCCCATGGCGGCTGGCTCCTCGTGCGGGGATCGGGAACGAGCCAGCAGGGTAACGCCGCAGGCCCCGGCGACCTACTCCTCGATGCCCGCGAATTCGGGCGGCTCGGGCTCCCAGCAGAAGGCCTCGCGGGCGAGCGACCAGTGCTTGCGCTCGCCGAAGGCGAAGGTCTCCTGCAGGCAGAGCTCGTGCTCCGCGATCTCCTCGTTCGTGTCGTTCTCGTAGAAGACGGCGATCTCGCAGGTGCCGATGCCGTGCTTCTCCACGAGGTCGCGCATCGAGCGGGCGACGTCCGCGGGCCGCATCGCGAGGCGTGAGGTCGGGAAGGCCGAGAGGGGCATATCGATCATGGCGAAGCAGCGTCGAGTCTCGATCCGGGTCATCGGCGCTGCCGAGGGCGTGCTGAGCCCGGGGTCGGCGTCCTCGGGGTCGACGACGTAGAGCCGGAGCGACGCGGCTCTTCCGCCGCCGAGCGCGATCGCGACTTCGTCCGTGGGCGGGGTGTAGGGGCATCCGAAGGCGACGTTCGGCGCAATGAGCAGGGGAGAAGAAGCGAGAATCAGGCCGAGTCCGAGGGCTCGGCGGGCGGAGCGCGCGGCCGAATGCGCTCCGGCGCGGATCGAGCGACGCCTTCGGGCCGGGCACTCCTGGGTTCGAAGAGGGGCAGGGCGCATGGCGATTCCTTTCGTTCGGGCTCGAACGATGGGAGCGCGACGCGCGCGACACGGTTCCCGGATCCCGAAACCTCACGTCGCGTCAGGATCCGAGTCTCCGGCAGATCTTCCGTTCAGAGGTATTGCAGGATGCTATTCGGATGACGCCGCTTCAGCGCGCGGTAGCCGAGGCAGACCGGGTAGAGCAGGAGGAGCGTCGCGCCCGCCGCGGCGAAGGTCTCGGGAAGCCCGTGCTTCATCATGCCGCCGGCGAGGACGAGGGCCGAGCCGCCGAGCACGATGAAATGAAGGATGTAGAAGAAGAGGGCGGTCTGTCCGAAGACGAGCAGCGGATTCCAGCGCCAGGGCGCCGCCCGCTGGAGGCGTTCGCGGCGCAGGAACCAGACGAGGAAGAGCGCCATCATGCCGAGCTCGAGGAGGGAGTAGACGAGGGCCGGCGGGTATTTGCTCATGTGGAGCCATTGCACGAGGGAGGCGTCGTCGCGCAGCAGGCCCATGTTGCCGTAGACGTTCGCGCGCCGGAGGAAGGCGGCGAGCAGCAGGCCCGTCAGGCCGGCGAGGAGCAGGATCTTCTCGGTCTGGAGCTGGCCGGAGAGATCGCCGCGCCGCTCGAGCAGATGACGGCCGAGGGCCCAGCCGAGCAGCATCATCGCGAGCCAATGGGTCATCGGGTAGAGGACGTAGACGGGCGCCGAATAGCCGGGGACGAAGAACAGATGCGCGAGCAGGCCGGGCGCCGCGGCGGCGCTCGCCCCCGCGCTCGCGGCTGCGGCGCCGACGGTCGGCAGAGGAAAGAAGGTCGTCAGCACGAGCTCGCTGCCGACGAGCCAGCCGAGACCGAGGGCGAGCAGCGCCTGCGTCGGGAGTCGGCGGAGCGGGATCATCGCGAGCATCGAAGCCGCGATCGCGAACAGCACCTGGAGGATCAGCACGCCCTGGTTCGCGAGCAGCGAGAGCAGGCCCTCGAAGCCGAGCAGGACGAGCCCGCGGATCAGGAGATGGCGATCGAGCGCGGCGGGTGAATCGCCGCGGGCGCGGCGCTTCTCGAGGCTCATCGCGAGGGACGTGCCCGAGAGGAAGAGGAAGGTCGGGGCGCAGAGGTGGGTGATCCAGCGGGTCAGGAACTGGCCGAGGTCGAGCGCCGTTCCGGGGAGCCAGGCGGGGGCGCCGGTCGCGAGGTCGAGCAGATAGGCGGAGTCGGCGTTGACGCGGCCGGCGTTCCAGGTCTGCGAGGCGTGATCGATCGCCATCAGGATCATGACGAGGCCGCGCATCCAATCGAGCGCGGCGAAACGTTCGGGCAGCGGCCGGGACCGGGTGGCTCGCTCGCTCGGCGGCGTGGCCATCGGCGAGGCATCGGAAGACGGGGCAGAAGGCGATGACGGAGAGTCGGCCGGGTTCATGGCGGCAGCATAGTCGCGCCGGAAGCCGCTCGTGTAGTGTCGGGCCGTGAAAACGACGCCTCTGCCCCTGCATTTGAAGCTGATCTACGGGATGGGGGACCATTCGGTCAACGTCGCGCTGGTCGCCCTCGCGATGATCTTTCCGTTCTATCTCACGGAGGTCGTCGGGATGCGCGTCGGGCTCGCGGGGCTCGTTCCGCTCATCGGGCGCACGGCGGACGCCGTCTTCGACGTGATGATGGGGCGCATCTCGGACCGGACGACCTGGAAGGCGGGGCGTCGCCGGCCCTATCTCTTGATCGGCGCGATCCCGTTCGCGCTCTCCTTCGCCGCGATCTGGGCCCCTTCGCCGATCGAGACCGAGAGTCTCGAGTTCGCCTACTACGCGGGGCTCTATGCGCTGATCAGCCTCTGCATGACGATCGCGTCGGTCCCCTATCAAGCGCTGCTCCCCGAGCTGACGGACGACTATCACGAGCGCAACGCCCTCGCCACGTATCGCTCGGTCGCCTCCATCCTCGGCACGCTCTTCACCCTCGTCGTCTTCCGGCCCCTCGCCGATGCCCTCGGCGGCGATGCGCGGGCCTGGCAGATCGCGGGGGCGGTGCTGGCGTTTTGGATCGTGCTGCCGTGGTGGCCGATCTGGCGCGTGACCTACGAGCGCGGCGCTCGGGGCGCCGCGGCGGCGGGTTCGACGCGCGAGTATTTCGGGCTCCTCTACCGCAATCGCAGCTTCCGGCGGCTGATCGGCCTCTTCTCTCTGGGCCGGATCGCGATCGATCTCCCGATGGCGCTCTTTCTGCACTTCTTCACCTACGTGCTCGGCCGGCCGGACGATTTCGAGCTCGTCATGGGTGCCTTCCTGCTCTCGGTCGTCGGTGCGATGCCGTTCTGGCTGCGCTTCTCGCGCGGGCGCGACAAGGCGGCCGTCTACCGCTACGGCTGCGTCGGCTGGGTCTTCGGCCTCGGATGTTTGTTCGTGACCCAGCCCGACTGGCCGCTCGGGCTCGTGCTCGGGGCGACGATGCTCGCGGGCATCGGCTATTCGGCGGCGGACATGATTCCCTGGTCGATGGTCGCCGACGTCGCCGACGAGGACGAGCTCGCGTCGGGCGAGCGCCGCGAGGGGCTCTATGTCGGCGTGTTCACGTTCCTGCGCAAGATCGCCGGGGCGGTCGGCGTGGCGGGGGCGTTCCTCGTGCTGGACGCAGTGGGCTTCCGGCCCGGGGCGACGAACGACGAGACCGTCGTCTGGGCTCTGCGCGCGATGACGGCGCTCGTGCCTTCGATGTTCGTGATCCTGAGCGCGCTGGTCGCGGGCGGCTACGCGCTCGGGCGCGAGCGCCACCGCGACATCCTCGACGAGCTCGCGAGCCGGCGCGCGTCGGCGCCGACGTCGCTGCCCTCGCGCTGAGCCGGAGGTCCGAGCCTCGTTCGCCACGCGATCGGATCGGAAATGCGGGCTGCTGCGACTGCCCGGCACTCAGTGCGTCGAGTCGGCCGCCCCCCCGTCGATCCGGATGTTGGCCCCGTTGATGTAGCGCGCCCGGTCGCTCACGAGGAAGGCGACGAGCTCACCGATGTCCTCGGGCGTGCCGACGATGCCGGCGGGGTTCGGCATGTCGCCGCGCACGATGCGCTGCTCGATCGAGGCCCAATCGCTCGGCTCGCCCTGCTGGATGGCGCGGCGCTCGTACATCTCGCGGATCTCGGGCGTCGCGATGATGCCGGGGCTGATGCAGTTGACCGTGATGCCCGTATGCGCGAGCTCCTTGGCGAGGGAGAGCGTCATGTTGATGAGCGCCATCTTCGAGGCGTAGTAGTGGGGCATGCGCGCGTTCGGCCGCGCGTAGCCGACGGTGCTCACGAAGACGACGCGGCCCCAGCCGCGCTTCCTCATGCCCGGCGTCAGCGCCTGGACGAGCCGGACGCCCGAGAGCACGTTCTTCTCGTAGATGTCGATCCAATCGGCCGTCGCGCTCTGCCAGGAGCCGCCCTCGGCGACGCCGTAGTTGTTGACGAGGGCGTCGACGACGCCCGCGGCGTCGGCGACGGCGCGGGCGCCCGCGTCGGTGCGGATGTCGCCCGCGACGGCCGAAGCGTCGTGGCCTTCGGCCCGGATCGCCCCCGCGACGGCTTCGGCGGCCTCGAGCTCGAAGCCGTGGACCAGGACGTTCGCCCCTTCGCGCGCGAGCACGCGGGCGATGCCGGCACCGGTGCCGCGCGAGCTGCCGGAGACGAGGATGCGACGGGAGGCGAGCTGTAAGTCCATGCGAACGTCCTTGAATGGACGCCCATGCTAGCAGCTAGGGGATGATCTTCTTGCCGACTTCCTCGCCGATCCGGGGATGGATCTTCTTCCAGTATTCGGCGATCCGCTCGCGCATCGCGCTCGAGACGCCCTGGCGTGCGTGGGCCACGACGTTCGCGACCAGGCGCTCCGCGTCGCCCGGCGTCAGGACGTCGTCGATGAGCGCGCGGGGCTGGACGAAATCGTCGTCCTCCGCGTGCTTGCGGTACGGCGCGCGCACGAGCTCGCCGACCGACCAGCTCCGATGCCGTTCGCTTCCCTGCTCGGCGTTCGCATGCGGCCCGCCGCGGCTGTTCGGCGCGTAGACCGGATCGCCGGGATTCGTGATCCGCATGGCGCCGTCCTTGGAATAGGAATGGACGGCGTTTCGAGGGCGATTGATCGGCAGCTGGAGATAGTTCGAGCCGATCCGATACCGGTGTGCATCGGGATAGCTGAACATCCGGCCGAGCAGCATCCGATCCGGGCTCGGCTCGATCCCCGGGACCATGTTGGAGGGCTCGAAGGCCGATTGCTCCACCTCCGTGAAGTAGTCCTCGGGATTGCGATTCAGCACGAGCCGGCCGATGGGCAGGAGCGGATAGTCGCGATGCGGCCAGACCTTCGTGAGGTCGAAGGGGTTGAAGCGATACCCCTCCGCTTCTTCGACCGGCATGATCTGCATCTGCAGGGTCCACGTGGCCTGGTTGCCGTTCTTCAGGCTCTCCCAGAGGTCGCGGCGATGGAAGTCGGGATCCTCCGCGGTCATCGCGCCGGCCTCCTCGGCGGTGAAGTTCTCGATGCCCTGGTCCGTCTTGAAGTGGTATTTGACGTAGAACGCCTCGCCGGCATCGTTGACCCACGTGAAGGTATGGCTGCCATAGCCGTTCATGTGGCGGTAGGTCCGGGGCGTTCCGCGGTCGGTCATCAGGAACGTGACCTGATGGGCCGTCTCGGGCGAGAGCGTCCAGAAATCCCATTGCATCTCGTGATCGCGCATTCCGTTGTCGGCCCGTCGCTTCTGGGAGCGGATGAAGTCCTGGAACTTCTGCGGATCGCGGACGAAGAAGATCGGCGTGTTGTTGCCGACGAGATCGTAGTTGCCCTCGTCGGTGTAGAACTTGATCGCGAAGCCGCGGGGATCGCGGACCGTATCGGGATAGCCCTGCTCGCCCGCGACGTGGGAGAAGCGGACGAAGACGTCGGTCTTCTTCCCCTTCCGGAACAGGCCCGCTCGCGTGAAGTCGCCCATGTCCTCGAAACATTGGAAGAAGCCGTGGGCACCAGCGCCCTTCGCATGGACGATGCGTTCGGGAATCCGCTCGCGATTGAACTGGGCCATCTTCTGGACGAGGTAGTGATCGTGCAGGAGGATCGGCCCCGCATCCCCGGCCGTCAGGGAGTGTTCGTCGCTGGGCGCGAGGATGCCTGCGTCGTTCGTGGTCTCGGGATGATTCTTCATTCGTGGCTCCTTCTGTCGGTGAACGAAAATGCAATCGCCATACCACCCCACGTGCGGGACCCGCTCGATCCAGGCAGCGCCCGCCTCCGCGTGCGCCGGGGGCGCGGCGCCCTTTCTACATTCGGATGCGTCGCGGAGCACGTGCGAGTCGGAGTTCGTGCGATCGGGATCCCGAGCCGGGCCTCGAGGAACGGAGCGCACGAGCCACTCCGCAGCACGCAGGTCGCGGCTGGACGGGCATGGCCGTTGCACTTCGCCGAGGCAGAGCGTTCGAAGACGGGCGCTCACAACCACCGGCCCGTCCGCCGAGCGCGGCGAGAGGGCGAAGGAGGAGGACGAATGGAAGAGAAAACCGATCGTATTGTCTGCGGGGTCGGTGACCGGCGACAAGGTCGTCAATGCGCAGGGAGAGAATCTCGGAGAGATCGAGGAGGTCATGCTCGACGTCGACGGTGAACGGATCGCGTATGCCGTCGTGTCGTTCGGTGGGTTCCTCGGAATCGGCGAGAAGCTCTTCGCAGTTCCGTGGAGGGCTCTGCATATCGATGCGGAGAAAAAGCGGTTCGTGCTGAACGTCTCGAAGGAAAAGCTCGAGAAGGCACCCGGCTTCGACAAGAACGACTGGCCGGACTTCGCCGATCGGACCTTCGGGACCGCCGTCTACGACTACTACAGCGTTCCCACCTACTGGTGAGCGCAGGCAACGTGCCGCGGCCCGGCCGGATACGTCCGGGCGGGTCGCGGCGGTCGTCCTGCTTTGCCTTCGCCTCGCAAGCGCTCCGGTCCGCTGGACCCGAGAGCGCTCTCGGCTCGCGCCCGGACTCAAGCCCCCGGGTCTCGTGGCTCGCCGTCGTTTCGGCCATTCCGGCCGCTCGACGATTCCGAATCGGTCTCCGCCGCCGAGTTGAACGAGTCAGGGCAGACCCAACCCGCTCGGGGGTGGGTCAGGTCGCTGTAGTAGGGACAGGGCGGGAGCGAGGCGCGCTGCTCGTTTCGCAATCGATGGCCGCAGTCGGCGCAGGCGACCGGAGAGCCCTCGAAGCAGGACGATCCATAGGCGTGGACGACCGGGCTCTTGTCGTCCGCCGCTTTCAAATCCGGCCCAATACGACCAGCAAGACGACGATCGCCAGGACCACGCCGAGTCCGCCGGACGGTCCATATCCCCAGGCGCGGCTATGAGGCCAGGCCGGAAAGGCACCGAAGAGCATCAAGAGCAGGAGAATGATGAGAATCGTACCGATCATGTCGGAGTCTCCCTGTTCGGGGATGGTCGCGAAGGCATCCGAAGCGATCGACGTCGCCGCACGACGCCGGTCGCTTCGGAGCGGTCCGGAAGGTCCCCGACCCTCCGGGCCGTCCGAGGCGGGCTCAACGAGCCGCTCCGGATTGGATGTCGTCGACGACCGACTTCACCCCGGGCGTGTTCCGGGCCACGGTCAGGGCCGTCAGACGATCGCCGCTCTCGTCGACGCTCCCGGTCAGTCGCACGACACCGTTCGCGGTTTCGATCTCGAGGGCCGAGTCCGAAAGCGAGGTCCGCTCGTCGAGCCTTTGGCGAACGGCCTTCGTGAGCTCGTCGTCGCTCCTTGCGACCTTTCCCGCGGCGACGTTCGGAACGACCTGGAGCTCGTTCTCGACGCGCGTCACGCCCTCGAGCTCCCGGATCGCAGCTTCCGCGCGCTGCTTCTCCAGCGCCGTGGGCACGGTGCCGAACAGCGTGACCACGCCGTCGACCGTGTCGACGTTGACGGACATCGCAGGGATCCCCGTCGTCGACATCAGCTGCACCTTCGCCTTCGTGGTGATCCAGGCGTCGGTGGCGGTGGCCTGCAGGTCGGCCGGCGCCTTTCCATCGTTCCGGATCTCCTCATCCGCGAGCTCGTCCGGGCTGCGGATCTCGCTCGCGACACGATGGACACCTTCGGCTCGCCGGGCGAGGGTGAGCGCGCGCTGATGGGCCGTGAGCGAGCTCGCCTTTCCGCTCAGCAGGACGACGCCCCCGTCGACCGACTTCACGCGAACGGAGCTCTGGGCGAGAACCGGGTCGCTCTCGAGTGCCGCCGCGATGGAGCGTTCGATCGCTTCGTCGCCGACCTTCACGTCCTCGCGGACGGCCTCCGGCACGACGACGATCAGGTTGCGAACGTCCGTCACGCCGTCGATCGACCGGACTTCCTTCTCGGCGCGGCTGCGCTCCGCTTCGGTCGCGGCCTTGCCGTAGAGGGTGACCCGCCCGTCGTAGGTATCGACGTGGATCTCGATTCCGTCGACGATGTCGTCCGTCAGGAGCTCGGTCTTCGCCTTCGTCGTGATCCAGGCGTCGCTCGGCTGATCTGCGAATCCCGGACCCGCCGCCAGCGTCGCGGCGGCGAGGGACAACGAGGCCCAGCGCAGTTCCCTGCCTTCGATTCGTTTGTTTCGTCTCATTTGTTGAGCCCCCGCGCGAACTCGTTCAGCTGCTCTTCGGCCTTATCCTTCGTGATGCCGTGACGTTCCTGGATCTTCCCGATCAGCTCGATGCGCTTGCCATCGATGAAGTCGAGATCGTCGTCCGTCAGCTTGCCCCACGTCTGCTTGACGCGACCCTTGAGTTGCTTCCAATTGCCTTCGACCTGGTCCCAGTTCATGTTCGTTCCTCCTGCGAGCGCATCACGCGCTGCGTTGGAACGCCGAGAGAGCACGATCCATGCCAAGCGGTTTCCTTGCGGGGAGACGGCGGGATCCGGCATCTCGCCTCCGAGCGCGTGAATGGCGCCGATCGTTCGGCCTGAACGTCCGTGCTTTGTAGAAAGTGCAGGGCGCCATCGCTTCGATCGTGATCTGCGCCGCCGAGAGCCGCTTCGCGACTGGCACGGTGATTGCTCTGTAGCTTCGCATGACGCAGCCCACGCGCGATCCGAAGACGAACATGACCGACGCGCTCGAGCGCGTCGTCGACGCGGGGCAATCGCTCTTTCTCCGGCGCGTCGAGCTCGTCTTCGCCGAGGCGATGCACGCGCTTCGCGTCGAGGGCGCGGTTCTGCTGGTCGTGCCCTTCGCGATCCTGGGCTGGCTCTTCTTGGTGAACGGCGTGCGGTCGGGACTGGCGATGCAGTTCCCGCCGTTCGCGGTGGACACCGGGATCGGCATCGTTCATCTCGGGATCGCAGGGCTCCTTTTGCGTCGATCGCGCGCGAGCGGCCACCCACGATGAGCGCGCAGGATCAGCGATTTGCTCGGCTCCACGCGGCGATCGCCCGGGATGAGGGAAATCTGCGCTCGGCCCTGCGGGATCTGGGGCGTGCCTCGAAGGCGGCCATCAACCCGTTGGATCGCATCGCAGGCCATGAATGGCTTCTGGTCTCCGGCGCATTCGTCGTCGGGTACTGGCTCGGTCGCCCGGGGCGATCGCGTTCCCTGAGAAGGAGATAGAGAGATGTCGAATGCGCATGCGCTGGAAATCGAGGCGCGAGGCGAGCAGGCGGACGATCAGCAGCTGGACTCGCGATTGGTCGAGTTCGTGCAGCGGAGGCCCTGGGCCGCGGTGCTGGGCGCCGCTTTTGCGGGATTCGTTGTCGCGCGGATCGTCCGGAGTCTGCGATGAGGCGGCGCACGACGCAGCAACGGCGCTCCCTGCGAGCCGATCTCCACCGGATCTCGGGCGGAGCCGGAGATCTCTCGGCACGGGCCGACTCCGCCCTGCGCGAGATCGTCCGGTCTGATCCTGCGCTGGCCATCGGCGCCGCTGCAGGACTCGGCTTCCTGCTCGGTGGCGGCGTTCCGCGCGGTGCCGTCACCGTTCTGCTGGGTGTCGGCGCGCGCATGGCCGGCAGCTGGCTCCAGGATCTCGTTCTCGAAACCCTTCAGGACAAGGAGCAAGAATCATCATGAGTCGACAAAAAGACGGTCGCGACTGGATCGGATCGCTGACGAGCCTCGCCGCGCAGGCTCCCGATTTCTACAGGATCGCGAATGCCGTCGGGCAGCATCGCCGGCGCAAGCGGGCAGCGCGCATCGCCCGCAGTGCGGGATTGCTCGGCGCGGGCGCCCTCGTCGGCGCGGGCGTCACGGCGCTCTGTACGCCGGAAACCGGTGCAGCGATCCGGCGCAGGATCTCGGACCAGGCCTCTCGGGTTCGCGACTACGTCCGAGGAACGATCTCCGACGGAGAAGACGGGGATGCACCGTCGAAGAAGAAGTGAGCGCGGGCAGAATCATCCTCCGATGAGCGCGCTCTGGCGGGCGGGAGATTGAGCCGTGTCGATCGCCGAGATGCGCTCGACGCTGATCGCCAGCGCGCTGCTTTTCGGATGCACCGACCTGCCGTCGCCACGGCTCGGCGGCACGCGGCGAATCTCCGAGACGCGAGCGCCGATCAAGGTCGAGGGGCCAGTGCCGCTCCTGCTGGGCAATCGCGTCGAGCTCCTCGTCGACGGCCCCGAGACCTACGCGGCGATGTCCGATGCCCTGCGCTCCTCGCACCGGACGATCGAGGTCCAGACCTTCATCTTCGAGGACGTACGCCTCGGCGATTCCCGCCTCACCGACGTTCTCATCGATTGCGCCCGGCGTGGCGTCGGCGTTCGGGTCCTGGTCGACGGTGTCGGCGCGATCGACTCCGGCGACCTCCTGGCCCGGCTCTCGGCTGCGGGGGTCGAGGTCTGTGTCTTCAATCCGATCCGGCGTTCGCTATTCCGGCCGGATCGGCTCAACCATCGCGATCACCGCAAGATCCTCGTCGTCGACGGAGTGGAGGCATTCGCGGGCGGGATCAATCTGAGCCGCGTCTATCACAGTGGATCGTCGATGTTCTCACGTGGTGCTCCGGCTTCGCTCGAGGACGGTTGGCGCGATACCCACGTTTCTCTCCGCGGTCCGGCGGCCGTTCGGCTGCGCTCGCGAGAGCGGGTGAGACCGTCGTTCAGATCGTTCCCAGCTCACCCGATTCGAATCGGAGCCAGACCTACGTCTCCGTGCTGGCGGGCGTCCGATTCGCTCGCCGGACGGTGTTCGTCACGATGGCGTACTTCATTCCGGACGAACGTCTCGAGAAGGAGCTGATGGACGCCGCGCGCCGCGGTGTGGAGGTCCGGCTGGTCCTGCCCTCGTTCAGCGATGCCGCTGCGGCGTTCTACGCCGGGCGCTCGCATTACGATCGGCTGCTCGCCGCTGGCGTCCGGATCCACGAGCACGAGAGCGCATTCGTTCATGCGAAGACCGCCGTCATCGACGGAATCTGGTCCACCGTCGGGTCGACCAACTGGGATTTGCGGAGCTTCGTGCACAACGACGAGGTCAGCATCGTCGTGATCGACGAGGGGTTCGCGGCACGAATGGAGCGGCTGTTCCGGAAGGATCTGGCGCTCTCGTCCGAAGTCACGCACGCGAAATGGCGGGCGCGCGGTCCGGGGCAGCGCTTCCTGGAGGGTTTCTGGTCGCTGTTCTCGCGCTCCCTCTGAGCGCCGCGCTCGCGGGCTCGAGACATCGATCGAACTTCAATGGCCAGGTGTTTCGCCGGAGGTGCGAAAGTAGACGGCGTCGAGCAGTGTTCCGATCCGCTCGTAGAGCGTGTCGTAGCTCGCGCGGGTCGCGAGCAGGAACTGTTCGAGTCCCGCGTCCGTTTCGGCCTCTGCGAGGACACGGCAGAGCGCACGCTGGTGGTTGATTCCGTTGTGCAGGCCGATCAGGACGGTTCGCTCGTAGGCGACGCCACCCCGGCCGACGATGGGAGCGAATTCGCCCGCTCGCTCGAGCGCGATCGATCGCCGCTTGCGCTCTTCCATCTCCGGGAGCGGATCCAGATCGATTCGAACGCCGGGATAATCTCGGTCGATCTGTTCGAGACGCGCCTTCAGTGTCGCGGCGAAATCGGCGACATCCTCGACGAGGACCTCGACGCGATCGGATTCGGACTTCGCGTAGAGGAGCAGATCGATGCGGTCGAGGTGGCTCGAGTCGCGGTAGAGCAGGCTGTAGCCCTCGCTGAGCGCGAGTCGCTCGGCGTCGAGCTCGGGCGCCTGCGCGTGGGTTCGGGAGGCGCTCGTGCCGCGGGCAGCATCGGGCGGCTCGCCGGCCGCGCATCCGCAGAGCGCGCTGCCCAGGAGGATCGACGCAAAGGCCGGTAAGACCGGAGAGAGACGAAGCATCATCAGCGTCGCCACCGAGTCGGCATCGAAGATGACTCAGTGCTCCCGAGGCGCCGACCCGGTCGCAGTGGCGCGACCGGGTCGTGTGTTTGCGTTCGTCGTCGCCTCATCGAGCCGGCTCTATACCGGGGGCCGGCCGCGTACGACGCCGACCACCGCGGAGATCACGAGCAGGACGAGGAACACGACGAAGAGAATCCAGGCGATGTGCGCCGAGGCGCCGGCGACCCCGGAGAAGCCGAGCAGCCCGGCGATCAGAGCGAGAATCAGAAACGTGATAGACCAACTCAACATGATCGATCCTCCTTGCGTCGATGAATTGCACCATTCGTGCCCAACGCTGGGTCGAAGTTCCGTTGGGCAAGACGTCTGTAGGGTGGATCTCGGCGGGTTTCGGGCAGGATCGCTCGGCGATTTTGTACAAACGACACGAATCGCCGTGGGGATTGGCCCGGGCGGGCGCGCCGGCCCGCTTCCCGGCGCCCGACTGCACACGCCTTCGATGCGCCCGTTTGCGCCGTCGAAATCGAGTTCACGACGACGGCTCGCTGGAGCCGTCCGGCCCGGGTGAGCGGAGATGGACGCCCGCGATGTCGGGGGCCGTGCCCACTCGCCTCCGAGTCGCGAGATCGACGGTCTCCGCGTCTTCGTCGACGCGGGTGGCGCTCCCGGTGCTGGGTGAGCGAACCGTCAGGACCGGACAGGGCGCGCGGCGGAGGGTGCGTTCGGCGACGCTCCCCATCAGCAGATGGGCCAGTCCGGTTCTTCCATGCGTTCCCATGACGAGCAGGTCGGCTCCGATCTCATGGATGAAATCCGCGAGTACGACGTCGACGGTGGATCCCTCGAGAACATGGGTCTGGACGCGATGGGTGCCCCCTCGCAGATGGGCGGTCTCCTCGTTCAGTGTCTCGTGCGCATCCTCCCGCACGGATTCCGGAACCACGGGCGGAGCGAAGCTGCCGAGCTCGATCGTCGGATACGCGAGCCGAGGCTCCGGAACGACGTGGACGACGTGGAGCTCGGCGCCCAGCTTCGTCGCCAGACCCTCGGCGACGGTCAGGGCGTGCAACGCGTCCGGCGAGAAGTCGTAGGCCGAGACGATTCGGTCGAATTGGGACATGAGGGTCTCCTTTGTTCGGGCGTGGGATCATTCGAGCACGATCGGTACAAGAAGCGTGCCGCGAGGGACTGGCCTTGCTTCCGGCCGATGGAGGGCGGGCCGCGCGGACGCCTGCGACTGCGGGCCGCGTCGAGATCGGGGGACGCGGGCGGACGGTTCGGCACGAAGGTTGCGTCTGGAGGTCGAAGTCGAAGAGAAAGCCGGACGATGCGGCTCGGTCGACTCGACGGAGTTTTCAGAGGGGGGCGGATCGCCGCCCCGAAGGCGCACAGTCGGAGGAAGAAGAACATGATCAGGCCCCAGGACGACGCATCCTCGCGAAAGATGGAAACCCTCAGCCAGGCGGTCGAACGCCTCGCGGGGCTCGGATATTCGAGATCGTTTCGCGCGAACGGCGACGGAACGCTGTCGGTCGGCGACACCGTCTTCGAGCCGGAAGGGCTGGTGGTCGACGAAGTCGTCCGGTTCGAGGGCGCCAGCGACCCGGCGGATGCCTCGATCCTCTTCGCGCTGAGCACGTCCAACGGTGCGATTCGAGGCACGTTCAGCGCTGCCTACGGGCCGTCGGCCGACGCGCGCAGCGCATCGGTGATCCATCGACTCCGCGACGAGGGTGATAGGGGCGATGGCGCCGTGTGAGACGACGAGGGGGCCGAATCGGGGTCGGCGACTTGATCGGGAAGGCCGACCCCCGGGCCGGGGCGGCGCGACGATCTCCGCCACGGATCGCCGCATGCCCTGACCAGCCGCGATCAGAGGCGCGCCGCGACGAGATCCCAGTTGAGCAGGTGCTCGACGAAGCCGTCGACGTAGCGGTTTCGCTCGTTCTGGTAGTCGAGATAATAGGCGTGCTCCCAGACGTCGATCGTCAGAAGGGGCGTCTTGTCCCGCTGGAGCGGATTCTCGGCGTCGGAGCTGTTGACGATCTCGAGCTTCCCGCTGCCCTCCCGAACGAGCCAGGCCCAGCCGGAGCCGAACTCGCCGTTGGCGGCATCGGCGAATTCCTTGCGAAAGCCGTCGAGGGAACCGAATCGATCGACGATCGCGCTGCGCACGACGGGCTTCGGATCGCAGGGCTGGTCGGCCGGCTTCATGCTGCGCCAGTAGAAATCGTGATTCCAGACCTGGGCTGCATTGTTGTAGAGCGCCCCGGACTCCGATCGGATCAGCGCTTCGAGGCTCCGCTCGGCGCGCTCCGTGCCTTCGATCCGCGCGCGCAGCTTCTTCATGTAGCCCTTGTGGTGCTTTTCGTAGTGGATCTCCACGGTTCGGGCG
This sequence comes from Myxococcota bacterium, assembly GCA_041389425.1. Classification (GTDB taxonomy): domain Bacteria; phylum Myxococcota_A; class UBA9160; order UBA9160; family UBA4427; genus UBA4427. The sequence goes on from JAWKRX010000035.1 coordinate 38,985, forward strand.
CTGATGTAGGGCTCGAGCGCGTTCTTGGGGTAGGGCAGGGGCGAGACTTCGAATTCCATCTTCATTCTCCTTCTGGACGGGTGCGAGCGGAGGCGATCGGAGCAAAATGCCCGATCGCGGATCGTGAGGGCGTGCTATTCGTGCGAGCCGCCCACGATCGGTCCTTCGCGAAACAGGAATTTTCGCAGCAACTCGTCGAATTTCGGATCGCGCCTGCGAATCCATTCGATCGTCATGCAGGCGTGCTCCTTCTCTTCGTCGCGATTGTGGACGAGGATTTTTCGCAGCTCGTCGTCCTCGCAGGCATCGACGCGTTGTCCATACCAATCGACCGCTTCGAGCTCCTCCATCAGCGAAGTCAAGGCGCGATGGAGTTCGACGGTCTCGTTCGACAGGACTTCGCGCGATTCGTGCAGCGTGTCAGAAGCCATTTCGTTTCGGTTCCTCCTTCGCACCCGGATGAAGCAAGCACCGTGCCACGCCGACTCGTCGCTGCGCTGCGCGGGCGGCGCCCGCCGAGCCCGAGCGTATCGGGCGGGTTCGGGCGAAGCGGCGCCGGGACCCGTGCGGAGCCGACCTCGCTCGTTTGCAATTTCTACAACTCGACCCGCTCAGCCGGCTCCGGGCGGGCGCGATCCGGCCCACTCGGGGCGTGTCCGCGTCCGTCGTCTCCCGTGCGTCACGAAGAAGATTTGGCACGAGGTGTGCTTTGGGCAGGTGTGCTTTGAGAGATCGAAATCTGCGAGACGGATCTCGACGGATCGGCCTGAACGCGGCGGAGACGAACCCGCCAGAGGAGAAGATGGATGAATCGAGAAGAGGCTCGGAAGAAGCGCGCGAATGGATCGGAGGGTGGCAGCGTCGAGCAGCGCGCGTGGGTCTCGAAGCGGCTCCTGGCCCTCATGGTCGTTGCCGCGACCGCTTCGGGTCTGATGTCGATGTCCGGCTGTCGCGAGCGGAGCGACATGGACGAGGCGATGGAGGAGATCGGAGACGAGATCGACGACTCGAAGAAGGAGATCCAGGACGAGATCGACGACCATACCTGAAACATGTGAGGCGAGTTCGGTGCGTCGGGAGCCCATGCCCGGCCGGGGGTGCGCCCCCGGCTGGCGTACTAGAATCGGACGAGGCGGCCGTTCCCGGTATCCATCGGTCCAAGAGGCGTCTTCAGTGCCGCGGAGGCGATCCTTGTCGCTAGCGAGTTCGCAAGGAGAACCGGGCGCGCGAGGGCGAGGGACGGCTGTCTCGATCGCGAGTCGCCTGGGGCTCGGGGTGTTCGCCCTGGGCCTCATCGTTCTGATCGGCTGGGGCCTGGATCTGGACTTGCCGAAGCGGATCATCCCCGGTCTGGTCGAGATGAAGCTCGTCACGGCCGTCGGCTTCGTGCTCGCCGGCGTAAGTCTTCGGATGCGCGCGTCCGTGCACGCCGATGCGAAGCGCGTCGGGATCGGCCTGGCGGCGCTTCTGATGGTCTGGAGCGCAGGCCAGCTCGCGCTCGTTCTTTCCGCCTACGAATTCGATCTCGGAAGCGAGCTCTTCGGTTCGAGTAGCCACCTCGCTTCGGGGCCGCGTGGAACATCGGAGATGTCGCCCGCCACGGCCATCGCGTTCTGCCTCGTCGCAATCGCGGCGATGGTCGACCAGCGCTGGCCCAGGCTCGGCCATTCCGCAGCGATCGGCGCCTTCACCGTCGCCCTGATCGAGTTTCTGGCCTTCATCTACGAGATCGAGCCCCTTCAGAGCTTCGGGCGCTTCGAAGGCATGCCCTTCCATACCTCCCTGGGGCTGCTCGCTGCATCTTTCGGCGCGCTCTTCCTGAGGCCCGACGTCGGTCTTGCGTCGGCGCTGGTGGACGATTCGATCGCCGGTCGCGAGCTTCGTCGCGTTCTGCCGGTCTCGATCGGCGTGCCGCTCGTGCTCGGTGCGCTGGCGCGTGTCGGCGATCGCGCGGGCCTCTGGTCCGACGCCTACGACATGGCGATCCTCGCGAGTGCCACGATGATCGCGCTGCTCACGTTGACGGTCGTCCTGTATCGATCGCTGCGAGACTCCGAAGGCGTGAAGGACGGGGCACTCGTCGCGCTTCGCGCCAGCGAGCATCAGTACCGGACGACCTTCGAACACGCGACGATCGGGATCGCCCATCTCTCGCCGGAGGGGCGCTGGCTGCGCGCGAACGCGCGCCTCTGCGAGATCCTCGGATACGAAGAAGTCGAACTGCTCGAGCTGACCTACGCCGCCGTGAGCCACCTCGACGATCTCGACGTCGACGTCAAGCAGTGGGAGCTGCTCTGTCGCGGCGAGATCGATGCCTATGGCGTCGAGCGTCGCTTCCGATCGAAGTCGGGCGAGGAGATCATCGCCGAGGTCCGTCTGGTCCGTGAAGAAGATGCCACGGGGAATCTGGTCCACTTCATCGCCGTCATCCAGGACATCACCGGGCGCAAGATCTCCGAGGGTACGATGCGTGTCTATCAGCGGGCGCTGGCGGCCGCTCGGAACGGAATCGTGATCACCGATGCAGCCCGGCCGGATCATCCGATCAGCTACGTGAACGACGCATTCCTCGAGATCACGGGCTACGAGGCTTCGGAGGTTCTCGGCAAGAATTGTCGGTTCCTGAACGAGAAGGCGCGCGACCAGGTGGCGCTCGAGGAGATCCGCGGAGCGATCGCGGAGGGCGAAGCGTGCTCGGTCCTCATGCGGAATCATCGCAAGGACGGCACCGGCTTCTGGAATCAACTCTCCATCGCCCCAGTCGAGAATGCAGAGAGTAAGGTCGGTCATTTCGTCGGAATCATGACCGATGTGACGGAGAGCGTGCGTGCGAGCGCGGAGCGCGACGATCTCCTGCGCGTCGCCGAGAACGCGAACCGGGCGAAGGATCGATTCCTCGCGGTCGTTTCGCACGAACTCCGCTCGCCGCTCAACGCGATCCTGGCCTGGTCGTCGATCCTCGAGGACGAGGACGAGGGCGAAGACGAGGTCGTGGGGCGCGCTGCCTCCGCGATCTCCGCCGCGGTTCGAAGCCAGGCGCGGCTCATCGACGATCTGCTCGACGTCTCGCGCATCCGGGGACAGCGCCTCGAGGTCCACAAGGCGCGCATCGAGCTCGCGAGCGCGATCCTCGACGTCGTCGAGCAGATGCGGCCCATCGCCGAGGAGCAGGACATCGAGCTCGTGTTCGAGTCTCCGAGCGCCGGGATCTTCGTCGACGCAGACCCCGAACGGATCACCCAGATCGTCCGGAACCTGGTCGACAACGCGCTCAAGTTCACTCCGGCGAAGGGGCGGATCGAGGTCGTCCTCGCCGTCGGAGAACGATCGGTCGAGCTCACGATCAGCGATACGGGGCCCGGCCTGGATCCCGCCGATCTCGATCACATCTTCGACGAGTTCTGGCAGGGCTCCGCCCCCGGCTCAGCGGGCACGAAGGGGCTCGGGCTCGGATTGCCGATCGTTCGCTATCTCGTCGAGCGGCACGCGGGCAGCATCGAAGCGAAGAGTGAGGGCGCAGGCCGCGGCCTCTCCATGATCATCCGGCTCCCGCGGTCCGAGGCATCGGACGGCGAGGCGCTGCGAAGCCGATCCATCGAGATCGACGCGGGCGATGGCGCCGACCGGCCCGGTACGGCCGATGCGGCCCGTTCGGCCGATGCAGCCGATGCAGCCGATGCGGCCGGCGAGGCCGACGAAGCGGCGGCGGCGACGCGCACTCGGGGCGCGACCGAAGCCCCCCCGAAAACCGAGTCCCCGGAGCTCGATCTCACGGGACTCGAAATCGTGGTCGTCGACGACGATCCAGTGTGGATCGAGGCGACGTCGGCGGCCTTGACGAAGCGCAAGGCGATCGTTCGTACCGCCCAATCGGTCGCGGAGGCGCTGCGACACTTCGAACGCGGGGCGCCCGACCTGCTCGTCAGCGACATCGGGCTGCCGGATCGAAGCGGACTCGACCTGATCGGCGCCGTTCGTAGGCAACCGGAGCCCGCCGGTTCCGTTCTCGCGATTGCCGTGACGGGAATGACCGATGCGGAGTCCCGCGCGCGTGTCCGACGCGCGGGATTCGACGCCTGTCTCGGCAAGCCGATTCCGCCGGACGTCGTGCTCGAGGAAATAGGCCGGCTGCGCGGCCTGCTCGCGGCCCCGCGTGCTCCCGAGCGGCGCGTGCTCGTCGTCGCCGACTCGCAGGGCTCGGCGGATCCGATCGTCGATGCGCTCCGGAGCGAAGGACATCAGGTCGAGGTCGCGCGCAGCACCGAGGCCTCGACCGCTCGGATTCGCGCATATCGACCGCGATTCGTCGTGGTCCAGGAGCCGCTCGACGATCTCGAGGCAGATACGATCGCGGAGCGTGCATTCTCCGTCGACGCGCACCTCGACGTCGTGCTGATCGCCAGTGGCGATTTTGAAATCGATTCCGAAGCCTTCGACCTCGTCCTCTCCGGCTCCGCCGCCTGGGAGACGCTGAGTCGTTTCCTTCGATTCGCGAACCCCGTCGTCGACGAAGAGGAAGCCTGAAGCGTGGCACCGCTCTCCCAACCGATCTCCGTCCTCGTCGTCGAAGACGACGCCAACCTCCGCTCGGCCATGACGGCAATCGTCTCCCGCGAGCGGGAGGGGAACAGCTGCAGCGAAGCGGCATCGCTCGGTGCAGCGAAGGAGAAGCTCGAGGCCGAGCGATTCGACGCCGTCCTCGTGGACCTCAGCCTGCCGGACGGAAGCGGGCTCGAGCTCATCGGCTATCCGGAAGCGCTCGAGCCCTCCGAGTACATCGTCGTCACCGGCGACGGCTCGGCGGAGACGGCCGTCCAGGCCCTGAGGCGAGGAGCGCTGGACTACCTGACGAAGCCCGTCGATCGAACGCGGCTTCGAAGCGTGCTGGCCAACGTCGCGCGCACGCGCAAGCTCAAATCCGAACTCCATGGCCTGCGCGGTCAGCTGCGCGATCTCGGGCGGTTCGGATCGATGGTCGGGCGTTCCGATGCCATGCAGAAGGTCTACGAGCTGATCGAGCGGGTGGGCCCGTCGGATGCGAGCGTCTTCGTCACGGGCGAAAGCGGAACGGGCAAGGAGCTCGTCGCAGAGACGGTCCACCGCCTCAGCCGCCGGGCCTCGAAGCCCCTGCTGGCGGTCAATTGCGGGGCGATGTCGCCGACGCTGATCGAGAGCGAGCTCTTCGGACACGAGAAGGGCGCGTTCACCGGTGCCGATCGCCGCCGCGAGGGCTATTTCGAGCGGGCCAATGGCGGGACGCTCTTCCTCGATGAGTTGACGGAGATGCCGCTCGATCTGCAGATCAAGCTGCTGCGCGTCCTCGAGGCGGGGGTCGTGACGCGGGTCGGGGCGACGGAGCCGATCGCGGTCGACGTCCGCGTCATCGCGGCCTCCAATCGCGATCCGCTGACCGTCGTCGCGGACGGGAACCTCCGGGAGGATCTCTTCTACCGCCTGAACGTCTTCCCGATCGCCCTGCCGCCTCTGCGAGAGCGCGACGCGGACGTCGCGCTGCTCGCCGAGCATTTCCTCGCGGCGCTGAATGCACGGGAGGGCTCGGCCAAGCATTTCACGCCGGCAGCGCTCGATCGCCTGAAGGCGATGGCGTTCCCGGGCAACGTCCGCGAGCTCAAGAACGTCGTGGAGCGTTCGGCCATCCTCGCGGACGAGGCGATCGACGTCGACGCATTGCCGAGCGCGGCGGTCGCGCTGCCCGAGTCCCCGGAGCCGTCGACCCTGCAGGTTCGGGTCGGGACGTCGCTCGCCGAGGCGGAGCGGCGCCTCATTCTCGCGACGCTCGCCAGTGTCGGAGACGACAAGAAGCGCACCGCCAAGATACTGGGGATCAGCCTGAAGACGCTCTACAACCGGCTCAACGTCTACGACGCGATGTCCGGAGCGCGGAGCGACGGCGAATCGGCTCCCGGTCGATGACGAGCAGGCTGCGATGACGCTCGATCCGAGAGCGCTCTTTCGTCGGATCCGGAACGGGATCGAAGGGATCCGTTCGAGCTATTGGTTCTTTCCCGTCCTGATGGCGACCGCCGCGGGCGTGGTTGCGCTCGCGGCGGTCGAGTTCGACCAGCGGACTTCCGCCGCATGGATCGAGCAGACGGAATGGGCGGCGCAGTTCGGCGCCGACGGCGCTCGATCCGTTCTCTCGACCATCGCGGGCTCGATGATGACCGTGACGGGCGTCGTCTTCTCGATCAACGTCGTCGCCTTGACGCTGGCCTCCTCTCAGTTCGGACCGCGTCTGCTGCGGTCCTTCCTGCGCGATCGAAAGAGCCAGCTCGCGCTCGGCACGTTCCTTTCGACGTTCTTCTACAGCCTCCTCGTCCTGCGTTCCGTTGCCGCTTCCGAAAAGGTGCCGGTGGTGGCGACCTCGGGTGCCGTACTGCTGGCAGCCGTCAGTCTCTTCGTACTCATCTTCTACATCCATCATGCGGCCACTTCGATCCAGGCATCGAACGTCGTCGCCGCGGTGGCGGAGGAGATCCGCGAACGGATCCCGAAGACTTTTCCGGCGGGCGAAGACGACTGTGCGGGTGGCTCGCTTCCGGCGATCGATTCCGAACGAGGCAGACTGCCCGAGCCGGCAAATCGGCGCGTCTGCTCCGAACAGGAAGGCTATGTCCGGATCGTCGGCATCGACGAGCTGGTCGGGATCGCGAAGGAGCACGACCTCCTGATCCGACTGGACGTCGCGCCGGGAAGCTTCGTCCCGATCGGATCGACGATCGCCCGAGCGTCCGGAACGGCGACCGCCGAAGCGCCCACGGCCGATGATCTCGAGGACCTCGTCGCAGACCGCATTCGCGACTGTCTGCTCCTCGGCGAATCGAGGACTCCCGTCCAGGATCTCGGCTTCCTCACGAGCCAGCTCTCGGAAATGGCCGTCCGCGCCCTCTCCCCGGGAATCAACGACCCGACCACGGCGATCGGCTGCATTCACCGGCTGGGCGGCGTCCTCGCCCAGCTCGCGGGCAGGAAGATCTCCTCGAACCACCACTTCGATCCGGAGGGCATTTTGCGGGTCGTTTCGTCGGAAGACGGCTTCGAAGAGATCCTCTCCGGCGCTTTCGACCCGATCCGCCGCTACGGAGCACACGATGCGAGTGTCGTGGAGGCGCTGCTCGATGCGTTGGTGGCCGGTGCCGAGAACCGGCGGGACGCGCGGCGACTGCGCACGCTCGAGTCCCATGCGTACGCGTTCCGAGCGGCGTTCGAGAGCGCCCGCGAGACGCATTCGCCGCGCGATGCGGCGATCGTCGAAGCCGCTTTCGAGCGCGCCGTTCACGCCCTCGACGCGACGGGTCGGCTCGATGCGTGTGGCTCGCTCGCCTGAGTCGGGTCGGATGGAAGTCCGCGCGCCTTCGCCTGATGATGAAGCGCTTCGGGAGACCGTCGGGGTGATCATTCGGGGGAGCATGAAGATGGAATTCGCAGGAAGGACTCGTTCCCCATCGAGTCCCCGCCTCCAGGCACACCCTGCAGGCCGGCTGGTCGTTTCGGTCCTCGCCGGGCTCCTCTTCGCTTTGTCGGCGGTCGGTGGCGCAAGGGCGCAGGAAGACACAGAGCTCGTCGAGGGCCGGGTCGCGGCCGAGATCGATTCGGTCTCCGATCGAAGGATCCGCGAACGGCTCGAGGCGAGCTTCGAGAGTCTCGAGGACCTGTCGACCGTCGAAGTCGCGGTCCGATCCGGGATCGTGCGCCTGCAGGGGATCGTCGACACCGTTCGCGCGCGCGACCTGGCGGACGAGCTCGCCCGGCAGATTCAGGGCGTGTCGGTCGTCGTCAACGACGTCGAGGTGGATCGATCCGTCGGTCGTCGGCTCACACTCGCCTCCGCGCGGCTTCGCGATCGGGCCTGGAGTCTGCTCGATGCCCTTCCGCTGCTGACGATCGCGATCGCTGTCTTCGGCGCGTCGATCGTGTTTTCGAGGATCGTGATCCTCTGGGATCGGCCGTTCGTCTGGCTCGTCAAGAACGTCTTCCTGCGCGATCTCGCGAGGCAGGGCGTCCGACTGCTCGTCGTGGTCTTCGGCGTCCTGATCGCGCTCGAGATCATGGATGCGACGAGCCTGATCGGTGTCGTACTGGGGGCCGCCGGCGTCGTCGGCCTGGCCGTCGGCTTCGCGCTGCGTGATCTCGTGGAGAACTACCTCGCGAGCATCCTGCTGAGCCTGAAGCGGCCATTCGAGCCGCGCGACCTCGTCCGGATCGAGGGTCACCTCGGGAGCGTGGCACGGCTCACCTCGCGAGCGACGATCCTCGTGACGCCCGATGGCAATCACGTCCGGATTCCCAACGCCAACGTGTTCAAGGCGACGATCGAGAACTTCACGAAGAACCCCCAGAGGCGCTTCGAATTCGGAATCGCCGTCGGGGTCGACGAGGATCTGGTCGCGGCGTCCGAGCTCGGGATCGGCATCCTGAAAGACATGATCGGGGTGATCGACGATCCCGCACCCTACAGTCGGATCGACGAGCTCGGCGATTCGAGCGTGACGCTCACGTTCTTCGGATGGATCGACCAGAGGCAGACCTCTTTCGAGAAGGTGCGCAGTGTCGCGATCCGGCTGGTCAAGCAGGCATTCGATCGCAACGAGATCGAGATGCCGGAGCCGATCGTGCGGGTCCGGGTCGAAGGAACTCCCGAGCGAAGGACGCCTGAAAAAGGGAGGACGACGCCGTCCGATGCCCACGGGACCGGCGACGTTTCGGCCGAGACCCACGTGGACGATCTGATCGACGTCGATCGCGACGCGTCGGGGGAGGACCTGCTCGAGGGCAAGGGGGTCGCCGAATAGGCCCGACGGGCAGCACGCGGGGCGTCTTCAAGACTCCCGTGGTTCGCGTGTGGCGACGACGCCGTTGGCGCGATCGCCGAGCAATCCGATCGCCCATCGATCCTCGTCGTGTTCGTCCTCGCGAAGTTCCTCGTGCGCCCAGCTCGCGATCGTCGCCTCGGATGGAACTCCGAGCCGCTGCGCGACGCGACCCCAGTCGATCAGATCGTCGAGGAACCGCTCGACGTACCGTTCTCTCTCGTTCTGGTAGTCGAGGTAGTACGCGTGCTCCCAGACGTCCAGCGTGAGAATGGGAACGAAGTCACGCCGGATCGGGTTTTCCGCGTCGGAGCTCTTCTGGATCCCGAGACGTCCATACCGGTCGCGCACGAGCCAGGCCCAACCCGATCCGAACTCGGAGTTGGCTGCCTCGGTGAATTCCCGCTTGAAGGAAGCGACGTCGCCGAAGGCGTCGTTCAGGATGTCCCGAAGCATGCCCTCGGGCTCGCCGCCACCGCGGGGCGACATCCCTTCCCAGTAGAAGGAGTGATTCCAGACCTGCGCGGCAAGGTCGAAGATCTCGCCCCGGGCGGACGAGATGAATCCCTCGAGCGTCTTCCATGGCGGATTCTCCGTGAGGACCGCCCGATTCAGCTTCTCGAGATAGCCGCGATGGTGGCGTTCGAAGTGGATCTCGACCGTCCGGGCGCCGATCGCCGGCGCGAGGGCGTCGTAGGCGTAGGGGAGGGGCTCGATCGAGAACATCAGGCTCCTCCCGGCGTCGTGTCGACCCGCGGCGACGTGTCGATGGCACCAGTGGCCGAGAGATCGTTTTCGACGTCGCGCACGCCTTCGATCCGGCGAACGAGCACCTCGACGCGCTCGCGGTCCATCAATCCGGGCACGCGTCCACTCAGGGTCACCACGCCCGAACGCACGCTGACGGAGACCTCGCGCAAGACCGGTTGCTGGCGGAGCTCTCGCTCGACGCGTTCGTCCAACTGCGCATCGACGGAGCCCTGCTCCGCGGCCTGCCCGCTCGGGGCCTTTGCGTCTTGCTCGTGGCAGCCGATCGCCGCCAGGCCGAGCAGCCCGCTCGCCGCGAGGAGGCGAACCGCCCGGAAGCCCGTCTTTTCCATTCCCTCTCGATCGATGCCGCTCATTCTCGTCTCCTCTAGTTCGGAGCCCTCGATCGGCTCTTCGTTCGATCACGTGGATCCGCTCGTCGTGATGGCCGCGGAGCTCGCGCATCGTTGGATCGATGGACTTCACGCCTGGGACGGCCCTCTCCCCCGTGAGACGAAGCAATGCCCGTGCCATCCGAGGATTGAGACGCCGCGGGTCGAGCGGTGGCCCCCTGCAGCGCGTCTTCGCCGTTTGCGAAGATCCCCGATCGCCCGCGCGGGGCACCGTGCAGATTCTGCCGGCCCGTTTGTAGGTATTTCATCGCTCCGTGCGCCGCACCGCGGCGCATGCGTCTCGTGCTCGGATGAGCGTGCTCGAGAAGTGCCCGAATAGCAGGGCATGGAACCTGCATCGAAGATCTCCGAAGGGCGAATGCGACCGCAGATGCGAGTGGTCGCGCCGAACCTGTGCGATCTCGCGGATGGCAAACCGGGATCCGTCGCAGCGAGGTCCCTTCGACGCGACGGGCTTCGTCGCAAAGCACACTTCGCAGCCCAGGGGAAAACGAAATGAAGAACTTCAGGAACCTCAATCTTCCGAGCCGCAACGACTTCCAGCGGCTGCTGGAAAACCTTCCGATCCACCTCGAACGGCGTCCTGCCTCGCCCACGCGCGATTCTCGCTTCTGGTCCGGGATCGGATTGGGGATCGCCTTCGGCGGAGGTCTCGTCGCCTTGAGTCACGGGCCCGGTGGGGAAAATCGGCGTGCCGCGCTTCGGCGTCGCTGGGAAGCGATCCGCGAGAGCGGATCGGCACGATTCCATTCCGAAAGCGAAATCGAAGAGTCCATCGTCATCGAAGTCCCGGTGAAGGTCGCCTACGACCAATGGACCCAGTTCGAGCAGTTTCCGCGCTTCATGGAAGGCGTCCGCGACGTTCACCAGGAATCCGAACGCCGGCTGCACTGGAAGGCGGAGATCGGCGGTAGGGCCGTCGAGTGGGATTCGGAGATCGTCGAGCAGGTGCCCGATCAGCGGATCGCATGGCGCGATCTCGGAGATCGGAAGGGGGGTGGCGTCGTTACGTTCCACCATCTGAGCAGCAATTCCTGCAAGGTCATGGTCCAGATCGCCTATGAACCGCAGAATTCCCTGCAGCAGGTCGGCGACGCGCTCGGCCTCGTCCGGAGGCGCGTCCGAGCGGATCTCGATCGCTTCCGGGACTTCATCGAGAAGCGGGGCGAAGCGACCGGTGCCTACCGCGAATCGATTGCGTAGGGCGGCGGTCGCGCTGGGTCGTTTCTTCCAGGCGGTCGTACGGGGAGGAGCGCGGCGGAGACACTGCGCTCCGTCTTCGCCCACGCCCTCCGGTCCGATGGCTCTTCAGGGTCGGTCGCCGTGCGGCTTCTCCACTCTCTTTTCCACTCTCACCACGCGGATCGCACCGGGCTCGGGCGGAACACTCCGACCGAGGCGACCTGCCCAGACGTGTGTGACCTCGGCTCCCAGCAGGACAGCCATCGAGACGTAGTGAACCCAGACGAGCAGGACCGCGAGGAAAGCGGCGGCGCCATAGACCTCGCCGAAGTCGAACCGGCCGAGATGAAGACCGATCGCGAACTTCCCGATCAGGAAGAGGATCGTGGTGACGAAGGCGCCGATCCAGACGTCCCGCCACGCGATCTCCGCATCCGGCAGGAACTTCAGCATCGCAGCGAACACGATCGTCATGACCGACAGCGAGAGCCCGAGATCGAGGAGATGAAGCATCGCCTCGGAAAGACCACCCGGAAGCAGATCTCTCGCATGGCTGCCCACGGCGGATAGCGCGGCACTCATCGCCAGTGAGACCAGCAGCAGGAAGGCGACCACGAGCAGCAGGAGCAGCGAGACGGCGCGTTTGCCGAGGAAGACCCGGAATCCCCCCTTCGCGGGATCGGGTCGTACGTTCCAGACGCGATTGAGCGAGGATTGGAGTTGGGTGAACACGCCTGTCGCGCCGAGGATCAGTGCGCCCAGTCCGAGCAACGAGGCCATCCAACCGCCGCCGACGGGCGGTTGGGCCTGGGCGAGCAGGTGACGGGACAGCTCGCCGCCCGAAGGACCGAGCAGCTCCTCGATCTGCTGTTCGAGGGCGCCACGCACGTCCGACGGATCCATCGTGGCACTCAGGATGAGCATCGACAGCACGAGGAAGGGGGGAAGCGAGAAGACCGTGTAGTAGGCGAGTGCGGCCGCGAGGCTCGGACAGCCGTCGTCGAGGAACTCGCGTGCGGTGTCCGCAACGAACCGGGCGCCGGGAATTCGAGTCGAAAGCGAGAATGCGGGACGTCTCATGAACAGGTTGCTTCGCAAGAGGCGAGCCAACCTCGCAGTTTCAGCCTACTGCCAACCGAGCCGTCGGGACGTTGCATTCGGCTCCGGACTCGGCCTCGAAGTCCGCACTCGGCCCAACCAATCCGTTTCGCCGGCATCCGGATCGCGGCAATTGTAGAAATGGGGGCTGCCGCGTGCGGATTCGCATCCTGCATGCCCTGCTCGCGGGCGGTGGGTCCCGAGGGCGGGCAGGCACGTCGGTTGCACTCGCTCCAGGCCCTCGCGATCGTGCTCCTGGCGGCCGGAGCCTGCGATGGGCGCGATCCCGGAACGCGCCGGATGGATCCGACGCCGATCGTTCCGGCCGACCCCAGCCATGCGTCGCCCGGTCGATCGAACGGGGAGGTTTCTCGGCCCGTCGATCCCGGCACGACCGCGAAGGCCGACCTCACGCCGACGATCGGGAACGAGGCCCGGGGCATCATCACGTTCTCCTCGACACCAGAGGGTGTGCGTGTCGCGATCGCGATGACCGGATTGACGCCGGGGTCGCACGGATTTCACCTCCACGAGTGGGGAGACTGCTCGGCACCGGATGCGAGCTCGGCCGGCAGCCACTTCGATCCAAGTGCGATGCCGCATGGCGCCCCCGACGACGATCTTCACCACGCCGGCGATTTCGGAAATCTCGAAGCCGACGACGCGGGCCACGTCGAGGTCGCGTTCGTGACCGACGCGATCTCGCTCGACTCCGACCACTCGATCCTGGTCGCGCGGCGGTCGTCCATGCAGGTCGGGACGATCTGGAGACCCAGCCTTCGGGCAACTCCGGATCGCCGGTCGCTTGCGGCGTGATCCGGCGGGATTGATTCCAGCCGGTCCTCGTTCGGGGACGCCCCGTCTCAGTCCCGGCCACCGCTTTCGAGTCCATTGCCGATCGCTTCGACGAAGGCGTTGCGCAGCAGCAGGACGAAGCTCTTCCAGCCATTCGCGTCGATCGAATCGATCTCGCCCGAGATCGGTATGACGGTGGCGACCTGGTCGCGAGGCTCGTTCTCGAGAATCCCGGCCACGGTGCCGACGGCGCCCTGGTAGATCCGATTCAACAGCGATTTTTCCCGATCCTGCTCGGGCTCGGAGACTTCGAGGTCGACGATGAGCGGCTTCACGTAGCCGTCGACCCTGCGGTCCCGAAGTGAGATCTCCGAATAGATCGAGAGTCGGCCATCGACGACGTCCAGACGGCCATGCGCGCGCAGGGCTTCGTTCAGAGTCTCGATCGCGAGGTCTTCCATCTGTAGTTCCGCCTCGAGATCGGGCCCGTTCTGCGTCTCTCGGATCCCGCCCCGGAGCTTCAGCACGCCGCTGTCCATGACGCGTCCGTCGAGAGTGAACGGGGCTCGGGCACGAGAGGCGTCGCCATTGCCGTAGCCCCGGAGCGAAGCCGAGTCGATCGTCATGAAGAGTCGGTAGTCGGGATCGACGACCGAGTTCACGAATCCGAAGACCCCGTTCCGGATGGCCAGCGAGTCGATCGCGACCTCGAGCGAGCCTCGCGACCGGGTACTCGCATCGGCAGTCGACCTCGGCGAGGCGGCCGCCTGCTCGGAGGCGCTCTTCGCTGCCTTTGCGGCGGATTTCGCAGCCGCGGTCGCCTGGGCCTTTTCGGGGCTCGCAACAGGGGTCTCGATGTAGTCGATCTCGAGTTCATCGAGGAGCAGGTCAGCCAGATGGAGCCTCGAGGCGCTCGGAGCGCTTTCGATGCTGCCTCGAACGGAGACTCGTCCGCCCCGAATCCGGACACCGACGAGGTTCGTCGCGGGAGACAGTCGCGCGAGCGGTGCACCATCGAGCGAGAACGCCGCTCGGACCGTCGGGCGGGGGCTCGCGAGGAAGTCGGCCGCGCCTTCGACCCGCAGCGGCGCATCGGTGAAGATCAGCGCCTCCAGCAGGAAGCTCGAAGGATGCTCGTCGCCGGACGCGCGGACGTTCTGGATGTCGCTCGCGCGGAAGTCGATCGCTTCGATCCGGATCGGCTTCGAATCCGCATCCTCGCGATATTCGAGCTCTCCGCCGACGATCTGCAGTTGATTGATCTCGAAGGGGGAAACCCTCTGGATCGCCTCCTGCCAGCCCTTGTCCTTCAGGTCCGCGACGTCGCCCGCCTCCTGTCGAATCTGAGCGAGATTGAGCGTCGCGATCGGCCGCTCGACCTGAATGCGCAGGACGAGCGCCCCCGAGAAGAGCGCCCGCCAGTCGAGACCGCCCGAGATCCGCTCGACCCGCACGATCGGCGGATCGGGCTGCAATTCCTGGATGACGACGAGGTCTCGTAGGGCGACGTCGGCCGTCAGGAGACGCAGATCGAGGGATCCGATCTGCAGGGCATAGCCTTTCAGCGGTGCATTGAGCTCCCTCGCGAGCCAGCGTCGGATCGGCTCTTCGGCGAGGAAGGAACCGACGGCGAGCGTCCCGAGAAGCACGAATCCCAGGACGCCCGCAGTCCGCGCGATCGCGCGTCGCCGGTCGTTCATCAGGCGCGCCGGGAGAAGACCGACTCCATTCCCGCCGCCCCCTTCCGACTACTAGTAGATGGAGCTCGAGGGCATCGAAGACTCGCCAATGCGCAGCAGGCCGGGGAACACGGCATCGCCACCTCCGACGGCGGTCTCCGCCCGAACGTTGTACCGGACCTGTCCAGGCTTCTTGAAGCAGAGGGATACGGTTTGATTCGGCTCGACCTCGATCGATTCGATCAATGCGCCCCGCCAATTGCCGAATCCGCGTTGACACGCGAGGTCGTCCTTCTGGAGATCGGCGATCTGCACGAAGATCACCTCCTTTCGCAAGTTCACCCAGCGGACCTCGTCTCCCGGATCGACGTACAGTTCGGCCGGCGACACGCCCTCCTCGACTTTGACGTCATGGACTTCCTGGGTTCGGGAAATTTCGGGAAGGCTGGCGCACGCGCTCAGCGTCCAACCGACGGCCACCACCAGGACTCCGCGCTTCGTTGCTTCGAACATCGATTCATCTCCTCTGATTTTCATCTTCGTTTCGTTCCTTCTTGATAGACTTCGGGCTCTTCATCACGAACTGGCGCAGGTTTCATTCCCAGTCGTGCTCTGCAAGCGCGGCTTCCACCTCCTGCTCGATCAGTCGATCGCAGGCCGACTTGAGCTGCCGAGCCAGCTGCAATCCGCTCTCGGTTCGCAAGAGCGAGGGCAGATGCGTGATCAAGACCTCGGCCACGACGTGTTCGCAGATCGGCTGGCACGGAATCCGCCGGCTCACGTAGGTATGGACACGATCGAAATGTCGATTGAACGAGGCCTCGAACTCGTCATCGCGTCTTCCTACGCTCGGAACCGATTTTCGGGCGGTCGACCGGGGCTCGATCGGATCGGCGCCGACCGGGTGCGGCCGTGCATATCTCGACGGTTGCAGCCCCCGGCCTTTCCTCAGGATGCGGCTTGTGAGTCCCCTTCCCTGGCTCCGTGACCGGGGCGTCGGAGTGATTCGAACGGGGCGTGTCGGCTGATCGTTCATTTCGCGCATCGTCGACCTCGTGTCTCTTCCTTCCGGGTCTCTCTTCCGGCTCGCTCTTCCCGGAACGGGAGCGAAGTCCGGTCGGCTCAGGGCCGACCGGACCCGGGCTCTGCTCCCTGCCGATCACTCTGCTCTAAGCGATGCCCTGCTCAGCCGGCCTGGGGTCGTGCGGGATCGCCGTGCGGATCCCTACAAGGCGCTGGCATCGCGATCGGCCTCGGCCAGCTCCAGCGCGGCGTCACGGCGACGGTCCGCCAGATCCTTGCATTCATCCTGGGCGTTCCCGGAGAGCGCCTCACATTTCTGGACGGCCACTTCATGCTCGCCTTCGATCCGTTCGGCGGCGACGTCGAATCGGCTTTCCGCATGGGTCTCGATCGCGTCGAGATTGGCTTCCCGTCGCGTTTCGCTCGCGTCCTGGCGCGCCTCGTAGAGATCCTCTCGGGCCTCTTCGCGAGCAGCAGAAACGTCCCGGGCCGTCTCCGCCGGTCGCTCGGCCTGATTGCAGGCGATCATCGCAGCGGATAGACAACAAACGGACGTGATCCAGAATCGAAGTGTCATGGAGCCCCCTCTCTTCGCCTCGGCATCGGGCGGACCGCCTCTGCTCTCGGCTCGTGCCTCTCGGCTGGAGACATCGAACTAAGCAATGACCATGCCAGCGAGCGCAGCGACGATCGTGAGCTCGCCAGAGGCGGAAGGGCGGATCTCCACGCGATTTCGCGCGCTCGACACGGCTCCGTTCAGCGTGGTCGTGAGTCGGTTTGTACAAATGTGGGGCGTTCTGCGGAGCCGGCGGGTGCGTCGTGCGACGACCGCTCAGAATCCGAGAGCGAGTCCGATGCCGACCGTCTGGATGTCCCGCTCGAAGAACTGTCCGTTGGGAGAACGGCCGTCGTAGTACTCGCCGAGCAGTCGGATGCGGCGGTCTTCGAGCGCCGGATGTTCGATCTGGACCCCCGCGCGGAGCGAGAAATCGGGATCCCAGTCGCTCTCCTCCCGGGACTGCACGTCGAGGGCGACCACGGGCCGGAGATAACCGCTCGCGAACGCGCGGGGACTGGTGAGCTCGATGCCACCCTGGAGCAATCCCCGCTCGAGGGCCGGCTCGCGATGCAAGATCAAGCCGCCGCCGCCGTAGAGCCGAAGCCAGCGCCAGGGCTCGAAGGAGACGAGAACGTCGAGGACTTCGAAGGAGAGGTTGACGCGATCGACACGATTGCGGAGCAGGTATTCGTCGCCGAGATGCGAGCTCTGGTGGTAGATGCGGATCTGGGTGGTGAGATCCGCGTAGTGGTGGCTGGCGATCAGTCCGACGAGATAGTCCGAATTGACGAGATCGAAGGAGCTCGCTTCGAGATCGAATACGGCGAAGACGCCGGGCTGAATCGCGAGCTCCCATCGGCCCCAGGACCGCTCGGGGCTGCGGATCAGCGGAAACGTCTCTCCGAAGCTCGCCGCGCCGACGCCCGAGAGCTCGTCGTCGCCGAGGTATCTCTGATAGGCCGCCGAGAAGCGCGGCCAGCGCGGATCCGCGATCAGGGCCTCGAACATCTCGTTGCCGGGAAAGATCTCCCAGCCCGTCGCCTTCGTGGCGAGCGGATCGGAGGCACCGACTCCGTCTGCCGCGGTCTCGTCGGACGCGGGCCCGGGCGCGTCGTTCGCGGCTCGTCCGGCGGCGGCCTCGTCGGCGACCAGTCGGTCCTCGACGAAGATGCGGACGCGCTCGACGCCGCGCAGCTGCAGCAGGCTCATGGCAATCTTGTCGACGGGGAGGGACGAGCTCGCCGCGAAACGCGCTTCGAGGACGGGTGCGGAGAAATGGACCTCGAAGCCGCGCAGATCGAGCGAGCTCTCGAGGAGGTGGGTCGCGTATCCCTCGACGAAAGCCGACTCCTGCCCGTTCACTTCCGATGCGCCGTCGCGTTCCTCGCCCAGCTCGATCACTTCCGGCACGAGCGCCTCGCCACCGGAAGTCCGATCGCCGGGCGTCTGCGCGCGTACGCCTGCCGCGCCCAGAATCGAGGCCAGCCCGATGCAGGCGAGGAGCGGGAGGTCTTTGATCCATCGGATTCGCACCGGATTCTTCACGGAACCTCTCGAGTGGATTCGAACGTAGCGTCCGGACCCGGCGGGAGTCGCCCGCCCTGGGTCATCAAGCCGACTCCGTGGCCAGCACCGCGATGGACGGAGAAGAGGGCCACTTCTCGGGCTCGCCCCGTCCAGTGCGTGCTCGGTCGTCGAGGACGGCCAGGACCTCCCCGACGCTCGTCACCAGGATGACGTCCGACTGCTCGCCCAGGGCCTTTCGCACTGCCTCAACACGCGCGGATGCCTCCGACCAGAGTCCGACACAGATCCGCTGCCGAGGTTTCGTCCTTCTCAGTCGCGTCACGAACTGGCCGATCGGAATCGTGCGCGCGTCCATTGCCGAGAGCACGACGACCGGTTCGTCATCCGGGGCGACGGTCTGGCGCAGCACCGTGTCGATTTCGTTCGGCAATGCGCGGCTGGGAATCCCGTTCAGGGCGAGGAGCCGTGCCAGGCCGGCCGAGGCGATCTCGTCGCCGAAATCGGCGAGCGGTACACACACGACCCGCGGAATCTCGGGTGATCCGTCGTCGAGCACGTCCGTCCATTCGGCGATCCAGATCGCGAACGATTCGCGCGCGAAGGCCCGTTCTTCTTCTTCGAGCTCCTGGGCCCGGCGATCGCGTTCCAGCAGACGAAGGGCCGGAATCAACGTCTCGTCCCAAGTTTCCAACGGCGTCCGATCGTGATCCTGATCTCCGATCAGGGCCGATGCCCCGTCGAGGTCGCGAGCGAGCAGGCGCTCGTAGACCCGCTCGTGGAGCTGCAGCGGCTGGGCATCGCTCAGGAGGATCGAGAGCTTCTCCAATCCGCTGACGTGCCGGCCGATCACGACGAGACAAACGGTCAGGGGCGTCGCCAGCACCAGGCCGACCGGTCCCCAGATCCAGCCCCAGAAGATCGCCGAGAGAACCACCGCGAAGGGCGACAAGCCGACGCGCGTTCCGTACAGCCAGGGCTCGAAGAAGTTGTTGCTCACGAGCTCGAGGGCACCGAGATAGGCGCCGACCCAGAGGACCATCGACCAGCCGTCGAAGGCAGCGACCGCCATCGCGAGCGGCGCCGTCGCCGCGATCAGCGGGCCGGCGTACGGGATGAACCGGAGCAGGGCTGCGAGGATGCCGAAGAGCAGGGCCCCGGGCAGACCGAGCAGCGCGAGTCCGGCGCCGACGGCGAGTCCATGCCCGAGATTGAGGAGCGTGAGTGCCTTGAGGTAGCCCTCGACGCGTTCGGAAGTCTCTCGCAAGGTCGAGCCGGTCGCGCGCAGCTCGCCGCGGCCGGCGACGCGGAGGATCCGGTCCCGGAGATTCTCGCGTTCGATCAAGATGAAGATCAAGAGCACGATCACGGCGCCCGCCGTCGCCACCAGCGAAGCGATCGATCCGGCCCAGCCGGCGACGAATCCCACGAGCTCCGCATCACGAGGAATCAGCTCGGAGGCGGGGGAAGGATCGCGCGGGCTGGGGGGCGGAGCACCTCGAAGTCTTCGCAAGGCACCGTTGACGGCGTCGATCGGCTCGCGAACGCGCTCTTCCAGGTTGCGCTGGTACTCCGGCAGCTCCTTTGAGAGCAGCCTCCCCTGGCTCACGACGGTCCAGCCGGTCGCCGCGAAGGTCGCACTGATCGCGATCGAGATCAGCAGCACGGCAGCGACGCGACCGATCCGCCAGCTTCGAAAGCCGAGGCGCTCGACGCGCGAGACGACGCCGGCGAGGACGACCGACAAGAGGAGGGCGAAAGCGAGCGGCGCGAGGACGCTGCGCGCGAAGTCGATGGCGGCGACGACCAGAATGGTCGTGGCCACGGTCGGGAAATGGGAGCGACGAAGCCAGCGTTCCAAGAGTCCTCGCGCAATCGATCCATGGGAATCGATGGAATATCGTCCGATCGCATCGCAAGTCGTGTGCCCACGCTTCGAGCGAGGCGTCGGTCGGGCTCCGGTGGTGGAATGCCGTTTTTCGAGGCCTCGACGGCCCCGGTTTCACCGGAATGCGAGTGCTGTTTGTACAAACGGCTCGCGACGGGAGATCGGCCTCGCCTCGCGGGTGGGGTTTCCGACGGCCGTCGGCTGGGCATGTGAATTGCTCATCGACCCGGTATGAAAGTTCACGGACTTCGATTTCCGCTCGCTCCGCCGCTCGAGGCGAAGAAGCCGAGAAGCGCTGCAGCCGTTCTGCACGCGCTGAGCCTCGCCCTCCTGCTCGGCTCGCTGGGATGCCAGACGATGAACAGGGATCCGATCCCGACGGTCGCGCACGTCGATCTCGACCGTTTCATGGGCGACTGGTACGTGATCGGTGTGATCCCGACGTGGTTCGAGCTGGACGCACACAACGCCGTCGAGCGCTATTCGCGCAATCCCGACGGCACGATCGCGACGGATTTCTCTTTTCGAAAGGGGAGCTTCGACGGGCCTCTACGGGAGTATCACCCGAAGGGCTTCGTTCGGGACGATCCCAGCAATGCCGTTTGGGGCATGCAATTCGTCTGGCCGATCAAGGCCGAATACCGGATCGTCCACCTGGACGACGCCTATTCGATCACCGTGGTGGCCCGGAACGAACGCGATCACGCCTGGATCATGGCGAGAGAGCCGACTCTTTCCGCATCCGAATACGAGGCACGTCTCGACGAGCTCGTGGACTGGGGATACGACCGCAGCGAGTTCGTGCGCGTGCCGCATCGCTGGTGAGTGGCCCGCCCGCTCCAATCGCGAACAGGTGCCCACCGGCCTCGGCCGTTCGCTACCGGCGTAGTCGCGGAAGCGGATGAGGATTCGGGGTGGGCTGGGGATCGGGCTGCGGCACGGGATCGGGATCCGGAAACGGATTCGGCGGGCGCGGTGGGCTTGGCGCAGGGGGAGTCGGCCCAGGACCCGGTGAAGGCGATGGCGCTGGCCACGGGTTCGGCTCCGGCGGCCGCGGATCGGCCGGCTTCGGAGGAGGCCCGGGGATCGGCGGCTCCACTGGATTCGGAGTCGGGATCGGGCCCGCTCGCTCGCGCGCATCATCGATGCCAGGTGCGATCGTTCTGCAGTAGACCGCCGGGCGCCAGGCATGGATCTCGCTACGACGCATTCCGGAGGAGGAAGACCATGCCGTCGATTCAGCCTGAGCCCCGCGACCGCGATCGAGATCCGGACGGGGAGCCGGAGCGGCGACCACCGCCGCCCGGGCAAGAGAAGCCGCCGGTCGGAGACCCGAAACCGGACGACGAAATCCGACTTCCACCCGCACGGGACCGGAACCTCCCAGAGCGAGTCGCATGCGACTCATGCGATGTGCGCGGCTAGAACGCATAGCGCAGCCCGCCGATCTGCCAGGCATAGATGAACTTCTGGCCCTGTGTCTGCTTCGGCATGAAGTCGAACATCATCTGGGTGCCGACGAACAGCCGATCGCTCAGCTGATATTCGACGCCGAAGCCGAAGTCGATGAGGAAGCCGACGGAGCGTTTGTCGTTCGGTGCGTCCTCGTTCTCGATCACGGCGAGGCCCAGGCCGCCCAGCGCATACGGTACGACGCGGTCGAAGGCGGGGCCGAGGAAGTTGGGGAACTTGACCGTGGTGTTCAGCGTCGGCGCGGCGAACGTGTAGTCGTCGTCCAGTCCGAGCTGGAGCATCGGTCCGAGCGCGATCCACTCGTTGAAGGCGTAGGGCGCTTCGAAGTTCATGAGGAAGGTGGACGGATTGCCGGTGAAGCCGATGCCGGCGCGCGCCGACCAACCGGTATCCGGTCCGCCCGGATCCGAGATCCCGCTGCCCGGCGCGCTCGTCTCGAATGCGCGCGACGTCTCCATTCCCGCCTGGGCTGCCGCGGGGTGCGCGACGAGGAGGCCAGCGGCGACGAGGAGTGCGAATCCGCAAACGAGATCGAAGGCACGTTCGACGGCGCGCTCGGCGCGGGGTGAGGGCGCTGAGAGGGAGAGGGAGCGGTAGGCGGGTCGCGCCTCGAGCAGAATCGGGATGAATCTCGGCATGTCGTCTCCTGGCCCAGGGATGAACGGGATC
>JAWKRX010000036.1:0-58853 GCA_041389425.1 Myxococcota bacterium
TCCATTGCGTGCTCGTCCGACATCGTCTTCTCCACCTCGCGCTGCGCGCTGCCCTGCTCTTCTCGCGGTTCTTCCGAATGCCCGTCGTCCCGTCTGCCGCGAAGCCATTTCAACATGGCGCCGATCCTTCCCGAACACCGCCCGTCGCACCCGTCGCCCGTCGCGGGCGCGTCGTCGGCGGGCGAATGCCCCGCTTCGTCCTCATTCCGTCTTCGCCGTCTCGCCCTTCGCTTCGAGCGCGGCCTGCAGTGCATGCCAGGCGAGCGTCGCGCACTTGACCCGCGCCGGGTATTCGCGCACGCCGGAGAAGACCGCGAGCTTGCCGAGCCCCTCGGTCGAGGGTGATTGCCCGGGCGGTGCCGTCAGCAGGGCGTGGAAGCGTTCGAAGGCGGTCTCGATCTCGCCGAGCGTCCTGCCCTTCACGGCCTCGGTCATCAGCGAAGCCGACGCCTTCGAAATGGCGCAGCCCGAGCCCTGGAACGCGACGTCGACGACGCGGCCGTTCTCGTCGACGCGCGCGTAGAGCGTCAGGGAATCGCCGCAGAGCGGATTGTGGCCATCGGCTTCGTGGGTCGCGTTCTCGAGCTTCCCGAAGTTCCGTGGCTGCTTGTTGTGTTCCAGGATCGTGGCCTGGTAGAGCTCTCTCAGGTCGTCCATTCATCCATCCTCGGGCCCCGGGTCGATCGGTCTCAGGCGAACAGGTCGCGCGTCTTCGCGAGCGCCGCGACGAGGTGATCGATCTCGGCGGGGGTGTTGTAGAAGGCGAAGGAGGCGCGGGCCGTCGCGGGCAGGCCGAGATGCTCCATGAGCGGCTGCGCGCAGTGGTGACCGGCGCGGATCGCGATGCCCTCGCCGTCGAGGACCGTGCCGATGTCGTGCGGGTGGACGCCTTCGAGGACGAAGGCGACGACGGCCGCCTTCTCCTTCGCGGTGCCGACGATGCGAAGCCCCGGGACCTTCGAGAGCGCGTCGGTCGCATGGACGAGCAGCGTGTGCTCGTAGGCGGCGATGTTCGCCATCCCGATGCCCTCGAGATAGTCGATCGCCGCGCCGAGGCCGATGACGGAAGCGATGTCGGGCGTGCCGGCTTCGAAGCGTTCGGGGGCGCGGGCGTAGGTCGTCCCCTTGAAGGAGACGCGCTCGATCATGTCGCCGCCACCGAGGAAGGGCGGCATCGCGTCGAGGATCGCATGGCGCCCGTAGAGCACGCCGGCTCCGCTCGGGCCGAAGAGCTTGTGGCCCGAGAAGACGTAGAAATCGCAGCCGAGGCTCGCGACGTCCACCGGGCCATGGGGGACGCCCTGCGCGCCGTCGACCAGCGTCGTGATGCCGCGGGCGCGGGCCATCGCCGTGATCTCGCTGACGGGGTTGATCGTGCCGAGGACGTTCGAGACGTGGGTGAACGCGAGCAGTCGGGTGCGCGGACCGAGCAGGCTCTCGAGCTGGGAGACGTCGAGGCTGCCGTCTTCGTGGATCGCCGCCACGCGCAGCCGCGCCTGCTTGCGCGCCGCGAGCATCTGCCAGGGGACGATGTTGGCGTGGTGCTCCATCGTCGTGACGACGATCTCGTCGCCCTTTCCGATCTCGGTCTCCCCCCAGCTGCGCGCCACGAGATTGATGGCTTCGGTCGCGTTGCGCACGAAGACGATCTCGCGCGGATCCCGCGCGCCGATGAACTGCGCGACGCGCGTCCGGACCGCGTCGTAGCGCCGGGTCGCTTCGGCCGAGAGCTGGTAGACGCCGCGATGGATGTTCGCGTAATGGCTCGCGTAGAAATCCGAGATCGCGTCGATGACGGCCCTCGGCTTCTGGGCGCTGGCGGCCGTATCGAGATAGACGAGCGGCTGGTCACGCATCTTCGTCGCGAGGATGGGGAAGTCGCGGCGGATCTTTTCGACGTCGAAGTTCATTCCGATCCTCCATCGCGTGAGGCACGGACCGGATCGCGGGATCCGGACCTGGGCGCGAGCTCGAGCTGGCCGAGGGCTTCGTCGATCCGGCCCGTCAGGTCCGCGCGCAGGCTGGGATTGCGGATCGCCTCGACGACGGCGGAAGCGAAGGCATGGGTCAGCAGCAGGCGCGCTTCGGGCTCGGCGATGCCGCGGGCGCGCAGGAAGAAGAGCGCGTCGGCGTCGAGCTGTCCGATCGTCGAGCCGTGGCTCGCGCGCACGTCGTCGGCGTAGATCTCGAGCTGCGGCCGGGTATCGACCGAGGCCGCGCTCGAGAGCAGCAGGTTCGGGTTCGATTGACGCGCATCGGTCTTCTGGGCGTCGGGGCGGACGATGACGCGACCGCGGAAGATGCCCTTCGCGTGGTCGGCGAGCACGCCACGATATTCCTGGGCGCTCGTGCAATGGGGCGCTGCATGCTCGACGGTCGTGTAGTGGTCGACGTGGCCCGCGCCGCGGCCGAGGAAGAATCCGTTCATGCCGGTCTCGGCGCCGGGGGCGATCAGGCGGATGTCGAGCTCGCTGCGCAGCAGACCGTCCGAGAGGCTCGCGACGCTCGAGTCGAAGCGCGCGCCGCGGTCGACCTCGGCGTGGACGCTCGAGAAATGGATGCGGGGCGCCGGCTCGGCCTGGATCTGCACCAGCTCGATGCGCGCGCCCGGCGAGAGGAGGAGCTCTGCGACGTGGCAGGTGAAGCCCGGGGCCGGCTTCTCCGAGCCGAAATCCAGGGCGATCGTCGCTTCGCTGTTCTCGTCGGCCAGCACGAGCAGGCGCGGGAAGGAGGCACTCGGCCGATCGTAGACGTCCGGGCTCGAGTTGAGCCGGATCCGGATCGGCTCTTCGATGCGCGCGTTCGCGTCGAGCTCGATCACGACGCCGTCCTCGAGGCAGGCGGTCTGCAGCGCGACGAGTGCGCTCTGCTTGGGATCGGCGAGGCGCCCGAGGCGGCCGGCGATCCGTTCGGGCTCGGAGCGGAGCACGTCGGCGAGGCTGCGCACGCGTACACCCGCCGGCAATGAAGCGGCGAGCGAGGCGCCCAGGGTCGCGGCGCCGGTCGGCGCGATCCGCGCGAAGTCGAGCGCCTCGAGCGGAGCGAGGTTCGTGCTCTTCCAGGCCTCGAGCCGGCGGGTCGGAAGGCCGGCCTCCAGGAAGGCGCGCCGCGCGTTCTCGCGCTGGCTCTGCAGCCATTCGGGGCCCGCGCCCGCGAAGCGCTGGCGGAGGCGCATCAGCGAATCGACGGCGACGCTCACGACGCCTGCTCCGCTTCGCCTTCGATCCAGCCGTAGCCCTTCTCCTCGAGCTCGAGGGCGAGCTCCTTGCCGCCCGAGCGGACGATGCGGCCCTTCGAGAGGACGTGGACGCGATCGGGAACGATGTAGTCGAGCAGCCGCTGGTAGTGCGTGATCACGAGCATCGCGCGATCCGGCGAGCGCATCTGGTTGACGCCGTTCGCGACGGTGCGGAGCGCGTCGATGTCGAGGCCCGAATCCGTCTCGTCGAGGATGCAGAAGGCCGGATCGAGCAGCAGCATCTGCAGGATCTCGTTGCGCTTCTTCTCGCCCCCCGAGAAGCCCTCGTTGATCGCCCGCGCCATCATCTCCTCGGGCATCTCGACGAGCTTCATCTTCTCGCGCAGCAGCGTCAGGAAGTCGATCGCGTCGAGGCGCTCCTGCCCGCGATGGCTGCGGATCGCGTTCACCGCCGTCCGCAGAAAGTAGTTGTTCGCGACGCCGGGGATCTCGACCGGGTATTGGAACGCGAGGAAGATGCCTTCGCGCGCCCGCGTCTCCGCGTCCATCTCGAGCAGGTTCGCACCGCGGAAGCGGATCTCGCCCGCGGTGACCTCGTAACCGGGGCGGCCGACCAGCACGTTCGAGAGCGTGCTCTTGCCCGAGCCGTTCGGACCCATGATCGCATGGACCTCGCCGGCGCGGATCTCGAGGTCGAGGCCGCGCAGGATCGGTGTCTCGCCGGCGTTGGCGTGGAGGTTCTCGATCTCGATCAGGGGCACGTTCGGCATCGTTTGGCTCTATCTCGCTGGCTCGTTCGGGCTGGCGGTTGCGTTCTCGCTCGCGACTCGCGGGCTTCGATCTCTCGTGGCGGGGGCCGGGCTTCGGCCTGCCGCCCCCTCGCGCTGGCTACCGGGGCTCAGCCCACGGAGCCCTCGAGGCTCACGGACAACAGGTTCTGGGCTTCGACCGCGAACTCCATGGGCAGCTCCCGCAGCACTTCCTTGCAGAATCCGTTCACGATCATGGAGATCGCGTCCTCTTCGCCGATGCCGCGCTGGCGGCAGAAGAAGAGCTGGTCGTCGCTGATCTTCGAGGTCGTCGCCTCGTGCTCGACGGTCGCGGTCGGATTCGCGACGTCGAGATAGGGGAACGTATGGGCGCCGCAGCGATCGCCCATCAGCAGCGAGTCGCATTGGCTGTAGTTGCGCGCGCCCGTCGCCTTCGGCCCGATCTTCACGAGGCCGCGGTAGCTCTGATTGCCACGGCCGGCGCTGATGCCCTTCGAGATGATCGTGCTCTTCGTGTTCTTCCCGATGTGGATCATCTTCGTGCCGGTGTCGGCCTGCTGGTGATGGTTGGTCATCGCGACGGAGTAGAAGGCGCCGACGGACTCGTCGCCGATCAGCAGACAGGACGGGTACTTCCAGGTGATCGCCGAGCCGGTCTCGACCTGGGTCCACGAGATCTTCGAGCGGAAGCCGCGACAGGCGCCGCGTTTGGTCACGAAGTTGTAGATCCCGCCGACGCCCTCGGCGTTGCCGGGGTACCAGTTCTGGACCGTCGAGTACTTGATCTCGGCGCGGTCGAGGGCGACGAGCTCGACGACGGCGGCGTGGAGCTGGTTCTCGTCGCGCTGCGGCGCGGTGCAGCCCTCGAGGTAGCTGACGTAGGCGTCTTCGTCGGCGACGAGCAGCGTCCGCTCGAACTGGCCCGTGCCGGCGGCGTTGATGCGGAAATAGGTCGAGAGCTCCATCGGGCAGCGCACGCCTTTCGGGATGTAGGCGAACGAGCCGTCGCTGAAGACCGCGGAGTTCAGGCAGGCGAAGAAGTTGTCCGAATAAGGGACGACGCTCCCGAGGTATTTGCGCACGAGCTCGGGATGATGTTCGACCGCCTCGGAGAACGAGCAGAAGAGGATCCCCTTCTTCTCGAGCTCGGCCCGGAAGGTCGTCGCGACCGAGACGCTGTCGAAGACGGCGTCGACGGCGATGCCGTGGAGCCGCTTCTGTTCGAGCAGCGAGATGCCGAGCTTGCCGTAGGTCTCGCGCAGCTGCGGATCGATCTCGTCGAGGCTCTCGACCTTCTTCTTCTGCTTCGGTGCCGAGTAGTAGACGATCGCGTCGTAGTCGATCGGCGGATAGTGGACATTGGCCCACTCGGGCCCTGCTGCGTTCTCGGCCAGCATCTCGCGGAAGCGGCGGTAGGCCTTGAGACGGAACTCGAGCAGCCACTCGGGCTCGCGCTTTTTCTGCGAGATGAGGCGGACGACGTCTTCCGTCAGGCCGGGGGCGATCCGATCTTCTTCGATGTCGGTCACGAAGCCGTATTTGTAGTCCTGCTTCGCGAGGCGCTCGAGCTGGGCATTCGGCGCAGGCTTGTCGGGATTCGTGGTCGTCGTTTCCATCGTCGGCTCCGCTCGGGAATTGCTCGTCGGCTCATTGGTCGTCGTTGTCGTCGTCGTCGGCGGCATGGTGCTCACTCCCTGGCCACCGGCGGCGGCGCCGTGCGCTCGATCTGGAGCGCGTGGCTCACGCTCGGCATCGATGCGCTCGCGCGCCGCTGCACGAGGTCGGCGAGCGTCACGTCGGCGAGGGCCTTCTCGACGACACGGCTGATGAGCTGCCAGGGCTCGCGCACGCTGCAGAGCGATTCGTGGGAGCAGAGCGCGGGCCCGATCGCGCAATCCGTCAACGCGACCGGCCCGTCGAGCACCCGGATCATCTCCGAAACCGTCAGCGACTCCGGCGGCCGCGCGAGCTGGTAGCCGCCCTTCGATCCGCGCTGGGAGACGAGCAGACCTTCCCGGGCGAGGGCCTTCAGGATCTTGCTCACCATCGGGATCGGGAGGTCGGCGGATTGTGCGAGCTCGCGGGCATTCTGGGGGGTCCGGTCCGGCGAGCTCGCGAGCTGGGCCATCAGGACGATGCCGTAATCGGTGGTTTTGCTGAGTCGGAACACGCGGGCTCCTCGCGGTTCGAGACGGGGCTGGGACGCCGCGCACGATATCGGACCGAATTGGTGCTGTAAATAGAGGACCGAAACAGTCCGAATGGGACAAGTCGTTATCCAGATTGAAGAAATCGCGGCCAGCGAGAGCGCGATCGGGGCTCGGCCGGGTCGCGTCGGGGCTGCCCCCGGGCCCGATCAGGCCTGGGGCTGGCTCGGCCGGAGCCGCGGTCGCGGCGCGGCGTTCGGGGGGCCGAAGACCAGTGCCATGCGCCCGGCTGGCGACACGATCAGCAGCGCCGCCAGGGGATGGGTGGGCTCGCTCGAAACCGCGAACTGCTCCCCTTCGATCTCGATGCAATCGCCGGCGGCGACCCGCATGCGCCGCGAATGGGTCCCGATCTCGCCGCGGCCGCGTTCGATGAAGAGGGTGGCCCGTTGGCCCGGGTCGAGGGTGAGGGGGTCGAAGCGATCGCCGCGGCCGAGATCGACCCGCCAGGCGCCGACGCCGCTGTCGAAAAAGGGCGGATCGTCCGTCGCTTCGCTCGCGCCGTCCTGAGGATCCATCCGCCCGGCTTCGGGCTCGTTCCAGCGATCCCGGACGAGCTCCTCGGGACGGCATCCGAGCCCGCGAGCGATCTTCAGCAGAACGGAGACCGTCGGCACCATCTGCTGGGACTCGATCTTGTGGATCGTGCTCGCCGCGACACCGCAGCGGTTCGCGAGCTGCTGCAAGGTCAAGCCTTCACGAGCCCGGCAGGCCTTCAGTTGATTCGCCATGTCGGTGAGTGCGAGCCGAACGTCGTACAAGCCGCCCGATTCCCATTCGCGGTCCGGTGCAGTCCGATGCGATCCCGAGGTGATCGTGGCGACGCCAGTCGTCTTCGCCCGCGGGTAGCATAGAGAGAATCAAGTACCCGAAGTCGGTGATCCATCCGACTCAGGTCCCCCGACAGTCTGAATCCGACCGACCGAACCCCTTTGCTCGTCGACCCGGGTCGGAAGGTGCCCAGCCGAGGGAGGGCGGCTCGAAGCGGAGGATGCCGTTCAGCCCGAATGCTGGACGAAGCGCGCGAGCGGAGTGAAGAGCGGTTGACCATCGCGTGGCCAGTCGATCGGCGGCGTCTGCAGCCGTCCGGGCACCGTGACGCGCGACGCGCCGAACCGCTCGAGGATCGGATCGAGGCCGGCGCGCTCGTTCGCTGCGAATCCGGCGACGGCGACGTTCGAGAGCGGGGCACCGAGCGCCGTGAGGGCGGCGGGCAGGCCGGCGAGTGACGGCAACGGGAAGAGGCGCAGAAAGCGATGGAGCGGTGCCGGACCCGCGCCCGCCCGGGACTCGAGGACGACGACGGCATCGGTGCGTTCGAAGAGTGCCGCCCGACCCGATGCGGCCCGCATGCGCGCATCGGCCCGTTCGGCCGAGAGCAGCGCTCGCGCCGAGACCGGGAGCTCGCCTCGCGGCATCGTCTTCGACAGCGATTCGAGTGCATCGGCCATTGCTCGCGCGAACGCCGCGCAATCGTCGTCTCCGAGTCCGACGAGATAGCCCGCGATCGGAGACAGGCAGCCGGTCTGGTCCCAGCGCGCGACGTCGAGTGCGAGCTCGCGAGCGATCGCGTCGCGATCGGACGGGGTCGCCGGGCCGAGCACGGCAATCGAGACGCGATGACCGTAGGCGACGAATCGCTGCTCGGGCCGCAGGCGCGCCGCGATCGCCTGCATCGTCTCGTCGCTGCCGGTCGCGACGACGCAGGGCGCGCCGAGCAGGCTCGCGAAGGCGTCCGCATCGTCGGTCGGAAACTCGATCGGCTCGAACGCGCGGGCGAGGTCGCTGTCGCGCTCCGCGAGCGAACGGGCGAGGAGGCTGCCCGTCACCGGATCCTTCGAGCTCTCCCGCAGCAGCACGGGCGAGCCGAGCACGAGGGGCAGGAGCGACGAGAGCAGCGTCGGCATCGGGATCGTTCCGCCGGCGAGCACGGCCGTCCAATCGAAGGGCGCGAGCGCGCGGCGAGGCGGCGATCCGTCCGCAGCGGCGAGCACGCAGGCCAGCTCGCGTTCGGCTGCGGCTCGCAGGTGCGCGGGTTGCCAGGCACGCAGGGCGCTCTCGAGGCCCTCGGCGATCGTGCCGTGGTCGAAGGCGCTCGTCTGCGAGAACGCCTCGATCAGCTCGCGGCGCCACGGCGAGTCCGGCTTCGTCCAGTCGTCGAGCACCCGCGCGACGGCCGCGATGCGATCCGTGAGCGAACGCTCGCGCAGGGCTTCGCCTGCCCGTGTGAGGCGACCCTGAGCCGCGCGCACGCGCTCGGCGGCGGCATCGGGCCATCGGATCTCGAGCCCGCTCATCGCCCGCCCGCCCCGCCTGCTCGCTGCCCGCCGAGCATCGCCTCGACCGCGATGCCGCAGCCGCGCAGCTCTGCGCCCTCGGCGCGGCCCAGCACGTCGAAGCCGTCGCCCGCCTCCGCCGGAATCACGCGCCCGAGGTCCGCGGTCTGGATCGCCGCGACGCTCCCGGTATTGGCGAGATCGTGGATCACGACGACGCCGACCTCCCCCGTCGGCACGTCCTCCCCAGAATCCGGATCGACGCAGCGCACGCGCGTCCACGGCGGAGCGAGCTTGCGCCGCGGCCCCGTCGGATCGATCAGCGTCGAGTCGTAGAACTGGCTGCCGAGCTCCGTCATGCCGTACTGATTCAGCACGGCCCGCTCCGGAATCCCGAACCGCTCCGCGATCGCCGCCCGCAATGCGTCCCGCGGAACCTCCCGGCTTCTTCCCTTGAAGCCTCCGGTCTCGAGCACCCGCGATCCTCGCGGCAGGCGCCAGTCGATCGCCGCCGTCGCATCCAGTGCGTTCGCCTCCGCAGCATCCAGAAAGTGCACGAAGGCGAACGACGTCCCGGCGATCACGACGGGCCGATCACTTCGCTGCGCCGCCGCCACCGCCCGCGCGAGCGACGCGAGATCCAGGCCTTCGGGTTTCAGGTCGTAGCCGCTCGCTTCGCTGCCGTGGGCGGCGGCGAGGGTCGCGAACATGTGGGTCAGGGACGAGTCGGGGGCGTGGACCGGCGAGAGCGCGAGAAAGCGCATGGTCGGGCGCGCGTCCTGGAGATCGGTGAGGAAGCAGCGGCGCAGGCTCGCGAGGAGCGAGGTCTCGTAGAGGGCGAGTGTGTCGAGGTGGAGAGCGCCCCGGCGATCGGTCGCGGTGCCGCTGGTGTGGAAGGTGAGGATCGTCTCCTCTTCGGGGAAGCAGCGCAGAGCGAATTCCTTGAAGGCCCCGGTCGGGACGGCAGGAACGTCGTTCGCGCACGCGACCGAGCCCGGGTTCCGGCCGAGGGCATCGCAATAGAGTCGATAGGGCGTGCAGGCGCCGTATTGAAAACGGAAGAGTCCGAGCGCGAGCGCCTCGAAGCGGGCTTCGTCGCGGGCCGCATCGGGCTCGCCCATCCACGCGAGGATCGCCGTTTCGAGGTGCGCCCGATCGGCGAGTCCCTCTGCCTGCTTCGCGCTCGTCATGCCCGCCGTCCGTTCGCACCGGCGGGCGAGGTCAGCCATTCGACGATCGCATCGCAGGCCGCCAGGAGCGCGGCGGTGCTGATCGAGAGCGGCGGTGTCAGCGAGAGGACGCGCCCGCCCGGGCCCGACGGCAGCAGCACATGCCCTCGTTCGAGCATCGCCTGCGCAGCGACGTGGGCGATCTCGGGCCGAACGCATTCGATGCCGATCATCAGCCCGCGCCCACGGACCTCGGCGACGGCCTCTGCGCCCGCGAGCCCCTGCCCGAGCCGCTCGATCACCGTCTCCCCCACGGTCTTCGCGCGCTCCGGCAATGCCCAGCGCTCGCTCACCGCGAGGGAGGCGAGGGCCGCCGCGCAGCTCGCCGGATGGCCGAGGAAAGTCTGGGTGTGCAGCGCCTCGCCGGTCGAGCGCGGCCAGGCGTCGAAGCAACGGGCCAGGCCGAGACAGGCGGAGAGCGGCATGCCCGACGCCAGCCCCTTGCCGATGCACAGCAGATCGGGGACGACGCCTTCGTGGTCGCAGGCGAAGCGCGCGCCGGTGCGCCCGAGGCCCGTGTAGATCTCGTCGGCGACGAGCAGCCAGCCGCGCTCGTCGCATAACGCGCGCAGCCCGGTCAGGAAGCCTTCCGGAGGGACCCGCTCGCCGCCGCGCCCCTGGATCGGCTCGACCAGCACCGCGCCGATCGCCTCGCCCGGAAGCGAAGCGACGCGCCGGACGTCGTCGAGATCGCCGTAGCGCGCGAAGCGCGTCGCGCCGGGCAGTCGTGCCGTGAAGGGCTGCTTGAAATCGTCGCGCCAGGTGCAGTCGAGCGCCCCGAACGAGAGCCCGTGATAGGCGCCCTCGAAGGCGATGATGCCGGCGCGCCCCGTCGCCAGCATCGCCGTCTTGATCGCCGTCTCGACCGCATCGGAGCCCGAGGACGAGAGGACGCCGCGGACTTCCGGGGCGTCGCCGCCGCGTGCGCCGCGCGGATAGATCGAAGCGAGCTTCTCGAGCAGCTCCACCTTCACGCGCGCCGGATGGACGTCGCCCATGCCATGGAGCAACAGCTCGGCCTGATGCGCGACGGCGTGGACCACGTCGGGATGGGCGTGGCCGACGTTCGCGACGCCGAAGGCCGCCGTCAGGTCGACATAACGATTGCCGTCGACGTCCCAGAGGTTCGCGTGCCGGGCGCGCTCCCAGAAGATCGGAACGGGATCGAGGGCGGTGACGTTCCGGCTCTCGACGCGGGCGAGGCGGGCGGCAAGCGCGCGGGAGACCGGCCCGGGGACTTCGCAGACGAGCGCGGGAGCGAGGGTCTCCGGAAGCGCGTCGGACGCCGCAGGCTCGACGGGGGGCGGGGCGATTCGGTCGGGCGGCATCGGGGCGGAGGAGCGCATCGCGGCGAGTGTAAGGCGAGCACGCCGCCCGAACGAGGGCAGATCGCGGCTCGGGGCGGGCTCGGCGGCAGCGAGCTGCCGTCGCGTGCGCGTCCGCGCGCGTGCGCGCCGGGCGCACGGCGAATCGGCGCCTCAGGCGCGAGCGGCCTCGAGCCTTTCACGCAGCGGCAGGCGCCATGCATCGGCCAGGGCTTCGAGGTTCACGGCGCGCTCCAGCGCGGACTCGTCCGCTCTCCCCAGCCAGATCGAGACCAGCTCGGGGATCGGGAGGCTCGTGGGATCGTGTGCGACGCGGACGACGGGATCGCCCGCCGCGACGCGCCCGGGCGCGACGACGCGCAGGTAGTAGCCGACGCGCAGGCTCGCGAGGAACCGTTTCGGAAAGCTCGCGTCTTCGAAGAGGCGGGCGAGCTTCAGGCACGGCTGCCGCGGCTGGCTGACCTCGAAGCAGGCACTGCCGATCCGAAAGCGGTCGCCGATCGAGACCTCGGCGTCGGGTGCGCCCGCGAGCGTGAAATTCTCGCCGAAGGCGCCGGGGCCGAGATCGGGGCGGGCGAGCTGCGTGCGCCACCAGGCCGTATTGGAGGCGTCGTATGCGTAGACCGCCTTGTCGACCCCTCCGTGGACCGAGAGGTCGGCTTGCGCATCGCCCGCGAGACCGAGGCGGCCCGCCTCGACCGGCCCCGCCACCGGCGATTTGAAGATGCTCGTGCGCAGCGGCTTCCCCTGCCATTCGACATCCCGCGGTGTTCCGACGCAGATGGCGAGCAGGGTCGGCGGCGGCGCGGCGGGATCGGCAGGGGACATGGGCCCAGGATACGCGAGTCGCACTATCTTCCGCGAAGCCGGCGGGCCGGCTCGGAGGAAGAAGGCCATGCGAGAAGGAGGCGAGCTCGTCTTCGTTGCCGTGGGCGCGAATCTCGACGATCGGGAGGCGACCTTCGCCGCCGTCGTGCGCGCGCTCGAGAGTGAATCGGATCTCCTGTTGCTGGGTGCGTCGACGGTCTACGAGACGGATCCGATCGGGCCGCCGGGCCAGGCAGCCTATCTCAACGCGGTGCTCGGCCTGCGAAGCTGGCTCTCGCCGCAGGCGCTCCTGCACCGGCTCCAATCGATCGAGATCCTGCTCGGCCGGGATCGCTCCGGGGCGGCCGAGCGCTGGGGGCCGCGGCGCGTCGATCTCGATCTGCTCTTTTTCGGCGAGCGCTGCATCGATCTGCCCGACCTCGTCGTCCCGCATCCGCGTGCCCACGAGCGCGCCTTCGTTCTGCTTCCGCTCGCCGAGCTCGCGCCGTCGCTCGTTCATCCACGCATGGGCGTGACGATCGGGGAGCTGGTGCGCCTGCATCTCGAGACCGAAGCGGTCCGGCCGTGGCGGCGGCCGGCGGGCTGGCCGGGCGCGCGTTCGGAATCGGGGCCCGGACTCGCGGAGCCGGGCGCGCGGAGATGAGGCCAACATGGCGATCGCGGCGATCAGCATCTCTCCGGTCGGCGTCGGCGCCTCGGTCTCGCGCTTCGTGGCGGCGGCGATCGCGGTGCTCGAGGCGCAGGATCGCGTGCGCTGGCAGCTCGATTCGATGTTCACGACGCTCGAGGGCGATCCCGCCGATCTCTTCCCGCTGATTGCGGCGATGCAGGAGGCGGTCTTCGCCGCCGGCGCGGTCCGGGTGGGGACGGTGATCAAGATGGACGAGCGGCGCGACAAGCCGGGCGTTCGGATGGAAGACAAAGTGCAAGCCGCCCTGGCAGCGCTCGAGGCCCGACGCGGCGGGTCGACGGACTGAGCGACCTTCCTTCCGGTCTACATTTCCGGCCTACGACCTTCGTAAAACTGATCAAATCAATCGGGAAATTGCCGAGCCGAGCGCCGTGTAGTACTCAGAAAATCCCGACGCCGCCCGATCTGAATCCCCTGGATCGGGCGAACCGAGCTCGATCGGTCGAGGAATCCCCCCATGGCCCTGGTTGCAGTCGACTCGCTCGCGAGAAAGCCTTTTTCTGACGAGATCTTGGACTTGATCCGGGGCGACGCGCTGGAGTCCTGGTCCGCCGACAAAATCCTGACCTGGGCTGTCGAAAAATTTCATCCCCGGCTCACCCTCTCCTCCTCGTTCGGGGCACCGGAGGGCATGGTCCTCATCGACATGCTCCACGCGATCGATCCCACGACCCGGATCTTCGTGCTCGATACCGGCCGGCTCCACGCCGCGACCTACGACCTGATCGACCGCGTCCGCGACCGTTACGACAAGCAGGTCGAGGTGGTCTTTCCCGACGCAGGGGAGGTCCAGACGATGGTGCGCGCCAAGGGCATGAACGCGTTCTACGAGTCGGTCGAGAATCGCAAGCAATGCTGCCAGATCCGCAAGGTGCTCCCGATGCGCCGCTATCTGGCGGACTTCGACGCCTACGTGACCGGTCTGCGGCGGGATCAGAACCTGAACCGCGCGCAGACGCGAAAGCTCGCGATCGATCCGGGCATGGGCGGAATCGTCAAGCTCGCGCCGCTGGCGGATTGGACCCACGAGCAGGTCCTCGACTACGTGGGCGAGCACAAGGTCCCGGTCAATCGGCTCCATCGCGAGGGGTATCCGTCGGTGGGCTGCGAGCCGTGCACCCGGGCGATCGGCCCCGGCGACGATCCGCGGGCGGGGCGATGGTGGTGGGAGAGCGACGGGCTGAAGGAATGCGGGATCCACGTCCAGGCCGAATCGGGCGGCTCGGGCATCTGACCGGCTTCTGCCGCCCCGCCCCGGGGCCGACGCAGTCGGGTGTGATTCGCGCCCTCAAGCCCCTTCGCGCCATGGCCGATGGCCCGAAACGACGGGAGCGAACGACCGCCCGGCGCGAGGCCGCGGCGATCGACGTCCGGTCCGATTCCGGCGAGGTGCCTGCGCGATGCGCATCCAAGCGAAGCCCTGGAGCGAGGCCTGGACCAGGCCCTGGAGAAGGCTCGGCGAGGTCTTCGGCCTGGCCTGTCTGATGGCGACGATCTCGCTTCTCTCGCCCGGGGTCGACGTCGTTCGAGCCGACGACGCAGCGCTCATGAGCGTCGACCCGGCGCTCGTCGCCGCCGCCGAACGCGCCGCGCGCCCGGAGGCGGGCGCCGATCCGGCGCGAGCCCAACCGGGCGAGGCACCGGCGGCGCCAGCCGCGCCGGCGACCAATCCCTTCGTTTCCGTCGAAGACACCGACAAGGCCAGCCGCGCCGGCGTCTCGGGCATCGAGATCCAACCGGGCGTCGTCGTGCTCAATACCCGCGGTTACAACTACGGCCCGCCCCCGACGCCGCTCACGCCGGAAGCCCTGGCACAGGAAGCCGGGCCCCGCTGAGATCCCCAGCCTGCCGGGTCTGCCGGCGCTCCGCGGCGTCCAGCCGGGGCGCCGGCTTTCCTTCGCTACTTTCCCGCCGCGCCTCGTGAAGTCGGTGGATCGGTCGGGCCCGCTCGCGCGCGGCCCCGCGATGCCGGCCCGCCGGCCGCACCGGGAGCGCACGTCTCCCGGACGCTCCCGCGATGGCGGACCGGAGAGGCGCTCGTTCGATGCATTCCGAGGCGACGCGATGGACACGGCAGCTGACGGGCACGCTCGCCGCGATCTGGGCGCTGCTCGGGATCGGTCTCTCCGTCTTCGTCCTCGTCTCGCCGCGCACCGGCCCGCATCTGCCCGTGCGGACCTCGATCATCGCGGGCATGCCGGTCGTGCATGCGATGAGCGCCGCGGCGGCCGGGCTGGGCGTCGAAGAGGGGGATCAGCTTCTCAGCGTCGACGGCGTACCGGCCCTCGAGAGTCTCTGGCGGCCGAAGCTCGCGACGGGCGTCGTCGCCGAGTACCGGTTGAAGAAGCCCGACGGCAAGGTCATCTCCGTCCCGCTGCTTCCCGTCTCGGCGGACGAAGTCGAAAAGCCCTCCGACGTGCTGTTGCATCTGGGATTGCTGCTCGTCAGCTCGCTCTATCTCGCGGTCGCACTCGGCGTCTGGTGGACCCGCCAGGCGTCGCCCGAATCCTGGGCGCTGCTGCTCTACTGCTCGACGATGTCGGTTCTCATCTCGAGCGCGATCCGCGTCGACATCATTCCCTGGGCGCCCACCCGCGTGCTCGCGACCCTGCCCTTCCTCGGCGCGACGACCTTCCATCTCTTCACGACCTACCCGATCGAGCCGCGCTGGGTCGCGAAGCGCAGGCGCGTTCGACTCGTGCCGTACGCGCTCGCCGGCGTGATCCTGCTGGCGATCGTCGGTCAGTCGACGCTGGCGATCCCGCCGGCGTGGATCGCGACGAGCGCCTTCATCTTCGGCATCGGCGTCTCGCTCGCCTCGCTCGGAATCCTCGCGGCGAGCCGGCGTCAGGCGCAGCAGGCGGGCATCGGCGATCGCGCGGATCTCATGCTGGTCGCGGGCATCGTCAGTCTGCTCCCGGCCCTGCTGGCGCTCCTCGGCGAGTGGCTCGTGCCGAGCGCGCTGCCCTGGTACGTCTCGCTGCTCTGGGTCGGGTTCTTTCCGGTCGCCGTCGCGTACGGGATGGTGCGCAAGCAGCTCTTCGAGTTCCGGCTCGCGGCGCGCTCCTCGGCGGCCTACGGCGCGGCGACCCTCGCGATCACGGGCGTCTTCGCCTTCATGATCACCTTCGCCGACGAGCTCGTCTCCCGCTACGGCGTCCACGTCCGCAGTGTGCAGGTCGTGATGCTGTTTCTCGCGATCCTGGCCTTCAACCCCGTGCGCGAGCGGATGCAGCGGCTCGTCGACAATTTCTTCGATCGCGATCGTTCGCGTTATCGACAGGCGGTGCGCGAGATCTCCGAGGCGATGGTCTCGATGCTCTCCATGAGCGAGATCGGCGACCGGATCCTCGTCGCGTTGACGGATACGATGGGCGTCTCGCGGGCGATGGTGCTGCTCTTCGACGATCGCGATCGCGTGCTGCGGGTCTCGGCCTGGCGCGGCGACTGGGAGCAGTCCGAGATCGATACCGAGATCCCCTCCGATCATCCGATCTGGAAGCATCTCTGGATGCGCCGCGAGGAGCTGTCGCGCGCCGACTTCGACGATGATCCCGATCCCGACCACCGCGAGAGCTGCTGGGACATCTACGACTCGCTCGAGATCGAGCTGCTCGTCCCGATCCTCTTCGGTGTCGATCTGCTCGGCGTCATCGCCGTGGGCCGCAAGCTCTCGGGCGAACGGCTCGCCGCCGACGATCGCCAGCTGCTGCGGACCCTCGCCAATCAGAGCTCGATCGCGATCGAGAACGCGAAGGCCTTCGACGAGATCGCGAAGCTCAACGAATCCCTCGAGGCGCGCGTCGAGGAGAGGACGCGCGAGCTGCGCGAGATCCAGATGCAGCTCATGCAGAGCGAGAAGCTGAAGAGCCTCGGCCAGCTCGTGGCCGGCGTCGCCCACGAGCTGAACAACCCGATCGGCTTCGTCCATGCGAACCTCCAGCTCCTCGACGAGTTCATCGAGAAGCTCGCGCGGGCCCAGGAGCGCGGCGAGGATACGACCAAGGTCCGCGACGCGATCACGAAGCTCCTGAAGCGAAGCCGCGAAGGCACCGAGCGCGTCAAGCAGATCGTCCAGGATCTGCGGACGTTCTCGCGCATGGATCAGGCCGATCTGCAGTCGGCCCAGCTCTGCGACGAGATCGATCGCACGATTGCCCTGATGGAGCCGCGCTTCAAGGGATCGATCGAAGTCGTCCGCGACTACCGTCCCCTGCCCGAAGTGCGCTGCTATCCGGGCCAGCTGAACCAGGTCTTCCTGAACCTGCTCATGAACGCCTGCGACGTCCTCGAGAACGGCGGCAAGATCTTCGTGCGGACGGAGCCGACGCAGGAAGGCGTCCGCATCGAGTTCGAAGACACGGGGCCCGGCATCCCCGAATCGATCCGCTCGCGCATCTTCGATCCCTTCTTCACGACGAAGGAGGTCGGCCAGGGAACGGGGCTGGGCCTCTCGCTCTCGCATGGCATCATCGAGCGCCACGGGGGCCGCCTGCAGGTCCTCTCGCCGCCCGGACGCGGCGCGATCTTCCAGATCGATCTGCCTCTCGTCGCCCCCGAGCAGGAGGGCGACGAGACTTCCGAACAGGGAGGAAAATCATGAAGCTCGGCATCATCGCGGGATATTCACCGGCCACGATGAGCGTACCGATCGACCTCATCCGCGAGGCAGAGGGGCTCGGTTATTCGTCGGTCTGGACCGCCGAGGCCTATGGATCGGATGCCGTCTCGCCCGCGGCGTGGATTCTCGCGCAGACGACGAAGATCGACGTGGGCACCGCCATCATGCAGATGCCCGGGCGGACGCCGGCGATGACGGCCATGACGGCGATGACGCTCTACGCGCTGTCGGGCGGACGCTTCGTGCTCGGCCTCGGCCCTTCCGGTCCGCAGGTCGTCGAGGGCTGGCACGGCGTCGCCTACGGTCGTCCGCTCACGCGAACCCGGGAATACGTCTCGATCGTCCGCAAGATCGTCGCCCGCAAGGAGCCGCTCGTACACGAGGGCTTCCACTACCAGATCCCCTATCACGGCCCCGGCGCGAGTGGTCTCGGCAAGCCGCTGAAGAGCATCCTCCACGGCGATCCGGCGCTGCGGATCTTCACGGCATCGATCTCGTCGGCGGGCATGACGTGCGCGGCGGAGGTCGCCGACGGCGTCTTCCCCGTCTGGATGAATCCGGAGCGCTTCGATCTCTTCGAGTCTTCCCTGGCCGAGGGCTTCGCGAAGGCCGGCGGCGGCAAATCGCTCGATCAATTCGAGATCGCACCCTTCTGCGTGGTCGCCCTCGGAGACGACGTCGAGAAATGTCGGATGCCCGTGAAGGCCCATCTCGCGCTCTACATCGGCGGCATGGGCGCGCGCGGGAAGAACTTCTACAACGACTACGCGAAGCGGATGGGATTCGAGGATGCCGCCATCCGGATCCAGGATCTCTACCTCGACGGCAAGAAGAACGAGGCGATCGCGGCAGTGCCGGACGCGCTCGTCGATCAGGTCGCGCTGGTCGGGCCGGCGGAGCGGATCCGCGATCGGCTCGCGGCCTGGAAGGCGGCCGGCAGTCGGGGGCACGTCGGATCGCTGCTCGCTGGCACGGGCGACGTGCGTGCGCTGCGGATCCTCGCGGAAGAGGTGCTCTGAGCGGGGGGGGCGCGCGCGCGACGCGGTCGCGGATCGGTCGGCACGGGCCCGGTCGCATGCGGGCCTAGTGTGCGAGCTGCACGTCGATCGGGGCAGGCGTCTGGGCTTCGC
The DNA here is from genome assembly GCA_041389425.1 of Myxococcota bacterium. Classification (GTDB taxonomy): domain Bacteria; phylum Myxococcota_A; class UBA9160; order UBA9160; family UBA4427; genus UBA4427. The sequence continues at coordinate 18,277 of JAWKRX010000036.1, forward strand.
AGTGTTTGCGGACGAGTCGCAGCGTCGTGTCGACGTATTCGATGGCGAGCCGCTGGACTTCGAGCCGCGGAATCAGCTCTCCGAAGACGGCGATCGTGTTGTTGGCGACGAGCTTCATCGCCAGGCGGGACCGCGGTCCGCCGTCGTCGCGCTCTTCCGAGATCGCGAGGGTCTGATCGAAGCGCATCGAGCCGATCGAGAAGCGGCCGAAAGAACGCTCGTGGCCTTCGGTCCGATGGATCTCGTCGACCAGCACGAGCGGGATTCCCGCCCAGAGAAACCGCCATCGCGCTTCGTGGATCGCGGCAGCGGTCGGCGGTCGTGAGGGGGTTCGGATCGATCGACGTCGCGGGGATCCGCCAGGCGTCGACCCGATCGCGCCGAGGATCCGGTCGTCCCAGAGCAGCCGCTGCGCGGGATCGGTGATGGCGCGCCAGACGCATTCGCCCGTCGAGTCGATCGTCGCCGCGAGAGCCACCGTGATCAATCGATGCCCACCCCCGGACCCGAGCATGCTCCGGGCCGGATCGGAATGCAATGGCGATCCGTCCGAGGTGTATGAAGCGGGCGCTAGGCGTCGGCCGACCAGGACGTCGCGCGGTTGCGACCCCCCTGCTTCGACCGGTAGAGGGCTTCATCCGCCCGCTGGACGACGTCCTGCCAGGTCAGTGAATCGGCAGTTTCACGGGTGGACACGTCGGTGTAACCCAGGGACACCGTGACGTGTCTGTCCGTGGGCGAAGCCGGGTGCGCGATCGCGCGGGCGGCGATCGCGGACCGGATCCGCTCGGTCACGAGCGCTGCGCCCCGGACGTCCGTCTCGGGCAGGAGGATCAGGAACTCCTCGCCGCCGTATCGATAGACCGAGTCGGAGGTGCGGATCGCGTCGCGGAAGCAGTTGCCCACGCGTCGGATCACGCCATCGCCGGCCGGATGGCCCTGGGTGTCGTTGTAGAGCTTGAAATGGTCGATGTCGAGCAGGATCACCGCGTACGGATGTCCGTGACGGCGGGCGATCGCATGGAGCTCGTCGATCCGTTCGGCCATCGCGCGGCGGTTGAGCAGGCCCGTCAGGCCGTCCTGGCGCGTGAGCTCCTCGAGCCGCGCGTTCGCGGCCTGCAGCTCCGCTGTGCGCGCGAGGACCGCGTCTTCGAGGTCGCGCCCGCGTTTCTCGAGGGCGGCGTTGGTGGCGTTCTGGAGCTCGGTGATGTTCAGGATGCCGGTGAGGCGATTCTCGTCGTCGACGATCGGGACGCGCCGGAAGCCGCGCTCCTTCATGATGCGGACGACTTCGCCCATCGGTGCGGACTCGATCAGGGTATGGACCGGCGCTGTCATGACGTCGCCAGCGCGTGTTCCGGAATGGTCGACACCCTCGAAGACGCGTGCGAGGACGACGATGACGTCCCGCTCGGTGATCAGGCCGACGGGGACGCCCGCCTCGCACACGACGAAGGCGCTCTGCATTCCGTCGGACATCCGCCGTACGACCTCGGCGAGCGGGGTCTCGGGATCGCCCGAAAGGGCTCGGCGATTCATGAAGTCGGCGATCGGCTGGTCGAACATGTGGGATCGGGGTGGGTTCTGCTCGTTCGTTGGGGGTGACGTGTGGCGGAGAGCCGATCGGATCCGGACTACAGGCCCCATCGGGCGAAGAGGGGGCCGGACTTCAGATCTTCCTCGCTTCCCGGGCGTTTCCGGGAGACGTGCTCGGGGAAATGCCCCGGATCTCGCGGCGTGACCGCGGATCAGGCGCGGATGCTGATGCGTGCGCCGACCGCGCTGCGCGGGGCGTCGCGATAGGCGGAGGCGGGGCCGGTCGGGGCGGCCCGGTCTGCGGATCGGCTCTCGATGCCATCGCCATCGACGACGAACTCTTCGCCGTGCGCTGCGCGCACGGGCGGCGGCGATTCGTCGATCCGGGTGGGAGCCGCCCGATTCGGGCTCGACGCGACTTCGCCGGCGGAGATGGACGCGCCCGAGAGACGCCTCGCGGCCTCGGAGAGCGAGAGGCGGACGTCGCCGTCGTCACTCCTCGCCGGAGGCTGCGGCTGCGTTCGGGCGGCTTCGTTCGGTGCGGACCCGGAGTTCGATCGGGAGGGCCCGCTGATTCGCGTGGAATCGATGTTCGAGACCATCGGTGGATCCCCCTGCCCCGGGCATCGCAGAGCTGATGCGCGTCGATGAGCCTCCATCGCCCGACGCGGCGGGGACTTGAGGGATCCGATGCCGCCGTTTGCTAGGCCGGAGCGGAGCTTCCGGACGGGGATGCGTCGCGGCTCGGCTCCCGGCGGTCGGCGTCGGGTCGATCGACCGTCTCGGCGATGAATGCCTGGATGCAGGCGAGCAATCGCCCGGGCTGGTCGACGAGGACGTGATGTCCGGCCTCGGGAATCTCGACGAGCCGCGCGTCCTTCACCTCGCTCGCGAAGTCCCGCGCCGCTTCGGGCGTCAGCAGAGTGCTCTCGCTTCCGCGCACGAGCAGCGCCGGGCAGGTGACGCGAGCGAGATCGGGCCGGGGCTTCGGGGGCAGCGCGAACCAGCCGGGATCGAATTTGTATCCGAAGCGTCCGTCCGGCTCTTCGCGTACCGAATGCGCACCGATCGCGGCGCGCAGCGCTTCGCTGGCATGGCTCGATTCGGGGAGGAAGCGGAAGCGTTCGATCGCTTCGTCCCGCGTGCGGTAGGTGCGCCGGAGCGAGAGCGCGAGACGTGCGCGGCGTCCGGTGGCGGGCGCGCCGCCGCGCGCGAGGTCGACGAGTACGATCGCGCGGGTCGCGGCGTGACGGCTCGCATGGTCGAGGGCGACGGTGGCGCCGAGGGAATGGCCGATCAGCACCAGATCGTCGCGGCCGAGCCAGGCGGCGAGTCCTTCGAGATCGTCGCCGAAGGCGCCGACGCGGCGCGTGGCCGGGTACTCCGAATCGCCGTGCCCCCGGAAGTCGAGGGCATGGACGGGATGGCGCGTCGCGAGCCGGTGCGCGAGGTGGTCCCACCAATGGGCGTTGGCGCCGCCGCCGTGCAGCAGCACGACCGGCGATCCGGCCCGCGTACCGACGGCGGGATCGGCCGGCCAGACGAGGGTGTGAAGCCGGACTCCGTCCCGCGTCTCGAAGTGCTCTGATCGGGGAGAAGCGGGGTGCATTCGAGGCGTCGGGTCCGGTTCTCCAGCGGTGGTCGCCGGGAGGGCGGTATGGAGGAGTCGGGTCGGAAACGCGCTGGAAGGCCCGAATTCGGCCGTCCCGGACGCGCCGCAGGATACGGAATCCGCCCTCGCAGCCAAGCTCGCGCCGCCTTCGCGGCACGACGGCGGAGGCTAAACCCGCGAGTTCGCCCGTTACAGGCCAAAATGAGGCCATTTTTGATTGACACGGGGACCGAAACGTTTATGATCGCGCCGTTCGAGCAGGGGCATGACCTGCGGAACGAGCCATGGGGGGCCCGCGAAACGCCCGAATTCGATGTTTCGGGTTCGGTCTTCGGCGGGCGATCTGAATCAATCGATCCGGTCAAGGGATCCAGATTGAGCGATGCAGATTGAGGAGCTCTCGAAGAGTTCCGAGAGGGAGGACGCCAGCGATGGCAGCCAAGAAGAAGAAGGCAGCGGGATCGGCGAAGAAGGCGAAGACGGGCGATCTGATCATTTCGAAGTCGCGCGTCAAGGCGGCGACCAAGAAGTGCAACGTCGGCAGCGAGTTCTACGGAGCCCTCGACGCGACGGTGCGGGGCCTGATCAAGACCGCGGAAGAGCGCGCGATGGGCAACAAGCGCAAGACCTTGAAGGCCGTCGACCTCTAAGGGTCGTCGAAACCTCGAGAAGGAAGGATCGCCGCATCGTGGTGGGTCCGACCTGATGAGGCCCGCCAGCTCGATGCTGGCGGGCCTCTCTGCATTCAGGCCTGCGAGTGGCATTCGAATCGTCAGGCGATGTCGTCGGGATCGACCTCGGCGCCGTCTTCGGTCCGGTCTTCCGACTCGATCGGATCCGGGAGTGCCGCGCTCCGATCGAGATTGACGCCCACCCGGAACAATCGCTCGAGCGACGCCCGGCGCAGGATCTCCTCGAGCGGAAGATCGTGTTCGCGCGCGAGCAGCTCGAGCCCTTCGCTCGCATGTCGGGTGGCCTTCTCGATCGCGCGCGGGAGGGACTCCGGGTCGCCCAACGCCATCCGATCGGCCACGGCGATCCGATTCGCGAGGGCGATCAGGGCATGGAAGACGCCGCCGCGCTCTTCGGCCGCGAGCTCGCGGATCGCGCGGAAGAGCGCGCGCTCCTCTGCCCGCGCCGCCGGCAGCGTCGACGTCCAGGCGGGAAGTCCGAATCCCTCGAGATCGAGGACCGGTGCCTCGCGAGGCAGCTCGGCGAGCTTGTCGGGCCGCAGGAATCCGTAGATCCGCATCGCTGAATCCCAGCTCGGGAAACCGAGATCTTCGAGGCGTCCGGTGCGCCAGCGCAGCGCCCACTCTTCCATCTCGGGGACCAGCTCCTCGACGACGCCCTGGATCGCCCGGAAATAGAGCCAGTAGTCGGCCTGGAAGAGCGCGTGCAGGAGCTGCACGAGCGGAGCGATGTCGTCTGCCGGATTGCGCGCGACGAAATAGAACTGGCCTTCGAGCGTCTGGGATTGATCGGGCGGCGTCCAGTCGGGGTCCTGCTGGGGGCCGGGCTTCACGAAGACTTCGACGTGCTCGCGCAGATAGAGCACCAGCAGCTCGGCATCGATCGACTGCGCCGCGCGCGCGAGCGTCTCGTCGTCCGCCTCGGCGAGCGCGGCGAACCAGGTATCGAGGCGCGCGAGATCGAGGCGAAGGCCCCGCCAGACGTCGAGATCGAAGCAGGCGACGATCTGCTCGTTCGTCGCGAGCGCGAGGAGCCAGCTCGCATCCTCGAGGCCGATCGTCCGGCAGGTGTAACAGAGCTCGGCTTCCGGGAGCAGCGGGATCACCGCCTCCGGATCCGGCAGCAGCTCGATCAGCTGGCGGCGGATCGGAAGGGAGGTATCGAGCACGAGCTCGGCCTGCCTCTCGGGCGAAAGCTCGGCCAGCGACCGTTCGGCGGCGCGGCGATCCTCGCGAGCGAGCTGGAGGAGACGCCGGGCATCGGGTCGGGGGGCACGCGTGAGTTCCATGGGATCCCGCAGCCTAGCAGCGCGGTGCATCGCTCGCTCCGAGCGCGCACTTCGCGCCGCCGATCGGGCCGCTAAGATCGGCCAGCGTGAAGATCGATCTCGTTCGCTCCGGTCTGGCACGGAGGGCGGCCCCCCGGCAGGTGGCCCCCGGGCCCGCCTACGCCGCGGTCGCGATGATCCTCCGCGACGCGGGCGCCGCCGGAGCGGAAGTGCTGTTCATCGAGCGCGCGATGCGTCCGGGCGATCCGTGGTCGGGCCACATGGCTTTTCCTGGCGGGCGACTCGAGCCGAGCGACGAATCGCCGCTTGCGGCGGCCCGTCGCGAGACGCGCGAGGAGGTCGGGCTCGAGCTCTCGCGGGCGGAGTATCTGGGCCATCTTTGCGATCTCACCGGTCGCTCGGGTGCCCCGAAGCCCATGGTCGTCTCGGCCCATGCCTTCCACCTCGCCGAAGACCAGTCGCTCGCGCTGGACCTCCAGGAGGTGCGTTCGGCCTTCTGGTTTCCCGTCGCGGAGCTCCGGAACGCGTCGCGCCGCACGACCCATGCGATCCGGGAGCTGCAAGGTCGGTCGTTTCCCGCGATCGTCGTAGGGGATCCCGGCCGCCATTTCGTCTGGGGCCTGACCTATCGCATTCTCGAGACGATGTTCGCGCTGGTCGAGCCGCCGCTCGACCCGCGCTGAGCGGTCAGGCCTCGCTCGAGCCTTCGGCCGGATCGGCGGAGCTCGGCCGCTCCTCGGGTTCGTGACCCGGGCACGCCCGCACCGGAAGCGGCGGGTAGCGTGGGTAGGCGGGCTCCCGCTCCGCTCGATCGCAGCGATGGAAGGCGCTCCCGCGCCGGCTCGTCTGCACGCGGTGGTGGCGGCAGTCGTCGCAGAGTCCGATCGATACCGTGCGCCCGCGTTCCCCGTCGTTCGGCATCGAAAGAGTCTACAATGGCGCCCGCATGTCCGACGTCGTCGATCGCCTGCTCGCCCGCCTCGATCCGCTCCTCGAAGGGTTCGGTCGCCTGCTCTCCGCGTTCGCCGGGCGCGCGCCGGGCCCCGAAGAGCTCGCTGCGCACGAGGCGTTCCGCTGGCGTGTCGGTCGCGGCCTCGGCCGCCTCGAGCCGATCGAGTCGGTCGCCCGCTTCGATCTCGAGGATCTGATCGGCGTCGCCCCGGCGATCGAAGCGCTCGACCGGAACACGCGCCAGCTGCTCGCCGGTCTCCCCTTCAACGACGTCCTGCTCCATGGCTCCCGCGGAACCGGCAAATCCTCCGCCGTTCGCGGGCTGCTGACGCGGCATGCGCGCCACGGCCTGCGGCTCATCGAAGTCGACCGCGGCGATCTCGCCGCCCTCCCCGAGCTGCTCGCGGCGCTTCATCGCATCACGCGCGCCGCCCCCGATCGCCACGCCTTCATCGTCTTCTGCGACGATCTCTCCTTCGGCACGAGCGAGCTCGGATTCCGCGAGCTGAAGGCTTCGCTCGAGGGCGGTGTCGAGGCGCGGCCCGCGCGCGTCTGCGTGATCGTGACGAGCAACCGCCGGCATCTGCTGCCCGAGACGATGGCGGAGAATCGCGAAGCCCGGCTCGATGCGTCGGGCGAGCTCCATCACGGCGAATCGCTCGAGGAGAAGCTCGCGCTCGCCGATCGTTTCGGGCTCGTGCTGGGCTTCTATCCGTGCGATCAGGAGACCTATCTCGCGATCGTGGCGCACTGGCTCTCGAAGGAGGGCGACGCCGTCCTCGACGAGGCGGCGCGCGAGGCGGCGCTGCGCCATGCGCTCGAACGGGGAGGCCGCTCCGGGCGCGTCGCGCGGCAGTTCGCGAACGACTGGATCGGGCGCATCCGTCTGGCCGAGGGCCGCAGCGGCGCCTAGCACCCTGCGAGCTTCAGATCACCTCGAGCTCGCGGCCGATCTTCTCGAGGGCGCTGAGCGCCTGATCGAGATGAGCGCGCTCGTGGGTCGCCATGTAGGAGGTGCGGATCAGCCCCTGGCCCGGCGGCACGGCGGGCGTCATCACGGGATTGACGAACACCCCTTCGTCCTGCAGCCGTTTGGCCATCTGGAAGGTCGCGGCGTCTTCGCCGATCAGGAGCGGGATGACCGGCGACTGCGAACCGCAGGTCTGGAAGCCGAGGCCCTGGAGCTCCCGGCGCATGTACTCGGTGTTCTCCCAGAGGCGCGCGCGCCGCTCCGGCTCGGATTCGAGGATGTCGAGCGCCGCGTCGACGGCCGCGACGGCGGCGGGCGGGATCGCGGCGGTGAAGATCTGGGCGCGGGCGTTGTGCTGGATGTAGTCGATGACCTCGGCGGAGCCGGCGACGAAGCCGCCGACCGTCGCCAGGGATTTCGAGAACGTACCCATCACGAGGTCGACCTCGTCTTCGAGGCCGAAATGCTCGCAGACGCCGCGGCCGTTCGCGCCGAAGACGCCGAGGCTGTGGGCCTCGTCGACGAAGAGGCGGGCGCCATACGTCTGCTTGTGTCGAACGATCTCGGGCAGCGGCGCGATGTCGCCCTCCATCGAGAAGACGCCGTCGATCGCGATCAGCTTGCCCTTCTCGGGATCCGCGAGGCGGAGCTTCTTCTCGAGGTCGGCGGGATCGTTGTGCCGGAATTTGTAGGACTTGCCGAAGGAGAGCTGCACGCCGTCGATGATCGAGGCGTGGTCCATCGCGTCGAGGAAGGCGAGATCGTGGCGCGACAGGAGGCAGGAGAGCACGCCGATGTTGACGCCGTAGCCCGTCGAGAAGACGAGCGAGGCCTCGCGCTTCATGAAGGTGGCGAGCCGGCGCTCGAGGGCGACGTGGATGTCGAGGGTGCCGTTGAGGAGCCGCGAGCCCGCGCAGCCCGTGCCGTATTTCTCGGTCGCGCGGATCGCGGCCTGCTTGACCTTGGGATGGCTCGTCAGCCCGAGATAGTTGTTCGAGCCGAGCATGACGACCTTCTGGCCGTTCATGGTGACGACCGGATCCTGGGGTGATCCGATCTCGCGGTACATCAGATAGTGGCCGGCGGCCCGCGCGTCCCGGGCACGCGTGAAATCCCTGCACTTCTGGAAGACGTCCAAGCTCACTCCTTCGGGTCCGCCCGGTTCGACCTCTCGGCGCCGCTTACGATCGGGCTTCGATCCCCGCGCGTAAAGACTTCGCCCGGACTTTCCAACCCTTCGGCTCGGGGTTCGTTTCGCCTGGGGCGCCTCTGGCCCTCTGCGGTCTCGTCGGGTCCGATCCTTTCGAACCGATCCCGGCGAGCCGATTCCGGCGAACAAAGAAAGACGGAGGCGGTGCGCACGGGCTCTGGCGGCGCGTCGTCCCCGGGCGTCGAAGCTCCATTCCGAGTCGCGGGAGCATGCGGCGATCGGATCGCAGCGAAAAGGTTGGCCACGAGGGGTGCCGAAACCTACCGCAGTCGTCGGATCTTCGCGCGAGTCCGTTAGAGTGTCCGGACGAGGGGGTGTCGCCCGATGAGGCGCAATCGATCGAGTCGGCCCGCGGGGCCTGCGGTCCTGTCCCAATGCGTGCTGACCGCGATCGTCGCTGCGGGACTGGTGCTCGCTGCGCCGGGATCGGCTCGCGGGGAAGGCGAAGACGCCGCGGAGCCCGATCCGCTCTTCGACGAGGCCTTCGACGAGGATCTCGAGGCTGCGCCCGGGAGCTATCCGGATCCCTTCGAGTCGACCAATCGGGGCGTGCTCGCGTTCAACCGCCAGGTCGACAAATGGATCCTGGATCCGGTGACCGAGGCCTATCAATTCGTCGTGCCGAAACCGGCGCGCAACGCGATTTCGAGGTTCTTCCTGAACCTGGGCTCGACGAAGACGCTCGTGAACGACTGCCTTCAGCTCGAGTGGAAGGACGCGGGGACGACGGCCGCACGGCTCGTCGTCAACTCGACGGTCGGTGTCGTCGGCCTCTTCGACGTCGCCGAGAAGCTCGGGCTCCCGGGCCACGAATCGGATTTCGGCCAGACGCTCGCGCTCGCCGGGACGCCGAGCGGGCCCTATCTGCTGCTCCCGATCCTCGGCCCCTCGAACGTGCGCGACGGGTTCGGCGTCTTCGTCGACGGATTCTTCCAGCCGACCTACTACATCCTCGGTCCCCTGAACGTGACGCTCGGGCCGGTCATCATGCAGAGTCCGGGCGCGATCCTGATCTACGGGGGCAGCTCGGGATTCACGCTCCGCGAGCGGAACTTCGCGCGCCTCAAGGCGCTCGAGAGCAGCAGTGTCGACTACTACGCCGCGATGCGGAGCGGCTATTACCAGGACCGGATCGGCGACATCTGGATGCGCCGGCCGGACCACCGGACCAGCGCCGAGCCGGGCGAGAACGACGCGCCCTGAGGCCGTCAGCCGTCCGATCCGCCCCGACTCTTCAGGTCCGCGATCTTGGTCTCGACCGACGCGACGAGCTGCTCGAAGCCGTCGCGCTTCAGCGCCGACGCGTACTCCGAGCGCCGCAGCGCGAGCTCGCTGACCTTTCCGTTCAGGAAGACGTCGATCACCTTCCAGCTGCCGTCGCGCTCGATCACGCGATAGTCGAGCGCGACGTCTTCCTCGTTCGGAACGACGATCTTCGTACGGACGAGACGCGTATCGTGGGCGGCCTCCTCGACGCCGACGGTCACGAACTCTTCGCCCGTGAAGCCGGTGAAGCGGCCGGCGTAGTTCGCGGTCGTGAAGCGCGTGAAGGTCTCGGCCCAGCGCTTCTGATCCGCGGGCGTGAGCGTCGACCAGTGACGGCCGACCGTCTTGCTGGCCATGAAATCGAGGTCGAAGGTCTTCGCCATCAGGGGCTCGAGCTCGTCGATCCGGCCCTGGAACCCGAGGGTCTTCGCGTTCTTCATGATCTCGAGCAGGCCCGCATGGAACGCTTCGATCATCGGGATCGGCGAGCTCGCCGCGGCGCCGGCCGCAGCCACGTCGACGGCCGCGGCGGGGCTCTCGCCCTCGGCCCGGGCCCGGGGCGCGAAGCTCGTGCTCAGGAAGACGGCCACGGCGAGGCCGAGGGAGACGCCGAGGGCGATCCGGGAGGGGGTCCCCGAGAAGGAGAAGGGCCGGCCGAGCTCGCGAAGGAAGGCGCCGACGGTCACGGGACGGGGCGACGGAAAGCGGGACGAGCGATGAGCGGTCATTGGGATCCTTTGCGGGTCGCTGGATTCGATCGGACCCTTCGGCCGATCATGAGAGCGTTGCGAGCGACAAATCGTTTCACGCGCGGGTTCGATTCCCGGTCCGGAGCCGCTCGGGACCCGCAGGGCCGGGTCCTGCCCGGGGCAAGCGTGTCGCAGGCATCTCCGGGTGTCGACCCATGCCACGGATTGCGGCTTCCGGTCGGGCTGGGGCCTGCGTCGAGGGATCTGCGTCGCTGACGATCCGAGTGCCTTCGCAGTGAATCACCTGCGGGTATGATCCGCTGCGATCGATGGGCATGCGATCGATTCCAGCCCGAGCAGAACGGAGACGCGCGGCGCGAGATGAGCAGCACCGAGAGCAGCACCGAAAGAGATCGATCGAACGTGAAAGACGGATCGTCGCGAGCCGCCGCGGCCCTCGCCTGGCTGGATACGCATCTCGAAGAGCGCATCGAAGAGCTGATCGCCCTCGCGCGCATCCCGAGCGTCTCCGCCGATGGGTTCCCCGCAGCACAGCTCGAGCGGAGCGCCGAGGCCGTCGCGCGCCTGCTCCGCGACTCCGGCTTCGAGCGCGTCGAGCTGTTGACCCTCGCCGGCGCCCATCCCTACGTGCTCGGCGAATGGCTTGGCGCGGGACCGGACGCGCCGACCCTGCTCCTCTACGCCCACCACGACGTGCAGCCGCCGGGCCGCGAGAGCCATTGGCGAAGCCCGGCCTTCGAGCCGACGCGCGTCGCCGGGGAGGGCGAGGCGGGCCGGCTCTACGGCCGCGGCGTCGTCGACGACAAGGCGGGCATCGTCGTGTTCGCAGGCGCCCTGCGCGCCTGGCTCGAGAGCGGCGGGCAGCCGCCGGTGAACCTGAAGCTGATCGTCGAGGGCGAGGAGGAGATCGGCTCGAACCATCTCGAGGCCTTCCTGCGCGCCCACCGCGAACGGCTCGCCGCCGACGTCATCGTGCTCTCGGATACGGCCAACCTCGCCACGGGCCTTCCCTCGATCACGACCAGCCTGCGCGGAATCCTGAACGTCGACGTGCGCGTGCGGGCCCTGGATCATCCGGTCCACAGCGGGATGTGGGGCGGGCCGGTGCCCGACGCGAATAGCGCGCTCGCGCGCCTGCTCGCGCGTTTGTGGGACGCCGAGGGGCGCGTCGCGATTCCGGATTTCGAGGCGGGCTGCGCACCGCTCTCGCCGGTCCAGCGCGCGCGCCTCGAAGCGCTGCCGATCGACGAGGCGGGCTTTCGCGCCGACGTCGGGCTCGTGGCTTCCGCGGCGCTCGTCGGGCGGGGCGGCTCGGAGATCTACGACCGCCTCTGGAATCGGCCGGCGCTCTGCCTGATCGCGCTCGAGGGTGTCTCGCTCGCCCAGGCCTCCAATCAGCTCGTCGCCGAGGCGGCGGCGCGGGTCAGCGTGCGCATCGCACCGGGCCAGGATCCCGATGCGATGCGGGCGCGGGTCGTCGCGTTCCTCGCGGCGGAGCCACCCTGGGGCGTCGAGGTCCGGGTCGAGGCGCGGGAGGCCGTGGGCGGATGGCGGGTCGAGCCTTCGGGTCCGGCCTTCGAGGCGGCGCAGCGCGCGCTGCGCGCGGGCTATGGGCGGGAGCCCGTCTACGTCGGCTGCGGTGGCTCGATTCCGTTCGTGGCCCCGTTCGCCGAGGTCCTCGGCGGCGTTCCGGCGCTGCTGCTCGGGCTCGAGGATCCGATCTGCAACGCCCACGGCGAGAACGAGAGCCTCGATCTCGCGGATTTCGCGCGGGCGCTGCGCTCGGCGATCCTGCTCTTCGCGGAGCTCGCGCAGGGCTCGGCGGGATGAGGCGGCCTGCGCCGGGCAAGAAGCCTGGCGCCGGGCCGCGTGGAGGGCCGGCCCCGGTCTTCACCTGATCCGCCAATCAATCATGAAGCCGCCGAACGGCCGCGCTAATGTCGTGGTTCGCCGACACCGCTGTTCTGCGGGGCGCGCAGTCGGTCCGACGAGCGCTGCCCGGATCGAGCGCTTCTGCTGCGGCGCGTGAAGGCCGCGCTGCGAAGGCCGCCGTCGACGCCGGCTCGATGTTCGTTCCAATGCCCGCAGACAATCCGGCTCACGAGCCAGGGAGACCAACATGACCGCGATCGAAACGACACCCGATCTCGTCCGAAAGTCCTACGCGCGGACCAACGAGAATCTCGCGGTCGTCCGGAGCCGCCTGGGCCGGCCGCTGACCTTCGCGGAGAAGATCCTGCTCGGTCATCTCGACGATGCGAAGGGCCAGGACCTCGTCCCCGGCGAGTCCTACCTGCTGCTCCGCCCGGATCGCGTCGCGATGCAGGACGCCACGGCGCAGATGGCGCTGCTCCAGTTCATGCAGGCGGGCCGCGACGAGACGGCCGTGCCCTCGACGGTCCACTGCGATCACCTCATCGAGGCGCGCCGCGGCGCGGTCGCCGACATGGCGACGGCGCGGACGACGAACGCCGAGGTCTACGACTTCCTGCGGACCTGCGCGGCCCGCTACGGCATCGGCTTCTGGGGCCCGGGTGCCGGCATCATCCATCAGGTCGTGCTCGAGAAATACGCCTTTCCGGGCGGCATGATGATCGGCACCGATTCGCATACGCCGAACGCGGGTGGCCTCGGCATGTTCGCCGCCGGCGTCGGCGGGGCCGATGCGGTCGACGTGATGGCCGGATTTCCGTGGGAGGTCCTCTATCCCCACGTCATCGGCGTCCACCTGACGGGCAAGCTCTCCGGCTGGGCCTCGCCGAAGGACGTGATCCTCAAGGTCTGCGAGCTGCTCACGGTGAAGGGCGGCACGAACCGCGTCGTCGAGTACTTCGGCGAGGGTGTCTCCTCGCTCTCGTGCACGGGCAAGGCGACGATCACCAACATGGGCGCCGAGCTCGGCGCGACGACGTCGATGTTTCCCTGGGACGAGCGCATGGCGATCTACCTCAAGGCGACCGAGCGCGGGGAGCTCGCGGATCTCGCGAACGCGAACCGCGATCTGCTCACGCCGGATCCCGACGTGCTCGCGAACCCCGACGGCTATTTCCAGGAGATCATCGAGATCGATCTCTCGAAGCTCGAGCCGCACATCGTCGGCCCGCATACGCCGGACCTCGCGCGGCCGGTCTCGCGCATGGCCGCCGACGCGAAGCAGAACGGCTATCCGCTGAACCTCTCGTCGACGCTGATCGGCAGCTGCACGAATTCGTCGTACGAGGACTTCTCGCGCGCGGCCGACGTCGCGCGGCAGGCGAGCAAGAAGGGCGTGCGGGTCAAGACGCAGCTCTGGTGTACGCCGGGCTCGGAGCAGGTCGACCAGACGGTGACGCGCGACGGCCAGAAGGAGGCGCTCGAGGCGATCGGGGCGACGGTGCTCGCGAATGCCTGCGGGCCCTGCATCGGGCAGTGGAAGCGCGACGACATCCAGTCGGGCGAGTCCAACTCGATCCTCTCCTCGTTCAATCGCAACTTCCCGAAGCGCAACGATGGCAACGCGGCGACGCTCTCCTTCATCGGCAGCCCGGAGATCTGCGTCGCCTACGCGCTCACGGGTCGGCTCGATTTCGACCCCCTGAACGACGAGATCGAGGCCGCCGACGGCAGCCGCTTCAAGCTCGATCCGCCCGGCCCCGCGCCGGAGATTCCGTCCCAGGGCTTCGTGATCAGCTACGAGGGCTACGAGGCGCCGCCGGAGAAGTCGAAGCGCGCTTCGGTGAAGGTCGCCGTCGATCCGAAGAGCGATCGGCTGCAGCTGCTCGATCCCTTCCCGCGCTGGGACGGCCGTGATTTCGAGAAGCTCCCGATCCTGCTGAAGGCGAAGGGCAAGTGCACGACCGACCACATCTCGATGGCCGGTCCCTGGCTCAAGTTCCGAGGGCATCTCGACAACATCTCCGACAACATGTTCATCGGTGCGGTCAACGCATACACCGGCGAAGCGGGTACGGGCCTCAATCAGCTGACCGGCGAGAAGGGGCAGTCGTTCCCGAAGATCGCGCGCGAGTACAAGGCGCAGGGTCTTCGCTGGGTGGTCGTCGGCGACGAGAACTACGGCGAGGGTTCGTCGCGCGAGCATGCGGCGATGGAGCCGCGGCATCTCGGGGGCGCGGCGGTGATCGTGCGGAGCTTCGCGCGCATCCACCAGTCGAACCTGAAGAAGCAGGGCATCCTGCCGCTGACCTTCGTCGACCCGGCCGACTACGACAAGATCCGCGAGACGGACCGGATCTCCCTGGTCGGCCTCGATGGCCTCGTGCCCGAAGGCAGCGTGCAGGCCATCCTGCACCACGAGGACGGCTCGGAGGAGCGCTTCGAGCTCTCGCATACGCTCAACAAGGAGCAGATCGCCTGGTTCAAGGCGGGCTCCGCGCTCAACCTGCTTCGGGGCTGAGCCCGTCCCCGGCGGCGGATCAGCGGGGCGGCGTCGGCTCGTCGCGACGGGCGAAGAGCTCGGAGAGCCAGCGCCGCCCGCCGGTCGAGGCGAACGGAAGCAGCAGCAGCGCGACGAGCAGCACGGCCGCGCCGGCGATCTGGTGGCCCTCGAGCTCGAGCATCGCGTCCCCGAAGAAGGCGTAGGTCGACGCGCGTACGGTTCCGCCGACGAAGGCGGCCGCGACGAAGCTCGCGAGCGGCATGGCGGTGAGTCCGGCGCCGGCCTGGAGCGGCGAGAGCGGTGAGAGCGGGTAGCCCGATGCGAGGGCCAGGGCGAGCGCGCCCTGGCGCCGCGAGGTGAAGGCGAGCAGCGTCCTGCCCTTCGCGCCGATGCGGCGCTCGATCGAGTCCCGCCCCGCATAACGAGCGAGCAGGAAGAGGAACAGCCCGGAGATCATCAGCCCGGCCCCGCCGACGAGCGCGCCGAGTCCCGTCCCGAAACAGAGTCCGGCGACGATCAGGACGACCTGCGACGGCAGCCAGAGCAGCGCGCGGCCCGCCACGATGAACACGAAGATCGCCGGCGCGAGCGGCCCCATTCGCGTCGTCATCGTCCGGAGCGAATCGACGTCGAGCTCGATGCCGAGCCAGCCGCGCAGGCCGTGGCCGGCGACGAGCAGGCCCGCGACGAGGGCGATGGAGAGGGCGAGGCGTCCGAGCGCGGTCGACATGGCCCGAGGATATCCCGTGGCGACCGGTTTCCGGCCGTTCGTCGCGCATCGTGCGCGAAGGTTTTCGGTACCGTCGCGGTGTGAAGACCGAGAGAACGCCGACGCTGCTGCTCTTGAACCCGGCCAGCGGGCGGGGTTCTGCTGGTCGGCAGGCCGATCGGATCGCGCGCCGGGCCGAGGCCGTCTGCGGTCCGCTCGAGGTCCTGACGACGGCTGCGCCGGGGGATGCCGTCGGCATGGCAGCCGAGGCCGCGGCGCGGGGGGTGGGGCGCATCCTGGTCGCGGGCGGCGACGGAACGCTCGGCGAGGTGGTCTCGGGCCTCATGCAGGTGCCCGTGAGCTCGGCCTCGGCCCGGCCGGCGCTGGGCCTCCTGCCCGTCGGCTCGGGCTGCGATTTCGCCCGTTCGCTCGGGCTGCCGCGGGGGCTCGATGCGGCCCTCGAGCTCGTCCGTGCCGGTCATTTCCGCCTGCTCGACGTCGGGCGGGTCGAGTGGGAAGGCGTCGGCGGCGAGCGCCGGGTCCGCCATTTCGCCAACGAGGTCAGCGCCGGGCTCTCCGGGGATACGGTCGAGCGCGCTCTCCATCTCTCGACGCGTTTCGGGCCGCGCATCGGCTTCCTGCTGGGTGCGGTCTCGTCGGTCCTCGTCCACCGCCCCTTCGAAGCGCGCGTCGAGATCGACGGCGAGTCGGTCCACGACGGCCCGATCTCGCTCTTCGCGGCCGCCAACGGATGTTATTTCGGGGCCGGAATGCGCGTCGCTCCCGAGGCGGTGCCCGACGACGGACGGCTCGAGGTCGTGCTCGCGCGCGGCCTGTCCCGCGCCGAGATCCTGGCCCACCTGCCCGCGTTCTATCTCGGCCGCCATGGCCGCCATCCGATGGTCTCGTTCCATGCGGCGCGCTGCGTTCGCTTGATTCCGCGGGTCGGTGTCGCTTCGGCCGAAGCCGACGGCGAGGGTGGCCTCGTCCTGCCGCTGCAGATCGAATGCCTCCCGTCCGCGCTCCGCGTGTTCACCCCCGCCGCGACGATTCCGCTCGCGAGTCGCGTCGTCGCCCTGCCGTCGTCGGCGCGCGTCGCTTCACCGCTCGCGCTTCGGAGGGATCGCGCGTGAGCATCGGCAGGCGGGATTCCGCCCCCTCGCTCTTCGACGAGATCCGCGCGGCCGCGGCGGAGGTGACGCGCCGCGCCCGCGACGTGCGGATCGACGAAGAGCGGCTCGACGCGTTCGCGGATGGGCTCGCCGCCGCGCCGATCGCCTACGAAGATCTCGATCCGATGCACGATTTCGTCGGGGAGCTCGAGCGCGCGCTCGCCTTCACGATCGCGCTCGACGCGATCAACTTCGGATCCGGCTGGTTTCCCGTCCTGCGCAAGCGCGCCGGCCTCTCGGGCTATCGCTCGATCGCGACGGCCTGCCGCGAGTCCGTGCTGGCCGGTGATCCATGGGATGGGGCCTGGCTGCGGGCCGCGACGCCGGATTCGATGGCGCGGCTGCTAGGGCAGGCGCTCGGCGATCCCGAGGTCGCCGAGCTGATGACGCTCTATGCGCAGGCGTGGCGCGAGCTCGGCGAATGGCTGGAGCGACGACACGGCGATCGCTTCGACGCCGTGGTCGCTTCCGCGGGCCGCTCGGCCGAGCGGCTCGTCCGGATGCTGGCCGAGCTGCCGCTCTATCGCGACGTCGCGCGCTACGACGAGCTCGACGTGCCCTTCTACAAACGCGCCCAGATCACGGCTGCGGACCTCGCTCGGGTCTTCGCCGGCGAGGGGCCGGGCGCATTCGACGATCTGGATGCGCTCACGCTCTTCGCCGACAACCTCGTGCCCCACGTGCTCCGGTGTCATGGCGTGCTCGCCTACTCCGATGCGCTCGCCGCTCGGATCGAGGCCGAGACGCTTCTCGCCGTCGGCTCGCGGCCGGAGGTCGAGATCCGCGCGGTGGCGCTCGAGGCGGTCGAGCGGCTCGTGCGCGGCCTCGCGGCGCGCGGATGCCGGACGACCGCCCACGCCCTCGACGGCCGCCTCTGGAATGCGGGGCAGGCCGCCTGGATCAAGGCGCGGCCGCGCCATCGCGCACGTTGTCCCTATTACTGAGCTCCTTCTACTACCGAGCTCGCGCTCGGCGCGTGCCATGCGGCATGGCCCGGCGGCGAACGGCGGAGAGAAACGATGAAGATCTTCGACGGCAATTTCTGGATCATGGTCGGGCTCCTCGCCGTGCTCTCGCTGGTCGTGCTCGCGCGCGGCGGGCCCCCGCTCTTCGTCGAGGCGATGGGCGGTGGTGCGCGACAATTCATGCGCTTCGTGCTCGTGCTCTTCGTTTCCTTCCTCGTCGCCGGTCTCGTCGAGAGCCTGCTTCCCCGGGCCTGGGTCTCGGCGGCGCTCGGAGAGCATTCGGGCTGGAAGGGGCTCGCGCTGGCGAGCGTGGTCGGGCTCGTGACGCCGGCGGGCCCGTTCGTCTCGATGCCGCTCGCCGCGGGCATGCTGCGCGCGGGGGCGGCGCCGCCGGCGGTGGTCGCTTTCGTGGCGTCGTGGGGACTGCTCGCGATCCATCGCTTGATCGCCTGGGAGATCCCGATGCTCGGGCTGCCGTTCGCGCTCACGCGCTGGGGGCTGTGTCTCGGGGTGCCGATCCTGCTCGGGATGGGTGCGCGGCTGTTCTGGCGCTCGGGCGCGGTCTGACGCCCGCTTCGTTCGGGGGCGCGAGCAGCTGCGCGAGGGCCGCGTGGAGCTCGGCCTCGAGGGCGGCCGGAAGCGCGTGACGGGCGAGCGCCTGCGCGAGGGCACGCCGGGACGGAGACGCACAGCTCGCGGGCATGCGGCCCGACGGGGATCCGTCGTCGGGCTCGGCTTCGTCGCCTCCCGGGCTGCGATCGCGCGGTGCGCATCGGGCGGCGACCACGAGCCGGGCGATGCGCTCGCTGATGAAGCCGATCGCCGGGCGGATGCGATCGTCGAGGGCGCTCCGCGCTGCGTCCCGATCGGTGCCGCTCGCTGCGATCGGTCCGGGCGAGGCCTGCTCGCGCTCCTGGATGAAGCGCGCGGCCCGCAGCAGGGCGTCCACGAATCGACGTCGATCGGTGTCGCTCGGCGGCTCGCTGCCGCGCGCCATCGCGGCGCGTTCGACCGCGCGGCGAAGGGATTCGTGGACGCGCGCCTCCTGGCCGGCATCGGTGACGGGCAGCGAGAGGGCGGCCTTCGCGCGCGCCACCTGCGGCATCAGGGCGAGGCGTTCGTCGAGGCTCGCGAGCAGGGCCGGGATCGGCTCGGCGGTCCGGTGTCCGGCGAGGCCGAAGCGGGCGCGCAGCTCGGCGAGCGCGCCGCTGGCTTCGAAGCCCTGCAGCCAGTCGTCGAAATCCCGCACGAGCGGTTCGCTTCCGATCGGAAACCAGGCCGCCTTCGCGTCGCGCGTCAGCGGGCCGATCGCGCGGGTCGCGGGGAGCTGGTGCTGCCAATGGGGCGCTTCGAGGTCGTCGGTCAGCACGGCGTCCGCGCGCTCTTCCGCGCGGCCCGCCGCGAGTCGAAGGGGCACCGCAGCGTTGTCGGGGACCGCCTCGATGATCGCGCGCCCGAAGAGCAGCCGGGCGACCCGCTCGAGATGGCCGCCCCGGTTCACCGCGATCCGGAGGCCCGGGCGGCCGAGGTCGGCACTGCTTCTCAGATCGCTCTCCGCGGGAACCAGCGCGACGGCGCCGGTGCGGGTCAGCGGGAGCGAGAAGCGTCCGGCGAGCGACCGATCCGGACCGATCGTGATCCCGGAGAGCGCCAGATCGAAGCGCCCGGCGGCGAGATCCCCGCTGAGATCGGGCCAGCGAAAGCGGACCCATTCGACCTCGCGCCCCCGCGCATGCGCGTACGCCCGTGCGACCGCAATCGAAAAGCCCTCGGGCTCCGCGTTCGGGGCCGACCAGCGACTGAAAGGGGTGTAGTCCCCACTAGTCCCGATCCTCAGCGCCCCCTCGGAGGCGGGATCGGATGCCGACACCGAGCGGAGGCGCTGGGCCGGCTCGTTCGCGGGGCCCCTCGTGCCCCCCGGATCCAGCCGCGGATCCGCCGAACCACAGGCCAGAGCCAGGGCCCCCAGTCCGACCGCGAGCGGTCGCAACCGCCAACGGCCGTTCGCCCACCCCTCGTCCCCGCTGGTTGACCCCACGGACCACCTTTCCTACGCTGGGCCGCCGCCGCGACGAAGCGCGTCTCCTCGGAGCGCAACCCCACCGCTCCGGCCCCCGTTTCGCAACGCCGCACCGATTCCGAGCCCGGCAATCATCCTTCGAAATCGGGCGACCTCGCTGCGATCGCAATTGAATCGCGCATCGCCCGGCCCGACCGGTCCGGCCCAGCCGCCCCTGAATGGAGACGCGTCATGTTGACACTCGACGAAATCGAATCCGGCCTGTTCGTGACGCACAAGAATACCGGTCTCCGCTACAGCGTCGTCGAGGCCGAGGACGACGAAGTGCTGCTCTCGCCCGAGCAGGACGGCCTGCAGGATCTGACCGTTCCCCTCGACCTCTTCCGGAGCGAGTTCGTCGCGACGGATCGTTTCCGCTCGCCGGGCGCCCGGCGCTCGGGCGGGGGGCGGGGTCGCAAGCGGACGCCGGCGCCGGGAGGCGGGGTCGCCGCGCCGATGCCGTCCGGGCCGAAGTCCCGCGGCAAGATCAAGAAGATGGTGCGCGATCGCGGCTTCGGATTCATCCGCGGCGACGACGGCAAGGAAGTCTTCTTCCACCGCTCCGGTCTGAACGCCGGCGAGTACGACGTCCTGAACGAAGGCGACCTCGTCGAATACTTCGTCCAGGAAGGTCCGCGCGGCGCCCGCGCCGAGCACGTCCGCCACGCCACGGCCGAGAGCGCGAGCGCCTGAACGGGCTGCGCAGCGTCGGGACCCCCGCAGCCATGTCCGAGATCCGACCGGCCGTCGTCGAAGAGGCGCCGAGCCTGACCCCCGAGTGGTTGACCGCGATGCTCCGCGCCGCGGGCCACGACGTGCACGTCCGCGGCTTCCGCCACCGCCCGATCGGCACGGGTCAGATGGCGCATAGCGAGCGGATCGAGCTCGAATACGCGGGCTCCGTCCCGCCGGGCAGCCCCGCGAGCCTCGTCGGGAAGTTCGCGTCACCGAGTCCCGAGAGCCGCGCCTCCGGCGCGCGCGGCGGCTACCGCGCCGAGACCCGCTTCTACACGGATCTCGCTCACCGCCTCCCGATCCGGACCCCGCGCTGCCTCTACGGAGCGCTCTCCGAAGACGAATCGACCTTCACGCTGATCCTCGAGGACATGGCGCCCGCGGTGCAGGGCGATCAGATCGCCGGTGCGAGCGCGGCGGCGCTCGAGGCCGCCGCGCGCAACCTCGCCGGGCTGCACGCGCCGCTCTGGAACGCGCCCGAGCTCGATCGCCTCGACTGGACGACGGGCGGCGCGGGCGAGGAGTTCGCCCGCTACGTCGAGATGGCGACGCCCGCGTTCATCGAGCGTTATGCGGACAGGCTGGCGCCCGAAGACCGGGAGGTCCTCTCGCGCTTCGCCGATCGCGCCCGGCGCTGGGTCGCCCTGCGCCCGAAGGATCGGACCCTCGTCCACGGCGACTACCGCCTCGACAATCTGCTCTTCCGAGAGGACGCCTCGGATCTCGTCGTCACGGCGGTCGACTGGCAGACGCTCTCCGTCGCCTGCGGCGGCCAGGATCTCGCCTATCTGCTCGGGAACGGTCTCGAGCCGGCGGCGCGGCGCGAGCACGAGCCGCGCCTGCTCGCCGCCTATCGCGAGGCGATGGCGGCGCTCGGCGTCGAGCGCTCGCTCGACGAAATCCGCTCCGACTACGTCTACGGCTCGTTCCAGGGGCCCGTCGTGACGGTGCTGGGTGCGCTCGCGGTCGGCCGGACCGAGCGCGGCGACGCGATGTTCATGACGATGGCGCGGCGATCCGCCGCCCAGGTTCGCGACCTGCGCGCACTCGAGCTGCTGGACTAGCAGCGGCGCCGCTTCATCCGACGTAGCGGTGCACGATCGGGAGCCGGCGCCCGCCGCCGAAGGCCTTCTCGGAGGTCCGCAGGACCAGCGGCGTCTGGCGGCGTTTGTACTCGTTGCGATCGAGGCGCCGGACGATCGATTGCGCGACCTCGTGCGAGCAGCCGGGCGGCGGCACGATCGACGCGCGGCTGCGGCCGCCCTCGATCGCCTGGGACAGCACGTCGTCGAGGATGTCGTAGGGCGGCAGGTCGTTCTGATCGAACTGGCCGCTCGCGAGCTCCGCCGACGGCGGCTTGTCGATCGTGCGCACCGGAATCCGCTCGCCATGGCGATTGGCGTGGCGCGCGAGGGCGTAGACGTCGCGCTTGTAGACGTCGCCGAGCACGGCGAGGCCGCCGACCGTATCGCCGTAGAGCGTGCAATAGCCGACCGAGAGCTCGCTCTTGTTGCCGGTCGCGAGCACGAGGCGGTTCTCCTCGTTCGAGCAGGCCATCAGGATCGCGCCGCGGATGCGCGACTGGATGTTCTGCTGGGTGAGGCCGTAGTCGTCGCGGCGGCCGAAGAGCTGCGCGAAGAGCTCGCGATAGACGTCGTAGATCGGCGTGATGTCCGCGCGGCGGACCTGGATGCCGAGCCGGCGACCGAGCTCGAAGGCGTCGTCGATGCTGTGATCCGACGAGAACGGGCCCGGCATCGCGATGCCGACGACCCGATCGGCGCCGAGCGCCTCGACGGCGAGATGCGCGGTCACCGCCGAATCGATGCCGCCCGACAGGCCGATCACCGCGCCGGGCGGCAGATCCTGCTTGAGGAAGTAGTCGCGGATGCCCAGCACGAGCCCGCGTTCGAGCTGCTCGACGTCGCTCGGATCCCGGACGTCCGCGAGTGCACGGCCCGGCCGGTCCGGGAGCTCGCAGATCGCGAGGCCCGTCTCGAAGAGCGGCATCGCGACCTGGACGCTGCCGTCGGCACCGAGCACGCAGGAGCCGCCGTCGAAGACGAGCTCGTCGTTTCCGCCGACCTGGTTCACGAAGACGACCGGGCGTCCACTGCGCTTCGCGACCTCGGCGAGCAGCGCGCGTCGTTCGGCGGCCTTGCCGACGTGCCACGGCGAGGCGGAGGGATTGAGGATGATCTCCGCGCCCTGGGCCGCGAGCTCCGAGACCGGATCGATGGGATAGGGCCGGGTCTGGAACCAGGTGTCCTCGCAGACGGCGAGGCCGAGCAGCGCGTCGAGTCCCGGCACCTCGACGGGCGTGCGGTCCTTCGCGTTGGCGAAATAACGCTGCTCGTCGAACACGTCGTAGGTCGGGAGCAGCGTCTTGCTGCGATGGGTCAGCCGACGGCCGCCGGCGAGGACGACGGCCGCATTTTCGATCCCCTTCGGCCGGGCCTCGGGCGTGCGGACGACGGCGCCGATCACGATCGCGATCGGCCCCGAGGCCTTGGCGAGCAGATCGAGCTCGGCCTCCTGGTCCGCCACGAAGCGATCGCGCTCGAGCAGGTCCATCGGCGGGTAGCCGGTCAACGCGAGCTCCGGCAGCACGACGATGTCCGCGCCCGCTGCCGCGGCCTTGTGCGCGGCTTCCTCGGCGAGGCGGCGATTTCCGGCGAGGTCACCGACGGTGGGATTGATCTGGGCGAGGGCGAGCTTCATCGTGGCGCCGAGGATACCCTGGCGCGGCCGCGCGCGCGCCGGACGCTCGAACCGACCGGACCGGGCGGGTTGCGGCGCGCCCCGGCGGCCCGGCTCGATCCGATCCGATCCGCGATGCGAAGACGAAGGATGCTGCATGCCCCGGACCGAGATCGTCGGCCCCGCCTCGAGCTACTACGTATCCCAGCGGCTGCGGCTGCATTTCGTCGACTGGGGCAACGAGGCGAAGCCGCCGCTGCTGCTCGTCCACGGCGGCAAGGACCACGCGCGCAGCTGGGATTTCGTCGCCCGGGCGCTGCGCGACGACTATCACGTCATCGCCCCCGATCTGCGCGGCCACGGCGACTCCGCCTGGGCCCAGGGCTCGACCTACACCCTGCCCGAATACGTGCTCGACGTCGCGCAGCTCGTCGAAGTGCTCGGCCTGGCGCCGCTCTCGATCATCGGCCATTCGATGGGTGCCGCCGTCTCCCTCTACTACAGCGGTGTCTACCCGGAGAAGGTCCGCAGGCTCGTCGCGATCGAGGGCATGGGCGCGCCCCCCGAGCTGCGCGCGTTGAGCGAGAATCGCGAGCTCTGGGAGGCGACGACGGCCTGGATCGACGCGGTCCGGAGCGCCGCCCGCCGCCAGCCGCGCCGCTACGCGACGATCGACGAGGCGGCGGCGCGGATGCGCGAGGAGAATCCGAACCTGCGCGCCGATCAGGCCCACCACCTCACGGTGCACGGCATGGCCCGCAACGAAGACGGCAGCTTCAGCTGGAAGTTCGACAACGCGAGCCGTCCGCTCTTCCCCCAGCGTCTCGCGCCCGGGAGCCTCGAGCGGCTCTGGCAGCGGATCAGCTGCCCGACCCTGCTCGTCCACGGCAGCGAGGGCTGGCACGGCGACCCCGGGAAGGACGGGCGCGCCGCCCACATCGCCGCCTCCGAGGTTCTCGAGATCCCCGGGGCCGGCCATTGGCTCCACCACGACCAGCTCGATCTCTTCGTCGACGCCGTGCGCGACTTCCTCGCCCGAGCGGACTCCCCATCAGACTAAGGGAAATAGACGAAGATCAGCTCGCCGGAGCAGACGGGCCGCTTGACCCCCAGGACCTCGAACTTCACCGCCAGCGAGACCCACATCGCGCCACCCGGCACGCTGCGCACGCCCGCGATCGAGGCGCCCAGCCGGATCTGCGCGCCGGCCGGAACGGGCTCCCGGAGCCGAAGCTTCTCGATGCCGTAGTTGACGATCCGCGAGCAGTTCGAGACCTCGACGAGCTCGGGCAGGAGCGCAGGGGCGAGGGCGACGGTGAGAAAGCCGTGGGCGACGGTGCCGCCGAAGGGTGATTCACGCTGCGCCCGCTCGGGATCGACGTGAATCCACTGGTGGTCACCGGTCGCCGAAGCGAAGGCATCGATGCGCGCCTGGTCGATCGTATGCCATCGGGTGTAGCCGAGATCGCGGCCGTCGAATTCGGGCAGCGCGGCGACGTCGGGGATGATCAGCGGACTCGTCATCCCATTCCTTTCTGGCGGGATCGGTTCGCGTCGTATACTGCCCAGCGCGGGCCCCGCCCGCAATGCGAGGGCGATGCGAGGGCGAAGTCTGAAGAGAACGCAGCACGATTGCCACGCGGAGGTCGACGGGATGACGAACGACGAGGCGAACGGATCGCGACCCCTGGCCGACGGACCGCCTGCGAAGAGATCGGCACGCTCTGCGTGGGGAACCCTCGCGATCGTGCTGCTCGGCGCGCTGATCGCGGGCTGGGCGATCAGCGGCGAATACCTGCATCATGCGGTGATCGGCCTCGATGCCTCGGCCTTTCCCGCCGGCGAATGGGTCCAGCGCACGCTCGCGCCCGCGGCGCCGAACGCGATCGGCGGCGCCGTCGCGGCGATCGTGACGCTGCTCGCGATCGCCGTCGCAGGCGGCGTGCTCTACGTCGCCCTGCGGCGTCGCGGCGCCCGTGCGATCGCCGAAGCCGTTCCCGCGCAGCCGCCGCGCCGTGCCTTCCTGGCCGGAGCCGCTGCGGGGATCGGTGCGCTCGTCGCCGGTGCAGCCGGCATGGTCGCCAACGCGCTGTTCGGGATCGGGAAGTCGGGGAACGGCTGGTGGGAAGTCCAGCAACGCGTCAATTCGAACGAGGGCATCGTCAAGACGCATCCGGTCTGGGAACCTGCCTGGCGGGGCGCTCGCGTGCAGGCGTTCGGTCGGCTCGGACGAACGGAGTGGCGCGTCTCGGATACGGTGCTCGGCGCCGGCCGGCTGCGCGGCGACGATGCCTGGAAGATCGTGAAGACGGCCTTCGAGCGCGGCATCAACTACGTCGACACCGCACCCGACTACTCGACCGCCGGCAGCGAGCTCGCCGTGGGCCGCGCGCTGCGCGAGATCCCGCGTGATGAAATCTTCCTCGCGACCAAGTTCTGCACGCCGATCGGCCATCTGCCGGAGGGCACCTCCGTCGCCCGCTACCAGCAGGTCGTCGAAGAGAGCCTCGCTCGCCTCGGTACCGACTACGTCGATCTCGTCCACGTCCATTCCTGCGACGAGGTCGGCCGCCTGATGGATCCGAACGTCCACGAGGCCTTCGATCGCCTGAAGCAGGCCGGCAAGGTCCGCTTCCTCGGCGTCTCGACGCATACGCCGCGGCTGGTCGACGTCGCCACCCGCGCGATCGATTCCGGGCGCTTCGACGTCATGATGCTCGCCTACCATCACGGCATCTGGCCGATGCTCCCCGCCCTGATCGACCGCGCCCACGACGAGCAGGACATGGGCATCGTCGCGATGAAGACCCTGAAGGGCGCGAAGCACCGCAATCTCGAGGGATTCCACGACGCGAACACCTACGCGCAGGCCGCCCTGCGCTGGGTCCACGAGAACCCCAAGGTCTCCTGTGCCGTCATCTCCTTCTTCGAGATGCAGCACGTCGACGAATATCTCGCGGCCTCGGGCGGCCGGCTCGCGAGCGCGGATCGCGACGTCCTGCGCCGCTACGACCAGGCGATCGTCGGCTCCTACTGCGCGCCCCATTGCGGCGCCTGCCTGCCTGCCTGCCCGGAAGGCGTTCCGATCCACGACGTGCTGCGCCACCGCATGTATTTCGAGGACTACCGCGCGGAGCGCGACGCGATCGAGCGTTATGCGAAGCTGCCGGTGAACGCCTCGGCCTGCATCGACTGCGCGGCGCCGTGCCTCGGGAGCTGTCCGCTCGGCATCCCGATCCCGGAGCGCACGCGCGGCGCCCACGCACTGCTGTCCATGGACGCCTGAGCGCCGGAGCTCTGCAGTCGCCAACTCGATTTCGGAGGCGGCTCAGCGAGAGGCGCCTCAGCGATCGGCGATCGCGCCGATCCGCTTCGCGAGCTCGAGGTCGAGCTCGGTGATGCCGCCGGCGTCGTGGGTCACGAGGTCGACGACGATGCGGCCGTAGACGTTCGACCACTCGGGATGGTGGTCGAGCTTCTCCGCGTGGAAGGCGACTTCGGTCATGAAGGCGAAAGCGCGCCGGAAATCCGGGAAGCGCAGCTCGCGGTGGAGCTTGCCGCCGACGCAGGTCCAGCCGGGGAGCCCGGCGAGGGCGGCTTCGATCTGGCCTTGCGTGAGGGCGGTGGGGCGGGGCATCAATCGTCGTCGTGGATCGCGCGGACGAAGGCGTCGTACAGCGCGCTCTTGATCTGCCGGCGGTCGGCGCGGCCGTACACTTCGCGGAACGCCTTCATCGGGATGATGCCCTTCGCCATCGAGCGATGGCCGCCGCCGACGCCGAGCCCCTCGACGACCGCGCGCACGACCTCCCCCGCCGCCCGGACGTAACCGACGTTGCGGACCGAGAAGACGATGTCGCGATTCACCGTCCCGACCGCGATCGCCCACTCCGCGCCCTGCGCCTGCAGCGCCATGTCCGCGACCTGGGGGATCACGTCCTCGCGCACGCGCCCGAGCACGAGGATGTGGATGCCGTCGCGCACCTCGGCCCGGGCCAGCGCCCGCCCGAGCGCGCGCAGGCCCGGCAGTGGCAGTGCGGGGCGCTCGATGCGGCGCAGGAGCGCCGGGCTGTGGCAGGCGTGCAGGAACGCGAAGCTCTGCATGTCGCGCCGGCTCGTCTCGCGGCCGAGATACTGGGTATCGCTCTTGATGCCGTAGAGCAGCGCCGTCGCGAGCTTGGCGTTCAGCTCGCTGTTGGTCGCGCGCAGGTACTCGGTCACGATCGAAGAGGTCGCGCCGTAGCTCGTCCGGATGTCGCGAATCACGGCGTCGTAGCCGGATCTTTCGGGATGATGATCGACGACGAGGTCGATCTTCGAGAGCCGCTCCGGAGGATCGTCGCCGAAGACGTTGGGCTGGACGTCGACGAGTACGAGCCCGTCGTAGTCGGCGATCTCCTCGGGCGAGATGACCTTGACGTCGATGCCGACGGCCTCGCACAACGCCTGGTTCTCGGGGCGCTGCACCTCGCCGAAGGAGACGATCGGCGCCGTCGTCCGCTTGCGGCCGAGCAGTGTGCGGAGCGCGTAGGCCGACGCGATGCCGTCGGGGTCGGGGTCGGGCTGGAGCAGGATCGCGATCCGCTCGCGCTGGTCGAGCTGGCGGCGGATCTTGACCACGCGATGGAGGTTCGCGAGATGGTCGAACTCTTCGTTGATGTCGTCGCGGATCAGCGTCTTCCAGCCGGTCCGGCGGAGCGAGGCGTGGTCGGGGAGATCGTCCTGGGTCAGGGCGTCCGAGAGCACGAGGATCGACGCGTCTTCGTCGACCTTGCGGATCTCGCGGACGGCGAGGCGGGTCCAGGGGCCGTCGTCGCTGACGAGCGCGTATTCCTCGTCGGCCTTCGGCTCGAGCTTCGCGATCGCCCCCTCGTCGAGCCCGCCCTGCAGGATGCGGAAGCCCGGGGGCCGCGAGCGGCTCTCACCCTCGCGTGGGACCCAGGTGAGCTCTTCGGAGAGGTCGGCGCCGATACGACTCCAGAGTCGCGCGCTCTCGGCCCCATCGCAGATGATGATTCGGCGTCCCACCCGTCCCCTCGGTCGATGCGGGCCGGAGGGTACACCGCTCCGCCAGCGACCGCCGGACTCGGTAGGATGCCTTCCTGCCCGGGCCCGAGGCCTCCCGGAGGGCGCCGGGGGAAGAACGTTCAGGAGCGCGCAGGCCGGAGCGCGCAGGAAGGGGAATTCAGATGCGACTGGTGAACCTCGAGGGCCGCCTCGGGCTCGACGTGGCCGGGCGATTCGTGGATCTCGAGCAGGTGAGCGAGGGCCGCATCGGCGCGGACCCGATGGGGGCCTTCGCGGCCTGGGCCGAGATCGGCCGACTAGCGTCGGAGCAGACGGTCGAAGGCGCCGGGCGCCTGATCCTGCCCGCGCGCCTCGGGCCGCCGGTGCCGAGGCCGAGCCAGGTCTTCGCGATCGGGCTCAACTACCGCGACCACGCCGAGGAGGCGGGCCTGCCGATTCCCGCCCAGCCGATGGTGTTCACGAAATTTCCCAGCTGCATCGCGGGGCCCTTCGCGGAGGTTCCGCTGACCTCGGATCGGGTCGACTGGGAGATCGAGCAGGTCGTCGTGATCGGACGCGAGACCCATCGCGTGCGCGCGTCGAACGCCTGGGATCACGTCGCGGGCATCTGCGTCGGCCAGGACGTGTCGGATCGGGCGCTGCAGTTCGCGGACAAGCCGCCGCAGTTCAGCCTCGGGAAGTCGGCGCCGGCATTCGGTCCGCTCGGGCCCGCGCTCGTCTCCCTCGACGAGATCGCCGATCGCGACGATCTGAAGCTGCACTGCCGGATCGACGGCGAGTCGGTGCAGGACTCGTCGACGAAGAACCTGATCTTCGGCGTGCCGGACCTGATCGTGCATCTCTCCCGCTACTGCGTCCTGCGGCCGGGCGACCTGATCTTCACGGGAACGCCCGGCGGTGTCGGCAGCGTCCGCAATCCGAGGCGCTATCTGAAGGTCGGGGAGACGATCGAGAGCGAGATCGAGGGGATCGGGCGGCTCTCGAATCGATGTGTCGAAGAGGTGGACAGGGCGTGACGAAGGCGGGATCGGACGCGCCGCAGCGGATCTTCGTGGGCGACGTGCAGGGCTGCGCCGACGAGCTCGAGGAGCTCGTCGGCCGCGCCCGCGCCCGATTCGGCGGAGAATTCGAGCTGTGGGTCGCGGGCGACGTCGTGAATCGGGGGCCCGGCAATCGCCGCGCCCTCGAGCAGGTGCGCGAGCTGGTCGAGGGCGGCCGCGGCCGATTCGTGCTCGGCAACCACGAGCTCCACATGCTCCAGATCGCCTTCGGGCTGCGGGAGCTCGGCCGCAACGATTCCGTCGGCGACCTGCTCGGCGCAGCCGACGCGGGTGAATGGATCGACTGGCTGCTCGCGCGACCGCTGGTCGAGGCGGGTGAGCTCGCGGGCGAATCCTTCGTGATGCTGCATGCCGCCTCCCATCCCGACTGGACGCTGGAGGCCTTGTGCGAGACCGCGGATGCGATCCACCGGCGCCTCGCCGAGGGGCGCGAGGCAGCCCGGCGCTTTCTCGCAACCGATCCGGGAGCCGATCCGATGCGCGACGCCCTCGACCGGCTCACCCGCTGCCGCAGCGTGACGGACGCCGGCGCCTGGTCGAGCCGTGATCCGGAGGCGCCGTTTCGCCCCTGGCACGTCGCCTGGGCCGAGCGCCGCCACGCCTTCGGCATCGTCTACGGCCATTGGGCGCGCCAGGGCCTGCACGTCGCGACGGGGCTGCGCGGACTCGACACGGGCTGCGTCCATCACGGTCGCGGCCGCGATGGATTCCTGACCGCATGGCTGCCGCCGCCGTCGCCCCGCTCCGCCGGCCGCAGGGTCTTCGACGTCCCGGACGATTCGTTCTGGCAGATTCCGGCGCGACGCCGCTACTACGATCCGATTCTCGCCGAGCGCGGCGACTGACGCGGCGGCTACGCAATCGGGCGTTCCTACCAGCAGCTTCCCCCGGATCCGCCGATTGCTTCGAAGCCGCCGGCCGCCGATGCAACGAGCGGCGCGATCGACTCCGCGCGAAGCGAGCTCATTCTTGCCCGACGACTCCGCCCAATCGCTGCCCGACCGCTGTCGGCCGGACGAAGCGCGCTACCAGGCGCTCTTCGAACAGGTCTCCTGCGGCGTGATCCTGCTCGGGCCGACCGGCCGGGTCGTCGCCTCGAATGCCGCGGCGCGCCGGCTGCTCGGCCATGCACCCGAGGCCGCCCCGAACAGCGGAATCGCCTCGCTCTGCCATCCCGAGGACGTCGAGCGCGAGAACCTCGAGCCTGGTGCCATCGCCAGCGGGATGATCGCGCGCGCGGTCTGCCGCATGAAGCGGGTGGCGGACGATCCCTGGTTCTGGGCCGAGCTCTCCGCCTCGCGTCTTCCGGACGGCGGTGCCCAGATCATCCTGCGCGACATCACGAGCGAGCGCGAGGCCGCGAGCCGGATCCGCAATCTCGCCTACTTCGACGCCCTGACCGGGCTCCCGAACCGCGAGCTCTTCCGCGAGCAGATCGACAAGGCGATCGAACGCTGTCGCCGGGTCGACAAGCCGATGGCCCTGCTCTTCCTCGACATCGACCGCTTCAAGATGGTGAATGATTCGCTCGGCCATTCGAGCGGCGACGTCCTCCTGACCGAGGTCGCCGACCGCTTGCGCGCCGCCGTCCGCGGCGGCGATTCGATCGGGCGCCTGACCCAGGCGAGCGCCGCGCAGCGCCCGGCGGAGTCCGGCATCTCGCGGCTGGGCGGCGACGAGTTCACCGTCGTGGTCGCCGATCTCGAGCATCCCCAGGACGCGGCCCGCGTCGCTCGCCGGATCCTGCACGCGCTCTCGCGGCCCTTCTTCGTCGGCGGCCAGGAGATCTTCGCGACCTGCAGCATCGGGATCGCGGTCTGGCCCGACGACGGCGCCAACAGCGAGTTCCTGCTGCGCTCCGCCGACGTCGCGATGTATCACGCGAAGAGCCGCGGCGGCGCGACCTATGCGTTCTTCAACTCGAGCATGAACCTGACCTCGACGCGCCGCCTCGCCCTCGAGAGCCAGCTCCGCCGCGGACTCGAGCGCGAGGAGTTCCACCTCGTCTATCAACCGATCCGGGACACGCGGACGGGGCAGGTCTCCGCGGTCGAGGCACTGGTGCGCTGGACGGACGCGAGCGGGCAGCCGGTCTCGCCCGTCGAATTCATCCCGATCGCCGAGGAGGCGGGCCTCATCGTCGATCTCGGCGCCTTCGTGCTCCGCACGGCGTGTCGTCAGGCGCGGGCCTGGCAGGATGCGGGCTACGCGCCGATCCGCATGTCGGTCAACATCTCGGTGCATCAGCTGCGCCGGACGGGCATCGTCGATTCGATCGACCAGATCCTCTTCGAATCGGGTCTCGAAGCGGGACGCCTCGAGCTCGAGATCACCGAGAGCTCGATGCTCGACGCGAATCCCAACATCGCGGCGGCGATCGGTCGGCTGCGCGAGCTCGGGGTGGGCCTCGCCCTCGACGATTTCGGGACGGGCTTCTCCTCGCTCTCGGCGCTCCAGCGCTTTCCGATCGAGCGGCTCAAGATCGATCGCTCGTTCGTCGCGGGCGTCGGGGAGAAGGCGAGCGACGAGGCGCTCGTCTCTGCGATCGTCGCCCTCGCGAATCGACTCTCGATCGAGGTCGTCGCCGAGGGCGTCGAGACCGAGGAGCAGGCGCGCTTCCTCTCTCAGCTCGGCTGCCGCGAGCTTCAGGGCTATCTGTTCAGTCGACCGCTGGCGGCGACGGACGTCGCGAGCCAGCTTCCCCGCGACCCGAAGCCCGTTGCCCTCCCTGCCCCCTCGGACGAGGCGGACTGATCGACGGCGCGGCCACGCAGCGGGCAGATCGGAATCTTCGATGCCCGGCCCGCCCTCCGAATCGCCCGAGACCCTGCTCGTCACCGCCCTCGCCGCCGGCGGAGATGGCGTCGCCCGCCTGGAGAGCGGACGCGTCGTCTTCGTCGAGGGCGGCGTGCCGGGGGATCGTGTCGAGCTCGCTTCCCTGCAGGAGCGGCGCGGCACGCTGCGCGCGCGCATCGGCCGCATCGCCGTGCCGAGCGGCGATCGCGTCGAGCCGGCGTGTCCCCACTTCACCGACTGCGGCGGCTGCACCTGGCAGCACGTCCGTTATGCAGCCCAGCTCGAGGCGAAGCGCGAGATCGTGCGCGCGGCGATCGAACGGATCGGTGGTCTGCGATTCGAGCGCGAGATCGAGATCGTGGCCTCGCCGGACGCCTATCACTACCGCGCGCGAACGCGCATCGTCGAAGCCGAGGGCGGCGTCGGCTACCGCCGGCGGGCATCGAACGAGGCGATGCGCGTCGAGAGCTGTCCGGTGCTCGTACCCGCGCTGCAGGCGGCGCTCGCGGCCCAGGGCCAGCGGGTCGCGGCGGCGCAGGCGCGCGGTCGCGGCGCGGCCGCGCGCCGTGCGCCGGACGGGCGCCCGCGCGGCCCGTCCGGTCGGGCGCGCGGGCGCGCCGCGGCGCTTCGGGAATGGGTGATCACCGCCGGCAGCGAAGGGCCCGCGCGGATCGCCGCGGTCGGCGAGCTCGCAGAGCGCCCGGGCGCAGGCGGAAGCCGCGAGGAAGGCGCGATCGGCGATGCGCCGGGCGGCGAGGTCGCGATCGGGGTGCTGGGCGAACGGCTGCGGATCGGCGGACCGGGCTTCATCCAGGGCAACGCGCTCCTCTGGGAGCGCCTCGCGAGCGAGGTCGTCGCGTGCTGTCTGCGGCCCCGGTCGGGCGAGGCGCCCCGGCGCTTCGTCGAGCTCTACGCGGGCATCGGATTCTTCACCCTGCCGCTCGCGCGGCGCGGGCTCTCGGGGATCGCCGTCGAGAGCGATCCTCAGGCCGTCGCGGATCTGGTGTTCAATCTCTCGCGCGCCGGGCTCTCGGATGCGGTCACCCCCTTCGAGGCGCAGGTCGAGCGCCGGATCGATCTGCCGACCTGGCTCGTGGAGACGGATCTGCTGCTCGTCGATCCGCCCCGCGCGGGGCTCGATGCGATCGTCCGGGAATCGATCGCGAAGTCGGGACCGGGCATCGTCGTCTACGTCTCGTGCGATCCGGCGACGCTCGCGCGGGACCTGAAGCCACTCGTCGCCGAGGGCTATCGCATCGAGTCGATCGTCGCGTTCGATCTGTTCCCGCAGACGCCCCACGTCGAGACCGTCGTGCGGCTCGAGCGCTGAGCCGATCGAACCGTGATCAGGGCTCGATCAAGCCGTGGCGGAGCGCATAACGCACGAGCTCGGTCGCCTTGCGCACGCCCAGCTTTCGCATCAGGCTGGTGCGGTGCGCCTCGACCGTCTTCGTGCTGACGTCGAGCTGCACGGCGACCTCCTTCGCGGAGAGCCCTTCCGCGATGAGATGCAGGATTTCGCGCTCGCGCCCCGAGAGCAGGGAGAACGGATCGTCCGGCGAAGGCAGCGGAGAGCGCAGGCGCTCGACGATCTCCCGCGCGACGGCCGGGCTGAAATAGCTGCCGCCCTTCAGGATCTCGCGGACGGCGGTCACGATCTCGGCCGCCCGGCCGTTCTTGAGGATGTAGCCATCCGCGCCGAGCGAGATCGCGCTCTGGATGAAGTTGGCATCGCTGTGGACGGAGAGCAGGATCACCTTCGTCCCGTGGAAGTCGCTGCGCAGGCGTTCGAGCGTTTCGAGACCGCCGAGCCGCGGCATCGTGATGTCGAGGACGACGACGTCGGGCCGCAGCTTCGCGACCTGCTCGAGCACCTCGCGGCCGTCGGCCGCTTCGCCCGAGACCTTGAAATCCGCCTCGGACTCGAGCAGACGACGCAATCCTTCGCGCACGATGCCGTGGTCGTCTGCGATCACGATGGAAATCATGGGCGCAGGGTACAGAGGCGCATCGGTCCGTTCAATCGGCCCGATCCGCGGCGGTGACAGCCGCGGAGCGTCATTGTACGTTCCTGCGCGTCCTTTCATCGCCTGGCGAATCGAGGCGTGCGCGTGTTCCGCAGAGATCCGAAGCGACGCAGTTCCGGGTATCGGCCCCGCCGCGATCGGGACTCGGCCTCCAGCCCGGGGCCGCACGCCGTCCTGGAGCGCTTCGTCCTCTACGTCGAGGGGCCGCGCGATCGGGAGATCCTGGCGGGCTGGGCGCGTCACGTCGCGCCCGTCTTCGGTCCGACGCTCGAGCGCAGCACGGTGATCCTCGGCGGGCGGCAGCCGGCGCGGGCGGTCGAGGATTTCCGCCGGCGGGGCGGTGCTTCGGCGGGGCTGTCGGGGCTCGTCGTGCTCGATCGCGACGATCACCCCGCGGATCATCCCGAAGATCGTCCGGCGGGGAGCGAGCTCGAGCCGGGACTCGAGCTCTTCATCTGGTCGCTGCGTCATATCGAGAGCTATCTGCTGGTGCCGGCCGCGATCCGCCGGATCGTCCCCCACGCGCCGGACGATCGGACGCTGCATGCCTGGATCGAGCGCCATGCGGCGGCTGCCGTCCGTCCGGAGGCGCGGCCCGGGAGCCGGGCCGGTCCGCATGCGAAGCGCATGCTGGGCGCGGGGGGAGCCCTCGGCGAATCGCTCGGCGTCGAGCTGCGCGCCGGCGAGATCGCGAAGGCGATGCGCCGCGACGAGCTGCATGCGGACGTCCACGATCTCTTCGCTCGCATCGCCGCGCTGCGCGGGGTTCCTTTCAGGCCGGTGGTCCCGGTCACGGGCGTGGATGCCCGCGTGGACGAGCCTTGCGATTGAGGGGTTCGCGTCGGCGACCGCTTGGCCTCGACGCGCTTTCGCTCTAATCTCGGCCTTACCCCCAATTCATCATCGCGAGATTCGCTCGTCGCGGTTCGGCACGCGTTGCCCGGTCTTCGCCCGCTTCGAGCGCGGTTCGAGGCGGGGGACGACGCGCGGGGCGCGGCCCGGGTCGGCGGAGTGGGAAGTCATGGACCTCGGCTTTCGGATGCACGCGGAGCGCACGCCGAACCCGAACAGCATCAAATGGGTGCTCGGGCAGAGCGTGGCCGACGTCGTCGCTTCCGCCGCCTTCGGATCGGAGGTCAGCGAGGCGGTGTCTCCGCTGGCGGCGCCGATCGTCGGCATCGAGGGCGTCGCGGGGGTTCTGCTGGGGCCTAACTTCGTGACCGTGACGAAGCGCGAGGATGCCGAGTGGACGGCGCTCGCGGCGCCGATCGTCGCGGCGATCAAGGCCTGGGCGGCGAGCGGCGTCTCGGCCCTCGGGCCGGCGTTCGAGCCGCCTGCCGCCGCGGACGACGATGCGATCGTCATGAAGATCCGGACGATCCTCGAACGGGACGTCCGGCCCTACGTCGAGCAGGACGGCGGCGAGATCCGATTCGCGGGCTACCACGACGGCATCGTCGAGGTCGTCCTCCAGGGTGCCTGTGCCGGGTGTCCGAGCTCTTCCATCACCCTCAAAATGGGGATCGAGGCCCGTCTCAAGGACGAGATTCCCGAGATCAGGTCGGTCGTTGCCCTGTAATTTGCGCTCGAGTTCGGCGCTGGATCCGTCGATCCGGCAAGGGTGGAGAAGACGGGAGGCAGGGGGGCCGAGCGGGTCGCCCTCGCGCCGTCTGCCTGATTTCGGCGGATCGATTCCGGAGCCGCGGGCGCGGGCCGGAACGAGCCGTCCCGTGCGGAGCACGCTGGACTGATGCTGTTCTCCCGTCCGCGGCGAAACCGCTATCGACGCCGGCCTTCCCGGTTGACCCATCTCGGCAAGGCCGTCGTCGCCGGAACCGCGACCGCGTTCCTCGCGATCGGCTGGGCGAGCCAGGCGAGCCACGGCCCGTCGCGCGAAGGCGCCGAGCCGGTGTCCCGGCCGGCCTCCGGCCTCGCTTCCGGGCTCTCGCCCGAATCCGGTTCCGCTCCCGAGTCCGGCATCCGGCCCGTCTCCGCCCCGCCGCGCTGGCCGGGTGCTCCCCATTTTCCGGCGTCACCGGCGTCTTCGGACCCCGCTTCGGATACTCGCCGCGGTTCGAGACTGGACGCTGCGCCGCGCGCGGATTTCGACGCCGGGCCCGAGCGGCCCGCGGCGGCGGCTGCTGCGGCCGCGCTCCCGGGCGATCGCCCGGCCGCGCTCCCGGCCGCCCTCGATCCTTCCGGCGCCCTCCCGCCCGCCGATGCTTTCTCGGGCTCGCGACTCGGAACGCCGCCGGCCAGCCGGACGCGCTTCGAGCGCGCCCGGGCCCTGGCGGGCGCGGCGGCGAATCCCGGAGGCCGCGAGGCGGCGATGCTCGCGGCGGCTCCGTCCGCTCGCGGCCATGCGCCGGCGCGGGGGTCGATCCGGCCGCGGCTCTCGGAATGGATCGACGCCCGGGAGCTCGCGATTCCCGGCGTCGTCTCCGGCGCCGCGACGAAAGGCGCTGCCGGCGATCGCTTCAAGGTCGAATACACCCTCGACGAGGGCTTGACCCAGGACGTCTTCGACATCCTCCGCCGCGGTCGCGTCGAGCGCGGCGTCGCGATCGTGATCGATCCGAAGACGGGGCGTCTGCTCGCCTATGCCGCGACGGATTCGAACGTCCTGCCCGTCGAGCGCGCCTATCCGGCGGCTTCGATCATCAAAGTCATCACGGCCGCTGCGCTGCTGGAGCGGCGTGCGGATCCGGCGGTCTGGGATTGCCTCTACGAAGGCAACAAATACCGATTGAGCCCGAGCCGCCTCGATCGTCCCCGCGCCGGCAATCACGCGACGCTCGAGGAGGCGCTCGCGACCTCGAACAACCAATGTTTCTCGCAGTGGGCCATCCACGGCCTCGGCGAGCCGCGCCTGCGCCGCATGATCGACCTCTTCGGCTGGTCGAGCCGGCCGGCGATCGGTCACGATGCGGGCCGGGTCGAGCCCGCCGCGAATCGCTACGACCTGGGCCAGCTCGGCAGCGGCCTCGACGGCGTTCGCGTGACGCCGCTGCACGTCGCGAGCCTCGCCTCCGTGCTGGCCGATGGCCGCCTGGTCGAGCCGCGCTGGATCGACCGCGTCGTCGATGCGGAGAACCACGTCGTCGCGCTGCCGGGCACCTCGGTGCCGCGCCGCGTCGTCAGCCCGCGAACCGCGGACCATCTGCGCGAGCTGATGGTCGCCACGACGAAGCGGGGCACCGCGCGACGCGCCTTCCGAACACGACGGGGTGTCCCGCTGCTCGGCCCGATCGACGTCGCCGGCAAGACCGGCAACCTGAACGGGAAGAATCCCAGCGGCCGCTACGAATGGTTCTTCGGCGTCGCGCCGGCGGAGGATCCGAAGGTCGGCGTCGTCGTCCTCCAGGTCCACGGGCATCTCTGGTGGGCGCGCTCCTCCGAGCTGGCGGCGAACATCCTGCGGTCGGTGTTCTGCGAGGGCTCGGCGTGTCGCGCCGAGCTGGCGACCCGTTTCACGGGCCTGCCTGCGACGACGGCCCAGGCGCCGGTGCTCGTCTCCGACCTCGAGCAGACTTCCCGTATCTCGGCTTCGTCTTCGCGCTGAGCCGGCGCAGCGAGCGCCGCGCCGGGGCCTCGTCCATCACCGCTATACTGCGCCCCACTCGCCGCCGGGCGGGCTCAGGAGGCCGGGCGAATGGGTGAGCGTGGGCGCGGCGAAGGGCGGAAGCGGTCGGGCGGCAATCCCGCGGATCGCGCAGATGGA
This sequence comes from Myxococcota bacterium, assembly GCA_041389425.1. GTDB lineage: Bacteria > Myxococcota_A > UBA9160 > UBA9160 > UBA4427 > UBA4427. The sequence continues at coordinate 55,861 of JAWKRX010000036.1, forward strand.
GAGGCCGGCGGCGGCGAGCCCGGCGACCGCCCGGGCGCATCCGGCCATCGTTTCGGGCCCGGTCTCGTCTGCTCCGAATGCGGTCTTCGCTGGGACGTCCACCAACGCGATCCGCGGCCCTGCGTGAGCGAGCCGGCTCCGCCGCCCGATCCCTTCGATCGCCGCCCGCGCGGCTGATCCCACCGGCCGAGCGAGCCCGCGCGATCGCGTGGATCGCGTGATTCGCCGGCGCATCGCAGACGGGTCCGCGTTGGATCGCCGAGGCATCGGCGCAGCGTTGCAGCAGAGTTGCGCGTGAGTTGCCTCTTCCGCATCGCTGCCGTCTCGTGTGGTCGCCGTTGCGATCGCGCGCTCGTTCCGCTCCCGTTTCAGATCTGCATCCCGAACGCGCGCGCGGTGACGTTTTTCGGCGGTCCGGCTGACCCGTTGCGTCACTCCGCGGTGTTTCGGGCGCGCCCGGGCGCACTCCACCGAAGGCCCGCGCGAAATCCTTCAAAACATTGAAGCGAGCGATCCGGCCGGCCGACCAAGCACCTGGTCTGCGGACCTGCCGGTCCTGGATCGGTTCTGCCGGGCGACGAGCGAGAGCTGGCACGATGGTTGCTCTCGCTCGGGTCCGGCGGAACGAGTGCCCTCCTGGTTGGGAACTCGAGAAGCCGCAGCCAAAACCTGCACGGGGCAGGGACTCGATCACTCGAGTGTCGAAATCAAGAAACAAGGAAAGACCCAACTAATGAGCAATCTCATTCGCAAGTCCAAAAAGGGCTTCACTCTCATCGAGCTCATGATCGTGGTCGCCATCATCGGTATTCTCGCCGCGATCGCGATCCCCAACTTCCTGCGCTTCCAGCTCAAGAGCAAGAGCTCCGAGGGCAAGGTCAACATCGCGGCGATCCGCACCGCCGAGGAGTCCTACCTCGCCGAGTTCGGCCAGTACGTCGCCGCCCAGGCCATTCCGACGACCGGCATCCCCGGCCCGACGAAGGCGCTGTTCACGGTCCCGACCGCGGGCCAGGACTTCGACCAGCTCGGCTGGGCGCCGGAAGGCAACGTGTTCTTCCAGTACGCGGTCGCGGTCGGTTCGCCGAGCTCGTACGCGATTTCGGCGGCTGCGGACATCGACGACGACACCACGAACCAGGCCTGGGGCTACGTGAAGCCCGCCAACGACACCACGACGCCGGCGACGCCGGTCCATGCCGAGTGTGCAGCGGCGGGTGTCGGCCCGGCCCAGGGCACGGTCAACACCGTCGGCCCCTGCAACGCGGTCTCCGGCCAGTCGGTGTTCTAGTCCTTCGCGGCTAGACGTCGAAACGACGAGGGGCCGGGCAGCGATGCCCGGCCCCTTCTCTTTTCTGCAGCTGGACGCGGTGATCGGATTGCCTGGTCGGCGCTCCGTGTCCCGCCCACTCGGCTCTCTCAGCCGACTCAGCCGATGATGCCGCCTCGCCCACCGCCGCCGCCGCCGAAGGGGCCGCCGAGGCCGCCACCGGGCATCTGGCCCGGGACCACGATGCGGCTCGCTTCCTGCCGCTGGATCTCGCGGGCCTCTTCCATCAAGCGTTCGACGGCGTTCTGGACGGCCTGGGGGAAGGCGTCGATCGCCTCGCGCAGGCTCGTCGCGTCGATCGGGCAGTTGATCGGGAGCGGGCCGCGCGAGGACATCAGGGTCGTCTCGCCGACGAAGATCGCGGGGCGGGAAGCGTCGTCGCTGCCGTCGACCTTGATCGGGGTGAGGCGCCGGATCGAGGCGACCTTCAGATCGGTGAACGTCTCTTCGCGGTAGAGGTTGTCGACGTCGACGGCGATGTCGCCCAGGGGATTGTTGCCTTCGCTCACGGGGGTACTCCTCGGTTCGCCCCATCATTGCAAACCGAGGCCCGGAAAAAAAGCGCAGGCCCGAAACGACGCGTTCTCAGGCCGTCTCGCGCACGATCTCGGACAGGACGCTGCCGAGCCCGGCGAGCTCGCCGTCGACGAGGGATTCGACGTCCGGCAGGCAGGCGACGAGCTTCTCGAGGGCGCGCGCGGTCTCCGCAGACACGCCGATGAAAGCGAGGGCGAGACCCTGCTCGGCGTCGTCGCGCACGATCGCGGCTTCGAGCGGGATCGGATGCATCAGCGTCGGACCGTGCAGGGTGAGCCGCAGGCGATCGCCGAGCGCGAGGCCCGGATGCCGCTCGATCCGCATGCCGCCGGCCGAGAGATCCCGCCCGACCAGCGCGAGCGTCTTGTCCTCGCCCGAGGCGCGCAGCAGGGACGGGAAGGCGCCGCGGGGCCCGGTCCGGCGCTCTTCGGCGCTGCCCGTCATCTCGCGGCCGTCCGGAGATGTGGATTCCTGGTCGAGCTCGATCGCGACGTCGCTCCGAGCGCGCACCGGCGGATCGGTCTCGTCGTCGAGCATCAGATCCGGGAGCGAGGGCAGGCGGCAGGCCGGAATGGCGGGCCCTTCGACGGCAGTGGCGTGCCCGGGCATCGCGCTGCCCGAAGCCCAGTGATTGATCGCGGCGGTGAGCCGCTGGCGCGCGCCGCGCGACAGGCTCGTGTCGAAGACGACCGCGCAGGTTCGGCGATCGGCGCCCGAGAGCGTGGCGACGCGGCGAACGCGGCCGGAGAGCGCGAGCGGCCCGGCGGCGGAGTCCGGCAGCGCACTCGCGGGAATCGAGAAGCGGATCGCGTCGCCGATGGCGAGCGGCGCGCGCGTCTGGACGCGGCAGCCGCGATTCGAGAGATCGACGAGGAGCGCGTCGCCGCGATCGGCGGCGACGGGGACCTCGGTGGCGACGCGCGGATCGTCGCGGCGCTCTTCGCCCTGGTAGAGCGCCCGGGCGATCAGGAGGCGCCAGGTCTCGCGCTGCGCCGGCAGGCGGACGAGCAGCTGCATGCCGTGACGGCGCAGACGGCGTCGCAGGGCGGGGCTCTCGTCGGCGACGGCGACGATGCGCATGGGCTTGTCGGCGTGGGTGCCAGAGTCGGTGGTGTCGGCGCCGCGT
>JAWKRX010000037.1:0-57840 GCA_041389425.1 Myxococcota bacterium
TCGCTCGTCCGGGGCGTTAGTCCAGCGATCGGGCGGATTCGCCCGGAATCTGGCCTCCACCCCTTCCGTGTCCGCGATCGGAGGATCGCGGCCCGGAGCGGTGATCGGCGATCGGCTCTTCGCACGATAGCCGTGCCGATCGCGCTGGGCGATCGTCCGGTTCGTCGCGAATCCAGTACACGCGGCGGCCGGATGCACGCCGCCCCGCATCTCGCACCGAAGAGGAGCAAGGCCGATGTCCGGAATCCGATGTGCGCTCGTACTCCTTCTCCTCGCGTTCGGCTGGACGAGCGGCTGCTCGCGGCCAGATCGCAGCGACGCCGGCGACGAGATCGGCGCAGCGCCGGCCGTCACGGGGGAGGCGCGGGACGACACCCACCGAAGAGCGCCCCTCGTCTTCGCCTCCGTCGAAACGGACCCGCTCTGGCGCGAGGTCCTCGCTGCGCCCGACCGCTCCGAGGCCGATCGCGCCCTCGATGGCGGGCGACGCCCGGGAGAGATCTTCACCTTCTTCGGCATCGCCCGCGGCCAGCGGGTCGCCGATCTCTTCGCCGGCACCGGCTACACCACCGAGCTGCTCGCGCGCGCGGTCGGTGCCGAGGGGCTCGTCGTCGCCCAGAACAACACCTTCGTCCTCGACCGCTTTGCCCGCGCACCGCTCGCCGCCCGCCTCGCCGCGCCCGCGCTCGCCCACGTCGTCGCCGTCGAGCGGCCGCTCGACGATCCGATTCCGGACGGCGTCCGCGATCTCGACGCCGTCGTCTTCGTCCTCGCCTATCACGACGCGATCTGGCAGGGCGCCGACCGCGCCCGGATGAACCGGCGCGTCCATGAAGCCCTCCGCCCGGGAGGCGTGTACGGCATCGTCGATCATCTCGCCGCGAACGGCAGCGGCGAGCGCGATGCCCGGTCCCTCCACCGCATCGATCGCCGGCTGCTGATCGAGGAGATCGAGGCCGCAGGCTTCCGCCTCGACGCCGAGCTCGAGCTCCTGCGCAATCCCGACGATCGGCGCGACTGGAATGCGGCTCCGAGCGCTGCCGGCCCGCTGCGTGGCACGAGCGATCGGGTCGTGTTGCGGTTCGTCAAGCCCTGAGATCCGCTTCGTTGCCGGGCGGCCCGGGTCGGGTCGCGACCGGTCGGTCCATTTCAGACGAGGAGAGCACATGCGATTCGAGGGAAAGCGCGTCTTCATCACCGGCGCCGCATCGGGCATCGGCGCCGCCACGGCGGCGCTGCTCGTGCGCGAGGGAGCCCTCGTCGAAGGCGTCGACGTCGCGGCCGCCGCCGGCGTCGCCCACTGCGACGTGACGGATCCCGCGTCCGTCGCCGCGGCGATGACCGCCGCCGTCGACCGCCTCGGCGGGCTCGACGTCTGTCTCAACGTGGCCGGCGTCAATCGCTTCGCGAAGATCGACGATCTCTCCCTCGAGCTGTTGAACCTCCACCTCGCCGTGAACCTCGCGGGGCCGATGCTCGTCACCCAGGCGGCGGTCCCGCATCTCCGGCGCTCGCGAGGCAACGTCGTGACCGTCGCGTCGATCTCGGGCCTGCAAGGGCAGCCCTACAACTCGGCCTACTGTGCGTCGAAGGGAGGCGTGCTGCTGCTGATGCGTTCGCTCGCCGTCGAGCTCGCCTCGGTGGGCATCCGGGTCAATTGCGTGTGTCCCGGCGGCGTCGCGACCCCGATGTCCGCTGGCGCGACGAGCACCCTGCCCGCCGACGTCGATTTCGGCCACTTCGCCCGCATGCAGGGCACGATCCCCGGCCAGATGCCGCCTTCGGACATCGCCGAGGCGATCGCCTATCTCGCCTCGGATGCCGCGGCGTCGGTGACGGGGACGGCGCTCGTCGTCGACCGCGGAACGCTCTGGTGATGAGGGAGCAGCTCCGGAAACTCCTCGAATCCCTGGAGCTCCAGGCCAGCGCCTGGCCCTGAGCGGGATCCGCCTCGAGATCAGCCGCCGAGCCGGCGGAACACGTCGTCCGTGGACGCGCGAGCCGGTCCCGAGTCGATGCCCGCCAGTCCGCGCGCGATCGTCTGGCACAGCGCGGCGGCGTTGCCGATGCCGCGCGACTCGAGCTCCTGCGGCAGCGTACGCGCGACGACGACGCCCATCTGCGCCGCATTGACGGCGTTGCCGTCCAGGCCGGCGGCCTTGAGTGCGAAGCGGAGCGTTCCGCGGGCCTCGAGGCGGTTGAAGTGGGTGAGCTGCTCGAGCTGGTCGCTCACGAATTCGAAGGCGGAAGAGGTGGACATGGCTCAGGCCTCCGCCAGCGCGGCACTTCGCCGGACCCAGGACGACCATGCGCGGGTCGGGAAGAACGCGAGCGTGATCGTCGTGCAGGAGACGAGCGAGAAGAATGCCGTACCGGCTTGCGCGAGCAGGCTCTCGCCCATGTTCACGCCCTGGGCACTCAGCGTGATCAGCATCGCGTTGAGCACGGTCACGCAGACGCCGTGCAGCCCCCAGAGCAGGATCCGATTCGCAGTGAGCGGATCCGTGAGTCCGAGCGCCGCACGCCTGCGGGCGCGCAGCCATTCGGCAATGCCCTCGATCCCGCTCCATGCATAACAAATCGTCGAGAGGGCACCGAGCGACATCGACCAGCTCCGAGCCGCTTCGGCCGACGGCATCTCCGCCGGCGCCGTCGCGAGGGCGCCGATCTGGCCGAACGCGGTGGCGAAGAGCAGCGTGATGCCGATGCCGGTGAAGATCCAGGCCCAGACCTGGTTGCGCCGGAAGGCGATCAGCGTGAACGCGAAGAAGGCGCTGAGCCCCGCGGCGATGAAGACCGATCCTGCCGCGCCCAGGGCATGATGCACCTCGCCGACCGGTACCACGCCGGCCCCGGAAAGCGTATGGAGCGGATGGCCCAGGAGACCGATGAACGTGAACCCGAAGCCGCAGGTCCAGGCTGCGGCACCGCCGCCTCGAGCGGCCGTATGCAGCAGTCGCAGACCGACCGCGGTGTTGAAGACGACGAACACGGCGAGTGCCAGTAGAGCGGCCATGCAACCTCCCATTCCTTGTCGGGTGTTGCATTCGTATCGGCGGACGCGGGCGCGGGATTAGGCGTACCGGGACGGATGGGCGGCTCGCGGATCGGATGCATACTCTGTCGATCGTGCATCTCCACATTCGTGCGTAGATCATTCCTTCAGAATCACGACGGACGGCTCCCGCTCACCTCGAATACCCCGAAAGAGGGGATGGGAAATGATTCGTAATGGATCACTCGAGGTGATGACCGTCTCCCTCGAAAGGCAACGCCTGCGTGGCGATTCGAGTTCGGGGTCCGAAGTCGCCAGGATCGAACGGCGGAGGATCGAGTTCGAGTCGGCGAGGCGACAGTCGCTCGTGATGCACGCGGGCGGTCCTGCGATCTTCGAATTCGATCGTCTGCGCGCTTCGGGATCGAGTGCAGCGAGTCGTTTGCGAACCCCCATCGGCCCGGCTCGCCGGATCAGGTCGTCGAGCCCGCGTGGACGACGCCGAGGACCATGTCGACGGTTGCTTGCTCGGCCGCGTGGCGGGCCGCAGGCGTGCGGTATTCCGCGCGCTCCAGGTCGGCCAACAAGGCAAAGACGACGCTGATCAGTCCCCGACGGTGGGCTGCTCGTCGACTCGCAGCCACCGGAGCCGCCTGGCGCGCCAGCTGGCTCATGATGAGACGGGTGGCGACCCAATCCTCGCGCCGCACCAACTCCACGCCCGGATAGTCGCGGATCTTCTCCATGAAGCGGGCGTGATAGCTCGGCGATGGGCCGCGTTGATGCTCGAATACGGGCTCGAGGAGAGCCCGTATCAATCCGCGCGGGGTGAGCTCACCCGCCGATTCCAACACGGCCAGGCGCTCGAGACGCTTGGGCTCGAAGACGCTCTGGCGGGCGTCGACGACCGCCCCCACCAGCTGCTCACGGGTACCGAAGTGGTACCGGATTGCGGAGCTGTTGCGTTGACCGGCGGCCGCGACCACCTGGCGCAGGGAAACGGCAGGGCCTTCTTCGGCGATCAGGCGTTCCGCGGCCTCCACGAGGGCCAGGCGCCCGAGTTTCGAATTCCTCTCGTCCATGTTTGCAGCGTAGCTCGAATGTATTGTAGAAATAATTCATTCGTATTACCTTCCTCGAGCGCAGACGTTCAGATCGCACCGCACGTTCGGCCGAGCACCGTGAGAGACGGAAGGAAATTGACCTGATGGCGACCTTTCCTCATGAACCGGATCGGCTCGAGTGCGGGGACCTCACGCGGCTCGTTCGATCACTCCATCCAGGGGTCGAGGTGACTCATTTCGAAGTGCTGGAGAGCAAGACCTTTGCTGCGGGCACGGACGAAGTGTCTACGGCTGGTCGCATCTGTGTCGACGTCGACCTCGCGGGCGAAGGCAGCGACTCGCTTCCGCGGCGATGGATGATCAAGGTCTGCCGCCCCGATCTCGGGGACATTCCGCTCTACGAAAACGAAGTTGCCTTCTACACACGGCTGCGACCGGAGATCGAGATCGAAGCGCCGACTTGTTTCGGAGGGCTCTACGAGCGAGGTGAAGAGGGCTTCGCGATTGCACTCGAAGATCTCCGCCTTCGAAATGCCCACTTCACCAACGTCAAGAGCGACGTCTCGCTCGCCCAGATCAAATCCCTGCTCCGTTCCCTGGCCACGCTCCACGCGCGCCATTGGGAGTCGCCGAGATTCGAATCCGATCTCGCCTGGGTCGAGCCACACACCTGCGGAACGATCTACACCATGTTCAATCACCCGAACATGATCCCGGCGATGATCGCGGAGCAGGTCGAGCAGAATCAGTTCAAGAAGGAGCTCGTCGAGGCAGCAGGCCAGACGTCCGAGGGTCTCTATCGGGAGTTTCGCAAGCTCCAGAAGCATCAGGCGACCCTGCCGCAGACGCTCTGCCACGGAGACACCCACATCGGCAACACCTACCTCCTGCCCGATGGAACGGCGGGTCTCGTCGACTGGCAGCTGATGGCGCGCGGGTATTGCCTCCACGACGTCACATACCTGCTGATGACCGGATTGAGCGTCGGAAATCGCCGTCGCAATCAGCGGGAGCTGCTCGCCTACTACCGTGCCGAGCTGGTGAGGCAGGGGGTCGCCGAGGCTCCCTCGCTCCAGGATCTCTGGCGCGAGTACCGTCGCGCGGCCGTGTGGGGCGTCTACATCGGTTGGCTGACCACTCCGATCATGAACTACGGCTGGGACATCTGCGTGAACAACCACATTCGATTGCTCACTGCGTATCAGGATCTCGAGTGCAGTGAAGCGCTCGCAGACCTGCCCGACGCCGACCCCTTCTGAACTCATCTGGCTCGCTTGCTGCACGAAGGCTGATCGGGTCGATGCAGTTCCGACAGGCAATGACCTGAGCCGGAGCGGAGCGGAAGAAGAAATCCACTCCACGGGATTGGCTGGAGCGACCACGTCGTTTCGGATCGAGTCCGGTCGGGAGCGATTGGGAGCAATCCCGACCGGCCGCCCTCCACCGAGCAGCTGTCGCCGAACGAATGTGACGTCCGGAGGCGAGCATGCGCCCTGATGATCCGTCCAAGATCATGCCGCGCAGTTACGGCCGCCTCGCCCGCTGAACCGGTGGATGCTGAGCGCGTCGGGTTCGGAAGTCGCATGCGGCGCCAGCGAGCGCCGGATCGACTCCGAATCGGACGGGCGATCCGCGATCTCGACGCGTGCACGGGTGGGAATCGGGGAACCGCACGACCGCGGGAATGAATGGCGCGCCCGGCATGACTCGAACATGCGACCCTCAGCTCCGCAAGCTGATGCTCTATCCATCTGAGCTACGGGCGCGCTGCCATTCTTCCAGGCCCGATCGGAGGTTCGCGGGTGCTCCGGAGAGCGCCGGACCTCGAGCGGGCTCCGCGCGGCCTCCCCTTCGCAGAACGGAGCGGGGCCGGGCGTTCCGGCGGACGGTCCATGGATGAGACCGGGCCGTCGGAGCGCGGACCTTAGCGGGTTCCGGCAGCCCCGCCCAGACCCCGACCGGGCCTCTTTCGACGTCCCACCCGGCCACGGCCCGGCTGCCTCTTCCGGCGGCCACACGGGACGGCGTGTGGGCCGGCACGCGGGGCGCGGACGGCGTGTCCGGAGCCGAAAGGCCCGGTCCTGCTTCTATATATAGGGGGAGGGACGCAGGACCGCGGCATCCGACCGCTGCGGCCGCAGCCACCGCGATCCGACCCGCCCTGCTCTTTCGGCGCATGCGCGACGCCCGGCCCGCTCGCCTCCGCCGGTCAGCGAGGCACCCAATGGGGAAGCGACCTCGCTCCCGGCGTCAGCCGTCCGGCGCCGCCCTGGTCTTCGCGGTTCGCCCGTGGCCAGCGTTGCGCCGTCCCGATGCTCGATCGTCCCCGCCTCTCGCTCGGCATGGCTCTCGACAGCGATCCAGGTGGCGCATCGTTTCTGGAGTCGCACGCGTCGAGGGCCAAGCCGATCCGGTCGCGGAAGGCCTTGATGCTAGGTGCGGCGGCCTCGTTTCGGCACACCCCATTTCCGGGCAGGGCTTCCACGAACCGTGGCCTCGCTCCGGCCTCCTCGAACGCCCGTCGGCGAGATGGGTCTTTCCATCTGCGCTCATTCCATCCCGGCTGGGAGAATTCCACCGAATTCGGATCGACGCGCGGCGCGTCGGGAGTATGCTGAGGCGACGCGCCGCGCCTGCCTCCGTGCCCTACCGAACGGATGGATCGCCATGCCCGCTTCCCTTCAAGGCGAATCGACACGGATCGGGCGATGGTTTCGCGCTCTCGTTTCCCGCGTCGGCGGCCACTTCATCGACGAATCGGTCGTCGGGCAGGGTGTGGACGTCCTCGGCTGCGCGCGCATGGGCGTCGTCTCCAGCTTCCTGGTCGGGATCGGCATCGTCTTGGGAATCGCCTTCCACACGCGGGAGGGTTGGACGCCCGGGACGACGCTCGTTCTGACCTCGATCGGCGCGGCGCTGATCGGCCTGCCTTTCCTGCTGCGTCGACGTTCGGCCATCGTGCACATCGGCCACGGCGTGTGCGGCGGCATGGTGCTGTATTCCGTGGCGGCGCCCCTGTTGACGGGCGCTCCCGATGGCTCCGTTCTCGTGATGTCCCCCGCCGTGCCCGCGATCGCCGCGGTCGCCTGTCGCGGACGTTCGTGTGCGGCCTGGGGAACGGCAGCCCTGATCGCACTCGGCATCGTCTACCTCGGGCTGTCGCCCGGTGCGCCCGCACTGCCCTTCGACGACGAGAGTCGCCGGGCGAATCGGCTCCTCTCCACCGCATTCGCCACCCTCGTCCTGACCGGTATCGGCTCGATCTCGCGCGCCATCTCCGACCGATCGATCGAAGACGTCGCCGATTTCGCGCTGACGAGCGTCCGCGCCCGGGACGCGCGCTATCGGGCCCTGCTCGAGCACGCCTCCGAGGGCGTCTGCGTCTTCGATGCGAAGGCGCGCGTGACCTATTCGAGCCCCGCCGTCCGGCGCCTCTTCGACCTCGGCGACGAATCGCCGGTGGGCCGCACGATGGCGTCCTTCACCCATCCCGACGACCTCGCGGAACGACTCCCTGCCTGGCGCTGGGTGCGCTCGGAGCCGAACGGCGTCGTTCGTGTCCAGATTCGAGCGCGCGCCCGCGAAGATCGCGACTGGAAGCATTTCGACACGATCCTCTCGAACAATCTCGATACACCCGGCGTCCACGGGATCGTCGTGCATCTCCGGGACGCGACGGAGCTGCGCCAATCCGACGAGAAGCACCGGTTGCTCGTCGACAATTCGCCCAACGGCGTCGCCGTCGTCGTCGGCAGCACGATCATCTATGCGAACGACGCGCTGGCCGAGATCATCGGCGTCGATCCGGAGAAGCTCGGGACGACCGCATTCCAGGACGTGCTCGCCTTCGATCGCGACGTCGACCGGAGGCGGATCCTCGCCGATTGGGAGAGCCTCGCCGCCCGCCTCGTCGACGACGAGACGATCGCGATCCGCACCGTGCACGACATCCAGCGATTCGTCCAGATCCGCTGGATGGAGATCACCTGGGAAGGTCGGCGCGCGCGCCAGGTGATCATTCAGGACGTCACGGCGAAGTACCGCCTCGAAGAATCCCGCGTCCAGCAGCAGAAGGAGCTCGAGCTCCGGATCCAGGAGCGGACGCGCGAGCTGGAGGTGAGCCAGCAGCGATTGCGAGACGCCGAGCGCCTCGCCTCGCTCGGGACGCTCGCAGCGGGCGTGGCCCATCAGATCAACAATCCGGTCGGCTCGATCCTGGCTTGTGCGGAGCTGGGATTGATCGAAGCCGGCCCGGATGCCGACCCGGATCAGATCCGCCTGCTCGAGGACATCCGCCTGCAGGCGATCCGATGCGGCCGGATCGCGAACGGGCTGCTCCATTTCGCGCGCAAGCAATCCGGCACGCGCACGCTCGGCCGCGTCGCGAGCGCCGTGCGCAGTGCGATCGCGATCTGCGAGGCGGAGGCGCGCGGGCACGACGCGGAGATCACGCTCGACTTCGAATCGGAGTACGAACGCTCCTGGTCGATGATCGACTCGATCCAGATCGAGCAGGTCTTCGTCAACCTGCTCCGGAACGCATTCGAGAGCCGGGACGGCGGGGTTCGGATCGAAATCCACGGCCGGGTCGACGCCGGCGAATCCCAGACCCTCGTTCGCGACGATGGCCCGGGCGTCTCCCCCGCCGATCGCCCGCACATCTTCGAGCCCTTCTTCACCACCCGTCTGCATCAGGGCGGGACCGGGCTCGGCCTCTCCGTCGCCCACGGCATCGTCGCGGCCCACGATGGCACGCTTCGGCTGGATCCCGATGCAGATTCCGGCGCCGTCTTCGTCGTCCGCATCCCGACGGTGCTCGACCGCCCGAACCAGACCTGATCGCCCCGTGCACGGCGAGCCCGATCGCGGAGCGCGGTGCGGCGCGGGCGGTCGGTCGATCGCCTTGCCCGCGCCGCGCGATCCGCTCATTCGAGCTCGATGGCCTTGACCCCGACCAGCGGCGTCCCGGACGCCACATAGCCGATGGCGCCCGGGTTGCGCCGGACGAAGTCGATCACGGCTTCGTCCGTGGGCAGCTCCGCCGGCGGCACGCCGCGCCCGGAGAAGATCTGGCTCTGCCAGTACCCCTTCACCGCCGACACCGATTTTCCGAGCACGTCCCGCGAGAACGCCGCACGGGTCGAAGCATTCTGCGACTGATCCACCGCCTGGACCGGCAGGCCGTGGGGCCAGCGCGTGGTCTTGCCGAGCATGTAGCGCTGGACCTCCTCGGTCCGCAGCGACTTCACCGGGCTCGCCTCGTTCACGATGACCCGGAACTCTCCCGCGAGCGCCGCCGACGCGATGGCGACCTGCAGCAGCGAGGCGAGAAGAATGAGCACGATCCGTCGAATTCCGTCGTTCATGGTCCCTCCCTCCCCTAGAAGCTGAAGTCGAGCCCGACCTTGACGAGCTGCGTCTGGTTGTCGAGGTCTCGCGGCGGTCCGAGCTTGGCGAGCAGCGTCGAGCCCTCGTGCGCGAACACGTTGTCGTAGATCCTGTGGTATTCCGCGCGGGCGACGAAGGTCGGCGTGAACCAGTAGTTCAGGCCGACGGCCCATTCCCGATGGTTCTTCAGCTGCTTGGGCGTTCGGACCGGGAGTGGGAAGCCCGGAGGAACCGGATCGACCCTGCGGATCTTGTACAGGGTCCAGAGCGCCGAGAGCTCGATGCGATCGAAGAAGGTCGCGGACTCGCCGAGCGGCAGGAGCGCGAGCGGGCGAATGGTTCCCATCACGTACGCGTTGTCGGCGTTCGTCTTGTACTCGTCCGCTTCCTGCTTGTAGTACTCGGCGCGCAGCGAGTAGTTCTCCCGCGCGAACTCGAACTGGGCTCCGTAGACGATGCGCTCGACGCGCAGCCCCGGCGAGGAATCGATCTCGGCGCGATAGGCGCTCACGCCGACGGTGAGGCCCTCGATCGGAGGCAGGATCTGCAGGCGCCCGCCGAAGGTATCGTGCGCGTCGGTGACCACGACGCTCCCCGGCCCCGGGATGTTGCCCGTGATGTCCACGACGTAGGGTGCGGCGAACTTGTCGATCGCCTTGCCGGCGTAGGCGTCGTAGATCAGCTCCCAGTCGTGGAAGATGATCGAGCCCGTCAGCCCGGCGCCGTCGTAGGAGAGCGTCGTCGTTCCGGTCGGGCCGTAGACGCCCTGCGGCAGATCGAAGAACGGACGGGTCGTGCCGACGTTCAGCACCTCGGAGTAGATCCCGATCGGATGCGGCAGACGGCCGCCCCGCAGCTTGAGCCAGTCCGCGAAGGTCCACTCCGCGAACGCCCGCTCGAGAGAGATGTCCGAATCACCTTCGCGCGTATCGGCGGAGAGCTGGGCGTTGATCGCGAGCCGATCGAAGGCCTTCGCGCTCACGAGCAGACCGCCCGTGATCACGTCGAAGGCCGAGTCGGCCGTTCCGCCGAGGTACGGATTGCCGTCCGTGTCCGCCCACGCCCAGCTCCCGTAGCCGTGCAGATCCACCCGCGCGGCGTCGTTCGCCATCGAGGTCGGCGGAATCAGACGATCCCACCAGTTCTCCGTGGAGCCGGCGGAGACGTTGCTGCCCGCTCCCTCCGCATTCGCCGTCGCCTGCGACCAGGCGAGCGACGGACTCAGCACCCCGACGATCAATCCGATCGAGATCGCCTTCCACGCCCCTGCGATTGCACGATTCCTCTTCGACACGATCCCCTCCTCAGGTCGCCACGAAGCGGTTCGATCCGAACCGCATCGCGACTTGGAGCCGGGGTTCGGCGGAGGCCATCGCGATCTGAAAGACATTCGGAGCGGGTGATCACAAATGGCCCGAATCCGATGGCGAACCGCGCTCGACTGACCCAACCCGGATCATCTTCGAATGCTCCGTGGCGGGTCACGCGGATCGCGTTGTTAGTTCATTGCGCTGCCTGCGGAACTCCGCGCGCGGCGATCGTTCGATGGCCGTGTCGTCCGGGCTCCGGGTCCGAACCGATCGGCGGGACGGAGCGCACGAACCGCCGATCGCCGAGGCGGGCGGGCGCCTGCCGCGCAGCGGCGGGCCGCCCGGGGATCGGATCGGAGCGAGCCGAAGAGCCGGCGTGGCGGAAGGGAACCCGCGGCGCCGGGGGCTCCAGGCTCCAAATTGACCCTTTTTGGGCCATCTTTTCGCAACTGAAATGGAATAAGATCCGCCGGCAACTCGTTCGCCGGGGAGAGATTCGAGATGTCGTTCGACGCCAATCAGTCGATCCTGCTCGTCGATGACGACGACCTGTTCAGGACCTCGACCGAACAGGCCCTGCGAACCGTGGGCTACCGATGCCTCGTCGCCTCGGACGTCCGCGAGGCCTGGGAGCTGATCGAGACCGAGTCCCCGTCCGTGGTGATCTCCGACATCCGGATCGAAGGCAACATGGATCTGGAGTTCGTCCGCGGCGCCGCGCGATCGCCCGCAGAGCCCTCGATCATCCTCGTGACCGGCTACCCCACGGTGGAGACCGCCGTCGAAGCCGTCGGCCTCCGGATCGTCGGCTACCTCGTCAAGCCCTTCGAGATGGAAGAGCTCGTCCGCCTGGTCGACGAGGGCATCAGCGCGCGCTCACGGGCGCAATCGATCCAGGCGGTGCTCTCGCACATCCGCCGGGTCGAGCGCGATCTCGCGCAGCTGACGACCGCCGCGGACGAGGCGGGCGCGGGAGCGAGCGCGGGCGGCGCTGCGAGCGCGGCGACGCCGCCAGCTCATCCGCCCGCCGTCGAAGAGCAGCTCGAGAAGCTGACGCGCCGGGAGCGGGAGATCGTGGCCTGCCTCGAGGAGGGCTATCGCCTCTCCACGATCGGCGCGAAGCTCCACATCAGCGCCAACACCGTCCGGCGTCACCTCAAGAACATCTTCTTGAAGCTGGAGGTCCGCTCCCAGGCCGCGCTGCTCGAAAAGCTCAAGCCCTGGAAGCAATGACCTCTTCGACGCGCCGGAGCAGCGCCGCGACCTCGTAGGGCTTCTGGATGAAGTCGGCGGGCGCGTCCTCGGCCAGCTCCATCCGGGCGATCGCTTCGGGCCACCCGCTCACGAACAGCACCTTCGCCTCGGGGCGGATCGAGCGCATCTGCTGATGTGCCTGCCATCCGTTCAGCCTCGGCATGGCGAGATCGAGGATCACGAGGTCGAAGCGGCCGGGATCGACCTCGAAGGCCGCGACGGCTTCGAGGCCGTCCGCGGCGGTCACCACGGTGTACCCCGCCGCCATGAGCAGGCGCTTCGTCGTGGTTCTCAGCACGTCTTCATCGTCGACGAGCAGGATCGTCCCTCGAGACGATCCAGACCAGGGCGAGGAGCCCATCCGATTCGGAATCGCGCGGACGGTCTTCACCTCGGAGAGCGGGAAGAAGATCGTGACCGCGCTGCCATGCCCCGCGCGTGAGCGGATCTGGATCGAAGCACCGTGGGCACGCACGATCTCGAGCACGACGGCCATGCCGAGCCCGTGCCCCGGATCCTGCTTGGTCGAAAAGAACGGCTCGAAGATCCGCTCGCGCGTCGTCTCGTCGATGCCCCGGCCGGTATCCGAGACCTCGAGGAAGACGCACGGCCCGTCGGGCATCTCGTCGACGACGAGGGCATCTTCGCACCGGACGTCGTCGAGCGGCTCGAGACCGGTGCGCACCACGATCCGTCCTGCGGCCCCGGAAAGGCTCTCGGCGGCGTTGACGACGAGGTTCAGCAGCAGCTGATGCAGCTGTGTGAGATCCGCGAGGATCGGCAGGGGCTGCGCTGCCAGCTCGAAGCGCAGCTCCGTCGTCCGCGCGACGGACGCCTCGACCAGGCGCCGCATCGCGCCGACCTCGCTCGAGAGATCGACCGGCTCGAGGCCCGACTCCTTGCGGCCGGTGAAGGTCATGAGGCGCTTGCAGAGCTCGGCGATTCGAAAGGTCGCCCGCTTGACGTCCTGCAGGTAGGCGCGGGCGGGCGAAGCGGTCTCGATCGCGTCCAGCGCGAGGTTCGTCAGGTTGACGATCGCGCCGAGCAGATTGTTGGAGTCGTGCGCGATGCCGTTCGTGATCTTCCCGAGGATCTCGTAGCGCCGGGCCTGGGTTCGCTGGGAGGCGAGGAGCTTTCGCCGCTGCTCGACCGCGAGCTCGGACTCGACGTCCCGAAGACACGCGATCACCAGCGGCGCGGCGTCGTTCCCGACGCGGCTGACGTAGACCGCGAGCTCGACCTCCGATCCGTCCTTGCGCCGCGCGACCACGCGCGTCGGCCGGCTGCTCCGCCGCCCCTCGCCCTCGAGCACGAAGCGTTGCCAGAGCTGCTCGCGACGGGAACGGAGGCGCTCGGGCATGAAGAGCTCGAACGTACGCTCCGAGACTTCGCTCTGCGTGTACCCGAGCAGCGCTTCGGCTCTCGGATTGAAGATCTGGATGCGTCCGTCGGAGTCGAAGACGACGAGGGCGTCGCGGGCCTTCTCGATCAGCTCGCCGACGATCGTGTCCTGGATCCAGGGCTCGTAGCGATCGACCGCCCAGAGCGCGATCCGGCACCCGCCGGACTTGCCGACATAGCGATGCGCCCGCCAGCTGCAGTCGCGCCAGCGCGATCGGGCATCCCGGATCCGGGCGGCCACGCCGAAGAGCCGCGGCCGCTCGGGATCACGACGGGGCTCGAGCAGCGCGAACAGACGGGGCCAATCGTCCGGATGAATGAAGCGCTCGAGCTTCGCCCCCGCCAGGTCTTCGAGCTCCCAGCCGAGGTCCCGATCGAATCCCGGGCTCGCATAGGCGAACGCGAGGTCTTCGGTCAGCTCGCAGACCAGATGGACCTGCTCGCGCGCGTCCCCCGAATGCGGAGCGGCGGCCGATCCCGCGTCCGCGATCGGCGACGGCGGCAGGGGACTGGCTTCGACGCGGTCTTCGACCCGATCCAAGGTGCGCCTTCCCGACTTCTCCGGACTCTCCACCGCCGGACTTTCAACACTCGCCGGACTCTCGACACTCGCCGGACTCTCAGCACTCGCCCGGCGCTCCGAGCTTCCCGACTCGCCCGAGCTTCCCGAGCGGGACGCTAGCCGAACGCGTGACTCCCCCAAAGTGTGTCGGGCCTGAAAAGGGGGCTCCTGCGTGCCTCGATCGCCCACCATCGCGGGGCTGCCGTGGCCCCGGGCCCCGTTCTCGCGGATCGATCCGCCACCGAATCGAGGCCCCGGGCCGGCGGGGCCGGCCGTCGCCGCCGGCCCGCAGATCCACCGCCGAACCCGCCTAACCTCCTCCATATCGGGTCCTGCGAAGGGGACCGGCGCTCGCCTACCTTCCGGCCACGGGAGAAGCACATTTGAACGACGACGAAGACCTGCGCGAGACGCTCATCGCTGCCGAGACGTGCATCCGGATCGCCATCCGGCAGACGACGGATTCGAGCGGCCCCATCGACGAAGCCATCAGCGATTTCCAGACCGCGATCTGGCACCTGCGCAAATGGCGCCTCGCCCTCGAGACGGGCGTCTGGTCGGATTCGCGCCTTGGCGACGGCGCCGAACTCCTCCCCGGCCCGGTCACCAATCCCGCTGGACGGACCGGGCGGGCGGACGAAGACGACCTCACGGATCATTCTCGAGCAGGAGTCTCGTAGCCGCCTCGAAGGTCGTCCGCCGCCGCTCCGACGTCGTGTAGAGGAGCGCCGCCATCAATGCGGTTCCGGCGTGTTGGGCGAGCAGCGCGAACAGGCCGTGGTCGAGCTCGCCGAATCCGTCCTTCTGCTCGAGCAGTCCGTAGATCATGATCGCGCCGAGGATCCGCTCCTCCACCGCCAGCGGGACGCCGGCGATCAGCTCGGTCTTCGAGGGGTCGGGCGCCTCCGCGACGAAGATCGATCGGGCGGCCAGCGAGCGACCGACGGGATCGGCGGTCAGCGAGATGGGTGCGAGCTCGCGCAGATCCATCCCCTCGCCCTCGGCCGCCGTGAGCTCGCCCGTCTGGTTCGGATCGATGTAGATCGCGAATCGGTCCGCACCGATCAGATTGATGACGATCTCCTTGATCGTCATCAGGACCTCTCGGACTTTCAGCGTCGAATGGAGCTCGTGGCTCGCGACGTAGAAGTTCAGGAGATTGTCGTTCTCCGTCTCGAGCTGCACGCACGACTGGGCCAGCTCGGCGTTCTCCCGCCGCAGCGCATTCAACTCTTCCTGCAGATCTCCGCCCGCATCGGCGACCGGCGCAGGCCCACCGGCCGGGGGCCGCGAAGCCGCGAGCTTGCGCTCGAGCTGGCGCACGGCCTGCTTCAGCTGGAGGTTCTCCTGCATCACGTTGCGACCGAACTCCGCCGCGCGCTCGACGAGCTTCGCGAGCTCGCTCATCTGCTCGAATGCACCGTCAGTCATGGCGTGCTCCGCTGCCGCTTCCCTGGCTCCGTCCCGGCCGCAAGGCCATCCTCCCGATCGTGCGCGTCATCCCGGCCGCCCCCCTGCGATCGCGGAGGCCACCTCGGCGAGATCGACGACGCGCTCGACGGCGCCGATCTCGAACGCCCGCTGCGGCATGCCGTAGACGACCGAGCTCGCCTCGTTCTGCCCCAGCGTATGCGCACCCGCCGCGCGCATCTCCGCGAGGCCCTGCGCGCCGTCCGCGCCCATTCCGGTCAGGATCACGCCGCAGGCGCTCGAACGCGCCGCCCGGGCGACCGATTTGAAGAGCACGTCGACGCTGGGCTTGTGCCCGCTCACGTTGGGCCCGTCCGCGAGCGCGACGGAGAACCGCGCCCCGCTGCGCACGAGCATCAGATGGCGATCGCCCGGGGCCAGCAGCGCCTTGCCGGGCTCGACGAGATCGCCCTGCTCTGCCTCCTTGACCCGGATGCGGCAGCGCTCGTCGAGCCAGCGCGCGAGGGCCGCGGTGAAGGTCGCCGGCATGTGCTGGACGATGACGATCCCCGGGCAATCGGCGGCGAGACTCGAGAGGATCTCGTACAGGGCCTGCGGCCCGCCGGTCGAGGTTCCGATCGCGACGACCTGGAACCGGCGCGCGGGGGCGGAGGCGAGCGGCGGCCGGGCGGGTGGCGCGGGCGGCCGAGAGCGGAGCGCACGCGGTGCACCGGATGCAGCGCTCCCGCCCGCCGGGCCCGCGGCGGCGCGCAGCACGGACCGGAAGTTCGCCGCCGTCTTCTCGAGCTGGCCGCCGGCCGCCCGCTGCGGCTTTCCGAGCACGTCGAAGGCGCCTTCGGCCAGCGCATCGAGCGCGAGCTTCGTTCCCCGCTCGGCGACGCTGGAGCAGACGACGACCGGAATCGGATCGTTGGCCATCAGATGGCGCAGGAACGTGAGGCCGTCGATTCGCGGCAGCTGAAGATCGAGCAGGATGACGTCCGGTCGCTTCACCCGGATCTTCCGGATCGCGATCACCGGATCCGCGGCGACCTCGACCGTCAGCCCGGAGCCGTCCGGCAGCATGCGCGACATCAGCTCGCGCGTGACGGCGGAATCGTCGACTGCGAGCACGTGGATCGCCCGGTCGCGGGGCGATGCGAAGGCCGCCTGCGCCGTCACGCGTCTGCGCCTCCCGCGCCTTCGGCGGCCCGTTCGGCGCGATCCGAGGTCAGCGCATAGACCGTCGGGATCACGCAGCGCACCCGATCCGATTCGCCCTGCAGGCTCTCGGCGTGGCCGAGCATCAGGAGCCCGTCGTCCGCGAGCAGATCGAGGAAGCGGTCGACCACGGCCATCCGCTCCTGGCGCCCGAAATAGATCAGCACGTTCCGGCACAGGATGAGATCGAACGGCTCGGGCATCGCATAGCGTTTGCGATGGAGATTGAATCGCCCGAAGCGGACCCGGCTCCGGATCTCGTCGCCGATCCGGATGCTGCCGGATCGCTCGCCGCGCCCCCGCAAGACGAAGCGCTCGCGATAGGGCGCCGGAATGCTCGCCGCCCGCTCGATCGGGTAGACCCCGAGCGCGGCGTGCTCGAGGGCACGCATCGAGATGTCGCTCGCGAGCACCTCGAAGCGCCAGATCGGATCGTCCCGAAAGCCCCAGGCGAGCGCCATCGCGACCGAGTAGGGCTCCTCGCCGGTCGAGCATCCCGCGCTCCAGATCCGCACGCTGGGCGGCCGCTTGTGCGCCGCGTAATCGCGCTTCCAGCGGGGGATCAGCATCCGCTCGATCAAGTCGAAATGGGCGGGCTCGCGAAAGAAGGAGGTCTCGTTCGTCGTGACGAGGTTCAGCATCTGCTGACGCTCGGGCCCTTCGTCCCGGGACAGCATCAGGTAGTAGTCGTAGTAGGTCTGCAGCCCGAGCTGCTGCAGCCGCCGCTTCAAGCGGCTCTCGACGAGCGCCTTTTTCGCGCTCGAGAGCGCGATCCCGCACTCCGCGCGGATGAACGACGTCAGGAGCGCGAACTCCCGCTCGCGCAGCGGTCGCAGGGGCTGCGAGGCATGCTTCTCGATCACGTTCGCCGCCGTCCCGAACGCGGCGCCGCGACCGGCGCCTCCGCACTGCCGGTCCCCGCGGCGCGCGAGCGGGCGCCCGCAGGTGCCTCGGCGGCCGCAGGCGAAGCCGGTGCCGCGGCGCCCGGGGGCGATGCGGACTCCAGCGCCGCGGCCACTCCGTCGCTCGCGCCCGCCTCGAGGAGCGCTTCGAGGTCGCGGCCGGAACCGTCGCGCGCGAGCGCAACCTCTGCCGCCGAGAGCAGGCTCTGGACCTCGAGGATCGGAACGAACGCCTCGCCGATGCGCGCGAGTCCGACGAGGTAGTCGGGCGAGGCGGTGAGCCCGAACTCCGGCGTCTCTTCGATCTCCGCGCTCGAGAGCTCGATGACCTCGCGGACGGAATCGGCGAGGATGCCGATCGTCCCGCCGTCACGCGATCGACCGGCGTCGAGGATGACGACGCAGGTCCGCTTCGAGACGGCCGTCGGCTCGGAACCGAACTCGATCGCCAGATCGACGACGGGCACGGCGCTCCCGCGCAGGTTGATGAGGCCGCGAATCGATCGCGGCGCCATCGGCACCCGCGTCGCGGATTTGAACGAGATGATCTCCCTCAGCTCCAGAATGCCGATCGCGTAGAGATCCTCGCCGACCTCGAACGTCAGGTACTGGCTTCGCTCGTCGATGGTTGCCGCCGCGCTCATCGAGCCTCCCTCAGACCTTCGTGTAGCTGCCGTCCGGAGCGCCGGCGCGAATCACCGAGAACTCCTCCCAGTCGCCGTCGTCGGTCATGGAGGCCCGCGCCAGCATCCGCTCGGAATCGGGAGCGGGCTCGAGGGTTGCCGGGCGGCGCGCCCGTGCGCCGGCGGATCCATCGCGATCGCGGCCGCCGCCGTCACCGCGACCACCGGTGCGGAAGAAGCCGATCGCCTGCTTCATCTGGACCGCCTGGACCGAGAGCTGGGCGGCGGTGCTGGAGAGCTCCTCGGCGGCCGCGGCGTTGCGCTGCGAGACCGCGTCCACCTGCGACATCGCGCGATTGATCTGATCCACGCCCGACGACTGCTCCCGCGACGCCGCCGCGACCTCCTGGACGAGCTCGGCGGTCCGCTGGATCGAGGGGACGAGCTGGGCGAGCAGCTCGCCCGAACGCTGGGAGGATTCGACGCTCGCGGAGGCCACCTCGCCGATCTCCCGCGCCGCCGCCTGGCTCCGCTCGGCGAGCTTTCGAACCTCGGTCGCGACGACGGCGAAGCCCTTGCCGTGCTCGCCGGCCCGCGCGGCCTCGATGGCCGCGTTGAGGGCGAGCAGGTTCGTCTGATAGGCGATCTCCTCGACGATCGAGATGCGCTCCGCGATGGTCTTCATCGCGCGCACGGTCTCCTCGACGGCCTTTCCGCTGGCCTCGGCGTCGCTCACCCCCTTGAGCGCCATCTCCTCGAGCTTCCGGCTGTTCTGCGTGTTCTCGTTGATCGAGGCGTTCATCTCCTCGAGGCTGGAGGTCGTCTGC
Source organism: Myxococcota bacterium (assembly GCA_041389425.1). Lineage (GTDB taxonomy): Bacteria > Myxococcota_A > UBA9160 > UBA9160 > UBA4427 > UBA4427. Next base: position 18,958 of record JAWKRX010000037.1, read on the forward strand.
TCGACGGCCGCCGCCTGCTCGCTCGTGCCCTGGGAGAGACTCTGCGACGAGCTCGCGAGCTGCGCGGCGGCGGAGGAGAGGCCCTCCGATGACGCGTGCATGTCGCCGAGCGTCGAGCGAAGCCGGTTCGCCAGCCGATCGAGTCCCGCGAGCATGCTGCCGATCTCGTCCGCCGAGCTCGACTCGATGCGGACGGTCAGATCTCCTTCGGTCATCGCGCCCGCGACCCGCGCGGCCTCGGCGACGGGGCCCGTCACGCCGCGCGTCACGAGCGTCGACGTGAGGCTCAGGAAGACGACCGAGAGGATCAGCATCGCGCCCGTCACCCAGGTGGAGGTCCGCTGGACGGAAGCCGCCTCCTCGAAGCCCTCTACGGTCGCGCGATTGAAGGATTCGGTATTCGCTTCGAGCGACTCGCGGATCGCGTTGTACTCGCTCGAGACCTGCTTGAGCGTCGCCGTGAGATCCTCCGTCAGCACGTCCTGCGCGATGAGGCGGAGCACGACGTCCGAAGACATGTCGAAATAGCGCTCGAAGCGCGACTCGAGCGCGCTGCGCGTCGCTTCGTCGATGGCCGGATTTCCGCGCCCGGCCTCCAGCCGCTCGAGGAACGCGCGCCGCAGCTCCTGCGTCTCGCCGAGCTGCTCCTGATCGCGTGCCGCGACGGAATCCTGGAAGCCGCGCTGGATCGAGGCGAGCGTCTGCTCGAGATCTCGGTTCATCTCGATCGCCGGGTAGTAGCCGACCTGGACGGCGTCGAGGGCCGTGCTGCTCCGCCCGCCGAGATACAGCGACGACGCGAGCACGATCATGAACGCGATGCCCGCCGAGAGCGGCAAGAGCAGGACCTTGAATCGGAAACTCATGTCATGGAACACGTTCACCCCCCAAGAGAATCGTCTCGATGCGATCCGGCACCGGACGGCTTCACGCCGCCGCTCCCTGTACCGGTCTCGCCTGCCTCGCCTGCCGCGCACCCGATCTCGAACCGCCCTCGCCGTCGACGTGCCATCCCGTCACCGCTCGCAGGAGCGCCGGTGCATCGAGGATGAGCGCGACGCTGCCGTCTCCCCGGATCGTCGTTCCGGCGATGCCCGGCGCCGATCGCAGCCGCGGATCGAGGGGCTTCACGACGGCCTGACACTCTCCGAGCAGCGCATCCACCGCGATGCCCGCGCGTTCGCCGCGGTGCTGGATCACGACGACGTGCTCGCGGGACGAGCCGCCCTCGCTCGCCCCGAGCAGGCTCGAAAGGCGCACGTAGGGCAGCGGCCGGCCGCGCAGATCGAGCAGCCCGCTCGCCGAGCGGCGTCGCACCGCGGGCGGGAGCTGCAGACATTCGACGACGGCGCTCAGCGGAATCACGTAGCTCTCGGCGCCGACGCCCACGCCGAGCGCATCGATGATCGCCACCGTGAGCGGCAGCTCGATCCGGAACTCGGTGCCCGCACCGGCCTCGCTCGTCACGCCGACGACCCCGCCGACCTCCTCGACGTTGCGCCGGACCACGTCCATCCCGACGCCGCGGCCCGAGATCCGGCTGGCGTGGTCGGAGGTCGAGAACCCGGGCTGGAAGATCAGCTCGAAGAGCTCGCGGTCCTCCGGAATCTGCTCGGCGTCGATCAGGCCGAGCTCGATGCCACGCCGCTTGATCCGCTCCCGGTCGAGACCGCGCCCGTCGTCGCGCGCCCGCACGACGATCGTCGCGCCTTCCCGGACCGCGGAGAGCGTGATCCGCCCCTCCGCTTCCTTGCCCACCGCGATGCGCTCCTCTGCCGACTCGATCCCATGACCGATCGCGTTGCGGATCAGGTGGCCGAGCGGATCGCGCAGGCGTTCGACGATGGTCGTATCCAGCTCCGCGTCGTCGCCCTCGACCTGCAGGCGAACCTGCTTGCCGACGAGGATCGCGGTATCGCGGACGAGCCGCTGCTGCTGACGGAACAGCGGCGCGATCGGAACGAGCCGCAGCGTCATCACCGATTGCTGCACCTCGGCGACCAGCGCGTCCAGCTCCTGATGCAGCTCGAGCAGCTCCGAGGCGTCCGGCTTCGCATCGCCTGCGAGGCGCTCGGCGAAGCCCTGGCGTCCGATCGCGATCTCACCGACCAGATCGAGCAGGCGATCGAGCAGCGCCACGCGCACGCGCAGGGTCGGCGCGGCATGGGCACCGGCGGGCAGGCTCGACTCGCCGACGAGCGGCTCGACCCGCTGGGAATTCGGACGCACGCCGACGCCGCGCACGCGCACGCCGATGCGGGCCAGCAGCGAGGCGCGCTCGCGCGACTCGGGCTCGCGCCCCTCCATCGCATCGCTCGCGGAGACGCGGCAGACGTCGAGCGCATCGAGCAGCAGGTTCACGAGGTCCTGGTCGACGTCGAGATCCCCGTTGCGGATCGCAGCGAGCAGATCCTCGAGGGCGTGCGCGACCTCGGCGAGCGCGTCGTAGCCCAGCGCCTGGGAGTCGCCCTTCAGCGTATGACAGACCCGGAAGACCGTTCGCAGGCTCTCCGAGTCGAGCGGATTGCGCTCGAGGTGGAGCAGGGCCTGCTCCATGGCGGCGAAGCCCTCGGCCGATTGTTCGGCGAAGGCTGCGCGGAGGGTTTCTGCGATCTCGCGCTCGTCGACTTCGTCCATCGCTAGACCTGCTTGACCCAGGCGCTGCCGTCGCCGGTATGGAAGTGGATCTTCCGGCCCCGATCGCCGCCGGTCTCGACCGCCACGATGGGGATGCGTTCGTCGAGCAGGCTGCGCAGGGCGATCTCGACGTTCTCGACCCCGAGGCGTCCGCCGTCGGGCTCGTTCCCGCGCAGCACGCCCGCCCCGCCGAATACCTTCGCCCGCAGACCGCTCGGATTCGCGCCCAGCGCCCGGATGCGTTCGATCATCAGGGCGATGCCCGAGTCGCCATAACGAGCGGGATCCCGCGCCCCGAGGCCCGGCGCGCGCGGCAGGACGAAATGGATCATGCCGCCCGCCGAAGTCGTCGGATCCCACAGGCCGACGGCCACGCAAGAGCCGAGGATCGTCACGACATGAAGACCGTGCCCGTGCGCGACCACCCGGCCCGGATGCAGATAGGCCGCGGAGACTTCGCCCGGATGCTCGACTCGGGCGGACGTCATCCGCCGTCTCCGGCGTCCGCGTCGTCGTGGGCGGCGGGGCGGAGCTCCGGCAACAACGAGGCCGTGTAGAGCGCGACGCCCGCCTGCTCTCCGAGCAGCGCGAGCAGCTCGTGATCGATCGGCTCGAGGCCCGGCTTCTGCGGGAGCAATCCGTAGATCGCGAGCGCGCCGACCACGCCGCCGCAGACGCGCAGGGGAATGCAGGCCGTGAGTCCCCGATCCTCGGAGATCAGGCCGCCCGCAGAGTCCGCTCCGGAATCGTCCGAGCAGACGAACGCCTGCCCGAATGCCAGAGCCCGCCCGATCCGGCCGACGCCCGGAACGACGCCGTCGAAGATCGAAGCGTCGACGCCGGAGGCACGCAGCACCGAAACCCGCGCACTCACCGGATCGAGCCCCAGGACGGCGATCTCCTCGGATCCGATCAGGTTCGCGACGATCTCCTCGATGACGGAGAGCACCTCGCCGCGGTCGCCCGCGCCGTGCAGGCGATAGGTCGCGACGTAGAGGTTCGCGAGGTTCGTGGTCTGCGCCTCGAAGTTCGCGTAGCCCTCGAGCATGGCCTCGTTCTCGGCCTCCAATGCCTTGAGCGAGCTGCGCAATCGCTCCACCTCGACGGCGAACGCGTCGCGCTCGCCTCGGACGGCCACCAGCTGCTGCTCGAGACGCTCCCGATCGAATTCCGACGATTCGAGCAGCGTTCGCAAGCGATCCGACTCGCGGATCGCCCGATCGATGCAGACGCGCGTATCGCGCTGCACCCGGCGCACGAAGTCGAACCGGGCCTTCTCGCTGTCGACGTCCATCTGGCTCTCCGACCCGCCTAGCCGATCAGGTTCTCGATCTTGCGAAGCAGCTCGGGACCGTCGACGGGCTTCGTCGCGTAGTCGTTGCAGCCGCTCTCGTAGCCCTCTTCGACGTTGCAGGGCTCGCCCCGGGTCGTGACGAGGACGACCGGAATGTGACGGGTCTCCGGATTCGCGCGCAGCGCGCGACAGACCTCGAAGCCCGTCATGGTCGGCATGATGACGTCCATGACGATGAGGTCCGGCATCTCGGCGCTGGCGAGCGCGAGCCCTTCGTCGCCGTCGGCCGCGACGACCACCTTGTAGAGACCGGATCGCTCGAGAACGAGTCGCTCCGAGAGGAGGGCGACCTTCGAGTCGTCCACGAGCAGGATCTTCTTCATCTTCGACCTCCCGATTGATCCGTCTTGCGCGGCGCGCGGGCCGCGACTGCAATGCCTTCTCGCTCGCCGCTCAGAGGTCGTCGCCGCCCGCTTCGGCGCGATGCTTGGCGATCAGCTCGAGCGCGAGCGAACGCAGCGCCTTTCCGTCGATCGGCTTCGTCACGAAGCCCGAGGCGCCCCGCTTCATCGCCTCGTCACCGACGGAGGCGTCGCCCTCGGTCGTCACCATCACGATCGGGATCTGCCGGACCACCGGGTTCTCGCGGTGGAGCTTCAGCAGCGTCAGGCCGTCCATGACCGGCATGTTGATGTCGACGAACGCGATGTCGAAGGACTCCTCGGTGAGGAACCGAAGCCCCTCCATCCCGTCCTTCGCGCAGACGAACTCGACGTCGCCGAGCTGCCGAACGCTCATCTGGACGAGCTTTCGGACGACGAGGCTGTCGTCGACCACGAGGATGCGTGCCTGGATCTTCATTCGTCCCCCTCGCGCATCGCGCGACTCGAATCGCCGACGTGGATCCGGTCGATCCCGTCGCGGAATCCCTCGTGGAGCTCGCTGCAATAGAGAGCCTGGCCGCCGAGGTTGCCGACCATTTCGCAGAGCTCGCGGTCGGAGGACGTGAGCGCCTCCTTCTGCGGCAGCAGATCGAAGACCGCGATCGCACCCACCACGCGATCGCCCGCACGCAGGGCGATGCAGGCGGAGAGTCCGGATTCGGGATCGATCGCGCCGGGATCGTCGCCCGCCCCCGTCGCATAGAACGAGTCGCCCGAAGCGAGCACGCCTTCGACGGTCGACCGGACCGGCCGGCCCTGCCCGGTCCAGCCTTCTCCGGCGAACGAGTAGAGAACCTCCGGCGGCTCGTTTCCCGAGGCCAGGCCCGAGAACGGGGAACGCGCGGAGAGAACGACGATCTGCTCCGAGCCGATCAGATTGGCGAGGATCTCCCGAATGGCGTCGACGATCGCGGTTCGGGAGATCGAAGCGCTGAGCTGCGAGGCCGACACGTAGAAGCGTCCGACCTCCGTCTGCAGCCGCGCCTCGGCCCCCTGGCTCTCGTCGAGGCGAGCCTGCAGCCGATCGAGCGACTGGCGCAGCCTCGCCGCTTCGGCGATCGACGCGTCGGCACCTTCCGGCGGATCGGCGCCGTCGCCGCGCGCCGCCATCGGCGCGTGCGCGTGCCGCCTCGAGTCGCTCGAAATCGTCTGGTCGCGTGTCGCCATGATCGCTCCCGATGGCCGCTTCGATTCGAGTCCGGTCCGGATCGGACGATCCGGAGACCCGTCGATCGACGCGGCTTCCGCGCACGCGATTCGGTGCTTTCACCGATGCGCGGCAACTTCTCGGCGGAGTTTCCCGATTCGGACTTGAGCCGATTCGATGGCCTGCGCGGCCACGGCTCCTCCGATGACTCGAACCGGGTTACACGACTTCACGTATACACGACGGCGAGCCACCCATGACGGCCCGGGAGCCGTCGGGAACCGCCCCGTTTCGAGCCCGTCGCTTCACCGGATTCGAGCCATTTGCTCGCAACGAGACTGTGTCACTGCTTTCGGGTCATGTTCAACCGCAGGTCTTTTCGAGATAGTGCCGACCGTGTCGAACATGCTGCGGCGAGCGCCGAGACGAGAATCGATCCCCGGTCGCCCGCGAGCGTCCGCCGGAAGGCGCGCGACTTGAAACCCAACCGCCCGCTCGTTCTGGTCGTCGAAGACGATCGCCTGACGCGCGAGATGTCGAGCGAGAGCATCCGGGCCGCCGGGATGCGCGTGATCCAATGCGAGTCGGGCGATTCCGCACTCGAGCTGCTCGCGGCCCAGCGGCCGGACCTCGTCCTGCTCGACCTCGCGATGCCGGGCCTCTCGGGGCTCGAGACGCTTCGCGAGATCCGCCGCGAACGAGCGCTCCGCGACGTTCCCGTCGTCGTGGTGACAGGCCATGGCGATCTTCCGACGATCCAGGCCGCCTATCAAGCGGGCGCGACGGATTTCGTCATCAAGCCGGTCGTCCATCCGATCCTCGTGGCGCGGATCCGCTACATCCTGAAGTCGAGCGCCGCCTTCGAGAAGCTCGATTCCGCCCGGCGCGCGCTCGAGGACGCCCAGCGCCTGCTGCGGAGCGGGAGCTGGGAATGGGAGGCGCGCCGGGGGCGGCTGTGGGTCTCCGAGAGCCTGCGCTCGATGCTCTCGATCGCCGAAGAGCTCCACACACCGATGCGTCTCGCGGACCTCGCGCGCTGGGTGCATCCCGAGGAGCGCTCCTCCGCCGCGAGCCGCTTCCAGGGCTGCTTCGACAACGGCGACGAGGTCCTGCTCGACCATCGGCTCGTGACCACCGAGGGGGAGGTCCTGCACGTCCGGCAGCAGGTCGCCCGCTTGGTCGACGACGCGGGCGGTGTGCTCGGCCTTCAGGGCGTCATTCTCGATCGCACCCCGGAAGAGCGGGCCTTCCGTCAGGCCGATCTCTTCGCGCACTACGATGCGGAGACGGGGCTGCCCAACCGCCGATTGCTGCTGGAGCGCCTCGATCGGGCGATCGATGCGGCCGTGCTGGCCGGCCATCGGGTCGCGGTCGTCTGTCTGGAGCTCGAGCGGGCCACGAGCCTGCGATCCGCACTCGACGAGAGTGCCCACCGCGCCCTCCTGCGCGCCATCGCCGAACGTCTCTCGAATGCGGCACGCGACCCTTCGATCGCCGCGGCCGCCGGGCGACGCCCACGGACCTGGGTCGCCCATGCGCGCGAGACGCGCTTCGCCATCGTGCTGTCGAGCTTCCACGAAAGCGGCGATGCGATCGAGCTCGCCGAGCGGATGCGCGAAGCCCTGGACGAGCCCTTCGAGCTCGATGCCCCGGGCGGCTTCGTGGGCAGCCCCGTCAGCGCCGGCATCGCCTTCTCGCCCGGCGATGGAATCCGGCCGGGCGATCTGCTGCGCGCCGCGGAGACGGCGCTCGACGCGGAGAGATCGAAGGGTAGTGCCGGGCTGACGGCCGCGAATCCGCAGCGCATCGCCGCGATCGAGAAGGGCCTGATCGAGGAAGCCTCGCTCTACCGCGCCTATCGGAGCGGCGGCGTGACGGCCGGATTCGCGCCGATTGCCTCGCTCTCGAGCGGGCGGCTGGTGGGCCTCATGGCCCGCGCATTCGCGGCGAGCGAAGGATCGGGCGCACCCGTCGCGATCGATTCGGAGATCGCTCGGCGCTCGGGATGGGCGAAGGCGCTGGCGCGCTGGCTGGTCCCCGAAGCCTGCGCCCGCAGCCGTGACTGGCCGGCGGCCATGCGCGACGCGATCCGCCTCTGTGTCGACGTGCCGACGAGCTGCCTTCGACGCCGGGAGTTCCCGGCCTGCCTCGAAGCGGTCCTGAAGCAATCGGCGCGCGAGCCCGGGACGCTCGAGATCGGCCTCGGCGATCTCGCCGGGGCGGCGATCGATTCGGAGCTCGTCGCGGCGATCGAGGCCGTGCGCACGATCGGGGTGCGCGTCGCCCTCTCCGGCTTCGGCCCGGATCCGAATGGCCTCGGGCGGATGGCGCTGCTGCCGTTCGATGCGCTCCGCATCGATGGCGCGACGCTCGCGCCTTTCGTCGAATCCCACCGCGCAGCACCGGAATGGATCGCAGCCCTCGTGGCCTTCGGCCACGCGCAGGACGCGCTCGTCGTGGCGATGGGCGTCGGCTCGGTGCGGGCCCTGCGCGTCTTCCGCGTCTGCGGAGTCGACCAGATCGAAGGCCCGGTCCTGGGCGCGCACGTCGATCCGAGCCGGGTGCCGGAGTGTCTCGATCGGAATCTGCTCGCCGGAGCGGGAGAGCCTTCCGGATCGATCGAAGCCGAGGAGGAATAGTCGATGAAGGGCGCATCGGGACCCGAGGTCTTGATCTTCGAGGAGCAGCAGGGGCCGCTCTCCCTCGTCGCCTTCGAGCTCGCTCGAAGCGGATATCCGGTGAGCTATGCGCCCGGGGTCGACGAGGCGCGGCTCATGGCCGCGGAATGGGCGGAGAGCGTCCGCGTGCTCGTCTTTCCGGACGATCTCGAGGAGCGGCCGCTCGCCTTCGCGATCGGCGCACTCAAGGCGATTCCGCGGCTCGTCGTCGCGGGCGGGTCGCCGATGGACGCGCGCACCGCGAAGCTCTTCGATCTCGGCGTTTCCTGGGGCGTCTACGGTCCCCACCTGCTCGAGCGGCTCCGCATGGTTCTCGACGTCTCGCTCGACCTCGCGCCGATCGTCTTCGGGCAGACGCCCTTCATCACGACAGCGCTCGGCGTCCGGGTCGAGAACGCGGGTGATCCGGCGAGCCGGCAGCCCGGCCGGATCCGGATCCTGAGCCGGAACGGAGCGTTCATCGAGACGGAGCTGCAGACACCGCCCGGCGGTCGCATCGAAATCGAGCTCGACGAAGGGAGTCCGACGCGCCTGCGCGCGCGCGTGGCGATCCGCAACGGCGCGGGCACGCCGATGCTGCAACGGTGGCCTTGCGGACTTGGCGTATCGCTCAGCTTTTCGAGCGACGAGACGCGCAGGCAGGTCCACGAGCGGATCGACTCGGATCCGGAGGCATTCCGTCTAATCATATAAGGCGGACCGGAATCGGCTGGTGCCCGAGGCTTCCCGGAAGCGGCGGATAGACCGCGCCTTCCACCCGCTCGAGCCGCCGCGCCCGGTCGAGCAGAACGCGCACGGCCGTCGCCCCTTCGAGTCGCGCGAGCATCGCGCCCGGACAGACGTGCGAACCCGCACCGAAGGCGAGGTGCGCGCGCGGATCCTCCCGGTCGAGACGGAACTCGCCCGGCGCGCTGTGCCGGGCATCGTCGCGATTGCCGGAGCCGATGCCCATCTCGACGGTCTCGCCCTTGCGGATCAGGACGCCGCCGATCTCGACGTCGCGGGTCGCGATCCGGGTGGTGCGCTGGACGGGCGAGTCGTGGCGCAGGGATTCCTCGAGATAGGGAGCGATCAGCGCGCGGTCGGCCTCGAGGCGCGCGTAGAGATCGGGGTCCTGGACGAGGCGGTTCATGAGATGGGCGAGGAACGAGCGGGTCGTATGGACGCCGGCCTGCACCATGAAATGGAGCTGCGTCGCGAGCTCGGCATCCGAGAGCGGGCGGCCCTCGATCTCGGCCTCGAGCAGGACCTTGAAGACGTGGTTCGTCGGCTCGGGCAGCGCCCGCTGCTCCGCGAGGCGTGCGCGGAAATAGACATGACTCGCCGGGCCCTCCGGCGGAACGCCCGGCGTCGCCGGCCGCGTCATCATCGTCCCGTCGCTCGACCACTGCATGAAGAGCGAGACCGCCTCGCGCCCGAGCCCCATGATGTGAGCCATGGCGAAGGCCGGGATCGAGAGGGCGTACTCACCGTGGAGATCGCCGCCGCCCTTCGCGAAGAGCCCGTCGAGCAGCCGGTTGCATTCGGCCTCGAGGATCGGCTCGAGCACGCGCACGCGATGCCAGGCGAAGATCGCGTTGAACAGCCGCCGGATGCGGCCGTGGCGCGGCTCGGGAATCTCGGAGAGGAAATGCTGATCCTCGGGAATCGACGCGCAGCCGGCGGGTATGCCGGTGATCGGACCGAGCTCCGCACGAAACGTATCGACGTCGACGAGCGCCGCTTCGACGTCGGCATGGCGGGAGAGATACCAGGCGCCGGAAGGCGTGCGGTAGACGGGCTGCTCGGCGCGGATCCGCGCGAGCAGATCGAAGGGAACGCCCTCGTCGACGAAACGCCGATCATGGGGATCGAACTCGATCGTTCTCGGATCACTCACCACGCCTGCCCCTTCGCCACACGCATCCGCCCGACGCGCGTCCCGTCCGCATCCGGAACCTGTGCTGCCCGGGGAAGCATGGCGAATTCCTCGAAGGCGAGCCCCCCGACCCGAACGCCCAGCGCGACTCGCGCCCGATGCGCGGAGGCCGATGGGTGCGGACGCAGGCGCCCTGCTCCCTTTGGGGCCCGATCGGAGCTCGATCGTCTCCGCCCCAACCTGCGCCCGCTCCGTCGATGCGCCTGGTCCCTTTCTCGGGCACCATCGCCTGCCCGCTCGAGTCAGTGGCGCTGCGGCTCTGCCGAGCGCTTCGAATGCGAGCGCCGAGAAGCCGCCGAGCCGACCGTCCGGAGAGCGCGCTGCCGCAGCGCGCCCCTCCACGAACCTGGAGAGGATCCCCATGAGCATCGACGTTCTTCGCCCGGGCCATGTTGCCGTCGTCACCGGTGCCGCGAGCGGCATCGGCGCCGCGCTCGCCTCCGCCTTCGGCGCCGCGGGTGGGCGGGTCGTCGTCGCGGACGTCGAGGTCGAAGCGCTCGAGCGTGTCGCAGCTTCGCTCCACGCGAAGGGCGTCGAAGCCCTCGCCGTCCCGACCGACGTCGCGGATGCGGAATCCGTCGAGAGCCTCGCGCGCAAGACGCTCGAGCGCTTCGGGCGCGTCGACGTGCTCTGCAACAACGCCGGCGTCTCGACCTTCAACGCCCTCGCGGATCAGACGCTCGCCGATTGGCGCTGGGTGCTCGGCGTCAATCTCTGGGGCGTCGTCCACGGCCTGCAGAGCTTCGTCCCGATCCTGCGCGCGCAGGGGACGCCGGCGCACGTCGTGAGCACTTCGTCGATCGCCGGGCTGTGGAGCGGGGTCCCGTTCATCGGGCCCTATGCCGTCAGCAAGGTCGGCGTGGTCTCGGTCTGCGAGACGCTGCGCGACGAGCTGCGCGCGGAGGGGAGCAAGATCGGCGTCAGCGTCCTGATCCCGAGCTCGGTGTCGACGAACGTGATGGAATCCGAGCGCAACCGCCCGGGCGCGCTCGGCAGCGAGCAGCGCACGGCGACCGCCGAGCAGATCCGGTTGATGATCCGGGACGGCCTCTTCGGCCCGGACGGCAAATCGCCGGAAGAGGTCGCGGCGATGACGCTCGACGCGATCCGGAAGGATCGCTTCTGGATCATCACCCACGCCTCGGCGCGCCCCGCCCTCGAAGCGCGCTTCGCGGCGATCCTGGCGGACGTTCCCGCCGATTGATCGCCGCGAAGCGCGCCGCCTCGCTCTCAGTGGCCGTTGCCGCGGAGGCGATGGCGCGAAACGAACGACCAGATCGCGCTCGGCGTGTGCAGCTCCTGGTTCGTCGGCCCGATCAGCGGGACGAGGAAGGGCACGATCGCCGTGCCGGGAACCGTGTGTCCCCCGTCCGCGACGTCGTAGAGCTCGACGTTCGCCCCCGCACGACAGCCGCGATAGGCGACGCGGTCGATGTTCGCCGTGAAGGGCTTGCGCAGCGGCGCGTCGATCCGGCAATCGTTGAGGTGCGCCCAGCGCTCGAGCGCCTCGGGCAGACCGTAGGTCCAGGACGAGCCGGGCACGATGCGCGGATCGTCGTCGGCGAAGACGTTGACCGGATCGAGCCGGCCGTGGATCGTCACGACCGGGACCGGGCGCGACGGCTCGCATTCGACGGTCTGCCCGGGCGTATCCGAGAGGCGCGGCGCGCGCAGGCCCATCACCGGCGCGATCGCAGCGATCCGATCTGCGCTGTCGCAGGCGAGCTGCGAGGCCATGCGGCCGCCACCCGATGCGCCCGAGGCGTAGACGCGGCGCTCGTCGAGACAGATCGTCTCGGCGACGGCGTCGATCACGAGGCCGATGTACGCGATGTCGTCGAGGGTGGACGCCGGCGGATAGATCGTCGTCCCGACGAGCGGAACGCCGGGAATGTTCCAGGCGAAGCCCGAGATGCCCGGCGCCGGATTGAACGGAATCGCACCGCTGGGCGTCGCGACCGCATAACCTTCCGCGTCGGCGTGGTCGGGAAAGATCGGGCGCCCCTGCGGATCCGCCGTCGCCATCGCCGACTCACCGGTCGTGCCCGAGCCGTGCAGCCAGAAGAGCAGCGGAATCGGCTTGCCCTTGTAGCCCGCCGGAATCCAGAGCTGGAAGGGCCGATGGACGCCCTCCTGGACGACGTCGATCGAATGGAGGCCGGGCGCCATCGGCCGGCGACACACTCCATTCGCGCCGTCCCCATGCGCCTGCGCCGAGCGCGGCGCGCTCGCGAAGAAGAGGAGAAGCGTGGCGACGGCGACGAGCGCTGCCGCCGCCCTCCCTGCGACCTCGCGCTTGCGCCGGCCCCCGGCGTGCGACGATCGCCGCACGCTCCGAACGAATACTGCTTCCTGCATCACGAGCCTCCGGTGGGAATGGGATCTCCGCGCCTGCTGCTAGCATTCGCCAGCGACCCATTATTTTAGGACGTTAGTACCGTAAATGGCCCCCGCCCGCTCGTCGAACCCGGCCCGACCGGCTGCGCCCCCGCGCGAGCCGGCCCCCGCGCGCCGGGGCCGGGGCCGCCCCCGCGCCCCGGGCGCCGACGAGAAGATCCTCGCCGCGGCCCACGCCCTCGAGCGCGAGGTCGGCTACGAGGCGACGTCGATCGAAGCGATCGCCCAGCGCGCCGGGGTGGCCCGGACCGCGATCTACCGGCGCTGGCCCAACAAGGGCGCGCTGCTCTACGAAGCGGTCATCGGCGGCATGGCAGCCCACCACGCCGTCGCCGATACCGGCGCGATCCGGGACGACCTCCTCACGATCCTGCGCATGAACGCCGAGGGCCTGCGCTCCCCGGCCCGCCGCGGACTCGTCGCGGCGCTCTCCGCCGACGCGCTGCGCGATCCGCGCCTCGCCGAAATCCTGCGCACGCGCTTCTTCGGGCCCCGCGCCGATGCGATCGTCGACCGCGTCGAGCGCGCCGTCGCCCGCGGCGAGCTCGCAGCCGGCATCGACGCCGCGATGGTGCCCGCCCTGCTGACGGGATCGCTGCAATATCTCTGGGTCGTGCGCGGGCGGAGTCTCGACGAAGCCGACCTCGCGCGGGTCGTCGACGCGGTGATCGGGCCCTTCGTGAAGGAGAACGGACGCCCCTGAGCGCCCGACGCGCCGGTCGGCCGCCGAGCGACGTCCGAACCGCGACGGAACCTCCGCCTCGCCGAATCGCAGCAGCTCGACCGTGCGAGCCCGAATCGACGACTTCTTTCGGGCTCCTCTGCGGACTGCCATCATCCGAAATCAGAAGCTGATCCACGCTTCGCCGATTTCACGATCCTGCCTCCTCCGGAGCCCCGCTCATGACCGCTCGAAAATCCGCCCGAGCCGGCAAGCCCGACAAGCCCGGCAAGAAGAAGGCCGCGAAGAGCAAGGCGCCCGCCCGCAAACGCCTCACCCCCGCGCGCGAGGCCCGCGGACTCGCTGCCGGCGACGTCGCCCTCGCCCTCGATGCGCCGGCCGTGGCGCCCCTCGCTGCCGAGATCGCCCGCGCCGGAGGTGCCGCGCTCGGCGCCTATCACGAGCCGCTCTCGGGGCGGCCGCTGATCCTCGCCGTCCTGCCCCGCGACGCGGTCGAGCCGACGCCCTTCCAGCGCGACCTCTCCCCGACCCACGCGAAGCGCCTCGCGCAGAAGATCGACGAAGCGGGCGCGTTCCTCGATCCGATCATCGTCGTGCGCGGCGCATCGGGCGGCTTCTGGACACCGAACGGCCGCCATCGCCTCGCCGCCGCGAAGGTCCTCGGAATGCGTCAGATCACGGCTCTCGTCTCGCCCGACGAAGACCTCGCCTTCCGGATCCTCGCGCTCAATACGGAAAAGGCCCACAACGTCCGCGATCGCGCGATGGAGGTGATCCGCATGGCGCGCGTCCTCGCGAAGCGCCATCCCAAGGCGAAGGAATCCGACTACGCCGCCCACTTCGAGAGCCCCGAGCTCCTGACCCTCGGCATCGCCTTCGAGCACGAGAGCCGCTTCGCCGCCGGCGCCTACGCGCCCTTCCTGCGCAAGGTCGACCGTTTCGGGACGCGCACGCTGCCGGTCGCGCTGCGCGAGCGCGAGGGCCAGGCGTCGCGGCTGCTCGCGATCGACGTCGAGGTGCGCCGGGTCGTGGCCGCGCTCGAGGCGCGCGGGTTCCGCTCGCCCTATCTGCGGACCTTCGTCGTCGCGCGCTGCAATCCCGTGCGCTTCCACAAGGCCAAGAGCGGGAAGAAGGGCGACGCGCCGCCGCCGATGCCCGTGAACGAGGCGCTGACGCGCATGCTCGCAGCGGCGAAGAAATTCGACGTCTCCGGCGTCCGGCAGCAGGATCTGGCTCTCGTCGCCGCGGTCGCATCGGATTAGGCGACCGCTTTCGCGATCGCCATCGCCATCGCCATCGCCATCGCCATCGCATCGGAGCTCCTTCATGGCCCGCAAGCAGCGCGACCTCCCGCCCGAGCGGCCCGAAAGCGATCCCCTGTTCGTGCACACGGATGGCGAGACGTACCGCTCGCTCCGGCGCAGGTCGATGCCGCGTCCCGAGCGTTTCGCCCTCGGACGCAGCCTCCGGCAGCGCGTGCCGCGTTCGGCTCTCGGCGCCTGGAAGCCGCCGGGCGGCCGGCCCGATCCGATCGCACTCATCCGGCGCTCGCACCAGGGACGGCTCGCGTCGTTGATCCCGATCCGGGTCGGGCGGATGATCGGCTCGCCCTACGGATTCCTGCGCGGGAGCGCGATCGTGATGGCCTGGGACGTCGCGCATCTGCCGGCGACGGGGATCATGCCCGTCGTCTGCGGCGATGCCCATCTCGGCAATTTCGGCTTCTACGCCTCGCCGGAGCTCGATCTCGTGATCGACCTCAACGATTTCGACGAGGCACATCCGGGCGCCTGGGAATGGGATCTGCGACGGCTCACCGCGAGCATCTGGGTCGCCGGCCGCCGGAGCGGCGCGAGCGAGCATCAATGCGGCGATGCCGTCTCGGCCTGTGCGGCGGCCTACCGGACCGAGCTGCATTTCCTGGCCGAGGAGCCGCTCTTCCTGCGCTCGTTCCAGCGCCTCGACGTCGACCGCCTCCACGAGACCACGACCGAGAAATCCCTGCGCGGCGAGATCGAGCGGGCGGCGAAACGCGCGCGCGGGCGAACCAGCGACCGCGCGCTCCCCCGCTTCGCGACGGACTCCGCCGAAGGCCGCCGCATGGTCGACGAGCCGCCCCTCATCACCCACGTCTCCGAAGCCGCGACGGCGCGCATCGCCGAAGGCCTCGACGCCTACCTCGCGACGCTCGCTCCGCAGTGGCGCCGCGCACTCGGCGGCTACACGCTGATCGACATCGTGCAGAAGGTCGTCGGTGTGGGCAGCGTCGGACTGCGCGCCTACGTCGCGCTGCTCGAGGGCAGCAGCCCGGACGACGTCGTCTTTCTGCAACTGAAGCAGGCGCGCCGTTCGGTGCTCGCCCCGTTCGTGCACGGCGACTCGGCCTGGCACGACCACCAGGGCCAGCGCGTCGTCGAATATCAGCAGGCGGTGCAGACGGTCAGCGATCCGCTGCTCGGCTGGACCACGATCGACGGCCTGCAGTACTACGTCCGCCAGTTCCGGAACATGAAGGGCACCATCGCCCTCGAATCCATCGATGCCGCGGCCCTCGCCGACTACGCCGGCATCGTCGGGCATCTGCTCGCGAAGGGGCATGCGCGCACCAGCGGCGCCTCGATGATCGCCGGATACGTCGGCCGCTCCGACAAGCTCGACCGCGCGCTGCGCCGCTTCGCCCGCGCCTACGCCGACCAGATCGAGGCCGACCACGAAGCGCTCGTGCGCGCCGTCGCCGGCGGCCTCATCCCCGCCGAGCGTTCGGCGTCCCCGCCGAAGGCGAATACCAGATCGGCGAGCTGAAGGCGCGCTCCTGGATCGTCTGCGGCCGATTCGCGAGGGGCGGAAGGCCGAGCCGCTCCGCATCGAGCGTCGACCAGCGCGGCGTCGGCCGTTCGAGAACGCGCACGTAGTAGAACGATTCGGCGCCGGGATCGAAGTCCGGGTCGGTCCAGACGGCTTCGAGGCGGGCCGCGCCCCCGCCCGGAGCGACCCGCACGTCGATGACCGCCTCCCGCGCCTTGCCGCCTTCGGTCCAGCCCTTCACGATCTGCAGCCGATCGAGCTTCGCGCCTTCCGGATCCTGCTGTGCCGAGACGAGAAACGACGGCGCTCCCGGCGACGGCGCCGCCTCCGGTGCCGGCTGCGCGGCGAGCACGCCGCCCATCGGGACGCCGGATGCGTAGGCGCCTTCGATCCAGTCGGAAGCTGCGAGAGAATCGCTGCCGAACGCCCAGCCGCCGAAGAAGCGCAGCGTGATGCGGGTTCCCGTCGTCGCGTAGGTCTCCCTGCGCTCGAGGGCCGCGAAGATCTCGTGCCGGGAATTCTCGCGCGCCCAGACGGCAGCGAGCCCCGAGGCGCCCCAGGACTGCACCGAATCGGGGATCGGCGTCGTCTCGAGCCGCATCCGCGCGGACGTATCCTGCACACCCTTCCCGCTGTAGTTGTCCTCTTCGACGGGACTGCTGGCGCTATGGCTGTCGGTGCTGCCGATCAGGCCGAAGCGATAGGGATTCGATCCGATCGCCGCCTCGAGCTCGAGGCCGGTCTCGAGGGCATCGCGCACATAGCTGCCCGCGACGGCGACGTTCGGGTCCTCGCCGTCGACCGCGACGCGCGAGGACCAGATCTCGAAGCCCGCGTATTCGTCTTCCGGCGAGAGCAGCGGATGCGTCTCCGAGGTGCCCTTGATCTGGGTCACCTCGACGAGCGGCTCGTTGCGCGCCCGGCGCTCGGCCATTTCGGCATCGATCGGCCGCCCCTGCGAGTCCGTCCGCGCGAACATCGCGCCGTCGCTGAGATTCGAGTTGTGCGGAATCGCGAGCAGGCGGACGCCCCGCGCGCGCTGCGCCTCCATCCAGGCCCAGAGACCCTCGGGCGTCGGCGCGTCGAAGACCGAGAAGGCGCGCTCCGGGATCGCGGCGCCGGGATCGATGATCACGTTGCGATGCAGATTGCGGCCTTCGGGCGTCGCCGACCACTCGAAGCCGAGCAGCGTCGTGAAGCGGCCGGGCGCGTCGTGGCGATTCGCGGCGGCGATCGTCTCCTGCCAGGCGCCCGTGCTGCGTTCCGCGTCGACCCAGGCGGGATGGGGCGTCGCGTCCTGGATCGTCTCGGTCATGAGCGCGAAGACCTTCGAAAGCCCTGCGACGAAATCACCCGCCGGGCCGGCCCCGATCGTCGCGGGATCGAGCAGGCGCTCGGCGAGCCCGAGGTACTCGGCATGATCGGTGACGGCCAGGAAGTCGAGAGCCCGCTTCGCCTGGATCGGCGTCCCGGAGACGTGGTCGATCGCCTCGCCCTTCGCATAACGATAGGCGTCGTCGATCGAGGCGCGCGTTCCCAGGATGTAGGCGTCTGCCGAGAGCCCGGTATGGACGTGGAGATCGCCGAAGAAGACGGCGGACGGAACGGAGGACGCCCCCGCTCCGGCCGCAGCGGCGGCCGCCTCCGCCGAAGAAGTCGGCTCCCGCGGCGGCGGGGCGGAAGGGCAGGCCGTCAGGAGGAGGCCGGCGGCGGCGATTGCGAACGGGAATCGGGTCGATCGGTGGTGCGCGTCCATGACGCGCGAAGATAGGCATCTGCGCCGGCGCGGCCATCCACCCGGGCGGCACCGGCAGGGCCGGACCGGATCAGTGGATCTCCTCCGCCTCGAGCGAGAGCACTTCCGCCAGCTGCTGCGAATGCATCAGCAGCGTGTCGAGCAGAAGCGAGACCGGCGCGCTGAGCCGGAAGCCGAGGAAGGCGCTCATCGAGAGCTGCATGAAGGCCTCCGCGAGATCCGTCGCGTCGCGGGCGCCCCCGACCGCGCGGGCGATCCCCGCGAAGAAGGCGCGGGGCTCCGACTCGCCTTCTTCTTCGAGCAGCGCGACGACCGCCTCGAGAAGCGGAAGCAGACGGGTCCGGGCGTGGTCCAGCGGGTCGAATTCCATGAGGCGCTCCGTTGCGGGACGAGCGGCGACCCGCTCCGCGAGACGAGTGTCCTGAGTCCGAAGTTCGCCGTCGGTTCGCCGAGGAATCTCTTGTGGCAGCGGCGAGCGGCCCGAGGCTGCGATCGAATGCAGGCGAACTTCGGACTCGGGACACTAGGATCTGGATCCGGGCCCTGCCGAGGCAGAACCCATGAACGGGCCGCCGGCCATCACGCCGATGGATCGCGCCGCCCGGGCTCCGCCGCACGGAGCGATCGGGGAGCACCGGAATGACACTGCCTGTTTCCCCGTTCGCGATCCGCATTGCCGACGAGATCCTCGAGGATCTGCGCCGCCGCATCCTGCAGACGCGCTGGCCGGACGAGCTCCCCGGGATGGGCTGGGACCTGGGCGTCGAGCTCGCCTACGCCCGCGAGCTCGCCGACGAATGGGCGCGGAGCTTCGATTGGCGCACGCAGGAGGCGCGCCTGAATCGCGAGCTGCCCGGCCATCGCTGCCGGATCGACGATCTGGACATTCATTTCGCGCGCGTCGGCGACGGCCATCGGAAGGATCGCCCCGCGCTCATGCTGCTCCACGGTTGGCCCAGCTCGTTCGCAGAGATGGCGAAGATCGCACCGCTGCTCTCGGACAGCTTCGACGTCGTCGTGCCGTCCCTGCCCGGTCACGGCTTCTCGTCGATTCCCCGTGCTCCCGGCTTCGGGCCCGATGAATGTGCCCCGATCCTGATCCGCTTGATGAAGGAGGCCCTCGGCCACGCGCGCTTCTTCGTCCACGGCGGGGATCGCGGCGCGTTCGTCGCGGCGAGCATGGCCCACGTGGATCCGGCCTCGATCGCCGGCATCCACATCACCCTCCCGACCGGCCTCTTCGCCGAGGGCGAGCAGGCCACCGAAGAGGAGCGCCGGTTCGCGAGCGATACGGCGCGCTGGATGGCCGAAGAAGGCGGCTATTCGGCGATCCAGTCGACTCGGCCGCAGACGCTCGCGTATGCGATGCACGACTCGCCGGTGGGCCTGATGGCCTGGATCCTCGAGAAGTTCCGCCAGTGGAGCGATTGCGGCGGCGACCTCGAATCGCGCTTCACGCGCGACGAGCTCCTCACGAACGTGACGATCTACTGGGCGACCGGAACCCTGCGCTCTTCGGCCCATTGGTACTGGGAGCGGCGGCTCCGCCCGCCCGCCGCCTCGCGCGCGGTCCGCATCGAGGTCCCGACCGGGGTCGCGATGTTTCCGAAGGAAGTCATGCGAACCCCGCGCTCGGCGGTCGAGCGCAAATACGACCTGCGGCATTGGACGACGATGGCCTCGGGCGGGCATTTCCCGGCGCTCGAGGAGCCGGAGGCGCTGGCCGCCGACATCCGGAAATTCGTGGCGACCGTCGGCGGCTGAGAGGAGGCTGAGGAGCGGCTGAGAGGCGGAGCGGCCGTCCGGCCGTGCGGCCGCGAACGCCTTGCGAATCGCCGCTTCAATCCGCCGCCGCGCCGCTTCGCGCGATCTCGTCGAAGGGCACGACACGCGTCCGGATCGCTTCGGGCGGCTCTTCCGGCAGCATGTGACGCCAGTAGATCGTGCCGCGCGTTCGCCCGGCGGTGTCGAGCCAGTTGCGCAGGCCCGGATCGCGATGGGCGACGACGATCCGGAAGCGCCGATCGCCGTCCGTCTCGATCTGGCGGGCGTTCAATGAGACCTGTCGATCGCGATAGTCCTCGGTGCGCCCCATCTCGTTCCAGAGCACGACGTTCGAGAAGACCCCGCGCGGCAGCCGGCCCTCCATGACGAGCGCCTGATCCGGCCCGAGCTCGTACGGCCCCGCCGCGTAGGCGACATCGACCGCCCCCCAACCCTGCGCGGACGGATCCGCGACCCAGGGCTCGGGGACGCCGAGGGTATTCGGAACGGTCGAGAGCCAGCTCGGGCTCGGCCGTCCGGGCTGCGAGAGCACCTGGAGCTTGTATTTCGAGCGCACCCAGTTCGCGACGCGCCGCAGGCGGAGCGCGATCTCCGCGTCGCTCGCCGCCGGCGTCGGAGGCGACGGAGCGTCCGGTTCGCGCTCGAGCTCGATCGAGAGCTCGGGCACGGTCGCCGGATCGTTCGCCGCCGTCGTCTCGTTCTGGTGGTAGAAGCGCACGATCAGCGAGCCCGCATCGGGGGTCAGCTGGATCCAGTTCGTGTGGCCCGGCTTCGCATCGCGCGGAGCCTGCGCCGCGAGGATCAGCTCGTAGGATCCGTCGGGCGCGAAATGCATGTCCTGCATGTTCAGGTCGGCGACGACGCCCTGCGGCCATTCGCCGTCGCGATCGCCCCGATGGACGGTGAAGTTGAGGTAGACCTCGCTGCCGCGGCGTCCGCGGACGCGGTAGGTCGCGTCGCCGCGCAGGGGCGTGAAGTAGTAGCGGGCGTCGGGATTGTCGGACCATTTGCGCCAGGGCGTGACGATCGGGCTGAAGTGCGGCTTGTCGAAGTCCTCCGTCGCATAGAACTCGAGCGCGCCCCAGAGCACCGAGGCGAGGGATTCGTGGGCGAGCGCATCGCGTTCGGCGGTCTCGACGCCGCGCTCGGGCGCGATCCACTCTTCGCTGAGCGCGTCGAGCAGGCTCAGCAGCTCGCGAAAGGCCTCGCGACTCGCGCTCGCGTCGGGCCTCGCGCTCGTGGCCGGACTCGCGACCGCCGACGCGTCGGCTCGGCTTGTCTGCTGCACGCTCGCCTCCTCCCCCACTCCGGCGCACGCCGCAGCCATCAGCGCCACGAATCCCGAGAACCATGCACGGCGCCTTCGTTCCCGCACTCGATCTCCCTTCTGCGACGCCGCGGGCGGCTCGATCGTCGGACGGCTCATGGCCGTTCGGCCGGAGGGGCTTCTGCTCCGCTCGAATCGGGATCCGCGCCCTCGTTTCGAGGGGATGTCGGCGGCGAGTAGATCGGCGAGCGCGGAAGCTCGGATTCTGGAATTCCAAGCCGGCCGGCGAGCTCCTGGAGGGCGTGCTGGATGCGAGCCGCATTGGCCGGGCCGAAGCGGAGCAGCTGCTTCCGTGCGGCGGAGAGCTCTTCGAGCGCGGGATCCGCATAGCCATGGCCGGGCTCGAAGGGAACGAGGCTCGGCTGCCCGATGATCGTCGGCGCGGCGAGCAGCTCGAAGATCGCGGCGCGCAGCGCTGCCGCGAACGAGCCGCTCGGATGGCCGAGATCGCGATAGGCCTCTTCGACCAGCGGCTCGAGCTCGCGATAGGCGCGCACGAGGCCCTCGCCGTCGAGTCCGGCCACGACGTCGGTCAGCAGGTCGTAACGCGCATGCGCCGAAGGGGCCGCGACGAGGCCCGCCTCCGACGCCACGACCTCGAACTTCCCTCGCAGCCGCATCGATGGCGGCGCCTGGTCCACCGGCGAATGTCCCTGGGCGACCGCGTCGACCGCTGCGACGACGCGCCGGATCAGCTCGTCCGACGCGAGCCAGACGAGCAGCTCCGACCGGCTCGACAGCCGGCCCGCGATCTCGCGCACCAACGGATCACTCTGGCCGAGCGGGGGGAGCGGCCGCGCGATCTCCGTCGCGGGCGCCGCCGATCCGTCGCCGGTTGCGGGATCCGGATCCGCCGCAGGCGCGACCGGCGCGGGCGATGCGCTGCTCTCGGCGAACGAAGGCGAAGGCGGCGGGATCGGTGCGCCCTGCGGCTCGGCGCCGCGCAGCCAGAAATAGATCCCGGCGCCCGCCCCGGTGAGCACGAGGCCCGCGGCGAGCACGCGCATCAGCGTGCGGCGCCGGCGCTTGCGAAGGATCGAATCGAGTGTCGAGCCCGGCTCTTCGGTCATGCGCACCTCCGAATCTCCGGACCGAGGGGCCCGGCCGACCACCCGCGCACCGCGTTCGCCCTCCGGCGCCGCCGTGTCAGGCTGCCTTCATGCGCACCGGCATCTGCCCGATCGAGACGAGGATCGGATTGCCGATCCCGAGCACGCTGTAGCGAACGTCACCGGCGAGCTCGATCTGGTTCGTCCGCTTCAGCAGCTCCTCGAAGAAGATCGTGATCTCGCGCCGGGCGAGATGGGCACCGAGGCAGAAATGCGGGCCACCGCCGCCGAATGCCATGTGTTCGTTCGCACCCCGCCGGATGTCGAAGCGGAACGGATCCTCGAAGAAGGCCGCGTCGCGATTGCCGGAGGGATACCAGAGCGTGACGCGATCGCCCTGGGCGATCGGAACGCCCGCGATCGTCGTGTCCTCGGCGACGATCCGCTTGAAGTAGGCGACGGGCGACGACCAGCGGATGATCTCCTCGGTCGCGCTCTTCATGAGGCCCGGATCGCGGCGCAGGGCCTCGAGCTGCTCGGGCTCGGCGAGCAGCTGCTTCAGGCCAGCCGTGATCGCGTTGCGCGTCGTCTCCGAGCCCGCGACGGTGAGCAGCATGAAGAAGGCGTCGAGCTCGAGATCGTTCAGGCGGCCGGCTTCGTCTTCGACGGTGACGAGCAGCGAGAGCACGTCGTCGCTCGGATTCGCGCGCTTTTCCGCCGCGATCCGATGACCGTAGGCGAAGATCTCGGTCGCGAGCGACTGCCGTTCGGACTCGGGCACGGGATGCTCCGGATCGATGCAGAGCAGCATGTCGTTCGTCATCTTGAAGAGCCAGTCGCGATCGGCGAGCGGGATGCCGAGGATGTCGGCGATCATGTGCATCGGGAGCTTGTAGGCGACGTCCTGGACGAACTCGACTTCTTCGCGCGCGAGCGCGTCGTCGATGATCGAGATCGCCCATTGGCGCGCGAGGTCCTCGAGCCGGCGGGTCATTCGCGGGGTGAAGCCCGAGCTGATGAGCTTGCGCTGGCGGATGTGCGGCGCGCCGTCCATGTCGGTCAGCATCAGGCCCATGCCCTCGTAGCCGAGCCCGGGTCCCGAGCAGGACAGGAACTGCTCGGGATTGCGGTTCACGTCACGGATCTCGGAATAACGCGACAAGACCCAGAAGCCGCGGCCGCCGGTCTTCTCGAAGCCCGGGGTCTCGGGATGGCGCCAGACGGGGGCTTCGGCGCGGAGGGTCGTGAAGAGATCGTGGGGGAAGCCCTGGCGGTAGAGCTCGGAGTCGGTCAGGTCGATTCGATCGAGATCCATGCGTTTCGGCCTCTTTTGGGGGAGAAGGGCTCGGGGGCTCGCTGGGCGAGACGGTCGCTCACGCGAGGGAGGTCAACAAGCACGGCGACGAACGAAACACGCGCGGCCATCGCCAACGCCCGCCCCAGGATCGGTTCGGGCCTCGGCCCCGGTGGTGGCTGGACTCCGCCTGGCGGGGCGGCGACACTCGACGAACGGCTCCACGCGCGGCGCAGGTCCCCGCTGCGGTTGGCGCCGACGACCGACGCAAGAGCGGGGGATCCGCGATGACGACGTTCGTTCTGGTCCACGGCGGAGGCCACGGCGGCTGGTGCTGGAAATGGACGGCCGCTGCGCTGCGCGCGGATGCCCATGTCGTCTACACGCCGACGTTGACGGGCTTCGGCGAGCGCGCGCATCTCGCCCCGTTCGCGACCTTCTTCCAGACTTTCGTCGACGACGTCGCCCAGGTGATCCGTTTCGAGGCCCTCGAGGACGTCGTGCTGGTCGGCCATTCGATGGGGGGCGCCATCGTGCCCCGGGTCGCCGAGGCGATGCCCGAGCACATCGCCCGCGTCGTCTGGCTGACCGCGGCAGTCTGCAACGACGGAGAAACGATGCTCGAGGCGATCCCGCAGAGCCCCTGGATCGCCGCCGCCGTCACCCTCGAGCCCGACGGAACCGCACGCACCGATCCCGACCTCATCCTCGATGCAGCCATCCACGACGGGACGCCCGAGCAGCGCGACTTCGTCCGCCAGCGCCATACGCCCTACCCGCCCCATGCGCTCGTCGAGCCGGGCCGGCTCGGCGCCTTCCTCGCCCTCGGGATCCCGACCGCCTACGTCTTCGCGAGCGAGGACCGCACGATCGAGCCCGCCATCCAGCGCCGCATGGCCGATCGGCTCCCCGGCGCCCGGCGCGCCGAGGTCGCCGCCGGCCACGACGCCATGATCACCCGGCCGATCGACGTCGCCCGTGCGCTCGAGGCGGTCTCGAGCTGAGGCCGTCTCTCGCAGCTCACGGCCACCGGGGGCGACGGAGCGCGAGCGATACGCCTCCCGTCCCGAGGATTCCGCCCTCCCAGATCGGATCGACGAGGCCGCTGGAGAGCGGGTACCGCGCGGCGACGAGCCGGACGAGCGCGGCCGCCTGCATCAGCGCATCGAAATCGTCCTCGCCGTCGCGGGCGGCTTCGAAGCTTTCGATCGAGACGCCTTCCTGCTCGAGCCAGGGAGCCGCGCGGAGCAGTTCGAGCCGGGCGATCCGCCAATCCCGCTTCGTCTTCGCCGACGCGACCGGTCGCACGGACAGATCGGCCGGCGCTGCGATCGCATAACAGGCCCGCGGATAGGATTCGGCGAGGATCGGAACGCGCGACTCCGCAGCGTCTTCCAGCTCGATCTCGAAGGGCCACACGCGAAAGTCGCGAGCTCCCGACTTCCGGAGCGCCAGCAGCTCGCGCCAGAGTGCGGCCGATCCGCTGCCGACCGTGCCGGGTATGCCGCTCACGGCGAAGACGGGATTGGCGCCCGTCGCCCGCTCGATCTGCCGGTAGAGCGTCGCGCGGCCACCCGCCGCCTCGAGAAATCGCGTCAGCCCGCCGGCCCCCGCCGCGACCGCGAAGAACGGCGACGCAGGCGACCAGTCCGCGGGCGCCCGAACCGATCGCGCGAGTGCGCCGCCCGCCTCGAGCGCATCGATCGCCGGGAGGAATCCATCGGCGCCGAGCCGCTCGGCGAATCGGCCCGGCAGGCCCAACACGGCGTCGATCGCGACGAGGCAGGCCCCGGCGAAGGGCGCAGCGAGGGATTCGGCGAGGGCGAGCACCGGGTCGAGGCTCCAGCCGCTCTTCGGCGGCTCGGCGCGCCCGATGCGCCAGCCGGACGCGCCGGGCAGCGCGGTGTAGACGGCGCGATTGCGCGCATCCTTCGCCCAGTCGACGCTGACGATCGGAATGGGCTGCGCGAGCGGAGCCTCCGGGCGCCCGAGCCCGCGCTGCAGAACACGTCGCAGGAAGGGCAGGATCGGGCGATCGGCCTCGGGCCAGTCGAGGGCTTCGATCTCGTCGGCGCCGATCCAGCGCAGCGCGGCGTGCTCACGGGGCTGCGGATCGCCCGCTTCCCGCGTCGCGGCATACACATCGAGGACGATCGCACGGCCGCCGACGATCGCTTCGCCCCGGCCGAGCCAGGCGCCGACCGCGATCGCGATCCCGAGCTCCTCGCGGATCTCGCGCACGAGCGCCGCCTGCGGCGATTCGCGGGGCTCGACCTTGCCGCCCGGGAACTCCCAGCGCCCAGCCTCGGACATGCCGGGCCCGCGCTGCGCGACGAGGCAGCGCGGGCCGTCGAGGATGGCCGCGCCGACGACGTGAATGGGCGGAGTGGGGTGCGGGATGATGGGCCTCGCAGCGGGACGGACACGCGAACGCGCCAACGGGTTCGAGACCTGGAGAATGGCGGTCTCGATTTCGTCGGCAAGCGCAACGCACCGCGCCCTTCGCTCGCCCGAGCGAGATCACTGCGCTTTTGCGGGAGCCTCCGACGAAGCCGGCGTGTACCAGATCGGCGAAGACCAGGCCCTCTCCTGAACGGTCTCGGGGACGGAATCCGGACGCGGGAGCTTCTTCGAATCCGCGAGCAGTGTGGACCAGCGGGGCGTCGGGAGCTCGACGACACGGAAGTAGTACAACGACGGCTGGGTCGCATCGAAATCCGGATCGGACCAGACGGCCTGCATGGAACGCGCTCCGTCGGTGTCGACCTCGACGTCGTAGACACGCTCGTGCGGCCCATCGCTGCCCAGCCAGACCTTGACGAGCTGGAGGCGTTCGAGCTTCGCCCCTTTCGCGTCCTGGAGCGCGGCGACGACGAAGCTCGGCGATTTTCCCCGCGGCGCAGCCGGGAGCGTGCTCCCCATCGGGACGCCACGAGCCTGCGACTTCCGGATGAAGTCCGGCTGCTTCAGGAGCTTCGGCTCGAAGGCCCAGCCGCCGAACACGCGCAGGGAAATCCGCGTCCCCGACGTCGCGAAGGTCTCCTTGCGGCGCAGCGCGTCGTAGAGCGACTCCCTCGTATTCTCCTCGGCCCAGACGCCCGTGAGGCCTCCGCTCCCGGTCGCGAGGACGGAGATGACCGGATTCTGGTCTTCCGCCTGCCCGAGCAGCGTCTGCGCGACGCCCGTCGGAACGTCTCCGGCGAGTCCCGGCCCCCGATAGGTCGTCTCGCGCGTGTCGGCGAGCCCGTTGTGGAGATCGGTCGCTCCGACGACACCGAATGCATACGGATTCTCGCCGGTCTCGCGGGCGATCGTCAGGCCGCGGCCCCAGGCCTCGCGGAAGTAGCTCCCGCTCGCGCGACCGCGTCGGGGCTCTCCGGGAGCACCCATCAGGTACTCGAACAGCTCGAAGCCGGCGAGCTCGTCGGAGGGCGAGAGCAGCGGATGCGTCTCCGACTGCCCCTTGCTCTGATAGATCTCGCCGAGCGGCTCGTTGAGCATGCGTCGGCGGGCGTAGACCGCGTCGATCGGATTCCCGTCGGAATCCGTCGGTGCGTACATCAGACCGTTGCTGACGTCGGCGTTATGCGGGATGGCGAGCGATTCGATGCCGCGGACACGATTCTCCTCGAGCCAGGTCCAGAGATCTTCGGGCCTGGGCGAATCACTCGCGCTGAACGGCAGCGGCGCCCGATTGCCCCGAAAGATCACGTTGCGATGGAGGTTCTGGCTTTCGGGAGACGCGCTCCACTCGTAGGCGAGGAAGGTCGTGAAGACGCCAGGGCGGTAGTAGCGATCGACCGCCTCCATCTGTGCCTGCCAGGCGTCGACGAGGACGGGCTGCACGTCGACGCCCGGAATCGGCTGCTTCGAGTTGAACAATCGGCCGACCTCGGCGATGGAGGCTTGCTGGCCCGCGCGAAGCTTCCGGCTCAGCTCGCTGTCGGCGAGCGGACCGGTCGCATCGAAGAGCTTGCGACCGACACCCATCTGTTCCGCGTGATCGGTGACGGCGATGAAATCGAGCGGCTCGGCGCGCCGGAGCTTCTGCCCCGAGTAGTCGACGACCTCTCCCCGTGCGAAACGGTAGGCATCGTCGAGCCCGATCCGGATCCCGCTCAGGAAGACGGCATCCGAGGAATAGGACGTGTGCAGATGGAGATCACCGTAGAAGACGCTGCGTTCGCCCGAGTCCGCGGCGGATACGGGCGATGCCGCCCAAAGGAGCGCTGCCACCCATCCCAGCGGCTTCCAGATCACCCGTTTCCCCATCGTTCCCATCCTCCGTGACGTCGAATCCCTGGTGCTCGCCCGGCCGAAAGGGGCTGCCCGCGGCGGCCCGCGGCATCCGGGTGCGCCTGGAGCCGCCCTGCTCCGGACGGAGAGGGCGGCTCCCGTGAACTAACGAGATCTGCGCAGGGCGAACAGACCGAGCAGTCCGAGACCACCGGCGAGCGCCGCCGTCGCGCCCGGTTCCGGCGCGAACTTAAGATTGAGGCCCACCATCTGGGTGTTGAGCTGGATCCCGCCCGCGCTGTCCGAACGAACCGTATATCCGCCCGCGACCAGGCCGACGTTGCGCTGAACCCCGCCGAGCGGCGAAGTGCCGATCGTGTCGTATCCCATGCCCGTCACGGTGTCGCTGAAATGGCCGCCCTGGAAAGGACGCGAGGCGACACGAACGATCGACACCGTTCCCGTGGTGAGCGCGAACTGGTGCTTGACGGAGGTGGCCTTCGGCAGGAGGGCGAGGGTTCCGCCTGCCGGAATGCCGAGCATCGTCGTGAACGTTCCGGCCATGAACGTGTCGAAGCCGTTGATCTCGTTGCAGCCCGCCGGAAGCGGAAGGACGGGATCGGTGCAGTCCGGCGCGACTCGCGGATCGCCCATCGGTGTGAAGGCGTTCGCCGGATTGAAGCCCGCGAAGAAGGCCTTGAGCCGGCCCTGAGGCTGGAAGCCGGTGACGGTCAAATCCCAGCCGGCGGCGTCGCGGACGCGAAGGCCCGGCTGGTCGTCACCGATCGGCTGCGTGGCCGCACCCGGCTTGAACGCAGCGGAGAGCATGCCCGTGATCGGCGGTCCACCGAGGGAGAGTCGACCGAAGCCGTCGAGCAGCAGGGCCATCGTGCCGCCGAACTCGTTCGGTCCCGAGCGGTAGCGAACCTCGGCGATCTCGTTGCCGGCGTTGGCCGTCGCGAAATGCGTCGTGTCGGCCGCGGCGCGCGCCGCGAAGGCGGTCCCCGGCTTGCCATTGTTCTGGCCATTCCCGACGGCATTCCAGTTGCCGGCGGAGAACATCCGGGTCAGCGCCGGGGGCGGGATCAGCTGCGCGGGCGTCTTGACGGTGTACGAGCCCCCCGGAAGCGGACCGGGGTTGGGGCCGATGCGGTCGATGCCCGGCATCGCCGCGATGAATGCCGTGTCGAGCTGGCGGGTCACGTTCTGCAGCACGATTCCGACCTGCAGGCCGAGGTTCTGCGCAAACGCGAAGGGCGGAATCGTGAACGGATCGCCGATGTTCAGTCCCGCCATCGCGGTCCGGGCGCCGTGGTTGCCGACCTGGGGCTGGTTGAAGACGCCGGGCTGGGCGGTCGTGAAGTTGACGTGCTGCTCGCGGTCGTGGCAGCGCGCATCGTTGACGCCAGTCAGGCGGAGATCGAGGTGCTGGAACGATTGCGCGCCCATGACCGTGATATGCGGCGGAGGCGCGGTCAGCAGCCGAGGTGGAACGCAGGGCACGATCGGCGGGTTCTGCGGGATGTTCACGATGATCCCGCTCGTTCCGTGGTATTCGCCGTACATCGCGACCGTTTGGGCCTGGGAAGACACGGCCGTCATGGCCGTCACGACCATGACGGCGACCTGGATCCATCTGGACATCAGCAGCTCCTTCTTGTTGTTTCGCGTTCGCGATTGCCGCACTCGACGAGAAGCCCCTGGTTTTGGGGTAGACATTTCACTGAATTGTCTATAGTGAAATTTCTCAGCGAGTTATCTCAGTCAGCCCTGGGATTGTCAATTGAAATTCCAGGCTGATTCGCGAAAATCGGGAGCCCCATGGGGATCAAGACATCGGGAGAGGGGCGCTGAATGGACGAGACGGGCGAGTCAGCAGAGGCGTCCCGAAAGATCACGTCGCGCCATCAGCAGCGGCTCGATACCCGCGAGCGGGTCTACCAGGCGGCTCTCGCCGAGTTCGGACGCGTCGGCGTCGCGCAGACTCAGATCGAGCGGATCGTCGAGCTCGCGCAGGTCTCGGTCGGCACTTTCTATCGCTACTTCCCGGGCAAGGATGCCGTGCTCCTCGAGCTGCAGCAGCGACTCGTCCGAGACGTCATCCACAACTTCAAGGAGGGCTCCAGGCGCGCGAGATCGCTCCGCGACTGGCTCCTTCTCTTCGCCGAGTCGGTGCTCGCCGATCCCTCCGACGACGCGTTTCACCTGCACCGCGAAGCGATCGCGCTCGTCGTCCGAACCCCCTGGCCTGCGCCCGATTGGTCGGATCATCCGATGTTCGGTCCGATCACGAACGCCTTCGCAGAGGCGCAGGCGTCGGGCGAGATCCGTGGCGACCTCCCGCCCGATCGCCTCACCCAGATCCTCTCGACGAGCGTCTTCGGATTCGCAGCATCCCTGGACTTTCCCACCGACGTCCGCATCGAGGATGCCCGCTTCGTGATCGACCTCTTCTTGAGAGGCCTCCGCGCCGACGGCTCGGCCAGGCCCGGCGACCCTGCGCAGGATTGATCTCGGGCGGACGGCCCGCGTGCCCCGATCGATCTGTCAGTCCGCAGATGCGCGCGGCTCACGCGCCTTCGCGACCAGGGCATCGAACTCGCGCGCGACGAGCTCCGTGATCGGCAGCTGGGCGCCGAGGCGCCAGTCGCGCCAGGGGAGCCAGTCGTACCACGCGGAGAGCTGGGTGTAGTCGAGCGCTAACGGGTCGCTCGACGACTCCGTCGCGGCCGCGCTCTGGCCCCCAGGACGGATAGCCCGAGTCCCAGCAGGAGCGCCGTCGAAGGCTCGGGAATGACGGCCACGAAGGTCACGATCGATGACGGCGCGACTCCACTCGAAAAACGCCCCGATCCGATGATGGTCTTCCCATCGGCCGAAACGTCGGTCACCGTCAGCGAGCGCCACGCGTCCATCGATACGCCCAATGTCGTCAGCAGGACGACGAGGTCCTGGAATCCAGCTTCCCGGGTCCAGACGAACGGACTCGAGATCGCGTTTGCAGCGTTGTAGTTTCCGACGATGGTCGAACCGTCCGCCGAGACGCCCGTTGCCTGGGCGCGATTCACGCCGTTCAAGTTGAGGGGAGTATCGAGCAGGACGAGTCCCTCGGACGGCAGATGCTCATCGCTCCCCGGCTCGCCGCTCCAGGCATAGGCGCGTTGGACCAAGTCGCCCAGGACACCAGCAGGCGCTTCATCAATGTTCCTTCCCACGAGCGTCGATCCGTCCGCGGAAATTCGCGTCACGTCGTCCGTCCAGCCTGGAGAGAACGCCGCGTATCCGGTCGGCACGAACTGCGGCCCCCCGCTCTCGTCCCACCGGAAGGCTGCAATCGAACCGGCAAGACCCGGATAATCGATGTCCAGCTCTCCGACCGCGACACCACCATTCGACACGTCGTAGGCGACGCCGCGATCCGTCGAGAGTGCCGTCACCGAATCGCTCTCCAGATCCCATCGTACGGGAACGAGTCGAGGCGCCTCGATGACGACGATCCCGCCGCCGGGCAATTGCTCGATCCGGGTCGTGGTTCCTCCATCGTGCGCCGAGCCGACGACATAGCGGCCGTCATCCGAGATGCCGCGAACGCTGCCCGGGCTGGTACCCGCCGGTAGCGACGGGAGCACCGTCGTTCCAACTTCCCGTTCCCAGACGACCGGCACGTTTTCGAGCCACCCGGCGATACGCGAACCATCTCCGGATACGGAAGAGGTCTCGAACCACGTCGGGTCCGGCGCGTCCGGCCCGAGCTCTCCGATCGAACGCGTCCCATCCGCACGGGTCCAGACAAAGGCAAGGAAGCCGGGGGAGCCCGGGCTTGCTCCGCTTTGCCTCGCGCCTCCGACCACGGTCGACCCGTCGGCCGACAGCACCGCGTCACCGAACCGCGCGAACCCTTCCGGCAGCAGGATGGGCACGATCGAGGGTGTTGCGCCGGCTTGCTCCGACGAGAGAACCATCGATGCGATGCCCATGACGAGGAGCAATCCGGAGAGCGCACGTCGAGCAGGGGCCGAGAAAGAAACCTCAGGCATTCGTCCATCCCATTGGCTGCGACCAGACGCAGTAAGCGAAATTCGAGTTCATCATGAGACCGTGGTCTCGCTCCATCAAATGTGTCATTTCGTCCATCTGTCGATTTCAAGCCTACTGCCCTGGAGCGATCGACGGCCCCCGATCCATCGATTTCGAGGGCTCGCATCGCTGGCCTTCACCCCTCGGGCGCCGATCCCACCCGCTGTGCCATGCTGCTCGCCATGAACGACTCCGCACGCAATCCCCACGCCGGCCGGCCCTTCTCCGACGACGACGCGGCCATCGCCGCGGCGCTCGAGGGCGTCAGCGTCCCCGCCCTTCTCTGCTCGCTGGTCCACATGACCGGCGATCCGGCCTGGATCAGGGGGCCGCGCCGTCCGCGGGCAGCCGGCCCCGCGCTTCGCCAGGGCGAGATGCCGCCCGAGGAGCTGGCGGCGATCCGGCGGGAGGCGCTCCCGATCGTCGCGGCCTATCGCGACGGCGGCTGTCGGCCGCACGCGCTCCCCGAGGCGCTGCTCGTCGAGATGATGGAATTCCTCGCCGCGCGGCCGCTCTCGCGGCGACTGGCCGAGCTCTTCTTCTTCGATCTCGAATTCGACGGGCGCGATCCCGCCGCGATCGAATGGGGCGGCGAGATCGACGCCGAGACGAAGCGCCGATCGCCCGTCGTGGTGATCGGCGCCGGCATGGCCGGCATCCAGGCCGGGATCCGCCTCGCGCAGGCGGGCCTTCCCTTCACGATCGTCGAGAAGAACGCCGGCCCGGGCGGCACCTGGTGGGAGAACCGCTATCCCGGCGCCCGGGTCGACGTCGCGAGCCATCAGTACTGTTATGCCTTCGAGCCCGCCGACCACTGGAGCGAGTACTACTGCCAGCACCCCGAGCTGCGCGCCTATTTCACGCGCGTGCTCGACAAACACGGCCTGCGCCCCCACTGCCGCTTCGAGACCGAGGTCGTCGGCGCCGAATGGGACGAGGAACGGGCGCGCTGGCGCGTCGCGGTCCGGTCGGCCATGGGCCACAGCGAGGTCCTCGACGCGCGCTTCGTGATCTCCGCCGTCGGCTCGCTCAACATCCCGCGCCTGCCGGACATCCCGGGGCTCGAGACCTTCGCGGGCCCGGCGTTCCACTCGACGCGCTGGCCCGAGGATTTCGACCACCGCGGCCTGCGCCTCGCCCTGCTGGGCGCCGGCGCCAGCGGATTCCAGATCGCGCCGACGGTCGCCGACGACGTCGCGCATCTCTCGATCTTCCAGCGCACGGCGCAGTGGGTCATGCCGAACCCGATCTACCATGCGCCCGTTCCCGACGGCGAGATCTGGGCGATGCGCCATCTGCCCTTCTACGGCCGCTGGGTCCGCTTCATGATGACCCAGCCCGGCATCGGATCGGGCGTCGAGTCCTTCCGCATCGACCCGGCCCACGTCGACCCCGACAACCGCTCGGTCAACGCGACCAACGCGCGGGCGCGCGACGCGCTGATCGCCTTCATGCGCGCCCATCTCGCCGATCGCCCCGACCTGCTCGCGAAGGTCATGCCCGACTACCCGGCCCTGGGCAAGCGCGTGCTGCAGGACGACGGCAGCTGGTTCGAATGCCTCAAGAAGCCGAACGTCGAGCTCGTCCGCACGGGCATCGAACGGATCGTGCCCGAAGGCATCGTGACCGTCGACGGAAGGCTGCATCCCGCCGACGCGATCTGTCTCGCGACGGGCTTCCAGCACAACCGCTTCCTGGCCTTCGACGTGAAGGGTCGCGGCGGGGCGTCATTGCACGAACGCTGGGGCGACGAGCCGACGGCACATCTCGGCATCTCGGTGCCCGGCTTCCCGAACCTCTTCCTCTGTTATGGCCCCGGCACCAACCTCGCCCACAGCGCCGGCCTCTTCTTCCACGCCGAGTTCCAGACGATGCACGCGATGGACGCGATCCACCGGGTCCTCGCCGCGGGCGCCCGCTCGATCGAGGTGCGGCCCGAAGCGCACGACCGCTACGTCGACCGGCTGGTCGAGCAGATTTCGTCCCTGGTCTGGGCACACCCGACGATCCTGCACAGCCACTACAAGAACCCGAGCGGCAAGGTCTACACGCTCTCGCCCTGGACGATCGACGAATACTGGGAGATGACGCGGCGGGTGGATCCGGGCGACTATTTCTTCGACGCGCGGTCCGGCTCGAACGTGAACCCCGGATAGTCCTTGCTCGCGGTCTCGGCGAGCCGGTGGTAGTAGATCGAGCCGCCCAGATAGGCCGAGAAATAACGCGGCTTGCCGGGGACGTTCGCGCCGGTCCACCACGAATCCGTCCGCGGGAAGAGCGTCGCGTTGGCGAGCGCGCTGACCTCCGCGCCCCAGGCGTCCTCGCTCGCCTGCGTCGGCTCCATCGCGCCGAGGCCGTTCTTCTGCATGTGGCGCATGCAGTCGGCGATCCAGCCCAGCTGGCGCTCGGCGCCGAGCGGCATGTTGTAGAAGACGCCGGGCGAGCCGGGGCCATGGATCATGAAGAGGTTGGGATAGCCCGAGATCATCATGCCGAGATGATTGTGGAAGCGATCCTTCCATCGCTCCTTCAGCGGAACGCCGCCGCGCCCTTTCGGATCGAGGCGAAGCATCGATCCGCTGATCGCGTCGAAGCCGGTCGCGAGCACGAGCATGTCGATCGGATGCTCGCCGGATTTCGTGACGACGCTGTTGCTCGTGAACCGTTCGATCGGATCCTCGCGCAGATCGACGAGCGTCACGTTGTCGCGGTTGTAGGCCTCGAAGTAGCCGTTCTCGAGGATCGGCCGCTTCGTCATCACGAAATGGGCGGGCATCAGCTTGTCGGCGATCTTCGGGTCGCGAACGATCTGGCGGATCTTCTTCTTCACGAAGTCGGCCATCGACGCGTTCGCCTCTTCGCTGACGGCGACGTCGTTGTAGCTCTCCAGGAAGAAGCGGAAGCTGCCGCGCTGCCAGAGCCGCTCGTAGAGCGCGTCGCGCTGCTCGGGCGTCTCGTCGAGCGCCGCGCGCGAGTTCGGCTCGGCCGGGAAGCCGCCCGGATGGGCGATCATCAGCGCGCGCGTCTTCTCCCAGTTCTTGCGCGCCTCGGCCAGCTCCTCGGCCGAGATGGGGCGGTTGCCGGCGGGGAAGGCGTATTGCGGAGTGCGCTGGAGGACCGTGACGTGCGCCGCCGTCTTCGCGATCTCGGGGATCGCCTGGATGCCCGAAGAGCCCGTGCCGATCACGGCGACGCGCTTGCCCGCGAAGGAGATCGGCTCGTGGGGCCAGTTGCCGGTGTGATAGGTTTCGCCGGCGAAATCCCGGATCCCGGGGATGTCGGGCATGTTCGTCGTCGAGAGCGCGCCGACCGCGCAGATGAGGAAGCGGGCCGAGGCGCGCGTACCCGTGCTCGTCTCGATCGTCCAGCGCTGGGTCGCCTCGTCGTAGCGCGCGTCCTTCACCCACGTCGAGAACTGGATGTCGCGGCGCAGGTCGAAGCGATCGGCGACGTGCTCGAGATAGGCGAGCACCGCGGACTGCTCGGACTGGGTCTCCTCCCAATCCCACTCCTGCATGAGCTGGTCGTCGAACGTGAAGCAGTAGTAGGGGCTGCCGGGACCGTCGACCCGCGCGCCCGGATAGCGGTTGTACCACCAGGTCCCGCCGACGTCGCTCGCCCCGTCGTAGACGCGAACGGAGAGCCCCATCTCGTCGCGCAGGAGATGGAGGGCGTACATGCCGCTGACGCCGGCGCCGATGACGATGGCGTCGTAGTGCTCGACGGGGCTGGTCTTTCGCGAGGGCTGATCCGAGGTCGTCATCATCTTCTCCTGTACATGCAGCGCCGGGCGAATCGCGCGGCGCCTCGATCGAGGCCGGACTATCGCATCGGCGAAGCCCCGCGTCCCGTTGGTGGTTTCCCGATTCCGAGGGTCGCGCGCCCTGCCGCGCGCTCCAATGCGTCGATTCATGGCGGCTCGAGAGCGCCGCCCGGCCGCTTCCTCGGGGAATCGAATTCGAGATGTCGTCGCCTCGACCTCTGAGGATCGCGGCCGAATGACGGATTTCGGAGGTGGTGGAGGCCAGACTTCGGAATACGGCGCCAACCGGCGACCCGATCCGATCGATGGGCTAACAAGAGCACCGCGTGGCGGGTTCAAATCCCTGCGGGACTTCCCGCTCGCATCCCATGGATCACCCCGATGAGATCAAGCTCGGAACTTCCATCCACAAGCGAACGCGAGGCATGGGCGAGAACCCGAAAGATCGTCCTGGCCCGCGACGAATTTCAGTGCAAGGACTGCTCGGACGAGCTCGATCGATCCGAGCTCGACGTCCATCATCTCATCCCGCGTGTCATGGGCGGTACCAACGAGCCGTCGAACCTCGTCACGCTCTGCGATGGCTGCCATGCGCGCCGACACCCCAATCTTCAAGTCTCGCTCTCCCGCCGGATGATCGAGCGCTGGGCGCTTCGACTGGCGCGCCTGCTCGACATCGAACGAGAGCTTCCCGATCAGGTCCCAGGACTGAGCCTCGCACTTCGACTGGTCGGCAAAGACCGGTTTCGAGAGGGACAGCTCGATGCCGTCCTGGCTGCGCTTCGCGGCGAGTCGATTCTCGTCGTGCGGCCGACCGGGTCCGGCAAGAGTCTCTGCTTCCAGATCCCCGCCTTGCTGACCAGGGGGACGACCTTCGTCCTCAGCCCCCTCAAAGCACTCATGAAGGACCAGGTCGTCGAACTGCAGAGGCTGAAGCTGCCGAGCACGTTCATCAACGGCGACCTTGGCCCGTCCGAGAAGAAGGCGCGGTACGAGCTGCTCGAACAGGGGTCGCTCAGATTTCTCTACTGCACGCCTGAGCGGTTCAATCCGACACGCGTCCGTCCCGCCGAGGTCGAACGACTCGCCAAAGCCAGGGCGGCGTTCCTCGTCGTCGACGAGGCGCATTGCGTCGATCGCTGGGGTCGAGACTTCCGGCCCGACTACGGACGCATCGCGGAAATCCGACAGCTCCTCGGAAACCCTCCGGTGCTGGCGTTCACCGCCACCGCGGGTGCCGATGCACAAACGCGAATCCTCGAGTCTCTCGGCGTCCCGACTGCACGGCGCCTCGTCACCGGCGCCGACCGTCCGAACATCGCGCTGATTCGGCATGAATTATCCGGGGACGTTCGGAGCCCCACCCGCATGCGGGCTCGGGCAGAGTTCATCGCGAGTCTGGTTCACGGCATCCGAACCGGGAAGATCATGGTCTTCGTCCCGACCGTGAGGATCGGCGAAATGCTCAAATCCAATCTCGCGGCGCAGGGACTCGACCTCCCCTTCTACCACTCGAAGCTCGGAACGGCGAACGAGCGAGATGTGCTGATCGGTCGCTTCACCGGCCGAATCGAACCGCCGCTCGATGCCGTCATCTGTACCAACGCGTTCGGCATGGGCATCGACGTCCCGAACGTTCGCCTCGTCATCAATTGGCAGCACCCGGCTTCCGTCGAGGACTATCTCCAGGAGTTCGGCCGCGCGGGTCGCGATGGCGAGCCCGCCCTCGCGGTGCTCCTCACGGACGGCGGCCAGGAGACGAACCTCTTGAAGTTCATGGCGCGGAAGACCGCTGGCGGCTCCGGAGACGGTGGGGCAGCCGCCCTGGAGACTCGACTCGCGGAGATCGACAGGATCAGTGCCGCGGTCCAGCGTCCGGGGTGCTTCAGGCGAAGCCTTCTGGACCTGCTCGGCGCAACTCGATCATCCCGAGTCAGCCTCTCTCGTCGCATCCTGGAGCGGGTCTTCAGTCGGAAGGCGCGAGTCTCCAAGCCGAACTTCTGCTGCGACTTCTGCGATTCGGAGAAGGCACGGAGCGTACTCACGGCGACATCGCCGTAGAATGCCTGGATGTCCTATCGATGTTCCGCGACGGCCATGTCGTGTCCGAAGAATCGAGTCGACTCCCCTGGCATTACTTGATCCGGATTCGACTGCTATTCGCATCGAACCGGTCGAATCACGAAGCGCGTGCGCGTATGGCGGTCGTGTTTCGGAAGACTCGACAGCCCGCCGCCCCTTGCGGTCCTACGAATGAAACCGCCGGGAGAGGAGCCAGCACCAAAGGCTGAGAATGAGCGGAGCAGCCCATTCGCGGTCGCTGGTCGAAATCCTGCCGACCCGATTCCTCGAGATTCCGCGAGTTCGCGCAGATTTTCTTCTTGAACCGAAGCCCAGACCCAAGTCCCAGGAAACGCCGACTGAATGGCGGCGGGGGGGCATCGTGCACCCGTCTCTACGCCGGATTCCCTGATCACCAGGAAAGTACAGGACGTTTCCAAGAATTCGGACCGGCTCTATTCCGAGTCAGCCCAGGTTGCCGAGCGATTCCGCGCTCGAAAACCCGAACTCCCTGCGATCGGGAACAGGAAAATGCCTTGGCTCGAACAGGGAATCACGCTCGTATTCGGCGAGCTGGCCGAGCGGTTGCCTGGCCGTCGTTTTCGCCTGAAAGCGGCCGCGGTGTTCCGACCGAGGGCTCGATCGATCTGGAGTCCGCCGACGATCCAGCACCCAAAGGGGCCTCCCTCATCGTGCAAAATGGAATTAATTGACAAATAGTGCGCTCAGTGTCACGTTGCCCCCCCATGCGAACGACTCATTCCGGGGACGCGACCGCCGCTCGTCGCGCGAGCGTATTGACCGCGGCGCGCTGGTGCTTCCTCAACTTCGGCTTCTCGAAGACGTCCTTCGAGGACATCGCCCGACGAGCCGGCCTCTCCCGCACCCTGCTGTACCGGATCTTCAAGAACAAGGAAGACATCTATCGGACCGTTTTCGTGGACTGGCTGATCTCCCGGCACCCTGCCGCGACTGAGGCGGCCAAGGGCCCGGGCAGCGCGCGAGATCGACTGCTCGAGGTCTGCCGTCTGCTGGCACTCGAACCCTGGGCGGAAATGGCCGGAGCACCGATGGGCCGCGCGTTCATCGAGGCGTGCGAGCGAATCGATCCCGAGAGCCAGGCCCTCTATCGAAAGGTCACACTCGAGTGCGTGACCACGATTCTCGAAGATGAGGCGAGCGCCGAGGTCTTCGTTCTTGCACTCGACGGCCTCTTCGGCGATCACCCCCCGATGGAGGCCCTCGAGCAGCGAACGCAGCTGCTCGTTGCGCGCTTCGCGCCTCCCGTCTCGAAGAGGCGCGCGCGATCATGACCCCCTCCCCGAAAATCCAGGAGATCATCGTCGTCACCGGTGCGTCGACCGGCATCGGCGCGGCCGCGGCTCGCGAGCTGGCAGCGCAGGGGTTCCACGTCCTTGCAGGGGTCCGGCGCGAGCTCGACGCCGATGCGATTCGACGGCCGGGGATCGAGCCATTGATCCTCGACATCACCCACCCGGACGATATCCAGGCACTCGCGAATCGCGTTCGGGAA
>JAWKRX010000038.1:0-50338 GCA_041389425.1 Myxococcota bacterium
GCCAGCCGATCCCCCTCGACTTCGCGCTCGCCTATCTCTCGGGCGGTCCGGCCTCGCTGCTCCCCGTCGAGCTGCGGACCGCGGTCCGGCCGCTCTTCGGCTTCGAGGTCGCGGGATACGAGGACTATCAATTCCAGCGCGGCGACGTGCAGGAGGGGGTCGAGCGCTTCGAGAATCGCTTCGGCGCCGAGTCCGGCTCTTCCCCCCGGCCTTCGCCGCCGCCCGCCCGTGCCTTCACCCTCGATGCCGCGGGCGGGCTGCGCACGCAGATCGAGCCGCCGCCCGCCGCGGATACGCCGCAGCAGATCGTCGCCGAGATGGCTTTTCGCGATCCGAACGGCGAGATCCAGACGATCGCGCGCTCGATTCCCGTCCATCCGAGCGAGCGCTTGATCGGCCTGCGGGTGGCACCCCATCGCGGCGCGGACGAGCCGCTGCGCGTCGACGTCGCGCTCTTCGATCTCGAGCAGAAGCCGGTGCGCGGGCGGGTGCGCGTGGATCTGTTCGAGCGCAAGGTCTACTCCCATCGCAAGCGCCTCGTCGGCGGCTTCTACGCCTACGAGCACACGGCAGAGACGGTCGCCCTCGGCCCGCTCTGCGAAGGCCGCACCGATCGCCACGGGCGCTACGACTGCAGTGCGCCGCTCAGCGCGACCGGCGATCTCATCGTGCGCGCGACGACGACCGACGACGCGGGCCGCCTCGCCGCGACCCGGGACGGCCTCTGGGTTCCCGGGCCCGACGAGGCCTGGTCCGAGGCGGGCGACTCGGAGCGGATGGACATCGTGCCCGAGCAGCGCTGGGTCGAGCCGGGCGGGCGCGCGCGCATCCATGTGCGGATGCCGTTCCGGAAGGCGACGGCGCTGGTGACCGTCGAGCGCGAGGGCGTCGCCGAGGCCTTCGTGAAGCGGCTCTCCGGGCGGGATCCGCGCTTCGATCTGAAGGTCCTGCCGGCGCATGCGCCGAACGTCTTCGTCTCGGTCCTCGCCGTGCGCGGGCGGGTCGACGCGCCGGCGCCGACGGCGCGCGTCGATCTCGCGCGGCCCGCTTCGCGGCTCGGCCTCACGGAGCTGCGCGTCGGGCTCGCGCCGCGAACGCTCGAGGTCGAGGTGGAGCCGGAGCGGGCGCGTTATGCGGTGCGCGAGCGGGTGCGCGCGCGGGTGCGGGTCCGGACGGCGGAGGGCAAACGACCGCCGCCGGGCAGCGAGATCGCGCTCGCCGTCGTCGACGAGGCGCTGCTCGAGCTCGCACCCAACGAGAGCTGGAACCTGCTCGAGGCCATGCACGGGCGCCGCAGCTACGACGTCGAGACCTTCACCGCGATGCTCGAGGTCGTGGGCCGGCGGCATTTCGGGCTGAAGGCGAGGCCGTCCGGCGGCGGCGGCGGTGCGAGCGCGACGCGCGAGCTCTTCGACACGCTGCTCGCCTGGCAGCCCCGCGTCGCGCTCGACGCCGAAGGCGAGGCGCTCGTCGAGTTCACCCTCGGCGACGCACTCTCGAGCTTCCGCATCGCGGCGATCGCCTCGGGCGGGATCGATCGCTTCGGCACGGGCCACGGCCGTCTGCAGACGACGCAGGACCTGATGATCCTGCCCGGCGTCGCGCCCGTGGCCCGCGAAGGCGACCGCATCCGCCCCGAGTTCACCGTGCGCAACGCGAGCGAACGGCCGCTCGAGGTCGAGGCGTCTCTCCGCATCGAAGGCCTCGAAGGCGTCGAAGACGCGGGGGGCGGCTTCGCGTCGATTCCGCTCGTCCTCGCGCCGGGGGCGGCGCAGACCGTCGCGTGGGACGTCGAGGTCCCGGTCGGCCGCTCGAGCCTCGCCTGGGAAGCTGCGGCGATCGCGTCGACGGGCGAGAGCGATCGCGTCCGCGTCCCGCAGCGCATCACGCCGGCGGTGCCCGAGAGGGTCGTCGCCGCGGAGCTCGTTCAGCTCGGCGCCGCGGACGCCCCGCTCGCGACGGTCGCGCCGCCGGCCGACGCGCTCGCCGGGCGCGGCGGGATCGACGTGCGCCTGCGCGCCTCGCTCGCGCAGGGGACCGCCGGGCTCGAACGTTATTTGCGCACCTATCCCTACGGCTGCCTCGAGCAGAAGACCTCGGTCGCGATCGGCCTGCGCGACCGCGCACGCTGGGACGCCCTGATCGCAGAGCTCCCCGGGCATCTCGACGAGGACGGTCTCGCGCGCTTCTGGCCGACGGAACGCCTGCGCGGCAGCGACGTGCTGACGGCCTATCTCCTCGCGATCTCCGACGAGGCGGGCTGGCCGATCCCGGAGCCGACGCGCGCGCGCATGCTGGACGGGCTCGAGGCGTTCGTCGCGGGGCGCATCATCCGGCCCGGCTGGCGTGTGACCGCCGACGAGCCACTGCGCCGGATCGCAGCGCTCGAAGCACTCTCCCGCGCGGGCCGCGTGCGGCCCGAGCAGCTCGCGAGCCTGCCGCCCAACGTCGAGCTCTGGCCGACCTCGGCGCTGATCGACGCCCTCGGCCTTGCCCTGCGCGTCGCCGCCACGCCCGAGAGCGCGGGCCTGCGCCGCCGGGTCGAGCAGGCGCTGGCGACGCGGCTCACCGTCGGCGGGACGACCGTCGGCTTCTCGACCGACGCGACCGACGATCTCGACGGTCTGCTCGCGACCCCGGAGACGAATCTCCACCGGCTCCTCCTGATCGCCCACGGGCATCCGCGCTTCGAGCCCATGCTCCCGCGCCTCATGAAGGGCGCGATCGCCCGGCAGCACGAGGGGCGCTGGCAGACGACGATCGCGAATGCCTGGGGTCGCCTCGCCCTCGAGCGGCACGCCGAGCGCTTCGAGAAGGAGCCCGTCGCGGGAACGACGGCGCTCTCGCTCGGCGCCGCGAGCGCGGTGGTCGCCTGGCAGGACGGCCAGCCGGGTGAGATCGTGCGGCTGCCCTTCGGTGATGGCGAGACGGCGCTGCGCGCGGAGCACCACGGCAGCGGACGGCCGTGGGCGGATGTGCAGGCCGTGGCCGCGATTCCGCTGCGCTCGCCGCTCTTCGCGGGCTATGCGATCGAGCGGAGCTGGACGGCGGTCGTGCAGAAGACGCCGGGCGTCTACTCGCGCGGCGACGTCGTGCGTGTGCGACTCGAGGTCGACGCGCAGAGCGACTTCTCGTGGGTCGTCGTCGACGATCCGATTCCGGCGGGCGCGACGATCCTCGGCAGCGGGCTCGGCCGCGACTCGGCCCTGCTGCGGACCGGCGAGGACGCGGGCGGCGTGATGGGAGGCGGCACTGCGTTCGGCTGGGGTCATCCGTACCGCGCATTCAGCGAGCGGACCGAGCTCGCCTATCGCGAGTTCTTCGGCTTCCTGCCCAAGGGCCGCGTCGCGATCGAGTACACGCTGCGCCTCAATCAGGACGGGCTCTTCCAGCTCCCGCCGACCCGCGTGGAGGCGATGTACGCCCCCGAGTCCTTCGGCGAGCTGCCCCACGATCCGCTGGAGATCGCGCCGTGAACGCGGCCCCGGGCGGACGCGCCGTGCCGCACACTGCGTCGGCGCGCGCCGGGCCTCTCCGCAGGCGCGCAGCGCGCGCCGCCCTCGGCGTGGCCGTCGCGATCGGCGTGGCGGGCGCGATCGGCGTCGCTGCCTGGCCGGTTGTGCCGGGCTACGAGGCCGTGCGCGCGCGCTCGGCACCGAGCGAGGCGCGGCTGCTCGATCGCCGCGGCCGGATCCTGCACGAGCGCCGTGTGCGCGCAGACGAGCGGCGGCTCGCCTGGACGCCGCTCGCCGAGATCTCGCCGGCGCTCGTCGAGGCGGTGATCGAGACGGAGGATCGGCGCTTTCGCCTGCACCGCGGCGTCGACGTCCGCGCCCTCGCCGGGGCCCTCCTCGCGGAGCTCCGCGGCGATCGGCGCGGCGCGAGTACCCTCACGATGCAGCTCGCCGGCGAGCTCGAGCCGACGCTCCGCGCGGCCGGGGGGCGCCGCACCCTCGCGCAGAAGGCACGGCAGATCCTGCACGCCCTCGCGCTCGAGCGCGGCTGGAGCAAGGACCAGATCCTCGAGGCCTATCTCAACCGCGTCGGCTTCCGCGGCGAGCTCGTCGGCGTCGCGGCCGCCGCCCGCGGCCTCTTCGACGAGGCACCCCATGCCGTCGATCGCAGCGAGGCCTGGCTGTTGGCGGCGCTGCTGCGTTCGCCGAACGCCGCGCCCGAAGCCGTGGCGGCGCGCGCCTGTCGCCTCGCGACCCGGGCGACCGGGGATGCGAGACGCTCGGCGCGTTCGCCCCTCGCAGGCGATCCGCCCGCGGCGACCGGTTGCGGCGGCTTCGAAGCGCTGGCAGCGCAGGCCTTCGCGCGGGCGCCGCGGCTTTCGCCGCCCGTCGCGCTCGCGCCGCATCTCGCGGCGCGGCTGCTCGGCCCTTCGGGCGACGTGCGAACGACGCTCGACGCGGATCTCCAGCGCACCGCCACCGCGCTCACGGAGCAGCTCGCCCGGCTCGCGGATCGGCGCGTGCGCGACAGGGCGGTGCTCGTCGTCGAGAACGGGAGCGGCGACGTGCTCGCGTGGGTGGGGGCAGCGGGGCGCTCGTCGAACGCGCGCCACGTCGACTTCGTCCGCGCGCGGCGGCAGGTGGGCTCGACCCTCAAGCCCTTTCTCTACGCGCTCGCCTTCGAGGACGCATCCTCTCGCCCACGACCTATCGGCGTTCCCCCTCGGAATCCCACCGCGCTCGGCGGCTTCGGCCGATAGCGACCATCGCTTCCACGGGCCCGTCAGGCGCGTGTCGCCCTCGGTGCCTCGCTCAACATCCCCGCGGTGCGGTGCT
This sequence comes from Myxococcota bacterium, assembly GCA_041389425.1. Lineage (GTDB taxonomy): Bacteria > Myxococcota_A > UBA9160 > UBA9160 > UBA4427 > UBA4427. The sequence continues at coordinate 4,791 of JAWKRX010000038.1, forward strand.
CGACCGCGTCGGCGTCGATCGCGCGGTCGTCGCCCTGCGCGCCTTCGGCCTGGGTGCGCTCGAGCCGCGCCGGCTACCGGGCCCTTCGCTCGCGCTCGGTGCGGCGGACGTGACCCTCGAGGAGCTCGTCGGCGCCTATCGCGCGCCCTCGCGCGGGGCAGCCGGCCAGGGCGCTGCCCGGATCCTCGGGACGATCCCGCCGGCACCGGCACCCCAGGCGGAAGCGCCCGTCGTTTCGGCGGGTGCGAGCTTTCTCGTCGGCGAGATCTCGCCGATCAGGGGTCATCGCAGCCTGACCTTCGGCCTCGACAGCGCGCTCGCGACCCGGGGCTTCGCCGCGGTAACCGGCACGAGCAAGGACATGCGCGACAACTGGTGCCTCGGCTTCAGCGATCGCTACACCGTCGGCGTCTGGGTGAGCGGCAGGGCAGTGAGCCGATGCAGGACGTGAGCCGGCATCGACGGTGCGACCCCCGTCTGGAGCACGCTGATGAACGCCCTCCACGAAAGGCGCCCCGAGCCGCGCGCCGGCGCCTCCCACCGGCGTCGTCGCGACGGCCACAGGCCATGCGCTGCACGGAACCGGAGCGCCCCGCGCGAACTCCGTCTGCGCCGGCAGCGGTCACGCCGATTTCGCGAAGCCAGCGAACGGACCGAAGGCCCCGAAGCCACCGAAGCCACCGAAGTCGCCGAGATCGCCGAATCCGTGAGCGCGCCGAGCCTGCCGCGCTCGCGCGCGCATCGTGTCCCCGCCTCCGGGCTCGTTGATCGCCTGGGATCCAGCATCCCGCCGGACCGTCAGCGGGTGCTCGTCAGCGCGGCCGGCGGATCCACAGCCGCCCTCGTCCTCGACGGCCGGCGGCTCGGCCGGCGGCGAGCCCGCATCAGGTCGAGCGCGCGGGCGCCATCGGCTCGTGCTCGCGGACAGGCGGCGCCGAGCTCGATGTCTTTTCTCGACGCTGAAGCGGCCATCGGGCGTTCGCCGGCCGGCGCTTCGCTGCGAACGCGCACCTGCAGAAGCGCAACCGCAGAAGGAGACCTCCATGGAGCTCGGCAAGCTCGCCGTCTGGGCCTCGGTCGAAGGGCAGGAGCTCGGGCCCGCGATCGAGACGGCCCAGCGCATCGAGAGCCTCGGTTATTCGGCGCTCGGCATCCGATGGCGATGCGGCGCGATCTCTTCGTGATCGCGGCCTCGCTGCTCGCGAATACATGAAGCTGATCCTCGCGACGGCATCATCCCGATCTTCGAGCGCGTGCCCGCGGTGATGGCGGCCGGACGGCGCAGCCTCGACGAGCTCTCGGGCGGGCGCTTCCTGCTCGAATGCCCGGCGTCTCGCATGCCCCGATCGTCGAGGGCGTGCACGGCCTCGTCTACAGGCCGCCGGTCGCCTCGATGCGCGACTATCTCGAGCGCATGGACCGCGGTCCGGTTCCTCGGCGCTGCTCGGCCTGCCGAAGGATCCGGCAGCCGAAAAGCCCGTCGTCCAGACCGGGCCGCCGCCTTTCGGCCCTCGGCCCGAAGATGCTGGCCCTTTCGCGACCGGGCGCAGGGGGCGCATCCGTATTTCTGCCCGCCGAGCATACGCACGATGCGCGGGCGATCCTCGAGCCCGATGCGGCTCTGCCCCGAGGTGAAGGTGCTCGAGACCGATCCGCGCAAGGCGCGGGATACGGCGCGCGCCGCCAGGGCCGTGAACATCGCTCGAGAACTACCACAAGACCTGGCGCCGTTACGGGTTCCGTGACGAGGATTTCGCGAACGGCGGATCCGATCGCCTGATCGACGGCCTCGTCGGCCAGGAAAGCCCGAGCAGATCGAGCTTCGTGCGCGCCCATCGACGCCGAGGCGCGACGCAGGTCTGCCTGCAGTTCGTGAATCGAGCAGCCAGGACGCGGGGCTCCACTGGGAGGCGATCGAGGCGCTGGCGCCGATCCACACGGGGCTGCGTTAGTCGACGCGGTTCAGTCGTCGGCCCGCTGCGCGCTCGAGACGTGGGCGAGGTGGGAGAGGGCGCCGCCGTCGACGCGCAGGACCTGGCCCGTGATGATGAAGGCCGGACTCGTCGGAGGCGAGGAAGGACGAGGTTCGCGACGTCCTGCGGCGTGCCGAGGCGCGGCGTCAGGCATTCGGCGAGCAGCAGGGCCTGGACCTCCTCGGGCACCACGCGCGCGGGCGAGGGCGAGGATGTGGGCCGGCGAGACTGCGTTGCAGCGGATGCCGTCCTTGCCGAAGGCCGTCGCGACCGAGCGAGCGCGTTGAGCCCCGCCTTCGCCGCCGAGTAGGCGTTCAGGGAAGATCCCCGGCGAGGCGGAGTTCGACGTCGTGTTGACGATCGAGCCGCCGCCGCTCGCGATCATGTGTGGGACGGCGTGCTTGCAGCGAGCATCGCACCGCGCAGATCGACGGCGAGGGTGCGGTCCCAGACTTCGACCTCGAGGTCGAGCAGGCTGGCGTCGCGGCGCTGGTGGTCGGGGCTGGTCAGCGCGGCGTTGTTGTGGAGGACGTGGAGTGCGCCTGCGTGACGAAGTCGCCTCGATCGCCGAGCGGATCTCGCCTCGATGCTGGCGATCCGCGCGGATCGCGAAGGCATCGCCGCCGGATGCGCGGATGCCCGCCGCGACTTCTCGGCGCCCTCGAGATCGAGATCGACGAGGAACGGACGCGCCTTCGCGGGCGAGGGTCTCGGCCGTCGCCGGCCGATCCCGAGGCCGAGCCCGTCACGATCGCGACCTTGCCGGCGACCCGTCCTCTGCCCGCCTGCGCCCCGCTTTCGAAGCGATCGTCATCTCAGAGCCCCGAAGCTTCGCGGTGTTGGCGCGGCCGATCTTCTGCAGCTCGTCGTCGGCGAGCGCGCGGCGCCGTCGAGGCTACGACGCCCTCCGGATGCGGGTAGTCGGAGCCGAAGAGCACACGATCGGCACCCAGCAGATCGATCAGCCCGCGCAGATCGTCGTCGTCGAAGGGCGCGACGGAGACATGCCGTTTGAAGATCTCTGGGCCGGTCGTCGATCTTCCCGCCGAGCCAGTGCCCGAACTGGCCGGTCTTCTGCGCCCTTGTCCATCACGCGCAGCAGATACGGCACCCAGGCCGAGCCGTTCTCGACGCTGACGGCCTGGAGCGCCGGGAAGCGGCCGAAGGTTGTGCAGGACGAGGGCGGCGGTGTCCATGATGGGCCCGCTCCCAGACGGCGCGCTGGAAGGCCGATTGGCGATGGGCGGGTGGCCGGGTCTCGCCGAAGGCATCGAGAAGAGATCGTGGCCCGCCTCCGCCCCGTGAACGCGACCGGGACGCCGGCCTCCGCGAGCCGTGCCCAGAGGTGGTTGAGATCAGGATGGGCGATCGTGCAGCCGCCCTTCGGCGTGGAGACGGGGTGAAGAGCACGTGCACCATCCGCGCCCGCGCCGCAGCACGACGTCGAGCTCGCGGACGCGGCCTCGAGATCGACGAGGGTGAGGGTCGGGACGGCGAAGATGCGGCGGCGGTCGAAGCCCCAGGCCTCGTCGACCCAGCGATTGAAGGCCGAGAGGTTCGCGGCGCAGGCGGCGGGATCGTCGCGCAGCTGCCATTCCATTCGAGGCCGAGGCTCAGCCACATCACGACGGCCTCGATGCCTTCTTCGTCCATCCACTCGAGCCGCGCCTCGCGGTCGTAGAGGCGCGGGATCTTGCCGAACCGATCATCTCTTCGTCGGGCAGCGGCCGGTAGCGGCCATCTTTGTCGGCGACGACCGCGCCAGGGCTTGATGCGATCGATCGGCGTCATCTCGAGATAGTAGGCGGGATCGGATCCGACGAAGAAGCCGCGGCCGTCGCGCCGCGCACGATGTGGCAGGCGCAGTCGGCGAAGGCCGGATCGAGATGGCGCGTGAAGGCGTCATGGGCTCGTAGTAGTGGTTGTCGTCGACGAGGCGGTAGGGCAGGGGGGCGCGTCCATCGTCGTTCTCCTCGCGCGCCGCGCGGCGCAGTCGGAAGGTACGACGCGGCGCCGCCCGACCCTTCGAGGCGGCGCTCCAGTTTGGCCCAGGCTCGGCCTCTGGGGCGCATCGCCGAACTCGGGCCATCCGCCTGCTACCGTCGCGATTCGAACGTTAGTCTGGAGACGGGAGTCGCTCATGCGTCGGAGGGCCTGGTACTCGCGTTTCGCCAAGTTCGCTGCGCGGCGAGGCGGTCGCCCGCGCCTTCGTCGCCGCCCTGGGCGTGCTCCTCGTCCAGGGTGTGACCGGGCCGTTCTTCGCCTGGAGCGACACCTGGCAGCTCGTCGTCAACACGGGGACGACGATCATCACGTTCCTACTCATGGTCTTCCTGATCCAGAACACCCAGTCCCGGGATACCGAGGGCGATCCAGGTCAAGCTGGACGACTGATCCGGCGACGGAGCGCACAATGCGCTGCTCGATCTCGAGGACCTCGAGGAAGAGACGCTCGAGGCGTTCAGAAGCGCTACCTCGGGCTGGCGCGGGCCGCGCGGCGCGATCTCGAGCGGTCTCGGCGATACGGGACGCCCGACGCCTGACTTGCGCCTTCCGGCGCGCGCTGGAGAATCGCCTGAACGGAGGTGTCCATGCTCGATCGATTGATCCGTGGCGGCGTCGTCGTCGATGGAACGAGCGCCAGCGGCGCATCGGCGAACATCGGCTCCGCGATGGGCGGATCGCGGCGACTGGCCGGATCACCGAAGCCGCGCGCGAGACCCTCGACGCGGACGGCGATCGTGGCGCCGGGCTTCATCGATTCACACATGCACTACGACGCGCAGACTTCTCTCGATCGTCAGCTGACGCCTTCCTGCTTCCACGGTCACGACGATCGTCGGCGGCAACTTCGCGGCTTTCACGATCGCGCCCTCGCGACGACGGCAGGCGCCATGGGCCTCCGGTGGCGCATGCTCTTCCGGTGTCGAGGGCATGCCGCTCGAAGCGCTCGGGCTGGAGGGCGGGCGGCGCCACGGAAGGGCTTCGGCGAATACCTCGACGGCCTGATCAGGGTCCTCGGCATCAACGCGGCTTTCTCGTCGGGCATTCGGCGATCCGCCGGCCTTCGCAGAAGGGCGATGCCGCCAGCCGAACGGGCGACGCCCGCGCAGATCGCCGAGGCGATGTCCGCGCCGCTCGCCGAGAGTCTGCGCGCGCAGCGGTCCTGGCCTTCCGTCTTCGGGCCGGACGCCGGTGCACCAGAGGCGAGGCGCCGGTGCCTTTCTCCATGCGAGCGACGAGGAGATCTTCGCCCCTGCCGGACGGCAGTGCGGGCCCATCCGGGCACGACGCTCGAACGCCTCCTTCGCTCTCGGAGTTGCGACGGGCGAGGCTGATGATCGAGATGTCGTCACTGCGGGGCGGCCGATCAACTGGAACGTCTTGATCGTGAACGCCGAGAAGCCGGCACTGGCCTGCGCCAGCTCGCCCTCTCGGACCGCAGGAGCGCGGGCGCGGTCGTGCCGCTCTCGGTGCCCCATCCGATGGAGTTCTTCGTCGATCTTGCAGAGCCCTTCTACTTCGGTGGTCTCCCGGGCTTCGATCGGTCATGACGCTGCCGCTCGAGGAGCGAAAGCGCGCGCTCGCGGATCCGGCGCAGCGGGCGACGAGGGGCGAAACCGAGGCCTTGAACGGCCGCTCGGCGGATTACTCCGACTTCGCACGCATGGAGATCGCGCGCACCTTCGAGCCGGCGAACGCCGGGTTCGCCGGCCGGCGCGTGTCGGCGACGTCGCGCGCGAGCGGGGCGCTCGATGCGATGCTCGACATCGCCCTCGCCGATGGCTGCGCACGCTCTTCGTGCTGGTGTGGTCGGGGCGGACGAGAAGAGCTGGTGCGCCTGGGCGATCCTGCTCGATCCGCGCGTCGTCGTCGTAAAGCTGATGCCGGCGCGCATCTCGACATCGGGACGGCCTCGCCTACTGATGAAGCTGCTCGCCGGAGGGTGTGCGCGAGCGTGGGATCATGACGCTCGAGCAGGCGGTGCAGCAGCTCTCAGAGGTCCCGGCCCGGCTCTACGTTCCGGGATCGGGGCGACAAGCAGCGAAGGGGCGATCGATCTGATCGTCTTCGATGCGGATCGGGTCGATCGGGGGCCTGGTCGAGAGCCGCTGATCTGCCCGGCGGCGCTGCCGGCTCTATGCCGAGGCGATCGGCGTCGAGGCCGTCGTCGCGGGCGTCGCGGTGCGCGGCGGGCAGCGGACTGGGCGCGACCCGGACGTCGCATCCTGCTCGGGCCGGACACCGAAACAGTCGGTGTTCCGGGCGCACCGGCACGTTAGGGCGTGCGCGCAGCTTCGGGGCGCTCAGGGGCGCTCAGGATGCGGAACGCGTCGGGGCGGCGGGGAGCCGCGGCCAGGGCGTCAGGGCGCGCCGACGACGGGCAGGAACGCAGCGCCGCGGCGTCCGAGCGCAGCTGACGCTGGCGCGATCCGCGACGACGCGATGATACAGCGGGAAGCGCGTGAGCAGCTCTCGAGGGCGATCCGCAGCTCGGTGCGCGCGCGAGCAGGCGCCGAGGCAGAAATGGATGCCGAGGCTGAACGCGATGTGGGTTCGGCGTGGTCGGGATCGAAGGTCTCGCCGTTCTTGAAGACTCGCTCGTCGCGATTGGCGGCGGCGAATGCCATGTGGACCTGGGCGCCTCTCCGAATTCCGCCCGGCGGATTCGACGGTCCTGGCGTCGCGACACGCGCGAGAGCCCGGGCATCGGCGACCGAAGCGCAGGCATTCCTCGATCGCGCGGGCAGCTCCAGCGCGGCTGGCGCGGTGAGGCGGACTTCCGGCTCGTGCAGCACGACGATCGCGCTGCTTCTTCGAGGCGTTGAAGCGTCGTCCGCGGTTCCGCCATCAGGAGCAGGCAGAAATCGACGACCCGCCGTGCGAGCCGCGGCTCGCCTCGCCGGGTGATGCGTTGGCCTTCGCGCAGATCGTCCTCGGGCGAGCCTTCGCCGGTGCTCGGGCAGCACGCGTTCGAGATAGCGCTCGATCCTCGATGCCTTCCGGGCGGCAGGTGAGCCCGAGGGAGTTCGCGTGGATCACGGCCCGGCGTGGAGGCCGAAGTACCTTGCGATCCTCGATGCCGACGCCGAGCAGCTCGGTGATCACCGCGACGGGCAGCGGATCGGTGAGCGCCTCGAACAGATCCGTCTCCGTGGCGGACCGATCACCAGGAGCAGCCTGCGTCACGCGGCGGATGAAGGTGATCGAGCTTCGCCATGCGCCGGGGCGTGAAGGCGAGATGAACTGCGCCGCGCAGATGGGTGTGGTAGGGGGATCCTGGGTGATCAACATCGGCGTCGCGCGGCGACGAAGCGGTCGGGACCGTGCCCTTCCCCGACGCGAAGGTCTCGGCGTCGAGGAGGACGCGGGCGCACGTCGTCGTAGCGGAGACGTGACCCCGCAGAGATCGCGTTCGGGCTTTCGTAGTGGACGGGCTGTTCGCGCAGGCGAAGGTCGAATAGGATCGGGCGCTTCGAAAGTGCCTGCGGACGGAGCGTCCCCGTCTCGGTATGCGCCGGACGCGAACGCGAGGCCCTCGAGCCCGAGGCCCATCAGAGCGACGTCGACGGTCAGGATGATCGTGACGCTGATGGTGCCCGAGTACGCGAAGACGCCGCCGGTCGCACCGCTGCGGCCGCTCACCGTGAGACGCGATGGGCCGGTGCGAAGTCCGTCGCCGAGGAAGCCGCTCGAAGAAGCTGTTGATCGAGGGCTGTGCGCGATGCTGCCTGAAGTCGAAAACAGAAACTGATGTTGTTTCCTGCGCCTTTCGCCGATCGTCACGAGCTGACGTTCGTGCCGACGGCGCCAGTCGATCGTGAAGGTGAAGCGGTGTCGGTGAAGTCGGCGTCGTCGGTGTGCAGGGCGCGCGGAAGAAATTCCTCGTCCACCGCCTGAGAGCACGTGATGCTGTCGTTGTTGACGTCGTTGGCGTCGCCGGCGAGGCGCTCGAGGCCGGTCAAGAGAACTGGGGCGAGGCCCAGGCCCATCGCGCCCGATCCGAAGCTCCAAAACTGCCGCATTAGTTCCTCCGGGTTGTTACCGCTGTTGAAAGCGTTGCTCAGCCCGGCTCGCTGCCGATCCGCACGGGCTGGATTCAGCTTCGCGATCCAGCGCCAGCCCCAGACTCGCACTGCCTGAGCGGCCCGTCCCGACTCGATGCCCGCTTCGCGGCCGCCCGGATTCCGGTCGAGGAAGCGCGCGAGGAGGTTCTGGCGAGCGCAGAAATGCAAGGGCAGCCGCAGACGCGATTTCTGGACTGATCGGTCCGGGGCGGCCGGGGCGTCTCGGCGGAACCCCGATTTTTCAGGGCTTGTCCCCAGCCGGGACGCATCGGGCGCGCTGGCCTGGGCACCGGGGCCTGGGCGGGCGCCGCTTCAGGATGGTCCGGCGGCTCGGAACGGCCGGGGGCCGATCGCGGTCTTTCGCCCGCGCGGTGGGATGTCGCCTGGCTGGGACGGGATGCAACAGGGCGCGGATCGTCGACCGGCGAATCAAGGCGCCGCGGCCGCTCGGAGGCACTGGGCGATAACTGGACGGGGACGATGGCCGGGTTCTTGCTATGTGAACAGCGGCGCCGAGTTCGCCACCGGCGGATGCAGGGTGAATGCGGCGCGCCTGGGCGCGCCTCGAGGAGGGATGGATGGCACGATCACGCAAGGCGACGATGGTCTTTTCGCAGCGGGCGGAGCGTCTGTCGGGCGGCTGTGCATCGACGGGCGATTCCTTGATGCGCTCCGCGCGGGTCGACGCGCTCAATCCCAGCACCAATGATCGAGGGGCGACTGGGCGACGTCGAGGTCATTTCGGCATCAGGAGGCGAAGGCAGATCAGGCGATCGCCCGCGCCGAAGCCGCCGAACGTGGCGGCGTGGTCGCCGCCGCCGGGCCGACGACGCGGCGCGGCGCGCGGATGCGATGTTCAAGAAGACGGTCTCGAAATGATCGGCTGGAGCTGGCGGAGCCGGTGGTGCTCGCTTCGTCCGGGAGGACGGCGGATCGCCACCGGCTCCCCGCTCGCCTGCTCGATCACACGCCGGAGCCAGGCGCGTGTCTCGCCGTCGACGGCCGTGCTGCGCGAGTGCGGCTTCGGCGCGTTCGAAGCGGTCGGGATCCCGGCGGTAACGGTCGGGGTGTGCCTCGACGTAGACGATGCCGTCCTGCAGGCCGAGCTTGACCGTCTGATAGACGATCTCGATCGGGTGCCTCCGTTCGCGTGCGCTCGAACAGCGCCTCGACGACGTCGTCGTTGTAGAGTCGCAGGCAACCGTGGGTGGCTTCAAGGCCGATCGACCAGCGGTTGGTCCCGTGGATGCCGTAGCTCGTCTGGCCGATCGAGCCAGAAGGGGCCGAGGGGATTGTCCGCCGGGGACCTGGCCGGGAGCTCGGGGCGCTCGGCCCGGATCGAAGCGGGCACGTTCCACGGATTCGCGCGCTTGTTGCCCACGCGATAGCGCCCGATCAGCGAGGGGCTCGTCGCCGATCGCGAGCGCGAGGACGGCGGGCGCCTCGCGGTCGACGCCGTAGTCGTAGAGCTGGAGCTCCGGGCAGGTTCACGACCAGGCCTTCGTGCCGGGCATCGGGCAGGATGTGATAGGTGGGCAGCCGCACGCCGGGCGCCGACCTGCGGGATCCAGGGATCGAGGGTGGGGTTGAGGCGCGCGACGCGCTCGAAGCCGAGGCGATGGCGCTCCGCGATGTCGAGCAGGGTGTCGTCCGCGGCGACCCGATCGACGCTCGGGCTGCCGACGAAGGCGAAGCCGGCGGGCGCAGGGCGCGGAGGCGAACCGGCGGCGCCGCGTGGGCGCAGCCGGGATTCCAAGGGAGAGCGGGGATGGCGATCGAGAGCAGGCCGACCGCGAAGCCGGCGGCGCGAAGGCGAGCGCGCGCTCGGGCGCGGCGCGGCATCGGGCCTGCCGCGGGCGGCCTTCGATTCCGGCTTTTGATTCGTTCCTGCATGCCCGTCTTCCTCGCCACCTTGCTCGGGCTCGGCCTCGCCTGTGCCCGTCCTCCGGCCCCCGCGCCCGAGGTCGGGATCCCGTCACCGCCGCCTTCGCCGCCCGCCGCCACCGTGCCGCCTTCGCCGCCGCTGCCCGATCCGCTCGCGCTGCCGTGTCCCGCGATCGAGCGGCTCGAGGTCCGCAAGCACGAGCGGCGCCTCGAAGCCCACTGCGCGGGCGGCGGGCTGCGCGTCTTCGCGATCGCGCTCTCCCGCGAGCCGGTCGGCGCCAAGCGCCGCAGCGGCGATCAGCGGATTCCGGAGGGCGACTATCGCATCGCGGGCACCGCGCGGCCGAGCCGCTTCGAGCTCTTCATCCCGATCGACTACCCCGCGCGCGCGGACGCCGATCGGGGCCTCGCCGAAGGCCTGATCTCCCGGGACGTCCATCGCCGGATCGTCTCCGCCCACGAACGCGGCCAGCTGCCGCCCCAGGATACGGCGCTCGGCGGCCTCGTCGGGTTCCATGGCGAGGGCCCGCGCTGGCGCGGGGATCTCGATCTCGACTGGACGCAGGGCTGCGTCGCCGTCGCAGACGAGACGATCCGCTGGCTCGCGCAGCACGCGAAGCGGGGAACGCCCGTCGCGATCCGGCCCTGAGAGGCCGTGAAGACATCGTCTCGGTCGCGGCGCTGCGCGTCGCTCGGTCGACGATGTCTTCACAGCCTCTGAGCCTCATTCGGCGACGATGCCGGGATCGCGGTGGCCCGCCATGCGGCCGCCGTCGGCGGTGAACTCGGATCCGGTCGAATAGCTGCTCTCGTCGGAGGCGAGGAAGAGCACGAGGCGCGCGATCTCCTCGGGGCGTCCGATGCGGGGGATGGGCTGATCGGCGAAGGGGTTCTTCGCCGCCATGTGGCCGAGCTCGGCGCCGCCGAGCATCGGCGTGTCGACGCCGCCGGGATGCACGGAGTTGACGCGGATGCCCCATCGGCCGAGCTCGAGCGCCGCGGATTTCGTCATGCCCCGGACCGCCCATTTGCTCGCCGCATAACCGATCACGCCCTCGACGCCCTCGAGGCCGGCGTTCGACGAGATGTTGATGATCGAGCCGCCGCCCGCCTCGCGCATCGCCGCGACGACGGCTCGCATGCCGAGGAAGACGCCGACCTGGTTCACGTTCACCACCGCCATGTAGTCGGCGAGGCTGTGGCTTTCGAGGTAGCCCGTGCGCACGATGCCGGCGTTGTTGACGAGGATGTCGAGGCGGCCGGAGGCGCGCAGGGTCTCGGCGACGGCCCGCTCCCAATCGCCTTCGCGCGTCACGTCGAGGGAGACATAACGTGCGGGCTCACCGAGCTCCGCGGCGAGCGCGCGGCCCGCTTCGTCGAGGACGTCGGCGATCATGACGCGCGCCCCTTCGGCGCAGAAGAGCCGCGCTTCGGCCTCGCCCTGGCCCCGCGCTCCGCCCGTGATCAACGCGACCTTGCCCGCCAGCCGTCCCATGTGCCGTCTCCTTTGCTCCGGTTCCGCTGCGGAGGACGGTAGGGATTCAGGGCGCGGCCGCGAGGCCCCCGAGCGCGAGGGCGACGCCGGGCTCCGGCGCCGGCGGATCGATCGCGGGCGGGCCGAGCGCGATGCGCGCTGCGGCGATGCCGTGCTCCGATTCGAGCAGCGCGCGAAGATGGCTCGCGCGCTGCTCGGCGAGGCGCGCGAGGGTCTCCGGTGCGAGCGTCTGCGCGGCGACGGCGTCCTCGAGCCAGCGCGCGTCTTCGCTGGAGAGCGGCGGCGCCGCTTCACCTGCGTGCGCACGGGCGAGATGATCCTGGACGGCGCGGCGCGTCGCGCGCTCGCCGAGAGTCGCGAGGGCGCGCAATCCGCTCGTCGATTCGAGCTCCGCGAGCAGGGCCCGCTCGCGCAGGACGCGCAGATCGGCGCTCGCGATCTGGCCCTTCAGCTCGAGCGAGAGGCTCGGCGTCGTCGCGAGCAGGGCTGCGACCTCCTCGGCGCGTTCGCTCCCCGCGGCCGAGAGCGTGGCGGTCCCGGGCGCGTAGGCGATCGGCGCCGGCGCGATCCGCTCGACCTTTCCGTCGCGGGTCACCGCGCCGAGCAGCTTGAGCGGCGACGCGAGCGCCCCGACGAGCGCCTTGCGCAGCGCCTGCCCGACCAGCCGGCCGATGCCGACGTCGACCTTGTCGCGCTCGCCCGCGACCGGAAGTGCGAGGGAGATCTTGCCGTCGAGATCCTTCAGCAGCCCGAGCGCGACCGAGAGCGGAATCCCGAAGCTCTCCTGGAAGGCCGCTTCGCCCTCGGCGCCGCCGATCGCCAGCGTCTGCACCACGACCTTGCTCCGGGTCGTGAAGCGCTCGCCGCGAAGGCGTGCCTTCGAATCGAGGGAGAGGGCGCCGTCCGAGAGCGCATAACCGGTCGTCGTGAGATAGGGATTGAACTGATCGAGGGGCAGGGCGACGAGGGTGGCTTCGAGCTTCGCGTCGTCCGGGTCGATCGAGCCGCGGATCGCCAGGGTGCCGCCGCGCAGACCTTCGACCTTCAGGTCGAGGGACTCGACCCGGCGTTCGGGCCAGCGGAGGCCCGCGGCCTGCAGCTCGAGGGCGTCGAGCTTTCCGCTGTAGAACGGCTCGACCGCGCGGTCGGCGATGCGCGCGCGTCCGCCGGTGATCTGCAGCGCGTCGACGGCGATCCGAAGCGCGATCGTCGACGGCTCGGATTCGTCTGGCGCCGGCGGGTCTCCCGGGGTCGAAGGGGCTGCGATCCCGGCCGGTGTGCCCGCTGCGTCGTCGATCGGCGCCGCCGGATCGCCCGGCGCCCCTTCGGCCGTCGCGGCGGCGCCGGGCGTGAGCGGCGGGAGCACGATTCCATCGGCGGTCCGCGTCAGCTTCAGGTTCGGCCCGACGAGACGGATGCGCGCGAGGCGGAGATCGAGGGCGCGCGGCTTCGCGGGATCACCCGGGCCGAGCGGATCCTCGAAGACGAGCTGCGAGAGCGCGAGCTCGAGGTCCTGCCAGGCCACGGCGAATTCCTTCTCCGTCGTCGCCTCCGCGAGGTCGAGCTTCGCCAGCCCGATCCGCCCCGAAGCGCGCAGATCGTCGGCGAGCGCGAGATCGAGATTGGCGCGCAGCGTTCCGTCGCGCAGCCAGTGGACCGCGGGAGCCTCGATGCGGGCGAAGAGGGGCGCGAGGACGAGATCGTGGATCGCGAGCTTGCCGGCGAAGGCGAGGGGCGTCGGCGCGAGCTCGCCGTCGAGGGTGAGCGAGCCCGAGGGCGTCGCGACGTCGAGGGCGATCGGCGCCCGGGCGCCGGCCTCGCTCGAGAGCGCGCTGAGCTCGGCCTCGATCCGGAGCGGCAGCGGCTCGGCGGCCCCGCGCAGATCGACGACGGCCTCGGAGAGGATCAGCTCGCCGATGCGCCACGCGAAAGGCGGGGAGGCCTCTTCCGATTCGGAATCGCTCTGCGCGTCGGACGCGTCCTGGGCATCGCTGGTGGCGTCCGCGGCTTCGCGCGGGGCTTCGGCGGCGGCCGCAGGCTCGACGGATTCCGTTTTACCCGGCGCGAGCAGGGCGACCGGGTGGGGCGCGCGGGGATCCACGACGAGGCGTGCACCCGTCGAGCGGATCGATCCGATTTCGGCGATCCGCTCGGCGAGATCGATCCGGTCGACGACGACTTCGAGCCGCTCCCAGGCGAGCGCCGGATCCGCGAGCCCGGGTACGCCGACGCGCAGATCGGCGATTGCCGCGCGGCCGCCGAGCTCCTGACGTCCGCCCGCCTCGGAGCGGTATTCGAGCTGGGCATCGAGGCGGCCCGAGAGCGCGTTCCAATCGAACATCGTGAGATAGGCGCGCGCCTGATCGATCGGAAGGCCGGCGAGATCCAGGGTCGCGCGGACGTCCAGACCCTCTTCCTGCTGTTTGATCCAGGCGGCGAGGGAGACCGAGCCCTCGTCGAGCATCGCTTCGATCGCGATCCGCCCCGGCTCTTCGTCGCCGGGATGCGTGCGGATCGCGAGCTCCCGGGCCGAGAGGTCCTCGATCCCGAACTCGAATCGTTCGGGCTCGCCCTGCACGGTGTGGTCGCGCAGGGCGACCGAGCCGTCCCGGAGCGCGACGCCGTCCGCCGCGAAGGACCAGCTCGAAGCCGCCGCATCGCCATCGCCCGCTTCGGCAGCGCTCTCTTCCGCGGCGGTCGGGATCGGCTTCGGCAGCAGCAGCCCGTCCTCGAAACGATCGAGGCGCACGGCGAAGCCCTCGACCTCGAATTCCTCGATCTCGATGGTCCGGCTCAGCAGCGCGAGCCAGCTGATCTGCGTCCAGAGCCGATCCGCTTCGAAGAGCGCGGGTGCATCGGAAGGGCGCTCGTCGACGTGGACGGAGAAATCGTGGAGCGTCACACCGCCGCGGAGCAGCGAGAGGTCGAGGGAGCCCAGCTCGATGCGGCCGACGAGGGCTGCGTCGGCCCGGGTGACGAGGATCGGACGCACGACGAAGGGCAGCGCCACGCGCGCGACGAGCATCAGCGCGCCCAGACCGAGCAGGATCCGATTGCGACGCGTGCCGACGAGCCGGGAGAGGAAGCCGGATTCCGAACCATCCATGACGGCGGAGAATACCCGGGATCCCCATCGCCGGGCGATCGATTCAGCGAGCGATCACCGCCCTGCACCCGACGCGTGCGGTCGCTGTTCGACCGACGCGAGACGGGATCCGCTAGCGTCGAGCGGCTCCGGCTCTCGGCGATCGGAGGGCGCGACGCCCGACGGGATGACGGGTTTGATGCCCGGTGAGATGCCCGGTGAAGTGCCCGGTGAGACGCCCGGTGTGGTGATCGAAAGGACGACGAATCGCGATGGCGAAGCGTGCGCTCGTGACCGGCGGAACGCGGGGGATCGGCAAGGCCATCGTGTACGAGTTCGCGCGCGCCGGATTCGACGTCGCGTTCACGGGCCGAACCCTGCGCGAGGGCGAAGGCCGTGAGGAAGACGACGCCGGCAACCCGACGCCCCTGCCCGGGAGCCTCGAGACGACGCGCGCGCTCGTCGAAGCCGAGGGCCGCGAGGCGCTCGCGATCCAGCTCGACCTGCTCGAGCCGGCCTCGGTCGACGCAGCGATCGAGACGATCGGCGCGCGCTGGGGCGGGATCGACGTGCTCGTGAACAACGCGATGTACGAGCAGGGCCGCTACACGAACGCCTGGATCCGGGACACGCCGATGGCCGAATGGGCCGCGAAGATCCAGGCGAACTTCCTCGCGCCGCTCGCCTTCGTGAAGGCCTTCCTGCCGGGCATGATCGCGGCGCGCTCGGGCTGCATCATCAATCTCTCGACCCGCCACAACTACACGAAGCAGGCCGGCCCCCCCGGCGCGGGTGGCGCGGGCGTCTCCTACAACTGCTCGAAGGCGGCCCTCGGCAAGCTGGCCGACGGCATCGCCGCCGAACACGGCCGCGACGGCGTGCTCGCCTTCGACCTCGATCCCGGCCCGGTCTGGACCGAACGCGGCGAACGCCAGCACGAGCGGATCGGCTACCCGCGCGAGATCTTCTGCCCGACGCCGGTCCCGGCGAAGGCCGCCCTCTGGCTCGCGACCGATCCCGAGGCCGCCCGCTACAACGGACAACATTTCATGGCGCAGGAGTTCGTGCGCCAGCGGGGGCTCTTCCCCGAATGGGAGACGGCGCTGCCCATGAACCGCCGCTGGTCGCCGACGGCGATCCTCGATTGGCGCGAACGCACGAAGAAGCCGAGCTGACGAAACAGAACGAACACAGGAGGATCCGATGGGCCGCTGGACACGCACCGAGCTCGAAGACCAGGCACACCACTACCGCCTCACCGCGCGCAAATCCGCGACGACCGGCGATTGGAGCCATTGGGCAAATCTCTTCACCGAGGACGCCACCTACGTCGAACATCATTTCGGCCGCTTCTGCGGGCGCGACGCGATCTACAAATGGATCAGCGCCATCACGACGCCCTATCCGATGAACCACATGATCTACTT
The DNA here is from genome assembly GCA_041389425.1 of Myxococcota bacterium. Classification (GTDB taxonomy): domain Bacteria; phylum Myxococcota_A; class UBA9160; order UBA9160; family UBA4427; genus UBA4427. Next base: position 20,723 of record JAWKRX010000038.1, read on the forward strand.
CCCCTGGACCTGGCACGTCATCGACGAGGAGCGGGGCTGGGTCATCTGCGAGCTGATGAATCGGATGAAGGATCCGGGCGACGGCTCGCTCCACGAAGAGCCGAACATCACGATCCTGCATTATGCGGGCGACGGCCTCTGGAAATACGAAGAGGACGCCTACGACTGGCAGAACATGGCGCGCATGATCGCCGGCTGGCAGGCGGTCAAGGAGCGCTGCGAGAAGCTCGCAGAGCAGGGGCGCGATCCGCGCGACGAGCGGCACATTGCGGCGATCGAGGGCGTAGAGGTGAAGCGGTAGCGGGCTGTTCGAACGCGGTGCCAGGTGGCCCGGGCGAGCGGCGCGGGGTTCGTGGCTCGGGCGTGCGCGTGGAGAATCGCCGGCGCGTCCGGCGCCGTGCTGCGCGCACTTCCATTACATCTCACCCCGCACCGCTCGCCCGGGCCACTCGGGGCGGCTTTGCAGAGCGGGCATCCCATTTCCTGCGCCCTGCGTTCTGGGTGGGGTGGGGCTGAGGCTCTCGGGTGATCTCGCTCGCGATCGGGCGGTTGTCGTTCCTCTCGAGAGTCGTGCGCTCTTCTGCGCGGGTCAGAAGAGGTTCTCTTCGGTCTGGGAGAGCGGGATCAGATAGAAGAGGGCGGGGAAGGGGGGATCGGCCTGCTTCACGGTCTCGAAATAGCGCCTCAGCAGGTCGCCCATGCGGGTCTTGCGGTGGTACCAGCTCTCGGAGGCGCGCGCGGCCGGGACGTGGTCCGAGAGCCCGAGAGCGGCGGTCTCGTAGTAGGCGCGGATGTCGAGCAGGAGCTCGCCGATCCGGCCGCCTGCGTACTCGACGGCGTTCCAGGGGGCGCCATCGACCACGGCGACGAAGGGCCGGATCGCTTCGGGCAAGCCGTCGGCGTCGACGACCCGCCCGACCTGGGGCGCGCCCGTTCGGGCGAGGCCGCGCTCGTAGGCGGGGCGCAGGGCGCGGGCCTCGGCGATCGCCGGCGCTTCGTTCGGATCGAGGCGGGGCGGGATCGGACAGGCGAGGGGCTGATCGGCCTCGTCCTCGATCACGTCCGGGAAGTCGACGATCAGCGGCTCGGTCGTTTCGGGCGCTGCCGCCGATCCAGGCCGCGGGGACGGCGACGATGGCGATGCTTGCAACGCCGGCGCATCGAGCAGGGCGAAGGCGGCGTCGAGCACGCGCCGCTGATAGGCGGGGTCGAGCGGTTTGCCGAGGGGCCGGCCGAGGGGGAACGCGCAGTAGAGGCCGCGCGGTGGACCGATGCCCTCCGCCTGCTTCCGGTTCGAGAGCAGCGAGACGGTCGCGATGCCGGCGGCTTCGAGGGCGCGTGAGAGCGTACTCACGGTACGCGTGCACATCGGTCAGACGGGTGTGAGCAGCGCCACGTCGACGCCGTCGCGCCGCAGATCGGCGGCGAGGCGCGGGCCCGTATCGAGCAGGAAGGTGCCGAGCTCGAAGGTCGAGCCGATGAACGAGGCATGCCGCGGGGCGACGCGGCCGATCGCGCCTTCGCGCTCCATCTCGGCGAGGCGATCGATCGGGTAGACCACGTTGCGATCGAGGGCGAAGCCCGAGCGGTCGAAGTTCGTGCTGTTGTGCGCGAGCAGCAGGCGCGCGTCGTCGCGGTCGAAGAGGCGGTAGTCGTGGGTCTGGTCGGCCCAGGGCTCGCCGGGATGGGCGAGGGCGGCGGTCGTCACGATCGCGACGGTCGCCTGCGAGAGCGGCGGCGGCTTCACTCGCGAAACCGGTGAAAAGTCGAGGCCGGGCGGGATCGCCCCGACGCGGGCGCGCAGATCGGAATCGGCGGACATGACGGGGCTTCCTCGTGCGGATCGGTCTCAGATCGGTCGCGGACGAGCGTAACGGAACGCGCCAGGGGGGGAAACGCGGCCGAGGCGATTCGCCGGGGAGCCGTTCAGCCGGATCCGGGCGGGCGGCGAAGGAACTCGACGAAGAAGCGGACGCGCCCGACCGGCTCGACCTCGTGGGGGACCTGCGGCTCGACGATGCCGTCGCGACCGGGGACGAGCCGCTCCTCGCCGACTCCCGGCTCGAGCACGCGGTAGGCGAGCTCGCCCTCGAGCACGCAGATCCGGCCCCAGACGCCCGCCTTCGTCGTATGCCGACGCAGCAGCGCGGGCGGCACCGACGTTTCGTCGAAGATCGGAGTCCGGCGGTAGGCTTCGAGATCGCCCGGTAGAATGGCCACGCCCGCGAGCGTCGCAGCCGTTCGCCGGCATCGCCAGCGCGCCCGGGAAAGCGAATCATTCGATGACCTCGATGCAGGATCAGATCCAGCGGGCGCTCGCCGCCAGCGCCGCCCTCGTCTCCACGGCCGCGGCGATCGCGGCGGCGCCGGAAATCCGGGAGACCGGGGAAGGTGCGCTCCCTTCGCGCTTCGACGTGACGGGTCTCGCGGCCGCGTCGATCGCCGCAGCCGGGGCGGAGATCGCACGCTACGCGGCGTCGTCGCGGTCGGATCGCGCACCGGCTTCGCGGGAGCGCGGGGGGCCCGCGCGCGTCGCGGTCGATCGGCGGCTCGCATCGATGTGGTTCGGCTTCTCGGTCCGGCCGCAGGGCTGGGCGCTGCCTTCGCCCTGGGATCCCATCGCCGGCGACTACAGGACCCGCGATGGATGGATCCGGCTGCACACCAATGCGCCGCATCATCGGCGCGCGGCGCTGGCCGTCCTCGGCGTTGCGGAGGACCGCGCCGCCGTCGCGGCGGCCGTCGCGGAAGCGCGCGGCGAAGCGCTCGAGTCGGCGATCGTCGGGAACGGCGGCTGTGCGGCGCAGATGCGGTCGCTCGAAGCGTGGCGCGTCCATCCGCAGGGGCGTGCGGTCGCCGAGGAGCCCCTGATCGCCTGGCACGGGTCGCCGGCCGACACGCCGGCCCCCGCGCCGGCGAATCCGTCGGCCGGGCGCGTGGGCGATGGGTCCAGCGCGTCTTCGGCGCGCCCCCTCGCCGGCATCCGCGTCCTCGATCTCACGCGCGTTCTCGCCGGGCCGGTCGGCTCGCGGCTGCTCGCGGCCTACGGAGCGGACGTGCTGCGAATCGATCCGCCGGATTGGGACGAGCCCGGCGTCGTGCCCGAGGTGACGCTCGGCAAGCGCTGCGCGGGTCTCGATCTCGCGGTCGCCGCAGACCGCGCGCGATTCGAGGAATTGCTCGCCGGGGCGCACGTCCTGATCCACGGCTACCGCCCCGGCGCGCTCGCGGGCCTCGGCTACGACGAGCCGGTGCTGCGCGCGCTCAATCCCGGTCTCGTCGACGTTGCGCTCTGTGCCTATGGCTGGACGGGGCCATGGAGCGGCCGGCGCGGCTTCGACAGCCTCGTCCAGATGAGCAGCGGCATCGCCGAGGCGGGGCAGCGCTGGGCCGGCGCGGATCGCCCGACGCCGCTTCCGGTCCAGGCGCTCGATCATGCGACGGGATATCTGATGGCGGCGGCCGCGGTTCGCGGGCTCGCGCTGCGAAGGGCGGGTGGGGGCGGCGTGAGCGCGCGGCTCTCGCTGGCGCGCACGGCGGCGCTGCTCGTCGAAGCGGGCGCGGGGGCGCCGGCGCCGGCCTTCGCGGCGGAGGCGGTCGAGGATCTCGAGGCGAGCGTCGAGGCGACGGATTGGGGGCCGGCGCAGCGTCTGCGCTTTCCGCTCGAGGTCGAGGGCGCGCGTTCGGGGTTCGAGCGGCCGGCATCCGCGCTGCGGAGCGCGCCGGCGCAGTGGGCCGCGCGTCTCGAGCGTCCCGCGCGTTAGGCTACTCGAACTGCTTGCGGATCTCGTCGTAGCGTTCGCGGGCGAGGGTGCAGAGCTCCTCGAAGCGCGCCTCGTCGAGGCCGAGCCGTTCGAGGGAGTCGAGCAGATACCCTTCGGTCTCGGGAGATTCTCCGGTCTCGTAGCCCATGTGATGGGCCCCGGCGTCCGAAACCTTGATGATGTTGCAGATCTCACGGGTCTTGTGATCCGTGGCCGTGTTCGGCTCTTCGTGCAGGCGGATCGAATGGACGAGGCAATCGGGCAGGTTCCAGGACTGCGCGATGAGGGCGCCGATCTCGCCGTGGTCGACGCCGAGGATCGTGCGCTCGGCGACGACGGCGGTCTCGCCTGCCTTCCGCGCGGCGTCGATCAACCGGATCTGGCTCTCGTCGATGTTCTCGTACATGATGACGCGGCCGATGTCGTGCAGGAGCGAGGCGGTGAAGGCCTCCGGCGGAATCTTCTTCCGGCGGACGAGGGGGATCATCTCGGTGACGACCGCGGCGGCGACGTCGTGACGCCAGAGCGCGCCGGCCGGCGCCTTCAGCGCAGGAATCGCGACCGACATGGTTCCGCGGACGGCCACGCCGACGGCGATCCGCACGACGACGTCCGACCCCATCCGGACGATCGCCTGGTCGAGGGAGCCGACCCGGCTCGCAGCGCTCGAGGAGGCGGAGTTCGCGCAGCGCAGGATCCGCGCCGTGAGCGGCGCGTCGAAGGAGACGGCCTGGATGACGTCGTCGACGTCCCAATGCTCGTCCGCGAACAGACGCGTCAGGCGGAGCGCGGTCTGGGATAGCGGCTCGAGGTCGTTGGCCGCGAGGAGCAGGCTGTCGTGGTCGAGCAAGAAAGGACCTCGCCGGCGAGCCGTCGGCATCCTCTTCGGGCGATCCCGATCCGTTATCGTCGCCATCTTCAGGCGCCGCCCGTTCCGGTATTCGGTCGGATGCTGACCGAAATCGGTGTGTTATTCCATACGAATGACACGATCTGGTGATTCTCATCGGAAAAATCAGCTGTTTCCAGGAGGCTCGGTCCGGAGATCGTGGTCGGAAGTCCCAGTCTCGAGGGTTGCGGGAGCATCGATTTGAGGTTGCCTGCCAGGATGTTCGCCATCTCGCCGGCGGCATCGACGATCGCCTCGCTCTCGAGCTCGCCAGGCTTCGCCTCGAGCAGACCGCAGGCGATCGCCTCGGCGCTCGCCGCGGGATAGTCGAGCACGACACATCCCGCCCAGGTCCCCGAGATCTCGATCGATGCCCGCAGGCCGTCAGGCCCGAGGGTGAATGGCGGGCAGAGCTCGATGGCATCGCCGAAGAGGGTTTGCCAGGTGTGTTCGACGAGGGCCACGATGTCTTCCCGAGCCAGGTCCATGGTTCAGTCCCCTTCGAGCTGGAAGCAGCCCGAACGCGCGAGATCGAGACGTTTGTAGTGCGAATCGAGATTGAGCGTGCTCTCCGCACCGCCGAGGAAGAGATACCCGCCCGGAACCAGCACTTTGCGGATCTTTCCGAGGATCTCCTTCTTGGTCTCCGGCTCGAAGTAGATGAGCACGTTTCGGATGAAGACGACGTCGGCGGAGGGGATCCCGGCAAAGGATTCGAGCAGGTTGAGCGTCCGGCAGCGAACCAGCTTGCGGACGTCGTCGTTGACCTGCCAGCGCATGCCCTTCTTCGTGAAATGCTTGGCGATCAGGGGCGCGGGCATGCCGCGGTTGACCTCGAGCTGGCTGTACTCGCCCTTCTCGGTCTTCGCGACCATCTCCGCCGAGAGGTCCGTCGCGAGGATGCCGACGTTCCAGCCGGCGAGCTGCGGGAAGTGCTCCCGGATCAGGATCGCGAGGGAGTAGGGCTCCTGGCCCGAGGACGAGGCCGCCGACCAGATCTGGATCTTGCGGTCGCGCTCGTGGCGCTCGATCAGGGTCGGGAGGATGTGTTGCTGGAACGCGTCGAAGGGTGCGACGTCCCGGAAGAAGGAGGTCTCGTTCGTCGTCATCGCTTCGACGACGCGTCCGATCAGATCCTTCTTGCCCGCCTTCAATCCCGCCACGAGCGCCGCGAGATCGGCGAGCTTCATCTCCTTCAAGATCGGCGCCATGCGCGTATCGATGAGGTATTGCTTGGACGCTTCGAGCGAGATCCCCGAGCGTTCACGCAGGAACTTCACGAAGTACTCGAAATCAGCGGGGGTCATCGCGACACCGCCGTGCCGCGCGACGTCCGTGCAGCGACGCTCCGCTCGAGGAACGAAGCGAATTCCTGTTGACCGAGCACGTGGGCGGCGAGCTTGGCGTTCGCGATCGCGCCCGGCATGCCCCAGACGATGGAGGTCGCCTCGTCCTGGACGACGATGCGCGCGCCGATCTGGGCGAGGGCGCGGGCGCCTTCGAGGCCGTCGGAGCCCATCCCCGTCAGCACGATCGCGAGCGCGCGCGCGCCGAAGCTCTTCGCGACCGAACGAAAGAGCGGGTCGACGGCCGGGCGGCAGGAGTTCTCCTTGGGGCCCTGGTCGAGGTGGAGGCGTCCGCCGCCGGCGGTCCGCTCGACCGTCATGTGGTAGTCGCCGGGGGCGATCCAGGCTTCGCCCGGCCGGATCTCCGCCCCTTCGTAGGCTTCCTGGACCCGGATCTGGCAGCGCTGGTCGAGGCTCCGAGCGAGGGTGGCGGTGAAGGCGGCGGGCATGTGCTGGACGATCACGATCGGCACCGGGAAGGATTGCGGCAGGTCCGGCAGGATCGCCTGCAATGCCTTGGGGCCGCCCGTCGACGTTCCGATCGCGATGATCTCGGGCGCCGAGCCCGTATCGGCGAGCATCGGCCTCCGCGGCGCCGGGGCGAGCGGGGCCCGGGACTCGCTGCGCGCGAGCGTCGATCGCGACTGCGTCCGCCGCACCGTCGCGTGGAGCGCGAGGATCTTCGGGATGAGATCCTGCTGCAGCGCGTCGACGGCGTCGGCGATGCGGGCGAGCTGGGAGGGCTTGGTCGTGTAGTCGCTCGCGCCGGCCTGCAGGGCGGTGAGGGCGCCGACGGCGCCGGCCTCGTCGGCGGCGCTGAAGACGATCACCGGCAGATCGGGCGATCGGCGCCGCAGCTCCGCGAGCGCCTCGAGCCCGCCGATCACGGGCATCTCGAGATCGAGGGTCACGACGTCGGGCCGCAGCGCGTCGACCTTCTCGAGCGCGACCTTGCCGTTCACGGCCGTTCCGACGACTTCGATGCGCGGATCGTCGCCGAGCACCTTGGCGACGATCCGGCGCACGACCGTCGAGTCGTCGACGACGAGGACCCGGATGCGTTGGGTTTCCATCAATCCTTCTTCGCTGCGACGCTTCGGATGCGAACCGCTTGCGTACTTTCGCTTGCCATCAGACCACGAGGCCGAGGAGCACCAGCTCTTGCTCGAGTGCCTCCTGATTGAAGGGCTTCGTGAAGTGTTCATCGACCCCGGCCTCGAGCGCGAGCTGCACCGGGCTGATTACGCTCTCGGTCGTCGCCACCATGATCCGCTTGATGATCGAGCGGATCGCCTTCGAGTCGTCGCCGCAGGTTCCGGATGGTCGCCGCTTCGATCTGCTTTCGATTCCGTTTCGGCCTCGGGGGCCGCGACGCGCACGGTCGCCTCGGAAGAGCCGGACGAGATATAGCCGTCCTGATCGATCTGCTGAAGCCGCTCCAGGTGCTGGAACAGCTCGCTGCAGTCGGCGTCGCCCTCGATGCGCGCGGATGCGGTTGCCGCGAGGATGGCGCGGAGCACGTCGACGCTCTTGAGCAGGACTTTGGTGCGGTCCGTGTTCATCTTCAACGCGCCGTCGCGCACCTCGGAGAGGTGATTCTCGGCGGCGGAGGCGACGGATTCGAGCACCTGGAAGGCGAGGAAGCCGCCCGTGCCTTTGATGGTGTGGAACGTCCGTACGATCCCGGAGAGAATCTCGACCTTCTCCGGATCTTCCTCGAGGACGACGAGATCCTGATCGAGCTCGTCGAGCCCCTTCTTTGCATTCGACCAGGAATTTCTGGATCAGCTCGTCCTGCTCATCGTTGATCTCGAACATTCCATGACCCTTGTCAACGGCTGCCGCCGGGGAATACGCGTGATTCGGAAAGCAAGCGACGTGCCATCCTCCCGAGGGGCGGAATCATCCCGGCAGGTCGCCGAGCGTTTCAACTTGAACACTCGGTTGGATCGCACTCTCACGCTGAATCCGGGGTGTCGGGATTCGGCGGGTACTGATCTCGTCCAGCGAGCGAATCACCGCCGCGTGTCGATCGGAATGATCGTTTCGAGTGACGCACGAGGGCGTATATATTCGAGGTCCGAATTCAGCTGAGCGCCGACGCCACCGATCGGCACGCGTGGCGACGGGATGCTGCTCGAATCCGGAAGGGCACGGCGAGCGCCCGTGCAGAGGAGAAGACGAGAGAACAAGATTCCTGTCGTCGACGACAGCAGCATCATGCGGAAGATCGTCGTCCGCACGCTCCGCCAGGCGGGTTTCGGCGGGCATACGGTCGAGGAAGCGGAGAACGGCAAGGAGGCGCTCGAGAAGATCGAGGCCGACGCGCCCGATCTGGTGCTGACGGATTGGAACATGCCCGAGATGAACGGCATCGAGCTCGTGAAGGCGATGGCGGAGAAAAAGCTCAACATCCCCTTCGCATTCATCACCTCGGAGTGCACCAGTGAAATGAAGGATCAGGCGAACGCCGCCGGTGCGGTCGCCTTCCTCACGAAGCCGTTCACGGCCGAGACGATGCAGTCCGTGCTCGGCAAGGTGCTCGACTAGCCCTCGCCCGGACTCCCGTCCCGGAATCCCTCGAACGGAGTGCAGCGACGATGCCGCCGGCCAAGATCCACGTCCCGAAATTGAAGGAGCTCTCGGACCATCTCGAGCCGCTGGTGGGACGCACGACGACGGTGACGGCGAGCGCCGCGCCGAACAAGTTCAAGGAAACGGCCCTCACGGCCCGCTACCTGACGCGCGACGACAAGCTCGCCGCGCTCTGCCACGTCGACTTCGAGCTCGCCGCCTTCCTCGGCGCGGCGCTCGCGATGGTGCCCGTCGGCGCGGCGCAGGACTGCGTCAAGGAAGGCAAGCTGAATGCGAACCTGACGGACGCCTTCCGCGAGGTCGCGAACATCCTGGCGGGCGTGCTCTGCGTGAACGGTGCGCCGCACGTTCGCTGGACGGAGGTGACGCCGAACCTCGCGGGCCTCGCGGCCGACGCGAAGGCGGTCGTCGCGAAGCCCTGCGATCGATTCGACGTGCGCGTCGAGATCGACGGCTACGGCGGCGGCCAGCTCACGATCCTCACGGCGAAGCTCGCCTGATCCGGCGCAGCCGCGCGCGTTCCGATCAGCTGCGCCCTTCGAGGGCCGGTGTCGTCCAGGCCGGCTTTCCATCGATGAAGACCGCGTGGTCCTCGCGATAGCGGTAGCGCAGGTCGAGGCGCTGGATCCGCCAGCCCGCCTCCGTCTTGAGGAAGCGCATCCGATACTGCGCGAAGCCGCGCATGCGGGTCTGGCTTCCGATCACGACCCAGTCGTGGAGCTTGAAGATCCCGGATGCCGCGGTCGCGCTCTCGATCTCGACCTCGGGATTCATGCCGCCGTGGCTGATGCGGATCTCGGGGGCGCCTTCGTTCTCGCGCAGGAAGGCGACGAGGGCGTCGCGATCCTCGCAGCGCCAGCCGGGCTGGCCGTAGTCGGCGACGACGTCCGGTGTGAAGCAGGTGGGGAGCTCGTCCCAGAGCTTGTCGTCGAGGCAGCGCCAGTAGCGCGCCATCAGCTTCTTGACCGCTTCCGTGTCCTCGATGATCCGAATCCGTGCCTCGAGCGCATGCCAGTCCGCCATCGTGCCGTCTCCCGTCCGGTTCGAACGGGGCAACGGTATCAGGCTTCGCGCGCTCCGGGCCGGACGCTCGCGAGGCCCGCGAGACCGAGGCCCATGAGCAGCGCCGTGCCGGGCTCCGGCACGGGCAGGGTTCCGACGAGGCGGCTCACGCGGTCGCGGTTCGGGCCGACGCTCGTGGCATCGACGCCGAAGCTGCGTCCGAAGAGGAAGGAGACGTCGAGGGACTGCGTCACGTGGGCGATCGTGAAGGTGATCGATCGCAGATCGTCCTGCAGGATTCCGGGGGTGCCGATGTCGAAGCCGAGATCGCAGTAGCAGGGCGAGGCGCCGCCCGGACCGCCGATCTGGTTCGCGAGGATCTCGACGTCGCGGACTTCCGGGCCGGTCACGGAAAGACCGGCGAGCAGGCTCTCGTCGTTCACGTGGGTGAGGAATCCGACCAGGTCGGCGAGGGTGTCGCCGGGGCCCGAGACCGAGAGGGTGAGGACGAGCTTGCCCGGGTCGATCGCGTCGTCGACGGTGAGCAGGACCTCGAGCGGGGCACCGATGAAGGTCGAGGCGGTCGCTTCGATGCGGGTGGCGGCAGCGGCCCCCGCGAATCCCGCGAGCGTCGCGGCGACGAGGCAGGAGACGACCAGCGAGCGGATGCGGATGGACATGCGGGGCCCCCGATGCGGCCACGCTCGCGAGTGAGCCGGGCCGTCGCTTCATCGGTGGCAGGGGCGGGCTCGAAATGGTCGGCAACTCGAGGCGAATGCGCGCGGAACGCGCCCGGACCGCGAAGTTGCGCGGAGATTGCCGGCCGCCGAACCCGGGGATGCGTCTGCGCGAGCGCTCGGCCTTCCCGGGCCGGTCGGCTAGGACCCGCAGCGCTTCTTCGCGTCGAGCCAGCCCTGCAGGCAGGTCTGCATGTCGGCGGGATCGAATTTGTCCTCCTCGAAGGACCAGAGCCCGTCGCCGGCGTATTTGAGCAGGCTGAAGCAGGAGAACTCGTGCACGGAACCATCACCCGGATCCGCCATGCGATTCCAGAACTGGCAGGAGAGCCAGCCGCGATGCTCGTCGATCATGTACCACTCGACGGGGTAGTAGTGGAGCGAGCGCATCGGCTCCTCGCCGAGGGCCTCGCGGTACCAGCGCTTCATCGCCTCGCGTCCGCCCACCCGGACGCCGCCGGAGACGATCATCGTCGCGTCCTCGGTGTAGAGATCGCAGAGCTCGGTCCAATCGCCCGCCGGGCCGCAGCGCCGCGCGACCTTCTGGTAGTGGGCCCAGTGCTCTTCGATCTCCTCGCGGGAGAAACGGCTGCCCGAGGAACGACGCGGTCGCCAGGTCGACATGGAGGACTCCCTTCGCATTGGACTAATGAGCCTGGACGACGAGGCCGAGCGTCCGCTCGAGGGCGCGCATGTCGTCGTCGGTGATGCGTTCGGTGACTGCGTAGCGCCGGATGCGCCAGCCTTCGGCCGTGCGGACGTGCTCGGCCTCGGCGACGCCGGTCGCGAGGATCTGGCGGGAATCGGTCGCGACGGCCTGGAGATGGCTGGTCGAGCTCGCGCGATCGCCGTCCACGTGGATGACGTGGGTGCTGAGGTAGTGCAGGACGCCGCCTTCGCTCATGCTGACGCCGCCCGAGAGCATCTTGCGGAACCAGTCGAGCACGGCGCCCCGGCCCGAAGCCGAATCCTCGACGCGTCCGATCGCGGCGACCTGGACGACCTGCCAGGTCGCATCCTCCGCCATGACCTCGCGCTCCAGGCGATCGAGATCCCCGGCGTCGAGGGCCTGGTAGTAGAGGGAGAGCAGGGATTGGATGTGGGCGTGGGCGAGGGCTTCGTCGGCGGCGGTCATGCTTCGGTCGGGGCTCCGGGCTTCGATGAGGAATGGAATCGGGCCGCCCAGCGGCGGTACTCGGCGATCGGGCCGTCGCCATCGCAGAGCAGCGGCCGCTCGCGGTAGCGCTTGTTCTCCCAGATCGGAAAATCGGCCTCGGCGAAGAGCGCATGCTCCTTCATGTAGGCCTCGAAGGCGGCTCGAGCCGCGGGGGAGGGCGAGTGGCCGATCCGGCCGAGGACGCCCATCCGGACGTGGGTCGTCTCGGCATCGATCGGCGTCATGCCCGTCGCCACGATCGTCTCGTAATGCCCACGCTGCCGGAGCCAGCTGTAGCCGAGGCCCCAGTTCTCGCCGTACATCAGGATCTCGTCCCGCCCGCTCGCGAGGGCCGAGGCCGGCTTCGTGCCGCCGACCTGCCAGCAGTAGGCGTGTTCGCGGAATTCCCAGCGCCGGTCCGAAGGAGCGGGAATGCGATGGATCGTCTCGAAATGCGGCCAGTCGATGCCGTTCTCGCCCATCTCCTGCGGATGCGTCCGCACCGTCCATTCGAAGGACAGCCATTCCCCGAGCCATTCCGGATCGCCCCATTCGGCGACGTGCGGGATCTCGAAATCCGGGGGCCCGTCTCCGGAGTCGTACCAGACGAAGATCATGCCGTTGCGCTCGGCGACGGGATGGGAGCGGATCTGCGCGCCGTTCGGAATGCGCTTCGCATACGGAATTTCGCGGCAGCGTCCCTCTCCGTCGAAGCGCCAGCCGTGGAACGGACACTGAATCGTGTCGGAGACGACGCGGCCCCCGATTCCGAGATGGGCGCCGAGATGCGGGCAATGGGCGTCGAGTACGTGGACCGCGCCCGACGCGCCGCGAAAGACGACGAGCGAACGACCGAGGCGCTCCAGCGAAAGGACGGTCTCGCGCGCGAGCTCTCCCGCGTAGGCGAGCAGGTACCAGCCCCGGGCGATGCCGAACGGAAAGCGGCTCATCGACGACCTCGGCGACCCCGGGCCGGCCGGCCGGGATCGACGGCGAGAGTAACCCGGATCGATCGTCCGGGATCGACGGCGAGCGTACCCCGGATCGACCGGCTGGCGAGCGTCTTTCGGGTGCGCGGCTGCGCGCTAGCGTCGCGTTCCACAGGAGGGCCTTCGATGATCGAGCTGAAGGATCGGGTGATCGTCGTGACCGGGGGCGCGCGCGGCGTGGGCAAGGCGATCGCGGAGGGGCTCGCTTCGGCGGGAGCCCGGATCGTCATCGGCGACGTGCTCGCCGAGGCAGGCGAGGTGGTCGCGAAGGGGATCGGATCGGCGGCCCGGTTCGAGCGGCTCGACGTGGCGCGTGAAGAGGACTGGGCGCGGGTCGTCGCCGGCATCGAGGCGAACGAGGGCCGGATCGACGGGCTGGTGAACAACGCTGCGGCGCTCCACGTCGGCACCCTCGAGAACACGCCGCCCGAAGTCTTCCGGCGCATCCAGGACGTGAACCTGATCGGCCCCTTTCTCGGGACGCGCGCGGTCGTGCCGATCATGAAGCGCCAGGGCCGCGGCTCGATCGTGCACATCGGCTCGATCGACGGCCTGATCGGCATGAACGGGATCTGCGCCTACGCCGCCTCGAAATGGGGGCTGCGGGGGCTCTCGAAATCCAACGCCATCGAGCTCGGGCGCGCCGGCATCCGCGTCAACACCGTCTGCCCGGCGGGCGGCAACGGCGAGATGTTCGCGCCCTGGGCCGGCGTGCTCGCCGGGATGGGCCGCGACGTCGAGGAATACGTCACGAATCGCGGCATCCCCGGCGACACGCCCTTCGCCTCGATCGCCAACGCCTGCGCCTATCTGCTCTCGGATGCGAGCGAGAACGTGACGGGCATCGATCTGCCCGTCGACGGCGGAGCGGCGGCCGGCCGCTTCCTGCCCGGATTCAATCAGGCCTAGCAGCCGCGCGGGCTGCGCGCGCCGGCGGCGCCGGCGCGGCGACGGGGGCAGACGATGGCGACGCTCAGTCTCGACACGATCGACATCCACAGCACGGATCTCTACGTGAGCCGCGGCTATCCCTTCGCGGAGTGGGACCTGCTGAGGCGCGAGGCGCCGGTCTTCTGGTACGAGCGCGAAGGCATCGATCCCTTCCACGCCGTGACGCGCCACGCGGACATCCTCACGATCTCGAAGCACAGCGAAGTCTTCGTCAACAGCCGCCGTCTGCGGCTGCAGGATCGGGTGGACGACGAGCGCCAGCGTCATTCGACCCGGGCGCGGATCGCGGCGCGCGGCTGGGACCCGGAGGAGCCGTCGGACTTCATCCTGATGGACGATCCGCGCCACCGCGATTTCCGGCTCCTGATCGCGAAGCGCTTCACCCCCGCGGCCCTGCGCTCCCTCGAACGTCATTTCGCGGAGCTCTCGCGGCAATTCGCCGACGAGCTCGACCGCGAGCTCGCGGCGGCCGCCGGGCGCGGGGAGGTCTGCGATTTCGTGAAGGGCTTCGCCGAGAAGCTGCCGCTCGCGGCGATCGGCGAGATGATGGGCCTGCCGCCCGGGGATTGGCGCCGGCTCAAGCAGCTCACGAACGTGATGATCGGTGCGCCCGAGCCGGGCTTCTTCCTGCCGGGCGAGGATCGCAACACGGGCGTCGCCCGGGCCGTCGAGGAGATGACGGAGTACATGATCCGTCTGATCCAGGATCGCGAGGCGCGCGGGCCTCGCGGCGACGATCTCTCGACCCAGCTGATCCACGCGAAGCTGAAGGGCAAGCGGCTCACCGAGCAGCAGCTGCAGGGCTTCCTCTTCGTCGTCCTCGCGGCCGGCAACGAGACGACGCAGAACGCGATCTCCGGCGGGGTCCATGCGCTGCTGCAGAATCCCGAGCAGCGCGATCTGTTGTGCCGTCATCCGGAGCTCCTCGTTCCGGCGGCGGAGGAGATCCTGCGCTGGACTTCGCCGGTGCTGCAGTTCGCGCGCACGGCCGTGAGCGATTTCGAGCTCGCCGGGGTCAAGATCGCCGCCGGCGAGGACGTCGGCATGTGGTATCCGTCGGCGAATCGCGACGAGGCGGTCTTCGAGGATCCCTACGTCTTCGACATCACGCGCGATCCGAATCGCCATCTCGCCTTCGGCGGCTACGGCGCTCATTTTTGCCTCGGCGCGAATCTCGCGCGCTGGGAGCTGCGGGCGGCGCTGCGTGCGCTGATCCCCGTGCTGCCGAAGATGGAGCTCGCCGGGACGGCGGAGCGCGTGCCGAATCTGCACGTCTCGGCGATCCACCGGCTGCCCGTGCGGGCGGCGGCATGAAGGCGCGCGCGCGCGGCGGTGCACGCGCGACGAAGCAGGCGAAGCGGGCGCGAACGAGGCGAGGGCGATCGGCATGAGTGAAGACGTGAAGACGCGCAGCGAACGGGGCCGGGACGTGTTGCGGACGCTCGGCGGATCGGACGCCGCGGCCGCGGGCATGGCCGACTTCTTCGAAGGCCTCGGTGCCGTCGGGCAGATCGCCCTGCGCGTCGGCGCAGGCGAAGTCTGGGCGCGCCCGGGGCTCTCCCGCCGCGATCGCAGCCTTGCCGTCATCTCGTTCCTGACGGCGCTCGGCCGCGAGACCGAGCTCCGCGCCCATGTCGGTGGCGGCCTCAATCACGGTCTGCGGCCCGAGGAAGTCGACGAGATCTTCGTGCAGATCGCCGCCTACGCCGGGCTGCCCTTCGCGCTTGCCGGCGCCGGCATCGCGAACGAGATCATCGCCCAGCGCGAGGGCGGAGCGAAGCGGAAGACGCCGCCTGCGCCGCTGGAAGCGAAGGACCCGGCCCGCCGGCGCGCGGACGGTCTCGATCTGTTGAAGACGCTGCTCGGCCAGCCCGAGCTCGACCTGCGCGCGACCGAGGCGCAGATCCTCGATTCCCAGGGCGCGATGGGCGAGCTCGTGATGGATTACGCCTTCGGCGACGTCTGGACGCGGCCCGCGCTCTCGCGAAGGGATCGCAGCTTCGTCGTCGTTTCCGTCCTCGCCGCGCTGAACATGGTCCACGAGCTCGAGATCCATCTGCACGGCGCGCTCAACCACGGGCTGACCCGGAGTGAGATCGAGGAGATGCTGCTCACGCTCGTGGTCTACGGCGGCTTTCCGCGGGCGATCGACGGGATGCGCATCGCACGGGCGGTGTTCGACGCGCGCGGCTGAGGCGATCGCGGGCGCCTAAGCCCGGGATTCTCCAGCGTCGGTCGCCCGCGCCCCGATCGCGCGGATCATGCCGCCGAACACCAGCGCATGAAGCGGATAGATCGCGTACCAGTAGGCGAGACCCGCGAGGCCGGCGGGATGGAACGTCGCCGTCTGCCGGATGCGGACGGCGGGAAGTCGCGATCCGGCGGCCTCCAAGGGCTCGATCTCGAATTCGAGCCAGGCGCGGCCCGGGAGCTTCATCTCGGCGAAGAGCCGCAGGCGCCGGTCCGGCTCGTAGGCTTCGACGCGCCACCAATCGAGGGTGTCGCCGACGCGCAGCGTCTCGGGATCGCGCCGGCCGCGCCGCAGCCCGACGCCGCCGAGGAGCAGGTCGAGCCGGCCGCGGATCCGCCACAGGGCGTCGAAGGCGTACCAGCCGGCCTCGCCGCCGATGCGGCGGATCGGGGCGAAGGCGCGATCGGGTGTCGCCCCGACTTCGATCACGCGCGAATCGATCAGGCGGTTCCCGAGGCGCCGCCCCCCGAATCCCGGGGCGGGCGCCGCGGAGGAAAGCGCATCGGACCAGCGTGTCTCGGCGAAGGCGCGGTCTTCGTTCTCGAGGGCGCGGGCGATGGCGGCGGAGACCCCGAGCGGGCGGACGGCGAAGTCGCGCAGGGCCGCTTCGTCTTCGACGCAGGTCGGATGGCAGATGCTGTCGATCAGCTTGCGGCCGACCTCGGCGTAGAGCGGCGTCACGAGGCGCAGCCAGAGACTCGAGAGCCGCGGGGTCAGCACGGGCACGGAGACCATGAAGCGATGCAGGCCACGCTGGCGCGCGTATTCGCGCATCAGATCGCCGTAGGAGACGCGATCGGGGCCGCCGACCTCGTAGACGCGGCTCGTCGTCAGCGGGATCTCGGCGGCGGCGACGAGGTAGTCGAGGATGTCGTCGATCGCGATCGGCTGGGCGAGGACGCCGACCCAGCGCGGGGTGATCATCGCCGGGAGCCGCTCGACGAGGGATCGGATCAGCTCGAAGGAGAGGCTGCCGGAGCCGATCACGATCGAGGCCCGCAGCTCGACGGTCGGGACGCCGGAGGCCGCGAGGATCCGGCCGACTTCGTGGCGGCTGCGCAGATGCGCGGAGAGCGCCGCCGATGCATCGCCCAGGCCGCCGAGGTAGACGATCCGCCCGACGCCGGCGCGCGCGGCCTCTTCGGCGAAGATCGAGGCGGCCAGGCGATCGCGGACCTCGAAGTCCTCCCGCGCGCCCATCGAATGCACCAGGTAGTAGGCGACCTCCACACCGGCCAGGGCGCGGGCCACCGCCTCCCGATCCGTCGCGTCGCCGAGCGCGATCTGCGTCGCCGGTGCGGCATGCCCTTCGAGGGCGGCGGGGCGCCGGACCAGGCAGCGCAGCGGGCGTCCCTGGGCCTCGAGGCGCCGCAGCAGGCGGCCACCGACGTAGCCGGTCGCGCCGGTGAGGAGGATCAATGCATGCGCCTCGAATAATCCCAGGTCGACGTGCGCGACGGGACGATGCGGATCGCCATCTCGCCGGCGCTGCGCGCCAGCAGCCAGCGGGCGAAGCGGCCGTCCCGCCCGCCGAGATAGCGATCGACGAGCTCGCCGAGCAGCGCTTCGCCCCGATCGGGCAGGAGCTCTGCGCGGCCCTTCCCGCGCAATCCGCGATAGGGCGGCGCGTCGCCGGCGATCTCGAACCCGCAGCGCGGATCCGCGCGCAGGCGTTCGACGACCCAGGCATCCGGCCGCGTCGCGCACCAGAGGGCGTCGTCCTGCCAGAGGTACCAGAGCGAGAGGACGTGGGGACTTCCGTCGCGGTCGAGACACGCGAGCCGGAGGGGGACGATCGTGTCCGCGAGAAACCGGTCCAGCTCCGGCTGGACGAGGGCGTTCGAGCGCGGCATGGCTTCCTTCCATTGGTCTTCGAGGCGCTGCGGCGCCGTCCGGCGTTCGGGGTGGCGGGGACTCTAGCCCCGATCCCGGACGCGGCAGCTGAACCCTGAAATCCGATGACACTCCGGTTGCGGAACGTCGGCCGCGCAGGCCGGGCGCGGGCGTCCAGAATAACAACCTCGCGCGATCCGAGCGTTGCTAGCCTCCCCGCGATGGCCCCTTCGATCGCAGACGCTCGCCGGAAGCCGCTGCCGCCCGCCGCGCGCGGACCGGCGCGGCGGCGCCTTGCGGGCTGGGTGGCGCTGGGCTTTTGCTGCGTCTGGGCGGCGACGAGCCTCCATCATGTCGGGAAGCCGCTCCCGCCCGGGACCCGTGTCCGCACCCGCCCGGTTTCGCTCCGCGAGCAGGACGTGCGATTCATGGTCGACGTCACGGCCCGCGACGGACGGAGTCACCGGGTGATCCGGCAGGAGATCTTCGACGCGGTCTTCGCGACGATCGATCGCGCCCGCGATTTCGTCGTCCTGGACTTCTTTCTCGTCAACGACGACCGGGGCGCGATGGCTGCCGAAGTTTCGCCCCACCGCGCGCTCTCGAGCGAGCTCGTCGATCGCTTGGTCGCGCGCAAGAAGGCGGTTCCCGGCCTGCGGGTGCTCTTCGTGACGGACCCGATCAACGACATGTACGGCGGTGCGCCGGCGACCGGCCTGGCGCGCTTGCGCGCGGCGGGGATCGACGTGGTGGTCACCCGAATCGCCGCCCTGCGCGACCCCAATCCGCTCTACTCGGGCCTTCATCGACTGCTCGTGGGCTGGTGGCGCGGTGACGGACGGGGCCGTGGCTGGCTGCCGAATCCCCTCGACGAAGGCCCGGAGCGCGTGACGCTGCGCTCCTGGCTCAGGCTGATCGACTTCAAGGCCAACCACCGCAAGCTGATCGCTGCGGACGACGGTGCCGGAGGCCTCGTCGCCATCGTGACCTCCGCCAATCCCCACGACGCGAGCAGCGCGCATTCCAATGTCGGCCTGCTCGTGCGCGGACCGCTCGTCCGGGACATCGTCGAGAGCGAGCTCGCGATCGCGAAATTCTCGGGCTGGAGCGCGAGCTGGAGCCTCCCCTCGGCGAAGTCTCCCGTCGCGCCGGGCGGACCGATCCAGGCGCAGTATCTGACCGAAGCCGCCATCGCCGACGCGACGCTCGCGGTCATCGCCGAGACGGAGGCGGGCGACTCGATCGATCTCGCCGTGTTCTACCTGGCTGAACGACGGCACATCGAGGCGCTCGCCGCCGCGGCACGCCGCGGGGTCGCGGTGCGGATCGTGCTCGATCCGAACAAGGATGCATTCGGACACACGAAGGACGGTGTCCCCAACCGGCCCGTCGCCGCGGAGCTGCGTCGCCTCGGCGGCGAGCGTTTGCAGGTGCGCTGGTACGAGACCCGGGGCGAACAATTCCACGCCAAGCTGATCGCGGTACGCGGAAGGGAGGATTTCTGGCTCTGCCTCGGCTCGGCGAACCTGACCCGCCGCAATCTCGACGACTACAACCTCGAGGCGAATCTCGCGCTGACGGCCCCCGTCGACGGCTCCCTGTCCCGGGAGGTGCGGCGCTGGTTCGACACGCTGTGGCACGACGATCCGGCGGAGGGTCTGGCGTATACCACCGCCTACTCCGCCTACGCGGATCGCTCGTGGCTGCGCTACTGGCGCTACCGGATCATGGAAGCGACGGGCCTGTCGACCTTCTGAGCGGCGTGAGCGGGCCGGGCACGAGCGCGGCCTCCGCGGCCAGATCCTCGCGGTAGGTCCGCGCCGCCAGCACGTAGTGCAGGCAGGCCCAGAGCAGGACGGCATTCATCAGCGCGAGGGCGTGGCGCAGGGCGTCCTCGCCCCCGAGCGCGTCGCTGATCGCGCCGGCGATCGGCGGGCCGAGGCCGTAGCCCAGGAGATTCATCGAAAAGAGCATGATCGAGGCCGTGATCGCGCGCATGCGGGGGCGCGCCAGGGATTGCGCGACGACATGGCAGGCGCCGGTGTAGAAATAGCTGCCGACGACGCTGATCGAGAGGGCGACGATCGCCAGCGGCGTCGACGAAACGAGATAGGCGGTGAGCGAGAACGGGATCGACGCGAGCGCGCCGAGGGCGAGCCACCAGAGGTACCAGCGCGGATCGCGCGCCCCGAAGCGGTCGCCGAGCCAGCCGCCGAGGTAGGTCCCGAGGCCGCCGAAGAGGCCCGTCAGCAGCCCGATCACGAGGCCGGCCTGGGTGCCGGAGAGATCGTGCACGCGCGTCAGGAACGTGAAGTTGAAGGTCACGTGTGCGCCCACGGCGAGGGTATGCAGCGTCGCGGCGACGAGGATCTGGCGCATGGCCGCCCGGCGCCCGAAGAAGCGCAGGATCTCGCCGATCGGCTCCACCCCGGGATCGACCCGGCCGTCGAAGCCGCCGCGCGGCGGCTCGCGCAGGACGAAATAGGTGAAGAGCGCGAGCCCGAGGCCGGGCAGGCCGAAGACGAAGAAGACGGAGCGCCAGGCGAGGTGGTCGGAGAGCGATCCGCCGACGACCGATCCGATCAGGATCCCGATCGGAACGCCGAGCTGATAGGTCGCCAGCGCGCGGCCGCGATGGGCCCGGGGAAAATGATCGGAGAGGAGCGAATGCGAGGCCGGCGCGCAGCCCGCCTCGCCGAGCCCGACGCCGATGCGTGCGAGGAAGAGCTCGAAGAAGTTCCTGGCGAGTCCGCAGGCCGCGGTCATCGCGCTCCAGACGGCGAGGGCGGCCACGATCAGGCGACTGCGGCTGCTGCGGTCGGCGAAGCGCGCGAGCGGCAGGCCGGCCAGCGAATAACAGACGGCGAAGGCGAAGCCGACGAGCATCCCGGCCTGCGTGTCCGAGAGCAGCAGGTCCTGCTGGACCTTCGGCAGCAGCACGTTCATGATCTGCCGGTCGAGCTGGCTCATCACGTTGACGACGACCAGGATCGCGAGGGTGATCCGGGCCGTGCGGCGGCGGGCGCCTTCGAAGATCTCGGTTTGGCTCATTCGGTTCGGGCGGCCCTCTTGCGCTGCGAGGGGCAGAGGATGGAGCGATTGGATCGAGAAGCAAGGGCTGCCGGCCTTCATCCGTGCGGGTTACGCTGGCCCGCGCGGGTCGACCGCGGCGGCGATGGGCGGCCGGGATGGCGAGCGGAGCAGGCGAGGGGAGCGTGTGATGGGAACGGATGATCGGGGCTGGAACGGATTGGGCTATGCGGGCGTCTTCGCGCCCGACCCCGTCGCCTGGCGCGCCTTCGCGACCGGCGTCTGCGGCTTCGTCCCCGCCGAGATCGTGCCCGGCCCGCGGCCCCAGGGCATCGCGCTCCCGACGCCCGGTGCGGAAGGGCTCGCGGCGGACGGGAGCTGCTACCTCAAGCTCGATCGGCGCCAGTGGCGGCTCGCCGTGCATCCCGGCACGGCGCCGGGGCTCGCCTATCTCGGCTTCGAGCTCCGGACCGAGCGCGATCTCGATCGGCAGATCCAGCGGCTCGTCGACGAGAAGATCGAGGTCCGGGAAGGCTCGCAGGCCGAGCGCGATGCGCGCGGCGTCGATCGGCTGGCGGTGGTCCAGGATCCCTTCGGCCATCGCCTCGAGCTCTTCCAGGGGCCGATCATCGACGGGCCCTTCGTCTCGCCGACGGGCATCGCGTTCGAGACCGGCTCGCTCGGGATGGGCCATGCCGTGCTCTTCGTCGCCGACATCGAGGCGGCCCTCGCGTTCTACCGCGGCGTGCTCGGCTTCCAGCGCAGCGACTACATGGTCTTCGGGCCGGAGAATCGGGGCATCCATTTCCTGCGCTGCACTCCGCGGCATCACAGCCTCGCGCTGCTCCAGATCGGTCCGCCATCGGGCCTGCAGCATCTGATGTTCGAGGCGACGAGCCTCGACGGCGTCGGCCGCGCCCTCGATCGAGCCCTTCAGGCGGGCGTGCCGATCAGCTCGGGGCTCGGCCGGCATCGCAACGACGGCATCGTCTCGTTCTACATGCACGGGCCGTCGGGCTTCGACGTCGAAATCGGCTGGGGCGGGGTCCTCTGCGGAGACGATTGGAGCGAGCGGCAGTTCGCGGGCGGCGACGATTGGGGCCATCACGGGCTGGTGGCCGACTCGCTGCAGCCGCGGCGTTAGGCGCGCCGCGCGCGCGAAGCGTCGGGGACGGTGGGCGCGCAGACGCCTCGAGGAGGGATCGCATGGAGCTCGGGATCGCGGGCCGCAGGGCCGTCGTCGGCGCATCCACCGAGGGGCTGGGCTTCGCCACCGCGCTCGCGCTCGCGGAGGAGGGCGTGACGGTCTGCCTCAGCGGCCGGGATCCGGAGCGCGTGGCGAAGGCGGTCGAGCGCCTTCGCGGGCGCGTCGCGGGCGCGAAGGTCGACGGCATTGCCGCCGATCTCGCCGTCGCCTCGGGAGCTCGCGCTCTCGTCGCAGGGGCCCTCGAGCGCTTCGGCGGCATCGACATCCTCGTCGCCAACGGCGGCGGTCCGCCGCCGGGACCCGCGCATTCGGTGGATGTGGAGGCGCTTCGCGCTTCCCTCGAACGCAGTCTGCTCGCGATGGTCGAGCTCAGTCAGGGCTGTCTGCCCGGGATGCGGGCGCAGGGCTGGGGCCGGATCCTCGCGATCACGTCGGGCGGGGTGCGTGCGCCGCTCGCGAACATGGTGCATTCGAATACGGCCCGCGCCGGCTTGACGGCCTATCTCAAGACGCTGGCCCGCGAGGTGATCGCCGACGGGATCACGGTGAACTCGATCCTGCCGAGCAACCAGGTGACGCAGCGGCTCGAATCCCTCGTCGGCGACGGGATGGATCGCTACCTCGCCGCCCTGCCGGCGGGGCGCGGCGGGCGTCCGGCCGATTTCGGCCGGATCGCCGCCTTCCTCTGCTCGGAGCCCGCCAACTACCTGACGGGCGTGGCGCTCCCGGTCGACGGGGGCACCGATCCCGGGCTGATCTAGGAACGCGACGGCGCCGGATGCGCGCCGCGGGCCTCGGCCTCAGTGCTTCGCGAGCTCCTGCTCGATCGCCCGCACCAGCGGCTCCGCGTGGGGCGCCGTATCGGGTGCGAATCGGCCGACCACGCGGCCGCTGCGATCGACGAGGAACTTCTCGAAGTTCCAGAGCACCTCGGGCGCGCGCGTCGGCGTCATGCCGTAGCCCGTGAGCTGCTTCTCCATCGCGTCGCGGTTCGCGGTCTTCGGCTGGGCGCTCGTCAGATGGCGGTAGAGCGGATGTTTATCGTCGCCCGTCACCTGGATCTTCGAGTACATCGGGAACTGGACGCCGAAATTCGTCGTGCAGAACTGCTGGATCTCGGCGTTCGTGCCGGGCTCCTGGGCGCCGAAGTCGTTGGCGGGGAAGCCGACGACGGAGAAGCCGCGGCCCTGCAAGGACTCGTGCAGCTTCTCGAGGCCGGCGTACTGGGGCGTGAGCCCGCATTTCGAGGCGACGTTCACGACGAGCAGGACGTTGCCCTTGTGCTCGCCGAGGGTGGCGGGGGTTCCGTCGATCTTCTGGACCGGGATGTCGTAGAGGGATTCGCTCATGTCGGGCCTCCGGAGGGCTGGGGGTGATGCGATCGGCAGTGGATCGGGCGATCGCGCGCTCGGCGAGTCGGATCCGCGGCCGTCGGCGTGAGGCAGGATGCTACAGGCTTCGCGGCGTGAATTCGATCGGCACCACGTGATGACCGTGCAGGAATTCGCCGTAGGTGCGCCGGACACCGGCTTCGTCGACGGCGTACTCGGGTGCGAGGGCGAGGATCTCCTCGAGCAGGATCCGGCCTTCGAGCCGGCCGAGATGCTCGCCGATGCATTTATGGGCGCCGTGGCCGAAGGAGAGGCTGCGCGGCGGGCGGCGGGTGATGTCGAACTCGTCGGCGCGGGGGAACTCCTCCTCGTCCCGGTTGCCCGAGGCCCAGAGGAACATCACGCCCTGGCCGGGCTGGAGCTTCGCGCCGCGGATCAGGGCCGGCTCCTTCACGAAGCGCCCGAGCAGGTTCGTCGGCTGGTCGTAACGGAGCGATTCGTCGTAGGCGAAGGGGATGAGGCCGGGATCGGCGACGAGACTGCGGCGCTGGTCGGGATGGCGCGCGAGCATGAGGATGGTATTCGCGACCGAGAGCGGGACGACCTCGACGCCCGTGACGAGCCAGGTGTAGAGCGTCGCGACCATCGAGCCGATCGAGAGCGGTGCGCCTTCGGCGGGCGTTCGCAGCATGACCGAGAGATGATCGTCGCCGGCGTGATCCCCGGATTCCATCCGCGCGACGACGATCTCGGCGAGGCGCGTCACGATCGCGAGCCTCGCCGCCTCGTTCTCCGGGGTCGTCCCGATCTGTCCGGGCTGCCGAACGAAATAGCGCGCGACCTGTGCGCGCATCTCGAACGCCTCGTCGGCGGGCAGGCCGCTCAGCTCGGCGATCACCTCGGTCGCCACCGGATCGGCGAGGTCGTGATAGACGTCGAAGCGGCCCCGTTCGGCGAGGGGGCGCAGGCGCGCGCGGGTCTTCGCGCGGATCGCGGGCTCGAGGGCGGCGACGGCGTTCTTCGTGTAGCGCGGCACGAACATCCGCCGGTAGTCGCGCTGACGGGGCAGGTCGAGCATCGAGAAGACAGGATCCGGCGGCGGCGGCGCCTTCAGCAGCACCATCTCGGGGGTGACGCCGCGCTCGGCGGTGAAGACGTCGTTCGTGGTGCACGCGCGGATGTCCTCGAATTTCGAGAGGAACCAGGCGTCGTATTTCTCGTGGTAGAAGACCGGGGCCTCGCGCCGGAGCTGGGCGTAGAAGGGCCAGGGGTCGCGCATCACGGCATCCGAGAACGGGTCGTATTCGATCATCGGGTCCACACTGCCTTTCAGCCCTGGCCGAGCTCGATCATGTTGCCGTCGGGATCGGCGACCTGGGCGACGCGTCGTCCGGGGCGCAGCTCGAAGGGCGCGAGGGTCACCGCGCCGCCGAGCGCGCGAACCGCTTCGACCGCGGCATCGATGTCGACGACTTCGATCGTCAGGTAGCGAATGCCCGTCCGGCCGGAGAAGGGCGCACCATCGGGGGGCTCGGGGCGCGTCGCGGGCACCAGCACGCGCAGGATGCTCTGTCCACACGCGAGTCGATGGATCGTGCCGATCCCGGGCAGCGTGATCTCCGGCATCCGTTCGAAGCCGGCGACGCCTTCGTAGAAGCGCAGCAGGGGCGCCGCGTCGGCGGAGACGAGACCCACGTCGAGGGCGGGCTTGGCCATGCTGGAACCCATCGGATCGCTCTCCTCGTTCGGCAGGCGCTGCGGGCTGGCAGCGGGGCGCGCCCGAACCTATAGATCATCGCGCGCGGACGCGGGCCCTCACGGGCCCAAAGACCGGTCCGCCCCCGCCGCTCGAACCAGAATCCGGGAAGGATGAACCCGATGAACCTCGCGCTCGACGAGTCCCAGCAGATCCTCGTCCAGACCTTCTCGGGCCTGCTCGCCCGCGAATGCCGATCGGCCGACGTGCGCGAAAGCGAGGCGATGGGCCACTCGCCGAAGCTCTGGACGCGCTATGTCGAGCTCGGTGCGACGGCGATGGGCATGCCCGAGGCGGTCGGTGGGCTCGGGCTCGGTTTGCTCGAGCTCGGCCTCGTGGCGGGCTGCTCCGGAAGGGCACTCGCGCCGGTGCCCTTCTCGGAGGCCGCTGCAGCGGGCCGGATCATCGCCGCGCTCGGAGCGGACGACGCGCTCGCCGCGCGGATCGCGGCGGGCGAGATCGCGCTCTCGCTCGCGCCGATCCGAACCGAGGCGATCGCCGGGACGTCGGCTTCGGCGGGGCAGGCGGTGCTCGTGCCGGCGGGTGCCGTCGTCGACGGCGTGCTCGCCCTCGAAGGCCAAGAGCTGGTGCTCTACGAGACGGCCCCGGGCAGGCGGCCGCCGCGGGTCGTCGAGGTCGGGTCCGGAGCGCAAGCGTTCTGGACCCTCGGCGGCGCGGAAGGGCGTGGGCGGCGGTTGCTCGCACAAGGCGAGACGGCCGTCGCCGCCTTCGCGCTCGGACTCGCGGAGTGGAAGCTCCTCACCGCCTTCGCGCTCGCCGGCCTCGCGCGGACGGCGCTCGAGCAGGGCGCACAGTATGCGAAGGAACGCGTCCAGTTCGGGGTGCCGATCGGGAGCTTCCAGGCGATCGCACATCCGCTCGCCGATTGTGCGACGCGCGTCGATGGTGCCGAGCTCCTCTGCTGGGAGGCGGCCTGGGCGCGCGACGCCGAGCCCGATCGCTTCGACGTGCTCGCCTCGATGGCCTTCGTCTGGGCAGGCCAGACGGCGCAGCGCACCGCGAGCGTCTCACTGCATACCCACGGCGGCTACGGCTTCTCGCTCGAGTACGACATCCAGCTGGCCTATCGCCGCGCCTTCGCCTGGCCGCTCGCCGCGGGCGGAACGCGCGAAGAGCGCGGGCGGGTCGCGGCGTCGATGCTCGGCCGCACGCGCGATGCCGAATCGGTCGGCCGCGCCGCGAAGCGCTTCGCGCGATCCGAGCCGTCGGGGCTCGATTTCCGACTCGGGCCCGAGGCGGATCGCGTGCGGGACGAGATCCGCGCGTTCCTGCGCCGCGAGTTCAGCGCGGAAGACGCCGAGCGCGAGCGCCGTGAGGGCGGTGGCCACGACTGGCCGCTCTACCGCAAGCTCGCGGCCCACGGCTGGGTCTCGGCGGGCTGGCCCACGGCGATCGGTGGCGGCGGCCGGAGCCCGTACGAGATTCTCGCGCTCTACTGGGAGCTCTCGAAGGCGGGCTTCCCCTGGTTCGGCCTCATGAACAACGGCTTCATCGGCCATACGCTGATGGCCCTCGGGACCGAGGCGCAGAAGCGCGAGCTCGTCCCGCGCATCGCGCAAGGCGAGATCCTCGTCGCGCTCGGCTACAGCGAGCCGGGCGCCGGCTCCGACGTCGCCGCCGCGCGCACCCAGGCGCGCCGGGACGGCGAGGACTGGATCCTCGACGGCGAGAAGATGTGGACGACGACCGCCCACGAAGCGCAGTACGTCTTCACGCTCACCCGCACGAGCCAGCAGGACCGCCCCCATCGCGGCCTCACGATGTTTCTCGTCCCGACGGACGCCTCCGGCGTCGAGATCCGGCCCGTGCACACGCTCGGCGGCGAGCGCACGAACTCCTTCTCCCTGCGCGGCGTGCGGGTTCCCGACGCCGCGCGGGTCGGCGAAGTCGACCAGGGCTGGGCGGTCGTGCGCTTCGCGCTCGGCCTCGAGCAGGCGATGGGTTATGCGGATCTGCAGGAGCGCTTTCTCGAGGAGGCGCTCGTCTGGGCGCAGACCGCGGGCGCGGACGGTGCGCGCCCCTGCGACGATTCGCGCGTCCGCGAACAGCTGGCGCAATCGGCGATCCACGCCGAGGTCGCGCGGCTGCTGCGCCATCGCTCGACCTGGCTCGCCGCCGAAGAGCGGCCCCTCGGCGCCAAGGGCGCGATGACGAAATCTTTCTCCGCCGCGACCTATCTCGAAGACACCCAGGCCTGGGTCGAGCTCGCCGGTCCCCTCGCGCTGCTCGGCGCCGAAGAACCGCGACGGCTCGCGGGCGGGATCTTCGAAGAGGTCTTCCGGCAGACCCCGGTCAACACGATCTACGGCGGCACCGTCGAGATCCTGCGCAGCCTCGTCGCCGAGATCGAGCTCGGCCTGCCGAAGAGCCGCTGATCCGCAGCCGATCCGCCGCTGGCCGCGCGCGCCGGGCGGTGCGAGAGTCGGGGCGAACCTCGAGGAGAAGAGTCGATGTCGATGCCGCCGTTCCGCTACTGGGAAGACGTCGAGGTCGGGGAGGCGCTGCCGCGCCTCGAGTTCCCGATCACGGTCAAGACGATGGTGCTCGCCGTCTGCGGCACCCGCGATCTCATGCCCTACCACCACGATCCCGCGTACTCGAAATCGGTCGGCAATCGGGACATGTTCGTCAATACGATGTTCGATCAAGCGCTCTTCGGCCGCTATGTCGGCGATTGGAGCGGCCCGGAGAGCGATTTCCGGGAGACGACGCTGCAGATGGTCGGCTCGCTCTGTCCGGGGGATCTCGCGATCGTCGAGGGACGGGTGACGGAAAAGAAGGAGTCGGGGCAGGACCGGCTCGTGAAGATCGAGATGGGCGTCTCGAGCCCGGACCACGGGCTCGCTGCGACCTCGACCGCGACGCTCGCGATGCCCTCGCGGAAGGCCGGGCCGGTGCAGCCCGTTCTGAAGCTCGAGAAGCCCGTCGTCACGCCCCATCCCGAGATGCCGGAGTTCGCGAAGGCCTGGCTCGGCCAGCCGGGGCCGCGCTCGAACGCCGGCTATCCCGTCTCCGAAGTCCAGATCCTCTACTGGTGCGACATGGTCGAGGATGCGAACCCGCTCTATTTCGACGGCGACTACGCCCGCAAATCCCGCCACGGCGGGGTCGTCGCGCCGCCGATGGGGCTCATCACCTGGTCGATGCAGCGCGCGGGCCATCAGGGCGTCGATCCCGCCGCGCCGGACGCGAACTGGCCGGCGCGAAAGCCCTGGCCGCCGACACAGGGCGCGCCGCGCTCGATCCCGTGCCCGCCCGGCGTGCGCGAGACGATCGCGCAGGGCTCGACGCAGCAATACGGCCGGCTGATGCGGCCGGGCGACCGCGTCTCGACGACGACCGAGGTCGTCAACTGCTCACCGCTGAAGCAGACGCGGCTCGGTCCGGGCTATTTCCAGACGAACCTCGATACCTACTACAACCAGCGGGACGAGATCGTCGGCTGGAATCTCTTCGCGCTGCTGCGCTACGGGCTCGCGAAGGATTAGGCGGAGCGGCAGCCCGCTCAGAGCAGGCGCTGCCAGTAGCCGACGTCGAGCCAGCGGCCCTGCTTGAAACCGACCTGCTCGAATTGCGCGACCCGCCGGAAGCCCAGCCGCTCGTGGAGCGCGATGCTGGCCGCGTTCGGCAGCGTGATGCCGCCGATCGCCGCGTGGAGGCCCGCCTGCTTGAGCAGATCGAGCAGCGTGTCGTAGAGGCGCGTCCCGATGCCCTGGCCGATCCGCTCCGGGGCCAGATAGATGGAGGTCTCGACGCTGTAGCGGTAGGCCGAGCGGGCGCGCCAGGGCGCCGCGTAGGCGTAGCCGACGACGGCGTCTCCCTGGGCCGCGACCAGGTACGGCAGCGACGCCCCGTGGATCTCCTCGATCCGCGCCGCGATCTCGTCCGGGGTCGGCGGGACCTCCTCGAAGGTGATCACCGTGTCCCGGACGTAGGGCGCATAGATCGCGGCGATCGCGGCGGCGTCGTCCGGGTTCGCCGGGCGGATCATGTCCGCTGCCAGTTGGGGATCCGCAGGGTCACGCCGGTTTGCGGATGCTGGACCTCGTCGAAGATCGCGCGGACGCGATCGCCGATCTTCGCGTCCTCGGGCGCGCAGCCGACGACGTTGCCGATCACGTGGCAGCCCGGCGCGCCGTCGACCGAGATGACGGCGATCGGGTAGGGGACCTTCGTCTTCAGGGCCGGATGGACCGGATGGTGGACGAGCACGACGCTCTCGACCCGGCCGGTGCCGGGCATGCTGCGGAACTCGAGGTCGCGCCCGCGGCAGGCATAACAGAGATCGTCCGGCGGATGCTGGGCATGGCCGCAGGCCTTGCAGAACTGGATCTGGATCGAGCCGGCCGTGAAGTAGGGCGTGTTGTTCGGGCCGAGGTTCGGGAGCAGAAAGTCGTCGCCGAGGAGTCGGGGCATCGGTCTTCTCCATGAGCGCGGACCGCGCGAGCGGTCGGTGCGTCGAGGTCGTTCGAGGTCGTCGCGGGCGCGCGGCCCGCAGCAGGGTCGGCTACAGCGCCGCGCCGAACAGGATCGCGCTGCCCGGCGCGTAGCCGGGGCCGGCGATCGCCAGCGAATGGTTCACTTCCTTGACCTGGCAGGTCGAGTCCCCGCGCGCCTGGCGGACGGCCTCGATCGTCATCTCAAGGCCGTGGATGTAGGCCTCGGCGAGGTTGCCGCCGCTGGTGTTGAACGGGAGCTTCGCATCCGGCCCTTCGAGGGCGCCGTCCGCGACGAAGGCGTCGACCTCCTCGGGCTTGC
>JAWKRX010000039.1:0-46550 GCA_041389425.1 Myxococcota bacterium
CGACGCGATCGACACCCTCGACGCCCTTCAAGGCGTCGACGTAGGCGATCAGCTTCGCGACCTCGCCCGGCTCCGAGAAATCCGTCTGCGAGCGGACCGCGACGAGGATCGGCGTCAGCGGCTGGTTCCCGAAGCCCGAGGGCTCCTTCGCCTCGAGGATCTCGTCGACGACGCGGACCTCGGCGCCGGGCGGGAAGATCTTCGAGTCGGGCATCGCACTCTTCATGCGCAGCGCGGGCGAGCCGAGGGCGAGCAGGAAGAGCGTCGTCACGACCGTGAGGATCACGGGCCAGCGCATCACCCACTGCGCGAAGAGCCGCAGCTGGCGGGCCATCGGGCTGATCGCCTGGCCTTCCTTCGAGACGACGCGTTCGCCGTAGAGCGCGAGCATCGCCGGCAGCAGCACGAGCGCGCCGAGCATCGCGAAGCCGACGACCATGATTCCGGAGATCGCGATCGTGCGAAGCACCATCAGCGGGAAGACGAGCAGGGCGGCGAGCGAGACGGCGACCGTGAAGCCCGAGACGAGGATCGCATGGCCCGCGGTCTTCATCGTGCGCGCCAGCGCCGCCGGGACGCCCAGGCCGTGGGCCGCCTCCTCGCGGAAGCGGGTCACGACCAGCAGGGAGTAGTCGACGGCGAGGCCGATGCCGATGATGCTCGCGACGTTGAGGGCGAAGACCGAGACGTCGAAGAAATGCGTGAGCACGCGCAGCCCGGCGAGCGTCGTCGGAATCGCGAAGGCGGCGACGGCGACGGGGAGCAGCGTCGCCGTGACCCCGCGGAAGAAATAGAAGAGCAGCAGCACGATGATCGGCGCCGCGATCAGCTCGCCGCGGGCGAGATCGCGGAAAGCCGTCTCCTGGGCGAAGGCTTCGGCGGGCAGCGTGCCGCCGAGCTGGACCGAAAGGGACGAGCCCTCGAGGGTCTCGCGCAGACCCGGCAGGGCCTGGCTCTTCGCGGTGTCGTCGCCCTCGAGCGAGATGAAGACGACGGCCTGCGAGCCGTCCTCCGAGACCATCGAGATGAGCCCGGAATCGAAATACGAGGTCGTCGACTCGACGGACTCGAGCTCGTCGAGGGCCTCGAGGACGGGCTCGATCTCGTCGTAGAACTCGGTGTCGAGGGCCGAGAGCTCCTCGCTCCGGAAGATCGCGACGACGTCCGGGGACGACACGCCGAGCCCTTCGTGGAGCCATTTCTTCGCCTCGGTCGACTCGCTGTGGAGGGCGATCAGACCGCCGGCCTTCAGGAGCGGCTTGACGCCGGCGCCGTAGAGCGCGGAGACGAGGGCGCCGACGACGAAGAGGCCCAGGACGAAGCGGGCGCTCCGGGTCGCCCGCGTGCGGTCATGCGTCGGATCGGTCGGGCTCGCGGACATCGGGGCGGGGCTCCTTGGCGGCGCGTGGGGCAGCCTGGAAGCGGCCCGGTTCGGCGCGTGTCGGCGCGCGGTCTCTCCACGGCGCGCGCAGACGATTAGCCCGTGGCGGCCCGGTTGGACCCGATTTTTTTCAAAGATCGCCGGTCCGAAGAGCCCTCGCCGACGGATCCCAGACGCGAGCCAGGCGCCCCTCGACGAGCTTCGCGTCGCCCTCGCGGCCCTGTGCCCGCAGCGTCTCGGCGAGCCCGAAGAGGAGCCTTCCGTCGCGGGGTCGTTCGGCGAGTGCCTGGCGGAAGACGGCCTCCGCCTCGGCGTGGCGGCCGGCGCGCAGGAGCGCGAAGCCCCGACGCTGCGCGACCGGCTCGTACCACGGCGGCGGCTCGTCGTATTGCAGCATCTCCTGGCGTTCGGCCGCCTTCGCCCAGAGCCCGATCGCCTCCTCCTCGCCGCGGGCTGCCGCGATCTCGGCATCGAGCACCGCACCGGCGACGGCGAGGAAATCGGCGGCGCTGTTGTTGATCAGGAATCGGTCTTCGGCGGGGACGGCCGCGACCGCGGCCGCGAAGGCCGTGCGTTCCTGCTCGGCGAGCTCGAGCTCGCCGCGGATCGCCCGCGCCACGCCCCGCGCATGGCGCCAGAATGCCCGCGCGAGCGCCTGGTCCGCCGGCGGCTCGGGCTCCGCCAGCACCGCGTCCGCCTCGCGGAAGGCGAGCAGGACCGAGAGCGGATACGTCACGAAGCCCTCGAGCATCTGCATGTCGGAGACCGCCGATCCGACGTTCGAGACCATCTCGCGTGCCGCCGCGATCGCTTCGTCGAAGCGCCCCTGCTGCATGCGTGCGTAGGCGATGAAATGGATGTTGTGCGTCCAGTACATCAGCGGGTACATGCCGGAAGCGCCCGTGCGCTCGACGTAGGCGCGGTCGGCTTCCGAGGCGGCGACGTTCGTCTTCGCCGCGAGCTCGTAGTCGCCCGTCTGCAGGAAGATGTGGCCGGGCATGTGGACGAGATGGCCTGCGCCCGGCGCGAGGGTCATCAGACGCTCGGCGGAGGGAATCGCACGCTCGAGGTTCTTCGAGGCCTCGACGGCATGGATGTAGAAGTGGTTCGCGCCGGCGTGATCCGGATCCCGGCGCAGGACGCCCTCGAGCACGGCGACGAGCTCGAGGGTTCCGTCCGCGGGCTCGCCGTCGGCGGTCCAGAGCTGCCAGGGGCGCAGCATCATCAGGCTCTCGGCGAAGAGCGTCGCGGCATCGAGATCGTCGGGATGGCGCTGCACGAGGTCGCGCATGGCTGCGCTGTAGTCGTGGTGGAAGGCCAGCCAGTCGGAGGCGGGGTCGGGCGACGCATAACGCTTCGCGACGGCCCGGACGTAGTCCTGCTCCCGGGCGCTCGCGCGCGGTGCCCGGGCGAGCGCCGCCTCGACGGCTTCGAACGTCGCGCGGGCGCGGGCGGCGTCGACGGCCGTGTCGTTGTAGTTCGGGCCGATCGCGAGGGCGAGACCCCAGTACGGCATCGCCGCCTCGGGATCGAGCTCGGTCGCGCGGCGGAACGAGCGCGCGGCCTCGTCGTGGTTGAAGCCGTAGAGCAGCGCCATGCCCTGGTCGAAGTAGGTCTGGGCGAGCTCGCTCGAGGTCGTGATCGGGCGGCGCACCTCGCCCATGCCGGGCAGGAGCGGGGCGGGCGCGGAGGTGGCGTGATCGGTTGCGCGATGGTCCGGAGCATGCGCCGCCGCGGTGCCGGCTCCGTCGGCCATCGGGGCCGGCACTGAATCGAGCGTGCCGCAGCCGAGCGGCAGCAGGGCGAGGAGCGAGAGGACGAGCCCGTGCGGGGCAAGAGCGGGGGAGAGGCGGAGAAGCTCCATCGGGCGACCTCCGGTTGTGTCGGCGCGGCGCCGGCTTCGGCCATAGTCATGCCACTTCCCGGCCGATCGCGAAAGTCGCCCCTCCGCCCGCTTCCGGGCTTCCGGCCGGTCGGTGGTGCAGCCGTCGGTGGCAGCGGCGGGGGCCGGTTCGGTTGATACGATGGGTACGCGGAAGACTCGGCAGCAAGGCCGGCGGATCGCATGGGACGATGCGTGAGACAAGGCGCGAGAAAAGGCGTGAGATGACGCGAAGATCGCGCAGGCGGAAGACGGATCGGCGATGGATCGTGCTCGCGCTGCTGCTCGGCGTGCTGCAGATCGCCTCCGTCGTGGATTGCTCGACCCTCCTGCAAGTCGTCGCCTCCGACCATTCCCATGCCTGGATGAAGGTCGTCGACGGCGGCCATGTCGATCTGGTCCTCTCCCATGAAACGGAGCCCCATGAAACGGAGCCCCATGAAACGGCGCGTCCGTCGGGCGCGTCCGAGCCCCGGATTCATCCCAAGCAAACGAAAGACCACGTCGTCCACCTCGCCCCCGACGAGGCCGCGGCCGCCCAGAAGCGCGTCGCCGAATCTCCGCCCGCCACGATGCCCGCTCCGACGCCACGCGTCGCCGCGTCGCCCGCCGTTCCGCTCGCGCCGGCGTTCGCTCCCTGTCGAACGGCCGTGCCCTTCTCCCGCCGATCGGTCGTGCTGCGGACATGAGCCGGCGCTGATCGCGTCGCGCGCTTTGCGCGCCGACGCCGCCTGGCCTTCCGACCGACATCCCGAATTTCGAGGAATCGCTTTCCATGCGACGCAACACACCCTTGCGGTGCGCGGCCTCGTGCCTGGCCGTGCTCGCCGTTCTTCATCCTCTGCATCCTCGCGTGGCGCGGGCGCTGCCGCCCGATCGTTATCCGCTCGCAGCGGCGCTCGAGAGCTTCGAAGCGCCGGCGACGGGCGCAGAGACGCTCGACGCGAGCAGCGTCGACCCGACCGGTGAGCTCGAGCTCGCCGACGCCCTCGCCCTCGTCCTGCTGCGCAATCCGGAGCTCGCGATCGATTCGTACGAGCAGCGGGCGCGCGAAGCGGCGCTGCTCCAGGCGCGGGTGCGTCCGAATCCGACGTTGATGCTCGACGTGCAGGATTTCGCGGGGACCGGCGCGCGGCGCGGCGTGCGCGCGACCCAGTCGACGATCACCCTGAGCCAGCTGATCGAGCTCGGCGGCAAGCGCGCCGCGCGCCTCTCGCTGGCCCGCGCCGACGTCGAGCTCGCCGCGTGGGACTACGAGATCCGCCGCATCGAGCTGTTCGCCCGGGCCGGGGATGCCTTCGTCGACGTCCTCGCCGCGCAGGAGCGCCTCCGGCTCGCACAGGATGCGCAGACGATCGCCGCCGCGGTCGAGGACGTCGCGTCCCGCCGCACGCAGGCGGGCTTCGCCTCCCCCGCCGAGGTGCTGCGCGCGCGCGTGGCCGTCGACATCGCGAGCACGCTTCGCGAACACACCGAGCACGAGCTCGAGACCGCGCGGCAGGCACTCGCCGCGCTCTGGGCCGGAGCGCCCGGGTTCACGCGGGCCATCGGCGACCTCGCACGGCTGCCGCAGGCGCCGGACGCGTCGGACCTGGCGGAGCAGATCGACGCGAGCCCCGGCGTCGTGCGCTGGCAGACGGAGATCGCGCGGCGCGAGTCGGCGATGGCGCTCGTACGCAGCGCGAAGACCTCCGACGTCGAGGTCTCCGGCGGACCCCGGCATTTCTCGGAGGGCGACGATCTGTCGTTCGTCGTGAGCGTCTCGGTTCCGATTCCGCTCTGGGACCGGAAGGCCGGCGCGCTCGCCGAGGCGAGTCGACGCCTCGCGAAGTCGTCGGCCGAACGCCGCGCGGAGCAGGTTCGGATCGCGACGGCCGTGCAGGCCGCACAGCTCGCGCTCGTGGCCGCCGTCGAGGAGGCGAAGCTCCTGAACGAGCGCGTCCTGCCCGGCATCGAGCAGACCGTGCAGATCCTGCAGCGCGGCTACGAAGAGGGCCGCTTCGCGCAGGTCGAGGTGCTCGAAGCCGAGCGCGCCCGGATCGACGCCCGGGAGCAGGCGCTCCGCGCCGTCGTCGAAGCCCATCGCAACGCGCGGGAGATCGAGCGCCTGACCGGCGCCCCGCTGGAGGTCCGGAAATGAGGGAATCAGATCGAGCTTCGACCGGGATCGTCCGATGCATCGCGATCGCCGCCGGGATCGCCGGACTCGCGCTCGGATGCAGTGATGCGGGCTCCGGCGACGCGGCTGGCGCAGCGAAGGAAGCCGAGCGCGCGCCCATGGCCGAGCAGGCCGCGCATCGGAACCGCGTCGTGTTGTCGCCGGAGCAGCAGCGCTCGGCGGGCATCGAGACGGCGACGGCCGGTCCCGCGACGGTGCGCGTCATGAGGTCGCTCGCGGGACGCATCGTCGCGAACGAAGAAGCCCTCGCCCACATGGCGCCGCGCTTCCCCGGCATCGTCCGCTCCGTCCACAAGCGCCTCGGCGATGCGGTCGCGGTCGGCGATCTGCTCGCCGTCGTCGAGAGCAACGAGAGTCTGCACCCCTACGAGATCCGCGCGCGCCTCGCGGGTGTCGTGCTCGAGCGGGATGCCGCGCCGGGCGAGTACGTTTCGACCGACAGGCCCATCCTCACGATCGGTGATCTCTCGACGGTCTGGGTCGACCTCGACGTCTACCGCCGCGACTTCGCGAATCTCGCTCGCGGTCAGCAGGTCTCGGTCGATGGCGAAGACGGCCGCGCGCCTGCGCAGGCGACGATCTCGTATCTCGCCCCGATTGGTGCGGAGAGCTCGCAGACGCTCGTCGCCCGCGCGGTCCTCGCGAACGAGGACGGGCGCTGGCGCCCCGGGCAGTTCGTCTCGGCGCGAGTACGGGTGCGCGAGATCGCGGCGGCCGTCACGGTGCCGATCGCGGCCGTGCAGCGGCTCGGCGACGAAGAGGTCGTCTTCGTCGCGGACGGGGACGCGTTCGAGCCTCGACCGGTCGAGCTCGGTGCCCGCGACGACGCTTCGGTCGAGGTCCTCTCGGGCCTCGCGGCGGGCGAGCGATTCGCTGCGTCCGGGACCTTCATCCTCAAAGCCGAGCTCGGAAAGTCCGGCATGTCGCACGGATCCTGAGGAGACGAAGCCATGCTGGAATCCATCGTCTCCTTCGCCCTCGCGCGCCGCTTCTGGATCGTCGCCGCGACGCTGCTCACCGCCGGCTTCGGCGCCTTCATGGCGACGCGGCTGCCGATCGACGCCGTCCCCGACATCACGAACGTCCAGGTGCAGATCAACACGGAAGCGCCGGGTTATTCGCCGCTCGAAGCGGAGCAGCGCATCACCTTCCCGATCGAGACGGCTCTCGCCGGGCTCCCCCGACTCGAGCACACGCGCTCGCTCTCCCGCTACGGCCTCTCGCAGGTCACGGTCGTCTTCGAGGACGGCACGGACATCTATTTCGCGCGGCAGCTGGTGAACGAGCGGCTGCGCGAAGCGGCGCCGCGGCTTCCCGCCGGCCTCGAGCCCGCACTCGGACCGATCGCGACCGGCCTCGGCGAGATCTTCATGTTCGCGGTCCACGCGGATCCCGGCGCGATCGACGAACACGGCGAGCCCTGACGCCGATGGCGCTGCGCACGCTCCAGGACTGGTTCATCAAGCCGCAGCTGCGGGGCGCGTGCGCGGGGTGACCGAGGTCAACACCGTCGGGGGCTTCGTCAAGAAACCACGTCACGCCCCGTCCCGAGCGCCTCGTCGCCCATCGCCTGACCTTCGAGGACCTGCGCCTCGCGATCGCCCGCAACAGCACGAATACCGGCGCCGGCTACATCGAGCGCAGCGGCGAGCAGTATCTCGTGCGTGCACCGGGCCAGATCGCGACCCTCGACGACGTGCGCCGGATCGTCGTCGGCCATGCCGGCGGCATCCCGATCCGGATCGCAGACGTCGCCGACGTCGAGGTCGGGCAAGAGCTGCGGACCGGCGCGGCGACCGACAGAACGCGACGAAATCGTGCTCGGCACCGTCTTCATCTGATCGGCGAGAACAGCCGCGAGGTCTCGCAGCGGACGGCGGCGAGGCTCGAGGAGGACGACGCGCCTGCCCGCCGGCGTCCACGCGACGACGCTCTACGACCGCACCGACCTCGTCGATCGGACGATCGCGACCGTCGAGCGCAACCTGCTCGAGGGCGCGCTGCTCGTGATCGCGATCCTCTTCCTGCTGCTCGGCAACGTCCGTGCCGCTTTCCTGACGGCGCTCGTGATCCCGCTCGCGATGTTGATGACGTTCATCGGCATGGCCGGCAGTCGCATCAGCGGCAACCTGATGGCGCCTCGGCGCCCTCGACTTCGGGCTGATCGTCGACGGCGCCGTCATCATCGTCGAGAACTGCATCCGGCGGCTCGCCGAGGCGCAGTACGGGCGCGGGGTCCCGCCCGTTCGCGAACGGCTCGCCGTCGTCGCCGACGCGACGCGCCAGGTCGTGCGGCCGAGCGTCTTCGGCGTGCTGATCATCCTGATCGTCTACCTCCCGATCCTCGCGCTGACGGGCGTCGAGGGGAAGATGTTCCGGCCGATGGCGATCACCGTGATCTCGCGCTGATCGCGGCGCTCGTGCTCTCGGTGACCTTCGTGCCGGCGGCGATCGCGATCGTGCTCGGCGGGCGGATCACGGAGAAGGAGGGCGCGTCCTCGCCGCGGTGCCCGCGCGTACACGAGCAGCCTCGCGCTCGCACTGCGGCATCGGGGCCTGTCGTCGCGGCGGCGCTCGGCTGGCTGGTCGTCTCCGCCTTCGCCGCCACGCGCATGGGCAGCGAATT
The DNA here is from genome assembly GCA_041389425.1 of Myxococcota bacterium. GTDB lineage: Bacteria > Myxococcota_A > UBA9160 > UBA9160 > UBA4427 > UBA4427. The sequence continues at coordinate 8,069 of JAWKRX010000039.1, forward strand.
CATCCCGAACCTCGACGAGGGCGACGTCGCGCTGCATGCGATCCGATTCCCGGAACCAGCTCGACCCAGGCGGTCGAGATGCAGGAAGCCTTCGAGCAGGCGCTGCGCGCGGTGCCCGAGGTCGCGAAGACCTTCGCGAAGATCGGGACGGCGGAGGTCGCCACGGATCCGATGCCGCCGAACGTCGCCGACGGATTCGTCATGATCAAGCCGCGCGACGAGTGGCCCGATCCGCGCAAGCCGGCGGAGCTCGTCGCCGATCTCGCGGCCGCGGTCGAGTCGGTTCCGGGCAGCAATCACGAGTTCACCCAGCCGATCGAGATGCGCTTCAACGAGCTCATCGCCGGCGTGCGCAGCGACGTCGCGGTGAAGGTCTTCGGCGACGATCTCGCCGTCCTGCTCGCGAAGGGCGAGGCGATCGCCGGCGTGCTCGAGGACGTCGCGGGGCGGCGGACGTCGGGTCGAGCAGGTCGACGGGCTCCCGATGCTCGAGATCGCCGTCGATCGCCGGCGCTCGCGCGCTTGGTCTCGCAGGACGAGGTCCATCAGGTCGTGCGCACCGCGATCGGCGGATCCGTGCCGGCCAGATCTTCGAGGGCGATCGCCGCTTCGACATCGTCGTCCGGCTCCCGGAAGCGCTGCGCATCGATCTCGAAGCCCTCGAACGCCTCCCGATCCTGCTGCCGCAGCACGAGGGCGAGTCGGCCCGGGATCGCATGGCGGACCGCGTCCGACGCGGCCTCGTCGCCTTCGTCCCGCTCGGCGCCGTCGCGAAGCTCTCGATCGAAGCGGGCCCCAATCCAGATCAGCCGTGAGAACGGCAAGCGACGCATCGTCGTGTCGGCGAACGTCCGCGGCCGCGACATGGGCTCGTTCGTCGCCGAGGCGGAGCAGCGGATCCGCGACGCGGTCGCGATCCCGACGGGCTATTGACGGTCTGGGGCGGCCAGTTCGAGCAGCTCGAGTCGGCGACGCGCCGGCTGCAGATCGTCGTCCCCCTCACGCTGCTGCTCATCTTCGGCATCCTGACGGCGACCTTCGGCTCGGTGCGCCACGCCGCGCTCGTCTTCAGCGGTGTTCCGCTCGCCTGGACCGGAGGCGTCCTGGCCCTCGTCGCGCGGGCATCCTGCTCTCGATCACGGCGGGCGTCGGCTTCATCGCGCTGTCGGGGGTCGCGGTGCTGAACGGCGTCGTGATGATCTCGTTCGTCAACGAGCTGCGCGCCTCGGGCCGCGCGCTCGAGACGGCCGTTCGCGAGGGCGCGACGACGCGACTGCGACCCGTGCTGATGACGGCGCTCGTCGCAGCGCTCGGCTTCGTTCCGATGGCGCTCGACCGGCGCCGGCGCCGAAGTGCAGCGCCCGCTCGCGACCGTCGTGATCGGCGGGATCCTGACGTCGACGGCGCTGACGTTGATCGTGCTGCCGGTGCTCTACAGCCTGGTCGAGGAGGTGGGGGCTTCGGCGAATCCGGAATGAATCAGCCTGTCCAGAAGGGATTGGGCCCAGCGCCCGCTCGATCCGATCCACGAGCCGCTTCATCACCCCTCGGTCTCCGGCGCCAGGTGCGCGCCCGCTCCTCCCGGCGCATGCCCGACCTCCTGATCAGGTCGTCGCCGAGGCGCTCGACGAGCCCTCGAGGTTGAGCCGATCCCCTGTCCGCGGCCGCGGCCGGCGAGCTGTGGAGATCACGACGCCGAGCACCGGCAGGCCGCGCGAACGCGCCGCCTCGAGCGTGAGGCGCGTGTGGTTCACGGTGCCGAGCGCGGGGCGCGCGACGACGAGCAGGGGAAGCGCGAGCTCGCGGGCGAGATCGGCCATGTCCGTCTCTGCGTCGATCGGGACGCATGCCGCCGGCGCCCTCGACCAGCAGGAACGCGTGGCGGCGCGCGAGCGCCTGATGGGCTTCGCGGATCGCCGCGAGCGGGACGGTCCGGTTCTCGGCCTTTGCCGCCGCCTCGGGCGAGGCCGGCAGCGCGAAGCGCACGGGGCAGATCAGCTCGATCGGGTCGTCGACCCCTGCCGCGAGGCGCAACGCGAGCGCGTCCTGCGGTCCGTCCCCGGAACGCCCGTCTCGATCGGCTTCATCACGCCGACGTCGACGCCCGCCGCGCGCAGGGCGCGGGCGAGCGTTGTCGTGACGAAGGTCTTGCCGACGCCGGTATCCGTTCCCGTGACGAAGAGGCCGCGCATGGCTTGCTAGTCGCCGCCGGCGCCGAGGGCGGCTCCGGGGGCGCTGCCCGCGCCGCCCGCGCGCTGGGCCGCGAGGATCTCGGCGATCGCGTCGGCGAGGCCGTCGATCTCGTCGTCCTGGTGCGTCGCCATCGGCGTGATGCGAAGGCGCGCCGTACCGCTCGGGACCGAGGGATGGCGGATGCCCTGCGCAATATCCGCGGGCGAGGAGCGACTCGCAGAGGGCCATCGTCGCCGCGTTCTCGCCGACGACGACGGGCAGGATGTGGGTCGTGCTCGGGGCGGTCGAGATCGCATGGGTCGCGAGGCGGCGCGCAGCCGATCGCAATTCCTGGCGAGGCGCTCGCGGCGCCAGGGCTCCTGCTCGACGAGGCGCAGCGCCGCGCGCGCGGCCTCGACCGAGGCGGGCGCGAGGGCGCGGGAGAAGATGAAGCTGCGCGCGGTGTTGACGAGCAGCTCGCGCAGGCGCTGCGAGCCCGCGACGAAGGCGCCGAAGGAGCCGAGGATTTGCCGAGGGTGCCCATCAGGACGTCGACTTCGCGCAATACGCCCGCGGCTTCGGCGCCGCCGCGGCCGCGGGGGCCGAGGGTGCCGGTGCCGTGGGCGTCGTCGAGGAGCACGATCGCGTCGCGATCGTGGGCGAGCTTCACGATCTCGGCGATCGGCGAGGACGTCGCCGTCCATGCTGTAGACGCCGTCGACGGCGACGAGCACGCGGCGCGCCTTCTCGCGGACGCGCGCGAGGGTGTCGGCGAAGGCGTCGACGTCGCCGTGGCGGAAGACGGCGACCTCGCAGCGGGCGAGGCGCGCGCCGTCGATGATCGAGGCGTGGTTCAGCGCGTCCGAGACGAGCACGTCGCCCGGGCCGACGAGGGCCGGGATCACGCCGACGTTCGCCATGTAGCCGGTGCTGAACGCGAGCGCGGCGGGCTGCTCGAAGAACGCGGCGAGCTCCTGCTCGAGGGCTTCGTGGCATTCGAGGTTGCCGTTGATGAGGCGCGAGCCGCCGGCTGCTGCGCCGAATTCGCGCGCCCGCGCGCCGCCGCCTCGACGACCTCGGATGGCCCGCGAGATCGAGGTAGTTGCTGCCGGCGAAGAGCAGCACCTCGCGCCCGTCGACGCGCATGCGCGGCGCCTGCAGGCTGTCCAGCACGCGCATGCGCCGATGGGTCCCGCGCTCGCGGATCCCGCCGAGCACCTCGTCGGCGATCCGATCGAGCGCCGCGGTCTTCATGCCCGCACGACCTCGGGCCGCAGCGGCTGATCGCCGCCGCCTGGGATGCGGAACTGCGATTCGCCGCGCGCCGATCTGGCGGCGAGCCGCGCCTGGATCTCGTGGTAGGTGTCGTTGCCGTCGACCTCGAAGCCGGCGTCGCGGATCATCGCGTAGGTCTCGGCGACGGGATCGCCCTTCGTCGTCAGGTAGCCGTCGACGAAGAGCGAGTTCGCGGGATAGAGCGCGAGCGCCTGCAGGCTGCGCAGATGGCCTCGCGCCCCGCCGCCACGCGGATCTCCGCCGCCGGATTGACGAAGCGCATCAGGCAGAGCGCGCGCAGGCAGCGCTCGGGCGTCAGCGAGCCGTCGTGCTGGACCTGGTTGCCCGCGATCGGGATCAGGAAGTTGACCGGGATCGAAGGCACCTCGAGCTCGCGCAGCTTGAACGCGACCTCGATCAGATCGGCCGACTCTCGCCCATGCCGACGATCATGCCCGAGCAGGACTCGATGCCGTAGCTTCGCGGCCATCAGGGTCAGCGACGCGGTCGGCGTAGGTATGCGTCGACGTGATCGCGTCGTTCGACGCTCGCTGGTGTTGAGGTTGTGGTTCAGCTGGTCGAGGCCGGCCTCCTTCAGGATTGCGGCGTGCTCGTCGCCCATCAGGCCGGCGGAGAGACAGACCTCGATCGGATGGCGCTGCTTGATCTCGCGGATCAGCTCGCCGATGCGCCGCGCGCGGTCGACGGTCGGGCCGCGGCCGGAGAAGACCATGCAGTAGCGGGTCGCACCGGCCTTCGCGGCGGCCTCGGCCTCTGCGAGGATCGCCTCGTCGCTCTTCATGGCGTATTTGCGCAGCGCCGCCTTCGAGTCCTTGTTCTGCGAGCAGTAGCCGCAGTCCTCGGGGCAGAGCCCGTTCTGCACGTTGTTCAGCACGTGCACCATGACCTTCTTCCCGAACTTCTGGCGCCGCGGCTCGAAGGCCGCCTGCAGCAGCGGCAGGAGCTCGACGTCGCCGCCGTCGAGGACCCAGAGCGCTTCCTCCGGGCTCGGCGCGAGGCCATCGAGGGCGTTGCGGGTCAGGCGGGCGTAGCGGTCGCTCGGGGTCATCGGATCTCCTGCGATGGGGCGCGCACAACGCTAGAGAGCCCGCGCGCGGGCTGTCAACCGTAGGGCCAATGCAGGTTGACAGGTGGCTCCCCGTTCCCAGGAGCGCGAGGTCCCTCTACATTCACCGCAGTTTCGTCTCGCTCCGCTCCGGCTCGCCTTGCCGCGCCGCCGTTCGCGGATCCCGTCCCCGGCCCCGTCGAATCAGGAGCGCCCATTCATGGCCAAGCCCCGCACGATCCACGCCTGTCAGGCCTGCGGCGCGCAGCATTCCCGCTGGCATGGGCGCTGCCCCGACTGCGGCGCCTGGGACAGCCTGGTCGAGGAGAGCTTCGCGGCCCCTCGCGCGGCCGGGGCCGCTGCCGCCCGCAGTGAAGGGCTCGCCCGCCTGGCGGGTGCGGCCGCCGGCGACGAGAAGCCGCGGCGCCTCTCGGAGATCGATCATGACGCGAGTCCGCGGATCGCGACCGGCGAGCCCGAGCTCGATCGCGTGCTCGGCGGCGGATTCGTGCCGGGCTCGGTCGTGCTGCTCGGCGGGGATCCCGGGATCGGGAAGTCGACCCTCGCGCTCCAGCTCGCGGGCCGGCTCGCCGCGGGCCAGCGCTCCGTCCTCTATGTGAGCGGGGAGGAGAGTGCCGAGCAGATCAAGCTCCGGGCCGAGCGACTGCCCGGCCTCGGCCCCGCGCTCCAGGTCCTGACGACGACGCGCGTGGAATCCCTCGCCGCACCGATCGCCGAGCTCGCGCCGAGCGTCGTCGTCGTCGACTCGATCCAGACGATCGCCACGGATGCGATCGAGTCGGCGGCGGGCTCGGTGGCCCAGGTGCGGGAGTCGGCGGCGCTGCTCTCGGCGACGGCGAAGCGGCTCGGCGCGGTGCTGCTCTTGATCGGTCATGTCACGAAGGACGGGCAGCTCGCGGGGCCGCGGGTGCTCGAGCACCTGGTCGACGTCGTGCTGACCTTCGAGGGCGACCGGGCGCATGCCTTCCGCCTGCTGCGCGCGGTGAAGAACCGCTTCGGCTCGACCCAGGAGATCGGGGTCTTCCAGATGGCGGCCCACGGGCTCGAGCCCGTCGCGAATCCGAGCGAGCTCTTTCTGGAGGAGCGCAGCACGCGGGCGCCGGGGAGCTGCGTCGTGCCGCTGCTCGAGGGAACGCGGCCGATGCTCGTCGAGCTGCAGGCGCTCGTGGCACCGGCGCCCTACGGCACGCCGCGCCGCACGACCCTCGGCCTCGAGGATGCGCGGGTCGCGCTGCTGCTGGCGGTGCTCGACCGGCGCAGCCCGGTCGATCTGCTCTCGCAGGACGTGTACGCGAAGGCGGCCGGGGGCGTGCGCGTCGCCGAGCCCGCGGCGGATCTCGCGATCGCGCTCGCGATCGCCTCGAGTCGGCTCGAGCTGGCGGTTCCGCCCGACACGGCGGCGATGGGCGAGATCGGGCTCGGGGGCGAGCTGCGCCGGGTGTCGCGCGTCGATGTCCGGGTCGCGGAGGCGGCGCGGCTGGGCTTTCGGCGCGTGCTGGTTCCGGCGGTCTGCGAGCGCGAGTGGCGCGCACGCGAAAAGAGCGCGGGGAGCCGCACGAAATCCGAATGCGAACTGATTCCCATTGAAGAGATCGCCCAGGCGATCGACTGGCTGCGGGATCACGGCCTGCGTGTGCGGCCCGCGCGCGGCCCGGAGGCGGCCTCGAAACCACCCTCGTGAACGCCGGTAAGCATCCGTTTTTGAAGTGTTTTTGGAGATCTTTTTCTTTGACACCGGATTTTCACGCGGCTAAGGTCGCGCGATGGCAGCCCCCCCGCCGCGAGACGGCCAGCCCGCGCATCGATCGATCGACGACACGCCGCGCGAGCAGACCGAGCAGCTCGCGCAGACGATCGGAAACGCCTTCGCGCGCATCGCGCCGGATCTCGAGCGTGTCGAAGCCGCGCTCCGCGACACGCTGCAATCGAAGTCCGCGCTGATCCCCGTGCTCGGAGAGCATCTGCTCTCGTCCGGCGGCAAGCGGCTGCGTCCGGCGCTGGTGCTGCTCGCGGCCGAGCTCTGCGGCTATGTCGGGCCGCGACGCATCGAGCTCGCCGCCGCTCTCGAGCTTCTGCATACGGCGACGCTGCTGCACGACGACATCGTCGATCTCGCCGAGCTCCGCCGCGGCCGGCCGTCGGCGAATGCGATCTGGGGCAATCGGCGTGCGGTGCTCGCCGGCGATTTCCTCTACGCGCGCGCTTCCTCGATGGTCGTCGAAGACGGCAATCTCGAGATCGTCGAGAGCTACGCCCGGACGATCCGCGTGATGGCGGAGGGCGAGCTGCTCCAGCTCGAACGCAGCTTCGACGTCGGCGTGAACGAGGCGCATTACTACGACGTCATCGAGCGCAAGAGTGCCACGCTGCTCTCCAACTGCTGCGAGATCGGATCGCTGCTCGGCGGCGTGACCCGCAACGAGCGCAATCGGATCGCCGAGTACGGCCGCCAGCTCGGGCTCGCCTTCCAGCTGCGCGACGACTGTCTCGATTACGACGCGAAGGTCGCGGAGCTCGGCAAGCAGCCCTTCGCCGATCTGCGTGAAGGCAAGATCACGCTGCCCCTGATCCTGACGCTGAAGCGCTGCCGCGTCGCCGAGCGGGACCATGTCGCGAGCGTCCTGAAGAACGCCGCGCGACTGGCCGACGAACACGGCGGCCTCGCGCCGCTCGAGGCGGCGGAGCTCGAGATCTCGGCGGTCGCCGAGCTGGTCGAGCGCTACCGCGGCGTTCCGGATACCGCGCGCCGCGCTGCGGATCATGTCGCCCGTGCCCTCGAGGCGATCGCTCCCTTTCCCGACTCGTCCGCGAAGCGCGCGCTCGAGGCAGCGGCCGAATTCTCGGTCGCGCGGGATCGCTGAGCCCGGGCCCGCCCCGTCGCGCCGGCCCTGGCGCTCCGGACGGGTCGATCGGCCTCTGGGCTCTGCGCCGTTTTCTTCGCCCCGGTCCCGGGGAGATCATGACCATGTCCATTTCGTTCGATTCGCTTTCCACGTCGCGGACTTCCGCGCGCCGATCGAGAATTCGGAATGCGTTCGCATTGGCGCTCGTCGCCCTGATGCTCGGGGTCGGCACGGCGGGCGCCGCCGAGCCGGGTGCCGCGGGCGCGCCGATCGACCTGAACCGCGCGACGGCCGAGGAGCTGGAGACGCTGCCCGGCATCGGGGCGGCCAAGGCCGCCGCGATCATCGAGGCGCGGGAGGCCCAGGGCGGCTTCGGCGCGCTCGAGGATCTCGAATCGGTTCGCGGGGTCGGGCCGGCGCTGATGGCGAAGCTCCGGCCGCTCGTGGTCGTCGGTGGCGCGGGTGCGAAGGCACCGGGCAAGCCCCCGGCGCCCGCCGCGTCGAAGTAGCGCCGTGCTCCCGACCGCCGGGGCGCTCGCGACCCCGGCGGTCTTCCGGCGCCGCGCCGCGCGGCTCTAATCCGTCGGCGCCGGCCGGGCAGACCGGGCATGATTGCGGCCATGCAATCCGGGTCCTCGCTGAAGTGCGGCTCTCGCGCCGTGTCTGCCGAGCGCGTTCGTCGCCATGGGTCCATCCCCCGCGGCCCTCGCTGCGCAGCGCCGATACTCGTGTTCGCGATCGCGTTCGCGTTGGTCCTCCCCTTCGCTCCCGCCGCGACCGAAGCGCTCGCGGCGGAGGAGGCCACGCGCCCCCTTCCGCGCCTCGTCTCGCTCAATCCCTCGCTGACGGCCATCGTCGAGCGGCTCGGGGCCGAGGCGGCGCTCGTCGGCGTCGACGACTACTCCGCCCGGATCTCCCCGGCCCTCGCCGATCGGCCGCGGGTGGGCGGGCTCTTCGATCCCAGCCTCGAAGCGGTGATGGCGCTGCGGCCCGATCGCGTGCTGCTCGTCGCGGGGCTCGAGCAGGAGTCCCACGGCGCCTCGCTGCGCCGACTCGGGCTCGAGGTCGAGGTCTTCGAGAACGAGCGGTACGAGCAGGTGCTCGCGAACATCGAACGGCTCGGGCGGATGGTCGGCGAGGAGGCCCGGGCGGCGGCACGGATCGAATCGATCCGGGCCCTGCGCGCCGCGGTCGAGCGGGCGGTGGCGGGGCGGGCGAAGCCGCGCACGGTGATCGTGCTGGATCGCTCGCCGCTCTATCTGGTCGGCGGTGAGACCTTCCTCGACGAGCTGCTCGGCGCGGTCGGTGCGATCAATCTCGGGGCCGAGGTCGCGAAGGGCTATCCGCGCGGCTCGCTCGAATGGCTCGTCGCCGCAGCGCCGGAGCTGGTGCTCGACCTCTCGCCCCAGGTCGAGAGCGAGGGCGCCCTCACCTTCTGGAAGCGCTGGCCGAGCCTGCCGGCGGTGAAGGCGGGACGGGTCCTCGCCCTCGACGCGACGCGCGTCAGTCTGCCCGGGCCCGATCTCGACCGCGCGCTCCGGGAGCTCGCGATCGCGGTCCACGGCAAATCCATCGAGGCGGCGATCGATCGCTCGCTCGCCGCGCGGGGGCGGCCGTGATCCGATTGACGCCGGCGCGTTTATTCACGGTCCTCGCCGTCGCGTTGGCGGCGCTCGTCGCGATCGTGATCGGCGCACTCGCGACGGGGCCGGCGTCGCTCTCGCTCGCGGACGTCTTCGGTGTGCTCGTCCTCGGCGAGGGCGCGGAGGCGACGCGGGACATCGTGCTCGGGGTGCGGCTGCCGCGGGTCGTCCTCGGCCTGCTCGTCGGCGCGGCGCTCGCGACGGCGGGGGCGGTGTTCCAGGCGCTGCTGCGCAATCCGCTCGCGGATCCCTACGTGCTCGGCGTTTCGGGTGGCGCGGCGCTGGCGGGCATCGCGGTGCTCGCCCTCGGCGGGGTCGTCGCGCTGCCGACGCAATCTGTGCCGCTGGCGGCCTTCCTCGGCGGAGTCGTGGCCACGGCGCTCCTCTATTGGGTCTCGGGCGGACGCGGCGGAAGCGGGCCGACGGGGCTCCTGCTGACGGGCGTCGTCTTCAATGCGGTCGCGTCGGCGGGAATCGTCTTTCTCGCTTCGATCGCCGGCTTCTTCGAGGGCTCGCGCATCTTTCTCTGGCTGATCGGGCAGCTCTCGGCGGTGGAGATCGATGCCGCGGGGCTCGTCGGTGCGAGCGTCCTGCTCGGGCTCGCCGTCGCGTGCGTTCTCGCGCGCAGTCTGAACCTGCTGGCGCTCGGCGACGAGAGCGCAGCCGAGCTCGGGGTTCCCGTCGAGTCGCATCGCCGCATCCTGCTGCTCGCGACTTCGTTGATGGTGGGTGCGGCGGTCTCGGTCTCGGGACTGATCGGATTCGTCGGTCTGATCGTTCCCCACGCCCTGCGGCTCGTGATCGGAAGCGATCATCGCCTGCTGGTTCCGGCGACGGCCCTCTGTGGCGCCGGCTTCCTCGTGCTCTCGGACACCCTCGCGCGCAGCTTGATCGACGGGCGCGAGCTGCCGGTCGGCGCAGTCACCGCCCTGCTCGGCGGTCCGCTCTTCATCGTGCTCCTGCGCCGGAGCCAATCGCGGAGCCGGCTCCCGTGAGGCCCGCCGCACAATCCGCACCGCGCACCGCCGACGTGCTGCGCTTCGAATCCGTCGTGGCGGCGCGCGGGGGCCGGACGCTCCTGCACGGGATCGACTTCGAGGTCCGGCCCGGAGAGATCGTCGGACTCGCCGGGCGCAACGGAGTCGGCAAGACGACGCTTCTCCAGCTCGCGAACGGCTTGCTGGCGCCGGCCGCGGGGCGCGTGCTGCTCGGGGAAACGCCGATTCGCTCCCTCGGACGGCGGGCGGTCGCGCGGCGGATCGCGCTGGTTCCCCAGGACCTCCATGTGCCCTTCCCCTTCCGCGCGGGCGAGCTCGTCCTGATGGGGCGCGCACCGCATCAACCGCTGGTCGGCCTCGACAGCGAGGCCGACGTCGTCCGCGCCCGGAGCGCCCTCGCCCGGCTCGGGATCGAGGATCTGGCGGACCGCAGTGTCGAGACGCTCTCGGGCGGTGAGCGGCAGCTCGTGCTCTTCGCGCGCGCCCTCGTCCAGGATCCGGGGCATCTGCTGCTGGACGAGCCGACCGCCTTCCTCGATCTCAAGCACCGCCTCGAGGTGCTCGGCGAGGTGCGGCGCTTCGTCTCGGCCGGGGGCGGCGCGCTCGTCGTCTCCCACGACCTCACGCTCGCCGCCCGCACCTGTGATCGGCTCGTGCTGCTGGGCGAGGGCGAGGTCGTCGCGGTCGGGCGTCCCGAGGACGTCCTGACACCGGCGAATCTGGCCCGTGCGTTCGCGATCGATGCGCAAATCGTGACCGGGCCCGATGGCCGACTGATCGTCCTGCCGATGCTCGGGCCCGGCGAGCGGGCATCGGATTAGGGGCCGGAATCGGGCCAGGTCCCGGCTTCCCGCCTGCTACGATCGGCCGCCCGAAGAACACAGCGAGGAGAGTGGCTGCGATGGCGCAGGTCCGCATCGAACGAGTCGTCGCGCGGGAGATTCTCGATTCCCGCGGCAATCCCACCATCGAGGTCGACGTGCTGACCAGCGCCGGCCAGCTCGGCCGCGCCGCCGTTCCGTCCGGCGCGTCGACGGGCGCCCGGGAAGCGCTCGAGCTGCGCGATGGCGACAAGGCCCGGTACCTCGGCAAGGGCGTCCGCAAGGCCGTCGGGTTCGTCAACGGCGAGATCGCGAAGGCGGTCGCGGGCCGGCCGCTCGCGGGGCTCGCCGAGCAGGCGGCCCTCGACGAGCAGCTGATCGCCCTCGACGGCACGCCGACGAAATCCCGCCTCGGCGCCAACGCGGTGCTCGGCGTCTCGCTCGCCGCGGCCCATGCGGCGGCGGCGGCGGGCGGCCAGCCCCTCTACCGCTTCCTCGGCGGGGAAGGCGCGACGCTGCTGCCCGCGCCGATGATGAACGTGTTGAATGGCGGCGCCCACGCCGACAACAACGTCGACGTGCAGGAGTTCATGCTCTATCCGCTCGGTGCGCCGAGCTTCGCGGAAGCGCTGCGCTGGGGCGCGGAGGTCTTCCATACACTGAAGACCGTGCTCCGCGAAAAGAGCTATTCGACGGCGGTCGGCGACGAGGGCGGCTTCGCGCCCAACCTCAAGAGCAACGTCGAGGCCCTCGAGCTGATCCTGCAGGCCATCGATCGAGCGGGCTACAAGGCGGGCAAGGACATCTCGATCGCCCTCGATCCCGCGTCGAGCGAGTTCTACTCGAAGGGCGAATACCATCTGGCCGGCGAGGGCCGGAAGCTCGATTCGAAGGGCATGGTCGAGTTCTGGGCGGACTGGGTCGCGCGCTATCCGATCGTCTCGATCGAGGACGGCCTCGCCGAGGACGATTGGGCCGGCTGGAAGCTCATGACGGAGCGCCTCGGAGATCGCTGCCAGCTCGTCGGAGACGACCTTTTTGTGACCAATCCCGCAATCTTGAAGCGCGGCATCGACGAGAAGACCGCGAACGCGATCCTGATCAAGGTGAACCAGATCGGGACGCTCTCGGAGACGCTCGAGGCGATCCGGATGGCGGATGCGGCGGGCTTCGGATCGGTCAGCTCGCATCGATCGGGGGAGACCGAGGACACGACGATCGCGGATCTCGCGGTCGGCGCCTCGACGGGGCAGATCAAGACGGGGTCGCTGTGTCGGACGGATCGGATCTGCAAATACAATCAGCTCCTGCGCATCGAGGCCGAGCTCGGCGCGCGCGCGCGTTATGCGGGCGCGACGCGGCTCGCGGGCCAGCGGGCGTGAGGGGATCCGGCGCGGTGCATCCGATGCGCGCATTGGGCGGTCTCGTCGCTCGCGCGGCGGGTCGCACTTTTTCGCGTCCGTCGCGTCCGTCGCGTCCGTCGCGTCCGTCGCGTGCGCGGGCGCACGGGCCCGCGCACGGGCTCCTCCCGGTGGGTGCGCTCGCGGTCGCTCTCGCGGGCATCGCCGGGATCGCGCCCGGGGAAGCCGCCGCCTTCGTACCGAAGCCGGATCGCGCCCTCGCCGGGGTCGCCCAGGCGAACGCGAGCTCCGGGCGGACGCAAGCGATCCAGCTCGATCTCGTCCTGCGCATCGGCGATCGCGATGCGATCGCGACCGGCCAGCTCGTCAGTCATCCGAGCGGGCTCGCCCGCCTCGAGCTGCGCGGCGCCTCCGGGCGCGTCGATCGCTATCTGCTCTCGGGCACCGAGCTGCTCGCGGCCAAGGACGGCGCGCCCCTCCCCGACCCGCAGCCGATGCTCCAGCCCGTGTTCCTGCTCCAGCCCTCGTCCCTCGAGACCCTGCGCGTCGCGCTCGCCTCGTTCGGGATCGACACGCGCTGGATCGGCGTCGCGCCCTGCGGCGAGCTCGATTGTTATGTCTTCGGTGATCCGGAGCTCGCGGCCCCCGTGTCCCGCCGGCCGACGATCGGCGATGCGGCCGAGGCCGGCGATTCGCAGATCGGGGGCCTCGGTGAGGCCGACGATCTCGCCGCACGCTCCGAGGAGAACGCCTTCGCCTCGGCGTTCGCCGCGACCGGCCCGGTGGCCCGGCTCTGGGTCGACACCGTCTCGCTCCAGATCCAGCGCATCGATCGCGCCAGCGGCGAGACCCTCCAGCTCGGGCCGCTCGTCCGCTTCGAGCGGCTGATGGTGCCCGCCTGGCTCGAGATCCAGGAGCCCGGCCGCGACCCGATCCATTTCGACGTCCAGCGGGCGGTCCGGGTCAACGCCACGCCCCAGGCCTTCAATCCGGCCTGGCTCTACGCGCCGGTCGATCCCCTGGCGCCCGGTGGCCGGAGCGAAGGCGTCCCGGCACCGGCGGCTCCGACGACGCCCTGATTCCGCTCGCAGGACCGTTCGCCCGCGCTCGCCCGGGGCGCCCGATCGGGTCCGGGGCGAAGCCGGGGATTCGATCGACTCGGGGCCCCCGAAGACTTCCCGGCTGAAGTCTCAGCGGAAATCCGGACGAATTCCGAGAAAACCCTCAGGCCCCTCGGCGAAATGCCCGATGGGGGCGGCAAGTCGTGTGCAGGTCGTGGGCATCGTCCCGGGCCTGCCCGATCCGCAGACGTCACCGGCCCATGCGGGCTGGCCGCGCACGGGACGGTGCCCGGGCGGAGCGGATCGAGGGTTCGAACGGGATGGAAGCGATGGCCAGCCAGCAGATTCTGAACGTCCTCGTCGTCGATCGCGAGATGGAGGCGCAGCAGGCGCTGAAGGAGGTGCTCACCGGCGAGGGCTGGGGCGTCGTCTGCGTCTCGGATCCGGCGCAGGCGTGTGAAGAGCTCCGGACCCATCGCATCCAGCTCGTCATCCTCGACGTATCGCCCGGCACCGGCGGCCGCGAAGCGCTGGCCGGGCTTCGCGCGATCGACCGGGATCTCTGCGTGATCGCGACCAGCAGCACGGCGTCGGTCGAGCTCGCCGTCGAGACCATGAAGCACCAGGCCTTCCACTTCCTCCAGAAGCCGATCGAGCCCGAGGAGGTCCTCGCCGTCGTGAAGGAGGCGATTCGCGATCGCGGTCTGGTCGTCGACCTCGAATCCCGTTTGAACGGCGAGATCGGGACGCGGATCCGCAGCCGCCGCCACGAAGTCGGCCTGACCCTCAAGCAGCTCGCCAATCGCACCGGCCTCTCGGTCAGCCTGATCTCCCAGATCGAGCTCGGCAAGAGCGCCGCTTCGATGTCCACGATGTACAAGCTCGCCGCCGCGCTCGGCGTCAAGATGAGCTGGTTCTTCGAGACGCTCTGACCCCCTGCTTCGCCGCGGGACCTGCCGTTCGCGGGGAACGTGCCGCTATGATCTGCCGCGCGCAGAAGGCGCGCGGAGGGCTTCGCGATTCGCAGCGTCGAGCAGGCCAGGCCGAAGCCGGGGCTCTCCGTTCCGGTGCTCACGATCCTCGACGACGAGGGCTCGATCCTCGAGGCGGATCAGCGTGCGCTCGTGCGCCACGTCGTCCAGGAGGGCGCGGGCGCCGACATCATCTTCTCCGCCGGCACGACCGGCGAGTGGGACAAGATCGACAACGAGGCGCGCCAGGCGGTGATCCGCATCTGCGCCGAAGAGGTCGCCAAGACCAATCGCCAGCTGACGGCGATGGACGCCGACGGCGTCGAGCATTGGGCCGGGGTGACGGCACCGACCGCCCACGAAACCCTCGCGAATCTCGAGTTCGCCCTCGAATGCGGCGCAGACGCCGCCGTGATCGCGCCGCTCTCGATCCAGGGCGTGCAGGATCCCGTCCGCTTCCTGCTGCGCGACGTCGCCGATCTGCTGGACGCCCGCGCGCGCCACATCCCGGTCTATCTCTACGACAACGCCGACATCGCCGTCGATCCGAAGGTCCCGCACATCCGCACGAAGCAGGTCAAGGCGATGAGCCGGCTCGACTTCGTCCGCGGCATCAAGGTCTCGGCCTCGGACAAGGTGCTCGGCAACTACACCCGCGCGGCGTCGAGCTTCAAGGACCGCGGCGAGTTCGGCATCTACATCGGCAACGCGAAGCTGATCTTCGACATCTTCCGCCCCTATCGCCCGGGGATCTTCGGCGTCATCCACGAGCACTGGGATCGCTGGCGCCGCGCCGGCGGGCTTCCGATCGGCGTCGTCTCCGGGCCCGCGAATGCGATGCCGCGCGAATGGGCCTGGTCGTGGCAGGTCTGCCGTGCGGGCGACGTGGAGCGCATGGAAAAGGCGCAGCGCATCGCCGATGCGTTTCGCGACTGCACGACGCTCGCCTCGGGCAAGCGTCCGACCCTCGCCTGTCTGAAGCGCGCGCTCGTCTGCGACGGCATCGTCTCGAGCGCGTGCGTCGCGCCGGGGACCTCGACGCTGCCTGCCGACGAAGTCGCGCGCTTCGACGACGCCTACGCCGCCGTCCAGGCGATGGCCGCCCGCGAGATCGGCGAGCCCTGGATCACCCGCTGCGTGCGGAGGAACGGATGACGCGTCCGCGCGGGTCGAAGGCGAGCGCCGATCGTCGCGGCGGGAAGACGACGCGGGCGGCGCGGCCGGACAGGACTGCGCGGCCGGCCCGGCCGGCGCCGGCCGCGGGCGACGCGCTCGAGCTCGTCGGCATCGGCAGCATGGTGATCGATCGCATGCACCGCACGCGCCGCGTGCTCGGCGCGAACGAGAAGGGATTGCTCGAGGCGGCGCCGGGCGAAGCGCCGGTGCAGCGCCGGATCGGCGGCCTGATGTTGAACCAGCTCGGCTGGGCGGCGCTCTTCGGCCTGCCGGTCGGGATCTTCGGGCGCCAGGCCGACGACGATGCCGGTCGCGCGCTGCGCCGCGCGATGGCGGCCCACGGCATCGCGACGAGCCTCGACCTCTCGGGCAGTGCCTCGTCGATCGCCGAGATCTTCATCGATGCCGCCGGTGAGCGCGCGATCTACATGGCCGCCGGTGCGACGGCCGAGACCCGCCCCGAGCACGTCCGCCGCGATCATGCGGACTTCATCGCTCGCGCCCGCCGGCTCTCGACCGAGATCTCGCAGCTCCCCCTCGACGCGACCCTCGCCGCCCTCGAGCTCGCCCGTGCGAAGGGTCTCTCGACCGTCGTCGATCTCGACGTCCTGCCGAGCGACGCGCTCGCGACGCTCGGCGATCGCGCGACCTTCGACGCGGTGCTGCGCACGGCCGATCTGCTGAAACCGACGGCGGCGGCGGCCCGGGAGCTGTTCCCCGACGTCGCGGATCTGGGCGAGCTCGCCCGCCGGCTGCGCGCCGACTACCGCATCGGGCGGGTCGTGATCACCGACGGTGCGGCCGGCTCCCTCGTCTGCGATGCCGACGGATGTCGGCGTGTCCCCGCCTATCGAGTGAAGCGCGTCGTCGATTCGACGGGCGCAGGCGACGCGTTTCTCGGCGGCTATCTCGCCGGCGAGGCGATGGGGCTCTCGCCGCTCGATGCGGCTCGGCTCGGCAACGCGTGCGGCGCCGCCTGCGTGGAGCGGGTCGGCGCATTTCCGGATGAGCCGGCGCAGCTGCGCGCGCGGGTGCTCGCGCTCTACGACGGGGCGAAGCCGAAGGACGCGCGCTGGGCCGCGTTCGCCGCGCTCGCTGCGGAGGCGACGGCGGCGAAGAAGTCGAAGGTCGGGGCGGCCCGGGCAGCGGGTGTTCAGGCCGCGGCCGGGCGAAGGGTGCTCGAGGTGGCGGCTCGCGAGCTCGCTCGCCTCGTCGATCGACACGATGGGGTGTCGCTGCTCGCGGCGGCGGAGCTGATCGAGGCCGCGGAGGCGAACGGCGGCCGTGTCCATGTCACCGGTGTCGGCAAGCCCGAGCACGTCGCGCATTATGCGGCGAGCCTGCTCTCCTCGACCGGGATCCCCGCCACCTTCCTGCACGCGACCGAGGCGCTGCACGGGAGCCTCGGTCAGGTCGTGCCCGGCGACGTGGTGATCGCGATCAGCAACAGCGGGACGACCTCGGAATGCCTGCTCGCGGCACGGGCGGTCCGCGATTACGGCGGCCACCTCGTCGCCGTGACCGGCGGGCTCGCCTCCCCGCTCGCTGCGCTCGCGGACGTGACCCTGGACGCCGGCGTAAAAGAAGAAGGAGGCCCCCTCGGGCTCGCGCCCCGCGCCAGCGTGGCCGCCGAGATCCTCGTGCTCGCGGCGCTCGGCGCCGTCCTGCAAGCGCGGCGGGGGCTCGATCGGAAGGCCTACGCCGCCCGGCATCCGGCGGGGGCGCTGGGCAAGCAGGCCCGCGGCGACTGAAGAGGGGCGAAGGCGGCTTCGACGCGGCCTGCGCACCCGCGCTCGAGGCGGTCGACCGTCGATCCTCCCCCGAATCGGGTGGCGGAATCACTCAGGCGAAGGCCGCACGGGCCGATGAGCCGGGCAGGCGACGGTCTTTGCCCACGCACCGGGAGCTTCCCGGCTTCGGGCGGGATCGGGTCGCCGAGGGGTCACGCCCCTTCCGTCCGGAGATCCGCCGTCATGTCCGCCGGTTCGTCCTTCCTCCCGAACGTCCTGCCCGCTTCGTCGCCTGCCCCCGTCGCCGGCTCGTCGGCGCCCCTCTCGCCGGACCTCGAGCGCGTGCTCACGTCCTACGACACCTGTTATGTCTGGCGCTACGGCTCGCCCTCCTCGAATCTGCGCGAGCTCTACGCGAAGGCGAAGCGCGATCAATGGGATGGCGCGGCGGACCTCGACTGGTCGGTCGACGTCGATCCCGAAGAGCCGATCCTGCCCGCGGAGATCAATCCGCTGCGCGGCTACGGACCCTACGAAAAGATGAACGCCCGCGAGCAGCTGCGCGTGCGCCACTGCCAGGTGGCCTGGCAGCTCTCGCAGTTCATGCACGGCGAGCAGGGTGCGTTGATCGTCGCTTCGCAGCTCGTCTCGGCCGTGCCGTTCATGGACGCGAAGCTCTACGCCTCGAGCCAGACGATGGACGAAGCGCGCCACGTCGAGGTCTTCTCCCGCTATCTGACGGAGAAGATCGAATGGGAATGGCCCGTCAACCCGAACCTGAAGCGCCTGCTCGACACGATCATCCAGGACTCGCGCTGGGATCTCAAATACCTCGGCATGCAGATCCTGGTCGAGGGTCTCGCGATGGCGGCCTTCGCGAACTTCCATCAGCTGACGAACGAGAAGTTGCTGAAGGACCTGATCCATCTCGTCATGCGCGACGAATCGCGCCACGTCGCCTTCGGCGTCCTGTCGCTCGAGGACTACTATGCGGCGATGCCCGAATGCGAGCGCCGCGATCGCGAGGATTTCGTGATCGAGGCCTGTGAGCTGATGCGCGATCGGCTGATCGGCGAGGAGACCGCCGACTACTTCGGCCTCGAGCGCGAGCCGTACAAGCAGTGCATGCTCGAATCGCCGATCCTGCAGCTCTTCCGGATCCAGCTCTTCGCGCGGGTCGTCCCGAACCTGCGCCGCCTCGGCCTGCTGACGCCCCGGGTCCGGGAGGCCTTCGAGCGCCTCGGCATCCTGCAATTCGAGCACGCCGATCCGGCCGCTCAGGACGCTGCGCTCGGCCTGGTCTGATCGCCTCCACCCGCCGGGCCACCTTCCCGAGGGGCCTCCGCGGAGCCGAGGAGCAGCTCACCTCGGCGAATCGGGAGCCGCTCTACGCGCCGGCCTCGCGTGCTTCCGGGCGACCATTGACGCTCGCGGGGCCGACCTCTAAGGTCCGCCGTTCGAAATCCCGCGCTCATGCGGCCGGATCGCTCCCCAGGCGATCGTCCGAGCCCGGAGCGCGATCGCAGTCCTTGATTCATGGGGCCGTAGCTCAGCTGGGAGAGCGTCGCGTTCGCAACGCGAAGGTCGGCGGTTCGATCCCGCTCGGCTCCACCATCCATCGATCGGCGGCGTACGCGAGGCGTGCGCCGCCGATTTCGTATCGGGTGCAGCAAGGCCGCCGCTCGCGGCTTTCACGATCGTGAATTCATCCCTCGGCTCGAGGCCGATCAATCCGCCGCCTCGAATAACCCGAAGCCGTCCCGGGACACGAAGAGTCGCCCCTGCCAGCGGCCCTCGATCCACGCGTCCTCGCGCCCCGACTCGCGTCGGATCGAGCTCCCTGCGCTGAGGGCGCTCTGCTCGAAATCCTCGATGGCCGCGCGGGTCGGCGCCTCGTAGTCGACGCGGCAGAGCGACGTCCGGCACTCGACCCTTCCGAGCTCGATCGCGGAAGCCTCGGATTCCGACTCTCCGAGCGTCCGGAGCGCCTTCTCCCGATCGATCGCCCACGCATGGTCGACCGGCTGGGCTGCGAGGATGCGTTCGAGGTCTTCGAGTCGAGTCGAGAGACCGGGGCTCTTCGTCGTCTCGAGCGAGTAGGAGCGGAGCTCGGCGAAGGCGCCCGGATGCTGGGGAACGGTCGGGATGTTCGTTTCCGGCAGCATGCCGGGGAGCGTGCACGCGAGCGAGCGCGTCGCATGGGGCCCCGCCGTGAAGGCGTGCGGAATCTCCAGCTCGATCGGCTCGGCGGTGGTGAAGAGGCCGGGCCCGATCGGGAGGTCGCGCACGACGCGGGTCGCGAAGACGGTGCCGTTCACCGGGTCGACGGTCTTCAGCGTGCACGCGTTATGCCGGTACGTGGAGAGGAATACGCGGGCTCCGGATGCATGCTCGACCGCCGTGGTCGCGAACGGACACACGAGGTCGACCGGGTCGAGATCCAGCGCGACGATGCCGCCGTCGCTCGTCGGCGTGGTCTTCTGCAGCGCCCACGCTTCGCAGTTGGCGCCCGGATGGGAAGTCACGTCGGCAGCGACCGTCGTGGTCCAGGCCAGAGTGAGCAGTGCCGCCGCCAGCGGCGCCGATGAGTGAATGGTGAACATGTTCCTTCCTCCAATCGTGAGTCGAGAGGCGAGCCTTCCCGCCCGGGTCGCAGGTTCCGTTCCGCTAAGGATTCGTCCACTGGATGATCAGCGTCCGATTGCCGAGGTGGACGTTCTCGCTGCAGAGCGGCCGCGCGATGCCCGGAACGTCGGCCTGCGTCTGGTCGTCGCACGAGGCATCGACCACGCCGCCGCCGTACTGGTCGACCAATCGCAATCGCACGGGTTGGCCGGCGTGCGGGTAGTCGATCTGGCAGGGACCCGCCGTGCAGTCGACGAGATGCCGATCGACGTCGATCACGCGGACGGCATGGGGCCGATCGAACGGGACGTCGAAGAGCACGCTCAGACGGTTCGTCGCTCCGCCCGGGTTGCTGGGCAGGGTTCCGAAGCTGGCGCGGCAGGTCGTGGCCTCGTCGAGCGTCAAGGTGATCGTGGTCGACGTCGTGCCGGGATTGCAGGGCGAGCTCGCGTCCGTCGGCGAGAACCAGCGCACGAAGCGATGGCCCGGCTCCGGCGTGGCGGTGAGGGTGACCGGCGTGCCGGGCGAAAATTCGCGCGCGCAGAATGTCTGGATCGGCGTACAGCTGACGTCGGGTCGTGTCGTCGGATTGGTGCTCGTGACGGTTCCGCCGTCGGAGTGGCCGCCCAGCGCGTTGGTGCTGCGGTGGATCCCGTCGGTGTCGGCGATGACGCGCAGGAAGAGGTCCGGCCCGGCCACCGCGGTGCGGAAGAGCGCGCGACAAGAGCGCGCTCGATTCATCACCACGTCGATGCGCTGCTCGGTCGGATCGGCGGCTTCGCAGGGCTGCGCCGGGTCCGGGCTGCTCCAGCCGTCGAAGACGAAGCCGGTCGTCGGAACCGCCAGCAGCTCGGCGAAGGTCCCGAACGGGTAGTCCTCTTCGCAGTCGGAGCCCGTGCCGAAGCATTGGATGCCGCTCCCGACGACCGTGCCGCCCTGGCTCGGATCATTCACCGCTCCGCCGTCGGTCTGGAGCGAGACCGTCATGCGCTGCGGCTCCGGCACGACGACACGGCTGAACTGCGCGCGGCAGACACGATTGCGGTCCATCAGCAGGTCGAGCGTGGCGGTCGTGCCTTCGGGACAGTCGCCGCTCCAGCCCTGGAAGACGGCGCCCGCATCCTGCTCGACGACCACGCGTGCGGTCTCGCCGTTCGGGTAGCTCTCGCGGCAGGCGGCGCTGCCGACGTCGCCCTCGCGGCAGTCGATACCGGGATCGGGAGCGCTGAACACGCGTCCGTCGCCGACCACCTCGATGCGCAGCTCGCGCTGGACGGGCGGTGGATCGATCTCCGAGTCGTCGTCCGCATTCAGACAGCCGGGATCGGCGAGATCGATCAGGCCGTCCATGTCGTTGTCGAGGCCGTCTTCGCAGGCGGCCGGCGGCGGATCGACGCCGAGCGGCAGCTCCTGGAAATCGGTCGCATCCCCGACGCATTGGCGGGCCGTGTTCGGGCTCGGAAGCGTTTCGGTGAAGGGCGCAAGTGAATCCTGCGGCTCGATCTGCGTCCGCTCGAATTCGAGGGTCTCCGGCTCCGATAGCGGCGGAATCGGCTCCGCCTCGAACGGGAGTAGCGCGGCCAGCGCCTCGCCGCTGAGCGTTCCCAGGCAGGCCTGGCAGAGATCCTCACCGCTCTCGAGGCCCTGGATGTGGCCGTCCGGGCCGGTGTGCAGCACCCAGATGTCCCGGCTTCCGGGCGTGACCGCGTCGAGCGCATCGGAGCTCGCGAGCACGCCGAAGCCGCCGGGTGTGCGGACGATCCGCTTCGGCTCGTCGTTGCCGCCGGTTCCGTAGACGCGCAGCCATTGCCCGCGGCCCTCCGCGTCGAGCTTCAGGAGGCCGAGGTCGACGTCGCCGAAGGTCTCGCTCGGATCGGCGAGGGCAGACGGCAGCGCGAAGGCCTGGAGCCGGAGCAGGAGCAGCGCACCGCCGTCGTGCGCGAGGATGCCGTCGACGAGCTCGAGAACGCTCGAGTTGCTCGCGCCGAGCACGACCGGAAGGCGCAAGTGCCAGCCGGGCCCCGCTCCCGCCGGATATCGGACGACCTGGTTGCCGGGCCCGGAGCCGGCATACCTGTTCAGCATCAGCGTGGCATCGTCGCTCTGGTCGAGCCGGTCGAATTCCTGCTCCGCCAGCTCGGGCGGCAGGTAGCGCACGGATGCGCGGTCGTCCGTCGCATACTCGAGCAGTCCCGACCCGGGTCGGCTGCACGGGAGGAGAAGCGCGCTGAACTCGCGGTTGCGAGCCGGAGCGATCCGTACACCGCCGATGCCGAACCGTCGATCGGCCGCTTCATGTCGGGAAAAGAAGAGCCTCTGGTCCGGATCGCGGACCAGGAAGTTCAGGTCGTTGCGACAGTATCCCGGCGAGTCACCCCAGTACACGCGTCCGGAGTCGGCGAAGAGGGCGTTCGTCGATACATACCCGGAGTACACGTCGCGAAAGAGATCGACGGGCGGTGGCGACATGCCCTCGTTCCGTTCGACATCGCCATCGGGATCGAAGAAGAGCTGCGTCGCCGCAGACTGCGCGCTTCTGCCGACGTTCCAGACCACGCGACCCTCCGTCGATGCGCCGATGGAGCCGAAGTTCTGGTAGCCCGAGTAATCGTCGCGCAGCGGCGGGGGCAGGGGCATCGTTGCCTGGAACGGCCGCGTCTCGAGGACGGCCGTCTCCTCGAAGCGAACGAGGGACAGCCGACCGTCCCAGTCGCTGAGGTGGAGCGGAACGACGAGCTCGTCACCGACCCAGTAGGGCGTGCGCATCGCCACGGCCGTGGAGGTCGAATTCGGATGGTCGAGCCGCGAGTAGGTGTAGGTCCGGCCGGGGAGCGCACTTCCGCAATCGCTCCCGATCACGAATTCGCGGAGCCGGACGCGATTCGAATCATCGGGATCGTGCTCGAGGTCGCCGACCAGGACCCGCAGGTTGAGCCCACCGTCGACCGGCTGGGTGGCGTAGAGAAACGCATACCCGCCCGAATCGAGTTCGCACCGCCGGAGCAGCTCGCCATCGGCGTCCAGCTGCCAGAGCACCGAGGTGCGGGCCGCTTGCGTCGGTGACCAGTCGTAGCGACCGATCCAGTGGACCGGGTTCTCAGGATCGCCGTCGGGAAACGTCAGTGCGAGCTGTTCGTAGACGCGACCGTGCGAGCCGTCGTGGGTCCCCTCGGCCTCGAACTCGGAACGCCAGAGTTCGCTTCCCAGGGCATCGAGCTTGATGACTTCGGTGAGCGCAGCACCGGAGTCGTTCGCCCCGCCTGATTCGTCCCAATGCCGCACGTAGAGAACGCCCCCGTCGAGGGTGTCCAGGAGCTTCGTCTCGTGACTGTCGATGAAGAGCAGTCGGCGTCGAAAAGTCGAATCGTCTCCGACATCGGGAATCTCCTCGCCCGCATCCGGTTCTCGGGAGGGCTCGAAGTCGTCCGAGAGGAGCAGGCCGTTGGCATCGTCGAGCCAGAGGATGGAGACGTCGGGGCGGCTCGAGTCGAGGTGGTGCACGGCCAGCGCGAGCTCGCCCGATGCGAGGCGCAGCGCGGCGTGCAGCATGGGACCGCTCAGCAGGTCTTCGTCGTTCTGCGTCGCTGCGATGCGGCGTTGCCAGCGGAGCGTTCCGTCCGGCTCCACGAACCAGACGACGATCGAGCGTGCGTTCACGACGACGGCCCCGCCGCCGGAGCCGGTCGGCGCGAGGTCGGCGATCGAGCGCGCCACGACGTACCAGCCGTCGACTTCGTCGCCGTAGACGTCGATGAGCTCGTCGTCGGCGCCGGGTCGGGCGCGGGTATCGTACGGGCGGGCCCCGGACCAGACGCCACTGTCGAGCTGGAGATTCCACGCCACGCTGCCGTCCGGCGCCAACCGCTGGAGGACGACGTCGACGCCCTGGTCTTCGGTCTCGACGCGACCGGCATGGAGCACGCCGTCGTCCGCCGTTTCGCGCGCGATCCGGAACCGCACGTTCCGGCCGACGCCCGCATCGCGAGTCGGGGTCACTTCGTGCCGGACGTTGCCCGCTTCGTCGAGGCCCAGCAGCCAGAGGCGCTCGCTGGATCCGCCGCCGATGAGCGGCTCCGAATACACACCTGCGACGACCAGCCGCCCGCTCGCATCCGTCGCCAGATCGACGGCGAAGTCGTCCCCGGGGCCGCCGAAGCTGCGCGCGAAGGTCGTCGTCGTCTGGCTGTCTCCCGGCGCGCCGCAGGCGGCGAGCCCGAGCCCGAGCGCGAGCATCGAGCCGAGCGCGACGCCGATGCGCAGCCTGCGAGCACGGGTACGCGCGATTCCTTCGCGCTGTGCAGCAGCGGCTGCACCTTCGCGAATTTCCTGGAGGAGAGAGTGCACGCTCATGTCGGGTCGCCTCCCGCGGGCGCGCGGTCGCGGAGGGCGACGTGCGCGCGTCTTCGGGTAGGTGACCGGATCGGATCGGGCGCAACCCGACCATTGGGTGACCATCGCGGAAGGACCGGAGCTCGGAAGGGCGAATGCCCCGGCCTTCCCGCGATGTGCAAGACTGCCCTTCGTCATGCGGTATCGCTTCGGCGGATTCGAGCTGGATGCGGGAGCTCGTCGCTTTCGGCATCGCGATCGGAACATCCACCTCCAGCCGCGCGTCTTCGCGCTGCTCGAGTACCTGGTCTCCCATGCGGAACGCGCGGTTTCGCGCGACGAGCTGATGGAGCAGCTCTGGCGGGGGGTGCGCGTCGAGGACGATTCGATCACGCGCGCGGTACGCGGCGCGCGCGCCGCGCTGGCGGCCGAGCCTTCGATCGAGCGCGCCCTCGAGGTCGTACGGGGCTTCGGATATCGCTTCACCGCCCGCGTGACGGTCGTCGACGACGAGCCGATGGCCTTCGTGAATCCCGCCGACGCACCGAGTCGCCCCTTCGTCGGACGCGAGACGGAGCTCCACGCCATCGTTCGCGCCTTCGAGGTGGCGAGCGCGGGCGAGCGGCGCTGCGTCTTCGTGCGCGGCGAGCCCGGGAGCGGAAAGAGCGCGCTGGTCGGTCGTGCACTCGCGAAGATCCGCGGAGATGCGCACGTCATCGAAGGGCAATCGCTCGAGGGCTTCGGAATCGGAACGCCCTACCTGCCGCTGCTCGAGGCGCTGCTCGGCCTCGCGCAATCGAAAGGCGGAGCCGTCGCGGAGGAGCTGATGGCGACGATCGAGCGCGTCGCGCCGAGCTGGATCGCGCTGCTGCCGACGCTCTTCGTGGCGCGCCCGCTCCGCAGCAGCGCCCGGGCCGAGTCGAGTCCGGCACAGATGGCCCGCGAGCTGATCGATCTCGTCGAGTCGATCGCGCGCGGCGAGGCGATCGTCCTCGTGCTCGAAGATCTGCATTGGTCGGATCCCGCGACCCTCGAGATCGTCGCGGCCTTGATGAGTCGCCGCGTTCCGGCGCGATTGCTCGTCGTCTGCACGGCACGTTCGAACGAGCCCGACGCCAGCCCGATGCTCGAACCGGTCTGGGAGAAATTGTCGCGCCGCGATTCGGTCTCCGAGATCGTTCTCCGACCGCTCCCGCCGGCTGCGATCGCCCGCTATCTCCATGAATTCCCGCCTGCGGGCGAGACGGTGCGCGCGGAGCCGCACGAGGCGATCACGGCCTGGCTCCACCGACGCAGCGAGGGTCTCCCCCTCTTTCTCGTCGAGCTCGTCGATCATCTGGCATCGCTCGATCTGCTCGACTCGGCGGAGCCGTCGGAAGCTCCGCCGCTGCATCTCGCCCGGCTCGAGGCCGCGGGACTGCCCGACACGCTCTCTCGCGCTCTCGCTCGTCGCATCGAAGCGCTCGGCGAGACCTCGAGACGCTTCCTCGAAGCCGCCGCCGTCGCCGGCTTCGAGTTCGATACCCGCCTGATCGAGGCCGTGCTGCGCTGGCCCCGGGACGCGATCGAGCAGACGACGGACGCGCTCTGCGGTCGCGGATGGCTCCGTTTCGTCGCTCTCGAGGATTGGCCCGACGGATCGCAAGGCGCACGACTTCAATTCACGCACGCGCTTCATGCCGACGCGCTGCAACAGACGCTGCCCGCGAGCCTCCGCGGCCGTTTCCACCGCGACGTGGCGAGGCGGCTCGCTCGGGGATTCCCGTCCGTCGCCAGCCGCGCGGCCGAGATCGCCTACCACTTCGAGCGGGCCGGGCTGCGCAAGGAGGCCATGCCGCACCGCGTCCAATCGGCGCTCTTCGCGGCTTCGTACCAGCCGAGCGCCGAAGCGCTCACCCTGGCGGAGAGCGCGATGAAGGAGCTGTCGTCGTTGCCGATTCGCGGCGGCGTGCGCGCTCGCGCGGAGTGCGATCTCGAGATCGCCATCGCGCTCTCCCGAGCGTCCGCGGGCGGGTTCGCCGACGAGAGCGTCGAGCGCAGCTTCCGCCGTGCCTACGCGCTCGCCCGCGAGGTCGGTGACTCGGATCGCGAAGTCGCTTCGGCCTGGGGATTCGCAGCGAGCCTCCAGATGCGCGGCGAGCTCGAGCACGCACGCGAGATCACCGAGCGTCTTCTATCTCTCGTCGAGACCGCCCCCTACCCCGAGCACGTGCACCACGTCCATGCGCTCCTCTCCGTCCTCGCCTATTTCCAGGGCCGTTTCGCCGACTGCCTCGCGCACGGCCGGGCATCGCTCGCCGCCTCCGACCAGACGGCCTTCGATGCGCTTCCGCGGCATTCGATCCAGGATTCGCGTGTGACCGTCGGCCTCTACAACGGTCTGTCCCAGTGGCATTTCGGCGATGCGGAGGCCGGCCGTCGACTGATCGAATCCGCGCTCGACCGGGCGTGTGCGCTCGCGCATCCCTTCACGGAGGCCTTCGCGTGGGCCTTCGCCGCGATCTTCGCCTTCCGGGTCGGCGACCGCGCAGTGCAGCGCGAACGCGCACGGCACGGGCGCACGATCGCCGAAGCCGCCGGCATCGCCCTCTGGCGCGAGGTGTCCCGATTCATGGAGATCTGCGCCGATCCGGTCGACGGGCCGGCGCTCGATCGACTGCGCGAAACGCTGCGTGCGATGGCCGGCTCGGGCGGACTGGGCGGGACCTTCTTCGTCGGCCTGCTGGCCGAGATCGAGCTGGAGGTCGGAAGTCGCGAGAACGTCCGCACGCTCAGCACGATCGGGCTCGCGATGGCGGATCGGACGAGCGAGAACAACAACCGACCCACGCTCCATCTCGCCGCCGCGCGAGCCGCCGAGGAAGATTCGACGCGATCCGAACAGCTCGCGCTCGCTCGGGAATGGGCGCGTCGACTCGGTTCGGTCGCATTCGAGGATCAGATCGATGCCGTGTCCGCTCGGATGGGCGTCTCGCACTCGTGACGGCGGCCCGCCAGCCCCCGGGCGCGGCCCATCCCGATCGTGCTATGCGCTCGCGTGCGCGACCGCT
Organism: Myxococcota bacterium; assembly: GCA_041389425.1. GTDB lineage: Bacteria > Myxococcota_A > UBA9160 > UBA9160 > UBA4427 > UBA4427. Next base: position 35,211 of record JAWKRX010000039.1, read on the forward strand.
GCCAGCGCACCGATCAGCAGCGCGCCGTCGACGGCGAGATGCCCGTAGCGTTCGCTCCCGCGGAAGAAGCCGAGTGCCAACACCTCCGCGGCGGGAATCCATGCGAGCGGCGCGACGGATTCCGGGGCGAAGCCCGCGAGCGAGGCAGAGGTGATCGCGATGCCGCGCGCGGCGAGCAGCATCCGCCCGGGCGGCCAGCCCGGGGCGATGCGCTTTCCTTCGCGCAGATTCGAGGCGATCAGGTTGGCCGTCACCGCCGTGCCCACGAAGAGCAGCGACCAGCCGAGCTCGCCAGCGGCGGCCTGCCCCGGCTCGCTGCGGCCGAGCCACGGCAGGCCGACACACGCCACCGTCCAGGCGGCCGCGACGTAGGCGATCTTGAAGCCGACGGCCTGCTTCAATCGCCGATGCAGGAAGCCGACCGCCCCCACCGCGACGCAGAGCGCGATCTTCGGCCCCGGCGCCGCCGCGAAGAGGACGCACAGCACGAGCCCGGCCACGCCGGCCGCATTCGCGAGCTGCGAACGATGTCGCACGATGAAGGCGGTCCGCCGGGGAGCGCTCAGGCGATCCCGATCGAGGTCGCGCAGGCGGTCGAGGCCGTAGACGAGGAAGGCTCCGCAGGCGACGAGTGCGGCGTCGTGCGCGACGCGGGGCGATGCGAGCGCCTGGCCCACCGCCCAGGTCATCGCGCCGCCGACGAGCGCTGCGAGGACGCTCGAATAGGCGATGCCTTCGCAGAGACGGGCGAGCCTTCGGGCGATCGAGAGCAGGAACGAGGGGGACAGGGCCGGAGCCGAGACATCGCTCGCCAGGACCTTGCTGGATCTCGCGCCGTGGATGCTTCCCGATGCCATGCCCCGTCGATTCTGGCAGAAGCGGCCCGGGCTTTCGATCCGGCGGCCCGCCACGATTCGCGGCAGGCCTACCGTGTGCGCGCTAGATTGGCCCTCCGGCAGGGAGCAGCGGCGATGTGGATCACGAAAGTCAGCCAGATCATCGGCTCGAGCCCGATCTCGTTCGAGGACGCGGCACAGTCGGTGATGGCCCGGGCGAATCGGACGCTCCGGGGCATCACGGGCTTCGACGTCGTCGAGAAGCGCATCAAGGTCGAGGCCGGCGTCGCGACCGAATACCGCGTCCAGCTCCGGCTCCATTTCGACGTCGCCCCGCACACCGAGTCGCATTGGTAGGCCGAGCCCGCGCCGGGCGGTCCCGCGCGGGGCGTCGGCACGCATCCGAGGACCCATCCGCCATGGCCATCGCTTCCGTCTCGACGATCACCTCGGCCTCGCCGAACAGCTGGCAGGAAGCGGCCGAGCTCGGGCTCGCCCGGGCTCGCCAGACGCTGCGCGGGATCACGGGCATCAAGATCCTGGAGGAGAAGGCGCGGGTCGAAGACGGCGTGATCGTCGAATTCCTCGTGACGATGCAGGTGATCTTCCTGCTCGAAGAAGCGACCGGGACCTGAGCCGTGGGGATCCCCGCGATCGTGACGGCCGGGGACAGTCGGGCGGCGAAGGCCGTCTACGGCAAGAGCAAGGTCTATCTCGAGGTCGATGGCCTGCCGCTCGTCGCCCACGTCGTCCGCACCCTGCAATCCGTTCCCGAAGTCGACGCCGTCTGGGTCGTCGGCGATCTCGCGAAGCTCGAGGTCGCCCTCGGCTCACCGGCGCTGCGCGGCACGCTGACGAAGCCGCTGCATCTCGTGCCCCAGCAGCGCGACCTCATCTCGAACGCCTGGGAGACCTATCGCCGCGTGCTCTCGAACGATCCGCGCGCCGGACGCGATCCGGCGCCGGCCGATCTCGACCGCGAGATCCTCTATCTCTCCGGCGATCTCCCGCTCGCGACGCCCCAGGAGATCTCGGCCTTCGTCGAGGCGTCCCAGGCCCGGGTCCATGCCGGCGAGGCCGACTACGTGATCGGGCTCTGTCCCGCGGACGCGCTCGAGGTCTTCAAGCCGGCCCGGCCGGGCGAGCCCGGCATCGAGGTCGCCTACTTCAACACGCGAGACGGTCGCCTCCGCCAGAACAACCTTCATTATGCCCGCCCGGCCCGCATCGGCCGCCTCGATCGCATCGAGGAGATGTACGAGCACCGCCATCAGCGCCGCTTCTGGAACATGTTCGTGCTCGCACTCCGGCTGCTGCTCTCGCGGGTCGCCGGGCTCAAGATCGCCGTCCTCTTCGGCGTCATGCACCTCGCCGGGATCGCCGACCGCAGCGGCTGGCCGCGGCTCGCCCGCGCCCTCGGCCGGCTCGTCACCCTCGAGATCAACCGCAAGACGATCGCGAAGCTGCTCGACACGAAATTCTTCTTCACCGTCACGGAGAGCGGGGGCTGCGCGCTCGACATCGATACCGAGGCGGAGTACGACGCGGTGTGCGCTCGTTATGCGGAATGGGCCCGGCAGCAGGCAGAGCGCTCGGAGCGCCTCTTCGGCGCGCTGCCGGCGCAGGCGGGCGAGCGCAGGGGAGGCGGCATCTCGTGACGGAGCGAAGAAACGACCGATCGATGCCGCGAGACCCTGCGGAGCGCGTGCGCGCGGCGATCGGCCTGTTCGCGATGGACGATCGCGGTCTCATCGAGGTGCGGGGCTCGGACCGGATCCGCTGGCTCGACGGCATGATCACCGCCGACGTCAAGGCGCTCGAGAAACGCGGCGAAGGCGCGGGCGCGCTGGCGCTCCTGCTGACCCATCGCGGCGCCATCGTCGCGGACCTCCGCGTCGGCCGTCTGGGCGAGACCCTGCTGCTCGAATGCGCGAAGAGCGATCAGGAGCGCATTCGCGCGGCGCTCGAGAAGCGGATCATCGCGGACGACGTGGTGCTCGCGGATCGGGGCGAGGCCTTCGCGGTGCTCGGCGTCGAGGGCGCGCGCTCCGGGGACGTCGTCGCCCGCGCACTGGCAGCGGCCTCGTTGCCGGCCGCCTTCGACTGGGCAGAGCTGTCCTTCGAGGGCGGGTCGCTGCTCGCGGCGGGCTTCGGCTGGAGCGGCGAGGAGGCCTATCAGCTGCGCGTGGCGCCGTCCGGGCTGGCGGGGCTGCGCGCCGCGATCGAACGGGCGGCGGAGGTGCTCGGCGTCGATTGCGTCGCGGGGGATCCGGCGCTGCTCGAGCTGCTGCGGATCGAGGCGGGCATCCCCGCGCTCGGCGCGGAGCTGGGTGAGGACGTGCTGCCGCCCGAGGCCCGCCTCGAGCGGGCCGTGGCGATCAACAAGGGATGTTATGTGGGCCAGGAGATCGTCGCCCGACTGCGCTCGCGGGGGCAGGTGAACCATCTGCTCGTCGGCTTGCGGCTCGAGGGCGCCGCGCCGTCCGCGATCGGGACGCCGCTCGAGGGTGACGCGCTGCCCGCGATCGGGACGCCGCTCGTCGTCGCCGGCCGGGCGACGGGCGAGATCACGAGCGTCGTCCACTCGCCCTCGCAGGGCGCGATCGCGCTCGGGTACGTGCGGCGCGAACACGCCGGAGTCGGGACGCGCCTCGAGCTCGCCGGCGGATCCGCGACGGCGACCGTGGCCGAGCTGCCCTTCGTGCGATTGCGTGCATCGCCGCCCGCCCCGCCCTCTCCCGGCGGCGCATGAGCCGCGGCTGGCTCAGCGTCTTCGCCAAGGCGCCGCGACCGGGGCAGGTGAAGACGCGGTTCACGCCCCCCCTCTCGCCCGAGGACGCAGCGTCGCTCTATGCGGCGATGTTGACCGACGTGCTCCGGGCGAGCGCAGTCTTCGCGCGTCGCCTCGCGCTCGAGCCGATCCTTCATTTCGATCCGCCCGAAGCGGCGAGGGTGCTCGAACGATTCGCGTCCGCCGCCTATCGCCTCGTACCGCAGCGTGGAAGCGGGCTCGCCGAGCGAATGGCGAACGCGTTCGAAGAGGCCGCGGCGGTGGGCGCGGAGCGGGTCGTCCTGCGCGGAAGCGATAGCCCGGGTCTCGACTTTCAGATTTGCGAGGAGGCCATCGCTCGTCTCGATGCGGGTGATGACGTCGTCCTGACCCCCGACCAGGGTGGTGGCTACGCGCTCATCGCGTTGAAAGAGCCACATCGAGAGCTCTTCGCGCTCACGCTCTCGACCCGATCCGTCTTCGCGGAGACCGTCGCACTCGCGCGCGCGAAGGGGCTCGTCGTTTCCTCGACGCGCGGGTGCTTCGACCTCGACGTCGCAGCGGACCTCGCCCGGCTCGATGAGATCGGGCCCCCTGAATCGTCCGTCCTCTGCCCCGAAACAGTCCAGATCGTGCGGGATTTCCGCGCGAGGGGTGTGCTATAGCTCGCTCGCCCGGGCGTTCTGCTGCCTTTGTGTGATCGATCGGGCACGAACACGAAATGAGCTCGCGAGAGCATTGGATGAACGCGGGTCCCGCCGAATCGGGCGGAATCCGAGATCGACTCGAGCCCGGAGGCTCTTCCCGCAACCGGAATCATCCGGGCACGGGATCGGAAGCCGGGCCTATGCAAACGACCCCCCGTCGGAGCATCGGGCGACCTTGCGCGCAGAGCCACATCGATTGCCTTCCCAGCTTCGCCGAGTCGACGCTTCGCGCCGCCTGCGCCGGGGCGCGTCGAGACTTCGACCCGCCACCACAGCTCAAGCAGGGCCCTGCGCCCTGTTCGTTTCACCCGTTCGCGCGAATGGAGCCGGCTCGCCGGATCTGCTCGCGCGACGAGTGGAGATTCCGACAACCAACGAGGAGAGATTCCCAATGCGTTCCAAACTGATCACCGCCGTCGCGGTCGTCACGAGTACGTTTCTCGGGACGAGCGTCGCCGCCGCCGATCCCGTCCAGGAGCAGCTCCGGCTGATGGAGCAGCGAATGGCGGAGATGGAGGATCGTCTCCAGGCGACCTCCGAGAAGCTCGAAGATGCCGAAGCCAAGGTCCAGCAGCAGCAGTCGGTGTTGTCCGAGGCCGGGCTCGCCGAGTCCGAAGACGGCATCCGGTCCGCGGCAGGGACGTTCCTGCAGCAGGTCGACGTCTCCGGTCTCGTCGCGGCGAGCTACAACCACCGCTTCCTGGGCGGCGGCGACAACGGCCTCGAGCTGGGGAACTCGTTCCGCCACCGGAGTGCCGACACGTTCTCGCTCGACCAGCTCTGGCTGACCCTCGACAAGCCGACCACCGAAGAGAGCCGCGCCGGCTTCCACGGCGACCTCCTCTACGGTGAGTCTGCTCGTGCGATGCGCAACAGCATCGTCGGGATGCCGCTTTCCAGCGGCGGCACGCCGGGCGACAGCTCCGATCAGGACTTCTACCTGTTCAGCGCCTACGTCAGCTACCTCGCCCCGGTCGGCAACGGCATCCGATTCGATCTCGGCAAGCGCGACACGCTGATGGGCGTCGAGCGGGTCAAGACGAACGTGAATTTCAACGTCACCCAGGGTCGCGTCTTCCAGCTGATCCCGATCGTCAACACCGGTCTGCTCGCCCAGACCAACCTGACCGACCAGATCTCGATCGCCGCGGGCGTCTTCAACGACGTCTACGCCGATACGAGCATCGACGACAGCCGCCACAAGGCCTACTTCAGCCAGATCGCCTTCCAGGGCGATCGCTTCGGCTTCAAGGTCGACTCGATGGTCGGCAAGAGCTCGGCGAACAACCTCCAGACCGATAACGGCACCGACTGCCAGGGCGGAAACGCCTGCCGCACGTCGGTCCTCGACGCGGTCGCGACGGCCCAGCTCTCGGATTCCCTCGAGGCGTGGTTCCAGTTCGTCTGGGCGCGCAACTGGGGTGATTCGATCCTGGCCAAGGGCGATACGCACGCCTTCGCGACGGCAGCTCGTTTCCACTTCACCGACGACACGAGCGTGGCGACCCGCATCGAGTACCTGCGCGCGGAGCACGATTTCAATCGTGCCCAGGACGTGTTTGGCCAGAGCGAGACGGTGACGGCGACCCTGACCGGTGCCCACAAGCTCACGAGCGATCTCACGTTCCGCACGGAGCTCCGCTACGACCGCAACCTCGCCGGGAACGACTCGTTCCTGTTCGCGGTCGACAACCAGGACGACAACCTCGGCCAGCGCAAGAACCAGCTGCTCGGCATCGCGGAGCTCTACTACGAGTTCTAGCGGGCGATTCCCGGTCCGCGCATCCGGCAGCAACGCCGCTGCGTGATCCGGGGAGCGACGAGGTTCGACAAAGATCGAGGGCGCGACGTCTGCGGCGTCGCGCCCTCTTTCTTTTCGTCGATTCCGACTACGAAGCGATCCGCCAGGTCGCGGTGATTCCGAGCTTGTCCATCTTGGCGTAGAGCGTTCGGCGTCCGATGCCGAGCGAGCGTGCAGCGGCCGAGCGATTGCCGTGGCAATCGCGCAGGGCCTGCGTGATGCGATAGGCCTCGGCGAGGTCCAGCCATGCCTTCAGCGTACGGGCCTGGCTGACACGTCCGACCTCGAGACTCGCGTCTCGGAGGAATCGGGCGAACTCGTCGAGATGGTCGGGGGAGGTCGTGCGGCTGGCGGGGAGGTCCATGACTTTTTCTTCCTGCATCAGACGGATGTTGCGCGGGGCGGGCTTTCCGGGTCCGGTCCTCCGGTCGGCTCGTTCCGCAGGTCGGCGCTCTCGCTCCCTGTGGACTGCAAGCGGCATTCCAAGTCAGCTTCCCGATCGGGAGAGCGCCGCGCGGGACGCGGCACGCGTGGGACCGCCATCAGGGGGCTCCGCGCTGCCCCGACCTCGGGCGAGCTGGGTCGGCCGCGGCCCGAATGCGCGGCGCCGCTGCTCGATTCGCGGGCAGGCCTGCTCGCGTGCTGTGCATGAAACGGCGCGGTCGGAACCGGCCCGGCCTGTGGTACCGTGCGATCGCCGCACGGACCCGCGGGTCCGGGACCCAGGAGAGCCCCTGCCATGAAGAAGATCGAAGCGATCATCAAGCCGTTCAAGCTCGACGACGTGAAGGAAGCCCTCAGCCAGGTGGGCGTCGAAGGATTGACGGTGACCGAGGTGAAAGGCTTCGGCCGACAGAAGGGCCATACCGAGCTCTATCGCGGCGCCGAGTACGTGGTCGATTTCCTGCCCAAGATCAAGCTCGAGGTCGTCGTTCGCGACGAGATCGTCGATCGCGTGATCGACGCGATCAGCCAGGCCGCGAACACGGGCAAGATCGGCGACGGCAAGATCTTCGTGCTGCCCCTCGAAGAGGCGATCCGCATCCGCACCGGCGAGCGCGGCCCCGCGGCCGTCTAGTTTTCGGACCTCGCCCGTTCGGCTCGCCCGGCCCGGGAAGGTGAAGCGCATGACGCCCATCGAACGCGTTGCTCCGCGATCTCCGGCCTGCCGCGCCCGCCGCGCCGATCCCGGTCGAATCGCTGCTGCGTGCGCGTGGTTGGCCTCATTGGGCAGCGTCGTGGCCGGGGGCCCGGTGCTCGCGGAAACGGATCCCGCGCCGGCGATCCCGATCCGCCAGGTCTATTTCGGCGACACGCATCTCCATACCTCGTATTCGTTCGACGCCTTCCTGAACGGCAACCGCTCGGCCGATCCCGATACGGCCTATCGCTGGGCGAAGGGCCTGCCGGTCATCCATCCCTACCACCGCGCACGCGTGCGCATCGGCACGCCCCTCGATTTCCTCGTCGTCGCCGATCACGCGGAATATCTCGGCGTCGTCCGCAAGCTCTACTTCGACGTGCGCGAAGGGCCGGGGGCCGAGTTCGCGGATCGCGTGCGCGCGGCGATCGATTCCGGCGAAGGCGCTTCGCTCTTCAAGGGGGTGTTGCCCTCGGCCTCGACCATCGAGCCCGGGGACACGAAGAATCCGATCTCCGCAGCGGGTGCCCCGAACGCCCTGCCCGTCGATCCCGGCGCCCATCCGCTGCACGTCGATGCCTGGGCGGAGACGACGACCGCCGCCGACCGCCACGACGATCCCGGCCGCTTCACGGCCCTGATCGGCTGGGAATGGAGCTCGCTCCCCTCCGGCGCGAACCTGCACCGCGTGGTCATCACGTCCGCCTCCGGCGAGACCGCTCGCCGCTTCCTGCCCTACGGCTCGGATCAGAGCTCGTATCCCGAAGATCTCTGGAAATTCCTCGACCGCACGGGCGAGGAGACCGGTGCCGAGTTCGTCGCGATCCCCCACAACTCGAACATCTCGAAGGGCTACATGTTCGGCGCCGTCACCCTCGACGAGTCGCCCTACACCACCGAGAGCGCCCGCACGCGCGCGCGCTGGGAGCCCGTCGTCGAGGTGACCCAGTTCAAGGGGACCTCCGAGACCCATCCGGCACTCTCGCCCGAGGATCCCTTCGCCGACTTCGAGATCTACGGGGGCTACATCCAGCAGAACCGGCAGGACTACGTTCCGCAGCCCGGCGACTACGCGCGCACTGCGCTGATGCGCGGCCTCGAAATCGAGGAGCAGGTCGGCGCCAACCCCTACAAATTCGGCATGATCGGCTCGACCGATTCGCATACCGGCCTCGCCTCCCACGAAGAAGACAATTTCTGGGGCAAGATGGCCTTCGACTCCACGCCCGAGACGAAGAAGAGCTTCTCCGGCGGCCGCGGCATCTCGGGCTGGAACATGGGCGCGGGCGGGCTCGCGGCGGTCTGGGCCGAGGAGAATACGCGGGCGTCGATCTTCGCGGCGTTTCGCCGGCGCGAGGTCTACGCGACGACGGGCTCGCGCATGCGCGTGCGCTTCTTCGGGGGCTGGTCCTTCGAGGCGGAGGACGCGGAGGCGCCGGATCTCGCGCGCGTCGGTTATGCCAAGGGCGTCCCGATGGGCGGTGATCTCGTGGGGCGGCCGGCGCCGCGCAAGGGCTTCGGCGGGCTCTTCCGCGGCGATGCGCCCGGCGCACCGAGCTTCCTCGTGCACGCCGCGCGCGATCCGAAGGGCGCGAACCTCGATCGCATCCAGATCGTGAAGGGCTGGATCGGCCGAGATGGCCGCGCCCGGGAGCGCGTCTTCGACGTCGTGGGTGCGGGGCTCCGCGAGCGCGGCCCGGACGGTGCACTCGCGCCGATCGGCAACACGGTCGATCTCGATCGCGGCACGTACAAGAACCAGATCGGCGCGCGCGAGCTCGTGGCCGTCTGGACGGATCCCGATTTCCATCCCGAACGCCGCGCCTTCTATTACGTGCGCGTGCTCGAGATCCCGACGCCGCGCCATTCGCTGCTCGACGGCATCGCGCTCCAGATCGATCCGCCCTCCGAGCAGCCCCCGACGCTCCAGGAGCGCGCCTACAGCTCGCCGATCTGGTACACGCCCTGAGCCTCGCTGCGAGTCCCGAGCCGCGATGACCCCGCCGCGCCGGCAATGGCTGGCCTCACCCCTCCTGCATTTCATCGCCGCCGGCGGATTGCTCTTCGGCCTCGCCCTCCTGCTCGACGTCGGAGACGCGCGATCGCGTCTCGCCGCCCCGGACGGGAGCGCAGGAGCCCCCGTTCGCCCTCGGCCCGGAGCCGCTGCGTCGCCCGAGTCGGACGGGATCATCCGGGTCGAGCGCGACGCGCTGCTCGCGTTCGTCCAGACGCGGACCCGGACACCGAGCCTCGCTGCGACGGTCGCCGCCTTCGACGCGGCGCCGGAGGCCGTGCGGCGGGACTGGCTCGAGCGCTTCGTCCGGGAGGAAGCGCTGGTGCGCGAGGCACGGGCGCTCGGCCTCGACCGCGAAGACGAGCTGGTCCGCCGTCGGCTGGTCCAGCAGATGGAATTTCTCGTCGAAGACACGAGCGGCGGCGCGCCTTCGGTCTCGGAGGCGGAGCTCGAGGCCGCCTACCGCGAGCGCGCCGAATCGTTCCGCGAGCCCGCGACCGTGCGCTTCGCGCACGTCTTCGTGGCGCCCCGCCCGGGCGGCGGGAGCGGCGCCGAAGGATCCGCCGGTGGGCGCGAGGGCGGGGAGGGGTCCGCTCCCGAGGCGTTCGAGCGGGCCGAGCGATTGCGCGAGCGCCTCGATCGGGAGGGGATCGGATTCGACGACGCCTTCGCGATCGGCGACCGCTTCCTCTACGACCGGGTCTACGTCGACCGCAATCTCGACGAGGTCCGCAGCCATTTCGGCGATGCGATGGCGGCGACGCTCGAACGGCTCCCCGTCGATCCCGATCGCTGGAGCGGGCCCCACCGCTCGGACCACGGCCTCCATCTCGTGCTGCTCATCGCGCGCCGCGATTCACGCCTGCCGGCGTTGCCCGAGGTCGCGGCGTCGCTGCGCGAGGAGCTCCTGCGCGAGAAGCGGGAGCGCGCGCTCGAGCAGGGCGTCGCGGCGATCGTCGGGAAATACCGGATCGAGAGGGAAGCGACGCTCGGGATCGGGAACGGGCGCGTGGCTGCGAGTCCGCCGTGATCCGCCGCGCGCGAGCCGCTCAGAGCCCCATGCCGGACGGCGGGTTGGCGACATAACAGCGCTCTTCGACCCGCTTGCGGATCCGCCAGCCCTTCGGCGTTCGCACGTATTCGTCGACGTACCAGAGGCCGCAGACGAAGACGTCGATCTTGCCCTCGGGCGTCGTGAATTCCTGCGGGTTGTAACACATGAGCCGCCCCGTCGCGTGATCGCCGTCGATCGCGAGCTGGATGTTCGCGTTCATGTGCTGCGTGTTCGGGAAGCGCCTCATGGCCTTCTTCAGGAACGCGATCGTCGAGGGCAGATCGCCCTTCGATCCGCCGAAGGCGCTGTAGTCGATGAAGGCATCGGACGTGAAGACGTCGCTCGCGAGCGCGTCGAAGTCCTTCGAGTCGATGATCTGCGAATAGCGGTAGATCAGATCCTGCAGCTCGAAGCGGTCCGAGATTTCTTGCATGGAAAGCATCAGGGGAGCTCCAGTACGCGTTCGAACCGGTGGAGGCCGGGCTCGCGCCCGAGCAGCCAGGCGGCCGCACGCACGGCACCGGCTGCGAAATGGCCGCGCGTGGCCGCGCGGTGGGTCAGCTCGAGGCGTTCGCCGCGGCCGAGGAAATAGATCGTGTGCTCGCCGGGGTTGTCGCCGCCGCGGAGCGTCTGGATGCCGATCGCGCCTGCCGGGCGCGCGCCGGTCTCGCCGGCGCGCTCGAGGATCATGTGGTCCTCGAGCGAGACGCCCCGGCCGGCGGCGACGGCGCGGCCGAGCAGCAATGCGGTCCCGCTCGGCGCATCCCGCTTCTGGCCGTGATGCAGCTCGAAGAGCTCGGCGTCGTAGGCGGGGCCGAGCAGGCGGGCCGCCTCCCGCGCCAGATGGGCGAGGACGTTGACCGCGACGGAGAAGTTGGCGGTATGGATCACCGGGATCCGTTCGGCGATCCGCTCGATCTCGGCGAGGCCCGCGGCGTCGAAGCCCGTCGTTCCGGTGACGTAGGCGACCCCGGCATCGGCCGCGGCGCGCAGGTTCGCCAGCGTCGATGCGGGCAC
>JAWKRX010000040.1:0-41342 GCA_041389425.1 Myxococcota bacterium
ACGACGGGCATTCGGAAGAACCGCGAGAAGAGCAGGGCAGCGCGCAGCGCGAGGTGGAGAAGACGATGTCGGACGAGAACGCCATGGACCAGGGACCGGACACCCCCTCGGAGATCGAGGCCCGCGACGACGGGGGCAACAAGAATCTCTCGCCGGCGATGCAGATCCGCGATCGGATCATCGCGGTCCTGAAGACCGTCTACGATCCCGAGATCCCGGTCGACATCTACGAGCTCGGGCTGGTGTACGGGGTCGACGTGACCGACGACGGCGAGGTCCAGGTCACCATGACGCTGACTTCGCCCATGTGTCCCGTCGCCGAATCCCTGCCGCCCGAGGTCGAGGAGAAGGTGCGGGGCGTGATCGGCGTCAAGAACGTCGCACTCGACCTCGTCTGGGATCCGCCGTGGAGCATGGACATGATGTCCGACTCCGCGCGCCTCGAACTGAACCTGATGTGATCGCGTGACGCGTTGACGGGACTCGCACTCGCGTCGTTCCTCGCCTTCGGCGCGCTGCTCGTCCTCTACGGCGCGAACAGCAGCGAGCTCATCGAGGCGCTCGGGCTCGGCTATGCCGATCTCGGGTTGCTGGGATCGTCGCTCTCGCTCGGGCTCGGCATCGGCATCGTCATCGCCGGCCCGCTCGTCGATCGGCTGCCGCGCCGCCCGCTCTTCGTCGGCGCCGGCGCGAGCGTCGCCGCCGCCTGCCTCGCGCTCGGGCCGGGTACCGAGTTCCGGGGGCTGCTGGCGGCGACGATCGTGATCGGATTCGGCGCGGGCTTCTACGAGACGGTGCTCAACGCGCTCATCGTCGAAACGCACGAAGACGCCGCGCCGCGGCGACTCGTCTTCATCCATTCGGCCGCGACCCTCGCCGCCGCCCTGACACCGCTCTTCTTCGACGCCCTGCGCCATCCGGGGCCGGTCTTCGCGGCCCTCGCGCTGCCCGGCCTGCCGGACCTCGCCTGGCACGACACCTTCCGCCTCGCCGGCGCGCTCCACCTCCTGCTGATCGCAGCGGCGTGGCTGGTCCCGATGCCCGCGAGCCGCCGCGCAGCGCACGCGTCGGACGGCGGGCCCGAGAAGGCCTCCGAGGACCGCATCGCCTTCGTCGCGATCTGCCTCGCGACGTTCGCCTACGTGGGCGTCGAATCCGCCCTGACGCTCTTCGTCGCGGACCACGCGCGTACGGATCTCGGCCTCGACGCCTCGCGTGCCGCGCGGACGATCAGCGGCTTCTGGAGCGGGCTGTTGATCGGACGCCTCGCCGTCGGCCTCTCGCCGCGCGCGCCCGGGGCGGGAACGACGGCGCTGCTCGCAGCGGTCGCTTCCGCGATCGTCGTCTCGTTCGGGCTCGGCTGGCTCTCGCCGCCGGAGCTCGCGATGGCGGGCGCCGGGTTCTTCCTCGGCGGCGTCTTTCCCGTGATGATCGGCCTCGCCGGCCGCGCCTTGCCGCGCAATGCCGGGCTCGCCGTCGGCCTCGCGGGCGGGCTCGGATCCCTCGGCGGGTTCGTCGTTCCCTGGATCACGGGCCTGATCGCCGGCTCGGGCGGCCTGCCCGGCGCCATCGCTTCGCTCGCGGGCTGGCTCGGATTGCTCGTTTGCGCGGCCACGATCGTGAGAGTTCGTCGCGCAACGATCGATTGAACGAGCGGCGAACGCCCTGTCTTCGAGAGCCCGTGCGCGGACGGCGACGATCCCTCGCAAGACCGCGCGCGGATCGCAAACGAGACGGCCGCCCTCTCCGATGGAGAGGGCGGCCGTCGTCTTCCAAATCATTCGGTCCGGAACCCTGGAATCACGATTCCCCGACCGAACGCCGTCGCGACTAGCGTCGGCGAGCCGAGAGCGCCGCCAGGCCGAGTCCCATCAGAAGCGCCGTGCCCGGCTCCGGGACGACCGTCAGGGCGAAGGTCGCGTTCTGGAAGGGAATCACGTCGCCCGTGGGCCCGATCGCGCCGGCGAAGAGGGCCGGGTTGGTGCCGAAGTCGAGCAGCAGGTTCTGGCTCGGGCCGGGACCCGCCACGACGAGGCGGTAGGTCACGCGGAAGTGCAGATCACCCAGTCCGGTCTGGCCGCCGTCGATGCCGTTGTCCTCGTTGCCGCTTCCGGAAACCGAGGTGAGGCTCACACCGCTGAAGAGGGACGTTCGCGTCTCCTGCGGGCTGAAGAGGTTGAGCGTCCAGACCTGCACGGGGGCCGCGACCTGGTTCGCAAGGCCATTCACGTTCGGCTGACCCGGAAGGTAGATGCTGTTGAAGGCGGAAGTCGCCACCTGACCACCGACCAGCTGGAGGCCGCTGCTGATCGCGGCGGTGAGTCCGGGCGTATCGAAGCCCGAGACGATGATGTCGAGACCGTTGAGGGGCTCGTTCGTCGCATTCTCCAGGCGAAGATCGAAGGTGATTTCGTCGCCGTTCTGGAGATAGGTCGTGCTCGCTCCGGTGCTCGAGACGTTCACGATCGAGATGCCGAGAGCATTCGATACGGTCGGCATGACCAACAACAGCGCGGCAGCCGCGATGAACCTGCAGGATCGAATCATTTCTTCATTCCTCTTCAGAATGCCACAGCGCGAACGCCGCTAGCGTTCGCCCCCGCGCGAGCGAGGGCGATTGCATGAACCCGACGGCGCACCATGCGTCGGCGGAAATCATGCGATGTCGCGATCTGGAGAGAAGCGAGAACGAGCGTCGTTCCGAATTCCGGTTCGATTCCCCTGCTCCGAACTCTCGAGTCCACAAGGACAGACGAGTCCAGAAGGACAGGGCCTTCGATTCCGTCCACGAGACCATTCGAGGTGTTTCCCAGCACCTCGCGCTCGTGCGCTTTTCGGTTCGATACGACTCTGACGAGTCCGCTTTGCCGATATCCCCGCCTCGTTCGAGGCATGAGCTCCGAACGAGTGACCTTCCCAGATCGGGCCCATCCTACTACGAACAGTCTCCGATTTGTCGATCTTTTTTCGTCGCAGCGAACGTTCGCCGAGGATTCCGCGAAGTCGACGCTTCGACGCCCCTTGGGAAGACGGGTTCGCGGCAACGGAAGAACCCGGCGCGCGTCGACCTGCAGAACCGACCCGTCGACAGCGTGTGCTCGACCGGATCCCGTGGCAAATCAATCAGAAACGAGGTCTTCTGCCGATCGCCTTCCGGTCGAAGAGATCCCGCGACCGGCGCGCTGGGCCGGCGACGAGCCGAGAGGCGAAGGAACCATGCGATGAACGCGCCGCGCTTCTCGTCGCACCGGGCTCACGTCTCGCGCTTCGGATTCGAGTCGTGATCGGGTTATGGTCCGGTCGTGTTCTCTCCGACCGACCCCATCGTCGTGACCGGCGCGAACGGCCAGCTCGGCCGGGCATTGCTCGCGGATCTCGCCGGTGAAGGCCGAGCTGCTGCCCGCGCACTGGTTCGCTCCTCGCGCGCCGCCCAGACGATCGAACGCCTCGGACTCGTGCCCGCGCCCGCCGTGCAAGTCGTCGACTATACGAGCCCCCACGCGATGGAAACGGCACTCGGCGGCGCCCGCTTCGTCGTCCATCTCGTCGGGATCATCAAGGAGACCCGCGACACCCGTTACGTCGACGCCCACGAGAACACCTGCCATGCGCTCGCCCTGGCTGCCGCCCGCGCCGGCGTCGAGCGGATCGTCTATCTCTCGATCCTCGGCTCGCTGCCCGATTCGGGCAATGCCTGCCTGGCCTCGAAGGGGCGCGCCGAGGCGATGCTCCTCGAAGGCAGGGTCTCCACGACGGTGCTGCGCGTTCCGATGGTGATCGGCGCCGACGACCACGCGTCGGCGGCCCTGCGCCGCCAGGCCCAGGCACGAAGCGTCCGCCTCGTCGCCCGGGGCCGCACCCTCCAGCAACCGATCGATGCCCGCGACGTGCGCCGCGCCGTGCTCGCCGCGATCGGCGACGCATCGGCGGCGCACACGGGCTCGGCCGCCGGATCGGGGCGCGACCTCGTCCTCGACGCCGGCGGGCCGGAATGCCTGTCCCACCGCAATCTCGTCCTGCGCGCCGCCCGCCATTGGAGCAATACCCCGCGGATCCACTCGATCCCGCACGGCGTCGCCCGCGCCGGCATCGGCCTGCTCGAGGCCCTGCTCCCGAATCCGCCCATCACGCGCGCGATGTTCGACGTCCTGCAGCACGACGATCGTGTCGACCCGCGCCCCTTCTGCGAGCAGCTCGGGATCGAGCTGACGCCGCTCGATACGACCCTCGCCGACTTCGTCGGACCGGCGAGCCTGAGCGGAGCGGCCGCTCGCGCGCATCCGACCGATCCGAACCGCGGCGCGGCGCGCGCGCCCACCGAGGAGAACCCGTGAGCTTCCCTGTCGAAGGCCGACCGACGAACGAGCTGCCCACGACCGGGCAGCCGATGAGCGCGCGACCGCGCCCGAAGGCCTGGCAGCAGGCACTCCCCTGGCTGATCACCCTCCTCTGCTTCGCCTATCTCTACCAGCGCCTCGCCGGCGCGGCGGCGCGCGAGGGCACCGATCTCGCGAGCTACCTCGGGGCCGTCTTCGCGCGCGTTTCCTGGCTGCGCTGGCTCGGGCTGATGATTCCCTACTCGGCCTTCTTCTTCCTGATCGATTCGCTCGTCGTCTGGCGCGTCGTCTCGTGGTTCAACACGCCCCTGCGTTATTCGGACATCCTCCCCATCCGCGGATCGTCGTACATCCTCTCGATCCTGAACGAACAGGTCGGCAAGGGCGCCATGGGGCTCTATCTGAATCGGCGCTTCGGCGTGCCGGGCTGGGAAGTCGGCTCGAGCATGATCTTCATCATGTTCTGCGAGTTCTACTACCTGCTGGCCTGGGCGACGGCGGGCTACGCGCTGAGCGTCGACCAGCTACCCGACGAATTCGTCGTGATTCCCTGGCTTGCCGTCGTCGCTCTCGTTTTTTTCTCGCTTTGGATCGCCTTCTTTCGCGGCACGCTCGTTTCGAACGAGCGAGAGGCCGCGGCCAGACTGCGCGGGCGCGCACTGTTCAAGAGCTTTCGCGAGGCCCCGCTCGTCCGCTATCTGACGATCGTCGTTTTGCGCTCACCCGCTCTGCTCGCGGCGATCTTCGTCTATAAACAATCCCTCGGCCTATTCGGGATCGAGGTGAGCTACATGAAGGTACTGGGATGTCTGCCTGTCATTTTCTTCGCGGCAGCGACACCCATTCCGATGAAGACGCTTCCCACCATGCTTTGGGTGATCTTGTTCCCCGGCAGCGAAGGTGAGATGACGACGTTCGGCTTCGTGCAGCACAGCTTCTTCATCCTCTTCAACGCGGCGATCGGCCTGCTCTTCCTGCGACGGGCGAATCGGGAGCTCTTCGGCGCGAGTGCAGCCGAGACCGCGCGGTGACGACGCCCGCCTTCGTTCGCACGCCCGAGGAGCGCTTCCGCGACCTGCCGGGCGGCGTCTTCGTACCGCACTACCTCGACTGGCAGGGATTGCGCGTCCACCACCTCGACGAAGGTCCGCGAGACGCGCCCGTCATGCTGCTGCTGCACGGCGAGCCGTCCTGGTCGTATCTCCATCGCGATCTGATTCCGATCCTGACGGCGGCCGGCTACCGCTGCATCGCGCCGGATCTGGTCGGCTTCGGGCGCAGCGACAAGGTCGTCGACGATGCCTGGTACGTCGTCGAACGCCATTGCGAACGGCTCCGTGCCCTGATCGAAACGCTCGATCTGCGCCGCATCACCCTCGTCTGCCAGGACTGGGGCGGGCCGACGGGGCTGCGCCAGGCGGTCGACCTGCCGGATCGCTTCGAGCGCCTCGTGATCGCGAATACCTGGCTCCACCACGAAGGCTTCGAATACTCCCCCGGCATCCGCGCCTGGCGTGAAGCGGCCCTCGATCCGGAGAAGCTCGGCGGCGACATGCCGATCGGCCGCATCGTCGCGGGCAGCCTGCGGCGGGCGGGCCACGATCGCGCGGCGATCGCGCGAGGCTTCGACGCCCCCTTTCCGGACAGCGAGAGCAAGGCCGGCGCCCGGCGCTTTCCGTTCTGCATCCCCTTCGCCGAGCCCGAGGCCGGGAACGCCGCAGACCAGCAGCGCTGCTTCGAGGCCTTGCAGCGATCTGCGCACCCGATCCATTTCATCTTCGGCGATGCAGACGAGGTCTTCCCCTTCGACTGGGCGGAGCGCTGGCATTCACTCGTCGCCGGCTCGACCCTCGATCGCATCGCGGGCGCCGGCCATTTCGTCCAGATCGACGCGGCCGCCGATTTCGCGGGAGCGATCCTGCGGCGAGCGGGCCGCGCGGGCTGAAGCCGCGCCGGCCGAAAAACGCACGGGGCCGGAGGCAGTTCGGCTCCCGAACACGCTAGGGTGGGCTCGATTCGTGATCGGCCCGGTCGACCTTCGATCACGCGACCACACGGCCAGGCGGCCAGGCGGCCAGGCGGCCAGGCGGCCAGGCGATCACGAGAGACGCCGAACGGCGACGAGGTTTCCCCGATGCGCAGACTCGAATCCAAGCTCCTGGTCGTCGCGATCGTCCTGGCGACCTTCGGCTGTACCCGATCCCCGGGCGGCATCGCCCCTTCGAACATTCCGCTCGAGCAGGGTGGCTACAACGTGCTCGGCCCCGTGCAAGCCAGCGACTGCAAGGTGAACCTCTTCGGGCTGCTTCCGGTCAGCGGGGGGAACCACATCGCGGACGCCATGCGGAAGGCCCAGGCGAAGCGGCCCGGAACCGACGCGCTGATCGACATCTCCGTCGACCGCGCCATGAAATTCTTCATCCTCTGGTCGCAGGTCTGCACCGAGGTCCGCGCGACCGCGGTCGACATCCCGTGACGGTCGCCTGAGCCGCTCCGATCGGGCTCGCTCCGGGACGGGTCACGCTCGCACCGCCGTTTCGAAGAGCTCTCGGCGACGACCAACGCCGCGATCATCGTCGAATCACGACGATACGGAGTCCCCATCGCGGGGCGCGGGCGGGGCGTCCACTTCACCCGAATTGCGGTGCGGGGGCGAGGCACCTGCGTCACGCGCATTGCGGACCCTGCCGCGCAGCTTCATCAGTGCCCCGGCGCGATCCGCGATCGAGAGCGCCGTCGTCGCGACGAGCGCCCAGGCGATCGCGGTGACGACTGCGTCGCCGGGCAGCGCGAGCCCCGCCGCCTCGCGCGTCGTGACGATGCCGAGCGGAACGAAGTAGAGAATCCCGTTCCAGCGCCCGAGCCCGCTCGCCCGCAGCGGCTCGCCCGCGAGCCAGCGCGAGTCGAGCACGTACTGCACGAAGGCTGTGGCGACGAGCGCGGGGAGAACGACCGGAACGACACCGCCGGGCGTCAGCGCTGCGAGACCGGTCGTCACGAAGAGCGCATCCGTCGCATGATCGAGCAGGCCGCCGAAGCGGGTCGCCTCGCCCCGCGCCCGCGCGATCCGCCCATCGACGAGATCCGTCGAGACGGCGAGCCAGAAGAGCGCGCACGCGAGGGGCCAGGCTCCGCGCCCGATCGCGAGGAAGAAGATCGGAACGCAGGCGAGCCGCAGCCCGGTCACCGCGTTCGACGGCGTGATCAATCCCGCCACCGGACGATCCGATCGCGAATCCGGTTCCAGCCGAGGCGGTCGAAGAGCGCCAGGGCGCGCTCGCGATCCGCGCCGCGATAGGCGAGGTCCGGGAGTCCGGGCGCGATCCCGGGCACCGCGCGCAGCACCGTCGCCAGGGATTTCGTCGCGAGGGCGCGCTCGCGATGGGCCTCGAGCTTCTGCGCGATCTTCGCTGCACCGCGCACCTCGACCCGGCCCCATGCCTCCGCGCCGTTCGCCGAGCCGTTCCCCGCCGCGGCGGCCACGATGGCGCCTCCACCGCCACCGCCGATCGGGATCGCCTCGATCGACTCGAAGACCTTCAGGATCGCCGCCGCCGACTTCGCGCCGATCCCCGGCACGCCCGGGAGGTTGTCGATGACGTCGCCGACCAGCCCGAGATAGTCCGGAATCTGCGCCGGCGAGACGCCGAACTTCGCGCGCACGGCGTCGGCGTCGAAGGTCTTCTCCTTCGCGAGATCGTGGACCACGACGCGCCCGTCTTCGCGCACGAGCTGGCAGAGATCCTTGTCCGTCGTCAGCACCCGGGCGCGTCCCTGCCAGCGGATCACGTCCTCGCAGAGCGCGCCGATCAGATCGTCGGCCTCGTAGTCGTCCTGCTCGAAGACCGCGAAGCCGAGGGCCTCGGCGATCTCGCGGCAGAGGTCGAATTGCGGCTCGAGGTCGTCGGGGGTCTCGCCGCGCTGGGCCTTGTAGCCCGGTTCGATGGCGTTGCGGAAGCTCGTCATCGCGGCGTCGAAGCAGACGGCGGCATGGGACGGCGCTTCGTCGGCGGCGTAGCGGATCAGGGTATTGGCGAAGCCGTAGGCGGCGTTGCAGGGCGTGCCGTCGTCGGCCGTCATCGGCGGCAGCGAATGATAGGCGCGGAAGATGTAGACGTGGCCGTCGAAGAGATGGACGAGGGGGCCGGTCTCCGGGTTCACGGACGCCATCGAGACTCCATCGGGCGAAGCTCCCCGGCCCGCCGCCGTTCAGCGCCGTTCGTCCAGCACCGCCTCGACGATCGTCTCCGCCGCATGCGCGAGCGGCAGATCGCGCTTCTCGCCGTCGCGCCGCCGCACGAGCTCGACGATGCCGCTGGCGAGCCCCTTCGGTCCGATCGTGACGCGATAGGGGAATCCGACGAGGTCCGCGTCGTTGAACTTGACGCCGGGGCGCTCGTCGCGGTCGTCGATCAGCACGTCGATGCCCGCCGCCTTGAGCTTCTCGTAGAGCGCTTCGCCGGCTTCGTGGCAGGCGACGTCGTTCGGCTTCACGACCGAGACGACGACCTCGTAGGGCGCCACGTTGACGGGCCAGCAGATGCCCTTCTCGTCGTGATTCGCCTCGACGACGGCGGCGAGATTGCGCTCGAGGCCGATGCCGTAGGAGCCCATGATCATCGGGACCGAGGCGCCCTTTTCGTCCTGCACGTACGCGTCCATCGCGACGCTGTATTTGGTGCCCAGCTTGAAGATGTGGCCGATCTCGATCGTCTTGGCGACGGTGAACGCCTCGCCGCAGCCGGGGCAGCCCTCGCCGTCCTTGACTTCACGCAGATCGAGCCAGGCCTTGACCGGGATGTCGCGCTCGACGTCGACGCCGCGCAGATGGAAGCCGTCTTCGTTGGCCCCCGTCACCATGTCGCGTCGGCCGCGGAGCGCTTCGTCGGCGATGATGTAGAGATCGCCGCGAGCGACGGCGCCGAGGCTCCCGGGCCGGGCGCCGAGCGTGCGCTGGATCCGCTCCGCATCGGCGGCGCGGATCTGCTTCGCCTCGACCTGGTCGACGAGCTTCTGCTCGGCGAGCTGATGATCGCCCCGCAGCAGGACGAGGACCGTCGTCTCGTCGACCTGGAAGACGAGGGTCTTGATCTGGCGATCGGCCGGCGCGCCGCCGGCCATCTTGGCGAGATCCTCGATGGTGCGGACGCCGGGCGTCGGAAATTTCTCGGGCGCCGCGAGACCGGGGCCATCGACGACCTCCGGCAGCGCGCTCTGCGCCTTCTCGACGTTGGCCGCATAGCCGCATTTCGCGCAGTGGGCGATCCAGTCCTCGCCGGCGTCGCTGCGCATCATGAACTCGATCGACTGATTGCCGCCCATCAGGCCCGAGCTGGCCTCGACCGCGACGGCCTCGAAGCCGAGGCGCTTGAAGATCTTCCGATAGGCGTCGAAATGCGCCTCGAAGGCGCGGTCGAGGCCGGCCTCGTCGAGATCGAAGGAGTAGGAGTCCTTCATCGTGAACTCGCGCACGCGCAGCAGGCCGCTCTTGGGGCGCGCTTCGTCGCGGAACTTCGTCTGGAACTGGTACCAGATCTGGGGAAGTGATTTGTACGAGCGCAGCTCGGCGGCGTGATAGGCGAAGATCTCTTCGTGGGTCATGCCGAGGGCGAGGTCGGCCTGCTTGCGGTCCGTCAGCCGGAACATCTCCTCTCCGACGCTCTGCCAGCGGCCGGACTTCTCCCAGATCTCCTTCGGATGCATGCAGGGGAGCCGGAACTCCTGGGCGCCGATGCGGTCCATCTCGTCGCGGACGATCTGCTCGACCTTGCGCAGGGCGCGGAAGCCGAGGGGCGTCAGCGAATAATGGCCCGCCATCAGCTGGCGGATCAGGCCGGCTCGGACGAGCAGCTTGTGGGAGACGGCCTCGGCATCGGCCGGATCGTCTCGCAAGGTCGGGATGAACGCGCTGGACCAGCGCACGGGCACTCCTTCGCCACTCGGGCCATCGGGGTCGGGGGTCGCGGATCTTCGAACGCGGCGGACGATAGCGCCTCGACCCACGGATCCGGCCCGCGCGGCGCCCGCCCGGAGCCGCGCATCACACAGGCCCGCGTTCGCACGGCCGCCGCTCCCGGGCGCGGCCGCCGCCCGCTCAGGCGACCGGCGTCGAGAGCGCTTCCGCCCGCCGATCGAAGGCCTCCGACAAGGCGCGCAGGGTCGGCCAGCCCGCCGTCGAGATCGGGGAGCCATCGAGCGATCCGACGGGCACGATGCCCGCGCGCGTTCCCGTCTGGAAGACGGCATCCGCCGCGTAGAGATCGAAGCGGCCGAGGCTGCGCTCGCGCACCTCGAGCCCGTGCTCTCCGGCCAGCTCCATCACCGTCCGCCGCGTCAGCCCCTCGAGCGCCCCGTCCGTCGTGGGGGGCGTATCGAGGGTCCGGCCGGTCAAGGCGAAGACGTTCGTCGCGGAGCATTCGGCGATCAGGCCGCGGGCGTTCAGGACGAGCGCATCGTCCGCGCCGCGCACGCTCGCCTCCCGCTTCGCGAGCACGTTGTTGAGATAGTTCAGGCTCTTGACCCGCGGATCGAGGACGTCCGCGGGCGGGCGGCGCAGGCTCGACGTGATGAGATCGAGCCCCCGCTCCGCCTTCTCGGGCGAGAGCGGCGCAGTGCCGGTCGCGATGCAGACGATCGCGGGCTCGGGGCAGGTCGACGGATCGATCCCGAGCGCGCCGATCCCGCGCGTCACGATGAGCCGCAGATAGCCCTCGCGCGGCCCCCAGGCGCGGGTCGTCTCGCGGGCCGCGTCGTGGACGCGCTCGAAGCCGCCGGGCACGGCGAGACCGATCGCGCGGGCCGCGGTCTCGAGGCGCTTCATGTGGTCGGCGAAGCGGAAGATGCCGCGGCGGGTGACGCGGATGCCTTCGAAGACGCCGTCGCCGAAGAGAAAGCCGTGATCGAGGACCGGGACCCGGGCCTCGCTCGCCGGCAGGATCTTGCCTTCGATCCAGCAGATCGTCTGCCCGGCCGCGGCCGTCGTCGTCGCCTGTGCCATCTCAGCTCTCCTCCTGGCGGGCGGATCGGCGCGCTGCACCCTCCGCCCCATTGCGAACGGATTCGCGCAGCGCGACTCGCGGTGCGGTGGCCTGGATTCCCGCGAGCCGCTCGCCGATGGCGATCGCCGCCCGGCGGAGCCGCTCCGCGATTCGAGCCTCCCCGATCGCCTCGAAGCGGGGCGACGCAGCGGCGAGCGCCAGGACGGCCGCGAGCTTCGGCTCGCCGTTCCGCGTGGGCTGCTCGATCGGGACGCCGAGAACCGAGAGCCCATCGATCCAGGCATCCCGGTTCACCGCGTAGCCGCGCGCCCGGATCCCGGCGCGCTCGTCTTCCCCGAGGCGATTTCCGGGCTCGGTCGACGAGGTCCGATCGCTCGGCGCGCGGTGGGCCCGATACAGCTTGCCGGCTGCGGTGACGTCGGCGGGCACCACGTCCCCGACACCCGGCGCCGCGCGCAGGAATCCGGAGCCCTCGCATTTGTCGAGCACCCGCAGCACACCCCGCCGTTCGGCGACGAGGAAGACCGTCTCCCCGAGCTCGGCCGCTTCAGCCTCGAGAAAATCCCGGGCCAGCTCGACGACCGGCTCTCGCCGCTGGACCCCGAGGCCGAGGCTCAGGAGCCCGAGCCCCGGGCGGTAGCGACCGGCTTCGTCCTGCTCCACCAGCTCGCGCTCGGCGAGCGCCGCGAGCAAGCGATGGCAGCTCGATTTCGCGAGGCCCAGCGCGCGGGCGATCTCGCCGAGACCGCGGGCCGAGCCGGCATCGTGGAGATGGAAGAGGACGTCGAGGGCCTTTTCGACGGTGGCGGCACCCGCCATGGATCAGCGCTCCTGTTCGCATTTCTGCGGACTCGACCGAGACGAACGACGCGAGGCGCAATCAGGAGCCCCTCGAGCTTCGCGTTCCGAATACTAGAGTGCCGTTCTTTTAATTGGAACTCCCCGATTCAAATTTTGCCGACGGGCCGCCCGGGCCGAGCGCGACCAGGACGGTCGAATGGACGCGCAGGCGCGCGGTGCCCGAGAGGTCCGAGCCCAGCTGGAAGGGCGCGACGACGCCGAGGACCCGGCGCCCGGCGGCCTGATCCGCGACGACCGCGGCCTCGACATCCGGATCGCCATGGAGCGACTCGCCCCGACTCGGGCATGCGATCTGGAAGACGAGCGGTGAATCCGGGAGGTCGGCGACCGCCGCGCGCAGGTGTTCGCGCGCGAAGGCCGCATCCGGGAGGGCGAGGGCGACGCGATCCCCGCGCACGACGCTGCCCATGATGCCGACGGCGCCGCGGCGCGGGTCGAGGCCGGTGATGAAGAGCTCGTCGAAAGCCTCGGGCTCGGCCTCGGGCGCATGCCGCTCGGCGTGTCGTCCGGTCGCGGGCGGGGGACCGGTCAGGCGCAGCAGGAGCCGGTCGAGATGGGGCTCGAGGGGAGCGTCGTCGTCGAGCCCGAGCTGGCGGCGGATCCAGAGGCTCGGCGGCTCGCCTTCGAGGGCATCGATCCAATGCGGGCGACGGGCGCTGACCTCGAGCCACGGGCTCGCGAGCCGGGTGGCCCCGGCGCAGCGGATCCGGGCCGGAGCGCCCGGAATCAAGAGCCCGACGAGGAGATCGGGCTCGCCTGGCTGGCCGGGATCCGCCCAGGTCGAGGCGGCCTCCCCATCGATGCCACTGGCCGCGGCGCCCGCGAGTGCGGGCCCGCCGAAGGTCGGCGAGAAGCGGTCGAGCAGGGGCCGGAGCACCGGGGGCCCGAGCGCGTCGGGGAAGAGCAGGACCAGGTCGTCGGGCCCCGGGACGACCTGCTCGCCTGCCGAGGCGATCTCCTTGGCGAGCCCGTCGGGATCCCTTCCGCCGACCTCGCAGACGATCGGAACCGGCGCCCCGGGCCCCGCCGTCCAGGCGAGCACGGCGACAGCCGGCTCGCCCTGCCAGACCCGACCATCGAGAACCAGGCCCTCGAAGCTCGTTCCGAGCAGCGTCGCCGCGGGCCAGCGGGATGCGAGGTCGCGCCCGACCGCCTCGCCCGAGGCCCCGGCCGCCGCCGTCGCGAAGACGAAGGCGCCGGAGATCGCGTCGGCCTCGCCTAGCGCCGCTTCGATCGCGGCGGCGAGGCTGCGCGCAGCGATCCCCGGGTCGAGCGCGGCTTCGAGTGCGACGGCCAGACGGGTCATGGGCCAGTCGATACCCCCTTCCGGGCCGGGGGCGCCAGCGCCCCCCGAGCGGCCGATCGCCCGGCCCGCCCCCCTGCGGACCGGCCGCCTCCGGCCCGCCCGGAGCCCCTGGCCCTTTCCCTTGCGCCCGGAGCCCCCCGGCGAGTTCGCCTCGGGAGGGCCCGAGAGGCCCGAATTCCCGGGTTTCGGCCCGCCACCGCGTTGGCTAGATTGCCCGGCGGCCGCACTTTCTGGCGGTCGTCGAGCCCCCCAGCCGATGAGGTTTCACGAGGCGACGCGCCGCGCTCGGTCGGGTGTGTGCGTCCATGGGGGCGCTGGACTCGTTCCGGTCGGTCCAGCGAGATGGAATTGAGCGACTACGAAATCATCACGCAGCGGTCCGAGCTCGAGCGACTCGCCAAGCAGCTTCTGCGTGAAGAGATCGTCGCCTTCGACACCGAAGCCGACAGCTTCTACCACTATTTCGACAAGGTCTGTCTCGTCCAGATCGCCACCCGCGAAGGTTGCTGGCTGATCGACCCGATCGCGCTCGGTGGCGCAGCCGAGCTCGAGCCGCTCGGTGCGGTGTTCGCGTCTCCGAAAGTGAAGATCCTCTTCCACGCCGCCGAGTACGACATCTACGTGCTCAAGCGCGACTGCAACTTCGAGTTCACGAACCTCTTCGACACGATGGTCTCCGCCCAGCTGCTCGGCTATCCGGCGATCGGCCTGGCGGCGCTCGTCGAGAAACATTTCGGCGTATCCCTGCCGAAGGACGAGCAGCGCTCGGACTGGTCGCGGCGCCCCCTGACCGAGAAGCAGCTGAGCTATGCGGCCTCGGACGTCCACTACCTGATCCGACTCGCCGAGACCCTCGAAGACGAGCTCGTACGCGCCGGACGCCTCGACTGGGCGAAGAACGATTTCGAGACGCTCTGCGGCCGGCGCTGGCCCGATCGCGAATTCGACGAGCTCGGCTATCTGCGGATCACCGGCGCCCGCGCGCTCGATCCCGTCGCGCTCGCCGTGCTCCGCGAGCTCTACCTGCTCCGCGACCAGCGCTCCCGGGAGATCGATCGCCCGCCCTTCAAGGTCCTCGGCAATCGCACGCTGCTCGAGATCAGCCGCGAGAAGATCTCCGATCTCGATTCGCTCGCGGAGATCAAGGGCATCACGGACCTCATCCTGAAGCGGCTCGGCAAGGATCTGGTCGCCGCGGTCAAGAAGGGGCTGCGCAAGCCACACGGCCCGATCCCGCGGCTCGACACCGCCGTGCGTCGCCGGATGGACCGCCCGACCGAGAAGCGGCTCGCCGCGCTCAAGGAGTGGCGCGGCCCGCGCGCCCAGTCGCTCGCCCTCGATCCGGGCGTGCTCTGTCCGAACGCGGCCCTCGAGGCGATCGCCTGGGCGAATCCCGCGAGCGCCGAAGAGGTCAAGGGCATCGACGAGCTGAAGGAATGGTTCGTGCGCGAGTTCGGCGAGGAGATCGTCGGCGTGCTCTCGCGCCATGAAGCGGCGGCGGAGGCCGAGCCGGTCCAGGAAGCGGGGGAGGCCGGGGAGGCCCAGACCGATGGCACCCAGCGCCGCACGCGACGCCGTTCAGGCCGCGGCCGCCGCTCCGCGCGCGCCAAGAAGGCCGCTGCGCGCCCGACGACGAAATCAGGCAGCTGATCCGAGATCCGGCCCGCGCGATCCGCGCGACCGGCGCTCCGCCGGATTCGAGCCCCCAAACGGAATCGCCCCCTCCTGAAGCCTTGCGGCGATTCGGGAGGGGGCGACTTCGAGCAGGAGGGGATCGATCTCCTGGATCAATTCGAGAGGATGACTGGCCGGCCCGAACGAACGCGCCCGTGTTTAACCGCTCGGGCCAGCCAGTTGTCCTATCGAACGTTTCATTCCTAGAGCAGGTTGCGTGCCAGGTCTGAAGAAAATTTCAGCAATCTCGCAACTGCTTGAAATCGCAGGACTTCTTTCTGAAACACGATCCATCGCGGACTGCACTGCGCGCTGCCGCCTCAGGCGGCATGCCTTCGGTTTTCGAGTCGCCACACGCCGTCGCTTCGCCCGGAATCGCAGTCGCTTCGGGCAGTTGTGCACGCTTGCCCCATGGATTGGCTGCCGCCTCAGGTGGCATGCGGTGCAGCACGATCTCCGCTCGAACCGCCGCAGACCCGCGCTCGAGCGCCGCCCGAGCAGGACCGGACCCGCTGGCTTGACGCTGTGCGCGATGGGATAGACTGCGCGCCGTGTTCGCCGCACGGCGCCAGCAACTGCTCGACTCCTTGGGACCGAACGCCGTCGCGATCTTCGTGGGCGCGCGGCTCGCCGTGCGCTCGGCCGACACCGAGTACCCGTTCCGCCAGGACAGCGATTTCTGGTACCTGACGGGCTTCGATCATCCCGACGCGATCGCCGTCCTGTCGACCCGGCAGGGCCAGCCGAGATTCACGCTCTTCGTCCAGCCTCGGGACCGCGCCGCCGAGACCTGGACGGGCTATCGCCCCGGCGTCGAGGGCGCCGTCGCCGACTACGCCGCCGACGAGGCGCATCCCCGGGACGCGTTCCTCGAGAAGCTTCCGGCGCTCGTTCGCGGCGCAGCCCGCATCTACCACACGCTCGGTCGCGACCCGGCGATCGACGCGCGAATCGTCGCACTCCAAGATGAGATCCGGCGCCAGTCGCGCGGCGGCGTGCTTCCCGCCGAAGCCCTCGTCGACCCGCGCCTGCTCGTCCACGAGATGCGCCTCGTCAAATCGAGCGAAGAGATCGCCCTGATGCAGCACGCCGCCGGCATCTCGCTCGAAGCCCACCACGCCGCCGCCCGCCTCGCCCAGCCCGGCCGCTTCGAATACGAGCTCGAGGCCGCCCTCGGCCACGTCTTCCGTAGCCGCGGAGGCGCCGGCCCGGCCTACAACATGATCGTCGGCGGCGGCAAGAACGCGACCATCCTCCACTACATCCGAAACGACCAGCCGCTGGTCGCGGGCGAGCTCGTCCTGATCGACGCCGGCGTCGAATATCAGGGTTATGCCTCGGACGTGACGCGCACGTATCCGGTCGGCGGGAAGTTCCAGGGCGCCGCGCGCGATCTCTACTCGGTCGTGCTCGCCGCCCAGCAGGCCGCGCTCGATGCATCGAAGCCGGGCGCGACGCTGCCCGAGATCCATCAGACGGCGCTGCACGTGCTCGTCGACGGCCTGCGATCGCTCCGCATCCTCGACGGCCCCGCCGACGAGATCATCGCGAAGGAGCTTTACCGCCCCTACTACATGCACGGCACGAGCCATTGGCTCGGCCTCGACGTCCACGACGTCGGCGCCTATGTCGTGAAACAGGGCGAGGTCGTCCAGCAGGGCGGGAGCACGACGAAGCCCCGTCCCCTCGCACCCGGGATGGCCTATACCATCGAGCCGGGGCTCTACGTCGCCGCCGACGACGAGAAGGCGCCCGCCGCGTTCCGGGGCATCGGGATCCGGATCGAGGACGACGTCGTCGTGACCGGGACGGGCATCCTGAACCTGACCCGCGAAATCCCGAAATCGATCGAAGCCCTCGAGGCCTGGGTGCAGGGGACCTGAATCGACGATCCGCCCGAAGGTCGTCGCGGCGGTCCGCAGGGGGCCCGCCACGGTGGCACGCCCGGGCGCCCAGCAAAGGAATCGGCTCGCATGCCCGACATCGAATCCCTCCTCAAGGAGAAACGCTCCTTCAAGCCCTCGCCGGAGTTCGCGAAGCAGGCGAACTGGAGCAAGAAGCAGGTCGCGGAATACCGCAAGCTGGGCGCGAAGAGCCCGACGCAGTTCTGGGCGAAGATGGCGAAGGAGAACGTCGCCTGGTTCGCGCCCTGGAAGAAGGTGCTCGACTGGAAGCCGCCCTTCGCGAAATGGTTCGTCGGCGCGAAGACCAACGTCTCCTACAACTGCCTCGATCGCCATCTCGAGGGCCCGGGCGCCTGGCGCAAGAACAAGGCCGCGATCATCTGGGAGGGCGAGCCCGGCGATACGCGCGTGCTCACCTACGGCGAGCTGCATCGCGAGGTCTGCCGCTTCGCGAACGTGCTGAAGGCGCAGGGCATCGAGAAGGGCGACCGAGTCTGCCTCTACATGCCGATGATCCCCGAGCTCGCGATCGCGATGCTGGCCTGCACGCGGATCGGCGCCGCGCATTCGATCGTCTTCGGCGGCTTCTCGGCGGACGCGCTGCGCGACCGCATCAACGACGCCGAGGCGAAGCTCGTCGTGACGGCGGACGGCGGCTGGCGCAAGGGCGCGAAGTTCGGCCTCAAGGCGACCGTCGACGCGGCGGTCCTGCAGACGCCGAGCGTCTCGAAGGTGATCGTCGTCGAGCGGACGAAGCAGCCCGTCGAGATCCGGCCGGGCCGCGACCTCTGGTGGCACGAGGAGATGGCGAAGGCCTCCGCCGACTGCAAGCCCGCGAAGCTCGACGCCGAGCATCCGCTCTTCCTGCTCTACACGAGCGGCACGACCGGAAAGCCCAAGGGCATCCTGCACACGACCGGCGGCTACCTGACCCAGGTCACGACGACGTTCAAGGCGATCTTCGACATCAAGGACACCGACGTCTTCTGGTGTACCGCCGACATCGGCTGGATCACCGGCCATTCCTACGTCGTCTACGGCCCGCTCAGCAATGGTGCGACGACCGTGATGTACGAAGGCACGCCGACCCATCCCGGCCCCGACCGCTGGTGGAGCCTGATCGAGAAATGGGGCGTCACGATCTTCTACACGGCGCCCACCGCGATCCGCACCTTCATCCGCCTCGGCGACGAGCATCCCGCCGGGCACGACCTCTCGTCGCTGCGCCTGCTCGGCAGCGTCGGCGAGCCGATCAACCCCGAAGCGTGGATGTGGTACCACCGCGTGATCGGCGGCAAGCGCTGTCCGATCGTCGACACCTGGTGGCAGACCGAGACGGGCGGAATCATGATCTCGTCGCTCCCGGGCGCCGTCGACACGCGTCCGGGCTCCGCGACGCTGCCCTTCCCCGGCATCCACGCCGACATCTTCGACGCCGAGGGCGAGCCCGTGAAGGGGGAGGGCGGCGGCTTCCTCGTCCTCACCCACCCCTGGCCCGGCATGCTGCGCGGCATCTGGGGCGATCCAGCGCGCTTCAAGGAGACCTACTGGAGCAAGTACGCGAAGACCTACTTCGCGGGCGACGGCGCCCACCGCGACAAACAGGGTTATTTCTGGATCATGGGCCGCATCGACGACGTCATGAACGTCTCCGGCCACCGCATCGGCACGATGGAGGTCGAGAGCGCCCTCGTCTCGTCGCCGGAGGTCGCGGAGGCGGCGGTCGTCGGTCGCCCCGACGATCTGACCGGGACCGCGATCGTCGCGTTCGTGACGCCGAAGGGCACGGCGAATCCCGACGACGCTCTCGTCGGCCGGCTCAAGCAGCACGTCACGAAGGAGATCGGCGCGATCGCGCGCCCCGCCGAGATCCGCTTCACGAACGCGCTCCCGAAGACGCGCTCGGGCAAGATCATGCGGCGGCTCCTGCGCGACATCGCGTCGGGCCGGGCCGTCGCCGGCGACACGAGCACGCTCGAGGACTTCAGCGTGCTCGCACAGCTGAGGGCGAGCGAAGAGGATTGACGCGATGACGGCGAATGGGGACCCCGAGCTCGAACGCTTCGTCGCAGAGGTCGCCCGTCGCAACCCGGGCGAGCCCGAGTTCCTGCAGGCCGTGCGCGAGGTCGCCCACGACGTGCTGCCCCTCGTCGCCGATCACCCGGCCTATCGCGAGGCCCGGATCCTCGAACGCCTCGCCGAGCCGGACCGCGCGATCTCGTTCCGCGTGGCCTGGGTCGACGATGCGAACCAGGTCCGCATCCAGCGCGGCCATCGGATCCAGTTCTGCAGCGCGATCGGCCCCTACAAGGGCGGCCTCCGCTTCCACCCGAGCGTCAACCCTTCGATCCTGAAATTCCTCGGCTTCGAGCAGACCTTCAAGAACGCCCTGACCACGTTGCCGATGGGCGGCGCCAAGGGCGGCTCGGACTTCGATCCGCGCGGCAAGAGCGAGGGCGAGGTCATGCGCTTCTGCCAGGCCTTCATGACCGAGCTCTTCCGCCACATCGGCCCGAACACCGACGTGCCCGCCGGCGACATCGGTGTCGGCAGCCGCGAGATCGGCTTCCTGTTCGGCCAGTACCGCCGCCTCGCGAACGAGTTCACGGGCACGCTCACCGGCAAGGGCCTCGCCTACGGCGGCTCGCTCGTCCGCACCGAAGCGACCGGCTTCGGCTGCGTCTACTTCGCCCGCGAGATGCTCGCCGTCCGCGGCGACGAGATCCGGGGCAAGACCTGCCTCGTCTCGGGCTCGGGCAACGTCGCGCAACACACGGCCGAAAAGCTCGTGGAGCTCGGCGCGAAGGTCGTGACGCTCTCGGACTCCGACGGCTTCATCCACGATCCCGCCGGTCTCGACGCCGAGAAGCTCGCCTTCGTGCTCGACCTGAAGAACCGCCGCCGCGGCCGGATCCGCGAGTACGTCGAGAAGTGGGGCGGCACGTTCCACGCCGGCGAGCAGCCCTGGGGCGTCCCCTGCGATCTCGCGTTCCCCTGCGCGACGCAGAACGAGATCGGCGCGGACGATGCGCGGGAGCTGATCGCGAACGGCTGCCGGCTCGTCGCCGAGGGCGCGAACATGCCTTCCACCCTCGAGGCGATCGGGATCTTCCGTGCGAGCCGGCTGCTCTTCGCCCCCGCGAAGGCGGCCAACGCGGGCGGGGTCGCCGTCAGCGGTCTCGAACAGAGCCAGAACGCCCTGCGGCTCTCGTGGACGCGCGAGGAGGTCGACCAGCGCTTGCTGGAGATCATGCAGAAGATCCACGCCCGCTGCGTCGAGTTCGGCCGCGAGGGCGACGAGATCGACTACCTGCGCGGCGCGAATCGCGGCGGGTTCGTCAAGGTCGCGGATGCGATGCTCGCCCAGGGCGTGATGTGAGGGGCCGGATGCTAGGGGTTTCCGCTCCGCCATCGGCCGAGGCGATCGCGCCAGACCTGGACGACGCCGCCGAGCTCCGGCTCCGGCGCCGCGAGCGTCTCGCCGCTCGTCAGCTCGTAGAGGGTCCGAACGACGCCCTTGTGCGCGACGACGAGTGCGGAGCCGGCGTCGGAAGTGCGCAGGCGGTCGAGCCCCCGTGCGATGCGGGCCCGGAAATCGGCGCGCCGTTCGCCACCGGGATAGTCGAAGCGCGCGAGATCCCGCTGCCAAATCGCGAAGAGCTCGGGATCGACGGCGGCGATCTCCTCGCGCGTCAATCCCTCCCAGCGTCCGAAATCGACCTCGCGGAAATCCGCTTCGATCTCGATCGGCCGATCGGGCACCAGGATGCGCGCCGACTCCGCGGCGCGAGAGAGCGAGCTCGCATAGACGACCTCGAACGCCTCGTTCGCGATCCGCTCGCGTGCGCGCCGGACCTGCTCGCGACCGAGATCCGAGAGCGGAACGTCGGTCGCGCCGTAATAACGGATGCTCGACTGGCCCTCCGTCTCGCCGTGCCGCACCAGGATGAGTCGCTCGAGTCGCTCCGACATGGGCGGACCTTCGCTTGCGCGAAAGGTCGAGTCAACGCGAGCTCTCGGAGCCTCGCGTGAGCGACGCGCTGCCCCCGATCGAGACGCCGATCGAGGCCGGGCTCGAGGGCCGGCTCGTTCGGCGCTACAAGCGCTTCCTCGCCGACGTCGCGCTCCCCGATGGCCGCGAAATCACCGTCCACTGCCCGAATCCCGGACGCATGCTCGGCACGCAGACTCCCGGCTCGCCCGTCCGCTGCTCGACCCACGACGATCCGCGCCGCAAGCTCCGCCATACCCTCGAGATGATCCGGGTCGGCCCGGTCTGGGTCGGCTTGCACGCCGCCCGCGCCAACGCCGTCGCCGCGGCCGCGCTCGCCGGCGGCGCCCTCGCCCCTTTCGCCGGGGCTCCGAAGATCGAGCGCGAGGTCCCGGCGCCCGAAGGCTCGCGCTTCGATTTCCGGCTCACCCGCGCGGACGCCCGCCCGGAGGCCGACGCGGCACTGGCGCCCGCGACCTGCTGGATCGAAGTCAAGAGTGTCACGCTCTGCGCGGACCGGCGGGCGCGCTTTCCCGATGCGGTGACGGCGCGCGGCCGGCGCCATCTCGAGCATCTCGAGACGCGCGTCGCCGCGGGCGAACGGGCCGCGCTCCTGTTCGTCGTCCAGCGGATCGACGCCGATTCGGTGGCCCCCGCCGACGACATCGACCCCGCCTACGGCGCGGCGCTCCGGCGCGCGGCGAGCCGCGGCGTCGAGCTGCATGCGCTCTCGGTCGAGGTGACACCGACGGCGCTGCGTCTCGCGCGCCGCCTGCCCGTCCTGCTATGAAGCCCAGCATGCCGAAGCCGAAGAAGCCCGCGCACGACCGGAAGAGCCCCGTGCGGCGGGCGCGCGCCGAAGCGGCCGACGCGGCCGCCGCGAGCCGCGAGGCCGACGGCGCCGATGGCGCGTCGATCCGGCGCGTACGGGACGCGCTGCTCGCCTGGTACGACGCGAACCGCCGCGACCTGCCGTGGCGACGGACCCGGGATCCGTACGCGATCTGGATCTCCGAGGCGATGCTGCAGCAGACGCGCGTCGAGACGGTGATCCCGTACTGGGAGCGATTCCTCGCGCGCTATCCCGACGTCGAGAGCCTCGCGAACGCCGCGATCGACGACGTCTACGCCGTCTGGACGGGGCTCGGCTACTACTCGCGCGCGCGCAACCTGAAGGCCGCCGCCGAATCGATCGTCGCCGATCACGGCGGCGCGCTGCCGAGCGACGAGGGCGCCCTGCTGCGCCTGCCCGGGGTCGGCCGCTACACCGCGGGTGCCGTCGCTTCGATCGCCTTCGACCGCGAGGCGCCGATCGTCGACGGCAACGTCGTGCGCGTCTTCGCGCGCCTCGAGGACATCCGCGCCGACAGCGGCGAGAAGGCCGTCGTCGACCGGCTGTGGGCGCTCGCCGCCTGCCTCGTGCGCGGCCCCCGGCCGGGCGATCTCAACCAGGCGCTGATGGAGCTCGGCGCGACGTTATGCACGCCGAAGCGCCCGGATTGCGGCGCGTGCCCCGTCCGCGTCCATTGCCGCGCCGCCGCCGCGGGCGATCCGGAGACCCTCCCGCGCCGCGCGAAGCGGACGGCGGTGCGCTCGATGCGCGCGATCGCGGTCGCGATCGATCGCGGCGGGCGACTGCTCGCGGTCCGGCGGCCGGAGAAGGGCCTCATGGCCGGGCTCTGGGAGCTCCCGGGCGGTCTGCTCGCCGAAGGGGAGGAAGCGAAGGATCGAGCACCGGAGATCCTGCGCGAAGCGGTCGGCCTCGAGGTCCGCGAGCTCGAGAGCGTCGGCGGCATCGAGCACGTCTTCACCCATCGCCGTCTCGCGCTCGAGGTCTTCCGCGCGAAGGCGCTGCCCGGTGCGCGCGCCCGGATCACGGGCTTCACCGCCCATCGCTGGCTCGAGCCGGAGGCCCTGCTCGCGCTCGCCCACGCCGGCTCCACGCGCAAGGCGCTGACGCTGCTCGGCTACTGCGACGAGCCCTCCGCCCGCGCCGCCGACGCGGCCTCGCGCAGGCCGCGATGAGCGCGCGCGCGAAGCCGCCGCACGAGGGCGAACGCTTCGCCGATCTGCTCCGGGATGCGAAGCCGCTCGCACAGGGCAAGGCGCGCGACGACGAACGCGCACCGGCGCAGCGCCCGCCCGCGCGCCGCGGCGCGGCGGGCGCCGGGGCGGCATCGCATCCGGAGCGCGCGGCGGGCGGGCGCGCGCCGGCGTTTCGCCATCCCGATCCTGCATGTGCCCATCTCGCGGGGGCGCCCGGCATCAACGATCTGGCCCTCGGACGCCTTCGCCGCGGCGACCCCGAGCCCGAGGAGCGGATCGATCTCCACGGAACGCGTCAGGCGGAGGCGCGGCGCATCCTCGCGATGCGGATCGAGAGCGCCGTCGCGCGCGGCCTGCGCTGCGTCATCGTCGTGCACGGCGTCGGTCGACGCTCGCCGAACGAGGAGGCGATCCTGCGCGATGCGCTCCCCGGCTGGCTCGAGCGCGGCGCGAATGCCCGCCACGTGCTCGCCTTCGCGCCGGCGCCGCGCCGGCTCGGCGGCGACGGCGCGACGCTCGTCCTGCTGCGGAAGGCCTGACCGGCGCGCGGGACGGACCTAACGCGGTGTGTCCGGATCGACGAAGCCGGCCTGCGCGAGCGCAGCGCGGATCGACTCGATCCGATCGCGATTCGCGCCCATGTCGCCGTATCCGATCCGCGACGCGGAGCGCAGCCGGATCACGCCCGCGCCGGGATCGAGGCGGAACTCGACGTCGTCCCGGTAGCCCATCAAGGCCGACGTGAAGACGGCGTGCAGGTAGTCGGCCTCGAGGGTCACGATCTCGACCCGTTCGCGGGTTCGCAGGTGGTCGGCGAGCGCCCGCCAGGCCGCATCGGCCTCACCGCGGATGCGATAGGCCGCGATCGCATGCGCCTCGTCGCCGGCCTCGCTGGAGACGCAATTGGGCGAAGCCGGACAGGGCGCGAAGCGTCCGCTGCCCTCCGCGAGCGCCTTCGGCATCCGCCCGCCGCAACCCAGCGCGAACAGGGCGCCGGCGACGAGAACCCTCGCGATCGGTCGAATCGTTCGGCGCGTCATCCGGCTCCTCCCATGCGTTCGAAGCGTGCGCCCGCTCCGCAGCGCCGCGGCGTCAGAATCGATCGGACGGCCAGTACACCATGCCGTCCGGCGGCAGGATCCGCCGCAGGAACCCCGGCCCGTCTTCACCGGGCAGAAGCTCGACGTCGAGGCGGGAGGCGAGCGCCGTCAAGTTGATGCATCGCACGCTCGCGCGCGCGTCGTCCATCGGATGCGAGCGGATGCCCCGATGCTCGAGGGCGACGGTGAGACCGATGTCGTCGAAGGTCGGCAGGACCAGGAAGGAGCGCAGCTCGCGGCTGGTGATCCGGCTCGCGATCGCGCCGCGCAGCAGCGGATCCTCGCCGCGGGGCTCGAGCAGGTGGGCGATCAGCGCGGCGAGCCCGTCCGCGCCGTCTTCGAAGCGGCCGACCTCCGTCGCCGTCAGCACGTCGTCGAGGATCGCAGCGCGGCCGTACGCGACCGCGAGGCCCCCCCGCCGTGCGAGCCAGAACTCCTCGAAGGGCGCGGGGGAGAGATGGAAGCAGGCCTGCCAGAGGGCATCGTCGCGCACGACGGTTCCGCTGCGGCTCGCGGCATACGCGGCATGGATCGCCTTGATCGATTGGAGCGCTCGCTCGTTCTCCGAAGCGACCGGCTCGAGGGTGATGTCGCCCCGATCCGTCACCGCACCGCGCAGGCTCGCCTCGGGATCGACGCGCAGGATCGACTGCTGGCCGCTCCAGCCGACGAAGCCGCGCTTCTCGAAGTAGTCCGGCGTCGCGGGCGGCCGCCCGGGGAAGACGATCGCGAGCTCGAAGCCGCGGGCGCGCAGGGTCTCGGCGGCCCGCTCGAGCAGATCGGTCGCGATCCCCCGGCCGCGCAGGCGAGCGCTCGTGAAGAGATTGCTGATGCCGCCGGTCGGAATCGAATGCCCGAGCACGCGGACCTGCCGCGGCAGCAGCGACACGCCCCCCAGCAGGCGGTCCTGCTCGACGGCGACGAGCACGTTCTCGTCGGACCAGGTGGGATCGTATTCCACCTGGTAGCGGAAGCGATCGCCCGCCGTCCAACCCTCGGCGAGTCGCCATTCATCGAGGAGGTCGGCGAATTCGAGCCGTTCCTGGGACGCGAGGGTTCGGATCTCCATCTTCGGGCGCTTATACTCGCCCGCGAAGGAGTCCTCCGCCATGACCGAGAACGCGAATCCCGACGAATCCCGAGGCAAGCAGCTCTACAAGCAGGGCTTCGCATCGTTCGCGAAGGGCGAGATCGACGACGCGATCGCCCGCTATCGCGAGGCCATCGCCGCCGCGCCCGGGCTCGCGATCGCCTGGAACGGCCTCTCGCTGGCCCTCGCCAAACAAGGCCGACTCGAGGCCGCGATCGAGGCCGCGGAGAAGCTCGTCGAGCTCGAGCCCGACGACCCGCTCTCGCATACGAACCTCTCGCGCATCCTGATGCAGAAGGGGCTGATCCCGGAGGCCGAGGACGCGAAGGCCCGGGCGATGAGCCTGCAGATGATGAAAAAAGGCTAGGAAGCTTCCCGATGATCGATCTCGAACGCGAAGGCAGCGTCTTCGTCCTGCGGTTCGACGCTCCCGAGAATCGGTTCCGACCGGATTCCGTGGCCGCCTGGCATTCGGCCCTCGACGAGGTCGAAGCCGCCGGCAATCCCGCCGCCCTGGTCACGACCGGGACGGGGAAGTTCTATTCGAACGGGCTCGACCTCGAATGGCTGCTCTCGAGCGCAAACGAAGACGAACGCGCGAGCTACATCCCCGGCGTCCTCGCGCTGATGGCCCGGGTCCTCACCTTCCCCACGATCACCGTCGCCGCGATCAACGGCCATGCCTTCGGCGCCGGCGCCCAGCTCTCGCTGGCCCACGACTACCGCCTCATGCGCAGCGAGCGCGGCTATTGGTGCATGCCCGAGATCGACATGAAGGCGCCGCTCCACCCCGGCATGACGGCGTTGATCCAGGCCCGTGTCCCACGCCAGACCGCACACGAGCTGATCGTGACGGGAACGCGCTATGCCGCAGAGACGGCACTCGCCAGGCGGATCGTCGACCGGGTCGTCCCGGAGAGCGAGCTGCTGCCGCGGGCGGTCGAGCTCGCGGCGAGCCTCGCCTCGAAGGCGGATCCGGCAATGCGACTGCTCAAGCAGGGGATGTATCCGGCGGCCCTCGAAGCGCTCTCTCGTGGCATGGAGGCCGTTGGCGCTCGTGGCATGGAGGCCGTCGGCGCTCGTGACATGGAGGCCGATCACGCTCGCGCGACGGGAGCCCGTGCGGCGCGCGGCGCAGGGGCTCCGGCGGCGCGGAAGCGTTGAGTGGTGCCGGCGTGCGCCTGCTCGCGGGCGTCGGCGCGCTCGCACTCGTCGGCGTCGCGGCGCTGATCGGGCTGCTCGGATGGCTCGTCCTGCGCGATCTCGGCCATGTGCAGACGGACGATCCCGAGAGCCTGGCGCGCAAGCGTGCGGCGCTCGCCTTCATGGAGGCGAACGCCGAGACCGTGCCGACGGAGGCAGCGCCGCGCCCCAACATCGTGCTCGTGCTCTTCGACGATCTCGGCTCCGGCGACCTCGGCGCCTTCGGCAGCCGCGCCGTCTCGACGCCGCGCATCGATGCGCTCGCCCGTGACGGCATCGCCTTCGACGCGTTCTACGCCCCCGCACCCTATTGCACGCCCTCGCGCGCGGGCTTCCTGACGGGACGCTGGCCGATCCGGACGACGCTGACGCAGGTGGTCTTTCCGAACGGCCACGCCATGGATCGATTGCAGCGGATTTCGAATCGGCCGACCCGCCTGCCCGCCGACGAGATCCTGCTGCCCGAAGCCCTGAAGGCGGCGGGTTATGCGACGGCGATGGTCGGCAAATGGCACCTCGGCGACGAGTCCCCGAGCCTCCCGAACGATCTCGGCTTCGAGCACTATTTCGGCGTCCTCCACAGCAACGACATGTCGCCGCTGCCGCTCTACCGCGACCGCGAGCCGATCGAGCCGGATCCCGTCGACCAGAGCCGCCTGACCGAGCGCTACACCACCGACGCGATCGCCTGGATCGAGCGTCAGCAGGGCCCCTTCTTCCTGCATTTCGCCCACACCTTCCCCCACGTGCCCCTGCACGCGAGCGCCGAGCAGGCGGGCCGCAGCGAGGCCGGACGTTATGGCGACGTCCTCGCCGACCTCGACACGAGCGTCGGCCGCCTCGTCGACGCCCTCGAGCGCACCGGCCACGGGCGCGACACCCTCGTCTTCCTGACCAGCGACAACGGCCCCTGGTACCTCGGCCGGACGACCGGCCTGCGCGGCCGCAAGAACGAGACCTTCGAGGGCGGCATGCGGGTCCCGCTCATCGCGTGGTGGCCGGCGCGGATCACGCCGCGCCGCATCGCGGAGCCCGCCGCCGGCGTCGATCTCCTGCCGACCGCCCTGGCGCTCGCCGGCATCCCGCTGCCCCCCGATCGCGAGATCGACGGCATCGATCTCGGCGACGCGCTGCTCCGGGGCGCAGCCCCGCCCGAACGCCCGATCTACTACTACAGCGACCGCGCGCTGCAGGCGCTCCGCCTCGGCCGCTACAAGCTGCACGCGCGCCACGGCGTGTTCTGGCGGCGCGCCCTGGTCCTCCACTGATCGCGCCGCTGGTGCCCAGGGCCCTGGCTCTTCGACCTCGATACGGCCCCGAGCGCCGGAAACCACCGAGCGTGCGCGAGAAGCGCAGTGCCGAGTCGGTGGCTCGAGCGGCGCATCGCAGGCCGGTCGCTGGCGGAGAATCCGCCGCAGCTGGCGTTGAGCATCCGCGGTCGACCTGCTTCGCTCCACCTGCCGCC
This sequence comes from Myxococcota bacterium, assembly GCA_041389425.1. Taxonomy (GTDB): domain Bacteria; phylum Myxococcota_A; class UBA9160; order UBA9160; family UBA4427; genus UBA4427. The sequence continues at coordinate 27,976 of JAWKRX010000040.1, forward strand.
CGCCTCCAGCGCGGCCAGCTTCATGACCGGCGGGGCCGGCCGCTTCCGCTCACGCCCGGCTCTTGTGCGCGAGCGTGTGCGCGTGCTGCTCCATGCCCGGCCATCGAACGGCACGATCCTCACCGTTTCCGGCGGAACGTCCAGGCAGCACAGATTCCGCGTCGATCCCATCCAGTTCGAGCGCGGGACATAGAACGATTTGATTCCGCAGACGCTGCAGAAGCGATGCCGTGCGACGCCCGTGTTGAAGCGATAGGTCGTGAGCGATCTTTCGCCGGCGAGCAGCCGGAAGCGCGACGCGGGCACGATCGAATGCAGGAATCCCGTCATCCGGCAGATCGAGCAGTTGCAATCCTCGACCTCGACGTCGTCAGGCGCCTCGACCTCGAAGCACGGCACCGCAATGGCAACGCCGAGATGGATCCGCATCGGGCGATCGTCCCCTTCCATCGACCGCCCTGCTCGAGGATCGCCGAGAACTCCCGGCCTCGCCTCGACCCACAAAAGCCGCCGGCTAGCCCGTGTTGCGCAGGCCAGCCGCGGTCGTTGATCGTCAGCTGGATCGCGTATCGACGCGCTCAGATCGGCGCCCAGGCCCAGCAGCACGAGCCGATCGCTTGCGGTCGAGCAGCTCGACCTGGAGATGGAGGATACCGAGGTAGGTGTCCGGAGTATCCGGGCCTCGCGCAGCTCAGCTCGCGCGCGAGCAGCGCCCGTTCTCCCGAGATCTGGACGGCCGGCGCGTGCCGTTCAGGTGCCTCGATGCGCCGGAAGACCTCGTCGGCGCCGCCCTCGCCGCCGGCGGGCTCCGCATAACGTCTTCCGATGTGGAGATCGGTCTTGGCGAGCACCTGCTCGAGATTGTCGACGACCGGTCGATACGGCCAGCGCCGGTACATCGTGTGCCAGACGCGCAGGCCCTTCTTGTCCCGGCTTCAGGCGCGGTGCCGAGCCAGGTCTCGAATCCGGAGCCTGCGCCGTACCAGCTCGGCAGCAGGATGCGCGTCTGGTTCCAGGAGAACGTCCAGGGAATCGCCCCGCAGGTTCCGGATCGTGGGTCGCCGAACAGCAGCGCGAGGCGGCTGGTCGAGCATCGAGGTCTCTCGATCGGCGTCATCGCGTAGAAGGCGTCGGCGAGGCCTTCGGTCTCGTGAGCGGCGCTCGGTAGGCCTTCGCGATTCGGCGGCGAGGATCGAGAAGCGCCTCGCGCAGCTCTCGGCCGGCTCCTTCTCGCGACCGGGGACGTCGGGCGCGACGGTGCCTCGGCGTCGCCGAGAGCAGCAGCTCGAGATGGTAGGCCGCGGCGCTGCGCGTACCGTACTTCGAGGCGATCACCTCGCCTGCTCCGTCAGCTTGATGCGCCCGCGGACCGTTCCGGTCGGCTGGGCGAGGATCGCGATGGGTCGGGCCGCCGCCGCTGGCGATGGTGCCACCGCGCCCGTGGAAGAACTCCAACCAAGGATTGCCTCGCTGCGCCTGGGCCGGAAGCTCGCGCTGGACCTTCTCGAAGCGCCTCGGCGGCGGCGAGGAAGCCTCCGTCCTTCATCGAATCCGAGTAGCCGATCATGACCTGCTGGCGCATGCCGCGGGCCTCGAGCTGGCGGCGATAGGCCGCCGATCGGTAGAGCCGGTCCATCGAGACGACGGCGCCCGCGGGCTCTCGATCGACTCGAAGGGGGACGATGTCGACGTCGCTCTCGAAGCCGCCCGGCGCGCGTGCGGCCCGGACGAGTTGACCTGGCGACAGAGGGCGAGCAACTCGAGCACGGTGACGGCGTTCCTCGGTGTCGCTGATGACGAGGTCCCGGATCGAGCGGCCGCCCGGCGGAATCGGCTGACTCGCGACGAAGGCGAGCGTATCAGGACCTGCGCGCGCATCTCGAGCCCGGTCTCAAGGATCGGGATCGACTCCTCGGCGAGGATGATCTCCTCGAGGAACGCACGCTGGGCGGAGAGCAGCAGGGATTCGAGCGGTCCGGCGACGAGGCCAGATCAGCTCCGAGCGCGCCTGGCGATGCTTCGACTGGTTCTGGCGGATGTCGAGCAGGACGAGATCGAAGCCGAAGACGTCGAGCTCCTCGATCAGCGACGCCAGCGCGCCGCGGCCGAGGCGGCCGCCCCGGTTTTCGATCAGGCTCGTCCGGATGAGCTCGAGGTCCGTCTCCATCGCCTGCGCGTCGACCGTAGCCACCGAGGCGGCGGGCGCTCGAGGCCTCCTCGCGGAGCCGTGCGTCGAGTCGCGCCGCGATCGCGTTCAACGATGCGGTAGCGCTCCGAGTTGCGGCCGTCGATCCGGCTGGCGAGATCGGGCAGCTCGCGCAAGATCGGCGGATCGACGCCTCGAGCGCCTCCGAGACCGGTCGCCGCCGATCGGAGACCGTGAGGCGCTCGATGAGCGCTGGATGCGCGAGCGGTAAGTGCTGGAGGATCGCCTCGCGATACTGCCAGACGGCGAGGGCGGTGATCTTCGCCGTGACGAAGGGATTACCGTCCCGATCTGCCCATCCAGGAGCCGACGCGCAGGCTTCCCGGCGTGGCGCCGGCGACCCGCTCCAGCTTACGGCGGCGGGCGCGCCTGATAGGCGTCGCGAAAGGCGCGAAGAGCTTCGAGGTCACCTGCGGCACCGCGTGCACGAGCACGTCCCCGAGCACGTGGATCGCATAACCCTTCGTCCAGCGGCGTCGGCTTGCGGGTCCGCAGATTGGTCGAGAGGGCCACATGCCCGTGATCTCGGCCAGGATCTCTTCCTCGAATCGTGCAGCGGAGCACCGCTCAGCGGCTCGCGCCGCGAGAACGGCGCATCGATCCGGTCGAGGTCTCGCGAAGGACCAGCGCAGCGCCTCGGTCGGATGCGCCACCGTCAGCACGATCGTCGCCCGCAGATCCTCGATCGCCGCGCCACGCGATCGGCGGACAATCCCGATTTGCGCAGCCGGCCGAAGGGCGAGCGTCTCCTGCTCGTGGGCCGCGCGGCGATCCGCCTGGCGCTCCTCGGCGACGACCAGCGATGAAGGAGCACGCTGAAGGCGCGCCGTCGTGGAGATCGTCGACGGACATCCGGCGCAGGCGCGCGATCAGCTTCTTTTCGTCGGCCTTCGAGTAGCGGGCGCTGGCCAGGCGGCAGTGCGCGGATCATCGGTCAGCGCGCGTGAGCGGCGCCCTCCTGCTCGCGAACGACCTGGCGGTGGGCCATCAACCGAAATCCTGACTTCTTCGTGGACCCGATCCGAGCCGGAATGACGTGCCATCGCGCGGCCAACGTCGTTGCGCGGCGCAGCGCCCATCGAGCGATCCATCGGGTCAGCGCCGTTCCGGCGGATGAAAGGGCGGTCGATCGATCCGGCACAGGGAGGAGGAGCCCCACCCGATGAGCGACCCGTCGATCAGGCCTCCTCTCGCCCAGGCTGCACGCCTATCTCGTCGCACACGGCACGCCTCCCGACGAGATCCTCTGCCAAGCTCCGCGAGCGTGACGCGCGAGCGGATCGGGGGCCTCGATCATGCAGGTGCCGCCGGAGGGCCCTGCTGACCTTCGCGCGGCTCGTCGGCGCCCGCCGCGCGATCGAGCTCGGGACGTTCACGGGCTATTCGGCGCTCTGCATCGCCCGCGGCCTCCCGGCGGACGGCCGGCTGCTCTGCTGCGACGTCAGCCGCGAATGGACCGACGTCGGCCGCCCGCTCTGGCGCCGCGCGGGTGTCGAGGATCGGATCGACCTGCACCTCGCCCCCGCACCGTGACCTCTCGCGAGCCTGCCCGCCGATCGATCGTGGACCTGGCCTTCGTCGACGCGGTGAAGACCGAGCTGGAACCACCGAGCTGCTCCACGGCCTGCTCCGGCCCGGTGGCTCGTCGTCGTCGACAACGTCCTCTGGTCCGGAGCCGTGATCGACGCGGCGCAGCAGGGCGCCGACACACGGGCGATCCGGGAGTTCAACACGCGCGTCGCCCGACGAGCGCTTCGACCGCGTCATGCTCGGCGTCGGCGACGGCCTGACGCTGCTGCGGGTTCGTTAGGCCTCGAGCGCCGCGAGCAGCGCCTCGAAATCCGCGGGCAGTGCCACGTCGGCCGCGACCTCGTCGACGACGAGCCGCCGCGCATGGAGCATCGGCCGCGGCGCGGCGATCGCGTTCGACCCGGCGCTGCCGTATTCACGGTCGCCGACGACCGGATGGCCGAGATGGGCCATCGAGGCGCGGATCTGATGCAGGAATCCCGTCTCGAGCTTGACCTCGACGAGTGTCGCTTCGGCGAATTTGCGGATCGGGGTCACGTGCTGGCGACACCGGCGGCCCGTGGGCGCGACCTCGACGTGAGCGGGCTGATGGCGCCTGACCGCGAGCGTGAGCTCAACCGGGCGCGCTCTTCAGCGCCCCGCGACGAGCGCGAGATAGCGCTTGTCGACGCGGTGGTCGCTGAAGGCGCCGCGCAGCCGCCGCCAGACCTCGTCGAAGGCGAAGACGAGGGCCCCCGTCGTGTCGACGTCGAGGCGGTGGACGACCCCGGAGCGCAGCCCGCCCTCGCCGATGCCGACGATCTGGGATGCCGCGCGACGACGGCGTTCAGGACCGTGTCGCGCTGATCCGGACGGAGCGGGTGGACACCGGTGCCGGGGCTTGTCGACGACCAGCCAGCCCCGCCTTCGGCGACGACGCGCAGCGGCAGGTCCGGGCGCGCTTCGGGGCGCGCTCCTCGTCGGCGCGCAGGTTTCCGAGGATCCGAACTCGTCGCCGCCGGCGATGATGCGCGATTTGTCCGGGAGCCCGAGCGGGCGCCCGGCCAGCACGACGCGCCCGACCAGCAGATGGCGTGCACGCGCGCGCGCGATACCGCGAGTCGCGACGCTGTAGCGGTCGAGCCGCTCGCCCGCCTGCGCAGGCCCTACCTCGACCACCGTCGGCTCCATCGCCCTCCTCGCAAGGACCCGCCGGAACGCAGGGGGCCCCGAAGGCGCGGACACTAGCAGGCGCCGCCCGGCCCGCGTGGGCGGCGCGCGCGCGCAGCGCGGCGCGCGCCGGACACGCCAAGGCGGCCTTCATGACCCCGCGGCCAGGGGGTAAGATCGGACGCTCTCCAGCCCCCGCTCCGTCCCCGAGGCCCGCTATCTGAAGCTCCGCGACAAGCACGACAAGAAGACCAGCGTCCCGGCCCCGGAGCCGCGCCACATCGCGGTGATGGACACGACGCTGCGCGATGGCGAACAGACGGCCAACGTCTCCTACACGCCGATCGAGAAGCTCCAGCTCGCCCGCATGCTGCTCGCCGATCTCGAGGTGGATCGGATCGAGGTCGCCTCGATCCGCGTCTCCGTCGGCGAGATGGAAGCGCACGCGCCATCACGAAATGGGCCCGTTCGGCGCGCCTGATCCAGCGGGTCGAGATGCTGGGCTACTGCGACGGCAAGAAATCCGTCGACTGATCTGCGAGGCTGGGGGCAAGGTCGTCAACCTGCTGACGAAGGCTCCGAGCGCCATCACTGCCCGCAGCAGCGCCGGGCATGCCGCCCGCCGAGCATCGGGCCCGCGTCGCCGAGACGATCCGTTATGCGCGGCCTGGCGCCTGACGGTCAACGTTCACCTCGAGACTGGTCGAACGGCGTCCGCGATTCCTTCGACTACGTGTTCGCGATGGTCCAGCAGCTACGAGCTGCGCGTCGCCTCCGATCTACCTCTCGCGGATACCCTCGGCATCCTCGCCCGATGAGGTCACCCGCTTCGTCGGCCTCATGACGGCGACCTTCCCCGCCGTCGACTTCGAATACCACGGCCACAACGACTACGGCCTCGCGACCGCGAACTGCCTCGCCGCGATCGCCGCCGGCGCCCGCGGTGTCCACACGAGCGTGAACGGCATGGGCGAGCGGGCCGGCAACGCCTCCTCGCCGAGGTCGTCGCCGCGATCCACGACCACACCGACTGCACGACCGGCATTCGCGAGGAACGCCTCTCGTCGATCTCGAACCTCGTCGCGACCTTCTCCGGCAAGGAGATCGCCGCCAATACTCTCGATCGTCGGCCGCGACGTCTACACCCAGACCGCCGGCATCCATGCCGACGGCGACGCGAAGGGCGACCTCTACGCTACGCGCCTCGCAGTCGAACCGCTTCGGCGGCGCCCGGCGTTATGCGCTCGGCAAGCTCTCCGGCAAGGCGTCGCTCGACCAGAATCTCGCGCAGCTCGGAATCGTGCTGCCGGCCGAGGATCGGGCAGCATCCGTGCTCCAGCGCATCGTGGAGCTCGGCGACCGCGCGACGTCGCACCCCGACGACCTCCCCTACATCATCGCCGACGTCCAGAAGACGCCGACGACCAGCTCGTGAAGATCGAGAGCTGGCGCTGGTCCACGTCTCGAGCCGCGAGACGCCCGAGGCCGAGGGCGTCGCCGTCGCCTACAAGGGCCTGCTCAGAAGGCCGAAGCGACCGGGCGACGGCGGCTACGACGCCTTCATGAACGCCCTGCGCAAGGCGGCCCGCGCACTCGGGTTCGAGATCCCCGCGCTCGCCGACTATCGCGTACGCATCCCGCCGGGCGGCTTGACGGGCGCACTCGTCGAGACGACGACTCACTCCAAGGGTCGAGGGCGCCGCCGCGCCGCGCCACGGGACGGGCGATTCCTTCACGACCTCGGCGTCGACTCGGATCAGGCTCGCCGCCACGCGCGGGTGATCGCGACCGAGAAGATGCTGAACGCCGTCGTGAGCCGACGCAGTGGCGATCGCGAGAAGAAGCCCGCGCGCGATGTGACGCCGCGCCGAGGACGGCGCCGCGCGGCCCCGCGGTTGAGCGGCCGCGTGTCGGCCTCGCCGCGCGGCTCGCGCTCGACCTCCGCGTCGATCGCCCTGGCGATCTTCGTGCTGCTCGCGAGCACCGGCCGCCAGACCTTCTCCGCGCGCCAGAAGGAAGCGCGATCTACGGTCCGACCGAAGGTCCTCAGGCCGTCGCCGTCCTGCGCTGCCACGTCCCGGACGATACCTACCGGTTCCCCGCCGGCCCGCGATTTCAGCGGCTGCAACGTCTACCGCGCGTCGCTGCTGCGCCTCGAGAATCTCGAACGCGCCGAAGCGGCGGCCCTGCGCAGCGGATACATGGATGCCGTGATCACCTTCGCGAAGGGGCGCTCGAAGGACTGCGCGCCTTCGATCTCGCTGCGCAGCATTATCGCGAGAGCGCGCGGCTCTCGGACGAGCTGCGTGGCTGGCGGCGCTCGCGAGCGCGGAGGTCTGCGAGCGGATCGACCGCGCGGTGAAGATCGGGATCGAGCTCGTCGATCCGGTTCCCGAGGGCGTGGGACGCCGGCACGACCGATCGATCCGGAGGGCGTCCGCAGAGCGCTCGACGAACGCGTGACGCAGCTCGATCCTGTTGGGCGAGCTGGTCGACGCCGGAGAGGACGCGCCCCGAAGCCGGCCGAAGGGGCGGGAGACGGATCGGGCGTGACCGGCGCCACTACCGCTGGATCGTCCAGGAGGAGATCGAACGCGCGGACGTCGTACGGGCGAGGTATGCGATCGAAACTGACACGTCGTGCCCGACGGGACGCTGGTGGCGCTGCAGGAGCTCCAGCGCGTCGCCACCCGCCACGGCGGCAGCAAGAACCGCCTGCGTCACCTGCTGCGGCTGGGCGATTTCTGGCTGACCTCGCGCGCGAGTACCTCGACGCCATTCCACCCGGAGAGCCTGACCTTCGATCCCGCCCGCTTTCGCGAGCTGGCCGACGCGGCCATCCAGCTCTACGAGCTCGTCGGGAGCCACGATGGACGGCCGGAGAAGCTCAAGCGACACGGAACCTCGAGGCCTTCCTCGCCCTCACTCTGACCATCGATGCCGACCGCTACGACCGCTGAAAATCGCGACCCGAGCGAGCGATCGATCCGCACCGGGATCGCATCCGGGCCGTTCCCGCGCGTGGGGTCGGCGCTGCTGTTGCTCGTCCTGTTGGTCGCGCTCGGTGGCTCGACCGGCTGCTCGATGCGTCTGCGAAGGGCGGTGGTGGTCGACGATCTGCTCGAGCCCCTCGGCAGCGACACGACCCATTTGCCCTCGCCGGCCGAGCTCGCCGCGGCCCGGCTCGCGCGGCTCGCCCTCGTCGCGACGGAGGCCGACCCCGCGGTCGACGCCGCCCTCGCGAACGTCGCCGAGACGCGGAAGCCCGGCGATTCGAAGCATCTGCTCCCGCTCGCGACGGACCTGCGCAACACGACGACGGGCGATCCGATCGCCTATCGCGAAGCGTCGCGCGCCCTGCGCAAGAAGCGCGGCATCGATCCCCGCCTCGCCAGCCGCCTCGACGAGGCGATCGCCGACGATCCCCTCAAGCTCGCACGGCGCCGCCGCCGGGACGATTGGCATCGCCTCTTCGCCCGGACCTTCAACAGCATCGCCGAGCCCCTGGGCCAGAGCGTGATCACGGGCTTCATCCTCGCCCCGTTCACGCTGACCAACAGCCTGATCCATTATTTCGCCGAGTTCTCGAACGCCGAGCCGCTCTCCCAGACGGGCCGGCAGGCGCTGGTCCTGCGCCAGGAGTTCCTCGCCGCCCATCCCGACAGTCCCGTCGCTCCCGAGGTCGGGCGCCTGGTCGCCCGCGACGAGATCCGTCATGCACGGACGCTCGCCCTGCGCCGGGTGCGTGCCGCCGAGCAGGCGATCGAGCAGGGCCAGCCCGCGCTGGCGCTCCACCAGAGCCGGACGGCGAGCCAGCTCCTCGAGCCCCACCCCGGTGCCCACGACCGGCTCCGCCGCCGCGCGGCCCGTCTCGAGAACGAGGCCCTCGAATCGCTCGAGCGCCGGAATCACCTGCTCGCCCGGGCCCTCGAGGCGAACGCGACGCACGAAGCGACCCGCGCGAGCGAGCGGGCGCTCGCGACCGCACTGCTCGTCGCGCCCCTCGCCCCCGGCCGCCTCGATCCCGAGCTCGCCCGCTACCGCGAGGCCGCCGGACGCGCCGGTCGCAGTCGCGTCGGATTCGTGCGCGCCCTCGCGCAGCACGAAGACGGCCACGAAGAGCCTGCCCGGCGAACGCTCGCCGCGCTCGCGAGCGCGGGCCCATCAGACGACCCGATGGCGCGCCACGCCCGTCAGCTTCTCGAGGACGACTGGCAGAATCCGTACGACGCCTTCCGGCGCCTGCGCCGCAGCGGCCGTCGCGAAGCACTGGCCTTCCGGCTGGCGGGCGAGTGGGTCGCGCGCCCGCGCTACCCGAACCTCCCGGCGCCTCTCGCCTATCTGATCGATACGCCGACGATCGCGATGACGATCGTGATGGCGCCGATCCGCGCCTTGATCTCACCCTTCACGGGATTCCCCGACTTCCAGCGCGCCACGGCCCTCGCCGGCTACCGCTACCTGCTCCGTCATCCGGAGGGCGCGCATCAGCGCGAGGTCGTCGAATGGCTCTACGCGTACGAGCGCGGTGAGGATCGCCATGGCCGCGCCCTCCGGCTCGCCGATCTGATCCCCGACTTCCCGGCGCAGGAGCGTCTCGAGCTCGTCGAGAAATCCGCCAGCGAGCAGATCGAGCAGCTCGAACGCCTCGAGCGGCGCGATCAACGCGCCTCCGTCCTGCGCGGCGTCGCGACCGAGTTTCCCGACTCGGAGGGGGGCCGCGACGCCGGACAGCTGGCGCGTCGGGAGCTCGAGCAGGCGAGCCCCCAGAACATCCGGATCAGCCGCGGCTTTCTGCGCGAGAACCCGAGCGTCGCCGGCGAGACAGGGCTCGGTCTCAACCCGAAGCTCCTGAACGGCGACGTACGGGACGGCGAGCTCCACGAAGACGGCGTCGTCCTGCGCGGCGGACGCGTGCTCGAGATCCTCTTGACGGCCGAAGGTCGCGACGAGGACGCGCCGCCCGTCTCCCGCGCCCAGCGGATCTCGAAACGTCGGCTGACGCGGCTCGCCGCCGCCCTCGACGAAGCCGTCCGCCGCAACAGCCTGATCGACGCCGGCGCCCGCTTCGATGCGGACGCCAATCGCGAGACCTACCTCGAACAGGCGCGGCTCGGACTCACCGACGAGGCGGACCTGCGGCCGACGGCGGAGTCGACGTTCGTCTACGAGAGTCTGCGCGAGCGCTACGGCGCGGTGCGCGGCCGCGATTCGCTGCTGCCCTTCGATCTCGTCTTCCGCGGGAGCCTCGGCGATTTCAGTCTCGGGGCGTTTCCGAGATGGCGGCCGCCGCAGGAGACGCCGGACGCGTTTCTGTATCGGTAGAGGTGGGCGGAGCGGGAGCTGTCCGGTCACCGGACGGGCCGGGCAGCGGATGGGCGACTTCGATCCTTCGATCGCCGTACACGCCCTGACCTTCGGCCTCCCGCTCGCCGCCTCCGCCCTAGCCTGCCATGATCGCGGCTCCGCCCGGGGCCCGGAGCGCCGGTCCGGGACGCCAGAGGAGTGAGCAATGAGTGGGATCACCGAGAGCTACATCGAGATCATGAACCTCGTCTACGCCTATCCCGAACGGATCGACGCTGGCGACTTCGCGGGGGTCGGGGAGCTCTTCGCCGACGCCGTGTTCGAGACCGAGGGCGGCCAGCCGCTCGTCGGCAGCCGGGCCGTGCAGGAGAACTTCGAACGCTGGACCCGCCGCTACCCGGACGACGGCACGCCGAAGACGCGCCACTGCATCCACAACCCGATCGTCGAGATCGACGAAGCGAACGGCAGCGCCGTCGTCCGCTACTACGTCACCGTGTTCCAGCGGACGCCCGACTTCCCGCTCCAGCCCGTCTGGGCGAATCGGTACGAAGACCGCTTCGTGCGCAAGGACGGCCGCTGGCGTTATGCCCACCGGCGCGGATTCGGGCACATGCCCGGGAACGTCAGCGCCCATCTCCTGCAGGCCCCGCCTCAGAGGCCGTGAAGAGTCCCCGTCAGGAGATCCCCCTGCGGATGCCCCGGCGACTGGAAGGACGCAGCGCGATGATCGGTTGCAAGCACGCGATTCCCCGCATGCTCGAACGAGGAAATCGAGGGGGCTGCGGGTCGTCCACGGAATGATTCGTCGTGCCTGGAAGGCACGTCGGCCGGCAATCCCGAAACCTGGATCTCGCAGAGCGCGCTCAGCCCTACGCCCCCCGAGACGCCTCTTCGAGCAGCTCGATCGGATGCACGACCCGCGCTGCGCTCCCGCGCCCCGCGAGCCCCGCCGCGATCTGCATCGCGCAGCCGGGATTCGCGGTCGCGACGATCTCGGGCGCCGCCTCTTCGAGGGCATCGAGCTTCGGCGCGAGCACGCGCGCCGCCATCTCGGGATGGGTCAGGTTGTAGATGCCCGCGGCGCCGCAGCACGCCTCCGGGTTGCGGTGGGCGGCGAGCTCGAGCCGGGGAATCGCCGCGAGGAGCCTGCGCGGCGCAGCCGCGATGCCCTGTGCATGGATCAGATGGCAGGGATCGTCGTAGCAGACGCGCCGCGGGATCGGCGCGAGCGTGAGGGCGGGAGCGCGGCCATCGACCGGATCGACGGCCCCGACCTCGGCGAGGAAATCGAGCACGTCCCGGACGCCGCCGGCGAGCGCGTGGCCTTCGCTGCCGATCCAGTGTTCGAGCTCGCGGAGCGCGGCGCTGCAGCCGGCGGAGGTCACGAGGATCGCATCGATCCTCTCTTCTCTGGCGCCGCCTGCGAGCATCGGCCCGAAGACCGAGACGTTGTGCCGCGCGAGATCGCTCGCGCATTCGAGGTCCCCCGCATGGGCGTGCAGCGCGCCGCAGCAGCCCTGCGCCTCGGGCACGACGACGTCCCAGCCCGCGCGCGCGAGCACGAGGCGCGCCGCGTCGTTCACGCGACCGAAGAACTCCGGCATGACGCAGCCCTCGAAGAGCGCGACACGACCGCGGCGCGGCCCGATCGCCGGCGTGAAGGCAGGCATGCGCCGGCGCTCGCCCGCCGCGGGAATGCGCGGCAGCAGCCGTGCGCGCGCGGCCAGCGCCGCGGGCAGGACGCGCTGGGCGAGGCCGATCAATCCGAGCCTCTGCACGATCGCGAGCAGGCCGACGAGCGCTCCGAGCCGCGCGCGCCGCGGCACGATCTCGCGCAGCAGGAACCGCTCGATCGCGCGCACGGCCCGCCCGCCGGGCTGCGCCTCGCGCACGGCGTCGCGCGTCTTCTCGAGGATCTCGCCGTAGCGAACACCCGAAGGACAGGCCGTCTCGCAAGCGCGGCAGCCGAGGCAGAGGAAGGCCTCCTCGGCGAGCAGCGCCGGATCGTCGAGCCGGCCTTCGGCGTGGCCGCGCATGAGATAGATGCGGCCGCGGGGCGACGAGGTCTCGCGGCCGGTCGCGCGATAGGTCGGGCAGCTCTGGAGGCAGAGGCCACAGTGGACACAATCGAGCGTCGCCGCGTGGATCTCGCCGAAGAGCCGGCCGGCGAGGGGCGAGCAGGCGAGCGCATCGGAAGCGGTCGTCGCTGCCGATTCGGGGATCGGTGCGTCGATGCGGGTCATCGCCTCAGCTCCCCATCACGAAGCGGCCGGGGTTGAGGATGCCGCGCGGGTCGAAGCGCGCCTTCAGGGCCGAGGCGAGCGCGCGGGTTCCCGGCGCTTCTCCGAAGACGTCGATTCCATCGAAGCCCGCCGCCGGCAGCCATTCGAAGCTCGCGTGTCCGCCGCACGCGATCGCCCGCTCCCGCAGGCCGAGCAGGCCATCGCCAGCGATCGGCGCTTCGCCGCCCCGCGCCGTCAGCACGCCGAGGCCCAGATCGATCGAGAGCTCGAAGCCCGCGGCGAGGAGTGCCTCGCGCAGCTCGCCGAGCCGGGCCCCGAGGACGCGGGCGCGCAGGCCGATCGGATGGCGGCTCGCGGCATGCGCCCGTGCGTCGCGCAAGCGATCGACGGCATCGGGCTCGGCGGCCACCAGGGCGAAGTCGCGGGCGAGCACCTCTTGATCGTGGCGCAGGCCCGCTTCGCCCGAGCCGAGCTCGACGAGCAGCTCGGCCTCGCGATCGGCGGGCGATTCGTTCCAGACGAAGGCGCGGGCGCTCGCGCAGCGTGCCCGCGCCCGCGCGCGTTCGAAGCTCGCGCCATCGCGCGCGACGCGGCTCGTCAGCACGGCCCGCTGCGCCGGCTGTGGGCGCAGCCGCAGCCAGGCGCCGGCGACGACGCCGAGCGAGCCGAACGAGCCGGTGTAGAGCTTCGCCATGTCGTAGCCGGTCACGTTCTTGACGACCCGGCCGCCGCATTTCGACGGCGTGCCGTCGGCGCCGACCAGCTCGAGCCCGAGCACGGCATCGGCGACGCGCCCGAAGGCCTGGGCGCGCGGGCCCATCGCGGCGCTCGCGATCGTGCCGCCCACCGTCGCTGCTTCGCCCGGCGGATCGAGCGGGAGCTCCCAGCCCTCGGCCGCGACCGTCTGCTGGAGTGCGCGGATGGGCGTC
>JAWKRX010000041.1:0-37511 GCA_041389425.1 Myxococcota bacterium
GGCCTGTACCGGGCTTCGCGGGAGAAGTCTCTGCCACCGCGGACTCAATGGCGGAGAGAGTGGGATTCGAACCCACGGTAGGTTGCCCTACACACGCTTTCCAAGCGTGCGCCTTCGACCGCTCGGCCATCTCTCCGGGTGCCGCTCGCCGGGCCGCTTGCCCTTCCGCTGGTGCCGGAGGACGGGGCCGGGATCGACGGCCGGGAGCCTACCGCGCCTCGGCGCGGGGCGATACCCGGGCCGGTGCCCGCCGCCGCGCCGCGTCCGTCGGGCCCGGCCCGGCGCCAGCGCAGGACGGGACTCCGCACCCCACGGCCCGGCTCGCAGGAATGGCCGATGCGCCCAATTCGCCTCCTCGGCCCCGCTGGCCTCCATCTGCCCCCGTTCGCCCATTGGGGCCATTGGCCCGTTTGCCACGTTTGCCCTATTCGCCTCATTCGCCCCTCGACCCGAGCGCGCTCCGCGTCCGACGCTCCGGTTGGTGCGATCTGCGAGCGCGTGCCATCGTCTGGCCACACGCCCGGCTGCCCTGGAGGCTTCGCATGCCCATCGGTCGCCGTCCCCGCCCCGTGCGTGGGCGCCTGCACTTCCCAGTGCCACTGCCTTTCCTGCCAGGCCGAACCTTCTCCGTCGACGACCGCAGCGCCGCTCGGCCCTCCGCTTCCCACCGTTGGCCCCGCCCCCGAATCGGGGCCCCCATCCCTTGGAGCTCTCCCATGCCCAGCAACGCATTCTTCTTCCGCCCTCTCCCGTCCGCATCGCTGCTCGCGGCGGGCCTGCTGCTCGCCGGCGTCGCGAGCGGGCTGCTCGGCTGCGCGGGGGACGGATCGCGCCCCGCGGTCTCGAGCAGCGCGCGGCGCGGCATCGCCGAGCGGACGTCGGATGGTCTCGAGCTCGCGAAGAGCACGAAGCGATCGGTGCTCTGGGTGAAGCCCGACCATCATCTCGGGCGCTACGACGAGGTGATCGTGCAGGTGGCGGGCTTCCTCTACGCCGACGGCCAGTCGCCGCTCTCCGCCGACGAGGAGAAGCAGGTCGGCGAGATGCTCGCCTCGACACTGGCGGGGATCACCACCGACAGCCCCGTTCGCCAGACCCGGACGCCCGGCCCCTGCGCCGTCGTCGTAAACGTCGGACTCAAGGATCTGCGCCTTCACACCTCGGAGCAGTCGGGCTCGAGCACGAGCTTCGTCTCCTCGTTCGGCTCGGTGACCCTCGTCGTCGAGTTCCGGGATTCGATGACGGACGCGCCGCTGCTGCGGTTCATGGCCGCCCGCGGTCTCGGCGGCGGCCCGGGCACGGGCCAGGCCGGCGCGAACCTGCCGCGCCTCGGCAAGACGCTCGGCGAGATCGCGACCGAGATGGTCGACGAGCTCGCCGTCATCGTGCCTTCGACGACGTCGAAGCAGGCCCACGAGTGCAAGGACGGCATCTACGCGCTGACGGGGCGTGGTTAGGCGAACGATTCTCTAGTCGCTCGCAGTACGCCCGGACCTCGCAGTGGCCGCGAGGACGGCGCCGTAGACCAGGTGGATCACGAGGCTCGGGTAGACGGTCTCGAATCCGAGCGTCCAGGGCGTCGGATCGCCGAAGAGCAGCGGGAGCGCGAGGGAGTTGACGGCGACGTAGAACGCGGCGCCATAGGCGGCACCCAGGGCGATCCGGCGGCTCCGTCCGCCCGCGCCCGGCGATGCGAGCAGGATCAGCAGCGGCACGGCCGCGCTCCAGCTGATGATCATGTGCTGCACGAACGTCAGCACGAAGTCGAAGGGCGGGGCGACTTCGCCGACGAGCAGCGCGAGCGTCTTGCGGCCATACTCGTTGACGCGCAGCCCACGCGCCCGGAAGAACGCCGCGAACGGGATCATCGCGATCCCCGCGAGCGTTCCCGCGACGAAGACGTCGCGCAGGAGGGCTCGGCCTCCGGGCCGAGCTGGCTTCGGCGCCGGGTCGGCGGCGCCGACCTTGTCGCCCGCGCCCGCGGTGAGTCCCTGCGAAGCGTCGGCTCCGCTCCAGGCTTCACTCCCGGCTGAACTTCCGACTTCCCTCCCGGCTTGGCTCATATCCCCGCCCCTTCGGTGAAATAACGCTCGCCGAGGGGATCGGCGCCGCCGCCGCGGGAGGCGCGGCCCGCGATGATGCCGACGCCGAGGACGAAGAGCACGAAGACGAGCTGGGGGCCGGAGGTCGGCGCGGCGGAGCGGGCGGCGGCGATCCAGGCGTCGGTCTCGCGGACGAAGATGACGGCGGCCATCGCGAGCACGAAGCCGGCGAACGCGCGCCGGAGCGAAGCGGGATCGACGCGCCGGGCGAAGCGTGCACCGCCGAAGGAACCCACGACCGCGGCGGCGGAGACGCCGGCGACGAGCCGATAGTCGACGTCGACGTGGGCGAGCTGTCCGAGGAAGCCGGCGAGGGTGTTGAGCACGATGATGACGAGCGAGGTCCCCACCGCCGCGGGCATCGACAGGCCGGCCCAGAGCGCGAGGGCGGGCACGATCAGGAATCCGCCGCCCGCGCCGATGAGGCCGGTCAGGAGACCGACCGCGAAGCCCTGGGCGAGCAGGCGAATCGGCGCACGGCGGACGGCATCGCTCGCCGGCGCGCGCCGCCCGCGCCACATCGCGATCGCCGTCCCCATCATCATCGCCGCGAACAGGAGCAGCAGGAGCTGGCCGTCGACGAACGCGCCGGCGCGGGCCCCGAGATAGGCGCCCAGCATGCCGGCGGCGCCGAAGAGCAGGGCGACGCGGAGCTCGACGTTGCCGGCGCGCCCGTGTTGATAGGCGCCGGAGAGGCTGGCGACGGCGACGACGAGCAGCGAGCTCGCGATCGCCTCCTTCGGCGCGAGGCCGAACACGTAGACGAGCAGCGGGACGGTGAGGATGGAGCCGCCGCCGCCGAAGAAGCCGAGCGATACTCCGATCAAGATGCTCAAGGCGAGGCCGAGCGCGAGGCCCTCCATGCTCAGAGCCCCGCGAGCCAGCGCCGATACGACGCGAGGCTGAGCGCGAGATCGGGCGGCGGAGACTCCTTGCTTCGGAACGATTGCTCGACGAAGTCGATCGCCCGCTCGACGCCCGCGCGGGTCGGCCCGGCGGCGCCTTCACCGGACGCGTGGCCGAGGTCGGGACCGATCGCGGTCTCGAGCTCGCCGCGCACGGCTTCGCGCGAGCGCGCGCCGACCTGGGCCGCCCAGGCGACGAGGCCCTCGACGAGCTCGGCGAGCGACGCCGGAGCGGTCCGATCGGTGGGGAGCCCGGCCTCGTTCCAGCCGATCATTCCGCCCGTCAGGTTGATGACGGGCCCGAAGCCGAGGGCAGCGAGGGTGTCGCAGGCCTTCAGCGAGCGGACGCCGGAGCGGCAGACGAGCAGGAGCGCGCGCCCTTTCGGCAGCTCGCCGGCCCGCGCCTCGAGCTCGGGGAGCGGGAGGAGCGCGGCGCCGGGCAGGCGTCCGAGCGGCCCGTGGTATTCGTGGGCGCCGCGCACGTCGACGACGTTGAAATCGCCGAGCTCCGCGTGGGCCTGCGAGGGCAGAAGTTCACGATGGGTACTCATTGGCCGCAGCCTCCTCCGAACGCGTCGAGCGGGATCTTGAGATAGGCGATGCCGTTGGGGCCGGGCTCCGGGAGCTCGCCCGCACGGATGTTGACCTGGATCGAGGGCAGGATGAGCGCCGGCGCCTCGAGCCCGGCGTCCTTCTTCTCGCGGAAGGCGACGTATTGCTCGCGGGTCGTCCGTGCGTCGATCTGGACGTTCTTCCGCTTCTGCTCACCGACGGTCGTTTGATAGGCGAGCGGGCGGCCGCCCGGGAGGTAGTCGTGGCAGACGAAGAGCCGCGTTTCGTCCGGCAGGGCGTAGAGGCGCTGGATCGAGTCGAAGAGCGCCGCGGCCGAGCCGCCGGGAAAATCGCAGCGTGCGGAGCCGTAATCGGGCATGAAGAGCGTATCGCCGAGGAAGACGGCGTCGCCGATCCTCCACGACATGTGGGCGGGCGTATGGCCGGGGGTGTGCATCGCCTCGATCTCGAGCGATCCGAATCCGATCCGCACACCTTCGTCGATCAGGAGGTCGAACTGGCGGCCGTCGACGGGAAACGCGTCGCCGAGGTCATAGATGTCGCGGAAGGCGCGCTGGATCTCGCCGACCCGCGCGCCGGTCACGCTCTTCGCGCCGTGGCGCTCCTTGAAGAACGGGAGGCCCGTCATGTGGTCGGCATGCGCGTGGGTATCGACGACGTAGGGGACCGTGAGCTTCTCCCGCTCGAGGTAGGCGGCGACTTCCTCCGACGATCGCCACGAGGTCCGCGCGCTCTTCGGATCGTAGTTGCGCACCGGATCGATGACGACCGCGACCCGGCCGTCGTGGACGACGTAGGTCAGCGTCCAGGTCTGCTCGTCGAAGAATGCCCGGATCTCCATTTCGCTCCTTCTCGGCGCATGGAAGCGCGCTCGCTCGTCACTTCGCCGGCCCCATCCCGGCCGAGCCCGACAGGCCGGGTCGGCCCGGGTCGCCGCGGGCCGGGAGCGGAGGGGGCGTTTCCGTCCCGCCCTGCCCCATTGCCCCCGTGCCCTCGCCCATCTAATGTGAACATCGTTCACAATCAATGGAGTGCCCCGATTGGACCGCCAGAAGCTGAACGCCCTCTTCGACATGACCGGCCGCGTCGTCCTCGTCACCGGCGGAACCCGCGGCATCGGCCGCGCCCTCGCCGAGGGCTACGTAGCAGCCGGAGCGAAGGTCGTCGTCGCGAGTCGAAAACAAGACGCCTGCGAGGAGACGGCGAAACATCTGCGCGGCCTCGGCGGCGAGGCGATCGGCGTTCCCACGCACCTCGGAGACCTCGACGCCCTCGGCCGGCTCGTCGAGCGCGCGGTGGCCGAATTCGGCGGGATCGACGTCGTCGTCAACAACGCGGCAACGGCCCTGGCCCAGCCCGTCGGCGAGTACACCGCCGAAGCCTGGGCGAAATCCCTCGACGTGAACCTGCGCGGGCCAGTCTTCCTCGCACAGGCGGCGCTCCCGCATCTGAAGCAGAGCCGCCACGCGGCGATCCTGAACGTGCTCTCCGGCGCGGCCTTCCTCTTCTCGTCGCGCGTCTCGCTCTACGGCATCGGCAAGGCGGGCCTCATGTCCTCGACGCGCTCGATGGCGGCCGAGCTCGCCCCCTTCGGCATCCGGGTCAACGCGCTCTCACCGGGCACGACCGAGACGGACATGGTGCTCGCGAACACGCCCGAGCAGCAGGCCGAGATGACCGCGATCCAGCTGATGCCGCGCATGGCGCATCCGGACGAGATGGTGGGGCCGGCGCTGATGCTGACCTCGGATGCCGGGAGCTTCATCACGGGCCATGTCGTGTTCGTCGACGGCGGGATGGTCCCGCGTTAGGTCGAACGCCGGCGTCGCATCGGGACGGGGAGCCGCGATGATCGAGATCGCAGACGAACGACGATCCCAATCCGCAGCGAACGGGCAAGGCGCCGCGAGCACGGAGCCGGCGAAGCGCGGTCGCCCGGCACGCCTCTCGCGCCAGCGCATCCTCGATGCCGTGCGCGCGATCCTCGAGCGCGATCCGAAGACCGTCCCGACGATCTCGGCCATCGCGCGCGAGGTCGAGGCCGTGCCCGCCGCGCTCTATCGGCATTTCGAGAACCTCGAGGACATCTTCGACGCAGTGATGGCCGGGATCCTCGAGGCGGGCGCCGTGCCGGCGGGCGCCGAAGTCCCCTGGCAGGCGCAGGTCGAGTCGTGGATGCGCGATCTGCGCGCGCGCCTGCTCCGCTATCCCGCGATCCTCGCGATGATCGGCCGTTCCGGCCGGACCTCGCCCGCCTGGCTCGACGCCTCCTCCGCCCTCGTCGAGATCCTCGGCC
This sequence comes from Myxococcota bacterium, assembly GCA_041389425.1. GTDB lineage: Bacteria > Myxococcota_A > UBA9160 > UBA9160 > UBA4427 > UBA4427. The sequence goes on from JAWKRX010000041.1 coordinate 5,877, forward strand.
GCGCGGGCCTCGCAGGGCGCGAGCTCGCGGCCGCCTATCTCTGGGTTCTCGAGACGACGGTCGGCCTCGTGCTGCAGGAAGCGACGATGCCGCTGCCCGAACAGATCGCGAACGCGCGCGCGGCACGGCATGCGTTCTCGCCCGCGGCGCGCCGGCGTTTCGCGCCCATCGTCCGGGAGATCGAGCAGATCAGCGGCGAAGACTTCTTCGCCTTCGCCGTCGCCCAGACCGTCGCCGCCATCGGGCTGCGCGCCCGACCCCGAAACGAGGAGTAGCCCCCATGGACATCGAACGCGCGAAGATCCTGCGCCCCGTCGCCGAGCCCCGCATCGTCGAGGGGATCTATTCGGACGATCAGCACGCGCGCCTGCTCGGCGTGGTGCGAAAAAACGGCCCCTGGCCGCTCATCATCGCCCATCACTTCGAGAACGCCGAGGAGCTGATCGCGACGACGTCGGGCATGATCCCGGAAGGCGTCGAGCCCCGGCTCGAGATGTTCCTCAGCCCGGTCTTCCGCGGCTTTCTCTCCTACGACAAGGTCTGCCTCTACCCCGAGATCCAGGACTGCTTCTACAGCCCGCGCATGCTCGATCTCGTGCGCGACTACTGGGGCGCGAAATATGCCGAGCCCGACGGAATGCTCTTCAACATCCAGGGCCCCTGCACCGGCGGCGGCTCGCCCCATGTCGACGCCACCCGCTTCCGCGGCATCACGCTCGAGAACACGCCCGTCTGGCTCATGAACATCATGGTGAAGACGGGGCTCTTCAAGCGCTGGCAGGCCCGCAAGGCGCAGGTCATCGCCTGGTACTACAAGGGCCGCATCGGCGGCGGCTTCACCTACTGGCCGGACGGCCCCCACGAGCCGCCGAAGCAGCTGCGCGCCCCGATGTGGGGCCGCGCCGCCGTCGTCGAGAACGAGATGATGTTCCACACGGCCGAGGCCTGCGGGCCCGCCGACCAGCGCATGCCCGCCGGGCTCGCCTTCGACTCGTTGATGGGCCCGGATCCCGAGCGCGCCGGCGCCTGGCAGATCACGACCGGCGCCGAAGTCATCCAGCGCATCCCGGAAGAGGAGTTCCGCTTCCTCGTCCATTGGGGCGCATCCGTCTACATGGATCTCGCCGAGCTGAAGACCGCGATCGACCGCACCGACGACATCGGCCACGACCAGATCTTCGAAATCCTGCTCGCCGATCTCGCCCGGCGCGGAATCCGCTGCGACACGCCCTCCGATCCGATGAACGACAAGCGCTTCATCGCGCAGCTGAATGCCGTCTACGGCATCGATCGGCCGCTCTACTTTCCGCCGGAGCCCGAAGAGAGTCTCGCGGCCTGAGACGTGGACCGAAGAATTCACCCCCATGAATCACAGAGCGGTCCTTTGCGGCTCGCCGAGTTATGGTGGGACTAACGCGCATACCTCGCCCGATGCACCGCACACCGCTCGATCGCCCGCGTCCGGATCCGCCCCTCGTAACAGCGCTTGAGCCACCCCGTGATCCCCACCCGCTCCGGAAACAGCCGCCTCGCCAGGATCTCCCGAAGCCCGAGCGGACCCGTCGTGATCCCCAGCGCCTGCGCGGGCGTGCCTCGGGGCCGATTCTCCGATCGATCCTTCATGTAGTTCCGCCACACCGTCCAGATCGCCAGCCGGTACAGCGCCGATTGCCGCCGCTTCGAGAACGCGATCGTCTCCCGCTTGTGGTTCGCACTCGAGTGCCGGATCAGCAGGTCCGACAAGTTCGCCGCGAAGAGCGGGTTGCTCGTCGTCCGGGCCGCCTTCGAGCTCGTCCGCGCGTGGAGAAAGACGCGATCGGGAAGGCGCGACAAGGCCTGCGGATAGGCCTGATGCTCGTCCGAGCGCAGCTCCACCGTTCCGCCCGGCGGAACTACTCTCCGTAGTAGTTCTTCGACCGAGCGACGTGTCGCCGCCGGATCGGGCCGCCCGTAGCGCCGCTCGAGGGTCGCTCGCTTTACGGCCTGCGCGGGCCGCATCGTGCCGCTCCTGCGAAGCTCCGCGTCGCTGAAACCGTAGACGAACAGGCTGGGGCCGACGACCAGGTTCAGGTCCATGGGCCAGTACTGGCTGTGTTCGAAGCTCCGGAATCCGTCGAGGACGAGCGGTTCTCTCGGGCACGACTTCGGTCTCGACTTCTCGTGGAAGAGCAGGCAGTGGCGGCCGAGGCGGTCGCTGATGCGGCGCACGGTGGTGTGGGAGATGCCCCTTGCGCGAGCGATTTGCCGGAAGCCGGCGCAGCTCATGAGCTGATGGAAGACGTCGGGCAGGAGGTCGGAACGGCGCAGCCAGTAGGCCGGGGAGAAGGTGGAGGAGGAGAATCCTCGTCGGCAGCGTGAACACTGGTATTTCTGGACGCGGTGGGGGCTGCGTTTTCGCCAGTAGAAGCCCTTCTTGATGAAGCGCCAAGCAGCGGGATTCGTTCGGGATTCACAGTCGGGATGGGGGCAGAAGGGCGGACGTCGGTCGGGTGTGGTGGCGAGCATGCCCGCCACTCAGCACGGATCGTGCCGGGTGAAATTGGCGGTCCACGTCTCGCGGCCTGAGCTTCCGATTGCCTCCGTCAGGCGTCGAGCTGGACGACCTCGTTGATGTGGCCCTCGGGATCGAGCACGAAGGCGACGTCGAGCTTGAACTCTTCGATCCGCCGGATGGGCTCGGCCAGCCGGCCGCCGGCGCTTTCGGCGCGCTTCACGAGTGCCGCGAGGTCCGTCGTCGTGAAGCCCTGGACCGATTCGCCCGCGATCGGCTTCGTCGAGTCGAGGAAATGGATCAGCGTCAGTGCGCCGGCGCCGGGCGCGGTCGCATGGAACGAGATCTCGTCAATCGCGCGGCCGAACATCACGTCCTGGTGGCGGTTGAACGGAACGAGCCCGAAGACTTCCTCGTAGAAACGACCCATCGCATCGAGGTCGTGGACGAAGACCTTGCTGAATCCGTAGAGCGCGTCGCTCTTCGCGGCGTGGGGGCGGAGCTCGGGCATCGGGATTCCTTTCGCGATCGGGGTCGGGATGAGGCGGACACTCTTTTATGAACCATTTTCACATTATCACTCCCCGAGAGCGGTCCACAGCCGCCGTGGTGGCATCGAGCGAAAACCACGCGAAATCGCCCCGGTCGACTCGCCGCCGACGCTCTCCGGTGTGCAACCGGATGCGGAAATCATCCAATCGGCACGATTTCGTCGCCCACCCGCCTGACCATTCGTGAGATACTGCCCTCGACTCTTGGGAAGGAGCCAGAAGATGAAGCTCGGCAAGCTGATCACCCTCGGATTCGGAATCGGTACCGCTGCAGCCGCTCTGATGCTGGCCGCTGGAGACGCGCAGGCCGTCTCGATCACCGTCGGCTTCGCCGGCAACGAAGCCTCGTTCCGAACCCTGACCGACGCCGACCCGGGCCTCGGCTGCGCAAGCGCCGGCAGCGAAGGCCAGATGAGCTGCGTCGGCTCGGGCTACAACACCGGCGCCAACTGGTCGCTCGACGACTGGAGCCTCTTCGTCGACCCCGATCCGACGATCAACAACGTCTTCTCGGTCACGAACAACACCGCCGGAACCCAGAGCTTCGTCGTGACGGTGACGCTCCCGAGCGCCATCTCCTTCGGCCCGCCGAGCCTGATCCGGGGCTCGATCCAGGGCGGCGCGACCGACAACAACTTCAATGGCGTGACGCTCTCGAACACCGGCGCGACGTCGATCTACGACGGCCTGATCGACGGCGTCTCGGTCCGCACGCTCTTCGACGATCCGACCACGGCCTCGGGCCCCGGCAGCGTCTCGCTCGGCGCCGCTTCGTTCGGCATCCCGGTACAGGAGTCGGTGTTCGTCGCGACCACGACCTCGATCGCGCTGACGCTCCGCTTCGATCTCTCCGCCGGCGACTCGGCCTCGTTCACGAGCGTCTTCGACGTCCAGCCGGTTCCGGAGCCGGGGACCGCGCTCCTGCTCGGCCTCGGCCTCGCAGGGCTCGCGACGCGCCGGCGGAGCTGATCCGGCTTCGACACGCATCACGAGCCCGCCCGACGCATTGGCGCTCGTCGATCCCCTGCGAGCGGACCGGGCCGGCCACAGCCGGATCGGGACGCCCGAGTCCGTTCCGGCGCGCGCTCCGCCCACCGTCCAGCCCACCTTCCCGCCCACTTTCCCGCCCGGGACGCCGAACCCGGCCTAGCATGACCGCTGCCGCCCTCGCTCGACCGCCGGCCGATCGGCGCCCGCCGAGGCGAAGCCGGGCGCTGCTCGGCGCCTTCGAATCGCGCACGAGGAAGTCGAGTCGCCGCACCCCGGCGCAGCGCCCGAACGATTCGAGCCTCCGGATCGAAGATTTTCTGGCACAATCCGCCCGGCTCTCGCCCGACCGGCTCGCTCGATGGCGCGAGCGCGACGAAGCCATGGAGATCCCGCGATGAATGGTGCGCGCTCCCTGAGCCTCTCTCTGACGAAGATCTCGGACTGGTTCCTCGGCCCCCAGTCGGGCCCGAACGCCGAAGAGCTCCTTCGCCGAGGTCGCCTGCTCCTCCTGCTGGTCGCGCTCTCGGTCCTCAATCTCGCCTGGACGGCGGCCTACCAGATCTCGTTCGGCTCGGAGTTCTCCGGGAAGGCCTGCCTCGTCTCGATTCCCTTTGCGCTCCTCCCCGCCTTCGCCCTCCGGCTCGGCGTCCCGATCCCCTTCATCACGTCGGTGGCCGTCGTCATCCTGTATTCGATCGCCTTCTCGATCACGCTCGCGACCGCCGGGCGCTGGCCGGCGGGGCTCTTCTTCCTCGTGCTCGTCCCCGTCGAGGCCGTCCTCCTGGTGGGCCGCAGGGCGGGACTCGTGTGGTCGGGAATCGTGCTCGCGAGCCTGCTCTTCGCGGCACAGACGACGCAGGTCCCCGGATTCGTCCCGCTCCTCGCGGTTTCCGACGCGGAGTCGATTGCGGCTTCCTATCGAATCGCCTGCCTCGTCATGGTCGCCGTCTTCTCGACGGCCTACTTCTACTCCTCGCTCTACGAGCGCACCAACGCCGCACTGCGGGAGTCCGTCGCAGAGCACCAGCAGGGCGAGCGCCGCTTCCGCGCGCTCGCCGACAACGCCTACGATCTCATCGCCGAGCTCGACGAATCCGGTCGCTTGACCTACGCCAGCCCGGGTCACGCGGAGGGCGTCGGCCGCACGCCCGAGGAGCTGATCGGGCGCAACGTCTTCGACACGATCCATCCCGACGATCTGGCGCGCTGCCGAGCGACGTGGGCCACGCTGCTCGAAAAGGGTGCAGCCCGGGACGAGGCGATTCGTTTCCAGCTGGTGAACCGGGGGCTGCGCTTCTTCGACGTCTCGCTTCGCTCCTATCTGACGGCCGAGGGCGCGCTCCGGGTCGTCGCCGTGACCCGCGACGTCACCGAACGCCTCGAGCGCGATCGGCTCATCCGGCATCAGCAGAACCTCGTGACGATGGGAACGATGGCCGCCGGGACCGCTCATCAGCTCAGCAATCCGATCGGCTCCATCCTCTCCGCTGCGCAGTACGCCAAACAATTCTCCTGGCGATCGGACTACGGAGCGATCGCCGACGAATGCTTCGACGGCATCGAAGAAGACGCGCGGCGATGCGCGCTGATCCTGAAGTCGATGCTCGCCTTCGCGCGCGAGGAGCGGGCGGAGCGATGGGTCGAGAAGCTGGAGCTCGTGATCTATCGCGCCATCACGGCGACGCGCACGCGCGGCGAGCGTCCGCAGGTGGAGATCGTTCCGCACCTCTGTCGCGAGCCGGTGCGCGTCCTGATGAGCCCCATCGAGATCGAGCAGGTCCTGATCAACCTCATGCGGAACGCGATGCAGGCGAACGCGAGCCGCGTCGTCGTCGAGTCTCGCGTCGTGGGCGACGACCGCGTCGAGATCACGATCAGCGACGATGGGACCGGGATCGCGCCCGAATCCCAGGCAGCGGTCTTCGATCCGTTCTTCACGACGCGGCCCGAATCCGGGTCGGGGCTCGGCCTGAGCGTCGCCCGCGAGATCCTGCTCGACCACGGCGGGACGCTCGAGCTGGTCCGGTCGGATCGCGACGGCACGACCTTCCGCATCGAGCTGCCCCTGGCGCCCTGAAACGGCGGAGCGAGTGCCTGGAGGCTCGCCCCGGTCCTCCCGGCCGGACCGCGCACGGAGCCGGCAACAGGCACACGGGCGTGTCGGGGGAGGCCGAAAAGGCGGCGATTCGTCAGGATCCGGAATCTCTGCTAGGGTCCGCCTCGATTCGTGCTTCCGATCGGAATTCAGCACGCGGCCGAAACAGGCCCCACTGTCCCCAATCGAAAACCCAATCGTGTTCCGAGAGCGCCCGAAAGGTCGTTTCTCGGGGCGTTTCATCGCCGCACGCGCCCGAGTCCAGACGATCTGGATCAGGCGCACGGCATGTCGGCGGACCGCACTGACGGCCCCGACGAGGAATTCATTTGAGCAAGAAGATCTATGTCGGCAACCTCCCCTTTTCTTCCACCGAGAGCGACCTCCGGTCCCTCTTCGCACGTCATGGCGACGTGGCCTCGGTCAACGTGATCATGGATCGCGAGACCGGTCGCGCACGCGGCTTCGCGTTCGTCGAGATGGAGCAGGAAGATTCGGCTCGTGAGGCGATCCGTTCTCTCGACGGCACCGATCTCGATGGCCGGAGCCTCCGCGTCAACGAGGCCGAGGACAAGCCCCGCGGCAACCGCCGCTAGGCGGTCCGCCCGTTGGCCGCCGCACGGCGGCCACCCGGGCGAGCCCCGACGCCATCTGCGGGGCATGCGCTCTCGAGCGCATGCCCCGTCGACCGTCTCCGCGCCGACCGTCCTCCCGTCGCCGCGTCTCATTCCGTGCCGAGGAACCCATGGCCCGCACCCGCGTCTTCGTCAGCTTCGATCGAGAGCACGACGCCGATCTGGTCGCGCTGCTGCGATCCCAGGCCAAGCGGACGGATTCGACCTTCGAGATCGTCCCGCTCACTGCCAGCACGCCGCGCCAGGGCGACGCAAACGGCGCTGCGAGCGATGCCCCGAGCGATCCGGCACGAGCAGCGATCCAATCCGCCGACGAAGTCGTCGTGATCTGCGGCGAGCATTCGTGCGACTCGAAGAGCATGGCCGCCGAGCTGGGCATCGCCCGCGAAGAATCGAAGCCGGTGCTGCTCCTCTGGGGTCGCCGCGAGAAGATGTGCACCAAGCCCGAAGGCGCGACCGCCGCCGACGCGATGTACAGCTGGACGCGCGACGTGCTCGAGCGCCAGATCTCCTTCGTCCTGCAGAACGCGAAGCCCCGCCCGATCCCCGAGAACTGCAAGCGCATGCAGGGCTGAGGGGCGGCCGGAATCCGGCGAGCAGCGCCGATTCGAGACCACTCCGCTCCCCCATCCAGGGCTCGCATCCGGGCCGTCATGTCTCCCATCGATTCCAGAACCGACGCATGACCGATCCATCCCGAATGGAGGGTCGCTCCCGCCTCGAGTAGGCTGGGGTGTCTGCGCGCTGCGTCTCTCCGGCGCGTCTCGCACGGCGGCTCTGGAGTGACGATCCGATGCGCTCGATCCTCGTTCGAACCCGTCCGCCGCTCTGGCTCTTGATGGTGCTCGCGACGGCCAGCCCCGTTTCCCTGCTCCTCTTCATTCCGGCCCTCCCATCGATCGCTCAGGAGCTCGGCGCCGGGCTGGGCGACGTGCAGTGGCTGATCACCGCGTTCCTGCTCTCGGTCGGGTCCATGCAGCTGTTGATCGGCCCACTGGCCGATCGGCTCGGGCGCCGTGCCATCGTGCTCGTCAGCCTGGTCTGCCTCGCCGCGATCAGCCTCTTCGCGCTGACGGTCGAGGATCTCCGGCTGATGATCGCATGCCGCGTGATCCAGGCCGTTTGTTCGGCGGCCCTCAGCGTCGTCTCGCGAGCGGCCGTACAGGACGTATTCGAGGGCGTCGAAGCCGGCCAGGCGATGTCGCTGATCACCCTGTGCCTGCAGGTTCCGGCCTTCGCGGCCCCCGTGATCGGCGGGCTGCTCGTCCAGCATCTCGGCTGGCGCTCGTTGTTCGGCTTCATGGCGGCCTCGGCGATCGCGGTCTTCGGCCTCGCTTTCGTCTACCTGAGGGAGACGAGGTCCGCGGAGCTGCGGGACGACGCAGCAGCGGGGCGGGCGCTCGAGGCGTATGGGCGCTTGATCGCCAGCCCGCAGTTCGCCCGGAACGCAGCGATTCTCTCGCTCTGCGCCGGAGCCTCGATGACGTTCCTGACCGTGCTCCCGTCGGTGCTCAGCGATCTGTTCGGCAAGTCGGCCGAAGAGGTCGGGCTCTACGCATCGGCGAGCTCGGTGGCATCGATCTTCGGCGCCTTGATCGCGGCCCGGCTCGTGGTTCGCCTGGGCATGACGAAGCTGATGGCCGTCAGCCTCGCCGGGGTCTCGGCCTACCTCGCGGGATTCGTGTCGCTGCTCGTGTTCGTTCCCCTGACGGTGATCAATCTGTTGCTGGCCCTGCTCGTCGTCTCTTTCTGCCAGTCGATCGTGGTCTCGATGGCCTTCGCAGAGGCGCTGAGCGCGGACGACCGATTGCGGGGGACGGCTTCCGGCTTCGCCGGCGCGCTCGCCTCCATCGCCTCGGCCTCGTTCGCCGCGCTCGGAGCGATGTCGTACGCGGCGGGTCCCGTGAGCCCTCTCCTGGTCGTCTCCGGCTGCTTCGTGCTCGCGCTAGTCGTTCTCGCCGTTCATGCGGGCCGTCCTCATCGGCGCCCGGTCGCGACTTGATTCGCCGAGCCCGCCAGGGCGAGCGATGGCGCCGCGAATCTGGAGCTTGATCCCGTCGGGATCCCGCAGCTCGACGACGTCCTCTTCGCGATGCTCCACCACGCCTTCGATCCCGAGTGCCCGAAGCGTCTTCGCGACGGCCTCGCGCTCGAAGCCGGCGACCTCGACGGCGAAGTAGGCCCCGCCCGAAGCGGTTTCCAGCGTCACCCGGGCCGGACCTGCCCGGAATGGGCGGCCCCGCCCGTCCGCGTCCGGATCGGCGAGCAGCTCGCGGTAGTAGTCGGCCGATGCTTCGAGATCTCTCGCCTCGAGCGCGACGTGCGCGATCCGGATCGTCTGGAAGACGGCCGGACCGCGGATCGCGTCGAGCTCCTCGGCCGGGACGGCGCGGGCGAGCGCATCGAGGCGCTCCCAATAACCCTCCGGATCGGCATCGATCTGGAGGAGGTTTCCGGCCGGGTCGCGCGCCCAGAAATCGGTCGCGATCTCGTAGCTCGCGAGTTGCTCGTATTCCCGATTCAGCGACGCCAGCTTTCGGGCCATCTCGGCGGGCGAGATTCCACCGAAGTTGAAGCAGGGATGATCGAAGCCCGGCGGACCGTTCTCGGGCGAGGCCAGCGAGATCGCGAGATAGCTGGCGCCCATGCGGACCCAATAATGCGGGCTCGGAACCGAGGTCGGATGGGCGACGATCGGCTGGGGCGGCTTCTTCGCCGCCGGCCCGAAGAGCTTCGCGTAGAACTCGCCCGATCTCTGCATGTCCGAGACGCGGATCGCGAGATGGTCCACACCCACGACGTGGGCCGTCTCGGCGCCCGGCCCGGCCCGGTCCGTCGCCGCCGCCGACGACGACGAAGACGGATGGCGATCGTCGACGCGGCGGAAGCCGTCCCGATTGGGCATGCGGATTCCGGCCAGGCGCTTCGCGTCGAGCACGGCGTCCCGGTCGACGATCCCGTTCAGGGCCAGGATCCAGGCGCTGACCGCGTAGACCTCGTCGTCGCTCAGCAGTCCCGGCGCCGGATACGGCATCGCCCGGCGAACGTAGTCGAAGAGCGTCGTCGCATACGGCCAGTAGCTCCCGACGGTCTTCACGGGTCGCGACGTCGCCAGCGTGTCGCGCCCGCCGACCAGCGCATCGTTCGCGCCGCCGCTTCCGTCGATTCCGTGACAGGCGGCGCAGTGCTCGAGGTAGATCTTCTCGCCCTGGCGAGCCGACCCGCTGCCCGGCGGCAGACCGGTCCCGTCCGGGAGGATGACGGGCGGGCCGAGCGCGGCGGGGTCGAGCCGTACTCCGAGGTCGGGCGAGCCGCCGCCCAGCAGCGCGAGAGCGAGCGCGCCGATCGCCGCGCGCAGCACGAGACGGACCGTCGGGCGCGGGCGAGGACGAAGGCGATGCGAGAGGGCCGGTCGCGGGCAATCAGGCTTCGACATACGCGTTCTCCACCTTCCCCGAGCGCGAGATCCGCCAGGCCTGGATCGCGTTGCAGTGATAGTTGAAGCTCGGGCCGTGCTCCGCGAGCCAGGCCGATCGCGACGGCTGAATCCGACCGGCGGAGTCCGTCGCCCGGCTCAGGATCACGGATTCCTGCCCCTGCCATTCCCAGTCGAATCGGAAGCGGGTCAGGAAGCGATCGAGCACGACGCCGTCGAGCTGCGCGCTGCGCCAGCTCCGGCCGCCGTCGACCGAGACCTCGACCCCGCGGATCGCTCCAGCGCCGCTCCAGGCGAGTCCCTTGATCGCGTACCAGCCGGGGCCCGCCATCGCGAGGCCCGCCGCCGGATGCGTGATCACGGATTTGACGCCCATCGTGAAGCTGAACTGGTCCGCGATGCCGTCGGGACGCAGATCGGTGTACTTCGACGTCTCCTCGCGCGTCATGGCCGGCGCGGACGTGACCGTGATCTCGCGCAGCCACTTGATCTGGATGTTGCCCTCCCAGCCCGGGAGAAGCAGGCGCAGCGGATAGCCGTTCTCCGGCCTCAGTCGCTCCCCGTTCTGGTAGAGCGCGATCATGCCGTCGTCCATCGCCTTCGCCAGGGGAACGCTGCGATTCATGCGGCCGGCGTCGGCGCCCTCGCAGACGAGCCAGCGCGCGCCGGGCGCGAGCCCGGCTTCGCCGAGGAGCGTGCGCAGCGGAATTCCGGTCCATTCGCTGCCCGAGACGAGACCGTGGAGCTCGCCGCAGGTCTGGTCGACGGCGACGGGGGCGACCAGCGCGGCGCTGTTGCCCGAACACTCGAGGAAATGGTGTCGCGAGACGAGCGGGTAGCGCTTCAGATCGTCGACCCGGAAGGAGAGCGGCCGGTTCACCCGACCGCGGATCACGAGGCGATGGGCAGAGGGATCGATCTCGGGGACACCGCCGTGATGTCGCTCGAAGTGGAGCGAGGCGGGGGTGATCGTTCCTTCGAGCTGCTCGAGCGGAGTCCGCGAGGCGCCACTCGCCGGGGCACCCGGCATCGACACGAACCCGACGCGACCCACGGCGGCTTCGAACGGCGACGGCGCCCCGTATCGGCTCGGCGGCGTACCCGGCGCTCGCGGCAGGGCGGCACGGCCGCCGGCCGACCGGGCGCCGACCGTCGCCGTGGTCAATGCGACCGTCGCCTGGAGAAAACGGCGTCGGGTCGTCGCACTCATGATTGCTTCCCCTTCGCCCCTCGAGCGATATCGGACGGGCCCGAGATACGAGCGGAGCCGAACGGCCGGCGGGCCGACGGTCGAGGCGATCCTACTGAATATTTCTACTTTCAAGTAGAAATTCTACGTTGCCGTAGATAATCTCGGGCCATGCCCGATCCCGATCCCGCCTCGACCCCGAAGACCGCGCGCTTCGAGCGCCGGCGGCTCGAGATCCTCGCCGTCGCCGAGGCGGTCTTCGGCGAGAGCGGCCTGGCCGGCGCCCGGCTCGAGGAAGTCGCCCGCCGGCTCGGAATGCGCCGGCCCTCGCTCCTCTACTACTTCGCGGACAAGGACGCGCTCTACGACGCGGTCTTCGCCGACATCCTCGACGCGCTGCGCTCGCACATCGAGACGGCACGCTCGGCCGACGATCCGATGGCGCGGATGGAGGCGATCGCTTCCGCCTGGGTCGACTTCCTGAGCGGGCGGCCCTGGGCGGCCCGCATCCTGCTGCGCCAGATCGCAGACGAGCTGCCCGCCCGCAGCAGCAGCGTGCGAGCGCGTTCGGAGCAGATCCTCGCGTCGGTGCGGGAGGAGATCGAAGAAGGCGTCGAGCTCGGGCTCTTCAAGCCGATCGACGCCGGCGTCTTCGCGACCGCGATCGCCGGGACCTCGATGTTCTGGGTGACGGCGCGGCGCGTCGTCGAGCGATCGCTCGCCTTCGATCCCCTCGCGCCCGAATCGCTCGAACGCTTCCGCGAGGTGCTCGTTCTGCTCACGCGTCAAATGCTGGGTGCCGGCGACGGCCCTTCCGAAAGGAGTCGATCATGACCCTCGAATTCTCTCCGCTCTGCGACGCGCTCGGCGCCGAGATCCGGGGCCTCGACCTGAAGCGCCTCGACGACGCCGATCGCGCAAGACTCGCGAAGGCCCTGCCCGAGCACGGCGTGCTGCTCGCCCGGGGTCTCGATCTCACGCCCGAAGATCATGTGACCCTCACGCGTGTCTTCGGCGAGCCCGACATCCATCCGATCGAGGCGATCCGGCTCGAGGGCCATCCCGAGGTCATCGTGCTCGCCGCCGGACGCTTCGATCAGGTCCGCGAAGGCGACCCGGGCGCGGAGGATCTCGTCGGCCAGATCTCCTGGCATTCGGATCTGACCTACACCGCGTTCCCGAGCCGCGGCGCGCTGCTCTACGCCCGCACCATCCCGCCCGAGGGCGGCCAGACGGGCTTCATCGATCTCGCGAACGTCTACGATGCGCTCCCCGACACGCTGAAGCAGCGGATCGAGGGCCTGGAAGTCGTCCACAGCCTGGGGCCGCTCCAGCAGGCCATCCATCAGGCAGCCTCGACGGACTACGCCCGCGATCCGGCGACCGTCCCGGACTTCGAGCCGGTCGTCCATCCGCTCGTGCATCGCCATCCCGAGACCGGCCGCCGCGTCCTCGACATCAGCCCCGCCTTCGCGCAATCGATCGTCGGTCTCGAAGAGAGCGAGAGCGCGGAGCTCCTGCGCGAGCTGCGCGACTTCGCGACGCAGCGGCGATTCAGCTATTTCCATCCCTGGCAGGTCGGCGACCTGATCATCTGGGACAACTGGCGCACGATGCACGTCGCCACCGGCCACAAGCGTCGCCATCGCCGCGTCATGCACCGCACGACGCTGCGCGGCGGGGTGGCGCTCAGCGCCTGAACTAACCTCTGCGCGCACGGGGCCCCCGCACTCGCCGCCGCTTTCTGCGCGCCGCATGCAGATCATGCCTGCGTTTCGGAGTCGATCAAGATCGGGACGGATTGCAGGCGGCGGATCCCCATGCTCGGCTTGTGCTTCAGCTCGATGGGATCGCACGCGAGCGCGATCCGGTCGGCATGCGCGCGAAGCGCCTGCAGAGCGACTCGCGTCTCCATCCGGGCGAGCGCCGCACCGAGACAGAAATGCTTGCCCAGCCCGAAGCCGAGATGGGTCTTGATGTTCGGGCGGTCGAGCTCGAAGCGCTCCGCTCGCGGAAACCAGGACTCGTCGCGATTCGCGGATCCCCAGAGCAGCGAAACCGTGCTGCCTTCGGGCAGGAAGACGCCGGCAAGCTCCGTGTCGCATTTCGTGCGCCGGAGATTCCCGATCGCCGGACCATCGAGACGGAGGGCCTCCTCGATGAAGGCCACGACGACCTCGGGCTCGTCGCGCATCCTCGCCCAGAGAGCGGGCTGCTGCGTGGCATGCTGGATGGCCGCCGAGATCAGCCCGACCGTCGTCTCGACTCCGCCCACCACGAGCTGGAACAGGATCGCCACCGCCTCCCACCGCTCGAGCCGCCCCTCCCCGCGCTCGGCCGCGCGGATCGCACGGGCGAGATCTCCGATCACGTCGTCTCCCGGATTCGACGAAGCCTTTTCGAAGCAGCGCTCGAGATAGGCGTGGAAGAGACCCGTCTGCTCGAGATCCTCGGCGAGCTCCTTCGCGCTGGCGAGCCCGCCGGCCATCCGGAGCGCGTGATCGGTCCAGCGCTGGAGCTGCGGCTGATCTTCGAGCGGGAGTCCGAGCAGCCGCGTCGTCAGCTCGAGGGGAAGCGGAATCGCGAGCGACTCGACGACGTCGACCCGACCGGAAACGGGGAAGCGGCCGACGCAGCGCTGGGCGATCTCCGAGGCGAGTCGGGACATCCGCTCCATCCGCGATGGAGAGAACGTACGGCCGACGACTCGGCGATGGCTCGCGTGCGCCGCTCCATCCGCAACGCCGAGGACACGAGCCTGCGGCTGACCGACCAGCTCGGTCTGAATCAATCGCGCACGTCCCGCCTCGTCGCGCTGTACGATCGCGCGCAGCTCCGAAGAGTAGGTCTCTGCATCCCGGCTCACGCGGAGTACGTCCGCGTAGCGACTCACGAGGAAGTAGCCGGCCTCGGGCACCGCGTGGACCGGGGATTCCCGCCGAAGCCATGCCCACAGCGGATGGGGATTCTCGACGATGTCGGGATCGACCGGGTTCCACATGGCGGGCTTTCCTTCGCCGAAGAAGGTCGCCGCCGGATCCCGGGCTCCCCATCGGCGGATCTGCCAATCCCGGCCGTCGAAACGGACAGTCGCGCCCGGTCAGCCGGCTTTTCTGCCGTTCGGAAGGGTCGCATGCAGGGCGAACTGCTTGCGGTAGGCCGAGGGCGTGAGTCCCGTCTCGCGCTTGAAGACGCGGCGGAAGAACGCGACGTCGTCGTAGCCTACCCTGCGACCGATCTCCTCGACCCCGGCGTCGGCCTGCTCGAGGTCATGGCGAGCGGCGCGAATCCGGAGCTTCTGGAGATATTCGACGGGTCGCAGGCCGGTCGCGGATCCGAATCGCCGGATGAAGTTGCGAGGACTCATGGCCAGGCGCTGCGCGAGTGCGTCGAAACGGATCGGTTCGCGACAGTGCGCATGGATCCACTCCTCGGCGCGGGCAATCGCAGCATCGGCATGAGCGCTGCCGATCGGGAGGACCGAAAACCCCGCCTGACAGGCGCGCGGCATGTCGACGACGAGCGAGCGCGCGCACTCGATCGCGACCTCGCGACCGCAGAGCTTCTCGACGAGGAAGATGGCCAGGTCGATCGACGCATGGACTCCGCCGCCGCAGCAGACGCCGCCGTCTTCCGTCACGAGCTGCTCGGGCTGCCAGAGGACCCGGGGAAATCGGATGCGATAGTCGGCGGCCAGCCCCCAATGCGTCGTTGCGCGGCGACCATCGAGGATCTCCGAAGCCGCCAGCAGCGCGACACCCGAACACACGCCGGCGACGCGACTCCCGCGCGAATGGGCGTCCCGAATGAAGGGGATCAGCTCGGCATTCGCCGCCAGCGCAAACGTCGGATCCAGCCCGATCGACGGAACGAAGACCAGGTCGGTCTCGCCGACGTCCTCGAGCGCCTCGTCGGGCAGGATCGTATAGGGGGCATCGGGCCGAACCGGTCTTCGGCCGGGCGTCGCGGTCCGCACGCGGAAACGCGGGCTCTCGGGCTTCCCCTGAAGGGCATTCCAGAGCCTTCCCGCGTCCCGGAAGACCTCGAGCGGGCCCAGCGCGGTCGAAGCGTGACCGCCGTCGGTCAGGAGTACGGTGACGTCGAGCATCGAACCTCTGGCAGGATCCTCCCTGACCAATGTCCATCGCGCCAGTGTGCCCGCACCCGATCCCGCGACAGAATGGGTCCCATGTCCGGAGGATCCGCTCCGGGCGCCGAGGAGGAGATCGCCCATGCGCAAGTTCATGATCGAACGGGAGATCGAAGGCGTCGGGGCCTTCGATGCGTGTCAGCTCCAGCAGGCCGCCGAGACGTCGAACTCGGCGCTGGCTCGGCTTGCGCCCCGGGTCCAGTGGCAGCAGTCGTACGTGACGGGCAATCGGACCTACTGCGTCTATCTCGCGGAAGACGAGTCGGCGATTCGCGCGCATGCCGAGCTCAGCGGCTTCCCCGCCAACCGGATCACCGAGATCACGTCGGTCATCGATCCCTCGACCGCGGCAGCGCGCGGCACCTGAGCGCCGACCGCGCGACGCGCGGCGAGGGCTGCGCCGCTTCAACGACTCGCCGCGCGACCGGCCGCAGGAGACACTCCCCTTGAAGACGCTCTTCCCGCCGATCGACTTCGACGCGTTCCACCGCGACGTCCTGCCTGCCCGAATCGCGGCCGGACACGGCGCGCTGGCCGCCCGTGCGATCACGGACCTGCCTCCGCTCGCGTTCCGGCTGCCCGACGGGCGCGCCTACACCTTCGTCCCCCGCCCCGGCGGTGTCGAGCTGCGCCCCGGCGTCGAGGGAGCGGGGACACTCGTCGATCTCTCTCTTGCGGCATGGGAGGCGTTCGTTCACGAGATCCGGACGCTCTATCGCCTCTACTACACCGGCGAGCTCGCGTTCGCGCGCGGCGACTTCGAGGCGCTGAACGCCTGGGAGCCTGCACTCCGGGCATTGTTTCACGGCCGACCCGTGTTCGACGCCGCCACCCTCGATCTGCGCGACCGCAGCGGAGATCCGCTGGATCTGCAGCGCGCGTTCACGCTCGACGACGACGACGAAGACATGCGTCATTTCCTGCGGGAGGCGGGATTCCTTCACGTCCGAGGGGTCTTCTCCCGGGAGGAGATCGAGGCGATGCGCGCGGAAGCGAGCCGCCTCGCAGAGGCCGCGAGGCCCGGCGACCGCAATTCCTGGTGGGCGATCACGGGGGCAGGCGAGACCACGCTCTGCCGCGTCAACTACGCCGGCCTCGCCTCGCCGCGCCTCGGCGCACTCGAAGACGATCCGCGCGTCCGCCGCCTGGCGACGCTCGGCGGCGAGGTCGTGCGGGCGGTGCCCGATCGCATGGACGGCACCTTCGTGCTGTTCAAGCTGCCCGACGCGCGCGAGGGCATGGCGGACCTGCCCTGGCATGTCGACTGCGGCTTCGGTGGACACTCGGTCTTCTGCCCGTCGGTGCTGGTCGGCGTCCAGCTCGATGCTGCCACGCCCGAGACCGGCCAGCTGCTCTTCGTGCCCGGATCCTGGCGAACGGCCTGCCGCCAGGTTGCGGACCCGGCGAACGACGGGATGCCCGTCGTCGCCGTCGAGACGGCGGTGGGCGACTGCACGGTGCACATGGGCGACGCGCTCCACGCAGCGCCCTCGCCGAAGGGAACGGGGCCTGCGCGCCGAACGCTCTACGTGCAGTTCTACCATCCGGCCGTGTTCGGCGTCGTCGAGCCCGGAACGGGCTTCAACGACGTGATCTTCGATCAGGACGCCGTGGTGCCGAAGTCGCGTCCCGAGGCGGCCGCGCCGGGCGAGGCGCCCGCGGCGCCGCGGGTCGAGGCGTGATGCTCGAGGTCTACTTCGACTACCGCAGTCCGTTTCCCTATCTCGCGATCCAGCCAGTCGCCGCGCTCGCGCAGCGCCACGGCGTCCGCGTCGATTGGCTCCCGATCCGGCTTCCGGCGCTCGAGAGCTACGCCGAACGGCCGATGGGACACAACTTCGTGAAGCGCAACACCTACGTCGGCATCGACCTGCAGCGCTGGGCCCGACGCCTCGGTCTCGAGGTGCGCACGCCGCCGGCCCTGCTCCGGCACATCGATAGCACGCCGGCCCACCAGAACGTGC
This sequence comes from Myxococcota bacterium, assembly GCA_041389425.1. Classification (GTDB taxonomy): domain Bacteria; phylum Myxococcota_A; class UBA9160; order UBA9160; family UBA4427; genus UBA4427. The sequence continues at coordinate 23,378 of JAWKRX010000041.1, forward strand.
TCGGCCGCGACCATCCGCTCGACACCGAGCTCGCGCTGCGCGGCGCAGTGGTGGCGCGTCGGCTCGGCTGCTTCGACGCCTACCACCGCTCCCTGTCTCGCGCGCTGTGGACGGACGGCGAGGACGTGACGCAGGACGAGGTCGTCGCCCGGGCATTCATGCGCGCGGGCGCCGACGGTGCCGACGGCCTGCGTGAGGCGAAGTCCGACTGGGCGGGGGACGAGCTGGCTCGGCTCACGCGCGAGGCGGACGAGCGCGGCGTCTTCGGGGTGCCGACGTTCTTCGTCGATGGGCAGATGTTCTGGGGGCAGGACCGGCTCGATTTCGTCGACGAGGCACTCGCGGGCCGTCAGATCGCCTAGCGTCTCCAGCCCATGCGACCGGCCGCCAGCTCTCCTCCGCCTCATCCCCCGGCGAGCACCTCCCGCAGCGCATCGACGAAGCGGCGATTGTCCTCGGGCAAGGCGGTGGTGATGCGAACGAATTCGGGCCTGGGCATCGGATCGTTCAGCGGCTTGATCAGGAGGTTCCGTTCGCGAAGCTTCGCGGCGATGCCGATCTGTTATCCTCCCGCTCCCGTTCCGGGATCGCTCGAGGATCTCTTCGTTGACCGCCCTGCCCCTCCGCCGCGTCCGCTTCGCTTTCGACGAGCACACGCCCTTCCAGTGGAATCGCCGCAATCCGCATTTCGGACTGCTCGGCAATACCGTCAGCTTCTTCGCGCAGCCCTTCGAGCGATACATGGTCGCGGCGATGCGCGAAGCGCGGCCCCGGATCGAAGACCCGGCGATCCGCGAGGAGGCCGAAGGCTTCCTGCGACAAGAAGCGCAGCACGCCCGCATCCATCGCCTCCACGTCGAAGCCCTGATCGAGCAGTACCCGGGCCTGCAGCAGACCCTCGACGCGATGCAGGCCTCCTACGACGCGCTCCATGCGTCGCAGCCCCTCGAATTCCATCTCGCCTATGCCGCCAACATCGAGGCGACCTTCGCGCCGCTCTTCGGAACCTGGCTCGAGCATCCGGCCGAGCTCTTCGACAACGGGGATCCGCAGGTCGCGGCGCTCTTCCTCTGGCATTTCGTCGAGGAGATCGAGCACCGCGCCTCGGCGTTTCGCGTCTACAACGCGGTCGTCCCGAGCCGGCTCTACCGGCTGCGCCAGCTGCCGCGCGTGATGCGCCATGTCCGGGAGGTCGGCGAGATCCTCGCGGCGGGCTTCAACGCCCATGTCCCGCTCGCCGATCGAATCGTGGACGCCGGGAGCCGACGCGTCGCGGAGGCCTTCGTCTCGATTCCTGCCCGCGCCCGCCTGCGCATGAACCTGCGCCTGCTCCTCTCGCAGTGGCCCTATCACGATCCCGAGCGCGAGCGTGTCCCCCCGATCGCGACGCGCTGGCTGAAGGCCCATGACGAGGGTCTCGACCCCGCGAGCTGGTACGCGCCCACGACTTCCTGACGCTTCGCCCGTCCGCGCACGGCCGCGGCCCGGACCCACATCCTCCGAGCAAGGAGTTTCGAATGGCAGATCGAATCCAGACGCAGTTCGCGATCATCGGCGCCGGCGCCGGCGGCCTCTGCGCGGGCATCAAGCTGCGCGAGTCCGGTCGCGACGACTTCCTGATCTTCGACCGCGAGCCGAAGGTCGGCGGAACCTGGTACCGCAACACCTATCCCGGCGCCGCCTGCGACATCGCCTCGCATCTCTACTGTTATTCCTTCGCGCCCAACCCCGACTGGTCGCGCCCCTTCGCGCCGCAGCCCGAGATCCAGGCCTATTTCGAGAAGATCGCGACCGACTACGGCCTGCGGAGCCACCTCCGCCTGGGCACCGGCGTTCGCAGCGCGCGCTGGGACGAAGCCCGCGCGCGCTGGATTCTCGCCCTCGACTCGGGCGGCGAGGTCGAGGCCCGCCATGTCGTCAGCGCCCTGGGCATGTTCGGGCGCGCCTCGACTCCGGCCATCCCGGGCCTCGCGAACTTCCAGGGAACCCGTTTTCACTCCGCCGAATGGAACCACGGCCACGACCTCACGGGCGAGCGCATCGGCGTCATTGGCAGCGCCGCCAGCGCGGTCCAGTTCGTCCCCGAGATCGCGAAGCAGGCGAGCCGGCTCTTCGTCTTTCAGCGCACGCCGAACTGGGTTCTGCCCAAGGAGGACGTCCCGTACACGCCGGAGCAGCGCGAGGCGTTCCGCCGCCAGCCGGAGTTGATGGCCGAGCGGCGCCAGAACCTCTTCAACCTCGTCGAGTACAGCCTCGAGTACGAGCGCAAGGACTTCTCGGCGGCGCCCGAGGAGATGGGCCGCAAGGCGCTCGAGGTCGTCCGCGATCCGGTGACGAGGGCCCGGCTGACGCCCGATCACCCCTTCGGCTGCAAGCGCCCGCTGCTCTCGAACGACTATCTCCAGACGTTCAACCGCGAGAACGTCGAGCTCGTCGTCGATCCGATCGAGCGGATCACGGCGGATGCCATCGTGACCCGCGACGGAACGGCCCGCCCGGTCGATACGATCGTGCTCGCGACCGGCTTCGAGACGACGCGTTATGCGAGCGCGATCGAGACCGTGGGCCGCGGCGGCCGCCGGCTCGACGAAGTCTGGGCCGACGGCCCCGAGGCCTATCTGGGCCTCACGACGAGCGGCTTCCCGAACCTCTTCATGCTCTACGGCCCGAACACCAACGGCGGCAACTCGATCATCCTGATGCTCGAGTACCAGGTCGAGTACATGATCCGCCTGCTCGACGCGGCGGAGAAGGAAGCGGCCGAATGGATCGACGTCCGCAATGAGGTCCTGCGCGCCTACAACGACGGTCTCCAACAGGAGCTGGACCGCATCCCCGTCCTGCAGGCGAGCTGCAACGGCTACTACCGCTCGCCATCGGGGCGCATCGTGACCCAGTGGCCCCACAACTTCGCGGCCTACCGCGCGCGGATCGACCAGGACAGCCTGGCGTCGTTCGAGATCGGGCGGGCGGAGGCGTAGTCGGCGTCGGCCGCGGCCGGCCTCAATCCGCCACGTACCGCCCCGTGATCAGCGGCAGATCCGCATACGTCCGGATGCCCGGGGCAGCCCCGCAGACGGCGGGAATGGCGTTGACGACGGGCATCGCCGTGATCGGGTTCGCGAGGTCGGCGACGCGGCCCGAGGCGATCTGCTCCTGCGAGGGGCTGAACTTGACGCGCGTATGGATGTTCGGGCTGCCCTCGACCTCCATCGTATAGCCGTGATGCACGGGCCATTCGGGCTCGAGCCCTTTGCCCGCGTTCCAGACGACCTCGAGCTCGATGACGGAGCGGTCGCCGACCATCCCGCGCCAGGTGCATTTCTGCCCGGCGAGCGAGCCCTGGGGCATCGTGAAGCCCTTGATCGTGCGCTCTTCGGGGGTGACGGCGGGCTCGTATTCGAAGGCGACCTCGCGCAGCGGGATCCGCAGCATGTCGGCCATGACGTCCACGCATTCCGCGTATTGACCGAGGACCTGGCGGTTGATCTCGGTCCATTTGGGATCGGGATCGAAGGACCAGCCGAGGTTGGTGTAGTTCGCGATCGCGTCGTAATGGGTCAGGTCGACCGATTCGAGGAAGCGGATCTTCTTGAAATCCCGCGTCGCGCCGGCCATCAGGGCCGCGATGAAGTTCGCGAAGCCGGGGAAGATGCCCGAGCCGAAGACGCTCGCGCCGCCCTTCTTCGCCGCCGCCTCGATGCGCGCCCGCGGCTCGGCGCCGAGCGTGCGGCCGTTGATGAAATAGCTGCTCGAGACGTTGACGCCGGCCTCGAGCAGGCGGACGACTTCGGCGACGTCGAGCTGGTTCGGCGTGTAGCAGACGCAATCGGGGCGGAGCGCGAGCAGGCGGTCGATGTCGCGGGTCGCGGTGACGCCGACCTTCCCGATGCCGCAGAGCTCCCCAACGTCGCGGCCCTCCTTGTCGGGGCTCCAGGCATAACAGCCGACGAGCTCGAGATCGGGGTGGCGGAGGATGCCGCGGGCGGCTTCGCGGCCGACGTGGCCGGTGGTCCATTGGACGACGCGATGGGTCATGGGGAGTCTCCTTGCGCTGGGGTCGCTCTGCGGACGATCTCGGAATTCGGCGCAATGCGCCAGCCGAGGGTTTTGCCCGGAACGCGCCGCCCGGGCTAGCGGTAGAGCTCGGGAGCCGGCGCTCGGCCGAGCAGCACGTTCGCCGCGTGGCAATGGCGCTGGAGGAGCGCCGCCTGCTCGGCGGTCGGCGAAGCATGGGCCGCCTGGCCCTTGCGCAGCAGGGCACAGGCGCCTTCGATCCAGCCCGGCTCCTCCGGCAGATCGAAGAAGGCGACGATCCGGCGCAGCGCCGCCGCCGGGTCGCTCATGATCTCCTCGAACCCGATCTCGGCGTATTGCCCGGGCGCGAGATCCTTGACCGCCCGCATCCCACGCAGGATGCAATCGCTCCAATCCTGCAGGAAGCAGTCGAGGGGCACCGGATGCTCGAAGATCGCCCGGAGCTTGCGCGTCATCGGGCGCGCGCCGTCGAGGTCGTGCTCGTCGAGATCGCTCCAGCGGATGCCGCTCTCCGTCCGGAGGTCGTAGTGCTTGAAGGCGCGCAGGCGGAAATGATGATGGGCCTGCATCGAGAGGGCGGCATCGAGGGGATCGCGGTGGAGGTGGAGGAAGCGGCCCTCCGGAAAGAGCTCGACCAGCTCGGGCAGCCAGGCGATCGAGCCGCCGCTGCGCTCGATCCAATGCTGCTTGCCGGCCCGGCGCGTGATCCAGTCGAAGAGCATCCGGTACTGCGCGCTGAGCGGGCGTGTCGGCTGCTTGCGGGCGAGGTCCACGATCTCGTCGAACATCGCCGGCGGATCGTCGAAGAGCGGGCCGAGCGGGAGCAGCATCAGGTCCGGCAGCACGCCGTCGCGGTAGCGGCGCGGATCGATCGGGGCGGGCGCCTTCGCGGCGTCGAAGGTGATCTCCGGGGTCGCGAGATGCGCCGCGATCTTCTTCATCTCGCCCGTCGACGCGAGCCCGCAATCGAGCAGGCCGGCCAGCTCCTCGCCCGAGATCGCGCGCTCGCCGAACTTCCCGTAGAAGTCGAGCGTGATCATCAGCTCGCTCAGGACCGCCACGCTCGGATGCAGATCGACCATCTTCGACAGGATCGTCGAGCCGCAGCGGCCCGTCCCGACGATGAACCGCCCCGAGCCCCCGCTCGAATCTCGCGCCGCCATTCCCGCCTCTCCTCGATCCGATACCCTGCCGCGGACCACCCTACCCGATCGAAAGGCCTTCAGCATGAGCCGCGCCCCCATCGACCTCGAAGAGCGGATGGCCATCACCGATCTGCTCGCCGCCTACTGTCATGCGATGGACGCCGCGCGCGCCGATCTCGCCATCCGCCTCTTCGCGGACGACGCGGTCCTCGAAACCCCCGTCGGCAATGCGACCGGCCGCGCCGCGATCCTCGCCTGGATCGAGGGCCGCCTCGCGCTGCGATCGAGCGCGCATCAGGTGGGCCACTACCTCCTCAATCCCCTCTTCGCGCGCACGAGCGAAGCGCGCATCCGCGTCCGCAGCATGCTGCTCTACACCCGCCAATCCCTCGAGGAGAACGGCCGCAGCGAGCTGCTCAGCACGGGGATCTACGAGGACGTGGTCGAGAGGTCGAGCGCAGGCTGGCGATTCGCGCGGCGCTGCTGGCAGCTGCGGACGCCGCTCGAAGACGGCTATTTCTCGGCGTTCAGCTGAGAGCCTGCGGATCCATCCACATCGGCTCCCAGACGTGTCCATCGGGATCCGCGAAGTCACGGCTGTACATGAAGCCGAGATCCTGCTTCGGATTGACGTCCATCGTCCCGCCACTCGCTCCTGCCGCGCTGCTCATCGCATCGACCGCGTCGCGGCTCTCGCACGAGATCGCCAGCATGACCTCGCTCGACGTGCGGGGCGGAATGGGGCGGCTCGTGAACGTGTGCCATTTCGCGTGCGTCAGGAGCATGACGTGGATCGTGTCGCTCCAGACCATGCAGGCGGCGGTTTCGTCGGTGAAGTTCGGATTGTTCTCGAACCCCAGCGCTGTGTAGAAGGCCATCGACGCGGGGAGGTCTGCGACCGGAAGATTGACGAAGATCAGCCTGGCCATTCGGGCTCCTTTGCGGGCGGGAACTCGGCGCGCTCATCGCACCGCCATCCCCATGTCGCACGAGCGCTTCCGATTTCGACGCTCGAGACCCGGAATCGGGCGGGTTTTTCGCAGATCTTCGGCCTCACACCCCTGGGCTGGCGGCTTGCCACGCGGCCATCTCGGCTCAGTCTCCTCGTGTCCCGAGCGCCGCTGCCCCGGCGACGGTCTGGATGAGCTCTGCGCATTCGTTGTCGCGACTCAGCTCTTGCCGGCCCGCTCCTCGCGTCGCAGCTCTCGCAGCAGATCGTCGGCACGCGCCTCGGGCGGCATCGCAGAGCTCGGCCAGCCACCGCGCACGACGAGATCCCGCGCCCGCGCGGAGCGGCCGAGCGCCGTCAGGCGCGCTTCTGCGCGAACCAGTCCTGGGTCCCGCCCTCGTAGTCGAAGACGTGCTCGAAGCCCGCCGCCTCGAGCTTCTTCGCGGCCTTCTCCGAGGCGTCGCAGTCGAAGCTCCCACAGTAGACGACGGTCTCTCGCTGCTTCCCGCCGGCCACCGCCTCGACCTGCTCGGCGAAATCTTCGCGCCCGACGGGGATGTTGACGGAGGTGCGGATGTGGCGCTGATTGAAGTCGTCCCGGGACAGGACGTTCACCAGGATGAAGTCCTCCTGGCCTCCTTCGTTCATCGCCTTGAGCTCGTCGCGCGTGATCCTCTTCATCGTTCGTTCTCCTCTTTGCACGGCGATCTGCGCTCCCCGGTTCATCGAGAAGGCGCCATGACGTCTGCACGGCGCCTCAACGCAGCGACCGCGCGCTCTTCCGGGAAGAGTTGCAAGCGACATGCCGCGCTCGATCGGTCGTACAGTGCGCGAATCCAACGTTCATGGCGCGCGCATGGATCGCGGCGTCGCCGTTCGTACAGCGCAGAATGGCGATTGTGCAAACCGCATCTTGGCTCACCCGAGAAGCTCGGCGTTCGCACCCTGAGCGGTGCAGGACGCGGCAAGAAACCCCCTGCGCAGGCATCCGAGTGGGCCGGTCGAGCTGTGCGGGGTGAGATGTAATGGCCGCACGCGCAGCACGGCGCCGGACGCGCCGGCGATCCTACGACGCGTGCGGCCGAGCCACGAACCCCGCGCAGCTCGACCGGACCACTGGGCAAGGCGCCCGAAAGCGCTCTTCCGCGACCTGCTAGCCCGCCGCCGGGTCTGCCCGGATCACGAGGTTGCGGATCTCCGTCATGTCCTCCATCGCGAACACGATGCCCTCGCGCCCGAGACCGGAGTCCTTCACGCCGCCATAGGGCATGTTGTCGACGCGGTAGGACGGGACGTCGCCGATCACGACACCGCCGACCTCGAGCGCATTCCACGCCCGCTCGACCTTGTAGAAATCGCGCGTGAAGACGCCCGCCTGCAGGCCGTAGCGCGAGGCGTTGACCTCGGCGAGCGCTGCATCGAAATCGTCGAACTTCGAGAGCACGGCGACCGGACCGAACGCCTCCTCCGCGCAGACCTTCGCCGCCGGCGGGACGCCCTCGAGCAGGGTCGCCTCGAGCATCGCGCCCTTTCGCCCGCCGCCGCAGAGCAGCCGCGCTCCCGCATCGACCGCTTCGCCGATCCAGTTCTCGAGGCGGACCGCCTCGGACTCCGAGATCATCGGCCCGATGAAGGTCGACTCCTCGCGCGGATTGCCGGCGACGAGGGTCTTCGTCTTCGCGACGAGCCGATCGCGCATCGCGTCGTAGATCCGGGCGTGGATCAGGATGCGCTGGACGGAGATGCAGCTCTGGCCCGATTGATAGAACGCGCCGAATACGATCCGTTCGACCGCATCGTCGATCTGCGTGTCTTCGTCGACGATCACGGCGGCGTTGCCGCCGAGCTCGAGCACCACCTTCTTCTTGCCGGCCCGCGCCTTGAGGTCCCAGCCCACGTCGGGCGAGCCGGTGAACGAGAGGAGCTTCAGGCGCTCGTCGGTCGTGAAGAGCTCGGCCCCGTCGCGGGTGCAGGGCAGGATCGAGAAGGCGCCTTCGGGCAGCTCCGTCTCGGCGAGGACCTCGCCGATCACGAGCGCGCCGAGCGGCGTCTTCGAGGCGGGCTTCATCACGAACGGACAGCCGACCGCCAGCGCCGGCGCGATCTTGTGCGCTGCGAGGTTGAGGGAAGTTGAAGGGCGAGATGAACGAGCAGGGCCCGATCGGCACGCGCTTCCACATGCCGCGGTAGCCGCGCGCCCGGGGCGAGATGTCGAGGGTCTGGAGCGAGCCCTGCATGCGAACCGATTCTTCGGCCGCGATCCGGAACGTATCGATCAGCCGGGTCACCTCCCCCCGCGCGTCCCGGATCGGCTTGCCCGCCTCGATGCACAGCAGCAGCGCGAGCTCCTCCGCGCGCTCGCGGAATCGCGCGACGCAGTGGTCGAGGACGGCCTGGCGCTCGTAGGCGGCGAGCTTCGCCATCGCCGGTGCGGCGGCGGCCGCCGCCGCGATGCCGCGATCGATCGCCGCGGCATCGGCGAGGGCGACGCGCGTGACCTCCTCGCCCGAGAATTTGTCGGTGACGGGGAGCGTCGCCGCGACTTCGACCGCGCGATTCGCGAGGTAGTAGGGATAGCTGGAGCGGACGGCGGACATGGCTGCTCCTCTCTCGGTCGAGGGCCGAAAATCAGACGGCTGCGGCCAGCCGCTTGATCTCGTGGTTCAGGATCTCGTCGTTCTCGGAGTAGTCGACGGGGCAATCGATCAGGTGGACGCCCTCCGTCGAGAGGCAATGGGCGAGCATCGGCGCGAGATCGGCGGCCTCGATGACGCGATGGCCGATGGCGCCGTAGCTCTCGGCGTGGCGGACGAAGTCGGGGTTGCCGTAGGTCAGGCCGAAGTCGCGCAGCCCCATGTTCGCCTGCTTCCAGCGGATCATGCCGTAGGCGTCGTCGCGCAGGATCAGGACCACGAGGTGCATCCCCAGCCGGACGGCCGTCTCGATCTCCTGGTCGTTCATCATGAAGCCGCCGTCGCCGCAGACCGCCACGATCTTCCGGTCGGGATGGACCAGCCGCGCCGCCATCGCAGAGGGCAGCCCGGCACCCATCGTGGCGAGCGCGTTGTCGAGCAGGACCGAGTTCGGGAGCCGCGCTTTGTAGTTGCGGGCGAACCAGAGCTTGTAGATCCCGTTGTCGAGGGCCACGATGCCGTCGTCGGGCAATGCGCGCCGGACCTCGGCGACGACGCGCTGCGGGTACACCGGAAAGCGATCGTCGTCGGCCCCGACCAGCAGATGGGCCTCGGCCGCCTGCCGGATCGTCTCGATGCGGGCGAAATCCCAGCCGGGCTGCGGCGTGATCGATTCCTTCATCTGCCAGATCGCGTTGCCGATGTCGCCGATCACCTCGAATTGCGGGAAGTAGACCGGATCGACCCCCGCCGAGCTGAAGCTCACGTGGATCACGTCCTGACCGCCCTGGCGCATCAGGAACGGCGGCTTCTCGATCACGTCGTGGCCGACGTTGACGATCACGTCGGCCTCGTCGATCGCCCGGTGGACGAAGTCGCCGGCGGAGAGCGCGGCATTGCCGACGAATTTCGGATGACACTCGTCGACGACCCCCTTGCCGAGCTGGGTCGTGACGAAGGGGATGCCGGTCTTCTCGATGAACTCGAGCAGCATGCGCGACGTGATCTTGCGGTTCGCACCGGCGCCGAGAATCAGGATCGGCGAGCGCGCGGCCTCGAGGCGCTCGACTGCCCGGCGGATCGCCTTCTCGTCCGGCACGGGACGGCGCGCATTGCTGCGCGGGATCGGGCGGGAACCCGTCAGCTCCTCGGCGATGTCTTCGGGCAGCTCGAGGTGGACCGCGCCCGGCTTCTCCTCCTCGGCCTGGCGGAACGCCTCGCGGATGCGCGACGGGAGATTGTCCGCCGAAGCGATCTGATGGGTGTATTTCGTGATGGGCTGCATCATGTCGACGACGTCGATGATCTGGAAGCGCCCCTGTTTCGAGGACTTGATCGGCTTCTGGCCCGTGATCATCAGCATCGGCATGCCGCCGAGCTGGGCGTAGGCGGCGGCCGTGACGAGGTTCGTCGCGCCGGGACCGAGCGTCGAGAGACACACGCCGGTCCGGCCCGTCAGACGGCCGTAGGTGGCCGCCATGAATCCAGCGGCCTGCTCGTGGCGCGTGAGGATCAGGCGGATCCGCTTCGAACGGGAGAGCGCGTCGAGGAAGGCGAGGTTCTCCTCGCCGGGGATGCCGAAGACATACTCGACGCCCTCCTGCTCGAGGGCCTGGATGAAGGTCTCCGATCCCTTGATGATCATTCGGCCCCCCGATTCCGGGTGACGCCGCACGCTCGACGGTCACGCTCGGCGATGCTCGTTCCATACTAGGACTTATCCACGACGATGCGAGCCGATGGGCGGAGAACGGCCCGGGCTGCGCCCCGGAGCGCGCCCGACCGACGCTAGGCGCCGCCCGCATCGAAGTTGTACTGCATGCGACGCCCGTCTTCCTCGACGACCTCGGCGACGCGAATCGGCCCGGGGCAGAGCGCTTCGAGGGACCGGGACCAGAACGCCAGGCCGGGGCGATTGCGGCGATGGACCTGCAGCTCCCAGGCACCCGGAAAGCGGCGGAAGACGAGCTCGAGCGCTTCCCGCCCGATCCCCGATCGCCGGGAGGTGGGCTGGACATAGAAGTCGGACATCTGGATGACACCCTCGACGGGGACCTCGCGCACGAGGAGAAAGCCGACCCGCTCGCCCGACCGCGTCACGAAGAAGGGGTGACGCCCGGGCTCGCTCCAGTAGGCCGGGAGGTAGCGGTAGTCGGCTGCGGTGGTCGGCCCGACCGGGATCTCGCGGTGATTCGCGAGCTCCAGGAGGTATTCATCGACCAGCGCCCACAGCGCGGGGCGATCGATCTCGTGGACGCGAACGAGCTCGACCATCGGCGATCCCTCTCCGCCTCATTCTGCGGGATCCACGACGATCGCGACAAGGCGCTGGATCAGTCCAGGGGGCGATGCTCGATCCGCACGCGCCTCGCCTTCGCGGCCTGTCGCAGCTCCGCCGTCGGCTCCGCCGGACTCACGAGAATGATCCGCAGGCCGGGGAGCGCGCCGCTCTCGTTCAGGAGCAGGCCGTTCAGGACGAGTCGATCCGAGAGCTCCGGGAAGGGGCCCCCGACGGTGTAGTCGATCCGGCGGAGCCGCCCGAGCCGGAAGCCGTCGGCGAGCTCGAGGGAGAGCGGCGAGGACTCGGGCGTCGACTTCGCCTCGGTCTGGAGGACCCAGGCCTCCATCTTCGTCTGCGCATGGATCGGAAAGACCCGCCGGATCGCCTGCCGGGGCGTGGCGGTCTGGCTCACGCGCGCCAGACGCGCATCGAGCTCGGGGGCCGACAGCTTCGTGCCACAGCCCGCAAGCAGGAAGAGCACGAGCAGGCCGACGAGGCGGGCTCGAGTGGGATGGCGCGTCCGCATGGAGGCCCCATCGACCAGCGCGGCAGGCGGCTTGACTGCGAGCGTCCCCGGGCGGGCCGCGACGCCGCGGTGGTCTTGCGATCGGACGATCGGGGGTACACTCGAAATCGAGCATCCCCGAAGCGCCGCGCGCCCGCAGGATCGCGAACGCCGCGCCTGGGCCCGCAGGCATCGCGCCGAGGGATCGGAAGGAGGGGACCATGCCCCGGTCCGAGGGGTTCGATGAAGCCCGAACACCCGGTCGGGCGACGCAGACCGCGCTCGGTCTGGGCCTGCTCCTCGTTCCCGGCCTCGCCCTCTTCACCGTCCACGCGATCTCCGGCTCGGCGCCGATCGCCGCCGCCGTCGCGCTCTCGTCGTCTTCGTCGATCCAGCTCGTCGCCGAGCGCATCTGGCCCGCGCGCCCCCTCGCTCCCCATTCCGCTTCGCAGCTCGCGGTCGAGGCCTTCCAGGGCATCGTCTACGGACTGGTGCTCGGGGTCGGAACGATCCTCGTCGTGGCCGCGCTCGTCTCCGCGGCGAAGCAGGGGCTCGGCCTGACCTTCGCGCTCGCGCTGCCGATCTGGGGGCAGGCGCTGGTCCTCGTCGTCGCCTCGGATTTCCTCGACTACTTCCGCCATCGACACGAGCACGAGTCGAACGGGATCTTCTGGCGCGTGCACTCGGTCCACCACTCGATTCGCGAGTTCTCGCTGCTGTCCGGACTCGCGATCCATCCGCTCGAGCCGGTCTTCACCTTCGCATCGTACGGCCTCGTCGCGGGCCTGCTCGGCCTGTCGTTCGACGCGACGATCCTCGGCTTCACGATCGCGATGATCGCGATGGGCGCCCAGCACGCCAACGCCTGCTCCCGGATCGGCTGGCTCTCGAACGTGATCGCCCACATCGACGGCCACCGCTGGCACCACGACAGGGCGCTGTCGCAGGGCCGCAACGTCAACTACGCCAACGTCCTCTCGCTCTGGGATCGACTGTGGGGGACCTTCCAGCCCGCTCTCCCCTTCGGCGGCGAATACGGAATCGAGCCCTTCCGCGACGCGTACCCGAACGATCTCGTCGGCCAGGCCAGGATGGGGCTCGCCGCGGAGTACGCGCGCCGCGAGCGCGCTGCGATCTCGAAGGCGACTTCGGCGGGGGGCGGCGCCGCGCCGCGTGATGGACCGGGTGCTCCGCTCGCGCGCGGCGTTGCGTAGAATCACGCGATGCCCTGGACACCGAGCTACTGCACCCTCGATCGATCGACGATGTTCGGCCTGCCCGAGACGCTCGAGGCGCAGATCCGGGCGGCCGCGGCGGCGGGCTTCCGGCTGCTGAGCGCCGATCTGTTCAGCCTGCGCAGCCATCGCGACGCGCACGGCGGAGTCGCGCGGATTCGCGACGTGCTCGACGCCTGTGGGATCGCGGTCTTCGACCTCACCGGCATCACCATCACGGACGACCGCACGAAGACCCTGGCGGAGCTCGCCGAATTTCTGGCCTTCGCCGAAGTGCTCGGCGCGACGTGGATCCAATCCCGCATGCCGGTCGACAACGCCGTCTCCCGCGAGGTGTATGCCGAGGTGGCGGACCGCGTCGCTTCCGCCGGGCTCGGCCTGGCGTTCGAGTACAGCTCCTTCGTGCCGATCCGCTCGCTTCGCCAGGCGAGCGATTTCGTCGCCGAGATGGCGACGCGCGCGCCGCGTCAGGCACTCATGATCGATAGCTGGCACTTCTTCCAGTGCGGAGACACCCTCGATCGTCTTCGCGAGCTCGACCCTTCCCTGTTCGGCTACCTGCAGCTCGACGACGCCCTCGCGCCGGGCCCCGACGCCCGCTTCGACACCCTGAACCGACGAACGCTGCCCGGGCGCGGAAGCCTCGACCTCGTCGGCTTCATCGCGGCGTTCAGCGATCTCGGCCTCTCGGGCGTCGTCTCGATCGAGGTGATGAACGAGGAGCTGCGGCTTCTGGACGTCGACGACTATGCGCGTCAGGTCGCGTCGACGACCCTCGACGTGCTGGGCCGGGCGGAGGCCGCGAGCCGCGCCGGACGATGAACGCGCCTCAGATCGCCGCGCGTCCGGCCGTGATCCCACCGTCGACGAAGATCGTCTGGCCGGTCACGTAGCGGGAGGCGTCGCTGCAGAGGAAGGACACGACGTCCGCGATGTCCTCGGGCTCGCCGACGCGCTGCAGGGGAATCTTCTTGCCGCGTTCGATGCGCTTGTCGCCCTCGTGGTTGGCCGCGCTGCCCTCCGTGACGACGAGGCCGGGGCCGACCGCGTTCACACGGATCTGGTGCGGGCCCCATTCGATCGCCATCTGCCTGGTCAGCGAGACGACGGCGGCCTTCGTGGCCGGATAGATGCCGGTCCCGGGAGAGTGGGTCGAGGCCGCCGCCGACGACACATTGACGATCGAGCCGCCGCCCGCCGCGATCATCTTCGGCGCGAACGCACGGCTGCATGCGAACACGCCGACGACGTTGACGGCGAGCACCGAGGCGACGTCGTCCGGAGTCGCGTCGAGCAGCGCATGGAACCGCCAGATCCCCGCATTGTTGATCAGGACGTCGCAGCTCTC
>JAWKRX010000042.1:0-34265 GCA_041389425.1 Myxococcota bacterium
AAGACGCGCAGCCCGCCGCCCGCGCAGTGCGCTTCGAGGCGCCGCTCGTGCTTGCGGACCTCGAGCCGCTCGATCGCGGGACACGGCAGCGCGAGCGGATCGGGCAGCGGCGGCGAAGGCGGCACGGTGGCGGCGGGCGGCGAAGGCGGCGGTGACGGGATCCCGACCTCGGGCGCGGGGGCCGGAGGACGGGCACAGGCGAGGCCGAGTCCGAGCAAGGTGGCGAGGAAGACGGGGATGCTGGAACGAATCGCAAGCCGGAATCGAAAGCCGCCCGCGGCAGGCCCGATGCCGCGCCGCGCCCGGATGCACGCTTGCGTTCGCACCGCCGGTTTCGCGGTCGGCCTGCTCTCGATCGCCATCCCCGCTCTCCCCGGTAATCCCGGCCGCGCCCACGCGGCGCCGCCGGAGACCGCCTCCGCGGCCACTGCGCCCGCCGGCTTCGCCTCCCTCGTCGGCAGCCCGAGCGTCGATCGGGTCGCCGCGGACGACACCCTGCTCGACATCGCGGAGCGCCATCGCCTCGGCTTCGAGCGCGTCGCGCGCCTCAACCCCACCCTCGATCCCTGGATCCCGCAGGTCGGCGCCCGCGTGCGGCTACCCACCTATCACATCCTGCCCGATGCCCGGCACGAAGGCCTGGTCGTGAACCTGCCCGAGCTCCAGCTCTACGACTACGGCGTCGACCGCGAGGCGCCCGCCGTCCTCGCGCTCGCGATCGGCGACGAGCTCGATCCCTCGCTGATCGGGCGCTATCGCGTGGGCAACAAGCGCGCGAATCCCGTCTGGAACGTGCCCGCTTCGATCCGGGCCGAGCGCCCCGAGCTCCCGGCCCAGGTCCCCCCCGGCCCGGACAATCCCCTCGGCCCCTTCTGGCTCACGATCGGCCAGACGAGCTACGGCATCCACGGGACCAACAACCGCTGGTCGATCGGCCGCGAAGCCACCCACGGTTGCCTGCGACTCTACAACGACGTCGTCGAGGCGCTGTTCGAGCGCACGCGAACGGGCACCCCGATCGAGATCGTCTATCAGACGGTCAAGCTCGGCCTGCAGGACGGCATCGTCTACGTGGAGGCACACCCCGACCGTTACCGCCGGGATCCCGACCGCTTCGAACGCGCCGAAGCCGCACTCGCGCAGCACGGCCTCGTCGACGACGAGACACGCGCCTGGCTCCGGCGTGTGATCGAGCAGGCGAGCGGGGAGCCGGTGGCGATCGCCGTCCTCCCGGACGAAGCGAGCACCGCCGGCTCCGCGCCGGCTCAGCCGATCATTTCGAGACCGTCTTCTTGAACATCGCATCCGCGCGCCGCGCCGCGTCGTCGGCCCGGCCGGCGGCGGCCGCCGCCTCGCGTTCGGCGGCTTCGGCGCGGGCGATCGCCTGATCTGCCTTCGCCTCGATGCCCGAGAGCGAGCCCTCGACGTCGCCCAGTCGCCCCTCGATCGTCTGGTGCTGGGATTCGAGCGCGTCGACCCGCGCGCGGAGCGCATCGAGATCGCCCGTCGATGCACAGCCGCCCAGAAGCAGACTCGCTCCGCCCGCTGCGAAAAGACCCATCGTCGCCTTGCGTGATCGTGCCATCCATCCCTCCTCGAGGCGCGCCCGGGCGCGCCTGCATTCGCCCCTGCATCCGCCGGTGAAGACCGGCGCCGCTGTTTCACATAGCAAGAACCCGGCCATCGTCCCCCCGTCGATTCCCATCGCCCAGTGCATTCGAGCGGCCGCGGCGCCCGATTCGCCGGTCGACGATCCGCGCCCTGTTGCATCCCGTCCCAGCCAGGCGACATCCCACCGCGCGGGCGAAAGACCGCGATCGGCCCGGCCGTTCGAGCCGCCGGACCATCGAAGCGGCGCCCGCCCGGGCCCCGAGTGCCCGGGCCAGCCCCGCGCCCGATGCGTCCCGGCTGGGGACAAGCCCCTGAAAAATCAGGGGTTCCGCCGAGATAGCCCCGGCCGCCCGGACCGATCAGTCCAGAAATCGCACGTGATCTGCCGGCCGCCTTGCCATTTCTGCGCTCGCCGAACCACTCCCCCTCGCGCGCTTCCTCCGACCGGAATCCGGACGGCCGCGAAGCGGGCATCGGAGATCGGGACGGGCCGCTCGGGCAGTGCGAGTCGGGGCTGGCGGATCGCGAAGCGGATCCGGCCTCGTGCGGATCGAAAGCAGCAGGCCGGGCTGAGCAGCGGCAACAGCGGTAACAGCGGAGGAACTAATGCGGCAGTTTTGGAGCTTCGGATCGGGCGCGCGATGGGCCCTGGGCCTCGCGGTTCTCTTGACCGGCCTCGGCGCCCTCGCCCCGGCGGCGCGCGCGAATGACGTCAACAACGACATCGTGCTCTCGGGCGGAACGAATTTCTTCGGCGCCCTGCACACCGACGACGCCGACTTCACCGACACCTTCACCTTCACGATCGACGGCGCCGTCAGCGCGAACGTCAGCCTCGTGACGATCGGCGAAGGCGCGAGCAACATCGATTTCCTGAGCGCCGACCTGAACGGCATCGCGCTGACCCTCGATCCCAACGGCTTCTTCGAGAGCGGCTTCCTCGGCACGACGGACTTCACCGGCCCGCTCGTCCTCACGGTGAGCGGCCGCAGCGGTGCGACCGGCGGCGTCTTCGCGTCGTACTCGGGCACCATCAACGTCACGATCATCCCCGAGCCGTCGACGTCGCTCCTGATGGGCCTCGGGCTCGGGGGCCTCGCGTTCGCGTCCCGGCGCGCGCGTGTCTGAGACGGGGACGCTCGAGTTCGATCCGCAGGCGCTTTCCGAAGCGCCCGATCCCTATTCGACCTTCGCGCGCCTGCGCGAGGAACAGCCCGTCCACTACAGCCCCGAACGCGATCTCTGGGTCGTCTCCCGCTACGACGACGTGCGCCGCGTCCTCCTCGACGCCGAGACCTTCGCGTCGGGGAAGGGCACGGTCCCGACCGGCTTCGTCGCCGCGAAGCCGATGTTGATCACCCAGGATCCCCCCTACCACACCCATCTGCGCAGCGCGGTCCATCTCGCCTTCACGCCCCGGCGCATGGCGAAGCTCGATGCCTTCATCCGCCGCGTGACGCGCGAGCTGCTCGATGCGATCGATCCCGCCGCGGAGACGGATCTGTTCGAGGCGCTCACCGATCCGCTGCCCGTCGCGGTGATCACCGAGCTGCTCGGCGTCGGCATCGAGGATCGCAAGGCCTTCAGCCTCCACGCCGGGGCCGTGATCCACGCGAACTCCCGCTCGGGCCTCACCGCCGCGGAAGGCATCGAGTGGATCGAGCGCTATCTCGAGAACGTGCTGCCCGAGCGCGAGGCTCGCCCGGGGGACGATCTCGTGAGCCGGCTGCTGCATCCCGGCGAGGGCGAGCCGCGGCTCACCCACGACGAGGTCGTCGGTTTCTGCGCACTGCTCCTGATGGCGGGAACCGAGACGACGACCAACGCCCTCGGCAACGCGATCGTCGTGCTGCACGAGCGGCCGGAGATCCGCCAGCGCCTCACCGCGCAGCCCGCAGGCCTGCCCCGCGCGATCGAGGAATGCCTGCGCTTCGAGTCGCCGGTGCCCGGGCTCTCGCGCGTCGCGACGCGGGACGTCGAGATCCGCGGGCGGAAGATTCCGGAGGGCGCCCGGGTCCACATGGCATTCGCCGCCGCCAATCGCGACGAGCAGGTCTTCAAGAACGGCGAGACCTTCGATCCCGACCGCACGCCGAACCCGCATCTCGCGTTCAGCCTCGGCATCCATTTCTGCCTCGGCGCCTCGCTCGCGCGCACCGAGCTGCGGATCGCCCTCGAAGAGCTGCTCGCGCGCTTCCCGCGCTATCGCGTCGTCGCGGATCGCGCCGTCCGGCTGCGCTCGGACGCCGCGCGCGGCTACTCGTTCCTGCCCGTCGTCGGCGCGCCCTGACGCCCTGGCCGCGGCTCCCCGCCGCCCCGACGCGTTCACATCCCTGAGCGCCCCTGAGCGCCCCGAAGCGCTGCGCGCCGCCTAACGTGCCGGTGCGCCCGGAACACCGACTGTTTCGGTGTCCCGGCCCGAGCGCAGGATGCGTCCGGGTCGCGCCCCGGTCCGCTGCCCGCCGCGCACCGCATCGACGCCCGCCACGACGACGGCCTCGACGCCGATCGCCTCGGCATAGAGCCGAGCAGCGCCGCCGGGCAGATCGGCGCGGCTCTCGACCGGGCCCCGATCGACCCGATCCGCATCGAAGACGACCAGATCCGCGATCGCCCCTTCGCGCAGCTCGCCCCGATCCCGGAACCCGTAGAGCCGGGCCGGGACCTGCGAGAGCTGCTGCACCGCCTGCTCGAGCGTCATGATCCCACGCTCGCGCACACCCTCGGCGAGCAGCTTCGTCGAGTAGGCGAAGGCCGTCCCGATGTCGAGATGCGCGCCGGCATCCGAAGCACCGACGACGACGCGCGGATCGAGCAGGATCTCGCCCCGGGCCTTCCAGCTCGCCTCGTCCGCCCCGACCCGCACCGGCACGAAGAGCGTGCGCAGCCCATCGGCGAGGGCGATGTCGAGCATCGCATCGAGCGCCCCCTGCCCCCGCTCGCGCGCGACGTCGCCGACGCGCCGGCCGGCGAGCCCGGCGTTCGCCGGCTCGAAGGTGCGCGCGATCTCCATGCGTGCGAAGTCGGAGTAATCCGCGAGCGGCCCGTTCAAGGCCTCGGCCACTGCGCGCCCGATCGTCGCCCGCTGCGCCGGATCCGCGAGCGCGCGCTTTCGCTCCTCGAGCGGCAGCGTCATGACCGATCCGAAGCCCGGGAGACCACCGAAGTAGAAGGGGCTCACGAGATCGACGAAGAACTCCATCGGATGGGGCACCGAGAGCGGCACGACCCGCGCCCCGCGCTCCGCCGCGCGGTCCGAGAGGGCGAGCTGGCGCAGATAGTCCGCCGGCTTCTCGGCGTTCACGATCAGGACGTTCCAGTTGATCGGCCGCCCCGCGACGAGCGACATCTCGATCATCAGCTCGCCCGTCGCATCGAACTCCGAGAGCGAAGGGGCGAACTCGAGCGTCGTGCCCGGATGGGCCCGCACCGTCCGGCAGAGGGCGAAGATCTCCTCGTCGCTCGCATGGAAGGAAGGCACCCGGCGCCCCTCCATGTCCTGGTGCACCGGCGTCCGGCCCGAAGACAGGCCGAGCCCGCCCGCGCGCAGACTCTCGGCGAGCAGCGCGGACATCGCCTCGATCTGCGCGGGCGTCGCCCGTTCGCCGACGGCGGCATCGCCCATCACGAGCCGGCGGATCGCCGAATGCCCGACGAGAAAGCCCGCGTTGATGCCGAGGCCCTGATCCAGGCCGTCGAGGTATTCGCCGAAGCCCTTCCAGCCCCAGGCGCCGCCCGCCTCGAGCGCTTCGAGCGGCATGCCCTCGACGCGGGAGAGCATGCGCCGGAGATAGCGCCCGCCGTCGTCCGCGAGGGGCGCGATCGTGAAGCCGCAGTTGCCGCCGACGATCGTCGTGACGCCGTGGAAGCAGGAAGGCGTCAGCGAACGATCCCAGAGGATCTGCGCGTCGTAGTGCGTGTGCAGATCGATGAAGCCCGGCGCCACGATCGCGCCGTCCGCGTCGAGGGTCTCGCGCGCGGCTTCGGTGATCCGGCCGATCGCCGCGATCCGCCCATCGCGGAGACCGATGTCCGCCGTGCGCCGCGGCGCTCCCGTTCCATCGACGACGACGCCGCCACGGATCAATCGATCGAGCATGGACACCTCCGTTCCCGGGCGATTCTCCAGCGCGCGCCGGAAGAGCGCAAGTCAGGCGTCGGGCGTCCCCGTATCGCCGAGACCGCGCTCGAGATCGCGCCGCGCGGCCCGCGCCAGCCCGAGGTAGCGCTTCTTGAACGCCTCGAGCGTCTCTTCCTCGAGGTCCTCGAGATCGAGCAGCGCATTGTGCGCGCCCTGCGTCGCCCGGATCAGCTCGTCCAGCTTGACCTGGATCGCCTCGGTATCCCGGGACTGGGTGTTCTGGATCAGGAAGACCATGAGAAACGTGATGATCGTCGTCCCCGTGTTGACGACGAGCTGCCAGGTGTCGCTCCAGGCGAAGAACGGCCCGGTCACACCCCAGACGAGGAGCACGCCCAGGGCGGCGACGAAGGCGCGCGGGCGACCGCTCTGCCGCGCAGCGAACTTGGCGAAACGCGAGTACCAGGCCCTCCGACGCATGAGCGACTCCCGTCTCCAGACTAACGTTCGAATCGCGACGGTAGCAGGCGGATGGCCCGGAGTTCGGCGATGCGCCCCAGAGGCCGAGCCCGCCGTCTGGAGCGCCGCCTCGAAGGGCCGGGCGGGGCCGGCCGCGTCGGGTACCTTCCGACCGCGCCGCGCGGCGCGCGAGGAGAACGACGATGGACGCGCCCCCCCTGCCCTACCGCCTCGTCGACGTCGACAACCACTACTACGAGCCCGACGACGCCTTCACGCGCCATCTCGATCCGGCCTTCGCCGACCGCGCCTGCCACATCGTGCGCGGCGCCGACGGCCGCGGCCGCCCCTTCGTCGGATCCGATCCCGCCTACTATCTCGAGATGACGCCGATCGATCGCATCGGGCGCCCCGGCGCGGTCGTCGCCGACAAAGATGGCCGCTACCGGCCGCTGCCCGACGAAGAGATGATCGAGCCCGGCAAGATCCCGCGCCTCTACGACCGCGAGGCGCGGCTCGAGTGGATGGACGAAGAAGGCATCGAGGCCGTCGTGATGTGGCCGAGCCTCGGCCTCGGAATGGAATGGCAGCTGCGCGACGATCCCGCCGCCTGCGCCGCGAACCTCTCGGCCTTCAATCGCTGGGTCGACGAGGCCTGGGGCTTCGACCACCGCCGCCGCATCTTCGCCGTCCCGACCCTCACCCTCGTCGATCTCGAGGCCGCGGTCCGCGAGCTCGACGTCGTGCTGCGGCGCGGGGCGCGGATGGTGCACGTGCTCTTCACCCCCGTCTCCACGCCGAAGGGCGGCCGCACGATCGCCCATCCCGATTTCGATCCGTTCTGGGCACGGCTCGCGGAGGCCGGCGTCCCGGTCGCGTTCCACGGGGCGGAGGCGGGCTACTGCGATCTCTTCTCGGATGCCTTCGGCGAGACCCGCCGGCCACCCGCCCATCGCCAATCGGCCTTCCAGCGCGCCGTCTTCTGGGAGCGGCCCATCATGGACACCCTCGCCGCCCTCGTCCTGCACAACCTCTTCGGCCGCTTCCCGGCGCTCCAGGCCGTCAGCGTCGAGAACGGCTCGGCCTGGGTGCCGTATCTGCTGCGCGTGATGGACAAGGCGCAGAAGACCGGCCAGTTCGGGCACTGGCTCGGCGGGAAGATCGACGACCGGCCCAGCGAGATCTTCAAACGGCATGTCTCCGTCGCGCCCTTCGACGACGACGATCTGCGCGGGCTGATCGATCTGCTGGGTGCCGATCGTGTGCTCTTCGGCTCCGACTACCCGCATCCGGAGGGCGTCGCGAAGCCCTTCGATTTCCTGCGCGGCCGCGCGCTCGCCGACGACGAGCTGCAGAAGATCGGCCGCGCCAACACCGCGAAGCTCTTGGGGCTCTGAGATGACGATCGCTTCGAAAGCGGGGGCGCAGGCGGGCAGAGGACGGGTCGCCGGCAAGGTCGCGATCGTGACGGGCTCGGCCTCGGGGATCGGCCGCGCGACGGCCGAGACCCTCGCCCGCGAAGGCGCGTCCGTCGCCCTCGTCGACCTCGATCTCGAGGGCGCCGAGAACGTCGCGGCGGGCATCCGCGCATCCGGCGGCGATGCCTTCGCGATCCGCGCGGACGTCAGCATCGAGGCGGAGATCCGCTCGGCGATCGAGGCGACCGTCGCGCGCTGCGGCGCACTCCACGTCCTCCACAACAACGCCGCGCTGACCAGCCCCGACCACCAGCGCCGCGACGCCAGCCTGCTCGACCTCGAGGTCGAAGTCTGGGACCGCACCCTCGCCGTCGATCTGCGCGGTGCGATGCTCGGCTGCAAGCACGCCGTCCCACACATGATCGCGAGCGGCGGCGGCTCGATCGTCAACACGACGTCGAACTCCGCCCTCGCCGGGGATCTCTCCCTGAACGCCTACTCGGCGGCGAAGGCGGGGCTCAACGCGCTCTCGCTCTCGGTCGCGACGGCCTTCGGCAAGGACGGCATCCGCTGCAACGCAGTCTCGCCGGCCCACATCGCCTCGCCCTCGCTCGCGCGCGTGGTGCCCGAGGAGGTCCAGGCCCTGCTGCTCGCCGAATGCCTGACGCCGCGCCTCGGCACGCCGCAGGACGTCGCGAACCTCGTCCTCTTCCTCGCCTCCGACGAGTCCGCCTTCATCACGGGCCAGGTCCTGCGCGTCGACGGCGGCGCCCTCTCCCACCTCGCCCACGTCTCGAAGCTGCGCAGCGCGGGCCGGACGACGAACCGCGTCGACTAACGCAGCCCCGTGTGGATCGGCGCCAGCGCCTCGATCGCCTCCCAGTGGAGCCCCGCGTCCTGGCCGTTCGGATTCACGAACTGCAGGCAGACCTGCGTCGCGCCGGCGTCGAGATGGGCGCGCACGAAGCGCTCGATCTGCTCGGGCTTTCCCCAGCCGACGAGGCCGTCGATCAGGCGATCGGATCCGCCGTTCGCGAAATCCTCGTCACGGAACCCGTAACGGCGCCAGGTCTTGTGGTAGTTCTCGAGCGCGATGTTCACGGCCCCGGCGGCGCGCGCCGCATCCCGCGCCTTGCGCGGATCGGTCTCGAGCACGACCTTCACCTCGGGGCAGAGCCAGGCATCGGGCCCGAGGATCGCCCGCGCATCGTGCGTATGCTCGGCGGGCATGAAATACGGATGCGCCCCCTGCGCCCGGTCGCGCGAAAGGGCCAGCATCTTCGGGCCGAGGGCCGCGAGCACCCGCGGCGGCCCGGTCTGGACGACGGGCTTTTCGGCCGCCGGATCCTTCGGCAGGCCGAGCAGCGCCGAGAAATCCGGACCGCGGTCCATGCGCTCGAGATAGTCGCGCATCGAGGCGACCGGCGGCCCGTAGACGAGGCCGTGCACGCCCTCGACGATCGGGGCATGCGAGACGCCGAGCCCGAGCAGGAAGCGCCCGCCCGAGAGCTCGTCGAGGCTGCGCTGCCCGGCCGCCATCACCGCGGGCACGCGCTCGAAGATCGGGATGATGCCGGTCGCGAGGATCAGCTTCTGCGTATTCGCGAGCAGCGAGGCCGCGATCACGAAGAGATCGCGCCGCATCGCCATCGGATGCCAGAGCGCCGAATAACCGAGGCTCTCGATGCGCTGGGCCGTCTCGATCGCGGGCCCGAGCTCCTGCCCTTCGACCGAGGCCCAGACGGCGAGCTTGCCGAGCTCCATGGAGGTCTCCTTCTGCGGTTGCGCGCTCTGCAGGTGCGCGTTCGGGTATAGCGAAGCGCCGGCCGGCGAACGCCCGATGGCCGCTTCAGCGCACGAGAAAAGCGACGCGATCGAGCTCGGCGCCGCTCTCGTCCGCGAGCACGAGCCGATGGCGCCCGCGCTCGACCCGCCAGAGATGCGGGCTCGCCGCCGAGCCGAGCCGCCGGCCGTCGAGGACGAGGGCGAGCCGCGGATCCGCCGGCCGCGCCTCGACGAGCACCCGCTGACGGTCCGGCGGGATGTCCGGATCCCAGGCGATCACGAGCCCGGAGGCGGGGGACACGATGCGCGCGAGCGCGGCAGGCTCGGCGCGCTCACGGGATTCGGCGATCTCGGCGACTTCGGTGGCTTCGGTGGCTTCGGGGCCTTCGGTCCGTTCGCTGGCTTCGGCGAAATCGGCGCGTGACCCCGCCGCCGGCGCAGACGGGAGCTCCGCGGGGCGCTCCGTTCCGTGCAGCGCATGGCCCGTGGCCGTCGCGACGACGCCGGTGGGAGGCGCCGGCGCGCGGCTCGGGGTGCCTTCGTGGAGGGCGTTCATCAGCGTGCTCCAGACGGGGGTCGCACCGTCGATGCCGCTCACGTCCTGCATCGGCTCACCGCTCCCGTTGCCCACCCAGACGCCGACGGTGTAGCGATCGCTGAAGCCGAGGCACCAGTTGTCGCGCATGTCCTTGCTCGTGCCGGTCTTCACCGCGGCGAAGCCCCGGGTCGCGAGCGCGCTGTCGAGGCCGAAGGTCAGGCTGCGATGACCCCGATCGGCGAGGATCTCGCCGACGAGAAAGCTCGCACCCGCCGAAACGACGGGCGCTTCCGCCTGGGGTGCCGGTGCCGGCGGATCGTCCCAGCGGATCCGCAGCGCGCCCGGCCGGCCGCCCCGCGCGAGGGCGCGATAGGCGCCGACGAGCTCCTCGAGGGTCACGTCCGCCGCACCGAGCGCGAGCGAAGGCCCGTAGTAGTCGGCGCGCTCGAGCGCACCCAGGCCGAAGGCGCGCAGGGCGACGACCGCGCGATCGACGCCGACGCGCTCGAGCACCCGCACCGCGGGGATGTTGAGCGAGGCACCGAGGGCGACACGCGCTTCGACGGGCCCGTGGAAGCGATGGTCGTAGTTATCGGGCCGGTAGCTGCCGAGCGCGGTGGGGATCTCGAGGGGGGAATCGTCGAGCAGGGTCGTGGGCGAGAGGATGCGGTCCTCGAAGGCGAGCGCGTAGAGAAAGGGCTTGAGGGTCGAGCCCGCCTGCCGCCGCGCGCGGACGAAGTCGACGTGGCGCGCGTTCGAGAGCGCCCCGCTGCTCCCCACCCACGCGAGCACGTCGCCGCTCCCGTTCTCGACGACGAGCACCGCCCCGTCGCGCACGCGCCGATCCGCGAGCCGGGCGAGCTGCTCCGTGAGCGCGCGGGTGGCGGTGCGCTGGAGATCCGCGTCGAGGGTCGTTCGCACGTCGCCCGAAGGGCCGAGCAGCCGCGCCGCGAGATGCGGCGCGAGCGCGACGGGCGGCGAAAGCCGCGGCGCCCGGGCGAAGGCCTGCGCGGCGAGCGCTTCGAAGCCGCCGCAATCGGTCGCCGCGGGCGGATCGCCTGCGAGGGCGAACGCGCCGAGCGTCTCGCATCCCCGGTCGCCCGGGTCGCGAGGCGACAGGCGCGCGCCGCCACGGCTTCGGGCGCGGCGTTCGGCGAACGCAGCAGCGCCGCCAGCAGCCAGGCCTCGCTGCGATCGACGGCATGGGGTGCCTCGTCGAAGAGGCCGCGGGCGGCGGCCGCGACGCCGACGAGCTCGCCGCGGAAGCCGACGCGGTTGAGATAGGCCTCGAGGATCTGGTCCTTGCTCCAGCCGCGCTCGAGCGCGAGGGCGTGCAGGATCTGCCGTGCCTTCTGCGCGAGGGTGCGGCGCCCCCGGCCGCGCGGAGCGTCGGCTCGAGCTCGCCGGCGAGCTGCATCGTGAGGGTACTCGCGCCGCGCCGATCGCCGCGGAGCTCCGCGAGGAGGGCCCCGGCGAGGGCGCGGACGTCGACGCCGCGGTGCAGGCGAAAGCGCCGATCCTCCGTCTCGATCACCGCCTCGACGAGCGCCGGCGAGATCTCGGCGAGCGGCGTCCAGGCGAGCCGCCGCTCGTCTGCGCGCACGCGGCGCTCGTGCAAGATCCGGCCGCGGCGATCGAGCAGCCGCGCCTCGCTCGGTGCCGAGCGCGCGCGCACGGCCTCGTAGCCCGGCACAACCGGCCAGGCAGCGACGCGGATCGCGCCCGCCACGCCGATCGCGACGGCCACGCCCAGGGCGGCGCGCGCTGCGCGCCCGCGAAGAGGCCCGCCGCGCGCCGACGAAGCGTGCGGCACGGCGCGTCCGCCCGGGTCCGCGTTCACGGCGCGATCTCCAGCGGATCGTGGGGCAGCTCGCCGAAGGACTCGGGCGCGTACATCGCCTCCACGCGGGTCGGCGGGAGCTGGAAGAGCCCGTCCTGATTGAGGCGCAGCGTGTACTCGATCGCGACGCGGCCCTTGGGCAGGAAGCCGAAGAACTCGCGATAGGCGAGCTCGGTCCGCTCGCTGAATGCGCGGTACGGATGACCCCAGCCGAACGCAGTGCCGCCTCCCATCACGCCGCCCGGGTCCTCGCCGGTCCGCAGCAGGGCCGAGTCGCGGCCGAGCCCGCTGCCGAGGATCGTCGCGCCCGCCGGAATCGGATCGTCGACGACGACCCACGAGAAGTCGCTCTGCGCGTCGACCTCGAGTCGCACACGCACGACATCGCCGCGCGAATGGACGCCCGGCGTCTTCTGCACGACCGCCGTCCAGCTCCGCTCGATCGCATAGCCCGCGAAGAGCGGCGAACGCAGCGGGATCGCGGCCACGGCCTGCACATCCGCCCACGGCCGTCCGCTGCCGTGGTGCTCCGCGCGCAGCGCCGTCTCGCCATCACCGAAGGGCAGCCGCACGATCTCGCCCGGCTGGCCGTCCTGCCAGGCGACCACCGCGCTCGCGGCACCGAGCGAGAGCGCCGTCGTTCCCGCGACGGGCTCCTTCTCGAAGCGCTCGGCATGCCGCTCGAGGGCGAGGCGACCCCAGGCATTCGCGAGCGTCGTCTGCCAGCGCCCCTCGTGCTGCCGGGCGATCGCGCCCTTCATGAGGCGCGGGAGCATGGGCTCGAAGCGCGGATGCCCGTGGGCGATGAGGAGGAGCCGGTGGAGATTCGTCTCCGGTGTCGCGAGCAGACCGTCGAGATCGTCGGTTGCGTCGGTCGAGAAGCCGACGGTCGTCCCGCCGACGGTGAGCCGCGTCGCCAGCGCCTGCTCGACCCGGCGGCGCAGGCCCGCGCTCTCGGGCGTGGCGGCGACGCGCAGGGCAAGGCCGAGGGCGTCGATCAGCGCCGAGGTCGGCCAGAGCTCGACGTTGGGCGGCAGGCTCGCGAGCTGTTCGGGCCGCACGCGGCCCGCGCGGGAGAGTGCTTCGAGCGCTGCGATCCGGCGAAGTGGCTCGTCGGCGGTCACACGCCAGCCGGGCCGGGTGATGCGCCCTGCGACGAACGCTTCGAGCCCGTCCAGCATGCGCGCGCGCGTCGGCTCCGGGATCGGCCAGCCCGCCTCGTCGGAGATCGCGAGGAGATAGGCCGTCAGCACGTCGCTGCCGCGCAGGCGTTCCGTCGGCCAGAAGCGCGCGAGACCGTCCTCGTCGAGATGCCCCGGGAGCTCTGCGATCAGGGCGTCCCAGCGTGCGCGGTCGCGCAGGCCGATCGCGACCGAGGTCTTCTGCTCGAGGCAGCCGTAGGGATAGGTGCGCAAATAACGTTCGAGCCCGGCGGTCCCCTGCGCGAGCGAGGCGCGCAGGCGCACGTCGATCCCGCCGCGCCCGGCGAGCGCGTCGGCCGGCGGCGCGACCGTCGCGAGCGGGGCGTCCGCGGCGCCGAGCTGAACGAGCTCCGCGGCGACGACCCTCTCGGGCACCGCCGGCGTGATGCGCTGCGGGACGCGGACGCGATCGCTCTCGCCCGTCGACGCGATCGCCGCAGCTTCCCAGGCGAGGCTCGAGCGGCCGACCGGGACCTCGACGTCCCACGCGACGGTCTGCGCCGCCCCCGGCGCGAGGACGAGCGGAATCGACGCGAAGCCGCCCCCGCGTCTTCGACGCCTTCGAGGCCTTCGATGCGGAGAGACGCCTCGACCTCGAGCGGCCGTTCGCTCGCGTTGCGCACGGTGAACTCGGGGCGGATGCGGTCGCCTTCGCGGGCCACGGGCGCGACGCCGGGCAGGATCATCAGGTCCTGCGTCGTCTGCAGACGGCCGTGGCCCGTGCCGAAGCGATCGATCCCGCCCGAGGCGATCGCCGCGATGCGGAAGCTCGAGTGCGTCGCCGAGGGTGAACTCGACGAGCGCCTCGCCTTCGGCGTCGAGCGCGACGCGGGGCTGCCAGGCGAGCAGCGTGTCGAAGAGCTCGCGCGTCGCGCTCGCACCGCCGCCGCCGCCGGACGGCCTCGCCTTCAGCCCGAAATGCCGGCGGCCCACGACCTCGAGCATCGCGGTGAAGGTCTCGACGTCGTAGCTGCGGCGCCCGTGCATGGCCTCGAGCAGGTTCCAGCTCTCGTTGGGTGCGAGCTCGAGCAGCGCCTCGTCGACGACGGCGAGCGCGATCTCGCTGCCCGGCGGCGGTCGTTTGCCCTCCGCCGTCCGGACCCGCACCCGCGCGCGCACCCGCTCGCGCACCGCATAACGCGCCCGCTCCGGCTCCACCTCGACCTCGAGCGTTCGCGGCGCGAGCCCGACGCGCAGCTCCGTGAGGCCGAGCCGCGAAGCGGGCCGCGCGAGATCGACGCGCGCCGTCGGCGCCGGCGCGTCGACCCGCCCGCGCACGGCGAGGACCGAGACGAAGACGTTCGGCGCATGCGCCGGCAGGACCTTCAAATCGAAGCGCGGATCCCGCCCGGAGAGCCGCTTCACGAAGGCCTCGGCGACGCCCTCGCGCTCGACGGTCACCAGCGCCGTCGCCTTCCGGAACGGCATCCGCACATGGATGCGCGCGCGCCCGCCCGGCTCGACCCAGCGCTGCTCGGGCACGATGTCCATCCGCTCCGAGTCGCCCGCCTCGGACCAGGCCTCGTCGGGCCCGGGAACCCAGAGGCCGTCCCGGGTCGCGGCGAGGCGGCCCGCGTCGTCGGTCGTCGTTGCGCGCACGATGAGATCGCCGGTCGCGCTGAGCGGAGCACTGCAGTCGTAGCGCCCGTGGCGATCGGTGCGGCCTTCGCAGAGCGGGCCGAGGGCGACCGTCTCTGCCGTGTGCTCGTAGGCGTAGAAGCCGCCGACGAGGCGCTTGCGATGGGAGTAGACCTTGCGCTCGAACAGATCCACGCGCACCCGCCCGCACACCGGCTTCTGCTCGAGATCGAAGAGCGCGACGTCGACGCGCAGCGGCTCGTCCGCGCCGCGATGGGGCGCCACCCGCAGGCCGATCAAGCGCTCGCTCGGATGGACGGGGATCGAGCGCGCGATCGTCTGGATCTCGCCGTTCGGATCGCGAAAAGCCATCTCGGCGACGATCTGCTGCGGCGTATCCGCGGCGGGCGGCGGCTCGATCTGCGTGCGCAGCCCGCCCGCGGCATCGAGGGTGAAGGCGCGGGCGGGCGGCGGCGAAGGCCGGGGGGAAGAGCCGGACTCGGCGCCGAAGCGATTCTCGAAGCGCTCGATCCCCTCCTGCACGTCGCCGCGCTGGAATTGATAGTCCTCGTATCCCGCGACCTCGAAGCCGAAGAGCGGCCGGACCGCGGTCCGCAGCTCGACGGGGAGCAGCGAGGCCGGGCCGCCCGAGAGATAGGCGAGCGCGAAGTCGAGGGGGATCGGCTGGCCGGCGAGTGCCGGGCGCTTCGGGCCCTGGAGCTTCCCGCGCAGGAGCGGCAGCCGGAAGGCCTCGACCCGGAAGCGGCCCGATGGAAGCGCTTCTTCGCCGACCACGAGCTCGATCCGATGCTCGCCCTGCCGGGCCGACGCCGGGATCACCCATTCGCTCGTCGCCGTTCCGTCCGCCGAGAACGCGATCTCGAGCTCGACGACGTCGCCGCTTCCGTCGTGGACGATGCGCAGCTTCTTCGGCAGCCGCTCCGCTGCCGGCCCAGCGAGGCCCGCGACGACCGGCTCGCGCAGGAAATGCTTCATGTGCACCGTCTCGCCCGCGCGAAACAGCGATCGGTCGAGGACGCTATGGGCCACCGGCGACGGCGCCGACCAGCCGACCGGCACGGCGAAGCGCCAGGGCTCGATGCCGCGATTCCAGCTCGTGTGGACGAAGGCGACGTCGCCGGCACTTTCCGCACGGACGAGTAGACCACGGTGATAGTCGCTCCAGGCGCAGCCCTGCTCCTCGTCGTAGGCGTCCTGATCGGGCGGCAGGGCCTCGATGCGCGCGATGCCTTCGGCGTCGGTCGTCGCGAGGGCGAGCTCGTCGCCGCGGCAGTTGGTGATCGAGACCCGGGCGTCTGCAACGGGCTCGGCTCGGTCGAGGGTCGTGATCCAGACGAGCGAGCCCTGCCGGCCGCGCTTGAAATGAACCGCGAGGTTCGTGACGAGGGCGAGGGTCGAGGCGTGGTAGGTCTCGTCCGCACCGTTCAGCGCGAGGCCGAGCACGCGGCTCTCGATGTCGACGGCATGCAGGCCGGGGCCGGGCAGCGGAATCCCGATCAGCTGCGCCTCGCTCGCATCGGCCGGCGCGGCGCGGGGCAGCGCCAATGCGACCGGCACGGCCTGCTCGCCGCGCAAACCTGCACGATCGAAGATCGAACGGTCGCCGGGCGCTCGGGCCATTCCGTACCGATCGGGGCCCCGGTAGCGCGGATCGTCGGCCGCCGCGCGCAGCCAGGTCCAGATCTGCGCCGCGCTCGGCGTGGCCACGGCCGCCGTCGCCGCCGCCGACCGGATCGTCACCCCCTGCGGCAGGACATCGGCCTCGAGCCCCCGGATCGCGACGGGCAGGACGGGATCCGAGGCTTCGAGAATCCCGAAGCGCCCGGAGAACTTCGCCAGCGGCGGCATGCCCGCGATCGCGACCTCGAGGCGCTTGGGATCGAGCGGCGCCAGCCGGCGGGCCTGTTCGTCGCGCAGGTCGCCCGGCAGCTCGAGCCTCAGGCGGGATTTCGGGACGAGCGCACCGACGCTCTGGAAGGCGCTCGCGAAGCCGCTGCGATCCGATCGATCCGCGGGCGCGAAGGCGATCGCCTGGCCGCCCTCGGCGCCGACCGGGACGAGGCGGATCCCCGCGGCGGCCGCGACGTCGACGGGCTCGCTGAACCGGAGCGAGATCGGACGCAGCGGCAGGCAGCCGGCCTCGGGCCGCTCGCGTTCGCAGTGGATCTCGAGGCCCAGCGGCGGCTTCGTCTTCCAGGCATAACGCTGGGCCTCGCCGCCGGCGATGCCGTTGGCCGTGATGCCGGGCCCCCAGACCAGCTCGACACGCGCGTCCGCCGGCAATTGCAGCAGCGGCGCGAGCACGAGGTCGCCGGGCTCGGGCGCTCGCCGCCAGACGGTCCCGATCAGCTCCGCCCGCTCCGCGCCTTCCACCCGCCGCAGCCCGATCGGCGCCGGCATCGCATTCGTTCGGATCGCGGCGAAGCGCTCGACGCTGCCGGGATCGGGCGGTGCGTCGACGCGCAGCAGGAAGCGCTGATCCAGGGCGATCGAGGGGTTGCCCGGATGGGGATGGATCTGGAGGACCGCGGGCCCGCCGGTATGGAAGGTGAAGACACTGCGCCCCCGGACCGGCGTCCCATCGAGCGCGGCCAGATCGGGCGCGCGCTCGAAGCGGCAGCGGATGCCCGCCGGCAGATCGCGGGCGAAGTCGTAGACCCACTCCCGCGTCGTCGCCCAGCGCGCCCGCCCCGGCTCCCCGCCGCAATCCACCCGAAAGGCGTCGGCCGAGACGCGCGGATCGCCGAGCGCGATGATGTCCGCATCGAAGCGGGCGACGACCTGGCGCACACCCCGGGCGAGCCCCTCCGGCGTGAACTGCTCGACGCTCGCTGCCGAGGCGGCGGGCGCGGCGCCCGCGACGAGGACCGCGAGGCCCGCGAGCGCCGCGAGAACGGCCGCGAGCAGGCTCCGCGCCCCGGAAACGGATCGAAGGGGAAGACGCGCGCCGCGCTGAGCCAAGCCATGCCTCCGAAGCGATGCGCCCTCGCGAGGGCGAGGCGCGGCCTGTTGGTCACCGGTCGCGGCGCGCGGTTCGCTCCCCGCGCTAGGAGCCTGACCCAAGATGGGCGTGGATGCCCGAGCGTCGAGACGCGCCTCTCGCAAGGCGCGCGAGGGAGCCGTAACCTAGCTACGGCGACCGAGCGCAACGCCGCGAGAGGCGATGGATCGGCGCTCAGGCGCCGCGCGGCCATCTTGGGTCAGGCTCCTAGTCCATGCCGACCGGCTTCGGCCGCTGGAAGTGCTTCGCTTCATCGGGCGGGACGATCAGGCCGTCGATGTGCAGATGGGCGAGGCGCCGGTTTTGGATGCGCCAGCCGCCGGGCTGCCGGGTCCATTCGTCGTGGTAGATCGTGTGGTGGCGCATGGGCGTGAACTCGCCGTTCGAGCGCCGCTCCTGGAAATGGATCAGGTGGCCGTAGGTCCGCGCGCGCGCCGTGTCGCCCGCGAGCTCGATCATCGGGTTCGACATGTTGTGCTGGGTGACGCGGAAGATCTGAAGACCCTGGGGCAGCCATTTCTTCATCTCGGGCCAGGGAAGCTTCGTCCCCATCGGCACGTCGTAGTGGACGATCGCATCGGGCATGAAGAGCGCGTCGAGCTCCTCGAAGAGCCGGTGGTCCACGCACCAGCCATAGAAGTAGATCTTCTGCTGGATCTCGAGCAGGTCGGCGACCTGGCTCGGGGAAAGCGGGCCACACATGCGGGGCACGGACTCGGACATCGACGTTCTCCTCTCTCTTCTCTTTTTGGCTCTCGCTCTCTGGATCAGCGATGCGACTGCGCCCGCGCGGGTCGGCGCCGGCCCGCATAGACTCCCAGAAAAAGGAGCCGTGCGCATGAGCATCGAATTCGGTGTCGTCGTTCCGACCTGGGGATCCTTCGGCGATCCCGAGAAGATCCGCCGCCTGATCCTCGCCGCCGAATCACTCGGCTTCGCGAGCGTCTGGGTCGGCGATCATCTGCTGCTGCCCGACTACGCCGTCCACCTCTCCCCCGCCAACTGGTACGAGGCGATGAGCTGCTGCCTCGTCGGCCTCGGCTGGACCTCGAAGATCCGCTTCGGCACCGACGTACTCGTCGCGCCCTACCGCGATCCGCGCCTGCTCGCGAAGATGGCCGCGACCGCCGATCGCCTCTCCGGCGGCCGCCTCACGCTCGGCCTCGGCGTCGGCTTCCTCGAAGGCGAGCTGCGCGCCCTGGAAACGGACCCGCGCTGGCGCGGCGAGATCACGGACGAAGTGCTCGTCGTGATGCGCCGGCTCTTCGAGAGCGAGGGCCCCGTCGGCCACGAAGGCGCGCATTTCCGATTCGACCCGGTCCACTTCGAGCCGAAGCCGCTGCAGCGTCCGCTACCACTCTGGGTCGGCGGCAACGGCCTGCGCGGCCAGCGGCGCGCGGCGCTGCTCGGCGACGGCTGGCATCCCCTCTTCCCGACCCCCGATCAATACATCGAGGGGCGCGCGCGCATCCTCGCCCTGCGCGCGGAGCACGGTCTCGACACCGCCGGCTACGGGTTCTCCTACTCATGCCCCGAATGCCGCATCCTCGATGCCCCCGCCCAGCAGGCGAAGGAATCGGGCTATGCGGGCCTGGACGGACTGCCCCCCGATTACGCCTATGCCCCGCCCCCGCCGCGTCATCCCGATGGCCGGCCCTATTTCATCGGCACCGCGGAGCAGGTCGCGGCCGACCTCGAGAGCCTCGCCGCCGCCGGCGCCGAACACTTCGTCCTGCGCTTCTGGGCCGGCGATCCCGCAGCCGGCATCGAAGATTCCCTCGACCAGATGCACCGCTTCGCGGCGCAGGTCCGCCCACGCCTCATCAGGGGCTGACGCGCCGGCGAGCCCGACGCGCACGTCCGCGCCACTCGGACGGCGCACTGGGCAGGCAGCTCGTCTTCCTGTCACCGACAGGCCCTGCCCCTACAGCCGCCCCGCAAGCGCGGCCAGCAGCTGCATGTCCGGCCGCGTCGGATGCTCCGGGTCGAGCGCCTGCACGCAGACGTGGCTCGCCCCCGCCGCGAGATGCGCCTCGACCCGATCGACGAGGGCATCGAGATCCCCCCACGCGACGAGCGCATCGACGAGCCGATCGCTCCCGCCGCCTTCGAGCTCCGCCGCGTCGAAGCCGCAGCGCTCGAGATTGCGGCGATAGTTGGGCAGCGCGAGCGAGCCCGCGATCGCCGCCCGTGCCCGGGCCCGCGCACGCACGGGATCGCTCTCGAGCAGCAGCTTCTGCTCGGGACAGAGCCAGGCCTGCGGACCGAGGATCGCGCGCGCCCGGGCGGTATTCGAAGGCGGCGCGAGATAGGGATGGGCACCGCGCGTCCGCTCGGCGGCGAGGGCGAGCATCTTCGGCCCGAGCGCCGCGAGCACGATCGGCGGCTCGCCCTCGAGCGGCGGCCCCGACCAGGGCGCCGCTGCGATCGCGTCGAGATAGGCGCGCAGGCTCGCGACCGGCGGCGGGTACGGGCGGCCGAGCAGCCCCGTCATGAACGGCGCGTGGGAGACGCCGAGCCCGAGCAGGAATCGCCCGCCCGACTGCTCGTGGAGCGTCCGCTGCGCGCAGGCCGCCGCGATCGCCTCACGCAGATGGATGTTGACGATGCCCGTCGCCACGACGAGCCGCTGCGTCTGGCCGAGCAGGTAGCCGGCATGGACGAAGGGATCGCGGCCGAGGGCCTCCGGGATCCAGAGCGCGCCGAAGCCCAGCGCCTCGACCCGGGCGGCGAGCTCCCCGGCCGCCCCGATCGCCAGCCCCTCCGTCCGCGTCCACACCCCGACCCGTCCCAGCTCCACGCCGCGCCCCTCCCCCGTTCGATGCGCGGGCCTGCCCCGCGCCGGACCGGGACGATCGCGAGGAATTCCCGTGTGCGCCCGCCCCCTCTCGCCCGGGGCCGGCAAGGCGCGATACAGTCGGCCGCCGCATGGCCAACACCCCGCTCCCGATCCTCGAGTTCGTCTGCCGGAACTTCCGGAACTTCAATTCGCGCGCGACCCGCGACGCGCTCTTCGCCTACTGGGACCACGTCAAATCCCCCGGAAAGGCCGGGGGCAAGATGTACTGGGCCGTCGCCGGCGCGATGTCGTCCGCGCAGCTCGGCATCAGCCTCGCCCCCGCCATCCGCGCCGGCCTGATCCACGGCCTCTCGGTCACCGGCGCGAACCTCGAAGAGTCGCTCTTCCGCCTCGTCGCCCACGACAGCTACAAGGATTTCCCCGACTACCGCTACTTCACGAAATCCGACGATACGAAGATCCTCGAAGACCGCATGCGGCGCGTCACTGATACGAGCATCCCCGAAGACGAGGCTTTTCGCGCGGTCGAGAAGATCCTCGTGCCGATGTGGCTCGAGGCGACGCAGAAGGGCGAGCGCCGCTTCTGGCACGAGTACTTCTACGACCTCGTGCTGCGGCTTCCGAAGAAGCTCTTCGAGGGCAACCCGGAAGAGTGCTGGCTGCTCGCCGCCGCCGAGGCGAACCTCCCGATCGTCGTCCCCGGCCACGAGGACTCGACCTTCGGCAACATCTTCGCCTCCCACGTCAAGACCGGCGAATGCGACGCCCGCATCGTGAAATCCGGCATCGAGTACATGGCCCAGCTCTACGACGACTACGGCCGCCTCTCCCAGGGCCGGGGCGTCGGCTTCTTCCAGATCGGCGGCGGCATCGCCGGCGATTTTCCGATCTGCGTCGTCCCCTCGATCAAATACGACCTGCAGCAGGAAGTGAAGCCCTGGGCCTATTTCTGCCAGATTTCGGATTCGACCACGTCCTACGGCTCCTACTCCGGCGCGACGCCGAACGAGAAGATCACGTGGGACAAGCTCACCGAGGACACGCCGATGTTCGTCGTCGAATCCGACGCGACGATCGTGGTCCCGCTCATACTCCAGGCCCTGCTCGAATGCCGCGCGAATCCGAAGGCGGCGGATGCGATCATCAAGAAGTCGCGGATTGAGACGAAGCGCGCGCGGGCGCGGTAGGCGGGTGGCGGAGGCCGTGCCGGGTGCCCCGGCCGAGCGGCGCGGGGCTCGTGGCTCGGACGCACGCGTCGAGGCTCGCCGGCGCGTCTTTTGCCGTGCTGCGCGTGCGTCCATTACATCTCACCCCGCACCGCTCGGCCGGGGCACTCGCGGGGCGTGCACAGCACGGCTCCCACACTCGGGTCTTGGTTTGGGTGTGGATGCCGAGGGCGTTCTGGGGGACGGCGCATGCAGGCCGTCGGATCGGAGGGGATCCCGGCGGCGTTAGTCGTTCGCTGCGGGCGCTCGATCGGGTGAGGCGGCTCTTGCGGCGAGCAGGGGGGTCACGATCTCGCTGATGCGGCGGGCGGCGATGGCGTTGCCGTTTTCGGTGACGTGGCAGGGGCCGGTGTAGATGAATTCGTCGCCGTCGAAGGCGTCGGTCAGGTCGTGGACCCAGCCGGCCCCCGCTTCGGCGACGCGCCGCTGGAGCATCGGATACACGATGCGATGGTCGGCGCCGCGGCCGAGCTTGTTCTGGTTCTTCTGGGCGCTGGCGTAGTCGTCGAGGGAGAAGCTGTCGTCGGCGAGATGCGAGAGGTTCGGGCTTCCGATCGCGGCGACGGGCTGCAGGATCGCGACGAAGTCGGCGCCGGCGAGCCGCGCGACCTCGCGGGCCGTCCGCCAGTTGGCGAAGGTCATGCTCGCGACGCGTTCGCCGTAGGCCGGATCGGCGATGCAGCGCGACTCCTCGACGACGAGCCGGCCGGCCAGCGCGCGCAGATCCTGTACGAGCAGGCGCAGCCCGCTCGTGAACATCTGCAGCAGCAGCGGGCCGGGATCGACGAGGGCGGCGATCTGGGCCTGGCGGCCATGGCCGGTCAAGTCGACGTCGCGGCGGCAGAGATTGCGGACGTCGTTGTAGCCGTCGTAGAAGACGACGAGATCGACGGGCTCGCCGAGATGCACGCTATTGACGAGGCTCTCCAGCTCCTGGCGGCTGAAATAGCCGGACTCGCCGTGGTTGACGACCGTCCAGTCCGGATGCAGCTGATTGAAGAGCGCCGGGATCGTGTGGTCGTCGTCGACGCCGGTGCCCCAGGTCGTCGAGCCGCCGAAGAAGCGGACGACGCCGCGCTCGCCGCCGCCCGGCGGGTGATGGATGCGGCGGCCGTCGTCGTCGACGTTGACGGCCTCGCCTGAAAAGGCCTTCCGCTGCCAGGCGAGATAGGGGACGTAGCGGGTCTCGAGCTTGCGGGTCTCGGCGAAGATGAGGCGCGCGCGGTCCTTGTCGAGGTAGTTCGGCAGGTCGACCCGTTCGTCGGGCTTCTCCTTCTGGTCGCTCCACCAGTTGGAATAGTCGTAGGCGCCCGCCGCGATCAGGTTGGCGAAGAGCACGAACAGGACGAGAACGAGGACGTTCCCGACGATCAGCCGGAGGATCCGCCCCATCGCCGGACTAATACCCGCGCCGGGTCGGATCGTTGTAGTAGGTCAGCGCGAGGTAGTCGCGCACCCCGCAGCCCTCGGGCAGCGGCTCGCGGCCGTGGAAGCTGCGCTTCGTCACCGCGAAGACGAGCCCGCAATTCGCCTGGAACGGCACCGTCTCGACGAGCCGGAATCCCGGCCGCAGACCGGGGATCTTCAGCTGCTTGACGTAGAGGCTCGTGCCGAGCCCGCGCTGGCCATCGGTGCGCGGGAAGTAGATGAGGCCCGAGAGGACCTTCGCCTTCGTATCGGGATGCGGGAGGATCTTGTAGCCCGAGACGTCGCGGTTGAGGGCGGGCCGCGACCAGGCCTCGATCTGCTCGAGCGGCTCGCTGTAGCGCTCGCGGATGCCGGGCTCGAGCTTGCGCAGCAGCGCGAGCTTCACGCGATCGTCCTGGGTCGCCCGGGTCACCGCCGTCCAGAGATCGCGCTGGCGACCTTCGGGCAGCAGGGGCAACCGTTCCTCGGCGAGCGAGGCCTGGATGCGCGGGCTCGTGCCGTCGTCCCGGACGGAGTCTTTGTGGATCAGCGGCTCGTAGAACGCGTCGGCCGGCAGCTCGTCGCGAAGCGCTTCATAGAGATCCGTCGGGAAGCAGCCTTCGATGAAGACGTAGGGAAAGGGATCGGTCCGCAGCGGCGTGCGCTCGATCGCGGCGACGAGATGCTCACGCAGGCGGCGCTCGAGCGCGTCGACCTCGGCGCTCGCCGCGAGGGGCGCCTTCGACGGGGCACTCGCGCGCGTTCCGGAATCCGCGGCCGGGCCGGCGTTTTCGAACGGATTCGGGCTCGAGGACATGCGATGGACTCCGGATTCGGACAGGGCTCCGGTCCCTGGAGACCGGAGCCCTGACTCGATGCGATCGGCGAGCTCAGTTGCCCGTTGCGATCGTGCAGTACTTGACGATGATGCCGAGCATGTTCGTCGTGTGCTGATCGACGTTCGTCACGGTCTTGATGCCGCCATTCGAGGCCGCCTTGGCGATGCTCGCATCGCCGATCGCGACCACGCCGAGGTACGACGTCGCACACGCCTCGCCGGTCTTGCCACCGACCGCGCCTTCGGAATCGACCGGCCCGCGCACGTCGGCCCAGGCCCAACCGGAGACCGGTCCGGTCCCCGCGCCGGCGCAGCCGAAGAGCGGTGCCATCAGAGCGAGAGCCAGAATCGAGAATACGACCTTCTTCACGAGATACCCCTTCCAACGGGACCACACGAGCGGATCCCGATCGGAGGCGAGCGAAAGCGCGCCGACTCCGGCGTGTTCGTGCCCACCCCCCCATTCGCGCAGCATTCTACGCCACGCCGCGAGATCGACCCAGACCAGGACTCGATTTCGGGCGTGGAGCCCGGACCGTCGCGTGCGTGGACGCGACCCGTCCGGCGCAAGCGATCCGCGCCCATCCGAGCCGTTGACAAGCTCGGCGCCGTCCGAGAGCGTTGCGCCATCCCCTCGACTCCTCGACGGGCTCCGCGGTCGCTGCCCCATTCGCGGTCATCGATTGCGGGCGGGATGGGACTCGCGACCACGGCATGACCCGATTCCCATGATTCAATTCCCATGATCCAATCCCTCGCCGAACTCGATGATCCGGATTCGATCTGGAATCGCGCCGCCGCACGCACCGAGCAGGGCGATCCCTTCTCGTGCCGGACCGAATGGCAGATCTCGATCCAGCAGACCTTCTTCCCGAAACGCCGGCTCCATCTTCGTGCGAGCGCGGCTGGCTTTCTCGCCCTCGCCGAACGGCGCTATCCCGATCTCGGCCCGACCCTCGAACCGATCGACAGCCTCTGGCTCTTCGGGAGTCCGCTGCTCGGACCGGGCGCGCTCGACCTGCTCGAGGACCTGCTCGACGAACGCGCCATCGCGGGCCGGCCCGCGAACCTGGTGATCTCCGGCGTGCTGCCGCAGCAGCCGCTGCGACTGCAGATCCTGCGGAGCTTCCAGGGCCGCTTCGAGATCTTTCGTGCGCGCACGACCTCCGTCTGCAGCGCCTCGCTCGAAGGCGGCCTCGAAGGTTTCCTCGGCCGACGCTCCGCCCTCTTCCGCAAACGCCTCCGCCAGGCCGGACGCCGCGCGGCCGACCGCGGGCTGTGCTTCGAGCGCGTCCGGCCGGGCGGCCGCGCCGAATCCGACGCCGTCTTCCGCCGCATGCTCGCCGTCGAGCGCACGAGCTGGAAGGGCCTCGCCGACAACGGCATCACGGAGGCCGGCTCGACCCGCTTCTACCGCGCGCTGGCCCGGCGGCTCGCCGTCTCCGGTCGCAGCCGCGTGATCTTCGCCCGCGATGGCGAACGCGACGTCGGCTTCATCTTCGGCGGGATCGCCGGCGAGGTCTACCGCGGCCAGCAGTTCAGCTATGCCGAGGATTGGCAGAGCGCGTCGATCGGCAATCTGCTCCAGCAGGAGCAGATTCGCTGGCTCGAGGAAGACGGGATCGCCCGCTACGACATGGGCCCCATGATGGACTACAAACGCCACTGGACCGAACAGCGGATCGCGATGCACGTGCTGCTGCTGCGGCCGAAGGCGTAGACGACGCCGCCCGCGCGGCGGAGGGAAGACGGAACATGCAGGACCGACCCAGGGCCCCCCTGCCCGAGGACGCGACGGAGCGGATCGTGGCCTGGCTCGAGCGCGAGCTCGGAGGCCGGGTCGTCTCGATCGTGAGGCAGCCGCGTTGGCGTCCCGTCTGGTTCGCCGACGTCGAGCGCGGCAGCGAGACGCTCGCGCTCTGCATCCGCGGCGACCGGACCGACATGCCCCTCGTCTTCCCCCTCGAACACGAAATGGTCCTGCAGCGGACGATGCACGAGCACGGCATCCCGACGCCGAAGGTCTACGGCCTGATCGAGTCCCCGCTCGCCTACGTGATGGATCGCGTGGGTGGGCGCAACGATTTCAGCGCCTCGAGCGACGAAGAACGCCACCAGGCCGTCGACGAATACCTGCAGATCCTCGCCCGCCTGCACGCCCTCCCGATCGAGCCCTTCGTCCGGGCCGGCGTGATGCGCGCGCCTTCGCCGGAGGAGTCGGGCCTGCTCGGGATCCGCCAATACGAGCGCCTCTTCCGCTCCGTGAAGCGGCTGCCGAACCCGTTCATCGAGTTCTCGCTCGCCTGGCTCCGGCGCAACCCGCCCCGCTCCCAGGGGCGCGAGTCCGCGATCGTCTGGGACTCGGGCCAGTTCCACACCGAGAAGGGCCGCATCCTCGCCGTGCTCGACGTCGAGATCGGCCACATCGGCGACCCGATGATGGATCTCGCCGCCTGGCGCCAGCGCGACACGATCATCGGCTACGGCGATTTCAAACGGCTCTACGCCCGCTACGAAGCGCTGAGCGGCAAGCCCGTCGACCTCGACGCGCTGATGCGCCACCACTTCGCCTTCACCCTCACCAACGAGCTCGCCTTCAGCGCCGCGCTGCGCGATCCGGCGCCCGACTCCGATCTGATGACGAACATGCAGTGGTGCTACGAGACGAATCTCTTCGCGACGGAGGCGCTCGCCGAGATCCACCAGCTCGAGCTGCCGACGATCGAGCTCCCCGCGCCCCGCGAGTCCCGCGGCCGCGTCGCGATCGAGCACCTCGTCCACAAGCTCCGCTCGCTTCCGGTCGACGACGAATACGTCCGCTACCAGCTCCGCACGATGTTCCGGATGGCCCGCCACGTGGCCCGCGCCGACGAGATCGGCGACGCGCTCTCCCAGGCGGATCTCGACGATCTCCACGCGCTGCTCGGCCACCGCCCGGCTTCGTGGCTCGAAGGCGAGGCCGAGCTCGAGCGCTTCGTGCTCGCGGACGCGAAGGAAGGGCGCCACGACGACGCGCTCATCCCCCTCTTCCACAAGCGTCATCTGCGGGCACACGCCCTGCTCGG
The DNA here is from genome assembly GCA_041389425.1 of Myxococcota bacterium. Taxonomy (GTDB): domain Bacteria; phylum Myxococcota_A; class UBA9160; order UBA9160; family UBA4427; genus UBA4427. Next base: position 26,871 of record JAWKRX010000042.1, read on the forward strand.
CCCGGCGGGCTCGGCGATGACGCGGCATGCGCAGATCCAGACGTTTCGGAGCTGATGGGCGGAGCGGGACGTCGTTCCGGTCGGCGCGGGCACGGCAACCGGCGGTGGACTAACGCCCAGCGACCGGAGCGAGCGTCCAGGGCTGAGCCTGCTCGAGAAATCGGGCGACCCGCAGCAGCAGATCCTCGCGCCCCGAGGCCGCGACCAGCTGGACGCCGATCGGAAGCCCCTCCGGCGAGAAGCCCGCCGGCACGCTGATCGCGGGCTGCCCGGTCACGTTCCAGGCGCCCGGCAGCCAGCCGAGCCGGCGGCGCATCGCATCGAGATCCTCCGGAGAGGGGTCGACCGGCAGCTCTCCGATCCGGATCGAAGAACGGGTCAGCACCGGCGTCAGCAGCAGATCGAAATCGGCGAACCAGCCCAGCAATCGCCGCGACCAGGCGAAGAGCGCCTCGCGCGCCTCGATCACCTGCAGCCCGGTCACGGCGCGGCCCGCCCGGATCGTCATGCGATTGCGGGGCTCGAGCTCGTCGAGCCCGATCTCGCGTCCGAGCCGGCGCGACCAGGCCGCGAGCTCCGCGGCGAGACACCCCGCGACGACGATGCCCTGCTGCTGGGCGACGCCTTCCTCTTCGTCGAGCGCTTTCGGCGAAGCCTCCTCGACCCGATGTCCAGCCACCTCGAAGCGGCGGGCGACGGCGCGCGTGATCGAGTCGACGAACGGATCCGCCGGCTCGCCGCCACACGCCCCGCGCGTCCGCAACCCGATGCGCAGTCGCGGCAGCGGGCGGTCGAGCTCCGGCCCGATCGGCGCGCCGGGCTCTGCCTGCCACGGATCGCCGGGATCCGGGCCCGCGACGGCATCGAAGATCGCCGCGAGATCGCGCACGCTGCCCGCGAGAAAGCCATCGGTCGAGAGCCCGGCCCAGTGCTCGCCGAACTCGGGCCCCGTCGCCAGGCGTCCGCGCGTCGGTTTGAGGCCCAGCACGCCGCAGAGCGCCGCCGGAACGCGCACCGATCCGCCGCCATCCGAGCCGTGCGCGATCGGCACCATGCCCGCCGCGACCGCCGCTCCCGAGCCTCCGCTCGAGCCGCCGGCGCTGTAATCGAGGTGCCATGGATTGCGCGTCGAGCCGTAGGCGAGCGGCTCCGTCGTCACGTGGGTACAGAGCTCGGGCACGTTGGTGCGGCCGAGCACGATGCAGCCCGCGTCGATCATCCGCTGGGTGAGGAACGAGGTCGTGCGCGCGCGATGGCCCGCGGTCTTCGCCGCCTGCAGCCCCTCGTGCCAGGGCTCTCCCGCCTGGGTGATCGACGCGTCCTTCAAGACGATCGGCACCCCGGCCAGCGGACCGGACCGAGGCGCCCTCGCCTCTTCGAGCGCCTTCTCGAAGCGGCGATGGAGGACGGCGTTCAGCGCGGGATCGCGCGCCTCGATCGCGCGGATCGCGTCGAGGACGACCTCTTCGGCCGAACGCTCGCGGGAGCGCACCTGCCGCGCCAGCTCGACGCCGTCGATCATCCTGGAGCGCTCCCTTTCGCCGCCGATCTTCAGTCCCCGCCCCAGGGCCCGAGCGGCAGCCCCGGCGTCGGCAGACCCTCGATCGCGCAGACCCGCCCCGGCGTGAGCTCGGTCGTGAAGAGCGTGCGGCGATCGGCGCCGCCGAAGCAGCAATTCGTCGGGAGCGCCGTCTCGCCGAGGTCGACCACGCCCTCCTGCTTGCCGCTGCGATCGAAGATGCGGATGCAATGGTCCATCGGCGCGGCGCAGTAGAGGCGGCCGTCCTGATCGAAGGCGAAGCCGTCGCCGGGCGATTCGCCGGGCAGCTGCTCGATGAACCAATCGCGCTCGCCCGTCGCGGGATCGATCCAGAGCAGGCCGCGACCCTCGACGATCAGGAGGCGGCCCTCGGGCGAGAGGGCGACGCCGTTGCAGTATTCGAAGCCGCTCGCGATCTCGCGCAGGCCCGTCTTCGCGTGATAGGCCCAGAAGCGGCCTTCCTTCTTGCCCTGGTGCTGGGTTCCGCCGTGGGGCGGCGGATCGGTGAAGTAGATCGTGCCGTCGGGTCCGACGGCGAGATCGTTCGGGGCCTGCAGGCCTTCGGCGGCCAGCGTCGTGATGCGGCCGTCCTGCGTGATGCGCTGCAGACAGGGCGGGCCTGGCCGGTAGGGAATCTTCGCGGGATCGAGGCCGAGATGGACGGCGAAGACCGTGAAATCGATGCCGCCGTTGTTCGTCACGACGAAGCCCCCGTCCCGTGCGAGATGGGCGCTGTTCGCGCCGCCGGCGACCGAGGCGATCTGCGCGAAGCGGCCGGTCTTCGGATCGATGCGCAGCAGCCGCCCGGGCGAGATCGTGGTGACGACGAGGGATCCATCCGGACACCAGACCGGGCCTTCGCCGAGGGGCACTTCCGCGGAGACGACTTCGTATTTCATGTTCGGCAGCATGGCAGACGGGGCACGGGCCAGCCAGACGCGACTCTGCCATGCTCGGGCCACGCGCGGAGGGCTGTTTGTCGGGCTGGATCGGGGACGCCGAACGATCGGAAGGAGTCTACGCGGGCTGGTGGGTGCTCGCGGCGACCTTCGTCTGCGCGATGCTCGTGATCGGCTCGACGAACTACGCCTTCCAGCTCTTCGTCGTCCCCGTCGAGCAGGCGTTCGGCCTCTCGCGGGCCGCCGTGAATCAGGGGATGAGCCTCTTTCTCGTCGGCGGCGCGTTCTGGGCGCCGATCGCCGGCCGCGTGCTCGACCGTTTCCCGGCGCCGGCCGTGATGGCGACGGGCGGGCTGCTGATCGCCGGCGGCATGGCCGCGATCGCGGCGACGTCCTCGCTCGCGCTGATGGCCGCGGCGATCGCCGGACCGATGGCGCTCGGCGCGATGTTCGCCGGCGGGCTCGCGAATACCACCGTCGTCTCGCGCTGGTTCCGGCGCCGGCGCGGCCGCGCCCTCGGCATCGCGACGGTCTCGTCCGGCGCGGGCGGCTTCGTCATGGTGCAGGTCATCGCGGCCCTGATCGCGCGCTTCGGCTGGCGCGGAGCCCTCGTCTGGACCGGTGCGCTGATCGCGGCGACGATCGGCCTGCTCGCCCTCTTCCTGATCCGATCGCGCCCCGACGAGGCGAGCCTCGAACGCGCGGGGGAAAACGACGTCGATGGCTCCGGATCCGGGCCCGACGCGCGGGCGCGCCTCGAGGGCGGCTCCGATGCGAGCGCCCGCGAAGGCCCCGGCCCGAGCGCGAGCGCAGCGCCCGAACGAACGTGGTCGCTGCTCGAGACGCTCGGCGAACGCAACTTCTGGTGCATCGCGCTCGGAACGGGCCTGCTGATGGCGAGCGACGGGGCCGTGCTCGTCTCGAAGTTCCCCTATCTGCTGGAGCTCGGCATCGAGGCCCAGGCCGCCTCCTTCCTCATCGGCTGCATGACGGCCTCGTCCGTCGCCGGCAAGATCGGGATCGGGCTCGCGGCCGACCGGGTCGATCTGCGGCGGCTCTTCGGGATCGTCGCCGTCTGTCACGTGCTGCTGCTCGCCATCCTGATCGCGAAGCCGGGCTATGGCGTGCTGCTCGTCTCCTTGTCTCTATTCGGTGTCGGTGTGGGCGGGGTCTACCCGCTGCTCGCGACGCTGACGGCCGCGGCCTTCGGCTCGGCTTCCTTCGGTGCGGTCGCGGGGACGATGCAGCTCGTGCTCCTCCCGATCTCGATCGGGCTCGTCACCTTCATCGGCGCGAGCCACGACCGCACCGGCGACTACACCCTCGCCTTCCAGGTCTTCCTCGCCCTCGTCCTCGTCGCGAGCGTGCTCATCGCCCTCGTCCGTCTCCCGCAGCGGCCCGCCCCCGGGCCACCCCGACACCCCCTGCTCCCCCTTCAGCCCGAGGTCCCCCGATGACGACACCCGATGCCCTCGTGCACGCCCTGACCCAGCCGCCCTTCCCCGACGATCCCTATCCCCTCTTCGCCGAGCTGCGCGAGCGCGCCCCGATCTTCCGATCCGACGACGGCTTCTGGTATGCGACCTCCCACGCCGCTGCCGAGGCCGTCTTCCGCGATCCCGCCCTCGGCCAGGGCCGCGGCCGCGAGTCCCGCATCCGCAGCGATCCGCGCTATGCCGACAGCGCGGCGCTCCAGACCCTCGGCCACATGCTCCCCTTCATGGATCCGCCGGACCACACGCGCCTGCGCCAGCTGATCGCCCGCGCCTTCACACCCCGCGCCGTCGAGCGCATGCGCGCCTTTCTCGAACGCCGCGTCGATGCGCTGCTCGACGATCTCGCCGCGAAGGGACGCGGCGAGCTGATGAACGATCTCGCGAATCACGTCCCCGTCGCCGTCATCTGCGAGATGCTCGGCGCGCCGAGCGATCGCCACGCCGACCTCGTCGCCTGGGCCGATCGACTCGTCTCCGCCGTCCACTCGACGGTCTCCGACGCCGAGCTCGCCCATGCGGATGAAGGCGCCCGGCGCTTCCGCGATTATGTCGGGGGATTGATCGATGCGCGCCGCACTCGCCCCGAGGACGATCTGCTGACCGCGCTCGTCCAGGCCGAGAGCGAGGACGATGCCCTCGACGCGCAGGAGCTGCTCTCGACGGCGTGCGTGTTCATCGGCGCCGGCATCGAGAACACGAAGCATTTCATCGGGAGCGCCCTGGCGACGCTGATCCGCCGCAACGCGGAGCGCGATGGCAGAGCCGGCACCTTCGGCCGGCGCGGCGGCGCGGGCGAGCCGGGGTCGATCGATGCGAAGGCCCTCGCCCGGGCGCTCGAGGAGGTGCTGCGCCTCGAGCCGCCGGTGCAGATCGCGATCCCGCGCGTCGCGCTCGCGGAAACCGAGATCGCCGGCGCGAAGATCGCGAAGGGCGATCGGCTCTGCGCCGTGATGGCGGCGGCGAACCGGGACCCGGCGGCGTATCCGAATCCGGACGTCTTCGATCCGGATCGCGTCGGGCCGCCGAATCTTTCCCTCGCGATGGGCACGCATTTCTGTACGGGAGCGGGGCTCGCGCGGCTCGAGGGGCTCGTCGTGCTGCAGCGATTCCTCGAGCGTTTTCCGAACGCGCGACTCGCGAGCCAAGACCTGCGCTATCGCGAAGACATCCGGCCGACGCTGCGCGGGCTCGCGGCGCTCGAGGTCGAGCTCGCCTGAGCGATCCCGTCAGGCGCGTACCGCGACCTCGAAGGCGGCCGGATCGATCCGCGCCGTGCGCCGCTGGAACTCCGCCATCGTGAAGGGCCATTGCGTCACGATGCGCCCCGACGCCGACTTGTAATAGCCGTTGCAGCCCGATTGCCAGACGCCGATCGCGTCGATGCCGTGCTGGATCTCGTCGTTGAAGGCCGCCATCGCCTCGGGTCGCACGTCGGTCCAGGCGAGGCCCTCCCGCTCGAAGCGCTGGACATGGCCGAGCACGTGCTCCACCTGCGATTCGATCATCGCGAGGATCGAGCCGTTGTTGGTGTTCGGACCGTAGAGCATGAAGAGGTTCGGGAAGCCGCTCGTCGTGATCCCGAGATAGGCCTCCGCCCCGGATCGCCAGGCGTCCTCGATCGAACGGCCGCCGCGGCCGACGACTTCGATCGCCGAGAGGAAGCGCGTCGCGTCGAAGCCGGTCGCGAGGATCACGGTGTCGACCTCGCGGGCGCGGCCGTCCGCCGTCACGACGGCGTGCGCGTCGAGGCGCGCGATCGGCTCGGTCACGAGCTCGAGGTTCGGTTCGTTGAAGGCCGGGTAGTAGTCGTTCGAGAGCAGGCCGCGCTTGCAGCCGTATTCGTGGGTCGGCCGGAGCTTCTCGCGCAGGACGGGATCCTTCACCTGCTCGAGGTTCCGGATCGCCGCCTGGCGCGCCGACTCGATCTGCTTCGCGTTCGCGAAGGTGATGAACTCGTCGAGGAAGGCCTGGACGGATGCCCGGCGCGCGGCGACGGCCTCCGGGCTGCGGCGGAAATGCTCGAGCTGCTCGGCGGTATAGGGCACGTCCTCCTTGGGCAGGATCCAGTTCGCCGTGCGCTGGAAGAGGTGGACCTGGCGCGCGACCTTGCGAATCTCGGGAACGAGCTGCACGGCGCTCGCGGCGCTTCCGATGACGGCGACGCGCTCGCCGGCGAGGTCGTGATCACGCGGCCACTCCGCGGAGTGGAAGAGCGTCCCCGCGAATCGATCGAGGCCTTCGATCGCGGGGCGCACGAGCGCGTTGAACATGCCGATCGCGCTGACGACGATCTCGGCGCGCTCGCGGGCGCCGGATTCCAGCGTCAGGGTCCACTGGGCGGAGGCCTCGTCCCAATCCGCACGGCGCACGCCAGCGCCGAAGCGGATGAAGGGCAACAGCCCGAACCGTTCGGCGACGCCCTGCATGTAGGCGAGGATCTCGGGCTGGGTGGCATAAGGCTTCGACCAGTCGGGCTTCGGCGCGAAGGAGAAGGAATAGAGCGCCGACTCGACGTCGCATTCGCAGCCGGGGTAGCGGTTGCGCTGCCAGGTGCCGCCGACGGCATCGGATCGTTCGAGGATCACGAAATCGCGGTGGCCCAGATCGAGGAGCCGCTTCGCCATGCAGAGCCCGCCAGGCCCTGCGCCGATGATCGCGATCCGCATCCTACTGCCTCCGAAAATCGAGCTGGCCGCCGGCACGCCGCCCGGTCCCCATCCGGGCGCCGCGGGGCCGCTCGCCGGATGGATAGCCCGCCGACTCGCGGCGCGAACCTGCGCCGGGTAACGTGGCGCAGCGTCTCAATCGAGGAGTCCCCCATGCCCGCCGAAATCATCCATCGCTCCTGCCCGACCTGTGAAGCCTGCTGCGGCCTGCGGGTCCATGTCGACCGCGAGGCGCAGCAGATCACCCGCATCGAGGGCGATCCCGACGATTTCCGCAGCCGCGGCTACCTCTGCCCGAAGGCCTACGCGATGAAGGCGGTCTACGAGGACCCGGATCGCCTGACCCAGCCGATGCGCAAGCGCGCCGACGGGCAGTTCGAGGCGATCTCCTGGGACGAAGCCTTCGCCTACGCCGCCGAGAAGCTGCGGCCGATCCGCGAGAAGTACGGGCCGCAATCCGTCGGCGTCTTCATCGGCGAGCCGACGGGCCACAACCTCGGCGCCCTCCTCTATACGACGCTCTTCATGCGCGCGCTCGGGACGCCGCGGGCGTTCTCGTCGGCGACGATGGACCAGTTCCCGAAGAACGTGACGCTCAAGCTGATGTACGGCGACGGCTGGATGTTCGTCATCCCCGACGTCAAGCGGACGGATCTCTTCATCTGCATGGGCGGCAATCCGGTCGTCTCCCAGGGCAGCTTGATGGGCACGCCCGACGTGCCGGGCGTCCTGCGCGGCATCCGCCAGCGCGGCGGGCGCGTCATCGTCATCGATCCGCGCCGGACCGAGACCGC
>JAWKRX010000043.1:0-33832 GCA_041389425.1 Myxococcota bacterium
TTATTCGCTCGTCGCGGGCTTCGACGTCTTCGGGAACCTCTCGCACCAGGTGAACGTCCGGCGCTACATGGACTATCTGCGGATGGAGGGCGAGCTCAACTTCGTCCACTTCCTCCCGCCCGAGGTCCGCGCGAAGACGTTCCGGTCCTGGTATCAGGGCGTCGGCGCGCACGAAGACACGATGAGCACCGAAGTCCTGTCGAAGCGCGGCACGCGGATCGACTACCGGACGCGGGCGCCCAAGCGCGAGCTGGCCGAGCGCCTCGTCGAGCGCCATTTCCTCCCGACGATCGGGATCGGATTCGACTCCATCAACTACCGCCGCGCCGGCGAGTCGTATGCGATGCCCCGGACCTTCTCGACCCACGAAGACGTCCTCGACGGCCTGCGCGCGGTCACCGAACCCGGACAGGGGCTCGTCGAACATCTGAACGGCTTCGAGGTCAACATCGTCTGGGTCCGCGTGCGCGGCTTCGAGGGCGAGGACCGGGCCGTCTCGATCGTCGCGAATCGCTGGCACGACAACGTCAGCTCGCTCTTCTTCGAGAAGGAGACGCTCGATTCGTCGAAGGACACGATCGACTTCCTGCCCGGCCTGATCGGCTCGTATCCGAGCTATTTCGTCGATCTCGAAGCGAAGGACGTCCCCGACTTCCTCGACCTGCTCCAGAACTTCGACGGCTCGCCCCGCGACGTCGCCCGGCTCCACGAATACGGCATCAACCGCTCGGATCCGCGTTTCTGGCCCGCCTACGACTGGTTCCAGGACCGCGCGTACAAGGAAGATCCGATCGAAGCCGGGCTCTTCGATCTGAACCGCTACCACCCGAAGGCCCTCGAATGAGCCCGCTCGTCTCGCTCCCGTTCGGCGATCGCGAAGGCCGCGCGCTGCTCGGGCGCCATTCGCTGCTGCTGGCGACCCTCGTCTTCATGATGGTGGCGCTGCCCCTGCTCGAATGGTCTTCCGGCCGGACGCTCCGCTTCCCCATCCTCTTCAGCCTCGTCCTGATGGCCGCCGTCTGGGTCCACCGCGCGCAGCGCTGGATCCTCTGGGCGGCGATCGCCTGCGGAAGCGGCGCCCTCGGCGGCAATGCGCTCGCCGTCGCTCTCGGCTCTCCGGTGCCGCGCATGGTGGGCGATCTCTGCGGGCTGGCGCTCCTGCTGCTCACGACCTTCGTCATCCTGAACACCGTCGCGCAGACCCGCCGCGTCGAGCTCGATACCGTGGTCGGCGGCATCTGCGTGTATCTCATGATCGGGCTCAGCTTCGCGACGGTCTATCGCCTGCTGATCGATCTCGACCCGAACGCCTTCATGCTGGGCGACCGGCCGCTCTCGGAGCTCTGCGCCGATGCGAGCGCCCTGCCCTCGCGGCTGCTCTATTTCAGCTTCGTCACGCTCACGACGACCGGCTTCGGCGACATCATCCCCGAGACCGAGATCGCGCAGATGGTCACCGCGGGCGAAGCGCTGACGGGCCAGCTCTACGTGGCGGTCTTCGTCGCGCGCCTGATGGGGCTGCACATCGAGGCCGGCCGGCTGCGCAACGACCGCGTCGATCGCCGCGACCCGGCGGACACCCCGGGCCGCGACGGCGAGGACCCCGCCGCCTGAGATCGGCCCGCGCCCGCCTAACTCCGGAAGCGCCGGAAGAACCCGCGCACGTCCTCGACGTACTCCCCGGGCGCCTCGGCGGGCCCGAAATGCCCGCCCTTCGAATAGACGCGCCAATGCTGGAGATTGGCGTGCCCCTCGACCACCCTGCGCGGCAGCGGGAAGACGTCCTGCGGCAGGACGGCCATCGCGGTGGGCGCCTCGATCGTCGGCTTGCGCGAATGCGACGGCTTCCAGTCCTGGCGCGCCGTCTCCCAGTAGAAGCGCAGGGAGCTCCCGATCGTCTGCGTCAGCCAGTAGAGCGAGACGGTCGTCAGCAGATGCTCGCGCGTGAAGGCCCGCAAGACGTCGCCGCCACAATCCGACCACGCGCGCCGGCGCTCGACGATCCAGGCCAGCAGCCCCGCCGGCGAGTCGTTCAGCGCGTAGGCGAGGGTCTGAGGATCCATCGAGTGGACGGCCATGTGGCTCGCCGCGGTCGGCTCGGCCTCGAGTCGCCGCGCGTAGAGCGCCTTCTCGTCCGCCGCATAATCCGACTCGGCGACCGAGGCGTAGTCGAGCCCGGGGATCGCCGGGAAGCTCTCGTAGACGCCATACAGGCGATCGGCGTATTTATGGCCGAGCTGCGCGGTGACGAAGGCGCCCCAATCCCCGCCCGCGGCGGCGAAGAGCTCGTGGCCGAGCACCTCTGTCATCAGCTTTGCCCAGAGGTCCGCCGTACGGGCCCAGCCGATGCCCGTCTGCGTGAGCGGGCTCGAAAACGCGAAGCCCGGCAGCGAGGGCACGACGACGTCGAAGGCATCGGCGGGATCGCCGCCGTGGGCGCCGGGATCGGCGAGGGCATCGACGACATAGCGGTGGTCCCAGAAGGTCCAGGGCCAGCCATGCGTCAGGACGAGCGGCATCGGGCGGGCCGCCGCAGCACGCGAATCCGCGCCCTGGCCGGCGGCCCTGGCTGATCCGGCCGCCGCTGCGGCGCTCTTCTTCATGTAGTGGATCGGAACGCCATCGATCGTGACGCGCCAATGTTCGTAGCGGTTCATCTCCGCTTCGGCGGCGCGCCAGTCGTAGGCGTCGAGCCAGGCATCGACGAGGCTGCGCAGCGAACCGCCTTCCATGCCGTAGCGCCAGTCGGCATTGCCGTAGTCGGGCGCGGCGCGGAAGCGCTCGAGCCGGACGCGCAGGTCGGCGAGGTCGGATTCCGGAATCGAGATCTCGAAGCGTTCGGGCTTCATGCGGGCTCCTCTCGGCGGATGGGATTCCGGGCGCGCATCAGCCCGCCTCGGATTCGAGATGATGGATCGCGCTCGTCTTCACGAGGGCGACGACGCGGCGCCCCGGTGCGAGGGCGAGCTCGCTCGCGGCGGCGGGCGTGATGCGCGCGAGGATCGGGGTCTCGCCGAGGCGCAGCCCGACGAGGATCTCATGGCCGAGGCGATCGATCGAAACGACCTCGCAGTCGAGGGCGTTGCGCGCCGAGATGCCCGCCGGCTTCTCGAGGCAGATCAGCACTTCGTCGGCGTAGAAGCCGACGAGCGCCGCATCGCCGACGGCGACCGAACAGAGCGGCGCTGCGAGCGAGACGTCCGAACCGAGGCCCAGCAGGCTGACGCCGCCCGCTTCGTCGTGCCCGAGCACCGGCACGCGCAGCAGATTGTCGACGCCGACGAGCGAGGCGAGGCCGAGGGCGCGCGGCCGCTTCAGGACCTCGACGGGCGGCCCCTGGGCGACCATCCGCCCCGCCTCGAGCACGACGCAATCGTCGGCCAGGGCGAGCAGCTCCGCCGCGCGATGAGTCACGAAGATCATCGGAATCGCCAGCTTCTGCTTGACCTGCATCAGCAGGCCGAGGACGTCGCGCGAGAGCTCCGCGTCGAGGGCGCTCGTCGGCTCGTCGAGCAGCAGCAGGCTCGGATCGGCGAGCAGCGCCCGGCCGATCGCGACGCGCTGGCGCTCACCACCCGAGAGATGCTCGATGCGGCGCTCGAGCAGCGGTGCCAGGCGAAGCACGTCGAGGATCTCGCGGCCGGCCGGCGATTCGAGCCGCATGGTCGCGCCCGGCGCGAAAGCGAGGTTCCCGCGCACGCTCCGATTCGGGAAGAGCAGCGGATCCTGGGTCACCAGCGCGAGCCGCCGCCGCTCGGGCGCGATCCAGACGGATCCGCTCGCATCACCACCGCCGCCGCGACCCGCCCGCGCGAAGACGACACGATCGCGAACCGCGACATGCCCCGCGTCCGGGCGGTAGAGGCCGGCGATGGCGTGAAGCAGCGAGGTCTTTCCGCTTCCGGAGGCGCCGAAGATGCCGAGCGCCGGGCCGCGACTCTCGAGCGCGAGATCGAGGGCGAAATCGCCGGCACGCCCCGCGAAGCGATGGGAGAGGCGAAGCGCGAGCATCAGCCGCTGCGCCTCCGCGCGGAGAGCCAGAACGACGCGAGCAGTGCCGCGAGCGAGAGCGCGACGCTGACGACGACGAGGCGCATCGCCGCCGCCTCGCCGTCGCGGACGTTCAGCAAGGTGTAGACCGCGACCGGGATCGTGCGCGTCTCGCCGGCGATGTTGCCCGCGAGCACGATCGTGGCTCCGAACTCGCCGAGTGCACGCGCGAAGGCGAGCACCGCGCCCGATGCGACGCCCGGCAGCGCGAGCGGCAGCGTCACGCGCAGGAACGTATCGAAGGGGCCGCGGCCGAGGCTGCGCGAGACCTGCTCGAGACGCGGATCGACGGCGAGCATCGAGAGCCGGATCGCCTCGACGAGCAGCGGAAAGCCGACGACGGCGGCGGCAATGACGCAGGCAGCGGTCGTATAGGCGAGATGGCCACCGGTCCAGGCATGCCAGAGCTGGCCGAACGGGCGGCTGCGCCCGAGCAGATGCAGCAGCAGATACCCCGTCACGACCGGCGGCAGCACGAGGGGCAGCATCACGAGCCCCTGCAGCAGCGCGCGCAGCGGATGCTGCCAGCGCGCGAGCAGCCAGCCCGCCGCGATCCCCGGCACGAGCGAGATCGCCACCGCGCCGAGCGCGACCCGGATCGAGAGCAGGACGACGGCGCTCTCCGCATCACCCGCCATGGCGAGCATCGTCTCGGAATCGCGGCGTCGAAGAGCGGGGGCTGGACACGCGCTCAGGGAAGCACAAAGCCCGCCGCGGACAAGCGCGCCCGGGCGACCTCGCCCGAGAGGTAGGCGAGGAAGCGGCGGGCGAGGTCCGGATGCGTCGCCTGCGCCGCGACGACGGCCTGGTACTCGATCGCCGGATGGCTCGCCGGGTCGAAGGCGAAGAGGACCTCGACGTCGGCGATCTTCGCATCCGTCGCGTAGACGAAGCCCGCCGCGACCTCGCCCTGCTCGACCGCATGAAGCACCGCCCGGACGTCCCTTTGTCCGACGAGCAGGCGGGCGTAGCTCGCCTCCAACCCGAGCGCGGCGAGGGCGCGCCGCGCGTACTCGCCGGCCGGAACCCCCTCGTCTGCGATCGCGACGAGATCACCCGCGGCGGCGACCTGCGCTGCGAGGCGCTTCGGATCCCGCGCCGCGCCGGCCGCCGCGCTTCGGGGCGCGATGCAGACGAGCGCGTTGCGCGCGACGACGACCGGCGTGCCCTCGACCTGCCCGGCCTCGACCAGGAATTCGATCCACTCCGGGCTCGCCGAGAGAAAGACGTCGGCGGGCGCACCGTCGCGGATCTGCCGCGCGAGATCGCTCGACGCGCCGAAGCTGACGACGACGGGGCCATCCGGGAAGCGGGCCGCGAGATCCTCGACGACCTCGGTCAGACTCGCCGCGGCGGCGATCCGCAGCGCGCCGGGCGGCGTCGAGGCGCTGCGATCCGAGCGCGCATCCGCCTGGGCCGCGGCCCGATCGGGCGGCAGGGCGATCGCGAGCAGGGCCGCCACGACGGCGAGGCTGCAGGCCCGGCGCGCGCTGCGCATCCGATCCGTCCGTGCGCGCCGCCGGATCGACCGCCGATCCCGCCGAACCCTGCCCCAGCGCATCGCCCCGCTCCGCATCGCGGCGACGCTAGAAGCGCAGGCGCGACTGCACGTAGAAATAATCCGCGTCGCCCCGCGACTGCGTCGCCGCGACGTCGTCGAGGAAGCGGCCCTTCCACCAATGATCGTATCCGAGATCGAAGTCGAGCCACTCCTCGGCCGCCCAGCGCACGCGCAGCTCGAGATCCGTGCCCAGATCGCGGCCGGCATCGCCGGAGGCATCGGCGAGCGTCCCGCCGGTCGGGCCGGTCGAGCCCGCGAAGGTGTCGCGCCCCTCTTCGAGCCGCCAATGCCGGACCTTCAGGTCGAGGCGCACGGTCTTCGTCGGCTGGAGCCCGAGCCGGATGCCGGGCGAGAGGATGTTCGTCCGCCGGAAAGGACCGAAGATTCCGGTCGGCATGAGATCGAAGCGGCGGGCACCGAAGAGCGGATCGAAGGCATGCGCATCGTCGTCGGAGGGATCGTCGTTGCCCGTCGCGAAGTCCAGCTGGAAGGCGACGCGCGGCGATGCGACGACGCCGAAGGTGTAGCCGAGCTCCGCGTGGAGCATGAAGGCCTGCTGGTCTCGCGTGCCCTGCGTCGCCGATTTGCGGTCGCCGAACTGGGCGGCGAAATCGCCTTCGTAGTCGATCTGCGCGGGGGCCGGTCGACGATGGGCGCGCAGGCCATAGGTCCGGAAGCTGCGATTGCCGGGCAGATCGTCGAGGAAGAGGACGTAGGCGTCGAGCTGGGCCCAGGGATTGCGGAGATCCTCGAACGCGAGCCCCGCGAAGCGCCGGCGGGTCGAGAGGCGATCGTTCATGAGGTCGCTGTTGCGGATCGCGACGGGGAACGTGTAGAAGGCGCGCGCCCGCCAGCTCCGGTCGCCGCTGCCGATCTGAACATGGAAGCCGTCGAAGGCGTTCACGGTATTCCGGAAATCGTTTCGGGCGACGAGCCGGCGCGAGGCGACGTCGATCGTCATGCGGCCGGCATGGACGTCCCCGCGCAGCCCGTGGCCGAACAGATCGCTGCCGGTCGCCGAGACGAAGAGCTGGAGGACGTCGAGATGATCGACCACGCTCGCCCGGAAATCCCGGGGCCGATCGTTGAAGACCCGCGCGTCCTGCAGCTCGGCGAGAAAGCGGATCCCGCCCGGCGCATCGGCGCCGATCCGGAATCGATTGCGCTGGACGATCTGCGTCTGCTTCTGCGATTCGTTCGGACGCCAGGGATCGTCGAGGAACTCGAAGCGCGTCCGGTGTTCGGCGGCGAAATCGAACCATTCCGGCAGGCGGAGCGCGTCGTGGAGATGGCGGCTCCAACCCATCTTCTCCCCGTGGAGCACGGCATCGGCGGTCTCCGCCGGCTTCCAGACGGCGGGCGCAGCCGTCTCGGCCTGCTCGGCGGCCGCGGCCTGGCTCGCTCCCAGAAGCAGGGCGAAGGCGAGCAGGACATCCGGGAGCCGCAGGCCGAAGCGGGCTCGGCTGATCGATTGAAAAGACGCAGACAAGAACGGCGAACCTTCCTTCACGCCCCCGGGAAGCAGGCGTCCCCGCTTTGTATCAAACCGGGAATAGCGGTCGACCAACGCGGGAGCCGGGTCGTCTCGCCGCCTTTTTTATTCCGATCCGCGCGCCCCGCTCCCCGCCTCCGACTGCGGAAGCAACAGATCCTCGAGGAAGAACGCCGCCAGCTCCGCTCGCCCCGCGAGCCCGGATTTTCGGTAGACCGCGATCGCATGCTGGCGAACCGTGCGCTCGCTGCGGCCGAGGACGTTCGCGGCGTCCTTGTGGCCGAGGCCTTTCAGGAGCAGCAGCGCGACCTCCTTCTCCGCCGGCGTCAGCCCCCAGCGCTCGAATTGCGCCTCGATCGCCGCACCGAGACCGGCGAGCAGACGCTGTGCCTCGGCGCGCCAGCGATCGCGCTCGGCCTCGCGATCACGAAGCGCCTGCCGCGAGCCGGCGAGCTCGGCCCGCGCGCCCAGCCACCCGCGCCAGACCCAGGCGACGGCGCCGAGGCAGAGGGCGATGAAGGCGAGCTCGAAGAGGACATGGGCCGAGAGGAGCGTGCGGGGACGGTCGAGGGCGAGGTCGACCGCCCCGAACAGGGCGATGCCGGCCAGCAGCGCGGACAGGGCGCCCCGAAAACGGGGATCCAGGTCATCCGACGGAGGAAACACGCCTCTTTTCTCCCTTCGCAGGATCGAGGATCGTCCGGCCCCAGGCATCCGACGGATGGGCATGGCGACCGCGGGGCCCGAAGATCCGGCTCGAATGATCGACTTGCCGGTCCGGATGCAGGCTGCGTCCGGTTCCGGGAAGACCACCGAGGAGAACCCCATGTTGCCCGATCCGCTCCATCCCGCGCTCGTCCATTTCCCGATCGTGCTCGCGATGCTCGCGCCGCTGCTCGCCGGCGGCTTCTTCTGGGCGATCCAGACGGGGCGACTGCCCGCCCGCGCATGGATCGCCGTCATCGCCCTGCAGGCCGTGATCTTCGGATCCGCCTGGCTCACCGCCGAGACAGGGGAAGAGGAGGAAGAGCGGGTCGAGCGCGTGGTCCGCGAGGCGCCGATCGAGGAGCACGAAGAGGCCGCAGAATGGTTCATCTGGATCGCCGGGCTCACGCTCCCGATCGCCGCCGCCGGCATCTTCGCGGGCAGCCCGGGGACGGGGGCCCGCGCCCTGGCCGTCGCCGGCACCCTCGTCGCCGCGGTCGCGGTCGCGCGCGTCGGCCATACCGGCGGCGCGCTCGTCTACGAGCACGGGGCCGCCCTCGCCTATCTCGACGGCCCCACCGCCGCAGAGGTCTTCGGACGTAAGGCGATCGGGAAGCTGCTCTCGGAGGCGCTCGGGGGCACGACAGGCGGCGCAACGGCCGATTCGGAGCGCAGCGATCGCGCCGACCGGTCGGGAAGAAGTGAACGGGAGGCCATGGAGTGAGGAGACACCTTCACGCGAAGACGGCGCCGACGGCTGCGCTAGCTTCGTCCAGATGCGAATCGCCACCGGAAAGATCGTGCAGGGCCGCGTCGAAATCGAAGGGGATCTGCCGGAAGAGGGAACCACCGTGACGATCCTCGTCCCGGAACGAGACGAAGGCTTCGAGCTGGCCCCCGAAGAACTCGTCGAGCTCGAGGCGGCCCTGGGAGAGATCGCTCGTGGGGAATCGATCGACGGTGCCAGCCTGATCCGCGAACTTCGTCGCTGAACCTTGGCCCAGCGCTATTCGATCACGGTCTCGCGCCGCGCTGCAAGCCAGATTCGCGAGGCGGCAGACTGGTGGCGTCGACATCGCCCGCTCGCTCCCCTCGCTCTTGCGGACGACCTCGAGCGTGCGTTCGATCTGCTCGCGATTCAGCCCGGCATCGGGTCACGAGCGCGGAACCCGTCCTACCTGGGTATACGGCGAATCCTCCTCGGTCGAATCGGGTACCACGTCTACTACCGGGCCGTCGACGATCAACAACGCGTGGTGATCCTCGCCTTCTGGCACTTCCGACGAGGTCGCTTCCCGCACGTCGAGAGCGACGACGAACCCGAATGAGCCCGTCAGGCGGCTCTCGACCGGGGTTCGCGGTGTCCCCAATACGGCCATCCCGCTCCGGCCGATCTTGCGTACCATCGCAGCCGGCGCGCCGAACGAGACGGCCGCCTGCTGCGAGGTACCCGGATGTCCCAGACGATGACCACCGAAGCGCTCACCGCCGCCGTCGAGGAGATGCGCACGCTGCTCCAGGGCGATGGCGGCGACCTCCTCATCAAGGAGGTCAACCCCGCCGCCGCGCGGCTCCATCTCATCGTCGACCTCGCGAACGTCGAATGCCTCGACTGCGTCGTCCCGCCGGACATGCTGCGACGCATCATCGTCGACTCGATCGCGAAGAAGGTCCCCGGCGAGCTCGAGGTCCTGATCGACGACCCGCGCCAGGCCTAGCACCCGGCATCGCACCGCACTCGAAGGAAGCCCGATGACCGCAACCGCCGCCCGCAGCCTCGAAACCGCTCCCGCCGCCCGCCGCCTCCGGATCCGCCGCCCGACCGCGCGGCCGCCGTCCGATACGGGCGCGCCGGCCTTCGTGTTGAACCGCCCGATCGCCGGCCTCAAGGTCGGCATGCGCCACGAAGGCTCCTGGCGCTCGTGGATGCTGATCGTCGAAGAGTGGCAGGGCTTCCTGCGCCGCGACGGGGCGACGCCCGTCGTCGTGCAGACCGGCGAGCGCACCGCCGCCGAGGGCGAGCGGACGCGCGCCCTCGTCGCGGAGTGGGCGGCCTCGGTCGACTGCGGCATCTCGGGGCTCGGGACCTGCGGCTCGTGTACCTCCTGGAGCGTCCACGACGCGGTCTCCCTCGAGAAGCAGAAGCGCCCCGCGATCGTCGCCGTCACGGAGGAGTTCGCCCAGCACGCGCACAACATGGCGAACCATCTCGGCCACAAGGACCTGAAGGTCCTCGTCCTGCCCTACCCGCTCGAGGCCCGCCCCGAGGACGAGCTGCGCGAGATCGCCCGCGACTACTACCCGAAGTTCCTCGAGCTGCTGGGAGCGACGCGATGACGCCGCCCGAGACGAGCGCCCTGACCGCCGAAATCCTCGAGATCGACGACGATCCGGAGGCCCTCTTCGCCCTCTCGCTCGAGCAGGGCTGGGGCGATGGCGCGCCCATCCTGCCGCCGACCGACGAACGGATCGCGCGGCTGCTCGCCGCGACCCCGCATCCGCCGGACCACATCGTCGGCGTGCTGCCGCCGAAGAACGGCGTCGCGACCGTCGAGCTCGCGGCGATCAACGCCGCCATGGCCGGCGTGGAGCCCGCCGCGTTCCCGTTCGTGCTCGCCGCGCTCGAGGCGATCAGCACGCCCGAATGGAACGCCTTCGCGCTCACGACGACGACGTCTTCCGTCTTCCCGATGCTGATCGCGAACGGCCCTTCCCGCGATGCGCTCGGCATCAACTACCGCGCCGGCTGCCTCGGCGGCGCCGCGGGGCGCGGCTCGATGACGATCGGGCGAGCCGTCTCGTTATGCCTGCGCAACATCGGCGGCCAGAAGGCCGGCGAGACCTCGCGCACCGTCTTCGGCCAGCCCGCCCGCTTCGGTCTCTGCTTCGGCGAATGGGAGGAGCGCTCGCCCTGGCCTTCGCTCGCCCAGCGCCGCGGCTTCCGCGCCGAAGACGACGTCGTCACCGTCCACGGCGGCAAGGGCACCTTCCCCCTCGCCGACGTCAACAACGACTCGGCCGAGGACCTCGCCTACACCATCGCCAAGTCGATCGCGTTCCCCCTCAACAACTGGTACCTCGAGCCGACCGGTGCGACGGGCCAGCTCGTGCTCTGCATCAATCCGATCTGGGCGAAGCGCTTCGGCGAGGCTTTCCCGGAGATCGAATCGCTGCAGTCCTACCTCTTCGAGAACGCCTGGCAGCCGATCGAGCTCTGGCGCCCGGCAAACGCGAAGATCCTGCGCGACAAGGGCCGCGTCGACGCGAAGGGGCGCGTGATGCTGGTCGAGCGCCCGGAGCAGCTCGTGCCCGTCGTCTGCGGCGGGCTCGGCAGCCTGCATGCCGTCGCGCTGACGAGCTTCTGCGAGAGCGAGATGCAGAGCGTGGCGGTGCTGCGCAGTTGATGGGATGAGGAGATGAGGGAAGACCCGTGGATTCATCCAGCTTCGATCCGATCTCGAGCTCGAGCAGTCGGACGCGATGTTCACAGCCTAGCTTCGGATCGTGCCCACCCTCGATCGCTTTGGACCCTATCGGTTCTTCATCTTCGCCAACGAGGACGATTGATGACACTCGTCGAAGCTCGTGAACGGCGATTCGAGGAGGCTTGGGATGCGTTCTTCCACCGCTAGCGTCGAGCCTCGAGCGGTTCGTATCGAGTTTTCGAGCGACGAGCTGACGGTCATCCTGAACGACGGCCGTCGACTTTCGGTTCCCCTGACGTGGTTCCCACGCCTGCTCGGAGCGAGTCCGAACGCGCGTGCCCATTTCGAGTTCCTCGGCGGAGGTGCGGGGATCCACTGGCCCGAGATCGACGAGGATTTGAGTGTCGAAGGTCTTCTGCGCGGAACGCGAGCGCCGGGCGGCCGACCGAAGCGAGCCTGATCCGATGACCCTCCCCTACCCCGACCGACTCGACGACGACTGGGACTACATGCTCTCCGAGCCGCCCGACCTGATCGAGCGGCTGCACCGGCTGCGCGAGCGGTCTCCCGCGGCGTGGGTCAAGACCTGGGGCAAGCCGACCGTGATGTTCACGAGCTTCGAGCTCGTCGACGCCGCCTTCCGGGACGAGGAGACGTTCCCCTCGGCGGCGTTCTACGGCCAGACCGTGACCGAGGTCCTCGGACGCAACATGCAGTGCATGGAGGGCGACGAACATCGCCGCAACCGTGCGCTCGTCTCCCCCTTCTTCCGTGCGAAGAACGTGACCGCGATCGTCGAGTCGCTGCTCGAGCCCGTCGCCCACGAGCTGATCGACCGCTTCGAAGCCCGCGGCGAGGCGGACCTCGTCGCCGAGTTCACGAAGATCTACCCGGTCAAGATCATCCTGCGCATGCTCGGGCTTCCGCAGACCGCCGACGACGACGTCGCGCGCTGGGCGATCGGCATGCTCGACATCCAGAACAACTTCGGCCACGCGCTGCGCTGCTCGAAGGAGTTCATGGCCTTCGTCTCGCCGATCCTCGCCGAGCGGCGCGTCGCGCCGACGGACGACCTGCTCTCGAAGCTCGCGACCGAGGAGTTCGAAGGCGAGCGCCTTTCGGACGAGGCGATCTTCAACTTCCTGCGCCTGCTCTTCCCGGCCGGCGCCGACACGACCTATCTCGGTCTCGGCAGCGCGATCTTCGCCCTGCTGACCCATCGCGAGGAGCTCGAGCGGGTCCACGCCGACCTCGCCGGCGAGTGCCGCTGGGCGGCGGAGGAGGCGCTGCGCTGGAGCCCGCCGGTCGCGCTGCAGCTGCGGGCGAATCCCAGGGACGTCGTCTGGAACGGGACGGCGATCCCGGGCGGGACGCCGCTCATCTTCGCGACCCTCGCGGCCAACCGCGATCCCGCCGTCTTCGCCGATCCCGACCGCTTCGACGTCGGACGCCGGCCGAAGGCCATCTGCACCTTCGGCCGCGGCCCCCATTTCTGCCTCGGCGCCCATCTCGCCCGCGCGGAGATGGACTTCGCGTTGCGGGTCCTGCTCGAGCGTCTGCCGCGATTGCGGCTCGTCGACGATCCGGGCGCCCGCATCACGGCGTCGATCGTGCCGGTGCTGCGCGGGCCGAATCGGCTGCCGGTCCGGTTCGACTAGCTCGCGCAGCCACGAGCCGATGCTCGCACGCGCGAGGATCTCCGCCGCATGGCTCGCGGCGCGCTCAGGCGCGGCGCGCCTTCACTCCGGCGTCGGAAACGTCGGGTACTCGCGGAAGATCGCGATCCGGCCGTTCTCGAATTCGAAGTAGTCGTGGTAGCGATTCTGGTAGGGCTTGCCGTTCGCCAGCCGGCCCGTCGACTTGACCTCGACCGCCACGCGATTCCCCTCGACGATGACGCCGAGGATTTCGAAGGAGATCTCCGAGATCGTCTTGAAGAACGCCTGCAGGCCCTCGCGCGAGGCGACGTGCTCGCCGCCGAAGGGCCCCGGCGCGACGACCTCGAGTCGCGCGCCCGGCGCATAACAGGCCATCGCGGCGTCGGGATCCCGCGCGGCGAGCGCGGCGAAGAAGGTCTCGAGGCGAGTACGGATTTCGGCGCGGTCGGTCATGCGGGGTCCTCCGAAGCGGTGAGGGCGAGAGTAGCGAGATCGCCTCCCGAGTCGCGCTGCGGCTTCCAGAGGATTGGAGTGGCCGAGTTCACGAGCGAGCGAGGGACTCGATCGGCAATCGACCGAACCACTGCCCGTACCGACGCCGCTCCTCGTCGAGCAGGATCCAGGTCGGCGTTCCCGGCAGGGCATTGCGTGCGAACGTCTCGCCGACGCCGTGCTCCATTCGCGCGTCCGTGGCGACCGGAAAGGAGAGCGCGTTCGAGTATCGCTCCGATCCGAGGACCCGGCGGGTCACGCCGACGAGCTCGCCGCGCTCGACGAGCGCGCGTGTGTTCCCGATCGTGTTCAGCTCGAAGTCCTCGAATGCCGTCGAGAGACCGAGCACCGAGAGGCCGAGGCGATCTCCCTGACGGTGGATCGCCTCGGCCGTCGGCAGCGCGTACTGGAAGCATCCGGGACAGTTCACCTGGAAGACCAACACGAGGAGACGGTCTCCAGCGGGAATCTCGCCTTGTGCCATCGTGCCGATCGCCAGGTGGAACGTCGAATTCATGGTCAGAAGTCTCCGCTCGTCACGTACGGATACGACCAGAGAATCACTTGAAGCAGGACCGCCTTGCGCCAGGCGTCCTGCATCTTCTCGACTTCTTCGGGGCTATGGCCCTTCTTCGCGAGGAAGGGCTTCAGGGTCGCCGTGATCGGAAAGTGGAGGGCGGGCAGGTAGCGGAAGTGGATGATCGGGACGCTCGTCGCGCCGTCCGTTCCATTCTTTCCGACACGGTGGTGGCGCCGTCCGATCTCGAACTGATACGCAAGCCATTGCTCGTCGTACTGCGCAGCCGCAGTATCGAGGATCCACTGTCCGAAGCGCTTTCGGACGGCCGCCAGGTAATCGCCATCAGGTTTTCCGGACGCCGTGTTCTCGAAGTACTTCACGAGCTGGGGCGTCGAGCCGACGAAGCCGTACCAGACGTCGAGAATGGCCTCCACTTCGTCCTTCAGGACGTCGTGAGACATCCGCAGGTAGCGCACGTCTTCGTCTCCGAAGAGCAGGGAGCCCTGGATCGACTTCAGCTCTTCGAGCGTGATCGGGGCCTTCGGAAGCGCCTTGCTCCCGTACGTGTAGCCCGGGATCCGGCTCGAATCGGGGCGGCTCTCAGCATGACTGTTCGCGCTCGTTGACATGATCAGGACTCCCATCGTGAGAAGAATCAAGGCACGCATGTCGACTCCTCCAGTTAGTATCGACTCGATACCTTTTAACCGAGGCCGCTCGGAGGGTCAAGGCGGGCATGCGAAAAAGATGTGGAGTCGATACGATCGCGGGATGGGCTCCGGACGCGAAATCGAGATCCTCGAGCGGATCGCCAATCTCCTGCGGGCCGAGACCCGTCTGGCTGCCCAGCGGTCGGGAATCCAGCCGGTCCAGCTGGAGATCCTCGAGTATCTCGATCGCTGCAACCGGTACAGCGATACGCCCGCCGCGGTCGCGGAGTATCTCAGCCTGACGAAGGGCACCGTGTCCCAGTCGATCCAGAGGCTCGAGGAAAAGGGGTTCATCATCAGGGCGCCCGATCCGAACGATGGCCGGATTTCGCGTTTGCGCCTCAGCCGCAAGGGGCGCTCCGTCGTGAATTCGAAGTCGCGACAGGCACTCGCAACCGCTGCTGAGCGGGCGGATTTCGAAGGTCGAACCCTGGCAGAGGCCCTCGAACGCCTGCTGGGCGCCCTTCAGCGGGCCAACGGGCTTCGGAGCTTCGGCGTATGCCAGACCTGCCGATTTTTCGAGCACGGCGAGGACGGGCGATCCCGCTGCGGATTGACCGCCGAGCCCCTCTCGGCAGACGACAGACTCCTCGTCTGCCGCGAGCACGAAGAGAAGCCTTCGCTCTCGGGCGCGCGGCAGTAGCGGCCGCACCGCGGGGCTCTCTCGATCAGGCGCGAATGCGCTTCCAGAGGCTCTCTCGAACGACCTCCCAGGGAATGGCGCGATCGGGATCTTCGTCCAGCTCGCGAACGCGACGCATGAGCTCGGATTGCCGCGTTGGCGAGAGCTCAGAGGGCGACATCTCGCGGTCGGTCGCGATCTCGTCCCAGAGCTCTTCGACGAGCTCGATCTTCTCGTCTCGGGAGAGTTCGCGAAGCGCTTGCCGAAGAGAGGGGGATGCCATCGAGGAATTCGACCGTCGGACTCGTCCTACAATGCCGCGACGAAATCCTCCGTCGCCGCGAGCTCGTCGAGGCTCGCGATCGTCGGCGCGAGAATGACCTCGTCGCAGCCCATGTCCTCGAGCCCGCGCAGCAGATCGCGGATGGCGCCGGGCGAGGTCGCGCAGCATTTGCGGCTCTGCCGCTCGGCGAAGGCCGCGCCGAAGATCTGGAAGTAGTCGCGAGCGAACGCCATCACGCGCGCGGGCGCGTCGTCGGTCAATCCGTACCAGAACGACATCTGCAGCGGCGGCTGGCCGCTGCGGCCGGCCGCGGTCCACTCCTCGCGGAAGCGCGCGAAGATCTTCTCGACTTCGCCGAGATCGGGCGCCATGTGGAACCCCGCGAGCCCGTCGGCCCAGCGCGCTGCACGCTTCATCGACTTCGGCCCGAGCGACGAGGAGAAGACCGGCGGCCCGCCCGGCTGGACGGGGACGGGGCCGATCGGCGGCGCATCCGGCGGCAGCGCGAGAGTCCCCGCCCAGACGCGTTTCATGACGTCGACGCGCTCGTCGAGGGCCGAGAGGCGCCGCTTGAAATCCTCGCGCTTGCCGCCGAGGGCGTAGTCGTAGTCGCGCATGCCGACGCCGACGCCGAGGGTGAAGCGGCCGCCCGAGAGAACGTCGACCGTCGCCGCCTGCTTGGCGAGCAGAACCGCTTCATGGGCCGGCGCGAGGGCGATCAGCGACTGGATCCGCACGCGCTCCGTCAGGACCGCCGCCGCCGAGAGCACGCCCATCAGGTCCAGGAACGGCGAGGCGATCCGCTCGCCCGTCGCGAGGGTCGAGAACGGGCCGCGATCGATGCGCCGGATCCATTCGCAGAGCAGATCGCGGTTCGCCTCCGCGACGGTCGACGGGATCGAGAGGCCGATCTTCATGCGCGGCCCTCCGCAGCACGAACCGCTTCGCCGCCCGCCGAGGCGCCTGCCTGGCCGCTCTCCGAACCGCCGCGCAGCGCGCGTCGCAGCTCACTCGCCTTCACCACCCGGGTCGTCGGCTGGACGATCTCCTTCGCGCCCGTCAGGCGGAAGAGCAGCGTTCCGTTCGCATGGCCCGCGGTCGTGATCCAGTTCGGATGGCCCGGATCCTCGGCGGCGATGATGATGCGGACGCTGCCGTCCGGCTCGCGCTGGGCCGTCGCCTTGTTGACGTTCGTGCGGTGGTAGCGGTAGTCGAGGGACTCCATCCAGTAGTTGCAGACCTGCAGGCTGAAGGCGCGGCATTCCGGGACGTGGGAGAGCTCGACGACGAGCGCCTCGTCGGGGGCGAGCTGCCAGTACGAGTTGAAGTAGGCGATCGCGGGATCGCCGCCGACCCGGCGACAGATCTCCGGATCCTCCTGCGGCAGCGCGTTCGGATGCTGCTGATACCGCGCCGACCAGTCGCAGAACAGGTTCACCGTCCCGTCGAGAAAGCCGACCGCCGACTCGAGCCCCGCCGCGAACTTCGCGGGATCGAGCGGATCGGGCGTCGCACGGCCATGAAGACACTCGATCGAGAGCTCCGCGATCGTCTCCTTCGCGCGGTCGCCGAAGGTCTGGCGGATCAGCAGCGCCTGGGTGTCCGCCGTCATCGGGAGCCAGTTGCCCGGCTGGGGCTTCGCGCTGACGAGGATCTCGAAGGTGCCGTCGGGCTCGACCTGCAGCGTGTCCGTATCGAGGAAGCCCGTCGGCAGCATCGTCCCGCCCTGGCCGAAGTTGCTGCCCTGGGTCAGGAAGCTGACGGCCTGGATCGTCCCGCGCTTGCCGCGGATGCGATAGTCGCAGGCGCCGGAGAGCACGCATTTCTGGAGGTATTTGTCGGGGTCGTCGCCGCCGTATTTCACCATCTCGTCGCAGGGGCGATAGAGGACCGGGAAGAGCGGATCGGCATGTTCGGTGAAGATGTCGAAGGCCGAACGCAGCACGCGCGTCAGGTAGCGATAGCCCTCGGCGCGGGTGAAGGGATCGGCGGGGATCTCGGGGCGGCGGACCTGGCGGCCGACGGCTTTCAGGCGATCGCAGAAATCGTCCCAGGCCGTGCCATCCATCAGCCGGGCTTCGGCGGATTCTCGCTGGGCTTCCGTCGCCATCTCTCGGGTCCTCCTCGCGCAGATCCCGATCGTCGTCCATCGGTCGGGGGAAGGCCAGCGGGAAGCGAACTCGGATCAATCGATCTCGCCGCCCCGGACCCGCTGCCAGAATTCCTCCAGCTCGAGCTCGGCGACCCAGCGAGCGATGTAGGCCTGGTCCAATCGACTTCCCGCCGCCTCCAGGATGCCCGTGACATCTCGAAGCTGTCGATCCGACTCGCCCGCCCGCGCCCATTCGAGCTTGGCGATGATCGTGTCCTCGGCGGTCGCCATCCAGACGGCGAGCCCCGCCAGATCCACGCGAGCCCGCCGGTCGAACTCCATGCGACTGAACGCACGTTCCTTGCGAAGGATCAGGTCGATCTTCCAGCCTGATTCGTAGTCGACGACGTTGAACATGCCGCGTCGGCGCCAAGCTTCCTCGACCGCGACCTCGCTGACGTATCGACGCTCCGGATCGAGCTCGCGAACGAATCGCTCGAGCGCGGCGCGGGTCGGCGAAATCACGAGGTCGATGTCATGGGTCGTGCGCGGCGAGCCGTAGAAGCTGCTCGCGATCGATCCGGCCAGCATGTAGGCGATCCCGCATCGATCGAGCTCCCCGACGATCCAGGCGAGGGGATCGTTGCTCACGCTCGCCCGCGCTTCACGTACGCATCCTCGAAGAGCGCATCGCCGAGAATCCTCCGGAGGACCCGCGCACGCGCGCCCTCGATGCCGAGCTCTGGCTCGCGTGCGAGCTCTCCCGCGATCGCGATCTCCCGCGCGCGTTCCGACATCTCGAGCGCGAGCCGCAGTCGGCGCGCAGGCGTCATCGCACGATAGGCATCGAGCTGAGCCGCATGGGCTTCGGGATGCGTGTCTCTGGACCGGGCCATCGCGGCAGGGTAACGCCGGCCGCGGCGCCGCGGAAGCGACGCGCACGCGACCGGAAATCGCTCGAAGCCGCGCCCTTCAGCGCGCCTCGCGCGCAAGGCCCCGAGCGCCTCTCCGACCGGCTTCCGCCCGCCGGAGAAGGAGCGCGAACCCGACCGCCAGCCCGACTCCCAATCCCGGCTCGGGCAAAGTCGTCTCCGCTCCCGTCGCCGGATTCGCACACTCGGGATCCTCGGCGTCGAGCAGGCCGTCGTCGTCGTTGTCGGTCCCGTCGTCGCAGACGATCGCCGCGCTGCGCTCGGAGACGTCGGCCGGGCCGGCGCAGCCCGCATCGCCGAGGTCGACGAGCCCATCGCCGTCGTTGTCGATCCCATCCGCGCACTCCGGCCCGCGGTCGATCCGCTCCCACATCGCGACGTACGCCTCGGCCGAGCGGAAGAGCGGATCGAGCTGGCGATCCGAGAGGCCGGCCTGCTTCAGATCCTCGACGAAGTCGGGCAGCAGACCGACATGGGCGAAGCCGGTCTGGTTGTAGTCCCAGGACTTCGTGCCCGTCGACAGCACGCTGAAGGATCCCGTCGCGCCATCGCCATGCGCGGCGAAGGGATAGGCGATCTGGCTCGCGGGCGATTGCTGCGCCGCCTGCGCCGCGTTGCCGCCGCAGGCATTCGGGCCGAAGCGCGCGGTCGGCAGGTGGATGAAGCCGTTCAGGTCGGAGCCGAGACCGACGGCGTGGAGGAATCCGCTGCCGCGCGTCGCGTCGGAGGCGTAGAGATAGGCCTGGGCCCAGGACTTCGAGGAGAGATCGCAGTCGTTGGCGACGCGGTAGTGGCCGGGGACGTAGTCGATCTCGCTCGCCCGGCCCTGCTCGAGGATCGGGGCGACGAGGCCGCCGAGGTCGCGGATGCGCTGGGTGTGGTCGCGCGTGTGCTGGCCTTCCGAGCGCTTGGCGCCGAGGGAGGTCTCGAGGAAGCCGGTATGGCCGGCGACGACGGGATAGGCCGCGGGCTCGACGAGGGCGAGGACGTCCTCGACCATGCGGGCGCTCATGTGGTCGACGTCGATGATCATCTTGCGCTGCATCAGCCCCTGCACGAGCTCGGCGCCGCGAGCGCTCAAGCCGCCGACGTTGCAATCGGCGTCGTGCGGCGCGCCCGGCGGGAAGCTGATGCCGAAGATCGTGAGCCAGCTGGCGATCGAGCTCGTGTCGAGCTGGAAGCCGTAGCCCTCGCTCGCGCAGTCGCGGGTCGGATAGCGCTGCCCGGTCGAGAGGTAGCTGCCGACGTCGAAGAGGCTGTTGTAGATCGCCGGCGCGCCGAAATCGTTCTGGAAGAGGTGGACCGGGAAGACGTGGCGGACGCCGCGGGCATGATAGGCGTCGAGCCCCGCCGTCACGTTCCCCGCCGAACACTGGCCCGGCTTGCAGCCGAAGAGCGCGTCGACCTCGATGCCGAGCACGATCGCGAGCTTGCCCGACTCCAGGATCTGCCGGGCATGGGCCGCCGAGAGCGCGATGTCGAGCCAGCCCTGGCCGGGGCCGCCGGCGGCGGCGTCGATCGCGGTCTTGAGGGCCCAGGCGGCGTCGATCTGGCGATCGACCGAGGGCATGTCGGCGCAGCCGTAGCCCTCGCGCTGGAGCGAGACCGAGCAGAGCACCTCGTTGTTGACCGCATGGACGACGAGCAGGCGCAGGCCGCCGCGATAGGCCCGCTCGAGCCAGCGGTGGTACATCTGCTGATGGTGGGCCTGCTCGCGGCTCGGCCAGTCGACGAAGTTCGGATAGCCGGCGTTGTCGTGGCCGCTCGATTGATTCAGCTCGTTGCCGACGAGATCGGTCAGGCCGCCCGGCCCATGGGCGAGCGTACACTCGGGCAGCGCGCCGGCGACGCCGTAGGGCGAATGCGCCTTGCCGTGGAAGAGGCGGCCGCCGAAGCCGAGATTCGCGAAGGCGTGGGAATGCAGGTCCGCCATGCCGAAGATCGGCTCGCCCGGCGACGGCGCGATGGTCGCGGTCGTCGCGAGACCGGGCTCGGGGACGGGCGTGTAGCGGCAGGTGCCGAAGGGCAGGCCGAACTCCTCGTAGAGGCCCGGCTTGCAGCTCGTGATCGCGTACGCCCCCTGGAGTGTCGCCGCGCAGGCCGATTCGTTCAGGTCGCCGCAGAACTCGGGATAGCCGTCGGCGTCGAAGCCGTAACAGGTCCCGGTCCCGATGTCCTCGAGCAGGCCGGGCTTGCAGGAGGTGATCCCGAGCAGGGTCTGGATGTCGACCGTGCAGGCCTGCTCGTACTGGTCGCCGCAGTAGGTCGGGTAACCATTGCCGTCGAGGCCGTAGCACAGGCCCTCGGCGAGATTCTCGACCGCGTTCGGTTTACAGGACGGGATGTGTTCGACGACCGTGCAGGCCTCTTCGCCGGGGTCGCCGCAGTAGGTCGGGTAGCCGTCGCCGTCGAAGGCATAACAGAATCCGTCGTCGAAGTTCTCGATCAGGCCGGACTTGCAGGACGGGATGTGCTCGATCACGGTGCAGGCGCGTTCGCCGGCGTCGCCGCAGAAGGTCGGGAAGCCCTGGGCGTCGATCGCCGTGCAGCGGACGCCGAACGGAATCTCGAACAGGCCGGGATTACAGGAGGGGATGTGCTGCGTGATGGTGCACGGCGCCTGGCCCTCGCCGCCGCAGCCGAGGGCGAGGCAGCGGTTGACGGAGAAGTTCTCGTAAAGCCAGGGGATCGTCGTATCGCAGGACGGGATGGCCTGGAAGATGTTGCAGGGGACCTGGTTGAGACCGCCGCAGCTCGCGACGCGATTGCCGGCGGAGGCGGGCGGGGCCAGCAGTGCGAGTGCCAGCGCGAGCGCGCACCCGAACGCGACCGGAAGCGTCGGAAGAGAAAGAGGAAGGCCAGCCCGATCGGAGCCGCGCTTCGGATTCTGGAACATGAGGTCGGATTCTCGTGCGACCGGGCGGTCGCCCCCGCGCCGGACGCGTTCGGGCGCAGTCGAGATCGACCCGTGAGTTCGAGCCAGATTAGGGCAGCGATCGCTCACGACAACCCGGCTCCGCGGCCGGCGAGCGCCTTCCGGCGCGGGCGCGGCGAGATTGCCGGCGAATTGCGCGAACGCCCTCGAGCGCGGCTCGGCCGAAACGGCGGGATGGCCGCCCGGCCGCACGCTCAGCGCCGGCGACGCCGTGCGAGCCCGCCGAGCGCCAGCGCGCCGCCGAGTGCGCCGAGGCCGAGCGCGGGCTCCGGGAGCGGCTCGGTCAAGGTCGCGATGACGAACGCACGCTCGCCGTCGTCGCTCGAAAGATCGTGATCCGAGGCGGAGCGCGGACCGGGGAGCGGGCCGGTCGTCGCCGCGGCGTGGTAGCAGGTCGCGCTCAGCGCCTCGCGCGTCTGTTCGCCGATCGTCCAGAGCTCCGTATCGAAGACGATCGTCGCATCGAGGCTGCTGCTGCCGGGCGCGAAGGCCTGGACGTAGGGGTAGCAGGCGTCGACGGCGAGGCCGAAGGCGCTGCGCGTCGCGACGGTGGCATCGGAGTCGAGGAAGGGTTCGTGGGCGACGTTCCGCTCGTCTTCGAGCAGCTGCTCGAAGCGCGAGTCGAGCGGCACCGGAACGCCCGCGACTTCTGCGTTCAGCACGAGATCGATCGTCGCCGCGTCGATGCGATGGCCGCCGCCGGCGACGGCGACCCAGCGGATCTGCGGATAGCTCGTATCGTCGATCGCGAAGGGCAGCTTGCCGAGGGCCCAGTCGACCCACAGGCCGAGCAGGCAGCCGTCCTGACCGCTGCTCAATCCGGCGAGCCCCGCGACGCGCCCCGTCGCGCAGGCGAAATCCGTCTGGAGCTCGAGGCCCGTCATCGGCGCCGAGCCCGTCGAGACGAGGTCCGGCGTTCCGATCAGGCCGCCGCGATGGGGGCCCTTGATCGTCACGACCTCGGCGATCCGGTGGTTCCCCGCGCGCAGATCGTCGTAATGGCGGTAGACGAGATCGCGGGCGATCACGCCGCCGTAGCTATGCGTCAGGATCGCGATCGGCGTCGTGATGTCGAGATCGTCGATCGCCTGGGCGATCGCCTGGGAGACGTCCGAGATCTGGAAGTCGGTCGAGTTGAACGTCCGCCGCCCGTAGCGCTGGACGAGCTGCCAGACCGGCGTGCTCCCCTGCAGAACGAGCCGGCGGATCTCGACGCGTCGCCGCGGACCGAGGGCGCCCGTCGCCTGGTTGTTCCAGTCGACGCCGTAGACCGCGGCGATGTTGGGCGAGTCGAAGGCGAGCGCATTGAGAAGCGCCTCGTCGGCGTCGTAGCTCGCGGTCGTCAGATCGTTGCCGCGACCGTGGATGAAGAAGACGACCCGCGGCCCGCCCGGCGCCGACTCGTCCGCATCGCTCTCGCCCCAGGCGACGGGCGCCTTCCCGCAGACCGCGAAGTTGTCGATCATGTCCGCGCCCTGCAACGCATAACCCGCATCGCAACCGCCGATCCCGCAGGCCGGCAGCCCGTTGCCGCCGCAGGCATCGAGGCAGATCCCGAGCACGAAGTCCTCTTCCAGGCGCGGCTTGCAGGAGGTGATGCCGAGCTGGGCCTGCAGCCCGAGATCGCAGGGCGTCTCGTTCAAGTCGCCGCAGAACGCCGGGTAGCCGTCGGCGTCCGGATCCGTGCAGAGGCCGCCGAACTCGAAGTCGTCGCCCTTGCAGGAGGGGATGTGCTCCGTGATCTGGCAGGGCGGTTCGCCGGTATCGCCGCAATGCGAGGGATAGCCCGCGCCGTCGACCAGCCGACAGAAGGAGCCCGACGTGTTCAAGAACTCGACCAGTCCGCTCTTGCAGGAGGGGATGTGCTCGACGACGGTGCACGCGCGTTCGTCCTGATCGCCGCAGACCGTCGGGAAGCCGTCGCCGTCGAGGGCGCGGCAGGTGCCGCCGGCGTTGTAGTTGCCGGGCTTGCAGACGTCCGCCCAGCCGTGATCGACGAAGGGAACGCAGGCCCGCTCGTTCGTATCGCCGCAGCCCGAATCGCGACAGATGGACTGCGTACACAGGAATCCGCAGCCCTCGACGCTCTCGTAGAGGAATTTGTCGCAGGACGGCACGCAGTCGAAGACCGTGCAGGCGTTCTGATTGAGCCCGCCGCAATTCGAATTGCACTCCGGCCGATTGCCCGCCGCGGCCTCGCGGGCCGCCATCGGAATCGATGCCGTCGCGAAGGCGAGCATCCAGAGGGTCATCGATCCCGCGAAGGCGCGGAGGAACGAGCGGTGAACGGGGCGATCCGGGATCACCTCCCGAGCGGTCGGGGCGAGCGGCATGGCGGGATCCTTCGCGGGAGAAACGGCGACGATCGACCCCAGCCCCCTGATTGCGCCGCGCGGACGAGGCCCGCCAACACAGAAACTGGACTGACCTCGAACCAGATCCGATCCAAACTAGCGACTCGATCC
Organism: Myxococcota bacterium; assembly: GCA_041389425.1. Taxonomy (GTDB): domain Bacteria; phylum Myxococcota_A; class UBA9160; order UBA9160; family UBA4427; genus UBA4427. Next base: position 23,943 of record JAWKRX010000043.1, read on the forward strand.
CATCGGGCAACCCGAGTGGATCGCGCCCGGCAAGCGGCCCCGCGGCCTCGAAAACGCCGCTGCCGCTCGCCTGCGGGTCGCCCGCGGCCCCGATGCTCGCCCAAAGGGCCCGATGTAGTGTCTTCGAGGGCCGGAAGCCGCCTGCGTCTCGAGCGCCTCGAGATCGGGCGCGCCCCACCGCCCGAACGGGGAGATCCGATGGAGCGCTACGAGCCCGAGACCCTCGACCTCGAAGACCTCTCGCCCGAGGCGATGTACGAGCTCTTCGAGAAGAACGCCTGGGGCGACGGCCTGCCGCTCGTCCCGCCGACCCGCGAGCGCGTCGAGGCGATGCTCGAGTACGCGAGCGGCGATCCCGACGCGGTCCTGACGACGCTGCTCCCGCGCGCGGGAGTCGTGACGCGCCGCGTCGTCGCGATCAATTGCGTGCTCGCGGGCTGCCCGCCCGTCGTCTTCCCCGTCGTGCTCTCCGCGATCCGCGCCCTCGCGCGCCCCGAGGTCAACCTGCGCGGCGTCAACGCGACGACGCATCTCGTCGCGCCGATGGTCCTCGTGCACGGCGAGGTCGTCGCCCGCGCGGGCTTCAACGCCGGCGTCGGCGCCTTCGGCCCCGGCAACCGCGCGAATGCGACCGTCGGCCGCGCCGTCCGCCTGATCCTGCTCCACGTCGCCGGCGCCCGCCCCGGCTTCGGCGACGCCGCGACCCACGGCCAGCCCGCCAAATACGGATTCTGCGCCGCCGAGAACCTCGCCGAATGTCCCTGGGAAGGTTATGCCGCGAGCCGCGGCGTCGACGCGCCCCCCGCCGTCACCGTCCACTGCGGCGAAGGCCCGCATAACGTCCACGACGCCGAGGCCGACGGCGACCCCGCCCTGATTCTGGACAAGATCGCCTCCTCGATGACGACGCTCGGCATGAACAACGCCCCCATCAGCCAGGGCGAGTTCTTCATCGCCCTCGGCCCCGAGCACGCCCAGAGCCTCGCCGTGAGGGGAATGACCCGCGCCGACATCTCCTCCTATTTATATGAGCGCGCGCGGATCCGGGCGGGCGTCTTCCGGCGGCACTTCGAGGAGCTCGCCTGGGCGCAGTGGATGAAGACCGCGCGCGACGAGGACATGCTCCCGATGACCGCGCATCCCGACAACATCCGCGTCGTCGTCGTCGGGGGGCCGGGGAAGCACAGCCTGGTCATGCCTTCGTGGGGCATGACGAAGAGCGCGACCGTTCCGGTCGAGGGCTAGGCGGGCGGGAGGCGCGGCAAGCGCCGAGCCGCGCACCGCGCGACTCGAAGTATGCGAATCGAAAGAGCGAGAAGGCGAAGGCCTTCCAGGAGGAAAGCATGGCCACCGCGATCTACCGCCCGGACAGCATCCCCGGCCCCGAGCCTGCACGACTCGCGCCGTCCCCGAAATCGCTCGCCGGTCTCCGCATCGCCGTGCTCGACAACGGCAAGCCGAACGCGGGCGTCGTCATGGCGCGCGTCGCGGAGACGCTCGCGACGCGGGTCGGCGCGAAGGTCACGCTCGTGACGAAGAAGGGGCCGCGGGGGGAGTCGGCGAATGCGGCGGAGCCGTGTGCGCCGGACATCTTCGAGCGGGTCTTGAAGGAGGCGGATCTCGTGATCACGGGAGCGGCGGATTGCGGGAGCTGTACGGCGTACAGCGTCGTCGATGCGATCGCGCTCGAGAAGGCGGGGGTTCCGGCGGTGGTCGTGACGACGACGAAGTTCAGGCCGATTGCGGAGACGTTGAGCGAGCAGTTTGGGTTGAAGGAGACGCGGTTACTTGTGTTGCCGCATCCGATTGGGGGGACGGAGAGGGAGAGGTTGTACTGTGGGCGGATGAGGGGTGGAGGTGGTGATTGGGTGGTGAGCAGCAAGAAGTGAGTCCGGCGTTCTTCCCGATCTCGACGGACTTGCGCAACGACGGGGCGCTCGCGCATCTGATCTCGCGCGACTGAAACGGCCGATTAGTCCCAGCACTGATCGCGATATACAAACGCCGGTTTCCCGCCTTCGATGATAGACCATCGAGCTCCACGCCCGGGGATGAGCTCGCGCGATGTCCAGAATGGATGATCGTCCAAATTGGAGAGCAAATCGCTTCCAAATACCGATCAATACTTGCTCCCACACAGAAATGCTGACAGGCCCGACACGGTGCATGGCCAGGGGGCCTGTCGCATCAAATCACGAGCGCTATGCGTCATCGGCCATGCTATTGCTTTATCGGTGGATCCTAATTGCAGTCAGAGAATGCAAGTACTGCGGATTGGTCGAACGCGTCGCGACGTTATGGGACCTACCTGAGCTAAGCCAGCGCGTCAGGCTGCGGGTGAGCTCTCGACTTCGACGATCTCTGGGTAGCTTTCGCCCATTACAAGCGGAGATCATTTTGGCGTCATGGCTTCTCGAAACTGCCGGACTATGAAGAGGTCGGCGCCGCAGAGGCCGCTCACGCTGCTGTGCATTTTCGCTACGGCCTGGGCATGCGGACCTCACGGCCCCGAATGGCGCGACTTCGTTGTTAAGGTGATTCAAAACCCCGAGCCCGCATTCCCATTTCAGAGCTCCCCGAATCCCGTCAGAGGCTGCTTGCTCAATCCCAAGTCTGGGAGCATCGGTGTCCCGTCTGCTGCCGTCCGTTTCGCCTCAAGCCTCGAGTCGCCCGGTGGCGATGTAGCCGCTGTCGAGCCGGCAGGTCGCTCCGGCAAGCTCGCAATCGAGCGGGTAGCGAGCCTGATCTCGGTGGATTCATGAGCGAGGACTGGGCCTCCGTTCTGCCGGCCCCCCTGCAGACCGGCTTTTCCACCTTGGGGAGCTGATCCTCGGCCTTTGGGACGGCTTCCCGGTCAGTCCCGGCCACGCGCTTCATCCCAAAGCGACATTTCGGGAGCTGGTTCGAGGCCACAGGGGATGAACAGCGCGAGCTTATCGCCGCGATCGAGATCGCCCGATCCGCCATCGTGCGCGATCGGCGACCCGATGGTCTGAATATCGGTGTCAACGTCGGTGTAGCTGCAGGACAGACTGTGCCGCATCTCCATGTTCACGTGATCCCTCGCTACGCGGGGACACGATCCGGGCGAGGCGGCGTCAGAGGCGTGATCCCGCGGATGCAGAACTACCTACAGAACTCCCCGGATGGATCTTCAGTAGCGCGAGATCGCGAGGCGTTGCCGTCAGCAGCCGAGCTACGTGCCTTAATTCGGGGAGGCGAAGACGACCCGCTCCTACCGCACCTGAAATCGCATCTCGACGCTGCCCGAGTCGCTCGGCTCGCCGTTGCCTTCGTGCTCCCAAGCGGGGTCGATCTACTCGAGGAGCACCTGCGCGGATCTTCTGCGCCCGAGGAGGTCGACTCGAATTCTTGGCCGGAGATTACCAGGGCGTCACCGACCCGGAAGCACTCGGAGCGGCTTCTCGACCTTCACGGACAGTACGAGGATCGGATCGAGCTTCGATCTACTCGACCGTCGATCGCTCTTTCCATCCGAAGACCTACATCTTCGAAGGAGCTGCCGCGGGCGGTGTCGCCTTCGTCGGCAGCTCAAATCTCTCCTGAACAGCGCTCAGCCAAGGCGTCGAGTGGAATTACCGCGTCGTGCCGAGTCGCGACGCGGCTGGGCTTGCAGAGGTGGTCAGCGCCTTTGAGATCCTGTCGGGGCCCGTCGACCATCGCGCTTGACCAGACATGGATCGACGCCTACCGGGAGCGACGCCCCGGAGGCCAAGGCGACGGCGCCGGGGACCGGGTCGGTGGCAACCGAGTCGCCCGAACCGCCGCCGGAGCCGCACGACGTCCAGAAAGAGGCCCTAGCTGCGCTTGAGGAGACGCGCGCAAAGGGGGCCGAGCGGGCCTCGTCGTTCTCGCGACCGGCCTCGGCAAGACCTGGTTATCCGCCTTTGACAGCGACCGACCCGAGTTCCAATGTCCTCTTCGTAGCCCACCGTGAAGAAATTCTCGGTCAGGCCATGAAGACGTTTCGACGGATCCGGCCAGCGGCAAGGCTCGGATCGTATACGGGTACACAGAAGAATGATGGGGCTGAGATCCTCTTGCCTCTGTCCAGACGTTGAGCCGCAAGGCCCAATTCGGCAATTCGATCGGCGCCGACTTCGACTACGTAGTCGTCGACGAGTTCCACCACGCCTCGGCGACCACCTACCGGCGCCTGATCGACTACTTTGAACCGAAGTTTCTGTTGGGTCTGACAGCCACACTGGAAAAGGACGGACGGCGGCGACTTGCTGTCGCTTTGTGGAGAGAATCTCGTCTATCGCTGCGACGTTCGTGAAGCGATTAACCGGGGGTTCTTGTCGTCAAGCTTTCGCTACTTCGGCGTACCCGACTTGGTCGACTACTCGAACATCCCGTGGCGGAGTCGCCGCTTCGACGAAGAGCTGCTAACCACGGCGGTCGCTACGCGAGCGCGGGCGCAGAACGCTCTCCAGCAGCTTCAAAAGCACGGGGGCGAAAAGACGATCGCCTTCTGCTGCTCGAAGCGCCACGCTGACTACATGCGCGACTTTTTCCTCGAATGCGGAATCCGCGCTGCCCGGTCCATTCCCGGCGAGGGCAGTGATCCCTGCGCTGGCTCGCTCGAGCGACTCGAGTCCGAGATCTCGAGGTCGTCTTCGCGGTCGACATGTTCAACGAGGGCGTCGATCTCCCCACATCGATACGGTGCTCATGCTGCGACCGACGGAATCGCAGCTGCTCTGGACCCAGCACCGGGCGCGGGCTCCGTAAGGCCGAGGGCAAGGAAGACCTGGTCGTCATCGATTACATCGGAAATCACCGCTCGTTTCTCCTTAAGGTTCAAGCACTCGAGCTCGCGCCGGGGATCAGTACATCCGAAACGTGCTCGAACGCCTCCAGTCGGATGAGGTCGACCTACCCCGGGATGTGAAGTCACGTACGAGCTCGAGGCCGTCGATATCCTGCGCTCGCTTCTGCGAGAGCGCACCGGCAGCGACGTCGTTCGAAGCTACTACGAGACGTTTCGAGACATTCACGGCCGCCGCCCAACAGCCTCCGGGAGGCGCTCCACGACGGCTACTCGCCTCGATCGACCGCGCGGGGATACGGATCCCGGCCCGCTTCGTGGAGGCAATGGGTGACCTCTCGAGGCGTCGGCGCTTCTCTCGGGCGGCCAAGCGCTGGCGGAGCCTTCCTCGAGAGCTTCCCGAGAGATGCCGATGACGCGCAGCTACAAGATGCTCGTCCTGCTGGCGATGCTTGAGGAGGAGAGATTCTCGGACAAATATCGATCGACGAGCTGACCGCAGCGGTCGAGCGAATTGCACGACGCTCTCCGATCCTCGTCGCGGACGGGGTCATCGATTGACTTCCGGGTCGAGCTCCGTCGACATCTCGAGACGAACCCGATCGCAGCTTGGGTCGGCGGGCGAGGGACAGAAGTGTCGGCGATACTTCGTATATCGCGACGGCTTATTCGAGAGGACATTTGAGATTCCTGGATACCTGGCTGAAGAATTCCAAGAGCTAGTCCGGGAGCTCGCGGAGTTCCGTCTCGCCGAGTACCTGATGCGGCCGGCGGTCGGTGGCGACGAAGCCGTGCACTTTCAGTGCCGAGGAGCTACCCGGCGTTAATCCGATCATCCGGCTACCTGACCGTGTACTTGTTGAGTCGATTCCGGAGGGTTGGATCGAGGTCGACATCGGCGAGGAAACGCTCGAGGCGAACTTCGTCAAAATTGCGGTGAACGATGCGCCGCCCGGGAGCAGAAGTGAACGTCCTCCCAGACGTGTTGCGAGGCTGGTTTGGGACCAATGCTGGGCAGCCGGGTAAATTCGCCACCAGGTGCAGTTCTCAAAGGTCGACGGATCGTGGCGGCTAAGGCCGGGCGGCGAAGGACAACGAGGTCAGCCTCTGGGAGAGCTACCCCCGTCAGGAAATCGCAGAGCGGTTCGGACACGACCACTCGCGAAACTGGGGACAGGGCGTCGTACGGCGCGGAACGAATACTTCCTCTTCTCGTAACGCTCGAGAAAGGAGACCTCCCAGCACAACACCGCTACGGGGAGCCTGGTTCCTTACGCGTGATCTCTTCGAGTGGCAGTCAGAACCGGACCCGACAGGACTCAGAGACGGACAGAGTTTTCAACACCATACGGAGCGAGGGGATTACGATCCGGCTCTTTGTGCGAAAGCAATCAAAGATTGCTGGGCGTGGAGCACCGTTTGTCTACTGTGGGCCGATCGAGTTTGCTGATTGGGAGGGGAACCAGCCAATCACGATTCGGTGGCGTCTGCCGAAGGCTGTTCCCGACTCGCCGGTCGGTCTTTCAAGAAAGCTGACTGCAGCGGGCAACGCGCATGGAGATCAACGGATAACATCGATAGGACTGTCCCCACCCACCGAATCCCCAACCGCCCACTCTCCCCATTCTCGACACACCTCCGACACCGCCACCGCGTCACCCTGATCCTCGCCATCCGCACCGCCTGACATCGCAGACACCGGTGCTCCCACCTCTTCCCCGCCGCCACCTTCGCCCGCACGCTCTCCGGCATCAGCTCTTCCGGAATCCGGACGCGCGGCTCGAAGCCCGCTGCGTGCATGAACGCGCGCCACTCCTTCCCATGCGGCCGTGTCCGGCGCGCGCGGGTGAGATGGACGGCCGCGTGGGCTGCTTCGTGGCAGAGGACTTCTTCGAGCAGCGGATGCGGCGATGCGTGCGAATGCGGATCGCAGCGGGGCGCGTCCTCGAGGAGCCAGCGCGCGAGGGTGATCTGGGAACGCGCGGGGCTGTAAGTGCCGAGCGCGCGGCGAAGGCGCGTACTGGTTCGCACGCCGATGCTCTTCGCGAGCAGCGGCGTCTGCCAGAGCGTGGCCCAGGTTTCGAGACGGGCGTGGAGCGGTTCGAGATGTCGCGGGTCGAGCTCGGCCACGGACGGCTGGATAGCACGCCCGCGTGCGGCGGCCGATCGGCGGCGCGCGAATTCCAGGGCGCGACGCGGGCGGCGCGGTTCAGCCGCGCGCGGGCTTGCGGCGCCGGGTGCGCGGGCGTTCGGCGAGCTCGATCCGCAGCTCGGCTTCGAGTGCGGTCGCGGCGCGGAAGAGCGTTGCGAGCGTGACGGAGGGATTGCCGGGGTCGAGCAGTCGGTCGACGGCAGCGCGGCTCGTCGCCATCCGGCGAGCCATCTCGGCCTTGGTGATGCCCTCGCGGGCCATCGACGCTTCGATCTGGAGGACGAGGACCTCCTTGATGGCGCGCGCTGCCGCCTCTTCGAAGATGCCCTCCTCGCGCAGGAAGCTCTCGAGAGAAGGGCCGCTCCGCGGGTTGACCTTCCGCGCCGACCGACCGCGCGCCGCGCGAGCACGCACGCGCGCGGGGGGCGCCGCCTCATTCGCCATCCGCTTCCCCTTGATCTTCGAGGCCATCTGCGAGCTCCCACTCCCGCTTGCGCGCTCGCGCGAGATCGATTTCCGCGCGGGGCGTCGTTCGCGACTTCTTGATGAATCCGCCGACGATGATCAGCTGACTCCCGGAGACGAAGAAGAAGAGCCGTCCCGTCCGGCCGCTCGGGAGCCGCAATCGCATCTCGTGAAGTCCTCTGCCCATCGGCCGAGAATGCGGCATTCCGATCGGCCAGCGGAACTCCAATCGCTGAAGATCGAAACCAATCGCAGCGCGATCCTCCTTCGGAAGCGCCCGAAGCCAGTCGATGACCGGCGAATGACCGGCATTCGTGCGAAAGAAGCGAGCGGTAAACCGGCGCAGGTCGACCATCATGTACCATAAATGATACGCACAGGTCAACCGGATCGGCGAGCCGAATCCCGCTGGTCTCGACGCGTGGATCCCCGTTGACCGTCGCCGATCGGCTTCGCGCCGTGAACCTCCATTCCGCGGTCGCCCCCGCAGCGACGGCCACTGAAGATTCGCGGAATGACGAATCTCGAACCCGGCCGAAGACGGGACCGGCCGACACATCGCTGCAGCTGCGTAGCTCTTAAGCTACTGTGCGCCCGTGCCGACTGAGCAGGAGGTTCGCCTCTATGCTCGGCCGGATGGCGTCGTGCCATTCCATCAATGGCTTCGGTCCATTCAGGATCGACAGGTGGCCGATCGGATCGTTCGCAGGATCGCGCGGCTCGAGCTCGGAAACTTCGGCGACCTCCGCTCGGTCGGAGAGGGCGTGCAGGAGCTTCGGATCCCGATCGGTCCCGGGATTCGCGTCTATTTCGCTCGCCAGAGCGGAGCGATCGTGGTTCTCCTCTGCGGGGGAGACAAGAGCTCGCAGCAGAGCGACATTCGGCGCGCTCGGCTCTATTGGAAGGACTACAGGAGTCGAACCGATGTCTAGCTACCGTCGCTGGGAAGACTTTCTCGACGAACGCCTCCAGGATCCGATCAGCGCCATCGGCTATCTCAACGCCTGCCTCGAAGACGAAGAGCCCGAGGTCTTCCTGCTCGCCCTCCGCGATGTCGCCCGCGCGCGCGGTGGCCTCGAGAAGCTGGCCGAATCGGCTTCGCTGAATCCCGAGTACGTCGTCCGCATGCTCTCCGAGGTCGGGAATCCGGAGCTCCGTACCCTGGAGACGCTGCTCGACGCGCTGGGATTCCGGCTCGCGATCAAGCTCAAGGAAGCGAGCTGAAGACGAGCTTCGGATTCCCGTTGGGCCCGGGGTCCGGGTCTATTTCGGTCGTCTCGGAGATTCCGTCGCGATTCTCCTTTGTGGCGGCGATAAACATACCCAGCAGCGCGACATCCGACGCGCACGCTTCTATTGGAACGAATACAGGAGTCGGTCCGATGGCTGATCTGAAACGTTGGGAAGAGATCCTCGACGAAGACCTCCAGGACCCCGCCGAAGCCGCCGCCTATCTCGACGCCTGCCTCGAAGGCGGCGACCCGAACGTCTTCCTGCTCGCCCTCCGCGACGTCGCCCGCGCCCGCGGCGGCGTCGCGAAGCTCGCCGAGAACGCTTCGCTGAATCGCGAGCATCTCTATCGGATGCTCTCCGAGAACGGGAACCCCGAGCTGCGCAGCCTCGAAGCGCTGCTCGACGCGCTCGGGTTCCGGCTCTCGATCACGCTCAAGGAAGCGAGCTGAACGCACGCTCGACCTGACCCGCTGACCGAGATGCCAGATCCGCTTTCCATGAGAACGCACGATCACGCGGCGTGAACGCGTGATCCGCTGTCGATTCCGATCCGCGCTGACTTCAGAATCCTTCTGATGGTGTCGCGCGATCGCGTTCGACGACTGGCTGTATTCGCTCGCCAAAGCAGCTGTATGGCCCATGGGCTACGGTACGCCCGTGCCGGCTGAGCAGGAGGTTCGCCTCTACGCCCGGCTGGACGGGATCGAGCCTTTCACCCAATGGATCGAAGGCCTGCGCGACGCTTCGACGCGCTTCAGGATTCGGGACCGGATCTCGCGGATCCGTGCCGGCAACTTCGGAGATTTCCGGTCCGTTGGCGACGGCGTCCAGGAACTACGGATTCCTTTGGGAGCGGGTATCCGTGTGTACTTTGGTCGCCAGAACGACTCGACCGTGATTCTGCTCTGCGGCGGAGACAAGAGCACCCAGGTCCGTGACATCCGCCGCGCGCAGCTCTACTGGCAGGATTTCAGGAGCAGATCTCATGAAGCCTGAATCTCGACGCTACGAAGAGTATCTCGACGATGTCCTGAGGGACCCGGCGGAAGCCGCCGGCTACCTCAATGCCTGCCTCGAAGACTACGACCCCGAAGCGCTTCGACTCGCCCTCTGCGACGTCGCGCGTGCGCGGAACACGGTCGGCAGTCTCGCCGAGCCTTGCTCGGTCGTATTCGATCGGATCGATCGTCTCTTCTCCGAGAACGGAAACCCCGAGCTGCGCAGCCTCGAAGCGCTGCTCGACGCGCT
>JAWKRX010000044.1:0-32875 GCA_041389425.1 Myxococcota bacterium
CCCATCGCCTGGATCTCGCCCACCGTCTCCTCGAGGGTCCCCTGCAGCGCCCCGTGCGCGCCGGCGCGCGAGGCGTTGACGACGACGCGCGCGCCCTCCGCCGCGAAACGCAGGGCGATGCCCCGGCCGATGCCGCGGCTCGCGCCGGTGACGAATGCGACTCTTCCTTCGAGACTTCCCATGACGTGACTCCTGCGGCAGCGGATCGGGTCCGTGCGCGCCCTACGACAGCGCAGGGTCGGCATGAAAGCAAACCGGCGAGCGCCGCGTCCGATCCGACTCGGGGATCGGTCCAAGCGTGCGCTCGTCGGCGCGGGTGGGCGGCTCGCCCGGCCGTCGCGAACGGGGACGATCCGGTTATTCTCGGAGCCCGGGCGCGGCCTTCGCGTCCAGCGAGAGCCGGAGAAGAGCATGTTCGGATTCCATGGTCGGGTCGATGCGTCGCATGGGTCGCGAACCCGGGCGAAGCGCTGGCTGCTCTTCCTGACGTCCTTTTCGACGCTCCAGCTGATGGCCTGCGCCCATCTCGAGGTCACGCCGCACTACGCGCCGGAGATCCGGCCGTCCAATCCCGTCTCGCTCGTCGTCGACAAGCCCTTCGACCGGGCCTGGGACGAATTCATCCGGCGCATCTCCCAGGGATTCTTCGACATCCAGCAGGTCTCGAAGGAATCGCGCCTGATCAGCCTCACCGTCGACGAGCGCCGGGTGCCCGATTTCGTGACGTGCGGGAGGGTCGACTACGAAGTCAACGGCGAGCGCTGGGCCTTCGATCCGGCTCGCGACGCGGACTTCGTCCGGACGTCCTTCGGCCGGGAGACGGTCGTCGCGCACCGAACCTCCGGCTACGTCGGTCGCATCAACATCTTCGTCGCGCCGGAGGGGTCGAAGACGGTCTTCGAGGTGAACGGGACCTTCGAGCTCGTGATGAGCCAGAGTGGTCATGCCTACGTCAAGAACCTGATCGGCGACGTGACCGATGCCGAGCACTGGGGCGACCTGGAAGCCCACTTTCGCTTGACGACGGCGCGCGCCGACGAGCAGGACCTCGGACGGGTGCGCATCCGATGTCAGTCGTCGGGTGTCTGGGAAGACGAGATCCTGCGACTCGCCCGCTGAGCGGGCTCAGGCCGAGGCGCCGACGCGCAAACGGCGAAGCGCGACCGCTCCGAGGCCGACGAGTGCCGAAGCCAGCAGAGCCATCGCCCAGAACGAAGCCGTCGGAACGGCAGGCGGCCCACCCGCCGACACGTTCCCCTGGACCCCGGCGTAGTTCTTCGGCGTATTCGCGCCGACTCCCGCGATCTCGTCGAAGGAATCCGTCCCGTTGGTCGGGACGGCGCCGAAGACGAGGCTGTCGATCGCGCCGAAGCTGATCGTATCGCCGGCGGGATCGAAGAACGGCACGTCGGTCGCGGGGATGATGACGTCCGGCGTCGGCGCCCCGGGCAGCGCCGCGAAGGCCGCCGTCGCGATCAGGTAGCTCTTGCCGTTGGTCGGCGGCGCGACCGGTCCGTTCGTCCAGCTGAAGGTGTTCAGGCTGCTCGTCAGCGTGCCGTTGCCGACACCGGTCTCCGTGCCGCCCGCGCCGGCATCGAAGAGCTCGACGTACTGGATCGTGCCATCGTGGTTGCTGAAGACCTCGCGCACGTCCCAGGTATGGATCCCGGCGCTCGCGGTCGAGGCCGCGAGGAGAGCTGCCGCGGCGAGCACACTCGAGAAGGCTCTGGAGTGGGAAACGGTCCGTCGCGGGGCCGAGGCCGGAATGTGCAACGCGGCAGAGTGCATGATCGAGGCTCCTTGGGGCGATCGCCCGGGCTCGGCGATGTTCTGCGGGTCGATCCGATGACAGGGCGCCGATCGCCGGGCCTGTGCATCGAGGCGACCGCAGCTCGAAAGCCGACCGGCCGATCGAGAGATGCGGTTTCCGTCCCGACCCGCCGAGGCCGATCGAGACTGCCCACCCGGATTCCGGGCGAAGGCATTGTGCATTCTATACACAGGCCCCAGCGAATCGGGAAAAAAAACACGTACCAGTCATGAAACGTCACGAGGGAATCATGATCCGGCGGGGCAATCCGCGCTCCAGCGTCTACGTGCGCGCCGGCCTGTTCGGCTCGGCCCTGCTGGGCCTCATCGCGGGACTTGCCTGTCCGGCGGCCGATGAGCGCCCCCCGACGACCGCGGCGGCCGGATCGGCCGGGCCCCCCGCCCCCGGGCCGTCGGCTTCAGAGGCGCAGGTCGACGCCGAGCAGGCGACTCCGGGCGCGGTGATCGCCCGGGCGCCCCGAGCGCAGCGGATCGTCTCGCTCTCGCCCATCGCTTCCCGCTTTCTGCTGGCGCTCGGCGTCGGCGATCGCCTCGTCGCCGTCGACCGCGAATCGCTGGCAGCGCCCGGAATGCCGGAGCGGCCGGCGACGACCTTCGACGAGGCCCTTCGCTTCGCCCCGGACCTCGTGGTCGTGCCGAGCCTGCCGGACGACCGGCGCGCGCTCGAGCCGCTCGCGTCCGCCGGTGCCCGCATCGTCGAGTTCGCGCCCCACGACCTCGAGGACGTCTTCGCCCTCTGCCGCGGCCTCGGCGGCGAGCTCGTGGGCGGCGCCGCGGCCGCAGAGCTCGAACGCCGGATCGCGCGGCCGCTCGCGCTCATCGCCGGCCAATCCCCCGCCGAGGGCCGGCCGCGGGTCCTCGCGCTCGTCCGCGTCGATCCACCCGAGATCGCCGGCGGACACAGCTTCGAGACCGACCTGATCGAGATCGCCGGCGGCTCGAGCATCACCCACGGCAGCGACGACAACCGCCGCCCCATCGATCCGGCGGGCCTCGCCCGGCTCGCGCCCGATCTCGTCTTCGTCATGACCGCACAGCCGCTCGGGCCCGCGGACGAAGACCGCGCGCTCCGCCTGGTCGGCGATCTCGCCCCCGTGATCTTCTTTCCCTTCGCCCCCGAGACCTTCTGGCTCGACGAGCCCGCGCGCGATGCGGCGCGTCTGCGCGAATCGATCGTCGTGTTCGAGCGGGCCGCGAGCGACGGGGCGGGGGCCGCAGCGGGCGTGAAGCCGGGGGCCGACCCGGCCGCCGGCACGCCGTCCAGCATCGAGCCCCGATGAGATCCGCGACGCGCCTCGACGTTCCGGAAGCCAGCCGCGCTTCGGATCCCGGCGTCCGCAGGGCTGCCGCTTCGGCGTCCGCTTCGGTGGCCAGGCTTCAACCGCCCCCGAACGCCTCGGCCGCATAACGCGTGTCGACGTGCTCGCGGATCTCGACGATCGCGTCCCCCGAGAGCTCGACGACGAAGACGTAATCATTCTCGTAGTCGGGGACCGGCGCTCCCGCCCGCGGCGGCCGCTTCGCCGTCATGCGCGTCTCGGCGACGACGACGTCGCCCTCGGCCAGCATGAGCCGGACCTCGATCCGCTGCGTGCCGGGCACGAAGGCCGTCCCGACCGCGCCGAGCATCATCTCGGCGATCCGCTCGGCACCGCGGTGCAGCCCGCCGTAGGGAGCGATCGCGCCCTTGGGCACCCGCCAGCGGACCTCCGGATCGAAGAGCCCGATCAGCGCAGCGCGGTCGCCCCGCTCGATCGCGCGAAAATAAGCCTCGACGAGGCGTTTGTTCTGCTCGACACCCATCGCCCGCTCCTCCCCGTTCGCCGACGCCTACCCTTCGCCCGGGCCCTGCCCGGTCCGGCCCGGCCCGGCCCGGCCCGCAGATCCGATTTCAGCCGCCGCGCATTCGCCGCGCTTCGTCGATGTAGCCCTGCCAATAGCGCACGCGATGCGCGATGCGGAAGCGCGCGGGCTCGGCGAGGGAACGGGCGCGCCGGGCGCGCAGATGTGCCGCGAAGAGCCGCGCGTACAGGCCGAGCCAGCCGAGCGGTGATTTCGGCACGTGCTTGCGCTTGATGCGCGCCGAACCGCGCCCGATCCGCTCGGCGCGGCCGAGCAGCCAGTCGACCTCGACCTGGTGCGGAAGGATCCGATGGACGACCGCAGCATCGGGGACGTGGACGAACGCGACGCCCCGGGCGCGCAGGCCGGTCAGCAAGGCCCACTCGCTCCCCTGCGCATAGCTCGCTCCGGCGGCTGGCCCGACGGCTTCGTCGAAGCGAAGGCCTTCGAAGAGCGCCGCGCGCAGCGCGAGGTTGGCGCCGAAGGGCAGTGCGTCCGTCGGCCCCTCCTCGCGCTGCGGCTGGCGGCCGAAGGCCTCGCTCGCCAGCACGAAATCGGGCGCCGCGATCCAGGCCGGCGTGCCCGGCGGAAAGGCGGGCTCGATCGGGCCGCCGAAGCCCCCGGCCGAGGGCCAGCGCTCGGCGGCCGCGGCAAAGGCGGCGAGCCAGCCCGGGGCGACGGCGACGTCGTCGTCCGTGAAGACGAGCAGCCGTCCGCGCGCCCGCTCGAGCGCGCGATTGAGTGCGCGGTTCTTTCCGGCCCGCGGCTCGACGAGGGCGACGAGCGGGAGCCGATCGGCGAAGCGGGCCAGCACGGCGGGCGTCTCGTCGCTGCTGCCGTTGTCGACGACGAGCAGCTCCCAATCGAGACCGGCCGTCCGGGCGGCGGCGAGGGATTCGAGGGTCGACGCGAGGCTCGCGGCCCGGTCGCGGGTGGCGACGAGGACGCTGACCTCACACCCGCCAGGCATCGATCGCATACAGGTTCTCGATCCAGCTCGGATGCCGGCGCGTCTGCGGGCGCTCCCATTTGCGATCGGCGGCGAGCAGCTCGGCGAAGGGCGAGCCGTCCGGCGAGTCGCCGGACGCCGCGAGCGAGTTCACGAGCGCCCGCGGCGGATCGCCGCCCCAGATGTTGCTGGCATCGATGCCGTACTCGACGAAGAAGGTGTCGCGCGTCGGCGCGTCGGGGCGGCGATTGCCTCGGTGGACGCCGTTGGAATCGAAGAAGAAGACGTCGCCCGCGCGGCCCGCGGTCTCGAAGATCCGGAGCGGTCCGAGCGCACGGCGGCAATGCTCGAGCGGGACGCCGTTGCGGAAGAACATGCGGTAGGGATGCTGCAGGACGTGCGATCCGCGCACGTAGCTCATCACCTGGCCCGAAGCGGGCAGATCCGTCAGCAGGACGAGGGCCTTGAGGCGGCGATCCTCGAGATCGTGGTGCCAGCCGAACATGTCCTTGTGTCGCTCTTCGAGCGGCAGGTAGCGCATCGCGACGCCGCGCGTGATGAAGGCACGGCGCCCGTAGTAGCTCCGGGCGAGGGCCGTGAGACGCGGATCGCAGAAGAGCCGCGCGAGGCTCGGCGAATGCTTGAAGGCGTTGTTCGAGATCCAGGCGAGGTCGTCGGGCCAGTAGTGTTCTTCTTCGTCATAGCTTCGCTTCTCGCCGCCGCCCGCGGTGCGAGCCCGCTCGATCGCTTCGACGAAGCCGGCGAACTCGGCCTGCAGTGCGGCGAGCTGGTCGGGCGCGATCAGGTCCGGGATCCGGACGATGCCGTCGCGCCGCAGCTGCGCGAGCCAGGGATCGCCCTCGGGACCGAACGAGAGCGCGAGCGGATCGTCGCCGCGGAGGGCCGTGCGCCGCAGTCTCTGGCGGATGCGATGGAGGGTCTCCGGATCGACGTTCGATGGATCGAGGGGCCGGCGGCCGCGGGCGTCCTGCAGCCGATGGCTCGCCCCGCGCGCGAGCAGCAGGGCGGCGGCCTCGATGCGGCTGCAGCGGGCGGCGAGGTGGAGCGCGGACTGCCCGCTCGCGTTGCACGCGTCGATCGGCGCGCCGGCCTCGAGCAGCGCTTCGATCCGCGCGGTCTGCCCCGCCGCGGCGGCAGCGACGAGGGGCGGGCCCGCCTGGAGACGCGCGGGCAAACGCCGGGCGAGCCGCTTCAGGTGCGTTCGGATGGGCGGGGCCGACAGCTCCACGCGGCGTTCTCCAGCACGGTCTCCACGGCCGCTCTCCGCGATACCGGCGCGGCTCAGACGCTCCGCGGCAGCGTCGCGATCTCTTCCGGCGTCAGCTTGCGCAGGCGTTCGGGCGTGAGCGCGCCGTCGCTGTAGGTGTCCTCACCGGTGCAGTTGCCCTGCTCGTCGAAATGGAAGATCGCGGCCTGGCGGTAGGAGAAGACGTAGTAGGCGTCTTCCTCGTCGCACGGGATGCCCATCGCCTTCAGCGCGCGACCGGGAAACACGATGTCCATCTGGCCTTCGTGGAAGAGGCCGCGGTCGTCGATGATGAAGCGGTCGGCCACGTAGCGCAGCTTGTTGTAGCCGAGCGAGAAGATGTTCTCGTAGAAGCCGCGCACGGCCGCACCGCCCTTCGGGCCGCTGTCGCCGACGCCGGAGCCGTAGAAGTGGTACTGCGGGCTCGCGACCTGGGTCTTCATGATCGCGTCGACGTCGCCGGCGATCTCGGCGAGCAGGTGTTCTCGGAAGTTCTGGAGCAGGGCGCGGTGTCGCGGGTTCTCGGTCTCGGCGATCTTCGCATCGACGGGGGCGAGGGTATGGCGGACGGAAAAGTCGAGCATGGGGGACCTCCTCTTTCGGGGTCCCTCGACGTTAACGCGCCTCGTCCCGGCGAGATAGGCAGGCGAGCCGCTATCCTGCGCGCCCGATGACCACCACCGAGAAGCCTCGTCCCCGCGCCGTCCTGCTCGGTGTCCAGCTGCCCGCCATGAGCGACGGCGACTTCCGCTCCTCCCTCGACGAGCTCGAGCGCCTCGCCTCGACCCTGGGCTTCGAGGTCGTCGGCCGGGTCCTCCAGCGCCGCGCGCGGCTCGCCCCCTCGGCCGTCGTCGGCTCGGGCAAGCTGATGGAGCTCGCGGCCTGGACGGGCGGGACCGGCGTCGTCCAGGGCTGGACCGGCGGCAAAGGCGGGGCGAACGAAGAGCGGGACGACGAAGACGAACAGGCTGGTGACGCGGCGCGGGCCCATCTCCGCCTCGTCGAGGGCGGCCGGGCCGACGACGGATCCGAGCCGCAGGACGATTGGGACGAGCCCGGAGCGCTCGAAGAGGACGAGGAGGACTCGCCCGGCGAGGATCCTGCTCGCCCGGAGGCGGAGCCGCGCGCGAACATCGTCCTGGTCGATCAGGACATCACACCCTCGCAGTCGCGCAATCTCGAGCGGGCGACGGGGGTCGAGGTGCTCGACCGAACGGCGGTGATCCTCGCGATCTTCCAGCGGCATGCGCGCAGCCGGGAGGCGCGCCTGCAGGTCGAGATCGCGCGGCTCGAGTACATGGCGCCGCGCCTGCGCGAGACCGGCGGCGGGCGCGATCGGCAGGGCGGCGGGATCGGCGGCCGCGGCGCCGGCGAATCGGCGAGCGAGCTCGACCGCCGCAAGGTGCGCGACCGGATCGCAGAGCTGCGCCAGGAGCTCGCGTCGATCGAGCAGGAGGCCGGAAGCCGGCGAAGGCGGCGCGAGGACGTCCATACCGTCGCGCTGGTCGGTTATACGAACGCCGGCAAATCGTCCTGGATGCGGGCGCTGACGGGCAGCGGCGTGCTCGTCGAGGACAAGCTCTTCGCGACGCTCGGAACGACGGTGCGCGTCATGAAGCCCGAGACCGCGACCCGCGTGCTCGTCTCGGATACGGTCGGCTTCATCAAGCACCTGCCCCACGACCTCGTCGCGAGCTTCCGCTCGACCCTCGAGGAGGCGCGCGACGCGAGCCTGCTGCTGCACGTCGTCGATGCCTCGGATCCCGCGTTCGAGTCGCAGATCGCCGTGACCCGCGAGGTGCTGGCCTCGATCGGCGCGGACGAGAGCCCGCACGTCGTCGTCCTGAACAAGGCCGACCGGCTCGACGAGCTGACGCGCGCGCGCGTGCTCAAGGCCGAGCCCGATGCGCTGCTGCTCTCGGCGCACACGCCCGAAGACGTCGACCGCCTGCGCGCCTTCATCCTCGCGCATTTCGAGCGCGATCTCGAAGAGATCGAGCTGCTCGTGCCCTACAGCCATTCGAAGGTCGTCGCGAACGCGCATGCCCTCGGCACGGTGTCGTCGGAGCAGTACGAAGACGCCGGTGTCCGGATCCGCGTCCGTGCGCGCCCGGCGGCGCTGGCGAAGCTGCGGGCCGAGCTCGGCAGCACGGGGCCCGATCCGGCCTGACCCGATCCGCCACGAACCGCGCGCTCAGAGCCAGCTGCTGATCAGCAGGAACGGCGACCAGAAATACGGATGACGATAGGCGGGATCGGCGAGCAGCATTCGCTGCGCGGCCCGCACGGCTTCGGCGCGCGAGCGTCCGGGCTGCGCGAGCGTCTGGTAGAAGGTCGCCATGAACTGCGCGGTCGCCTCGTCGTGAACGCGCCAGAGGCTCCCGATCGCGCTGCGCGCCCCGGCCCGCACCGCCATGCCCGAGAGGCCGAGCGCCGCGCGCTCGCCGCCCTCCGCGGTCTCGCAGGCCGAGAGCACGACGAGCTCGAGCGGATCCGCCCGCAAGCGGCCGGCGTCGATCGCATCGGCGAGGTCGGCAAAGGCGAGCGGACCGTCGTGCGTCTGGATGAATCCGCCCTCGCGCCCGGCGTCGAAGGCCGCATGCGAGGCGACGTGCAGCAGCCGATAGGGCTTTGCCTCGAGCTTCTGCGTCAGAGCCCCCGGCGAAAAGGCCGCGTCGAGCAGGACCTCTCCGCCGGTGATCGCGCGGATCTGCCGGATCTCCCGGGTCACGTTCTCCAGAGGCTCGAGCCCTCCGCTCGCGACCGAGAGCCCGACGAGCAGCGCCGCGGGATCATCGCGCGGGAACGGGCGCGGATCCGTCAGCTCGAGACCGGGGGTCGTCGCGACGGCGAATCGCTCGATCAGGAAGCGCTCGCCGTCGTGGAGCGCCGCCATCGGAATCGTGCGGAGGGCGCCGTCGGGCACGAAGACGAGCGTCGCCTCGGGATGGCGCGCGAGGATCGGCTCGAGGGGCTCGACGAGCAGGCGATGAAGCGCGCGCGCCGGGCCGCGGTACTGCGCCGTCGTGCGCTTCTCGAGCAGCGCGCGGAAGCGCGCGACCTCGCCCTCGAGCGTCTCGCGCGAGACGTCGACGCGGATCTGCTCGAGCCGCCCGCCGGCCGAGACGAGCAGCTCGAGGCGATCGTCGAGCACGAAGGGATAGACGACGACGGCGCCCGGCGCGGCCTGCTCGAGCGGGACGCGCTTCGCCCGCGCGCGGGCCACACATTCGTCTTCATAGTAGTCGCGCAGCTCGTCGCCCTTGAGCCGCTCGAGCGTCGCCTGCGCGAGGCGCAGATCCGCGAGCCGGAGCGTCTCTTTTTCGCGCGAACGCGCCCGTTGCAGCAGCAGGTCGAGATGGCGGCGCAACAGGGCCGAAGGCGCCAGGCCGCGATCACCGAGGGCCGCCGCCTCGCGCGCGAGCGCCAGGCGATGGGGCTCGGCGAGGGCGAGCGCCCGGGACCAGGCTTCGAGGGCGCGATCCGGATCGCCCGCGCGCCGATACAGCTCTCCGGCCTGGACGTGCCAGGCGTGGGCATCGATCTCGAGCTCGCTCTGCGCCGCGACGCGCAGGGCGCGATGGGTCAGATCGAGGGCCTCGTCGATCCGCGCCTCGAGGGCATAGAGGGCGCCCAGCGTCCCGAGCGCCTCGGCGCGGACGCGGCGCGGCGCAGCGGCATCGGGCAGTGCGTCGGCGACGGCGAGCGCGCGCCGCAGGACGCGATTCGCCGACGCGATCCGCCGAGCGCGCGTCGCGTCCCCACCCTCGGCGGCGTACACGAGCGTGCGCCCGAGATGCACGAGGCGAAGGCCCTTCTCCGGAGCGTCCGGAGTGGCGTCCAGCGCCTGCTCGATCTGCCCTGCCCTTTCGTCGTCGAAGGGCAGCGCGGGCGTCGTGGCCTCGATCCGAAGCCGATCGAGCACCGCCGTCGCCCGGAGATCGAACTGCTCCGGCAGGGCGGCCCGCGCCTCGACGTGCAGGAGGCGATCGCGCGCCGAACCGCGCTCACCGCCGACGAGTGCGATCTCGGCCAGCGCGATCTCGGCGACGAGCGCCACATCCGGCAGACCGAGCCCGGGCGCCGCCGCGACGACCTCCTCGAGCATCGCCGCCGCGCGCGCATCCTCCCCCGTCGCCGCGAGCAGCTCGCCCAGGGCCACGCGGGACACCGCCGCGCGCAGCGGATCGTTCATCTGCTCCGCCAGTCGAAGCGCTTCCTGCGCCGCGGCGAGCCCTTCGCCGAGGGACCCGCGCGCGCGCTCGAGCGCCGCGAGCGCGAGCAGCTCGCGGTGGAGGCGCGCCGCCTCGCCCACGGACTGTTCCGGAGCTCCGGTCGGCGAAGCCGTCCCCGCCTCGGCGAAGGTCGCACCCGGCCCCCCGGCGAGGGCGAATAGCGCCGTCGCCAGGACCCGGGCCAGGCGACCACCGAAGGCGCCGCGCTGCACTCGCCTCCGCAAGCCCGTCCGAACCCCCATCGGAGCGCCCATCAGAACGCCCAGCCGACGGCGCGCAGATACACGCCATCGTCCTGCAGATCGCCCGAGTCGTCGGTCTCGCGGATCGCCCTGGCCCATTCGAGCTCGAATTCGAGCTGCGGATGGGGCGAGAAGGCGATGCCCGCGCCCGCGCCGGAGATCGTCCGCTTGCCCGGCGTCGGCCGATCGCGCTGCCAGGCGCGGCCGACGTCGATGAAGGGCACGAACGCGACGATCGGCCGCGCATCCGCCGCGCGCCAGAGCGGCACGAAGACGTCGAGCGCCGCCGCGAAGCCCTGATCGCGGACCAGCAGGTTCCGCCGCACGCCGCGCACGCTCCCCGGCCCACCGATCGAGAACTGCTCGAGCGAGAGCAGCGGCCGGTCCGCGAGCTGCAGATCGCCGCGCAGCCGCAGCTCGATGCCGGAATCCGGCATTCGCCAGGTCCCGCGCGCCTGACCGAGCCAGCTGAAGAAGACGCCGTCGGGCGCGTCGCCCGAATGATGCGTGGCCCCGAGGACGTCGAGGCCGAAGCTCGCCATCGAGCGCAACGAGAACGCCGAGCGCTCGCCGCGATGGGTCCACTCCGCCGCCGCGCGCAGCACGCGCACCTCTGCGCGCCCACGCTCCGTTCCGTCTTCGCCGAACGAGAAGCCGCGGCCGAGCAGCTCCGTGCGCGAGCGGCGCAGCTCGAAGGCGAGCGAGAGGTCGACACGGTCGTCGATGCCGTGGAATACCGTCTGCCCGAGGCCGATGCCGAGGCTCGCGTTCGTCGTCTCGATGTCGAGGGCGTCGAAGTCGCCGTCGACGAGCTCGGCGAGGGTCGCGTTGCCGTCGAGCAGGAGCCGCGTTCCGCTGGGATGGAGCGGGATCGCGTACGCACCGCGCAGGCGGGTGAGCCCTTCGGTCTTCGTCAGCTCCAGCCCGATCGAATCACCGAAGCCGAGGGCGTTCGCGTGGGAGAGCGCGACGCGGCCGGCGTAGGCACCGACGCTCGGCGTCTCGTGATTGTCGAAGAAGAGGCCGAGCTGGCGCGGCTCGCTCTCGAGCACGACGACCTCGAGGATCGCCTCGGCGCGGGCCTCCCCGGGCAGCAGGCGCGCCGCGATCCGGGCGATGTTGGGATCCTGATCGAGGATCCGGAGCGCGCGGTCGAGGCGCGCCATCTCGAGCGGGCCCTCGAGCGCGCGCGCGAGCCGCGCCTCGATCACCGAGGCCCGGTACGCCCGCGTTCCCGAGATCCGGATCTCCCCGAGCCGCCCCTCGACGCATTCGACGACGAGCCGGCCCTCTTCGACCGCCTGCGGCGGAACGATCGCCCCCGAATTGACGAAGCCCGCCTCGAAGTAGACCTCGGAGAGCCGCCGGCGCAGCGCCTCGATCCCCTCGGCATCGAGCGCCCGGCCGAGGAAAGGCGCCGCCGCCGCTTCGAGCGTCGCCGACTCGATCACCGTATTGCCGCGCAGCTCGATTCCGCGCAGCACCACATGGCCCGGCGCGCCCGCTCCGCCCCATTCGAGGGGCGACGGCAAGGGCGGCGGCGGCAGGACGAAGGCTTCTTCCCCGGCGGCGGGCGCGCGGCGCGGGATCGGCTTCCGATCGATCGGCCGATCACCACCCAGCAGATCGGTCGGCGCCTGCGCCGCTCCGGCGCGCGCAAGGCCGACCACGAAGGCGAGCACGAGGGCCAGCAGCAGCGAAGCCGCCCGAGCCGCAGGCCGCGGGCCTCGCGACACCTTCGATGCGACGCCTAACCTCCGCACGCCGCCCCCCGCGCCCAGCGGCCGAGGCCCGCCTCGACCCGCGCACGCGCCGAAGCGAGCGCCGAAGAGCCGTCCGCCGCTTCCGGACCGCCCGCCTCCCCTTCGATCTTCGCCCGCACCCGATCGGGCAGCGGCGCCGGCAGCCATCCCGCCGCCGTGATGGGCAGTCCCCCGCGCGATGCGACGACGAGGCTGCTGAGGGCATCCGGCCGCTTCGCCGCACAGGGCTCGGCGAGCAGGGCCGATGCGTCGACCACGGGCGTCACCGCGGGCTCGACGAAATCGACCGCGTCGCGATCGGGCGCGCGACTCACGACGCGGCCGTCGATGCCGCGGTTCGACGACGCGCTGACGAGGCTCGCCGGATCCGGCAGGAAGAGATCCGACTCGATCACGATGTTGCCGCCCGCACCGGCGTCGGCCTGGGCGACGACGCGGCTGCCGTCCAGCACGACCGCCGAGCCCGCTTCGCCCTCGATCGTGACGTTGCCGCCGCTCTCGGGGCCCGAAGTCACGCTGGTCGAGATCGTCGAGCCCTCGAGATCGACGACGCCGCCGAATCGCAGTGCGATGTTGCCGCCCGCGGCCGAGGCGCTCTCGGTGGAGATCGTGGCGTCGCGCAGCCGCAGGCGATCGGCGATCACGAGCTCGAGGTTGCCGGCATCGCCGAGCGCCGTCGGGCCGACGGGCCGCGCGGAGATCTCGGCGCCGTCCACGAGGACGAGCCGGGGTGTCTCGATGCGGATGTCGCCGGCGGGGCCGGTGCTGCCGGGCTGGGAGAGGGTCGTGATGCCGCTGAATTCCTGGTCGTCGCTGCGGCCTTCGAGGCGCACCGAATCGCGCGCGACGATCCCGATGCGGCCGCCGGGCCCGGCGCCCCGGGTGCTGCTGTCGATGCGCGCTTCGCCGCTCAGCTCGAGGCGAGCGACGTCGATCTCGATCCGGCCGGGCGCGCCGCCGGCGAGGCTCGCGGCGCTGTTCTGGATCACGATCGTGCCCGAGTCGTCGAGTACGAGCCGCGCCCCGGGCGAATCGATCTCGATCGCGCCGGGCGCGCCCGTCGATTCGGCCGTGCTCGAGAGGCCCGAGCGTTCGTCGAAAGCGTCGAGGCCGCGGAAGACGATCGAGTCGTCGACCGCGAGGCGGATCGTGCCGGCATCACCGCGGCCGTCGCTGCGCGCCGTGATGCGCGCGCCGCCCTCGAGCCGCACGTTGCGCGCCCGGATCGCGACGTCGCCTGCGTCGCCATCGGCGTCGTAGCGCACGCCGCAGAGGCTCGCGCCGCAGACGAGGATCGTGACGTCGGTGGTCGCATAGCTCGCGAAGAGCACGTTCGTCACGACCTGCCCCGGCTCCGGGTCGATCGAGAGGCCGGTGCCCGCGATGATCCCGCTCTGGCGCCCGCCGGGCCGGGCGCGCGCGACGAAGTCGCCGGTCAGATCGATCGAGAGGTCGCCGGCGTCTTCGTCGGTGACGGTCAGCGTGCGCAGATCCGCGTCGTCGATCGTGAGGTTCCGCGCCGCGATCTCGATCTGGCCCGAGCCCTCCCCGGGCGGCCGGAAGAGCGCGCCGAAGGGATTGCTCTCGATGCCGCTGGTCGAGACGCTGAAATCGTCGGCGATCGTGACGTCGCCCCGGCGGCTCGCGTTCTCGATCCGGAGCGCACCGTCGCCGATCCCGTCGCCGTCGACGTCCGCATCGATGTAGACCTCGCCGCTCGAGGCGAGACTCGCGAGATCGAGCTCTCCGCTGCGCACGGCCAGCGTGCCCGGCTGCCCGTCGCTGCGCCCTCCGCGCAGCTCGAGATCACCGCCGATCAATCCGAAACGGCGATCGAGCCCGTGCTCGATCTGGCTGCCGACGATCCGGATCGGCGCCGGTGCGGAGAGGAACCCGAAGCCCGCGACGTCGGCGATCGAGAGGCTCGGCGCAGCGCCGGCGGCGGTCTCGAAGACACCGCCGTCCGTGAAGAGCGCACGATCGGCCGTCGACGCGATGAAGGCGCCGGAGACGTCGATCTGCGCATTCTCGCCGAACAGGATGCCCGCCGGATTCAGGAAGAAGAGATTCGCGCCGGGGATCTCGGAGCGGATCGTTCCGTCGAGGGTCGAGGCGCCGCCGGTCACCCGCGTGATCAGGTTTTCGATCGAGCCGTCGCCCTGGTAGATCGCGCGTTCGCTGGACGAGAGATCGAAGCGATCGAAGCTGTGGAAGAGATTGCGGCCACCGACCCGCTCGCCATCGCTCTCGCGGATCAGGTAGTCGATGCCGCCGCCGGGGCCCGCGACCTGATCGACCGCGCCGAAGCCGCGCGCACCGAGACTACCGTCGCGGACGACCTGTGCGGCCGACGGCACGGCGGCGGCGAGCGCCCCGACGAGTGCGGCGAGCGCCGCGGCGCGGATCGATGCGTCACGCCGCGTGCGGGTGTCTCGCACGGGGCACGCAGCGACGACCCCGCCGGATTCAGACCGTCTGTCTTTTCGACAGCCGCCCGCTTCGGCTGCGGCTGCAGGTGCGGCTCCGGCGCGCGAGGCCCGAGAGCGCTGCGAGCCCGGCCGCGAGGCCGACGCCGACGCCGGGCTCGGGCAGATCGCAGGCGTCGCCCTCGAAATCTCCATCGGAGTCCTCCTGCCCGAGGCTGCAATCGCCGCCCGGCCCGCATTCCGCATCCGCGTGACAGGGGGCGCCGAGGAGCGTGCCGACGATACAGGAGCCTTGCGCCGGTCCGTTGGGGACCGTGATGCAGTTGTCGCAGTTGTCGCGGATCGCGTCGCCGTCGGAGTCGGGCGGCAGGTTTGCGGGGTTGCCGGCGTCGAGGTTGTGGAAGAAGAGCGCCTGGCCCGTGCCGACGGTGCCGGTCTGGGGCGAATCGATCTGCCACGTACAGCAATCGACGCCGGTATAGCCGGGCGTGCCGGTCCAGGTGTAGGTGTAGGGCACGTGGATGATGAACTCGGGCGCCAGCGCTTCGCAGACGCCGCCGATGTCGGTTTCGAAGATGTCGTCGTGATCGAGATCGTAGATCCAGCGGAAATCCTCGCCTTCGCCGATGAACGAGACGACGCCGGAGAAGACGTTGCCTTCGAGCCAGGGGACGGCCGGTGTATAAAGCACGACCAGCGAGGGCGGCGTGCCGGCGACGCCGACGGGATTCTCGCTGCTCGCGATCTGGATCGCGGTGCTGACGCTCGAGAACGCCGTCCCCGGACCGCGCAGCAGGAAGCCGTCGTCGTCGTCCCCGGTCGTGACCATGTCCTGGATCGCGGCGATCAGGTTCGGCGTGGAGAAGACGCGGGGGCCGACCGTGTTGATCGTCGCCGAGGAGAGGACGGGCCCGGTCACGTCGCCGCCGGGCGTGCTCCAGGCGAGGTCGGGGCGGGTGCGGTAGGACCAATCGGCTGCGGGCGTCGGGCTGACGGCCCCTTCGAACTCGGTGCCCGCGGCGTTGGCGGAACCCTCGGACCAGGTTCCGAGCGCGCTGCCGGCGGTCCGAAGGATCGAGAAAGCACCGCCGCCGCCGACCAGGCCCGTGACGTCGAGGTGCAGGTCGACGTCGTCGATGAGCGCGACGGGCGGAACGGCGTCGGCGACGTCGAAGGCGATCAGCGAATTGCGGGGGCTGCGGGTGGTGAACACGAGCGGGGGAATCCCGCCTTGCGCGACCTCCTGCCCGGCCCAGAGAAAGGCGCCCGCCCCGTTGCTCGCAGTCGTGACATCCGCGTAGAGCACCGTGTCCTTGCTGGCCGAGAGCGAGACCGACTGCTGCTCCGGGGTCGTATCGACCTGCTCGAGCAGCGTCGACGTCGGCACCTGGGTCTCTCCCCGGATCACGATTTCGACGTTCGCGGGAGGCTTCGATCCGCCGAATCCGAGCGCGCTGATCGAAACGGTCGCTTCGCCGCCGGCGAAGGCGCCCGGCCTCGGATCGCAGCCCCAGAGGCGATAGGCGAGCGTCGAGGCTGCGCCGCTCGACGAAGCCGAGCAGACGCCTCCGGTCGCGGTCGAGGTCGAGCAGAAATTCGAGGGGCCGGGGCAGGCCCCCGGAGATCCGGGCGTGCCGTCCCAATCGCCGATGCGGAGCTCGAGCTGCATCGCCGCATGAGCACCGTCGGGCGTGACTTCGACGACGATCGCGGGCCGCGGCGGCAGCGTGCCGAGGTCGATCGTGTACTCGAGGAGCGTCGCGGTCGAATCCAGGCTGGCGGAGGTCGAGAACGGAAGCGCCTCGGCGGCCCGGGCGGCTGCCGGAGCGAGGCCGGCGATCCCCGTGAACAAGACAGCGAGGAGTGCGGGGAGTGCGGAGAGGATTTCGGCGCGGCACGGCCGCGCGTGCTGCGCCTGCGCTCGGGGTCGCCGCTCCGGCGCCCGCCTAGCATCGGATGCGTCGCCCGGAGTTCGCGCGCCTCGCGGCAAGGATCTGTGCATGCCCCTGCTCCCGTCGTCCGAGCCGCCGCCGGCTCCGCCCCGCCGGCCATCATACACGCCGGGCCCCGCGCCTTGTGTGAAGTCGTTCATGCTCTCCCACGGGGGCAGCGATGCGCCGCGAAACGCGCAGCCACCGGCGCAGGTTCGGCTCGCTAGACTCGCGCCGCGCGTCGATCGCGATTGGCCCCCGAACTGCCGGAGAACTGCCCATGCTCACCGTCTACCACCTCGCGACCTCCCGCTCCGATCGACTGATCTGGCTGCTCGAGGAGCTCGGCCTCGACTTCGAGGTGAAGACCTTCGAGCGCGACCCGAAGACCCAGCGCGCGCCCGAGGAGATGAAGGCTCTGCATCCGCTCGCGAAGGCCCCGATGCTCGGCGACGGCGAGCGGATCCTGATCGAGAGCGGCGCGATCTTCGAATACGTGCTCGCGCGCTACGGCGATCAGCCCGGGCGCCCGAGCCTGGCCCCGAAGCCGAGCGATCCCGACTGGCCCGACTATCTGCAATGGCTCCATTTCGCCGAGGGCTCGGCGATGCTCCCGATGCTGCTCGACCATTTCGAGAAGGCGGGCCTCTGCGGGCCGGTCGGCTCGTCGCCGATGGCGGCGATGGCACGCAGCGAGCTCGACCGCCTCTTCCAGGCCCTCGAAGGCATCCTCGCCAAGCAGGAGTGGATGGCCGGCCCGCGCTTTACCGCGGCCGACTGCATGATGGGCTGGTACATCGAGATGATCGAGCTGCGGGGCGAGATCGCGCCCTATCCGGCGCTGCAGCGCTATGTGGAGAAGCTGCGAGCCCGCCCGGCGCATCAACGCGCGATGGCTCGCGCCCGTGGTGGCGCCTGAGCGGCCGGCAGCAAAGGCGAGACCCCGGCGCTGCTCTTCGCTCGATCAGCCGTTCAGCCAGACGCCTGCGTCGACCACGAGCGTCTGCCCCGTCATCAGGCGGCTGTCTTCGCTGGCGAGATAGACCGCCGTGCCCGTCAGGTCGTCCGGCTCGAGCGTCATGCCCATCGGCGAGCCCGCCTTCAGGCCCTTGATCGCGAAGTCCGGGACGATCTTCTTCGTCGCCTCGGACATCGTCACGCCCGGCGCGATCGCGTTGACGCGGATGCCGTCCTGACCGGCCTGCCGCGACATCATCTTCGTCATGTAGATCATGCCCGACTTCGAGAGGCCGTAGGCGTTGGTGCTGAAGTTGTCGAAGGGCATCGGCGGCAGCGGGAGCGGATAGGCCGCCGTCGAGGCGATGTTGATGATCGAGCCCGAATGCTGCTCGCGCATGACCGGGTAGACCGCGCGTGCGCAGACCAGCTGCCCGATCAGGTTGATCTCGAGCACCTTGCGCAGGTAGGAGATGCTCTGGTCCATGATGTCCTGGTCGTAGTAGAGCGCCGCGTTGTTGATGAGCACGTCGATCCGGCCGAACTCGGCCTTGACCCGCTTCGCCATCTCCGCCGTCTGCTCTTCGCTCGTGATGTCGACACGCAGGGCGATCGCACGGCCGCCCGCATCGGTGATCTCGCGCGCGACGCCGCTTGCCTGATCGTCGCGGAGATCGACGACGGCCACTGCGGCGCCTTCCTGCGCGAAGCGCAGGCAGTAGGCGCGCCCGATGCCCTGGGCACCGCCGGTGATGATCGCGACCTTGCCCGCCAGTCGTCCTTCGTTCGCCATGCTCGTCGTCCTTTCGTTCCAGGCGACCCTGCGGGCCCTCGCCGCGGGTTCCCAGGCCGATCGTCGATCCCGACCGTCTCCGCCCGGCCTAACGCACGAACAGCTTCCGGCTCGGATCGAGATGGGCCCAGGCCTTCGGCAGCGAGACGTCGCGCACCGGCTGGCGCGGCGGCATGTTGAATTCCTTCGGGGGCCGCCAGCCCATGTCGCGCATCGTCTGGCCGACGTGCGTCATGTTGAGCATGTCGTGGCTGTAGCAGAAGAGGCCGTTGCCGGCGTAGTAGAGGATCGAGAGCCCGGGCACGACCCAGGGCCTGCCCTCGGCGTCCTCGCCCATGACCTGGTCCCACTGCGACACGACGCGCGGCCCGTCGACCATGATCCAGTTCTCGGGCGTCGCCCAGCCGTTGCCCGTCAGGCCGGCCATCGACTTCTCCATGAAGTCGCGAATCGCCTCGCGGCCTTCGATGCGTCCCCAGGCCGGATCGATGTAGACGGCGTCCTCGGTGAAGAACGAGAGAGCGAGATCGGACCAGCTGCGCGTTCCGGCGTCGACCTCGTCGCGCATGGCGACGAATTCACGGTAGCGGGTGACGGCTTCGGCTTCGGCGGGGGTGGGCATAGGGGTTCCTCTTCCGGAGTTCGGGGGCGGCCAAGATCGCCCGCGGCCCCGCGTTCCGCCACCCTTCCGCGCCCCGCCTGCGTTAGCGTCCGGGGGCCCGAACGACCGCCCCGCCCCCAACGGAGAACCCGAACGATGGCCCTCTGGAACGATGCCCGACTCCTGATCGACGGCGAGCTGGTCGAAGCCACCGGCCGCGGTCGTTTCGAGAACATCAACCCCGCGAACGAAGAGATCATCGGCAGCGTCCCGAACGCGACCGCCGAGGACGCGCGCCGCGCGATCGCCGCGGCCCGCCGCGCCTTCGACGAGACGGACTGGTCGCGCAACCACGCCCTGCGCGCCCGCTGCCTGCGCCAGCTGCGCGACGGGCTGAATGCGCGCCTCGAGGAGCTGCGCAAGCTGACCGTCGCCGAGGTCGGCTGCCCGATCTCGATGACCTACGGGCCGGGGCTGAACGATCCGATCAACTGGCTCGGGAACTACGCCGATTTCCTCGAGACGTTCGAGTGGCGCCGCGACGCCGGGATCGCGCAGGTGATGGGCCAGCGCGTGCAGCGCTTCCTCGAGTACGAGCCGATCGGCGTCGTCGGCGCGATCACGCCCTGGAACGTGCCCCACGACATCAACCTGAAGAAGGTCGGCTGGGCCCTCGCCGCGGGCTGCACGGTCGTCTTGAAGGCGGCGCCCACGACCTCGTGGTGCGCCAACTTCGTCGCCGAAGTCGCGGCGACGGCGACGGATCTGCCGCGGGGCGTCTTCAACGTCGTGACCTCCGAAGGCAACGACGTCGGTGAAGTCATCACGAACGATCCGCGCGTCGACCTGATCGGGTTCACCGGCTCGACCGCGACGGGCAAGCGCATCCTCGAGGTCTGTGCGCCGCAGGTCAAGCGCACGCAGCTCGAGCTCGGCGGCAAATCCGCCGCGATCGTGCTCCCCGACATGCCGAACCTCGCCGCCGTCGCCGGCGCGATGGGTGCCGTCGTCTGCTTCCACGCCGGCCAGGGCTGCGCGATCCTGACGCGCCTGCTCGTTCCGAAGCGCGAGCTGGACGCGGTCGTCGATGCGGTGCAGAAGGCGATGAAGGCGGTCGCCTACGGCGATCCGATGGATCCGGCGAACATCATGGGCCCGCTCAACAGCGCGATCCAGCGCGAGCGGGTCGAAGGCCACGTCCAGAAGGCCCTCGCCGACGGGGCGAAGCTCGTCGTCGGCGGCGGCCGGCCGAAGCATCTCGCGAAGGGTTATTTCTTCGAGCCGACCGCGTTCATCGCCGACGAGAATTCGGCGCTCGCCCAGAACGAGGTCTTCGGGCCGGTGCAGTGCATCATCGGCTACGAAGACGAGCAGGACGCGATCCGGATCGCGAACAACTCCCGCTACGGACTCTCGGGGGCGATCATGGGCGGCGACGTCGAGCGCGCGCTCGCGGTCGCGCGCCAGATCCGCACGGGAACGCTCTCGGTCTGCGGCGGCGCCTACTACAACTGGGACGTGCCCTTCGGCGGCTACAAGGAGTCGGGCATCGGCCGCGAGCACGGGGCGGTCGGGTTCGAGGAGCATCTCGAGGTCAAGACCATCGCCTTGCCGGCTCGGTAGGGCGCGCGGGCCAGGCAGCGGGGGGCGTGCCAGGCGTCCCGGCGCGGGTGCGCGGGGTTCGTGGCTCGGACGCACGCGTTCAGGCTCGCCGGCGCGTCCATCGCCTTGCTGCGCGTGCGTCCATTACATCTCACCCCGCACACCCGCGCCGGGACGCTCGGGGCGATTGCGCTGGTCGGGGAGCGCGTCCTGCCGCGCTTCTTTGGGGTGGGCGCCGAGGTGGTTCGCCGGGCGGGGTCTGGGTGAGTCGGGGCGTCGGTCGACTAACAGGCTTCGAGAAAAGCCACCGTTTCAGTGTGGATGGCATGAGAAGCTTGGCGTCCGCACCCTGAAAAGTGCAGGACGCGGCAATGACGTCCTGTGCAGGCATCCGAGTGGGCCGGTCGAGCTGTGCGGGGTGAGATGTAAGGGTCGCACGCGCAGCAGAGCGCTGGTCGCGCCGGCGAGCCGCAACGCGTGCGGCCGAGCCACGAACCCCGCGCAGCTCGACCGGACCACTGGGCAAGGCGTTCGGAGGCGTTTTCCCGCGGCCTGCTAACGCGGTACCGGTTCCAGGCGGAGGATCTGGCTTCCGGCGCGGTGTTCGAGGAGGATGAGGATTTCGCCGGTCGGGGCGATCTCGACGTCCCGAAAGCGGCCGAGGCCGGCGATCAGGGTTTCCTGTTCGACGGCGCCGTTCTCGTCGAGGACATAACGCCAGAGATCGTTCTTCGCGAGCGTCGCGACGATCGCCTGATCCTGCCATTCCGGGAAGGCCGTGCCGCGGTAGAAGACGAGGCTCGAGGCGCCGGGCGACGGGGTCCAGGCGATCTTCGGGCGTTCGAGGGTCTGCGGATCGACGGTCAGGCCGAGCTCTTCGGCGTAGTGGATCGGGCGTCCGTCGTAATCGACGCCCTCGCTGATCACGGGCCAGCCGTAGTTGACGCCGGCGCGGATCAGGTTGAGCTCGTCGCCGCCGCGGGGGCCGTGCTCCGTCGCCCAGAGGCGGCCGGTCGCGCGATCGAAGGCGAGGCCCTGGGCGACCCGGTGGCCGAGGGTGTAGATGCTCGGCAAAGCGCCGGGGACCTTCACGAAGGGGTTGTCGGCCGGAATCGTGCCGTCGTCGCGAACGCGCATGATCTTGCCGTAGGGCTGGTCCAGGTCCTGGATGCCGGCGTAGTCGACGAACTGGCCGACGACGAAATAGACGTGACCCGCGTCGTCGAACTCGATGCGGGCGCCGGCGCCGTTCTCGAGCCCGTCCTGATAGGTCTCCTTCGGCGCTTCCCAGATCGTCTGCTGGTCGGTCCATGTGGCGCCCGAGAGCCGGCCGCGGACGAGCTTCAGCATCACGACCGGTCGGCCGGTCTTCCGGCTCGCTTCGTTGCAGCCCTCGCAGCGATCGCCGTAGAGCAGATAGATCCAGCCGTTGTTCGCGTAATCCGGATGGAGCGCGACCTCGTGCATCCAGCCCATGCCGGCGTAGGCGGTCCCGCGCAGCTCGGAGTCCGCGTAGACCTTCGGCGTGCCCTTCACGAGGGTCGCCGATGCGCCGTCGGCCGAGACGATCGAGAGGCCGCGCATCTTCTCGGTCAGCAGGATGCGGCCGTCGGGGAGCGGTGCGATCGAGTAGGGCTCGGAGATGTCGCCGCGGACGACGCGGATCCGGAAATCGTGGTGCCGGGTTTCGAGAACCTCCGTCGGGATCACGGGCGCGACGCCGACTCCGGTTCCCCGATCGCCGCGGTCGCCCTCGCGCTTCTCGAGCAGGTAGATCGCGAGGCCGCGGATGTCGGAGGCCGGGAGCGCCTCGGCCCAGCCCGGCATCTTCGCGCCGAAGCCCTGGGAGATGCTGGCGACGACCGCCTCCACGGAGTCGCCGTGGACGAGCGCGGGACCGTTCAAGGCCGAGCCGAGCGCCGAGCCCTCGAGCGCAGCCCCGTGGCAGACCGCGCAATTCGCCGCGTAGACGTCGCCCATGGCATCCGGGACGACCCAGGCGTCGCGCGCCGGATCGCCCTTTTCTTCGCCCGCTTCGCCGGGCCCACCCGCGGCCGCAGCCGAAGCCGCCGCGGGCTCCGCCGACGACTCAGCGGATCCGCCCCCGATCGCCGCCCCGGCGCCGCTGCCGCCCGCCCCGCTGGCGGAGCCGGCGTCGCCGCCGGCGCAGGCGAAGCTCGCGAGCACTCCGAATAACATGAGGCCGGCTGCCGCACACGCGAGCCAGCGGGGGGGCTTCGGCGAGTGGCCTCGGGTCGGGGAATTTTCGGAACCGGTCGGGAGATGGGCGCGTTTCGGCATGGCCCAGACTATAGTCAGCCTCCGTCGGTGGCGAGCCCCGCCCCGACCCGCCTCGGGACGTCGGTCTCCGGCAGGCGGAAGGAGAAGGAAATGCCCCCCCGCAAGCATCTCGAGGAATCGATCGCACACATCCGCCAGGAGCTCGCGTCCGGCGCGCCGCTCTCCCCGGAAGACCGCACGCTGCTCGACCGGACCCTCGCCGAGGTCGCCGTGCAGCTCGACGACGAGAACCCCGCGACCGCCCTGGCCGAGCCCTTCTACGAGGAGCTCCGCGAGCTCGCGGCGCGGGTCGAGGAGACCCGGCCGAACCTCTCGCTCGTGCTCGGCCGCATCATCGACGCATTGTCCCAGCTCGGCATCTGACTCGGCGCACGAGCGCGAATCACCCGGGCCGCGCACCGGGATCGAGATCCCATCGACGAGGAAGTGAGAAGGAATCGAAGTGGACCCGAAGGCCATCGACGAAATCATCCAGAATCGCCGCACGATCAAGCCGCCCATGATGAGCGACTCCCCGGTCTCCGAGACCGACCTGCGCGGCGTGCTCGAGAGCGCCCGCTGGGCGCCCAGCCACGGCCTGACCGAGCCCTGGCGCTTCCGGATCTTCCGCGGTCCCGCCCGCCAGAAGCTCGCCGACGCGATGGCGACGCTCTACCAGACGACGATGCCCCTCGATCAGCAGAAGCCCGAGAAGCTCGAGAAGATGCGCGTCATGCCGCTGAAGGCGCCGGTCGTGATGCTCGTCTGGATGGCGCGCCAGCCGAACGAGAAGATCGCCGAGCTCGAGGAGATCGAGGCGGTGGCCTGCGCCGTGCAGAACATGCAGCTCGCGGCGACGGCGCGCGGGCTCGGAACCTTCTGGTCGACCCCGGCCTTCCTCTATACGCCCGAGATGAACGCCTGGATGGGCATCGGCGCGAAGGATCGCTGCCTCGGCATCTTCTACCTCGGCCATCCCGCGAATCCCGGCGAATGGCCCAAGGGCCGCCGGCAATCGATCGACGACAAGATCGAGTGGGTCGACGCCTGAGCCCGAGAGGGCGAGCCGCCGCGAGGCGCGCCTACTGGCGGCGTGAAGCCGCCTCGACGCGGGCGAGGAACTGCTCGATCCGGGGCTCCTGCTTGATCCGGAGCGCCTGGCGCAGGAGCTTCGCACCCTCTTCGTAGTCGCGGCCCGCGACCCGGAGCTGCGCCGTCTCGACGAGCGCCTGGTATTCGTAGGCCTCGAGCTTCTGGGCGCGCTCGAGCATCAGGAGCGCCTTCTCCTCGTTGCCCTGGTCCCGGTGGTGGCGCGCGAGCTCGAGCAGTGCGTCGCCGCGAGTGCCGTCGCGGGAGACGATCGATTCGAGCAGCTTCGCCGCCTCGGCATCCCGGCCGCGCGCACGCGCGAGCTTCGCCTGGAGCGTCATCAGCTCGAGCTGCTCCTCGTTGCCGAGCGCCTTCGCATAACGCTTCTGGATCGTGCCCACGAGGCGCTCGGAATCCTCGATCGCCTGGGCGCGGTAGAGCAGATCCGCCGCGCGGAAGGCCGCGCGATAGCGGCTCCCGCCCGAGTCCTTCTCGATGACCTCGAGATAGACGTCCCGGGCGAGGTCGTAGATGCCCTCGTTGAGATAGATGTCGCCGAGCAGGTTCAGCAGCGTCGCGTCGGCCTTGCCGAGGCTGCGCACGGCCTCGAGATTGACCGCCGCGGCCATCGGCTGATCGAGGCCGAGATAGGCATTCGCCTGGAGCTTCCAGGTCTCCGCGTCGCCGGGATGCTTCTGCAGGACGCTCTCGAAGAGCGCGACCGCATCGGCGTGCTTCTCCTGGTTGAGGAGCGCGCGGGCGAGGCCGAGCTTCCAATCCTTCGAATCGGGCTGCTGCAGGATCGCGGTCCGATAGGCCTCTTCCGCGGCGAAGGCGTTCTGCTGGCTGAGATGGCTGTAGCCGAGCAGGCCGTAGGTCCGGCCATCGCGGTCGCCGAGCTCGATCGCGCGCGTCAGGTGTTCGATCGCACCGGAGAAGTTGCCGATCTGCACGTGCACGAGGCCGAGATTCTTGTGGGCCCGGCGGAAGTCGGGGAATTTCGCGAGCGCGCGGTCGTAGGCCTCGACGGCCTGCGCCGTGTCGCCGTTCTGGAAGCGGAGGTTCGCCAGAATGAAGTCGACGGCCGCGCTGCTGCCCTCGTTCGAGCTCTGCTCGAGCCGCATCGCTGCGGCCTTCGGGTTGACCTGCATGAGATCGATGACCTCGCGCATCATCTCGAGCTCGGTGCCCCCGATCTCGGGCTCGGCGCCCGAGAGGAAGCCGTAGCTGCCGAGGAAGGCCTTCTGCCATTCCGGATCGCGCAGGATCGCGCCACCGGACCAGGGCTTCGCCTCGGCGGCCGAAGTCGCCAGCGGCGCCGGCGGGGTCTCGGCGGCGAGGGACGGGACGGCGCCCGCCAGCATGCCGAGAGCCGCGAGCGCGGCCGTCGCAGCGAACTCGATCGCGAGGGGATGGCGTCGGGATGCTCGAGTGACGGACAGCGACGGGAGAGCGGACTTCATTCGGGTCATGCTGGAATACCTCGCGGGCCGTTCGCGGCCTAACCGACGATCCGGATCGGAATGGGAAGCCGTGCCTGGGCGCGCACGGGCTGGCCGTCCTTCGTCGGCGCGGTGAACCGGCATTTCCGGCTCTGGAAGGCGCTGAGGACGAAGGGGTCGTGTTCGGGCAGGTTCGACGATTCCACGACGGCCTCGACGACCTGGCCCTCCTCGTCGAGCTTGATCAGCAGGACGACCCGGCCGTTCGCGGCCTTCTGCTTCAGCCGGCGCGGGAAATCGGGGGAGCAGCTGGAAGACGGGCGCGGCGTCTGGTCGAGATCGGAGAAGTCGACGAAATCGGCGGTATCGAGATCGGAAGCGGAGGTCTGCACCGTCGGCATCACGAAATCCCCGACCAGCGAGCCGCCTACGCCGGGATTCAGCGCGACCTCGAGCTGATCGAGCGAGATCTGCGGCGCCTCCTCCTCGAGGACCGGCTCGTCCTCCTCTTCCTCGGGCGGCGGCGGCTCCTCCTCTTCGATCTCCTCGACCTCGGGCGGCGTATCGAGGACGAAGACGTCGGCGACCTCCTCCTCCTTCGGCTTCTCCTGGCTGATCATCTGGACGAGCGCCATCGCGACGAAGAGCGCCGCCGCGATCCCGCCTCCGACGAGGAGGCTGACCACGAGATCCGATCGCGCGCTCTTCTGCTTGAAGACCTGCCTCGCCATCGCGCTTCAGTCGTTCCTCGTCGAGACGCTGATCCGCTTCGCGCCGGCGTTGCGGACCTCGCTCCAGAGCGACGAGAAGACGCCGTGATCGGCCTTCGCATCCGCCTGGATGATGACGGGCAGCTGCTCCTTGACGAGCAGCTGCCGGACCCGCGCGCCGACACCGGCGACGCCGAGCTCCTTGCCCCCGTAGACGACCTTGTTGTCGGCGGAGATCGCAATGATGATGCTGTTCTTGTCGAGCCGGGCGTCCATCGACGCATCTGGCTTGTTGACGTCGATGCCGGGCTCCTCGACGAAGACCGTCGTCACGACGAAGAAGATCAGCAGGATGAAGATGCAATCGATCATCGAGGAGAGATCGATCGACGTCGTCGCATCCGGCTCGTTGCTCAGCGTCCTGCGCGGCATCTAATTCACCGTATTGAAGCTGAGCGTCACCGCACCGCCCCGCTGCGCCGCATCCCAGAGCGCGACGAACGCGCCGTGCGACGCCTTTTCGTGGGCGCGGATGACGACCGGCGTGGTTTCGTCCTCGATTCCGGCGCGCACGCGTCCGGGCACGTCCGCGAGGGGCACGACCTTGCCGTCGACGCGCACCTCGCCCTGCTCGGTCAGCTCGAGGACGACCTTCGTCGTCTCCTCGCCGGAGGCCGGTGCCGCTGCGGCGGCATCGGGCTTGGCGACCGCCACGCCCTTCTCCTCGACGAACACGGTCGTCACGATGAAGAAGATCAGCAGGATGAAGATGCAATCGATCATCGAGGAGAGATCGATCGAGGTCTTCTCCTCTTCCAGCTCGAGCCGGCGCCGCGCCATGGATCCTTCCTCTTCGGTCTCCGACCGAACCGCCTCAGGCCGCCCGCTCGAGGCCGGCCACGGCCGTCGGCGCTTCGCTGTCGAAGCGCAGCTGCGAGAGCGTGAGGCTCTCGAGGCGCGTGATCGTCGCGTCGAGATTCTGTCGCTGGCGATGGATCAACATCACGAGAAAGAGGCCCGGCAGCGCGACCATGAGCCCAGCCTGCGTCGTCACGAGCGCCTCGGAGATGCCCGAAGCGACGACGCCCGCGGTCTCGGAGCCGCCCGAGGTCGAGATGCCGAAGAAGGTCTGCAGCATGCCCATCACGGTCCCGAGCAGGCCGAGCAGCGGCGCGGCGGCGACCAGCGTTCCGAGGAAGGTCGTGCGGCGCTCGATCATCGCGAGCAGCGCGAGCCGGATCTCGGCAAAGCGATTGCGGACCTGGTCCATGCAGGTCACGCCATCTTGCGTATAGGCGATGATCTCGCCGATCCGGCCCTTCGCGGTCTCGGGCTTGCGGACCCATTCGCGCCAGTGCTTCTGGCTCGAGGTGTCGATCTGCTGGCGGCGCATGTGGAGGATCAGGTGCAGCGACTGTCCGTAGAGCAGCAGCGCGAGGCCGAAGAGCGGGATCAGCACGAGGCCGCCCGAGAGCCAGATCTTGAGGATGCCGTGAATCGTCTCGTTCATGGTTCGTCTCTCCTCGAATCTCAATCCGCCGAAGCCGACCGCATCGAAGCCCGCAGGCTCGCGCGCGCCGTCTCGACCCCGTTGATGAAGGCGACCGAAAGCTCCTCGAGCTGGCCGAGCTTGCCCTTGGCCAGCCGCACCAGCGTGCCGTGCATGAGCAGCGTCGGAATCGCGACGATGAGGCCGAGGGCCGTCGTGACGAGGGCCTCGGAGATGCCCGAAGAAAGGCTCTTCGCGTCGCCGGTTCCGAAGATGGTGAGCAGGTTGAAGGTATTGATCATGCCGATCACGGTGCCGAGCAGGCCGAGCAGCGGCGACGCGGCGGTCGTGATCGAGAGGAAGGGCAGGAAGCGTTCGACCTTCGGCCGGACCGAGAGGATCTTCTCGAACATCAGCTCTTCGAGGATGTCGCGGCTGTCGCCCGCGTGCCGGACGCCGAGCTCGAGCATCTCGCCCGAGATGCCCTGGACCTGCGCCGCGCGCTTCGCCGCCGCCGCCTGACTGCCCTGCGCGAGCTCGTCGAGGATGCCGTCGACGACGCTGCGCTCGGCGACCTTGAAGCTCGTGATCTCCCAGGTCTTGAAGCCCGTCATCGCGAAGGCCGCGAGGCCGAGCCCGATGATCACGAGGCCGACGGCGCCGCCGTCCTCGACGTACTGCCCGAGCGATTTGCCGGCCTGCTCGATCTTCAGCGCCTTGCCGAGCGTCGGATCGAGGGGAACCTCGCCCTTGCCCGCATCCGCGAGATCGAAGAGCGAGTTCGAGAGGCTGCCGGGCAGCGCGACGACGACCGGATCCGCGGCGTTGAGCTGATGTTCGACGAGCCCGGCCACCTCGCCATCGGCGCTCGCGAAGAAGACGGACGGGCCGA
Organism: Myxococcota bacterium; assembly: GCA_041389425.1. Classification (GTDB taxonomy): domain Bacteria; phylum Myxococcota_A; class UBA9160; order UBA9160; family UBA4427; genus UBA4427. The sequence continues at coordinate 28,341 of JAWKRX010000044.1, forward strand.
AGGCGATGAACTTGCCCGAGACGAGCACGCCGTCGGGGCTCAGCGCCTCGCCGGCGAAGGTCTCGCCGCCCTGCAGCGCGCGCAGATGATCGAGGGCCGCGCGGACGACCGCGACCTGCGCCTCGCGCTTGCCGTCGGCGTCGAGGTTGGCGTTGTTCTCGGCGAGCTTCGCCGCGGACGTGATCTTCTCGTAGCGGGGGATCTCCGCGATGTTGAGGCGGGCCTCGAAATCGCGCATGAACTCCGTCAGTCGACTGGTGACGAATTCGTCCTGCTCCTCGAGGCCGTCGACCTGCTTGCGGAGCGAGCCGAGATCGATCGTGCCCGCGTCCTGGACCTTGAGCAGGCGCGCGGCCTCCCGGCGCATCGAGGCGACCTCGTCCTCGAGGGTCGCGACCTCCTTCGAGAGCGGGATCTTCTCCCGCGCGATCCGGTCGCGCTCGGCGGAGAGCTCGCGCAGCACGTCCTCGAGTCGCTTGTCGAGCGCCGCCTGGGGACCCGAGAAATCGCCCGCGTTCTGGGCGTGGCCCACCGAGGCAATCAGACCGATGATCAGCGCGATCGTGCAGACGAGCGCCCGTCGCGCGACGCGCTGCGTGCCATTCGCACCGCTCCCGCCGGTGGTCTCTTGCAGTCCGAGCATCGTGGCATTCCGATTCGTCATGGTTATTCGATCTCGGCCGGCACGGGGACGAACGCGATCGTGTCCACGATGCCCTCGTAGATGTCGAGGATCTCCTTCGCCGAATCGGCGAGATCCGGATCGTCGACGAATTTCCAGCCCTCGGCGGTCGGGCGGCCGATGCCGGCCGTCTCGCCCTGGGAATCGACGTAGACCGCCTGGGCGAGGCCCCAGTAGAGCGTCCGCACGGCGACCTTCTGTCCGTTGCCGACGTCGCGCGTCTCGCCGACGAAGGTCGCGGTCCCGTTCCACTTCTCCGCCTGCGCGACCACGGCGAGCACGTTCACGAGCCGCTGCCCCAGCCCTGCCTTGGCGAGCTCGGGATTCGTCGGAATCTGGACCAGGATCGGCTCGAGCTTCTTCTGCAGCGGCTCGGGCAGCTTCGGAACCAGCGCGAGCACCTGCTGCTCGAGCTCCAATACCTTTCCTTCCAGGACCTCGGCCGACTGGCGATAGGCGTCGCGGCGGGCGGCGAGCTCGAGGCGCTCGGACTCCGCGCCGCCTTCGGTCTGCTTCAGCGATTCGATCTGCTCCTTCAAGGCCTTGCGCTCGTCGCGCAGCAGATCGCGCGTCGCTTCGAGGCTCTCGCGCTCGACGAGCCAGTCCGATCGCTCCTCCGAGAGGATCTGCCGGGTCTCGACCCATTTCTGCATCTTCGTGCGGTACTGGTCCGACGCGGCCGCGGGGACCTCCGCATCGGCGCGGGACGGCGCGGTGGCATGAATGAAAGCAATCGCGGCGAACACGACCGCCGATGCGGCGATCCGCATCCCGATCCCGCCGCGGAGCGGCGCCGCAATCGCTCGGCGCAAGCTGGGGAGTCTCTCACGAAGCATCGATGGCTCTCTCGCAGGGATTTTCATGAGCAGATGACCCTCTTCCGAGTCGCATCGGGACTCGCAGGATCTGTCGGCTCGAACGCCGCCAATGAATAACAGGCATTCACGCGGCGCTCCGTATCTCGCCGGAAACCACACTGACTTGTCACATGGCTTCGCGGGTTCGTCACACATCCGTCGCCGAACCGGCAGGCGGGCCCGTGCGCAGCTCCGCGCACCGACTCGTGACGAAGCGAAGAGGACCTTCACGGAAACGTCATGTACGCGAGCCCTGAAAGCCCCGGCGGCTTCTCATACTCGCCACCTTCCGGCCCCCCCGCCGAGCGCGCGCACGCGCAGGCACCCGGAAAGAGCCCCGCAAGAGACGAGAGACGAGCAGGAGCCCATGCGACCGACCCCCCGCGCTGGATTCGCCGCCCATTCCGCCGTTCGCCCGATCGCCGCCGCCTCACGACTCGCCGCTCTCCGGGCCTGCCTCGGAGACTGCGGCGCGTTCCGCGTGGGCACCTGCCTCGCCGCCCTCGCCGCCCTCGTCTTGCTTTTTTCTACGCCGCCGGCGAGCGCCCAGGACGCGACCTCCGGAACGATCTCCGGGCGCGTCTTCGATGCGGGCTCCGGGGCGCCGATCGAGGGCGCGACGGTCATCCTGCAATTCCCCGATCCCGGCGACGGCAGCGAGCCGCGCCAGGAGATCGCGACGAGCGGTCCGGCCGGCGACTACGAATTCGGTGCCGTGCCCGCCGGCCGCTATGACCTCTCGTTCATCAAATCGGGATTCCGCGCCTCCTCCGCCAAGGGCTTCGAGGTCGTCGCGGGGCAGGACAACGTGCAGAACTTCCCGATGCCCCCGGCGCAGGCGGTGACGACGACGGGCGGCGACGTGCTCGAGCTCGACGAGTACGTCGTCGAGGCCTCCGTCGTCGACGAGCTGATGGACGGCCTCGAGCTGCGCATGGATTCGGATCTCCAGGTCAACCTGCTCTCGGCGGAGGATCTCTCGAAATACGCGGCGAGCGACGTCGCGGACGCGCTGAAGCGGGTCGCCGGCGTCAACATCGTCGAGGGCCAGTTCGCGATCATCCGCGGCCTCGAGGATCGCTACAGCAGCACCATGTTCAACGGCGCGCCGGTGCCCAGCCCCGATCCGAATCGCCAATCGGTGCAGCTCGATCTCTTCCCGTCGGACGTCGTCTCGAACCTCGTCGTCGCGAAGACCTTCGAGCCCGCATCGCCGAGCAACTCGTCGGGCGGCTCGATCGACATCGTCACCGACGGCTATCCCGACGACCTGACGCTCAAGATCACCCTCGGCGGTGGCTTCGAGGAGGAGGCGAAGAAGCGCTTCCTGGAATTCCAGTCCGGCTCGCGGGTCGGGAAGGAGAGCGATCCGGCCGACATCGTCGAGAGCGACGTTGGAGGCAGCGTCGGCGGACGGACGGAGCTCTGGAACCGGGAGATCCGCTACAAGGCCGTCGTCAACCACGAAGTCGACTACAGGACCGAGCAGGGCTTCATCGAGGGTCGCGAACCCACTCCGGGGCCGCGACCGACCACCCCGCCCAGCCCGCCCGTCACGACCGCGCTCGCCCGCGGCGAGCTGAATCTGAGCGGCGGGCGCTACGACCAGACCACGAGTACGCGCGAAGAGCAGCTGACCTGGTTCGGCGCCCTCGGCATCGACCTCGACGAGGCGGGCGACCATCGGATCGACGCCAACTACTTCCACACCGAGAAGGCCGAGGAGACGGTCGACCTGCGCGAGAACGGGTTCATTCCGGGTCTCGACTACGGTCCGCTGATCGAGGCGACCATCAACGACGAGCTCAATCCCGGGCTCTTCAACACCGTCTTCGGGAATACGGTCACCGCAGGCAGCCCGCTCTTCAAGGTCCGCGACCAGTTCTCCGATGGCCCGGCGCGCGGGGCCGCGTGGTTCGCGAACTTCGGACGCTCGAACTCCTTCGAGCGCAATCGCGACCTCGACGTCTACCAGTTGAACGGGAGTCACGAGTTCGACCTGCTCGAAGGCCTCGACCTGACGTGGGCGACGAACTACGCGACTTCGACCCAGGACGACAAATCCCTCGGCATGCGTTTCACCTTCGAGCCCTGCGGCTATTTCGGCAACGCGTGCCCGGGCGGCGTCGCCCTGCCCTCGCTGCCTCCGACCCGTTTTCCGGTTCGCGTGAGCGATCTGGGCCCCGGCCTCTACGTCGCGTCGGGCAACCAGGGCGGCATCGTGAACGCACGCAACGACATCCAGGAAGAGCAGTTCTTCTTCCGGTTCGATCTCGAGCAGGCCATTTCGCTGCATGAGCAAGTCGATCTGAGCTTGAAGGCGGGATTCTGGTGGGAGCAATCGGATCGCGACGTCGACTCCCGATTCGTCGAGACGACGCGGGCCAACGGCACCAGCGAATGGGTTTTCTCTTCCGCCTCGTTGAGCCAGCTCGGCTCGAGGCTTTCCGGCTTCCTGGAGCCCGGCAATGGAACGCGCGAAACGGAGAACCAGTCCTCGCGCGAGATCACGGCGGGCCATGTCAACGCGAAGTTGACCGTCTTCGACGACGTCGACCTGCTCGGCGGCGTTCGCATCGAGCAGATCTTCATCGACTCCAAGAACGATCCGTTCACGGGTGAGCTGACGCTCGGCGGGCGGCCGGCCATCTTTCCGACCGCCTATCTCTTTTTCGATCGACTGGATACGCCGCTCGAGGGCCTGCAGCAGTCCGCCTTCAACGATCAGATCCTCGGCATCGACGTACCGGTCGATCCCGTCACCGGGATCGTCGACCTGCTGACCCGCGAAGAGATCCTCGGGCTGGTCAACGGCGAGATCGACGAGACCAAGGTTCTCCCCTCGGCGAGCATCATCTACCGCCCGATCGAGGGCCTGTCGCTGCGAACGTCCTTTTCCCAGACCGTCGCCCGGCCGTCTTTTCGCGAGGTGGGCTACTACGTCACGGTCGAGCCCGGGACCGACGAGCAGACCGTCGGCAATCCCCAGCTCGGGA
>JAWKRX010000045.1:0-32356 GCA_041389425.1 Myxococcota bacterium
TCCGGCCGTTCCGAATGGCCTCGACGCCCGTTCGCAACCGCGAGTGGCGGGAGTTCATGCAGGACGGCGGCTATGCGACGGCCTCCCTCTGGCTGGCGGATGGCTGGGAATGGGTGAAGCGCGAGGGCTGGTCGGCTCCGCTCCACTGGCAGGAGCGAGACGACGACTGGCTCCAGATGACGCTTCACGGGCTGCTCCCGATCGATCCGGAGGCACCCGTCTGCCACGTCTCCTACTTCGAGGCCGACGCCTACGCACGCTGGGCGGGCAAACGCCTGCCGACCGAGTTCGAATGGGAGCACGCGGCGACACGACGGCGCGACGCGTTCCATGCACTGGACGACCAGATCTGGCAGTGGACCTCGAGCGCCTTCGATGCCTACCCGGGCTTCAAGCCCCTGCCGGGCGCGATCGGCGAATACAACGGCAAGTTCATGAACGGCCAGCGCGTCCTGCGCGGCGGATCCCTCGCGACGCCGGCCGGCCATGCGCGCCCGAGCTACCGGAATTTCTTCCAACCCGAAAAACGCTGGCAGTTCAGCGGCCTGCGATTGGCGGAGGACGACGGATGAGACGGCAGACCCTGGGCGCACGACGACTCGACGAATCGGCCGATGATCTCGAATTCGAGCAGTCCGTCCTGCGCGGGCTGTCCGCCCAGCGCAAATTCCTGGAGTGCAAGTACTTCTACGACGAGCGGGGCTCGGCGCTCTTCGACCAGATCTGTCGACAGCCCGAGTACTACCCGACCGCGACGGAGATCCGGATCCTCGAGGACTGCGCAGAAGAAGTCGCCGAATGGATCGGGCCGGGGGCCGAGCTCGTGGAGCTCGGAAGCGGAGCGAGCCTCAAGACCCGGATCGTGCTGCGCGCGCTACAGCGGCCCGCGCGTTACGTGCCCGTCGACATCTCGGCGGACTATCTGCAGGCGGCGGTGGACAGCCTGCCCGCGGAGTTTCCGGGGCTCGAGGTCCGCCCGCTGATCGCCGATTTCACCGCACCGTTCCGGCTTCCGCCGCGCGCAGAGGGCGTCCCGCGGCTGCTCTTCTTCCCGGGATCCACGCTCGGCAACTTCCATCCCGCGGACGCATCCGCGTTTCTACGCGATACCTGCCGCGGCCTCTCGGCGGACGCGCTCCTGATCGGGGTCGACCTCGAGAAGGATCCGGCCGTGCTCGACGCCGCCTACAACGACGCGGCGGGCGTGACCGCCGCCTTCAACCTCAACCTGCTGAAGCGGATCAACCGCGAGCTCGGCGCCGACTTCCGCCTCGAAGACTTCGCCCACGAGGCCAACTACGTCGAGGGACGCCATCGGGTCGAGATGCACCTGCGCAGCCTGCGCGATCAGACGGTGCGCCTGGGCCGCCGCGAGGTGCGCTTCGCGGCCGGCGAGCGGATCCACACGGAGAACTCGTACAAATACTCCGTCGAGGCCTTCTGCGATCTGGCCGAGCAGGCGCGCTGGCGGCGCCGAAGGACCTGGACCGATGAGCACCGGCTCTTCTCGGTGCATCTGCTCGAGCCCGTCTGAGCTCGGGCTGCGCCGCCGGCCCGATCGCGGCGCCGGGCCCTGCGACCACGGCCTTCGCCTACACTGCGCTCGAGCATGATCGAAGTCGAGAATCTGACGAAGCGATTCGGCGAGGCGGTCGCCGTCGCCGGCGTTTCCTTCCGGGTCGCGCGGGGCGAGCTGCTGGTCCTCGTCGGCGCGTCGGGCAGCGGCAAGACCACGACGCTGAAGATGCTGAACCGTTTGATCGAGCCGGATGCCGGAACCGTCCGGATCGAGGGCGTCGACGCAGCCAGCCTCGCCGGTCCGATCCTGCGCAGACGGATCGGATACGTCTTCCAGAAGGTCGGCCTGTTCCCCCACATGACCGTCGCCGCCAACATCGCGGCGCCGCTGCAGCTCCTCGAGAAGGGCCCCGAGACGTCGCCTGCGGCGATCCGGCGCCGTGTCGCCGAAGTGCTGGAGCTGATGGCGCTGCCCGCGGCGTACGCGCACCGTTACCCCGCCGAGCTCTCGGGCGGCGAGCAGCAGCGCGTCGGCGTGGCCCGCGCCCTCGCCGCGAAGCCGCGGGTGATGCTGCTCGACGAGCCCTTCGGCGCCCTCGATCCCCTGACCCGCGACCGCCTGCAGGAATCGTTCATGGAGGTGCGCCGGCAGCTCGGGCTCACCGCCGTCTTCGTGACCCACGACATGGTCGAGGCACTGCTGCTCGCGGATCGCATCGCGGTGCTTCAGGGCGGCGCGCTGGTGCAGGTCGGCACGCCCTCGGAGCTGCTCCGCGCGCCCGCGGACACCTACGTCGAGCAGCTCCTCGCGACGCCGCGCCGCCAGGCCCGGGCGCTCGAAGCGGCCCTCGCGGCACCTTCGCCGAGGCCCGCATCGTGAGCGAACAGCTCGCGCTCCTGCCCGCGCTCCTCACGGCGCATCTGCAGCTCACACTCTCGGCGCTGCTCTTCGGCGTTTCGATCAGCGTTCCGCTGGGCATCCTGGTATCGCGCTACCGGCGCCTCGAGGCGCCGGTGCTCGGCGCAGTCGGTGTCGTCCAGACGATTCCGGGCCTGGCCCTGCTGGCGGGCATGGTGCCGCTCCTGGCGATGGCCGGGCTCACGAGCATCGGCTTCCTGCCGGCCTTCATCGGACTCCTGCTCTACAGCCTGCTTCCGATGCTGCGCAACACGGTCACGGGTCTCGCCACCGTCGACCCGGCCTGCATCGAGGCGGCCCGCGGCGTCGGCATGACACGATCGCAGCAGCTGCTGCGCGTCGAGCTGCCGCTGGCGATGCCGGTGATCATCGCGGGTGTCCGGACGGCGACGGTCTGGACCGTCGGCACCGCGACGCTCTCGACGCCCGTCGGCGCGCCCAGCCTCGGCAACTACATCTTCAGCGGGCTCCAGACGCGCAACGATGGCGCGGTCCTGCTCGGCTGCATCGCCTGCGCCCTCCTCGCGCTGCTGCTCGATGGTCTCGTCCGCTGCATCGACATCGGATGGACCCGGCGACGTCGAGCCCTCGTCGCCCTCCCGATCGCGAGCTTCGCGCTGCTCTACGCCTACGCCGGCTTCACGTTCGCTCGCGACCTGCGCGCCTCGGACGATCCGGGCATCCGCATCGGCGCCAAGACCTTCACCGAGCAGTACATCCTCGCCGAGATCCTCGCCCAGGAGATCCGGCGCGCGACCGATCGTGAGGTCCGGATCGTCCAATCGCTCGGCTCGACCGTCGCCTTCGACGCCCTGCGCGCCGGGGAGATCGATCTCTACGTCGAATACACCGGCACGGTCTGGGCGACCCTGATGAAGCAGGCCGGCAGTCCGCCGGACCGGGCCGAAGTGGGCCGGCGGGTGGAAGAATTCCTTCGCCGCGAGCACGGCATCGGCGTGTCGGGCGCGCTCGGATTCGAGAACGCCTACGCGCTGGCCATGCGGCGCGAGCGCGCCGCCGCGCTCGGAATTCGCCGGATCGGCGACCTGACACCGATCGCCCCGCGCCTCTCGATCGGCGCGGACTACGAATTCTTCGACCGCATCGAATGGCGCACGCTTCGGGAGCGCTACGGGCTGCAGTTCGCGAGCCAGCGCAGCATGGATCCGTCGCTGATGTACACGGCCCTCGACCAGGGGGAAGTCGACGTCATCAGCGCGTTCTCGAGCGACGGCCGGATCGCCGCGCTCGACCTGGTTCTGCTCGAAGACGATCGCGGCGCCGTTCCGCCCTACGACGCCCTGATCCTGACGAGCCCGCGTCTGGCGGCCCGGGCCCCGGACGTCGTGGCCGCGCTCGGCCGCCTCGTCGATCGGATCGACGGAGACACCATGCGCCGGATGAACCAGGCGGTCGACCAGGACGGGCGAAGCCCCGCCGAAGTCGCGCGCGAATACTGGACCGGGCGGGATCCGAAGGATTGAGCGGCGGGGCGGCGCGAACGCGCGCCTGACCTGAAATGGGGCAATCCGTTCGCGGGCTGGACCCGACCCCGGAATACGTCGATCTTCCCGACACACCATCCCGTCAAGGAGGCAGAAGATGATTCGATCTCGAACGCAGCTCAGCGCACGTACGATCGCGGCCGCGTTGGGGGTCGCCTTCGTCGCGAGCGGAGCCCGCGCCGCTTCGTTCACTCCGCTCGGCGTACTCGAGGGCGACGTCTCCAGCCACCCGGTGGCCATCTCGGGCGACGGATCGACGATCGTCGGAACGAGTCGGTCCGCATCGGGATCGCAGCGCGCATTCATCTGGGATCGGGTCCACGGCATGCGCGCGCTCTTCGATCCGGCGGCCGAAGTCGGCAGCGCTGCTCGGGACATCACGGCCGATGGGTCGACGGTCTTCGCCCTGCTCGGCGACCGCTTCGTTCTCTGGGACGAGGCGGGCGGTCCGAGATCTCTGGACATCGGATTCGCCCCCTCGCTGATGTCCGCCGACGGATCGACGTTCGCCGGCCGGAGCGGCGATTCGACCGTCGTCTGGGACGCCGAGAACGGCATCCGCGACCTCGGCCAGCTTCCGGGCGGCAACGCGCCGGATGCGCTGCGCATCTCCGCGGACGGATCGACGATCGTCGGACGCGCTCTCACCGATCGCGGTGAGGAGGCGTTCGTCTGGACCGCTGCGTCGGGAATCCAGGCGATCGGCGAATCGCCCGGCAGCGCTGGATTCTTCCCGGGCTCGGCGATCGGCGTCTCCGGCGATGGCTCGACGGTCGTCGGCGGAAGACTGCCGGAGGTCGGAAGAGAGGCTTTCGTCTGGGATGCCGAGAACGGGATGATGGGGCTCGGGGATCTGCCGCCGGGCGTCGGCGAATTCCTCAGCATCGCAACCGACGTATCGGCCGACGGCTCGACGGTCGTCGGCGTCGGTGGGACCGGCACGTTCGTCTGGGATGAGGAGCGAGGCCTGCGCGACCTCGACGTCGTCCTGGCGAGTCTGGGACTCGATCTCGACGGATGGATCCTCGATCAGCTCGTCTTCGGAGAGTCGATGCCGAGGATCTCGGCGGACGGCCGAACGATCATCGGGACCGGACTCTTCCAGGGCCGCCCCACGGCCTACATCGCCGTCATCCCCGAACCGTCGACCGCATTGTTGTTCGGGCTGGGGCTGATCGCTCTCGCGACTGCCCCGCGCGCGCCGTCGGATCGAGCATGCCCCCCGGCCGCTCGCCCGTGAGCTTCCCCTCGAACCACGTCGGAACCCCATTGACGATCGTCGCGCGAAACCCCGCCGCGGATTTCGTGTAGCGCCAGGAATCGCACGGAAGATCGCGCACGACCTCGTCCTCCGGATGCACCAGCTCGTCGAGCGCGAAGATCGCGAGATCCGCCGCCATGCCCGGCGCGACGACGCCGCGATCACCGATTCCCCAGCAGCGCGCCTGCTTCTGGGAGTAGGCGTGGACGGCCTCTTCGATCGAGACGCGCCCGGTATCGCGGACGTGCTCGGTCAGCACGTACGTGCTCTCTCCCGCGGCGCACATGATCTGGATGTGGGCGCCCGCGTCGCTCGAGCCCGTGATGAAGCTCGGCTCCCGCAGCAGCTCGAGGATGCCTTCGCGATCGCCGTTCGAGGGCAGGATCGAAGCGAAGCCCGTGCCTTCGGTGCCGTTGTCGACCAGCCAGTCGGCCAGCACGTCGGAGGGATGGCCGCCGCCGCGCGCCTCGATCAAGCGGTCGAGGGGGAGGCCACGGAAGCGCTCGAACTCGGGCTTGCAGACACCAACGACGAGACTCTCCAGCCGCTTCACCGGGAACATGCAGAAGTGGACGCCGTCCCAGTCCGACCGCGCGCGCCCGCGCCAGGCGGGATCGCGCAGCAGGCGCGCCTTCTCTTCCCGGCCCGCGTTCACCATCTCGTGCCAGGCATCCATGCCCTGGAAGAGAATCGAACGCTCGAAGTTGATGGCGCCGCGCTGGGGCCGGGCCGCCGTCTGTCCCCAGAGATCGAGGCCTTCGCGGACGAAGCCGCGATGCAGCGCCAGCACCTCCGCACGTGTCGCCTCCTCGCCCGGTGTCGACATCAGGGCGGGCCAGGTCGCGCGCACGCCCGTCGCGCGCAGGTCTTCCGCGAGCGCCGCGAGATCCGGGCCGAAATGTTCGGGCTCGAGCAGACGGACGGTATGCGAGAGGATGCGCTCCTCGCGCTTCAGCGTCGCGTAGAGGCGCCGCCGCTCGCGCTCGCCCGCCAGGCGGCAGGGAACCGGTCGCCCGCTGCGGTCGATGTCCATCGCCCCGTTCGCCATGCCGAAGGCGCCGGCGGCGAGTGATTCCTGGAGCACCGCGACCATGCGATCGATCTCCGCCTCGCTCGCCTCGCGCTGCCACGCCTCTTCGCCCATCACGTAGACACGAATGGCGGTATGCCCGACGAGCGGCGCGGCGTTGATGGCGATCGGATGCCGGGCGGCGGCGCGCGCGTATTCGGGCCAGCTCTGCCAGGTCCAGGGGATCGCCTTCTCGAAGGCCTCGTTGGGCAGATCCTCGATGAAGCAGTAGAGGTCGATGAACGTGGGGCGATCCGCCGCGCGAATCGGGGCGAGGCTATGGCCGCAGTTCCCGATCACGATCGTCGTCGTCCCGAAGGCCGGCATCGGATCGCAGTCGGGATCCCACCAGAGCTGACCATCGAAATGCGTATGCTGCTCGATCATGCCGGGCGTGACGCAGGCGCCGCGCGCATCGATCTCGCGCTCGCCCTCCGGCTTCAGCGCCGGACCGACCTCGCGGATCACGCCGCCCCGAACCCGGACGTCCGCCGCCCGCGCCGGCGCGCCCGTCCCATCGACGACCGTGCCCCCTCGGATGATCAGATCGCTCATCGCCTTCTCCTCTGCGGCACGACGCCGAGCAGCCCGCTTCGACGATACCGGCTCTTCCGCCGGCCGCTGCTTCCGGGATACACTCGCCGGCCAGCGCCCGCCCAGCAGGAGATTCCCATGGCCTACACGCTCCTCGGCAGCTCCATCTCCCCCTACGTCCGCAAGGTCAAGCTCGTCCTGCTCGAGAAGAATCTCGAGCATGCGACCGAGGACGTCATCCCCTTCAACCCGCCGAAGGGTTGGCGCGCGATCTCACCGCTCGGGAAGATCCCCGCCTTCCGACACGACGACAAGATCATCAACGACTCGACGATCATCTGCGAATATCTCGAGCGGCTCCATCCGAGTCCCGCGCTCCAGCCGAGCGATCCGTATCTGCAGGCGCGTGCGCGCTGGATCGAGGAATACGTCGACGGCGGCGTGATCCCCGTGACCGGCCCGAAGGTCTTCTTCGAGCTCGTCGTCAAGCCTCTGCTCGGCCAGACGAGCGACGAAGCGGCGGCCCGGAAGATCATCGACGAGGAGCTGCCCGCCTACTTCGACTACTTCGAGTCCGAGCTCGAATCCGAGCTCGCAGGCTCGTTCTTCGTCGGAGACGAGCTCGGGATCGCCGACATCGCCGTCGGCAATCTCTTCATCAATCTGCGCTTGTGCGGCGTCCGGCTCGACGCCGCGCGCTGGAAGAAGCTCTCCGCGTTCGTCGAACGGATGCATGCGCGGCCGAGCTTCGCCGCGGTGATCGAGCCGCTGAAGGGGGTCGTCGGAAAGCGCTGGGCATGACGTCGCCGCCCGCGCGCTTCATCACGATCCCGCTCAGTCACTACTGCGAGCGCGCCCGCTGGGCGCTCGATCGCGTCGGGCTGCCGTATCGGGAGGAGGCGCACGCGCCGCTCTTCCATCGGATCGCCACGATGCGAAACGCCGGGGGAACGGTGCCCGTGCTGGTCCAGGGCGCGGAGCGATTCGTCGACTCGGGCGCGATCCTGCTGCATGCGAACGACTGGGGCGGGGGCGACGCTCTCTATCCCCGGGACCAGGGCCTGCGGCGCGAGGTCGATTCGCTCGAGCAGACCTTCACCCTCGAGCTGGGACCGCATGTCCGACGCTGGGCCTACGCCCATCTGCTCGGCGAGACGCGCCTCATCCGCGAGGTCTGGTCGCGCGCGATCCCGCCCTTCGAGGCACGGCTCGTCCCGCTGCTCGTCCCGATCGCACGCCGGGTCGTCCGGGCGGGCTACCGGATCTCGCCCGCCAGCGCCGGGCGATCCCTCGAGCGGATCCGCAGCCTCTTTCGCGACGTCGACGAAAGGCTTCGCGATGGACGCAGCGCGCTCGTCGGCGATCGCTTCGGCGCCGCCGACCTGACCTTCGCGAGCCTCGCCGCGCCCATGTTGTTTCCGCCCGGCTGCCGCGCGGTGCTGCCGGATCTGGACCGGGTCCCGGAAGTGATGCGCTCGGAGGTGCTCCGGCTGCGCGAGAGCGCGGCCGGGGAATTCGTGTTGCGTGTCTACCGGGAGCAGCGGGGCTGATGGCCGCGAAATCCGCGCCCGGCCGGACCCTTGCAGTCCCCGGTCGCTTCGCTCAAGCTGTTCGGACCCGTCGACCGCGCCATCCGATAGGAGACCCCGCGCATGGCCCGCTGCCCCGCCCCGCTCCTCCTTCTCCTTCTGCTCGCACTCGTCGCTCTTGCTCCGGCGTCGGCGCATGCCCAATCGAACAGCATCCTCGACCGCGTCCGCGAGCGCGCCTCGGCGAAGAGCGAGCAGCGCACGAATCAGGAGGTCGACGAGACGGTCGACAAGACGGTCGACTGCGTCTTCAATCCGATCGAATGCGCTCGGCGCAAGCAGGCGGAGAAGCCGGGAACGGAGGACGCAGCGGCTGCGGGCGGCGCGGCCGAATGGTATGCCGAGAGCCAGGGCAACCGCGTCGGGCCGATGCCGCATCAGGAGCTCGTCTCGAAGGTCGCGAGCGGGCAGGTGAACACTTCGACCCTCGTCTGGCGCGAAGGCATGCCTGCGTGGACGCCGGCGGGCGAGGTCGCGGAGCTCGGCGAGGCGTTCAAGAAGGTGCCCCCGCCGCTGCCGCCGAAGAAGGCGGGCCCGCCTCCGCTGCCGTCCCAGCGCTGAGCCGGCTCCTTCGGCGCCGCTCCGCATGAAATCGCATACCGAGTATCTGACCCTCGAGCTCCCGGCGCGCATGGCGTTCGAGAACATCACGCCGCGGGTCGAGGCGATCGTCGCGAAGAGCGGGGTGCGCGAAGGGCTCGTCCTGTGCAACGCGATGCACATCACGGCCTCCGTCTTCATCAACGACGACGAGCCGGGCCTGCATGCCGACTATGCGAAATGGCTCGAAGGCCTCGCCCCCTTCGATGCTTCGCCCCAGCGCTATGCGCACAATCGGACCGGCGAAGACAACGCCGACGCCCACCTGAAGCGGCAGATCATGGGCCGCGAGGTCGTCGTCGCGATCACGAAGGGCAAGCTCGACTTCGGGCCCTGGGAGCAGATCTTCTACGGCGAGTTCGATGGGCGGCGCAGGAAGCGGATCCTCGTCAAGGTGATCGGCGAATAACAGTACGGGTGACGGCGCGGGTGCCGGCCCCGCGAAGGCCGCGAACCGGACGCCCCAATCGTCTGGACGCCGCCCTTCCGACCCCTTACCGTCCCCGTCGAGGCCGGACCGGGCACATCGAATCGGAACGGCCTCGCTCGAACGAATGGACCGGCGAGCCGGGGCTGGCCGTACGCGCAATGCGCAATGGAAGGGGTGGAGGGGGAATGGATCGCTCGCTTCGGACGTCTGGAATCGGCTCGGCCCGCTCGTATTCGGGATCGCGGCGCGCCCTGCGGATCTTCGCCGCCATCCTCGCGGTCGTCACCGCGCTCTCGGCCTTCGGGAGCGCCGTTCCCGACGCCGCCTGGGCCGCACCGAAATCCCGCTTCACACCGGCCCGCAAGGTCGGCCGCGGCTTCGCGAACACGACCCTCGGTGTCCTCGCGATTCCGGGCCAGATGGTCGTCGAGACCCGCAAACGCGGCGCCGCCGCAGGCCTCCCGATCGGCTTCGGGCTCGGCATCGGCTGGTTCGTCGCGAGCGAGCTGATCGGGGTCTGGGAGATCCTGACCTGCCCCTTCGAATTCCCGGCCGGCTACAAGCCGATCCTCGAGCCGGAATTTCCCTGGCAGTATTTCGAGGAGTAGGGCTTCAGGCCTTGCCGGCGCCCGGATCCTGCGCGCTGGCCGCGCTGGTTGTCCTTGCGATGGCGGGTTCGTTCAAGAGCCAGGCGCTGACGATCAGCCCGCAGAAGGCGATGATCGCCTCCGCCCGGCCCCATCGGCCTCCTTCGATCGCCAGGATCGCGATGACGAGTGCCTGGCTTCCGAGCAGGAATCCCTTCGTCGAGACGAACCAGCGCGATCCGAGCAGGCTCGCGAACCGCATTCCATCGAGCGCCGCCTCCCAGCCCCGAATGCCCTCCCCCCAGAGATCTGGCTCGGAGCGGGCCATGAGATACGCACGAATCTGGGCTGTTCGACATCCGTGATGGGCCCACATCCCCGAAGCGGCCACGGCGACGACGGAATAGGCGAACGAGACGCCCGGCCTCTCCGCCAGCCAATGAACGAGCAGGACCGTTCCGAGCAGGAGCAGACACGAAACGAGCAAGAGGTTCTGGAAGATCACACGCACGAGAATTTCTTCCCGGAGCGATCGAAGCTCGACCAGACGCGCATCGCCGGGGGCAACACTTCCCGTCACATGACCCCCTCGAAGGCCCGAGCGCGCTCGGGCAGCGGGGTCCGGTTGACGGCATGAACCGCGCCGATCAGTGCTCCGACGGCCCGCCGATAGGCCGCCCCTCTCCGCTCGACCGCCGGCCGATCGACCTTCGCCGATCCGGAGATCGCGAGCGACGTCTCTCGACGTCCACCTGCGCCGCGCGGTCTCGAATCGCGCACGTGCTCGCCTTCCCGCTTTCGGAGCTCGCGGTCGATCGGCGTACCGATCGTCCGGGAGAAGGAGCAGAGCTTGATGCGCTCGATCACGTGTCGATGCGAGACGACGAAGCCCGCCGAAGCGCGAACGTCGTCGACCGTCTCTCCCGGATATCCGACGATCATGGTCGCGCGGGTGCTGATCCCGGCAGTCTTGGCATCTTCGAGGTATTCGGAAACGGATTCCAGCTGCGTGCCCTTCCGCATCGAATCCAGGACCGCTTGACTGCCCGATTCGAGACCGGTCGTGAGCCGGACGCATCCCGAGGCGGCAGCCTGCCGAAGCGGATCGCGCCCGAGCCCCGACGGCGAGCGTGAGCCGACGTGCACGGAGCCGATCCAACGGCCACCCGGGACGACGTCCTGGAATCGTTCGATGAGGGTGTTCCAGATCGCGAGGTCTCCATTCAACTTCATGTCGGTGAAGACGAAGAGATTCGCGCCGACCGATTCGTGCTGAGCTCGCAGCTCGTCGAGCACGCGACGAGGATCGCGCGATCGAAAAGTCCGGCCGGCGGTTCCCGTCACGTCGCTGCAGAACGAACAGGCCCCCCACGCGCATCCCCGACTCGCCAGGATCGGCACGATCCGATCCGGGTACTTCGACCAGGGGAAATCGCTGAAGTCGGGGAACGGAACCGAATCGAGCTCACGCGAGGGTCTCGCGATCGCGCCCCGAAACGTCGTGTCCCGGTCGGGAACGAGGATGCCTTCCCAACGAGCGGGATCCTCCCCCGCCAGGATCGAACGGATGATCCCCGGGAGTGTCGCTTCGACCTCGCCCGCGGCGAGCGCCGTCAATCCGGGAATCCCGATCCACTCCGAGACGACCTCGGGCTCCGCGAAGTAGGGCCCTCCGACGACGACCGGGATTCCGACACCCGCGCAGCGCCGCACGATCTCGACCACGATCGGTCGGTACATCAAATAGCTGCTGATCAGGACGATCTCCGGCCGCTCGCGCTCGACGGCTCGCGCGAACTCCGAGACGACCCGCGCCGAGTGGCGCGACAGCGAAGACAAGAGATGGGTCCCCACCCAATCTCGCGCGCTCCTCAAGGTCTCGAGCCGGCTCAAGGCCAATGCGAAATTGAGATGTTCACCGAGAAGCGAGATGCGCGTCGCGGGCCGTTCGCGGATCACTCCACTGACGCCCACCGACAACGGGCTGAAGACCCGAACGCGAATGCCCTCTCGCCGACAGCTCGCAGCGAGGTAGCCGACGGACAATGTCGGATAGCGCGAGAAATTGTTCAGATCGACGATCAGGACGTTCGGCGAGGACAAGCATCGGCACCCGTGGATGGTTGCCGCATTCTCCACGGATCCCAGAAGCAATACAAGCGAGAACCATCCCGCAGGATGCGCCGTCACCCGAACCGACAGGCAAATCTCCGCCCAATCCGCCGGAGTTGCTGGCTTCGATCCGTTTCCTCATCCGTCTCGGGTCATCACTCGAATGCGTAACCTGATCGGGGCCCGACCGCCTACGGCCGGCAATTCGGCCGGCGCCCCGCCGCCTGGGCCTGCTGGTAGAGCGGCATGACGTTCGGGATCGAGGCCTGCAGGCGGGCGATGCGGGTGGTGCTGCTCGGATGGGTCGACATGAACTCCGGCGGCGCCGCGCCGCCGGCGGCCCGCGCCATGTTCTCCCAGAGCCGGACGCTCTCGTTCGGATCGAAGCCCGCCCGCGCCATCAGCTCGAGCCCGATCTGATCGGCATCGCTCTCCTGATCGCGGCCGTAGGGCATCAAGAGCCCGTATTGCACGCCGAGGCCGAGCGCAGCCATCAAGCCCTGCTTCTGCGGCGTATCGGCGCCGAGCAGGACCGAGCCGAGCTGCATGCCCGTCTGCGCGATCGACTGCTGAGAAACCCGGGCGTTGCTATGCCGATCGAGGACGTGGCCGACCTCGTGACCGAGCACGGCGGCGAGTTGGCCCGGCGTCACCGCGACCTTCAAGAGCCCCGTATGGACGCCGATCTTGCCGCCCGGGAGCGCGAAGGCGTTGGCGGTATCGTCCTCGAAGAGCTCGACCTCCCAGCCGGAGACGGCGACCGCGCGAAGCTGCTCGGGCGGGACGACCTGCGTGATCGCGTTCGCGACGCAGCGGACGTAGGTCACCTGGCTCGAGTTCGAGGAGCGCGGGGTCTTGCTCTGCATGTCCGTGAACGCGGTCGCCCCCATCTGCGCCATCTGACTCTCGGGAAAGAGCAGCAGCTGCTGGCGCCCGGTCAGCGACGTCGCACAGCCGAGCGCGATCGCTCCGGCGAGGGCGGTCGCGAGAGCGGCCTGGAGCAGCGGGGACGAGCTTCGTCGGGACGGCATGCGAATCTCCTGTCGGCGATGCAATTCGAGGGTCGGTCGGTGTTCGATCAAAGCGGTGGCGGTTCGAATCCGAGCCGCGCCTCTTCGCCCGTGGCGGAGAGGGTGGGATTTGAACCCACGAGGACTTTCGCCCTGCCGGTTTTCAAGACCGGTGCCTTCAACCGCTCGGCCACCTCTCCGCGTCGAGCGGCCGAAATCTAGCATTCTGTACAAAAGGGGGTTCGCGCCGGCGTCGCCGGAGTGCGCCCGCCAGCCCGGAGGGGCCCCCGTCACCGCAGACGCCGCAGCAGCGGCGGAATCCCGACCGACGCGTCGCTCGGAAATCAGGCATGCGTCTTGCGTTGCGATCGAACGAGATCGCTTCGAATCGGTCCGATCGACGGTGCGAGGGTATTTGGAACGCTGGCTTCGTAGCTCCCCTCTGTCCGCGGTGACCACGACCATCCTGGTCGTCGCCGCGATCTACTTCGCGCGCAGCGTGCTCGCGCCGCTCGCCTTTGCGCTGCTGCTTTCGGTCGTCCTCGCCGGCGCCGTCTCGCGCGTCGAGCATCTGGGTTTTCGGAGCTGGCGAATCGGCCGCGTCGCTGCGGTGCTGCTGGTCTCACTCGCGATCAGCGGGGCCTTCATGGCGACGGGCTGGACCGTCGTGCATCAGGGAAGGCAGCTCGCGCAGGAGCTGCCCGAGTACCAGCGCAACCTCGCGGAACGCGTGCGCGAGCCGATCGACGCCGTCGACGGTGCCCTGCGCAAGCTTCGCAACGCACCTCCGCCCGGTGCTCGCGACCCGTCGCCGGCCCTCGAGCTGGTCCCCGCCGATGCGGAGCTCGTCGGATTGGTCGCCGGTTGGGCGGGCTCGATCGCGTCGCTGGCGGCGACGGCGGGTGTCGTGGTCGTGCTCCTGATCTTCATCTTGATCGAACGTGAGGATCTCCGGGATCGGATTCTTCGCGTCGCCGGCCGGAGCGAGCTGCGTTCGACCGGCGCGACCCTGCGAGAGACGTCCGAACGGGTGGAGGGCTACATCAAGGCACTCACGCTCCTCAACCTCGGCCATGGCCTCGCCGTCGGCATCGGGCTCGCGCTGCTCGGGCTGCCGGGAGCGCTGCTCTTCGGAATGCTCTCGGCCCTGCTCCGCTTCATTCCGTATGCCGGCCCGCTGATCGCGGGATCGGCTCCACTCGCGATGGCGCTCGCCGCCTTCGACGGCTGGCCGATGGTGCTCTCGGTCGGCGCGTATCTCGGAGCGCTCGAGCTCGTGAGCAACAACTTCGTCGAGCCCTGGCTGTACGGGACACGCGTCGGTCTTTCGCCCTTCGCGGTGGTCCTCTCCGCGATCTTCTGGGGCTGGATCTGGGGCCCGGTCGGACTGGTGCTGGCGACACCGCTCACCGTCTGCCTCGTCGTCATGGGCCGCCACGTGCGCGGGCTGGAGAAGCTCTCGATCCTCCTGAGCGACAGCCAGCCGCTGCATCCTCACGAACGCATCTTCGATCGTCTGCTCGCTCGGGATCGCGACGGCGCGACGGCCCTGTTCGCCGAGCAGGATCGGGATCGATCTCCATCCCAGACCTGGGACGAGACGCTGATGCCCGCGCTCCGACTGCTCGAATGCGATCGGAGGCAGCGGGGCCTGGACGAAGAAGCACTGGCCTTCGCGCGCGAATCGTACTTGCTCTGGATCGCCGAATGGACGACGGCCAGGGACGAGGGATCGCCCGCAGAGGCGCCGGTCTTCTGTCTTCCGCTCGCCGCGTTCGGCGACGAGATCGCTTCGGAGGGCCTGGCACGGCTCCTCGAGCTGAACGGGATTGCGAGTCGCGTTCTGCCGCGTCGCTTCGAGCAGGCGTACCCGGAGGTCCTCGCCCGTGAAACCGAAGCGGTCGTGGTGGTCTCGGCCCTGGAATCGGACCCGACACCGATCGACCAGCTCGTGAAGCGAGTGCGGCGGTCGATGCCGCGGCAGCAGATCCTCGTCGGCCTCTGGGCGCAGACGTCCGAGCGCGTCGAGGAGGTCCGGACCCTCACGGGCACCGAATCGAACGTCACGATCGTGACGAGCGTCGCCGAAGTCGTCGCCCTCATCGGGCGGGGGCGACGCACCCGTACGGGGCCGGGCGAGCCTCCACAGCGGAGTGCCGCGACGATGCTCGCGGTGCTCGCTCCGGAGTCCTCCTGATGGGTACGAGACTTGCTATTTCTTGCCTCGCGGCACGAGCCCATCCGCAACCCCACGAGCCGAAACGTGCCAGGAGCAGACCATGAACGATTCCATCCCGCACGACTCGATCGGCTCCCTGCCCGATCCCGCCCAGGGCCTTCCGGGCTTCGACCTACTCGTCGGCGCCGTCGCCGGAGTCCGGCGGTCGCGAGAGACCCAGTGAAGAATTCACCGCGAATCGGAATGCCCGGGATCCGCCCGATCCTGGTCGCGATCGGATTGCTCGCGATCGCCGGCGCGTCGGATGCACGTGGCGCGACGCCCGGAGATCCCCGACCGGGCCCCGAGGCCGCTGCCCCCGAATCCGCCGCCGACGAGATTGCAGAGAAACGCGATGTCGACCTCGAGTCGGCACGGGTCGAGACCGCCTTCGTCGAGGGTTATGCGACGCATCTTCTCGAGAGCTCGCTCGCGCTGCGCGACTTCGACGTTCATTTCGCTCCTCCGACCCTCGAGGCGCACTTCGCCGAAGGCTCGAAGCTCCCCCTCGACAAGATCGCGGCCAGCTTGCTCCAGCTGAGCGGCGTCGAGCGCGTCCGCCTCTTCAGCGGGGATCGACTCGTGCTGGAAGAGATGGACGCCGACGCGCTCCCGAGCGAAGGCTCCCCGGCCGGATCCGAAGCGAGGCCCGGGACCGAAGCGACGGTGGCGGTGGCGGAACGCGAGATCGCCGTCGATCCGCGCATCACGCGCAAGACGAGCTGGGAGCTCTTTCCCGGCAACGAGATGTTCGAGCCCTTGATCGCGGATCCGCGCTGGCCGCGCTTTTCGGCGGCCTATCAGAGCTACCTCGACGACGACGAGCTGTCGGGCGTCGGCGCGGCGAACTTCGGCGAGACGTTCTCGCTGATTCGAAGCCCCGAGCGGCCCTGGGGGCAATGGGAGCTCGCGATCCAACCCGGCGTCTTCGCGGTCTTCGATCTCGAGGCGAGCTCCTTCGATCTCGTCAACTCCGACTATCTCGCCGGCCTGATCGCCAGCCACCACTACGCGGATCTCACGACCCAGATCCGCATCTACCACCAGAGCTCCCACCTCGGCGACGAATACCTGCTCCGCAATCGCGTCGATCGGGTGAATCTCTCCTTCGAAGTCCTCGACGTCCTCGTCTCCTTCGAGCCCTGGCGCTGGCTTCGGCTGTACGGCGGCGGCGGCGTGATCCTGCATCGCGAGCCGGCGCTCGAAAGGGGACTGCTCCAGGGCGGCGTCGAGATCTCCAGTCCGCGCGCGTTCGCGAACGGATATCTCCGCCCGGTTGCCGCGCTCGACGTGCAGTCCCGGGAGGAGAGCGACTGGGCTCCCGACTTCTCGTTGCGCGCCGGAGTCCAGATCGAGCATCCGGCGCTCGAAGATCGTCGCGTTCGCCTGCTCGGCGAATTCTATGATGGCCGCTCTCCGAACGGACAGTTCTTCGAGCGGGACATCCGGACCGTCGGCATCGGACTCGCCCTCGGATTCTGAACGTCCGCCGCCCCGCCTCCCCCGCCGACGCCGTCTTCTTCCACACATTTCTACAAATCACTTCACGACGACGGCGCACCTCACCGCAGCCAACGCTCTCGGCTCCGCCCGCGCCGCCCACCACACTCCGCAGGCTCCGAGATCGTGCTCCGGTCGCTGGCATGGTGATTGCTTTGTACTGAGTCTCGAGTCGAGAGGTGGACCGATGACGACGCAAGACAGGATCACGAAGCCGCCGCGAGGCCGCGCGGAAGCGCGCCGAGGCGGATCGTGATGCGAATGCCAGGCAGGGATCGGAACCCCCGTCCCGCACAACCCCAACGCCGGCTGAGCAGGGCACCGCGAATGCAGGGTGATCGGCGGGGAGCAGGGCCCGGGTCCGGTCGGCCTGTTCGCCGACCGGACCTCGCTCCTGGCGTGCGAGGCGAGACGCGATGGACGAAGCACGTCCTCCGGAATCGCCGCAAACGAACGGGTCGCCCTGCCGTCGCTCGGACGTCGCAGAACGAGAGCGAGGCGGACGCGACGACTCAGAGCTTCCATCCGAACGGACCGCCGCGTGACGCAGATTTCGACGCGTCGTTCAATCGGCATTTCGATCGCGTCTACACCTATCTGAGCCGCCGCATTCCCTGCGAGGCGGACCGCCAACGGCTCGTGGCCGAAGTCCTGATCTCGACCCTGCCTTCGATCCTGCGGACGGAGGACGGTCGGGAGGTCGCTCGGCGACTCAAATCCGCCTGCGACCGATCGATCGAGGAAGAGGTCGAAGCGGCTCTCGCCGAGTTCGAATGGGAATGATCGGCGAGCCCGTTCCGGCTGAAGATCCCGGATTCGACGAAGACGTGAACCGAGAAGAAACAGAAAGAGGAGACGAATCGATGTTCGAAACGACGAAACGCGGCGCGGCGATGATCGCAGCAGGCTGCATGCTGAGCGGTTGCGCCAGCCTTCCCGAGATTTCCCGAACCCAGGCGGTCCACGACGTCGAGATCCGGGACGGGCTCGCGCCGGTCGAACTCTACGCCGATCCGGGGGACGAGATCCGCTGGGTGAATTTGCGAAAGGATCCGATCCTCGTGCAGATCGCCGATCTCGACAAGGACGATCTCGACTGTCAGCGCGGCTTCGCCAACTGGCGGGGCGCGCTGCTCGAATCGATCGAGATCGAGCCGAACGAGACCGTATCGCTCTGCTTCAAGGATCCCGGCCAGGTCCGATACAACGTTCGGGCACAGACGTCGGTCGGCGGTGGCGATGCCGTGCTCCCTGGCTTGCTTCGCATCGTCTCCCGGGAGACATCGACGATTTCGAAAACCATGCGATAGCCAAGACGTGGCACGAAGAGTGGTTCTGAACCGAGCCGATCGGGGGCGCTTCTGGCCTCCGACGGGCGTCCGATCCGGGCAGGCACCGGATTCGGACGCCCGCTTCAGAATTACCGCCGAACTCGATGTTCCC
This sequence comes from Myxococcota bacterium, assembly GCA_041389425.1. GTDB lineage: Bacteria > Myxococcota_A > UBA9160 > UBA9160 > UBA4427 > UBA4427. The sequence goes on from JAWKRX010000045.1 coordinate 18,296, forward strand.
GCTCTCGTCGCATGAAACGGCTGATGAACTGCCCCTGGTAGCCTTGTCGCACGCGCTCCGGGAGCTCGATCCGGCTCGGGAACAGTCGCGCCCTTAACACCCGCCCGATGCTCCATCGCACCCGCGTGATCCCGAGCCGCTGTGCCGGGGTTCCCTTTTCCGGTCTGCGCTCCGAGGCCACCTTCACCAGGTTTCGCCACACCTGGAAGATCGCGTGGCGATGAATCACCGCCTGGATCCGCTTCGAGAACGCCACCGTCTCGCGCTTGTGATTCGCCCCGCTGTGCCGCACGAACATGTGATGCGCGTTGATCGCGAACAGCGGGTTCTTCGCCGTTCGCGGAGCCTTCGAGTGGGTCGTCTCGTGCTCGATTCCGGGGCGTCCGAGGCGTTTCAGGGCTGTTCTGTATTCAGACTTCTCGTCGGTGCGAAGCTCGATCGGGCCTTCGGTGGGGAGGTTCGTTCGGAGCAGCTCGAGAACGTCCCGGGTCAGGGCCTTCGGGTCGGGGCGGCCGAGCTTCTCTTCGTAGGCCGCCCTTCGCTTCTTCTGGAGCTCGGTCATCGTCCCGCCGCGGCGGCGTTCGGTGACGACGAAGTCGTGGCTGTAGTAGGTGGCGGCGCCGACGAGACCCGTCAGCTCGAGGGGCCAGTACTGGCCGCCGGCGAAGGTGCCGAGGCCGTCGAGGATGACGGGCTCTTTGGAGAGATGGGCCCGGGCCTTCTTGCGAAAGGTCTCGTGGAGGAGCAGGCAGTGGCGGCCGAGGCGGTCGACGAGGCGCTGGATGGTGGCGTGGACGACGCCGAACTGGCGGGCGATCTGGCGGTGTCCGGAGCCGGCGACTTCGGCGCGGAAGACGGGCTCGAGCAGGTCGGGGCGACGGAGCCAGTAGGTGGGGGAGAAGGTCTGTGAACTGAAGGCGCGATGGCAGTGTGAACAGCGGTATCGCTGGATGCGGTGTGGGCGGGCATCGCGGTGGTAGAAGCCAGCTCGTTTGAAGCGCCAACCGGTTGATTCCAGATGGAAAACGCAATCAGGGTTGGGGCAGTGGGGCGGCTTGAAGGCTGACGGCGAATCGGAGGGGCTCGGCATGACCCCGCTGAGAGCAGGGATCGTGCCGGGAACAATCAACGAGCCACGTCAAACGGGATCGCTCTGCTGGATCACGCCGCACGCGACTCGCGCTCCCGAGTCGCCCGAAGGCTGTGTCTCGAGGTCGTCCCGATCGGCATGAACGACCGCTGCGCGGCCGACGATTCCGAAGGGGCTGTCGGCGGATTCGAGGGTGATCGAACCGGCGAGAAATTCGGCATCGACGCGGCCCGCATCGTCGGCCTCGATGTTGCCGAAGTCGCCGGCGTGGTGGCGATCGTCGCTGGGCGCGCCGTGCGGCATCGAACGCGGAGCGAAGTGGCCACCCGCCGAGCCGGCGTCGGGCGCGGAGCAGTCGCCGACCTCGTGCAGATGGAGGCCGTGCAGGCCGGGGGTCAGGCCGGTCATCTCGACCGCGACACGAACACCGTGCGCCGTCGACCTGAAGGTCAACGTGCCTTCGGCTTCGTTGCCGAGCGTCGGCGCGAGATCGGCCTTCGCGACCGCTCCGGCCCGGACGAGCATCGGGTTCTCGACCGGATCTCCGCGCATCTCGGCTTCCGCTCCGGTCGGAGCGATCGGAATCGGATTCACCGGCCGGTCTCCCGGGTCTGGCGCATCGCACGCCGTCGCTGCGAAGAGGGCGACCGCCGAGAGGGCCTGGAGCGGGATTGGAAGCAGGCGACGGCGTCGCCGTTCGAGCGGGGTCGGGGCCATCAGATTCCTCCTTTGCGGAATGCGAGTCGAGCGAGCCGTACGCAAGGTCGGGATCGACCGGGACTCGAGCGCGCCCCGACCGACCGACATGGCGACCGACGTGCCTGTTCGGCACGCCGGCGCCCGCCCGGTGTCCGCCGGGCCGGCGGGCGGGCGCGCGGCCCTAGGAAATCGCCTTGCGGTAGCTGCCCGTGGCCTCGGACCGCGTCTCGATGAAGTCGCGGAATCGATCCAGATCGCCGCGCACCCGGCGTCGGACGAGACCGAGCGAATCGCCGACCTGCTCCAGCGGGTTCAGCTTTTCGTAGACGATCTGGACCATGACCTTGCAGGTCCCCTCGCTCAGATGATGGAACGTGACGACACCGCCACCCCGCCGCTTTCCGAGATCGCGCCAGGCGATTCGATGGTCGGGAATCTGCTCGACGATCTCGGAGTCCCACTCGACGGCCTTGCCGCCGATCTCCGCCTTCCAATGCAGCTGGCGTTCGGTCTCCTGGCGAACGTCGCTGATCCCCTCCATGAAGCGCGGGAATTCCTCGAATTGCGTCCACTGGTCGTAGGCGACGGAGACGGGCACGTCGATGACGATCGACTCTTCGACTTCGCCCTCGGAATGGGTCAGCTGCGAGCCCTTCTCGCGGATGCCGTCGACGCGGCGTCGGAGCGACGCGCGCCGCTGCGCCCCTCCGGGCCCGTGGGTCAGCGCAATGAGGCCCCCGCCCAGGGCGATTCCCAGACCGAAGCCGGACCAGAAGCGCAGATCGCCCGTGGCCGACGCGGGACGTCGATCGAAGTGGATCGGTAGATGCGCCAGGAGCCGGGGGATGTCGATTCGATTCGGGAGGTTGAGGTCGCTGAGGCTCTTCATTTCGCTCTCCTGTGATCTGCGAGGTGATCTCTGCGACAAAGCCCGGTCGCATCGAAGGGGGATCCTCCGGCGCCGAGATTCCGTCCAGACCGCGGCGGAATCGTTCAGGCTCGGCCTGCGAGTTGGTTCGGCGTTCGCGCCGTTCCTGGCATCGATGTAATGCAGATTCCGTGCCCTGCTAGTCGGTGTCGCGCTCGTTCGAGAAGCCGCACAGACGGGCTGGCCCCGCCGGTCGTCGGCGACGTCGCCGACCTCGATGAAAAAGCTACAAATCGCACCGATCGATTCTGCACTCGGTCCCGCCGCGCCTGCGCGATCTCCCGCCCCGCTGCCGGAGGCGACGACCGAGGCACGCCTCGTCCGCCCTCCCACCCCATCTCACGGCGGCATGGACATTGCTCATACGAACGTCGTTCTCAGCGACAGGACTCCTTCGATGAGAACGAGCAGGCATCCACGCGATGAATTCACCATCGGAACCGGGAGGGATCCGGCCATGCGAAGCGATCCGTCGACGAAGAACGCACCCGTTCGCCCATTGGCTCGCCACCTCGCCGCAAGCGCGCTGATCTGCCTCGGCCTGCTGGGCGGCTGCCACGAGGAGGGCGGCGCATCGGTGAACGAGGCGCCCGCAGAGACGGGCTCCGCGGATGCGCAGCTGGATGCGCGCGTCGAGCGCGAGCTTCGACAGCAGCCAGCGCTGCGCGAGGTGGCCGTCAGCGTCCGATCGGGCGTCGTCATCCTGACGGGGCAGGTGCCCGACCGGAGGGATCGGGACCGCGTCGAGACGCTCGTTCGGCGGATCGAGGGCGTGGAAGAAGTTCGGAACGATCTCTCGACCTTCGGCGTGATCGACGACTCGCCGAGGGTCGATACGAATCCCGTGGGATCTTGAGCCTTCCGATCGCCTCGCGCGTTCGAACCGCTCAAACGCTCCGAAGATCGGGACCGCATGCGGAGCGCGTGCCCGCCCCGGCGAGAGCGCGCTCGGTGCGCTCGAAGGCGGCCTCGACGATCGCCGCATCGCGAGCTGAATGCATCGACCGGGCGCTCTCGAACGCCGCGCGGAACGCATGCGCATGCGCCTCGAGCGCGCGGCGCCGGCGTTCGTCGCGCCTGTTCTCTGCGCCGGCGGCCACTGCACCGAGCAGCGCCTCGACGACGCTCGCATCGTGTGCGCCATAGCGCCGGATCGGGTCGAATGCGCCCGCGAGGATCTCCTCGAAGCCGTCCTCCGCCGAAACGACACGCAGCACGCCCTCCGCGTCGAAGTGGTGGTGCGACGAAATCTTCCTGCCCTCGAGCTGGGCGAGAACACCGCCCAGGCGGTGGATGCAGCCGATCGCCGTGGTGGGGTCGTTGATCCCCGGAGAGAGTGCGCGCACCGCCATCTCCGAGAGCTGGCTCGTGAGGAATCCGAGATCCTGGACCGGAGTTCTCGAGTCGCCGAGCAGGAGGCATTCGCGAATGCGCTCCTCGAGGGCTCCATCCAGCTCGTCCGTCTGCGCGGGGGCGGGGGCGGGGGCCCCACCTGAGGTGGAGGTTGCGCGGGCGAGTGTCGATCCGATCGGAACGAAGGTCCCCGGCGCGACGTCGAGTCGGATCAGGAGGTCGTTCTCCTCCGCGATTCCGACCAGCTCCTCGAGGCCCACGATCCGGACATAACCTTCGCGGTCGGCGCAGATGGGGCGGCCGGAACCCTCGCTGCCGAGCGCCCGGAGCGAAGCGTCCGCGCGGTCGTCTTCGCCCTCCGCAAAGGTCTTCGGGATCCGTTCGCGAATCTCGTTCGCGACTGCCGCGACGACGTTCGAAGCCTGGATCGAGGTCGCCGCATGGTGGATGTAGAAGATCAGCACGAAGAGACTGATGGCCGCCAGCAGGACCGCACCGGAGGTCGCGACGACCGGAACGCGTTCGGAGGCGGCGACGGAACGCAGTACGAGCAGGCTGTAGAAGAACGTCGAAAGGAAGGTGCCGAGCGCGAGCTGGCTCTTGCGATCGCGCAGGAAGGATCGGAGCAGGCGCGGGCCGAATTGAGAGGAGGCCAGCGTCAACGCGACGACGTTGATCGAGAAGACGACGCCCGTCACCGTCATCATCGAGCCCGCGATGGTCGAGAGCACGGATCGCGCGCCCTCGGCACCGAACTGGGTCGCCCATGCGGTCTGCTCGATCCAGGCGGCGGATGTGCGCCGGTCGAGCTCGACCGAGGCGAGCGCGATCACACCCGAGAAGACCGCCATCTGGACCGGAAAGAACCAGTAGCTCGAGCGGATCCCCTCGACCGCGTTCTGGATCCGACGAAACAGCGCTCGCGGATCGAGATTCATTTGCGCACGCTCGTCATCGGCCCGAAGCCGGTTCGTCGCCGCTGCGCGCAGCGGCCATCGCGTCGTAGACGTTCAGCCGGTTGTAGAGCGTCTTGAGACTGATCCCGAGGATCTTCGCCGCCCGCTTCTTGTCCTCGTCGACGCTCGCGAGTGTCGAGAGGATCAGCCGCCGCTCCGCCTCGGCGAGCGACGTCCCGACCCGGACCTGCAGGGTCGACGGCTCCACGGGCTCCGGACGCTCGGCGATCGTGCCCGGCAGGGAATCGGCGTCGATCACCTCGTCCGCGAGGATCGCCGAGCGTTCGACGAGGTTCTTCAGCTCGCGGACGTTGCCCGGGAAGCTCATCGCCGCGAGCCGCTCGAGCGCCGCGGGCGTGAATCGCTTGGTGGATCCCTCTCGCGCGTTCAGCGCGGCGAGAAAATGCTCGGCGAGCAGGGCGACGTCCGCGCCGCGATCGCGCAGGGGCGGCAGCGCGATGGGAAAGACGTTCAGCCGGTAGAAGAGGTCCTCCCGGAGGTCTCCTTCCTCGACGACCGTCATCGGATCGCGATTCGAGGCCGCGATCACGCGCACGTCGACCTCGACGGGCTCCGTCGCGCCGACCCGCGTGACGACCCCCGCTTCGAGGACGCGCAGCAGCTTGATCTGCAGATCGATCGGCATCTCCGTCAGCTCGTCGAGGAAGAGCGTCCCCCCATTGGCCCGCTCGAAATAACCCTCGCGGCGGCGATCGGCGCCGGTGAACGCGCCCTTCTCGTGTCCGAAGAGCTCGCTCTCGATCAGCGTCGGCGACATCGCTCCGCAATTGACCGCCAGCAGGGGCTTCGACGCCCGCCGGCTGAGCCGATGGACGGTCTCCGCGACGAGCTCCTTGCCCGTTCCGCTCTCGCCCGTGACGAAGACGCTCGCATCGGTCGGCCCCACGCGTTCGATCAGCTCGTACACCTTCTGCATCGCATCGGAGCGCCCGACCATCGATCCGAACCGCCCGAGGTCGCGCAGCTGACCGCGCAGGCCGTGGAGCTCGGATTTGAGCATGCGGGTCCGCGCGACGTTGGCCAGCACGCTTCGCAGCCGTGTCCGATCGACGGGCTTCGTCAGATAGTCGAGCGCACCACTTCGCAGGGCCTGGACGGCGGTCTGCGCCGAGGCGTCGCCGGTGACGACGATGTACTCGGAGGTCTCGAGCGCTTCGGGGTAGCCGAGCAGATCGAGTCCACTTCCGTCCGGCAGGCTGAGGTCCACGAGGACGGCGTCGAACCGCTCCGACTCCAGCTGCTTCTTGGCCTCGCCGAGCGAGGCCGCTTCGCTGCAGCGATTGCCCTCGCGCTCGCGGCAGACGAGCGTCGTCATGGCGGCGCGGAGATTAGCGTCGTCTTCGACGACCAGCACGGTGATCGGTTGGGAGAGCGGTGCCACGGCTTCAGGCTTCCTCTTCGTCGGCGGCGGGGTTCGCGAATCGAAGGAATCGACTCAGCGTATCCCAGGCAGCGGGCCCGGTGAGAACGAGGTCGAAGGCTTCGGAATCGATCTCGTGGTCGCCGTTCGCGATCAGGACGACGTCGAGATGCGCGTCGACGGAGAACGCACGCTCCGCGATCGTGTCGGCCTCGACTGCGTCGAGCGGCTCGTGGATCACGACGAAGCGCGGCCGGTCCGCGCGAATCCGAGCGGTCGTCGCCTCGGCACTGCGGGCGATCTCGACCGCATGTCCTTCGCTCCGGAGGCCTTCGACGATCGGCTCGGCCGCCGCCTTCTCGTCGGCGACGACGAGCACGCGCCGCTCGGGGGCATTCGGTGCCGCGATCAGGTTCCGCAGCCTTGCGATCTCGCCGACGACGACCTCCGGCGGAATCGGCTTTCCGAGGCAGCCGTCGAAGCCCGCACGGCGGACGCGCGCGCGGGACTCCGCGTCGGTCATTCCGGTCACCGCGATCGCGAGGACGGATCCGGCGGGCTGCGGCAAGCGGCGAACGGCGCCGATGAGGTCGAGGCCGGTGCGGTCGGGCAGACCGATGTCGCTGACCAGCAGGTCGGGCGAGCCGCGCTCGAAATGCCTGAGCGCCTCCGCGACCGAATGCGCCGAGCGGACGATCGCCTTCCGCTTCGCGAAGGCGCTCGACGCCGCCTCGACCCAATCCACATCGTCGTCGACGACCACGATCTCGAGGCCCACGAGGTCGGCCTCCCGGGATTCGTTCGGCGCGGATGCGTCTCGAGGAGCGGAATCGATCGCCTCCGACGTCGACTCTGTGTCGTCGGCGGCGGCCGAGTCGGCCGTGTCGAGCGGGCGGTTCGCGATCGGCCGATCCCGCGTCGGCTCTCCCTCCGGCTGCGCCGGCCGCGGTAGGCGGATGATCATGGAAAGACCGTGCCCCGGCCCGTCGCTCTTCGCCTCGATGCTGCCCTGATGCCGCTCGACGAGGTAGCGGACGATCGGCAATCCGAGACCGAGCCCCTTCGCGCCCACCGCGCCGGGCGCCGATCCCTGCCAGAACTCGTCGAAGATGCGATCGAGGTCTTCGGCTTCGAGCCCGGGCCCCGTATCGCGGATCGTGAGCTCGACCGATTGCTCTCCGGCGACCAGTCGGACGTCGATGCGACCCTGCGGCGGCGTGTATTTGAGCGCGTTGTCGACCAGGTTCCGAACGATCTGGCTGATCCGCTCGGGATCCGCGTCGACCTGGACTTCGTCGCACGGGACCTCGAGCGCGAGCTCGATGGATCGCTCTGCTGCGATGGCGCGCATCTGCTCGACGACGTCGCGGATCGCACTCGAGAGCTCGATGCGTACGGGATGGACCTCGAGCCGCTCCCCGCGGATCCGGGAGACGTCCAGCAGATCGTCGATCAATCGTTCCTGGCTTCGAACGGCGGCGGAGATCGCCGAGGCAGCACGCTCCACGACTTCGTCCCCACCCTCGTCTTCGAGGATCGAGGACCAGGCGAGGATCGCGTTCAGGGGCGATCGGAGCTCGTGCGACACGACCGCGAGGAATCGATCCTTCGCCCGGTTGGCGTTCTCGGCGACGCGCAGAAGGTCGTCGCGCTCCGCGCCCGCACGCACCCTCTCCGTCGCGTCGGTCATGACCCCGATGTAATGGCCGATCCTCCCATCCGGACCCTCGACCGGGGCGATGGCGAGCTGGTTCCAGAAACCGGAGCCGTCCTTGCGATGGTTGCGCATGAGGACCGAGCAGGACTCGCCGCGCTCGATCGCGTCGCGGATCTCCCGGACCGCCGCCTGGTCCCGCGCCTTCTCGTTCAGGAAGCGACAGTTCCTGCCGAGCACCTCCGACGCCTCGTACCCCGTGATCTCGAGGAATGCATCGTTGACGTAGCTGATCGGATGGTCGGGCCGTGCGGCGTCGGTGATCACGATGCCGTTCCGCGCCGCAGCGAGGGCCCGCTGATAGACCCGCATCGTTCCTTCGGAGATCTTGCGCCCGGTGATGTCCTGGAGCACCGCGATGAAGTGGACCAGATTTCCGGCCGCGTCTTCTTCGCGAACCAGGCGGACCTCGGCGACGATTTCTTCACCCGACTTGGACCGGAAGCGGCGCTCGACGCCGTAGGCATCGATCTCGCCTCGTCGGAGCAGCTCCCACTGCTTGACGTCGACGTCGAGGTCCTCGAGATGACTCACGGATGCGTAGGTCAGCGCGCACAGCTCGGCCTCTTCGTACCCGAGCATCTCGCAAAGGCGCGCATTCGCGCGCAGCCAGCGTCCCTCGGGCGAGAGATGGGCAATCCCGATCGTCGCGTGCTCGAAGGTCGTCCGATACCGCAGCTCGCTCGCGCCGAGCGAGTCGAGCGCACCGTCCTTGATGGCTTCGGAGTCGCGCAGCGACCGGTACAGGACGACGGTCAGCGTGAGCAGCGCGATCATCGTCGCGCTCGCGAGGATCGCCATGTCGTAATCGTCGGACCAGAGGCCCGCCCGATCGCCCACACGCGCCAGCGCACCGAGCGCGAGCGGGACGCCGATCGAGACCGGCAGGACGCGGCGAAGCTCCCTTCCCGCGATCGAATCGTCGACGAGGGCCGAAGGCAGACCGACGTCCGGTCGCAGGAAGAGGGCGCCGAGGGACGCGGCGAGCAGGCCGAGCGAGGCATGGATGGGGATGCCCTCGAAACGCCCGAACTGCAGGAGGGGCTCGATCTCGTAGATGAAGGCGAGCAGCTCGACGAGGGCGAGGGTGAACGCCGAGAGCGCGGCGGCATGGCCCAGCCGCGGCCAGCGCCGATCGACCATCGTCGCGATCGCGACGAGAAGGAGCCCGATCGCCGTGGCGGGCGACATGCGAGCCGTTGCTTCCGAACCGGATGCGAAGCGACCGATCGAGCCGAAGAGCGCGCTCCCGAGATCGAATTCGCGGCCGGAAAGAACGAGCCCGAGATGGAACGCGCAAAAGGCCAGCAGGAGCGACGCCAGCGCGATGCCGATGCGGGCCAGCTCCAGGCGCGCACTCGCGCGCAGCTGAAGACCAACGCCCGCCAGCGCGAATCCGGTGGCCGTGGCGAACCGCATCTCGACCGCCCCGGGCAGGATCCGCTTCAGCAGATCCAGATCCAGGAGCCATCCGAGCATCACGGTCAGGGCAAGGGCGAATACCCCGAGCCCCAACGCGCGGCTGATCGCGAGGGCTTCCCCCTCGGTTCGCTCTCGCGGTACTCCCTGCGAATTCGCATGCGACAAGGATCGCCTCCGCGGAACTGAAGACGCCTCTCCGATCGATGCCCGCCGCGAACGGCCGCGGAATCCGAGTCTAGTACGCCCACCCGGAGCGCACCTCCGGGCGGGCGATTCCGTCCGCTGGCCCCGACCCGGCTCACCCATTTCAGGTGTGGTCGTCGATCTCGTCCTGGATCTCCTCCTTCGTGTCGTCGATCTCGTCCTCGACTTCCTCCACCGCCTCGTCCATCTCGCTCCGGTCACGACAACCGGACATCGAGAGCAGACCCGAACTGGTCGCGGCGACGACGATGAGAGCGAGGAGCCTCTTCGAGATCCAGGGCCGTCTTCCGGCGCCGACGCGCTCGGGCCCGGTTTCTCGCTTCTCCTCGGACTTTTCTTGATGCATCGATCCTCTCCTCCGGCGGGTTCGTCTCCGCCCGTTCGGGCCGAACTGCCGAGATCCGTCTCGCGGATCCCGTCCAGATCCCATCCAGCCCCCTCAGCCCCCGTCAGCCAAAGCACACCGCATGCCAATCCGCTGCCGCGGGCGACACGGGACGGCGAATGCGGATGCGACCCGATCGGGCCGGATCCCGCTCGATCGATTCCGCGTGGGGCAGTCGAGTTGTAGAAATTTCAATTCCGGGGCGCCGGCTGCGATCGGATCCCCGCGCATCGTCGCGCCAAGCGCGGTCACCCCGTCGATGCTCGTCGAACGAAGGGCGGGACGATGGCGGCGGATCCACGTGGCACGACGATTGCTTCGTCAGGGCCTCGAGGGAGGAATCGACTCGAAATGGCTTCCGATACGCTGCACGAATCCCGCTCGAAGCTCTCGCCCGAGACCGTCGAGCTCCACCGCGCATTGACATCGCTGATGGAAGAGCTCGAGGCGGTCGACTGGTATGGCCAGCGCATCGACGCCTGCGAGGACGACGAGCTGAAGTCCATCCTGATCCACAATCGTGACGAGGAGAAGGAGCACGCCTGCATGGTGCTCGAATGGCTCCGCAGGCGCGATCCGAAGCTCGACGAGCTCTTGCGGAAATTCCTCTTCCGCGAGGGCCCGATCGTGGACACATAGGACGCATCGATAGAACGACGAGCGCGGCGGCCGACCACTCCCGTGCGAGCCGAGCGAGAAGGAGATCGAAGATGAAGTTCGAAGTTTCGCCCCTGCCCTATCCCAAGAACGCGCTGGAGCCCTGGATCAGCGCGCGAACCGTGGAGATCCACTACGAAAAGCATCACAAGGGCTACATGAAGAAGCTGCGCGACCGGATCGAGGGGACGGAGCGGGCCGATCGGAGCCTCGAGGACCTGATCCGATCGGAGCAGGGTTCTCTCTACAACAACGCCGCCCAGATCTGGAACCACGACTTCTACTGGCGCAGCATGAAGCCGGCGGATCGGGTCTGCGATCCGAAGCCGATCGTTCGAAGTGCGATCGTCGATCGTTTCGGATCCCTCGACGGCTTCCGCAAGGAGTTCGCCGACGCCGCCAACGGCGAGTTCGGATCCGGCTGGGCATGGCTCGTCCGCAATGGCGACGGAAAGCTCGAGGTCGTCAACAGCTCGGATGCCGAGAACCCGCTGCAGCGGGGCCAGACGCCGCTCCTGACGATCGACGTCTGGGAGCATGCCTACTATCTCGACTACCAGAACGAGCGGAACCGCTACGTCGACGGATTCGTCGAGCATCTGCTCGACTGGGACTTCGTCGCAGGCAATCTCTGACTCACATCACGGAGCGAGCGCGACCGGACGGGCCGGCGCGCCCCGGCTGCTGGGGGCCCTGCCGGCGCGCCTCGCCGCGCCTCCAGGGGCCCCGCGCCGCCTCACCGCCTCGCGGCAGCCGCAGCGTCGTCGCGGAGACGATGGAGCACCGCGGCGCTGCGGGCGTCTGCGACGGGTCCGTATGCGGTATTGAACGTTCCGCGAGTCGCACCGTCGGGCGTGCGCAGCGCGAAGAGGATCGATGCGTCGGCCGGATCGCTCGCGCCCTCGAAGCGGACGACCTCGTCGACGATCAGCGCCTCCGGCTCGAACGTCGCTTCGTCCGTGCACAGCGTCCCATCCCCCTTCGCCCGGAACGATTTCGAATAGCCGAGCTCCGCGAGGCGCTCGATCGCCTCGCTGAGGGTTTCCATCTTGTTGCGCGACGAGGGCTGCATCACCTGGCCCTGGCTGCTGCTCTGGGATCGTTCCATGTCGTTCCTCCGGTGGCTCTGCGAGATCGGGGCGCCGAACACCCCCGTCTGGGATTCGTATCGATCGGCGATCCATCCGAACGCAACCTTCGTGCCGAGGGATCTCCGACCGTCCACGCCGCTCCCGATCCGCTTCAGCGAGTGCGCGGCGCGGCACGCTTCTTGTACCGATCGAGCTCGAGCATGCACGCACCCGAACGGAGCCCGAAGGGAAGAAGGAGACGCGAATGACCCGATATGACCGAATCGTCTCGGCCTACGATTTCTCGCCGCACGCCGTGGACGCCCTTTCCGTCGCGGAGGGGCTGGCGAGGCGGCTCGGTGCCGAGCTTCACGTCGTCCATGTCGTCCCGGAGCCGAGGCTCGCGTATCCGACGTTCGAGATCGGCGGCTTTGCTCCGCCTGCGATCCCCGAATCGGTGCGGGAAGACGCGCTCGAGACGCTGGAGGAGGAGACGGCCCATCTGCGCCGTGGCGGACGCGTCGTCGGTGCCCATGTCCTCGAGGGCTCCGCGGTCGACGTCGCGCTCGCCGATTTCATTCGCGAGATCGGCGCCGACCTGCTCGTGATGGGAACGCACGGGAGAACGGGCCTGGCGCACCTGCTGATGGGCAGCGTCGCCGAGCGCACGCTCCGCCGGGCGCCCTGCCCCGTCCTGACGGTGCGCAGCAGCCAGATCGACGAGAGCCGCTCCGAGGCGTACGAGGACGCAGACACCGTCGATCTCGCGAGCCGAAGACGGGAGGACATGACGCCGGACATCTCGGGCGCCCATCTGCGCGTACCCGCGCCCGACGGCTCGAGAGGGTCTTCGTCTTGAGCGCCTCCGACACTTCGGGCACGTCGCACGGATCGCCTCGCCTCGCGACCCGGCTCCGCTGCCCGGAACGCGGCACCGACCACGCACGAACCAGCGAAATTCTTCGGCGTTTCGTGTCGTTTGTACAAATCCGGCGCCCATCCTGCCCTGGAAATCGCCGCGCCGTGTTCGTGCGCCCCCTCGCGGCCCGGGCGGCAGATCGCGTGCTGGGCACGAATGGTGCACTCGGTCGACTCAAGGAGGATCGATCATGTTGAGCTGGTCTATCACGTTCCTGATTCTCGCCCTGATCGCAGGGCTGCTGGGCTTCTCGGGTATCGCTGGCGCCTCGGCGCACATCGCCTGGATCCTCTTCGTGGTGTTCCTCGTTCTGCTGGTGATCTCCGCGGTCGTCGGTGTGGTCCGAGGACGTCCGCCGGTGTAGACCGGCGTAGAGCCGGATCAATTCACCAGCGCCCTCGGGCGAGGACAGCAGGCGAAGACAGCCGACCCGGTCGCGCCCCCCGCGCCCGGGTCGGCGCATCGCTCGCCCGAACCGATCGGCGCGCCGTTCGGCACAGCCGTCTGCTGCATGCTCCTGCCGCACTCCCGGAGCATCGGGCATCGGGCGATCAGGGCAACCTCATCGCAGAAGCATCGGATCCAACGGATCACGCGGCCCGCGTGCGGCGCCGCGCTTCACCTGCGCGCATCCTCGTCCGCTCCGTCGAGGATCGGCCCGGCGACGTAGTCGCGGACCCGGCCGGCCTGGTCCGAAATCCTGCGCCGGATCTCCGGGCCGGTCTTCGGGGTGAGGAGGGCCGCGACGCCTGCGCCGACGAGAGCACCGGCGCCGAGCAATCCCACACCGCGCGCGAGACGCTCTGCTCGGCGGCGGCGGCGAAGCTGCCCGACCGCGTTCGCGATCCGGTAGAAATCCGGCGCCTGGAGCGCGAGGTCCGTCAACGATCCAATCCAGTCGCGTCCGCCGTCTCGTCGATTCATGATGTTTCTTGCTCCTTGTCCTGCATGTCATGGATGCTTTCGAGAACCAGCTCCTTCAGCCACTCGCCGCCCATGCGCGCGCCGATACCGAGCAGGACCGTCACGGCCCCGCGCGGAATACCGCCGCCCACCAGGAAGCCGAGACCGGCGGCAGCGCCGATCGCGAGGCCGGGATCCGACCGGACGAGCTCGCGCAGCGCGGTGTCGGCCCGCGCGGAGAGATCGCCGGCGCCGTCCGTGATCCACTGCAGATCGCCTCGAAGCGAACGTCCTCGCGCACTCGACGCCCGGCTCATCGCAGCCCCCGGACGATTCGCGCCAGGGCGTAGCCCGCGAAGGCGGCCCCGAGCACCGCCACC
>JAWKRX010000046.1:0-31716 GCA_041389425.1 Myxococcota bacterium
GTCCCGGCCTCTTCCCACGCATGCGATAGCCCCGCCTCGGCGAGCTGGGTCCGCATGAACGATTCTTCGTCGACCCACGCGGCGCCGAATTCATAGCGGAGCTGCGCGGTGGTTTCGGGGGTGATGCGCTGCAGGGCGTAGGCGCCGATGCGCGGGTACTGGACGTTGAAGTCGGCGAGATCGAAGTGGGCGCTGCCCGAATAGCCGGCCGTGACGCCGGCGCCGAAGCGGCCGGATTCGAAGAGCTGGAGGCTGCCGTCGATGCTCCAGACGGCGCGGCCGTCCTTCTCCCCGTCGCGGGTCGACGAGGGCGAGTCCGGCGACGCGAACTGCGTCGCGCCCCCGCGCAGGATGACGTTGTCGTCGTATTCGAGGCCGACCAGCGCGCGCAGGGCGAAGGGATGCGGATCGGAGGCGCCGAGCAGGACACGCGCCTGGCGGCCCCAGTCGCCGTCCTCGCCGTCGATCGCGATCACCCGGCGGAAGGCGCGCCGCGCGGCGTCGGCGTCGCCGGCACCCTGCCAGGCGAGGCCTGCATAATAGGAGGCGACCGGCTCGGTCAGCGCCGGCGAGAGCAGGGCGGCGGATTCGAGATCGGGCGCGGCGCCCTCGTCGTCGCCGGTGCGGAGCGTGAGCAGGCCGCGATAGAGGGCGAGCTGGGCGGGCTCCGAGGTGAGGCCCTCTGCCGAAGTGAGCGCGGCGGAGGCCTCTGCATAACGTTCGAGATGGTAGAGCGCGACGCCCCGGAAGAGCTCGACGTCGCCGACCTGGGCGGCCGTGAGATCCCGCGCGCCGCGCGCCCGGTCGAGGCTCGCCAGCGCCTCGGGATAGCGGCCCCGCCGGATCAGGCATTGCCCGCCGAGCAGACGCGCGCGATTGGCGAGCCCTTCGATCGGAGCCAGCCGCTCCTGCGCCTGCTCGCAGCGTCCCTGCAGCGCGTCTTCCCGAGCCGCCTGCAAGGCGTCTTCCACCGGGTCGGTCGCGGCCGCAGCCGCGCCGGCACCGATCGAGGCCCAGGCAATCCCGATGACCCCGATCGCCGAGGCCCCCCATCCTCTTCGCACGATCCCCCCCATCTGCGTTTCGTTCGTTCGTCCGGACGCCCGGATCAGGCCCGATCGCCGCTGCGCCGTCCGCCCGCGAGCGAGAGCCCCGCGAGCCCGAGGCCGAAGAGCAGCGCCGTCGCCGGCTCCGGCACGACGACCGGCACCGCATTGGCCGTGAACTGCGGATACGAGCTCCCGCGCAGCTGCGTCAGCACGTCATAGCGGAAGACGACGCGGCTGCCGTGTTGCACAGTCCACCCGACATAGTCGTAGGTCGTGGTCGGCGGTTCGTAGAGATCGTGCACGCGCACGAAGGGATCGAAGCTGCCGTCGAAGACGAAGGCCGGCACGGCGGTCGAATCGAAACCGGACGGAATCGCCGGATCGAGCTCGATCGCGACCTCCGTCGGCGCATAACCGAGGGTGCCGACGAGGCTCGTCAGCATCAGCGTGAAGGGACCGTCGACGGCCGGATTCAGGACGTTCACGCTGAACGAGACGAGCACCGAGAACGGCCCCGACGGCGCAGGATTCGCGCCGCGGCAGACGCTGCTGCCCGGCGTGAGCACGCAGATGTCGGTCGTTCCGATGAGCTCGATGTCGAGATTCGGTGCCGAGCCCGGTGCGCCGGCGGAGAGAAACGGAACGCCCTCGTCGATCGGGAAGGCGGGAAGTCCGTCGAGGCCTGCGGCATCGAATCCCCAGCCCCCGCTCGAAAAGACGGCGGGCGTTGCGGCGGCAGGGCCCACCCAGGCGAGGATCAGCAAGGCGATCGCCGCCCCGAGCCCTCCGAACGTCTTCCCCTCGACCCCCCGATAGCGCAAACGAATCCCGCCCATCACGACCTCCTCCGCTGCTGCATGCCCGGCTTCCACACGCACGGCTGCCCTTGGCCTGCGCGTTTTCTGCACTTCGGCTGCATGCGTTCCGCACACGAGCGAAAAAAACTCGGTGCTTTTCCGGAGCGGCGCGGCGGGACGCGCGTGGAGCGCGCGCCTGGACGGCGCCTCTCGGAGCGCCCTTGCGCGCACCCGGCTCGGCAGGCCGAGTCACAGGCGATGAGGTTCAGTCAACGAAATCGGATATTTAGGGAAGGCCTCTCAGGCAAGAGGCGAGGCGTGGCCCGTGACCGGGCGGATCCGGTCGGCCCAGCGGGCGGGGCGGCAGGTCGGGGGACGGTGGAGGAAGGCGCGGTTCGCCATGCGCTCCGATTTCGTACGGAGCGCCGGGTGCATTCATCCGTCCACGGCTGAGGTGCCGAAGCGCTCGAGGCGACAGAAGACCGGCGGAAGCCCGAACGTGCCGAGCCGCCGGGCGCGGCGG
Organism: Myxococcota bacterium; assembly: GCA_041389425.1. GTDB lineage: Bacteria > Myxococcota_A > UBA9160 > UBA9160 > UBA4427 > UBA4427. The sequence goes on from JAWKRX010000046.1 coordinate 2,370, forward strand.
AGCGTGCGGTGGAGGACCGCCGCGAGGTCCGCCTCTTCGAGCAGCTCGTCCGGCGATCGGCTGCCGCCCGGCGCGCCCCGGCCGATGGACTCGGTGCCCGAGAGGGCGACGACGGGGAGACGGGTAGCGAGCTCGCTCGCGTGATCCATCAAGGTGCTGCGACGGACTTCGGTCAGCCCGAGATCGAGGAGCAGCAGGTCGAAGGGCTCGCATTCGATCCGCTCGGCGGCGCGGTCGAGGGCGGACTCGACCGCGAGCTCGAAATCGCCGAGCGCCTTCTCGAGCGCGCGGCGGAGGAGGACGGCGAGCGGATCGCGATCGGCGACGCACAAAATCCGCACGCGACCTTCCGCGAGGCGCTCCAGGCGCTCGGCCACCGACTCGTTCGAAAACTCCAGATCCCGGCGCATGTCCGACTCCCGATCCGATCGATGAATTGCGTTCGGCGCGGCGGCCCTGGGCGGCTGCGGAACACGCGGTGCGACACGCGGCCGCGATCGACCGGTGCGCACACACGAGCCTGGGTCGGAGTCTTCGCGCCTTCGCTTGAGCGATCAGCGGCGCTCTCTGCCGACGCGACTACACTGCGCGCTTCATGCCGCTCCGTCCCCTGCTCGCGCCGCCGCATCCGATCGATCCCGGCGCCTTCCCGGCGGCCGTCCTCGCGCTCTGCGAGCGCCTCGAGGACACAGGAATTGCCGCCGTGCTGCAGGGCGAGCGGCTCGTCGAGGCCTGGCTCGGCGCGCCCGCCGTCGGGGCGCGGGCCTGGTCGCTGGTGTGCGCCGCACAGCCCGAAGCGCTGCTCCGCGCCCTGCCCGCCGCGGTCGTGACCGCCGCCAGCGCAGCGCGCCTCTCGCAGGCCACGATCGCGGGGCCCGTCGACTTGATCGCCACCGGCCCCCGCGACCTCGAAGCGACGCTCGCGGCCTTCGGCCTCGCGCCGCTCGCGGTCGGATTCCGGCCGCGCGATGCGCGCTGGCATGCGCCCGGCGGCGTGCTCGAAGCGCTCGCCTGCCGCCGCTTCGATCGGATCCCCGATCATCCGAATCCATTCCTCGGCGCTCCGCGCCGCTACTGGCTCGCCGCGCGCTGGATCGCCGAATACGACCTCGAGCCGACGCCGGCGCTCGTCGAGGCCGCGCGGGCGGCCCTGCCCGAGGTGGGCGCGCGCCTTCCGGAGGGCGCACCGGCGCGGCGGGTGCTGGGGCGCATCCTCGACTGTCCGCAGCCCGCGCGGGCCCTCGCCTTCCTCCGCGACAGCGGCGCGCTCGAACACGTGCTGCCGGGGATCGATCCGGGCGCCGGAGCGCGCATCACGGCACTCGCCGAAGCGCCCGACTCCCTGCGCTGGGCGGCCTTCCTGCGCGGGACGTCGACGGCGCGCGCACTCGCACGGCTGCGGATGCCGACGGCGCTCGCACGGCGGATCGGCCGCGTGCTCGAGGCCCATCCCCTGGACCGCACGCACGATGGTGCACGCGATCCCCAGCTGCGACGGGCGATGACTCGTCTATCGCCCGAGGAGCTCGACGGCCTGATCCGCTGGCGGTGCCTCGAGCTCGACGAAGCGGCCGCGACCTCCGACGTTCAGCGCGAGCGGGATCGCCTCGCGAAGGTCGAGGCCGGCATCGCGCGACTGCGCAGCCAGGCGTCGTCGCAGCAGAGCGTTCGCGCCCTCGCCCTCGGCGGGGCCGAGGTCATGCAGCGGCTCGGCGCCGGGCCGGGGCCCTGGATCGGCCGCGCGCTCGCCCATCTCGCGCGCTTCGTCGCCGCCGATCCGGAGCGCAACACGCCGGAGCGCCTGATCGCCGAGCTGCGCGAATGGCAGGCGGGCGAAGCCGCGGAGAGCGAGCGCCCGCCGAAGCGCACGTCTTCCTGATGCGCACCGCAAGCCGCGCGCCATTCCGGTAGGATCCCGCCGCGTCTTCGAGCGCCCTTCTTTCTCCTGCCGCGCGTCGGGCGCGGTGGCCCTTCGCAACGAGCCTCCCGGATGCAAGCCCTGAACGCGATCTACGAAGCGGTGCAAGACGAATGCGATCGGAGCGTCTGGTCGCGGGGCGTCGAGCTCGCGCGCGGCGAGAACGTCCAGATCGAATCGCGGGCCGCGGACGAGATCGTGCTGCGCGTCGTCGCGCGCGCGGGCCGCAGCGCGCCGCAGGTCACCCTCCATCTCGACGACGAAGCCTGGGAGTGCAGCTGCGCCGGCGCGGACGATCCCTGCGAACACGTCGCCGCCAGCGTGATCGCCCTGCGCCGCGAGCAGAAATCCGGCGCCGCGCTGCCCGAGAAGGGCGAGCGGATGGGGCGCATCGTCTATGTCCTGCGTGATCAGGGCGGGCATCTCGTGCTCGAGCGCGCCGTCGAGTTCGAGGGCCGCCGAACGCCCCTGCCCGGCCGGCTCACCGCCGTCGCCGCGGGGCACAAGAGCGGTCCCGACTTCGTCACGACCGCCGCGGATCTCGCGATCGAGAAGGCCCTCGCCTCCCGCCCCGCCGACGCGACCTCGACCCCGGCCCTCGCGACGCTGCTCGGGCGGCTCGCACAGACCGATGCGGTCTTCCTCGAGGATCGCCCCATCCGGATCGAGAGCGAGCCGCTCGGGCTGGTCGCGCGGGTCGTCGACGCGCCGGGGGGTGTTCGGCTCTTCGTCGAGCAGGATCGCCGGATCGAGCGCGCGTTCCGCAACGGCGTCGTGCTGGCGATGGGTGGCGCGCTGCATCCCGTCTCGGAGAACCGGCTCACGGGACGCGAGCTCGCCGACCTGCCGCGCGGGCGTTTCTTCAGCGACGGCGATCTCGCCCTGCTCGTCACGGAAGTCCTGCCCGCCCTCGAAGGCCGCATCCCGACCGAGGTCGAGACGAAGCGCCTGCCGACCGCGACCCGCGGCGAGAAGCCGCGGCTGCAGATCAACGTCCGGCGCGAAGGCGACGCCCTCGTCGTGGAGCCGGCGCTCGTCTACGGCGATCCGCCGGTCGCGCGGATCGAGGGCGGGCGGCTCGTCGCCCTCGGCAGCGGACGGGTGCCGATCCGCAGCGAGCGGGCGGAGGACGCGCTCGCCGGTCGCCTGCGCAGCGAGCTCGGCCTGCGCATCGACAGCCCGGCCCGCCTCGCCGCAGGCGACGCGATCGCCTTCGCCGCCCGACTCGACCAGGCCGCGGCGAGCGGCGCCTATCAGCTGCGCGGCGACGCCCATCGCGGATTCGCATTGAAGGGGCGGCTCGCGCCGCAGCTGCGCGTCGACGACGACAAGCTCGAGCTCGACTTCGGCCTCGATCGGGGACTCGAGCCCGGCGCGGAGGCGGGGGCCGGCGCCCGGGGCGCGGCGGGGCGGGGTGGCGGGCGCGCGGGCGGCGGGGCGGCGCCCGCGGACGTGCTGCGCGCATGGTCCGCCGGCGAATCGGTCGTCTCCCTCGCCGGGGGCGGCTTCGCCGAGCTGCCCGCCGAGTGGCTCGCCCTGCACGGCCAGCGCGTGGCCGATCTGCTCGGCGCCCGCGATGCCTCCGGCCGCGTCGCACGCCATGCGCTGCCCGACCTCGCCCTGCTCTGCGACGATCTCGAGCTGCCGCCGCCGCCGGCCTTCGAAGCGCTGCGCCCGCTCGTCGAGGACTTCGTCGGCATCCCCTCGGCGCCCCTCGCGCCCGAGCTCGAGGCCGTCCTGCGGCCCTATCAGCGCCAGGGCATCGACTGGCTGGTGTTCATGCGCCGGGCGGGCCTCGGCGCGCTGCTCGCCGACGACATGGGCCTCGGCAAGACGCTGCAGGCCCTGGCCGCGATCGATGGGCGCACGCTCGTCGTCGCGCCGACGAGCGTGCTCCACGGCTGGCTGCGGGAGATCGAGCGCTTCCGCCCTTCCCTCTCGGTCTCGCTCTACCACGGCCCGGGCCGCTCCCTCGACGCCGCCGCCGACGTCACCATCACGAGCTACGCGATCCTGCGTCAGGATGCGGACGCGTTCGCCCGGGTGCGCTGGCCGATCGTCGTGCTCGACGAGGCCCAGACCATCAAGAACCCCGACAGCCAGGTCGCCCGCGCCGCCATGGCCCTCGAGGCCGAGGCGCGCATCGCGCTGACGGGCACGCCGGTCGAGAACCGGCTCGAAGAGCTGTGGAGCCAGATGCATTTCCTCAATCGCGGCCTGCTCGGCGGGCGCAGCGATTTCCGGGATCGTTATGCGCGGCCGATCGCCGACGGCGAGAGCGACGTCGCCGCGCGCCTGCGCAAGCGGATCCGGCCCTTCCTGCTGCGGCGACTCAAATCGGACGTCGCGCGGGATCTGCCGCCGCTCTCGGAGGTCGTGCTCGATTGCGATCTCACGACCGAGGAGCGGGCGGTCTACGACGCGGTGCGGGCCGCTTCCGTGCGGGAGATCGTCGTGCGGCTGCGCGCGGGCGAGAGCGTGATGGCGGCGCTCGACGTGCTGCTGCGCCTGCGCCAGGCCGCCTGTCATGCCCGCCTCGTGCCCGGCCAGGAAGACGCACCGACTTCGTCGTCGAAGCTCGAGACCCTCTTCGCGCGCCTCGAGGAGGCCGTCGCCGACGGCCACAAGGCGCTCGTCTTCTCCCAGTGGACCAGCCTGCTCGACCTCGTCGAGCCCGGGCTGCGCGAGCGGGCGATCCCCTTTCTACGGCTCGACGGCTCGACGCGGGATCGCGGGGCGGTCGTCGAGGCATTCCAGTCGCCGGGCGGGCCGCCGGTGCTGCTGCTCTCCCTGCGCGCGGGCGGCACGGGCCTGAACCTGACCGCCGCGGACCACGTCTTCCTGCTCGATCCCTGGTGGAACCCGGCGGTCGAGGCCCAGGCCGCGGACCGCGCCCATCGCATCGGCCAGGAGCGGCCGGTCGTCGTCCACCGGCTGATCGCCCGCCAGACCGTCGAGGAGGGCATCCTCGCCCTCCACGCCCGCAAGCGGGCCCTCGCCGACGCCGCCCTCGAAGAGGCGGACGGCAGCAGCCGGCTCTCGCGAGAAGATCTGATCGAGCTGCTCGAGAGCGCCTGAGCACCCGTCCGCCCCCGCCCCGCCCCCGCCCCGCCGGGCCGACGCGTGCGCCGCTCAGGCGTTTCCAGGCGCTTGCCCGGCGCCTGCGCCTTGCATTCCGAAAGCGGCCTTTTCCACCCGTTTTCCTCAAGCCCCCTCGAACGAGCTCCGATCGCAGCCGACATCATGGGTGGTTTTCAATCCATTCAAGCCGCACGGCCGGGTGCCGGCGAGGCACCGCTGGCGCCGAGCCGCCGCGTCCGCGCCTGGCTCCGGGCGGGGCTGCTGCTGGGGCTGGTCGCGGCGGGCCCGGCGGACTCGGCGAGTCCAGGCGCCGGGCCCGGCGTCGAAGAGCGGCCGCTCGTCGTCACCGCGGTGGCCCGCATCGACCGTCCGAGCCTGCGCGCCGAAGGGCGCCGCGCCGCGCGCGCGGCGGATGCGCCGGCGCCGCTGCCCGGAGCGCGCGTCTCGACCAGCCCCGAAGCGAGCGGCCCTTCACCCTTCGCGATCGAGCCGCCGACCCCGCGCACGAGCGACGACGATGGTCTGCCGCCGCTGACGCGCGCGGCCACGCGGCGCCGCGTCGAATCGATCTCGCCGGTCCCGTGGCTCGCCCGATTCGGCCCGGTTTCCCTCGAACGACACGAGTAGCGGCCGCGCGAGCGGGAGCAGGCGTGTAGACTCCGCGCGCCATGGCAGCACGGTCCACGCTCCTCACCCTCGTCCGCCACGGTCAGACCTCCGCGAATCTCGACGGCGTCTGGCACGGCTCGACCAATACCCCGCTGACCGACCACGGCCATCGCCAGGCCGCCGCGACCGCCGCCTGGTTCGCCGCCCATCCCGAGCCGATCGCCCGCGTCTACGCGAGCCCCCTCGACCGGGCCCACCACACCGCCCGCCCGATCGCCGCCCATTTCGGCCTCGAGCCCGTGCTCGACCCGGCCCTCGTCGAATTCGACCTCGGCACCTGGGAGGGCACGTCCTTCCACACGCTCTTCGAAGAGCGCCGCCTCTTCCACCACATGAAGCAGGATCCCCATTACGCCCCCCATGGCGGCGAGTCGCCGAGCCAGGTCGCCCTGCGCCTCTCGGGCGCCCTGCGTGCGATCGCCGAGCGCCATCGCGGCGAGCGGGTCGTCGTCGTGACCCACGGCGGCGCGCTCTCGATCGCGCTCGGCCTGCTGCTCGACGACGACTACAGCAGCTGGAATCGCATGATGAAGAACTGTGCGATCAGCGAGCTCGTGCTCGAGCCGAAGCCGGAGCTGATCCGGTTCAATTACGTCGACCACCTGCCCGCGGATCCGGGCGAAGGGCCGGGGCGTTAGTCCGGACGAAAGGAACGAAGAGACGATGCGGATCGCGGTGATCGGGGCGGGGGTGATGGGAAGCGGGATGGCGCAGGTCCTCGCGCAGGCGGGACACGCCGTCCACTGCACGGACGTCGCCGCGGACGTGATCGAGAAGGCCCGCACGCGCGTCACGACCGGCCGCTACGGCTTCGAGCGCGCGGTCGAACGCGGCAAGCTGACGCGCGCCGACGCCGACGCGGCCCTCGCGCGACTGCGATTCTCGACCGGCTTCGAGGAGGCGGTCGGCAGCGCCGAGCTGGTGCTCGAGGCCGTCCCCGAGAAGCTCGATCTCAAGATCCGCGTCTTCCGCGATCTCGATCGCATCGCGCCCGAGGGCTGCATCCTCGCCTCGAACAGCTCGGGCTTCCCACTCGCGGCGCTCGCCTCGGCGACGAATCGCCCGGCGCAGGTCATCGTCTGGCATTGGGCCTCGCCGCCGGCCGTGATGAAGTTCGCCGAGATCGTCGTTCGCGAGGACACACGCGCCGACGTGATCGAGACGGTGAAGCAGCTCGCCCTCGATTGCGGCAAACGGCCGGTCGTCGTCAAGGACAACCCGATGGCCTGGGGCTATGTCGCGAATCGCATCTACGCCGCGATGCTGATGGAGGCGAGCCGGGTCGTCGGCGAAGGCACCGCCACCCACGCCGAGGTCAACCAGCTGATGGTCGACTGTTTCGGCTGGCCCGTCGGCCCCTTCGCGATGGTCGAGGGCGCCCAGAAGGGCTTCAGCGAGGGCGGCCAGTGAGGGGCGCTTCGGTCTTCTCCGGTTTCGGTGCGGCGCTCGTCTTCGCCGCGACGTTCGCGGCCGGCGCCGCGAACGCCCAGGTCCTGCTCACCGACGATGCCGCGAAGCGCGCGGGCTGGCAGGGCCAGCTCGAGGCCCGCTTCCTCAACGAATTCGAGACCGAGACCGAGGGCGGCGACGAGTTCCGGGCCTGGCGCGTCGCGCTCGAGGGCAGCGGCGAGACGGCCGTCCACGATGCATTCCGCATCGGCGTGCGCGCCGCCTATCAGCACGCGAGCTACGAGTTCCATCTCGACAACTCGCCGAACCTGCCCCCGGCCTACGGCGGGACCGAGCTGCCTCGCGCGCCCTGGGGCGGTGTGAATACCATCGACGTGGCGCCGACGGCCTCGGCCCTGCTCGGCGGTGGCGTCTCGCTCGAGGCCGCGGTCCCGATCCGCTGGTCCGGCGAGACGGGCGCCCGGCGCAACGGCCTCGCGGCCGGAATCACGGGCCTCGTGCGCTGGCAGGCCCTCGATACGCTCGCCCTCGGCGCCGGTGTCGGCGTGACGAGCCAGCTCGAGGGCCCGGCGCAGGTCTTCCCCGTGATCGCCCTCGACTGGCAGATCGCGCCGAGCCTCGATCTGCGGACCCAGGGCAGCTTCGTGCAGGGCGGTCAGGTCGTGCTGCTCTGGGGGCCGGCCGAGGCCGTGCGCCTCACCGTCTCCGCCGGCTACGAACGCAACCGCTTCCGCCTCGACGACAACGGCGATTCCCAGGATCGGCACGGGATCGGTGAGATCTCGTCGGTGCCGATCGAGGTCGGCGCGCGCTTCCAGCTCTTCGAGCGCGCGTTTCTCGATTTCCGCGGCGGCTTCGGCTTCGCCGGCCGGATGCGGGTCGAGAACGCGAACGGGCATCAGCTCTACGACGAGGACTACGACGCCGTGCCGCGCCTCGGCCTCGCGCTCTCGATTCCACTGGGCGGAGGTGCGCGCAGCGGCCGGCGCGGCGCACCGGCCTCGCCCTCCCCCAGCGTGATCGACCCCGACGCCCCGCCGGCGATGTACTAGCCGGCCAGCTCGCGACCGTGCCGAGGCCCGCGTCCGCGTCAGGCGGTGCGGGCGCGCTTCGGGAAGTTCGGCATCACGACCCCCGCGAGCTCCTCGAGGCAGCGCACGACCTGGCGGCTGTAGCCGAACTCGTTGTCGTACCAGACGTAGAGCACGATGTGGCTGCCCTGGGCGAGGGTCGCCTGGGCATCGACGATCCCGGCATAGCGATTGCCGACGAAATCCGTCGAGGCCGCCTCGGTCGAGTTCACGAAGTCGATCTGGTTCTGCAGATCGCCCTCGAGCGACGCCTTCAGCAGATACTCGTTCAGCTCTTCCTTCGTCGTCTCGCGCTCGAGGTAGAGGCTCATGACGGCGAGCGAGACGTTCGGCGTCGGCACGCGGATCGCGTTGCCCGTCAGCTTGCCCTTCAGCTCGGGCAGGCATTTCGCGACGGCGCTGGCGGCGCCCGTTTCGGTCACGACCATGTTGAGCGGTGCGGCGCGGCCGCGGCGCGCCTTCTTGTGATAGTTGTCGATCAGGTTCTGATCGTTGGTGAACGAGTGGATCGACTCGACGTGGCCCGCCTTGATGCCGTACTCGTCGTTCACGACCTTGAGCACCGGCGCGATCGCGTTCGTCGTACACGACGCCGCGGAGAGCACCGCGCCCGCCTCGCGCATCCCGTGGTGGTTCACGCCGTAGACGACGTTCGGGACGTCGCCCTTGCCGGGCGCCGTCAGGATGACCTTCGCGGCACCGGGCACCGCGACGTGCTTCGCGAGATCCTCGCGCGTGCGCCAGCTGCCCGTGTTGTCGACGACGATCGCGTCGCGAATGCCGTACTTCGTGTAGTCCACTTCCTTCGGGCCGCTCGCGTAGATCATGTGGACGAGATTGCCGTTGATGATGAGGGCGTTCTCTTCCTCGTCGACCAGCACCTCGCCGGAGAACGGGCCGTGGATCGAGTCGCGGCGCAGCAGATCGGCGCGCTTCTGGAGATCGCCCGGGCCTCCGGGGCGGACGACGATGGCGCGCAGGCGGAGGTTGTCGCCGCCGCCGGTCTTGCCCGCGAGGATGCGGGCGACCAGGCGACCGATGCGGCCGAAGCCGTAGAGCACGACGTCCTGGGGGCTCGGCCGGATCGAGGCCTTGCCGGTCGCGATGCCGGCGAGCTCGTCGCGCACGAAATCCGAGACCGAGACCGAGCGCGATCGGCCGCGCCAATGGGTGACGAGGTTGCCGACGTCGATGCGCGCCGGCCCGAGGTCGAGCACCGCCATCTCGGCGAGGATCGGATAGACCTCGGTGATGTGGATCTGGCTGTCGACGTTGACCCGGGCGATCCGGTGGAGCTCCTGGATCTCGAGCGGGGATTTGTTGACCAGTGAGTTGCCGAACAGGGTCACGATGACGCCGTGCTCGCGGTACAGCTCGCCGATGATCGGCACCATGGCCTCGGCGTAGCGCTGCTGCTGGGTCCAGGCCTGGAGCGTCCGCTGGGATTTTTCGCTCGTGTTGCTCGTCAAAGAGTGCTCTCCTCGGGATCCCCGTTTCAAGTTCGCTTAGAGTTCGCGCCGGGCGGCGCCGGTGGGTCGCGGCCGGGCGGAAGAACGTGACGAGTTTTAGCAAAAACGACCGGGGGGACCGAAGGCCGAGCCTCGCCGTCCTGTTCTCGGTCATCGTGGTCGACCTGATCGGGTTCGGCATCGTGGTCCCGATCCTGCCCTTCTGGGCCGAGCGCTTCGGGGCCGATGGAACGACCCTCGGGCTCCTCCTGGCCAGCCATGCGGCCATGCAGCTGCTCGGCGCCCCGCTCTGGGGCCGCCTGTCCGATCGCATCGGCCGCCGGCCGGTCATGTTGATCACGATCGCGGGGACGGCGATTGCCCTGCTGCTGCTGGGATTTGCACAGTCGCTGCTCCAGCTCTTCCTGGCCCGCCTGCTCTCGGGGCTCTTCGCCGCGAACATCTCGGTGGCGACGGCCTACCTCACGGACGTGACCGAGGAAGCGGATCGCACGAAGTGGATGGGCATGATCGGCGCGAGCTTCGCCGTCGGCTTCACCCTCGGCCCGCCCCTCGGCGGCCTGCTCACCCGCGTCTCCGACAGCGCCCCCATGACCTTCGCCGCGGCCCTCGCGGGCCTGAACTTCCTCTGGGCCGTGGCCCGGCTGAAGGAGCCGACGCAGCGGGCGACGCGCGAAACGGGTGGCCTCACGAACCGCCTCGACGTCCTCCGCGAGCCGGGCGTCGCGCGCCTCTGCCTCGTCTACTTCCTCTTCACCCTCGCCGTCACCCAGCTCGAGACGACCTTCGCGTTCTTCATGTCCCATCGCTTCGGCTACGACGAGCTCGGGGTCGCGATGGTCATGCTCGCCATGGCGATCGTGATGGGCGGGATCCAGGGCGGGGGCATGAAGCGGCTCGCGGCGGTCTTCCAGGAGCGGCGGCTCGTGCTCGGCGGTCTCGCCTGCATGACGGCGGCATTCGCCCTCGTGCCCGCGACTTCGAGCGTCGCCTGGCTGCTGCCGCCCCTCGCCCTCGCCGCCATCGGCCGGGCCCTCGCCCAGCCGCCGATGATGAGCCTCGTCTCGCTCTCGGCCGACGAGCGCTCGCGCGGCATCGTGATGGGCGTCTTCCAATCTTCGGCTTCGGCGGCCCGGGTCGTCGGGCCGCTCGTCGCGGGCCTGCTCTACGACGCGGGGGATGCGCTGCCCTACCTCGCGGCCGCGGCGTTCACCGCCCTCGCCTTCGCGCTCGCGCTCGCCGTCGAGGAGCGGCAGCGCGAGGCGCAGCCGTCCGCGGTCGCCTGAGGCGCCTGACGCCTCACACACGTCACACCCCTCACACGCCTGGCGCGCCTAGCAGACCTGGCGCGCCCGGAGCGCGAGCTCAGGGCGCCTCGATCACGAGCTCGAGCTGCCCCTGTGCGAGCAGCGCCGCGCGGTCCGCGCGCAGGCCGGCGTCGGCGGGCGCGGCGGCGAGGGCGTCTTCGATCGCCGCGAGGGCGTCGTACCAGAATCCGGCCCGCGCCTGCGCAAGCGCCTCGGCACGCCGCGCGCTCGAGCCGCCTGCCCCCGCCTCCGGGCCGCCCACGCCCGATGCCTCCACCGCCGGATCGGCGACCCGTTCGACCGCGCCCTCGGCGAGCTCGTCGCGGGAGCGGCGCAGCGGATCGTGGACGACGGCGACGAACCAGCGATAGGTCTTGCCCGGCGCGAGCGTGATCCCGAGCGGCCCGAGGTCGAGGGCATGCAGGCCCGCGGCGACGGGCCCGGGCAGGGCCAGCTCGAGCAGCGGCTCGACGGCTTCATCGTCGACGAGCGTCAGCTCGATGCGCGTCGACGTCGGCTCGGAGAGATGCCAGTAGAGCCGCGGGTGGGCGCTCGTCGTCCGCCCGACATGATCCCGGGGCGCGAGCACGGCGACCCGCGGCGGCCGCTGCGTGGGCCCGCGCGTCCCGGCGCCGGCGGTCTGCCGGGCGCGGCCGCGGTTGGGCGGGACGTAGACGATCGGGGCCCGCGCGGATTCGAGACCGCTCGCTGCCCCCGCCTCCGCGTCCTGCGCCGGCTGCGCGTCCTGCGCAGGCTGCGCGTGCGACGGGCGCCCATCGGCGCCGCGCTCCTTCGCCCCCTCGCCCGATTCGGCGCCCTGCCCCGACGGCCCGGGGTTCGCCGCCCAGGCGGGCCGGCTCGAAGCGAAGGACACGAAGCCGGCAAGGGAGGCGGAGAGAAGGCCCGCGAGCAGCACGGCGATCAACCGGTGCCCCTGCTCCGCGACGCCCCGCCGATTCGATTCGCGCGTCATACCGGCTCCTCCCGCGATGCGGCCCGTTCCCCGCCCTGCGCACCGACGACGAAATAGACGTGGATCGGTTCGCTCCGCCCCTTCACTCTCTGGGTGCCCAGATCCCGGACCGCGAAGGCATCGCCGAGCCAGCGCCGGGTCGATTCACCGATCAGGATCCGCTGCGGTCCCGCGTCGACCCCGGCCTCCGCCGGCGCTTCGAAGGCCTCGAGGCGGGCGGCGACGTTGATCGTGTCGCCCACGGATGTGTACTTCATGCGGGCCTCGCTGCCGACTGCGCCGACCACGGCCGGCCCCGTCGCGATCCCGATCCGCTGCCGGGCGAGCGGCAGGCCCCGGGCTGCCCAGTCGCGGTGGCAGGCCGCGAGCGCCCGTCCCATCGCGACGGCGCAGGCCACCGCCTGCCGCGCGTCGCGCGCCTGCTCCGCCTCGCTCGTGCTCGCGATCGGAACCCCGAAATTCGCCTTGATGCCGTCGCCGGCGTAGTCGTCGACATGGCCGCCGTGGTCTTCGATGACCCGGGTCATCGCCGCGAGATAGGCGTCGATCCAATCGAGCAGCCGCTCGGGCTCGAGCTTCTCCGCGGCACGTGTGAAGCCCTCGAGATCCGCGATCAGGGTCGTCAACACGACGCGCTGCGGCCGCGGGCGGCCCGCCTGCATGATCGTGTCGCGTTGGCGCCAGAGCTCGTCGGCGACCGCGCTCGACGAGAAGCGCCGGAAGAGCGCGACGAGCTGGCGCTGCGCGCGCGTCTCCGCCCGCATCCGCAGGCCGAAGGCGAGGCCACCACCCGCACCCCAGGCGAGCGCCGGCAGCACGCTCGGAATCCAGACGCCGCGGGCGAATCCGAGTCCGGCGAGCACGAACGGCGCAGCCAGCCCGACGATCAGCGCCGGAACGACGCCGGCGAGCGCGCCGAAGCCCACGGCGATCGCGACCGCGACGAGCCCGAAGCCGAGCGCGATCGCCGTCTCCGCCGCCTGCGAAAGGCTCGCCGGCGGCCGATCGCCGCGCAGGCCCGCGCGGATCAACTGGTCGACGAGCTGGGCGTGCAGGCGATGCCCCTTCACGCTCGCCACCGCGCCCCGCGCCGAGCGCGACGGCGACGCGAAATCATCTTTCACGCTCGGCGCATCCGTCCCGACGATCACGACGCGATCGCGGATCGCCGCTTCCGGCACGCGGCCTTCGAGCAGATCGTCGAGCGAGAGGCTCTCGAAATCCTCCGGCCGCCGCACGAAATCGAGGGCGATCTGATAGCCGCCCGCATCGAGGTCGACGTAGGCCCCGAAATCCCGCGTGAGCGGCGGCAGCGACACTTCGCCGATGCGCACCGCGTCGGCGTCGGCGGGATCGGGGGCGACGGCGACGCCGCGAAGCGCGAGATGACGGCTCGCGAGGCGGAGCGCGAAGGAGACGTGGGCTGCGCCCGATTCGTCCCAGGCGTAGAGATAGCCGCGCCGGACGACCCGACCGGGATCGATCAGGATGTCGTTGAAGCCGATCTGGTCGGGGGACGCGAAGCCCGGGGCGCGCAGGCCGGGGGCGATGGCAGCGCCGGCGACGGAATCGGCGGCGCTCGGCGCGGCGGAGGACGCGGCGAGCAGCTCGGTGACCACGATCTGCGGGCTGCGCTCGACGATCTCGCGCAGCGCCGCCCAGCCCGCGAGGTCCGCCGGCGCATCGCTCGCCGGCGCGGACCGGTAGAGATCGAGGCCGATCGCGCTCGCACCGCCCGCACGCAGGACGCCCAGGGCGCGGGCCACCACCGCGTCGGGGATCGGATAGCCGTGGCGATCGAAGTCCGCCTCGCCGAGGGACACGACGACGACCGGCGCCGGCACCTCCGGCCCCGGCGCCCGGGCGGCCGGCCCGATCCGGTCGGCGACCGCGAGCTCCGCCGCTTCGAAGGCCCCGGACCGGCCGATCGCCAGCACCGCGAGGATCGCGGCGATCCCGAGTGCGGCCCCCGGTCCGCGCTCCCGAATCGTGCGCCCGGTCGCCTCAGGCAGGGCCATGGATCGCCTCCGTCGCCACGATAGCGATCGCGGGCGCGGGGGCGTCTGCCGACGCGCGCTCAGCAAACGGCGCGCCCGGGCGCCCGGGGCAGATCGATTCGGTAAGCTCGGCCGACTTCGGGTCCGGGGCGGCTCGAGCGATGCGGGCCTCGCGAGGAAAGACGAGAGGAAAGAAGCCGGGATGAGCGCCGAAGACACCCTCCAGCAAGCGCGCGAGCGCATCGGAGCGTGCGCGGACGCCGCGGCCCTGAAGGAGCTCGAGCGCGAGTACCTCGGCAAGAAGGGCGCCGTCGCGGCGATGCTCGCCGAGATCCCGAAGCTCGCGCCCGAAGAGCGCAAGGCCCAGGGACGACGCGCGAACGATCTCAAGCAGGCGCTCCAGACGATCTTCGACGAACGCTCGGCCGCTTTCGCGAGCTCGAAGCTCGATGCGGCGCGTCAGGCCCAGGATTTCGATCCGACGCTGCCGCCGCCGCGCCCGCTGCGCGGCGGATTGCATCCGATCACGCAGGTGACCCGCGAGCTCGAGGATCTCTTCGCTTCGATGGGTTACGAGGTGCTCGACGGCCCCGAGGTCGAGCTCGACCACTACAACTTCGAAGCGCTGAACATCTCGAAGGACCATCCCGCCCGCGATTCGCAGGACACCTTCTACTGCGACGACGCGGGCCGCCTCGTGCTGCGCACGCATACCTCGCCGGTCCAGGTCCGGGCGATGGAGAAGCGCACGCCGCCCTTCCGCGTGATCGCCCCCGGCCGGGTCTTCCGCCAGGAGACGACCGACGCCTCCCACGACCACACCTTCTACCAGATGGAGGGCCTCGTCGTCGGCAAGGACGTCTCGGTCGCCCATCTGATCGGTGCGATGAAGACGCTGCTGCGCGGGATGTTCGGCCGGGATCTCGAAGTCCGGCTGCGGCCCGGGCATTTCCCCTTCGTCGAGCCGGGCTTCGAGCTCGATGCGCGCTGCCCTTTCTGCACGGAGGGCTGCAGCGTCTGCAAGCGCACGACCTGGATCGAGCTGCTGCCGTGCGGGCTCGTGCATCCGAACGTGCTGCGCGCCGGCGGGATCGATCCCGAGGTCTGGAGCGGCTTCGCCTTCGGTCTCGGTCTCTCGCGGCTCGTGATGCTGCGCCATGGCATCGACGACGTGCGCCACCTCCTTTCCGGCGATCTGCGCTTCCTGGAGCAGTTCTGATGGAGCCGATCCGATGAAGGCCTCGCTGCGCTGGCTCGCGCGCCACGTCGATCTCACGGGCCTCACGCCCGAGCAGATCGCGAACGATCTCACCCTCTCGACCGCCGAGGTGGAAGGCGTCGAGCGCTTCGCGCCGGCGACGGGCGACGTCGTCGTCGGCCACGTCGTCGCCTGCGAACGCCATCCCGACGCCGAGAAGCTCTCGCTCTGTCGTGTCGACGTCGGCGCCTCCGCCGCGGGTGGCGCGGGCGAGCCCCTCGCGATCGTCTGTGGCGCGCCGAACGTCGCCGCCGGCCAGAAGGTGGCGGTCGCGAAGATCGGCACGAAGCTGCCCGGCGATCTCACGATCAAGCGCTCGAAGATCCGCGGCGTCGAGTCGTTCGGCATGATCTGTTCGGCCCGCGAGCTCGGCGTCGGCGACGATCACGACGGCATCTGGGTGCTGCCCGAATCCGCCGCCGTCGGAACGCCCGTCGCCCGCGCCCTCGACCTCGAAGACTGGGTCGTCGAGATCGACAACAAATCCCTGACCCATCGCCCCGATCTCTGGGGCCACCGCGGCCTCGCGCGCGAGCTCGCCGCGATCTACGAGCGCTCGCTCCGGCCCCTCGATCTCTCGCCCCCGGCGACGGGAAACGGCGCGGCCTACCCCGTCCGCATCGAGAGCCCGGACTGCTTTCGTTATGTCGGCCTCGCGATCGACGGCGTGCGCGCGGAGCGCTCGCCCGACTGGCTGCGGCATCTGCTGCTCGCGGTCGGTCAGCGCCCGATCGATCTGCTGGTCGACGTCTCGAACTTCGTGATGCTCGATCTCGGCCAGCCGAACCACGTCTTCGATCGCCGCCGCCTCGACGCCGTCGGCGGCGGCCGCGGCATCGTCGTGCGCACCAGCCACCCCGGAGAATCGATCCGCACCCTCGACGGCGTCGATCGCACCCCGAGCGAGGCCGACCTCCTGATCTGCGCCGGCGACGCGCCCGTCGCCCTCGCCGGCATCATGGGCGGCGACGATTCGAAGGTCGAAGGCGGCAGCGATGCCCTTCTGCTCGAGGTCGCGAGCTTCCGCGCCACGACGATCCGCCGGACCTCGAGCCGCCTCGGCCTGCGCACCGATTCGTCGGCCCGCTTCGAGAAATCCCTCGATCCGCTGCTCCCCCTCGCCGCCGCCGGCCATTTCGCACGCGTGCTCGCCTCGATCGCGCCCGCGGCGCGTTTCGACGCGAAGGTCACCGACGTCGGCGAATGGCAGGATCCGACGACGACGATCCGCCTGCGCTGCGATCGTGTCCGCAGCGCCCTCGGCAAAGCACTCTCCGCGAGCGAGATCCGCCGGATCCTCGAGCGCCTCGAGTTCGGCGTCGAGGCCGACGATGCGGTCCCGGGCGAGGGCGAAGCGTTCCGCGTGCGCGTGCCGAGCTTCCGCGCGACGAAGGACATCACCCTCGAGCAGGACCTGATCGAGGAGATCGGCCGCATCCATCGCTACGGCAACATCGAGGAAGAGCCGCTCCAGCTCTCGATCGCACCCCCGCCCCGCGACGAACGCCGCCGCCTCGTCCGCCATCTGCAGGACCGGCTCGCCGGCGGCGCGCGCTTCCGCGAGAACCTCTCCTATTCGTTCATCGCCGACGGCCTCGTCGAACGCCTCGGCGAGAGCGACCGGCCGCACGTCCGCGTCATCAATCCCGTCCACCAGGGCGAGTCCCGCATCCGGCGCCGGGTCGCACCGAGCCTGCTGCCCGCCCTCGAAGCGAACCGTCGCCACCATGCGGACGTCCGCCTCTTCGAGATCGGCAAGGCCTACGAGCCCGAACACGCGAACGCGAAGGGCGAGCCCCGCGAGCGCCATCTGCTCGCCCTCGCCTGGGCGGGCCCGCGGCCGAACCCGAAGAACGCGCGCTGGGACGAAGGTCGGCTCCCTCGCCTTCAAGCCGTCGTGAACGAGCTCGTCGATGCCTTCGGCCTCGCGAAGCCGCGCTGGACGAGCGAGGGCGACCGGCCGAGCTGGGCGCATCCGGGCAAATGCCTCTTCCTCGAGCTCCCGGGCGCGCCGCACACCGCCGCCGTCGTCGCCGAGCTCGAGCCCGGCCTCGCCCCCGCGCTGGGCCTCAGCGGTGATCTCGACAGCGAGGTCGCCCTCGCCGAGGTCTGCCTCGACGCCCTGCTCGCCGCCGAGCGTCGCGGCAGCACCTATCGTCCGCTGCCCCGCTACCCCGGCATCAAGGTCGACGTCGCCGTCGCAGTCCCGGAATCCACACCCGCCGGCGACCTCATCGCCCTCGTCGAGACCGCCGGCAAGGGCCAGGTCGTCGACGTCGAGCTCTTCGATCTCTACCGCGGCAAATCGATCGGCGAAGGCCGCAAATCCCTCGCCTTCCACGTGCTGCTCCAATCCGACGCGCGCACGCTGACGGACCAGGACGAGCAGAATTTCCTGCAGCGCTTCGAGAAGCTCGCGACGGAGGCGGGCGCCGAACTCCGCAAGGCCTGACGCCCTCGCGCGGCTCGAGCCATCTCACAAGTCGCGGTCGGCGCGACGTGGGGGATGCGTATGCGCTAGAAGACGCGGCCGGCAGGCCATGGGGGACGTGAATGCGTCACAAGCCGCGGTCGGCGCGACGTGGGGGATGCGAATGGCTCGCCCTAGCATCCAATCACGTCGCTTCTCGAAATTCTCTGCTTCTGCGGCCTGCAAGCTGAACCGGCCTCAGGCTGCGCTTTACTTCGCATCCCCCACGTCGCGCCGGCCGCTCCTGCCCTGCTCGAGTTCGCATCCCCCATGGCCTGCCGACCGCTCCTGCTCTGCCGAATTTCGCATGCCCCGCGCCATGACGGCCGAGGCGGGCAAGTTGGAGAACGCCGCGCGAAGACGTCGAGGGGCAACGCTTGGGGAGGAGCTTCGATTCGAGCAAGAACGTCGAGTGCGCGGCTCCATTCAGCCTCCGATCGCCCCACACGCCCGCCCCGCCCTCGACCCCGATCAGCACCCCAGCGAGCGACCGGCGCGGTGCGCTGGGCGCGAAGTAAAGCGCAGCCGAAGGTCGATCCAGCTTTCAGGCCGAAGCTGCAAATGCATACGGGAAGCGATGCGGCGCGGTGCCAGGGCGAGCCATTCGCGCCCAGCGCGCCGCGCCGGTCGCGCCTTGTGAGACTGCCCGGGGCCGCAGTCGGTCGAAGCGCGTCGGTCGCGCGGTCGCCGGGTCAGGCCGCGTGCATGCGGGCGCGGAAGTGTTTGCCTTTGACGGCGTAGTCCGCCACATGCGAAGCACACCAGGCGTTCGGCTTCACGAGCACCGGAAATCCCGAGCCCGCGACCATGCCGGCGAGCTGCTTCACGTAGTCGCTCGAGTCGAAGCGCTCGTCGGGGTTCGCGTCGACGTGGACCCAGATCTGCTGCTGGGCGGGCGGGAGATCGAAGGCTTCGTGCATCCGGATCGCGAGATCGAGGGAGAGCCAGGTCTCGGTCGAGAGCTTCTCGAAGAGCGTGATCTCCTTGCGATCGAAGCGGCGGGTATAGAAGACGCGGCCGCCCTTGCCGGGGTTCAGCACGCAGGCGACGGTGACGAACTCCATGCGCGTCGCCGATTTCTGGGCGTCGGTGCCGATGTGGACGGTCTGCCCGGCGCGCACGAGGGCGCCGATGCTGCTCATCATGTCGAGCACTTCCGCACCACCGAGCGTCCACCAGCGACTCTCGAGATCCAGCGACTTCCTGTTGCGCATCAGCCGTCCACCTCTCGTCTGCGTTTTCCGGACTGCCTTCGTCTCGACTTCCGCCTCTGCCGTCTCTTCAGGGGCCCCGATCGCCCGCTCTCTTTGCGTCTGCCTTCCGAACGCGGGCCCTGAAAACACGAAACCCCCGCGCAGGGGCGCAGGGGTTTCAGGTTTCGATCTCGTTCGTCCGGGCGGCCATCGTTCGCCCGGGGCGGAAGTCTTCGGATCGGGTCCTCGCGGCGGGCCTCGAAGCAGCCGGCCCGGAGGCGGGCTCGCGCCGTCGCTCCTCGGAGCGGTCTCTCGACCGATCCCGAAGTCGTGCGCGGGATGGCTGGATTGCCGTACCTCGAGCCAAGGGCCAGACCTCCGTCACCGATGCCGACGGGGCGCTTCGAATCGCGCTCCCCCGACCGACATCGTCGCACCGCGGTCGCCGATCAAGTGCAACGGCGAACACTCCGGATTGTCCTCGTGGCCCTGGGTCGAGTCAACCCCGCCCAGGACCGTCCCGCCGCGCGTCATCCGATCTTCATGCGAACTTGAACTCGCCCTGGTCGAGGACGATGTCGCCGTTCTGGTTCCGCGTGACGAAGAGCGCCGTCTTGCCGTCGACCCACATCTGGATCGTGAGCGAGTCGCCCGGCATCACGGGCTTCGAGAAGCGGCCGTCCATCGCCTTGAAGCGGCTCGGATCCGAGCCGCAGAGCGTGTGCAGGAGGGCGCGGCCGGTGAAGCCGTAGGTGCAGAGGCCGTGGAGGATCGGGCGGTCGAAGCCGCCCATCTTCGCGAAGGCCGGATCGGAGTGGAGCGGGTTGCGATCGCCCGAGAGGCGATAGGTCAGCGCCTGGTCCTCGCGCGTCGAATAGACGATCTCGTGATCGGGCTTGCGCGTCGGCAGCTCGAAGGTCGGCGAGGGGCCGCGGTCGCCACCGAAATCACCGGCGCCGCGGCAGAACATCGACATCTTGACCTTGAAGAGCGGCTTGCCCGTCGCGAGCAGCGTCGCCGTCGATTCGAATTCGGCGATGGCGGCTTTGCCCTTGTCCCAGACGCCCGTGATCTCGCCGACCGACTCGATCTCGCCATCGGGCGGGATCTCGCCGTAGAGCTCGATGCCTTCGGTGCCGTGGACCATGAGAGCGGGGTTGAAGGTGCCGACCTTGTCGAAGGGGATCCCGCCGCCGCCGAGCACGACCGCCATCGTCGGCAGCACGCGCTGGGGCGTGTCCTTCGTGTTCTCCGTCGTGAACTGCAGCTCGCTGGTCCCGGCCCCGACGCCTACTGCATAAAGGAGCGCGTCCTTCGAAGTCCAGGATCGCCGCGCGGGCTGGCCCTTCGCGCCTACGCTCTTGGGGTCGAGTGCCATGGGGGAGTCTCCTCGTCTGCTGCCTCGGACGGCGCGCTCTTGAATAGCTCGTTCTTGCTCGGTTGCCGCGCAGATCGATGCCGCTTCGGCGCGACTGCCTGCGGGCTGCCGGCGATCCGCGTCCGACGGGATCGAATCGCGGCCTCACACGAAGACCTTCGTCACCGGGGGTCTTGGCGAGGCGACTAGAGTTACACTACGGCTTTGCCCTTGTCGATCCACCGGGAAACTCCATGAAACTATCGCTTCGCCGTCCGGATGCCGGATTCCTCCGTGCGCTCTCCTCCTTCGCGGCGTCCGGGCGCGATGCGTCCGCCCGCGTGCCGCAACCCGTCGGACACGTGGCGCCGCACGGCACTGCGCGCCTCGTCGCGGCGCTGCTGCTCGCGGCTGCGGCTGCGGCTGCGGCTGCCGGATTCGCGCCGGCAACCGCCCGCGCCGCCTGCGTCCCGGATCCGCCCAGCGACAACGGGACCGTCGAGTGTTCCGGCACCGACGAGACGGGCTACGACGCGAGTGGCGCCGACAACGTCACGATCACGACGGGCCCCGACGCCGAGCTCGACGACAGCGATCCCGGGCTCGACAGCGCGATCCTCGTCCAGGACGACAGCACTGTCGAAATCGGCGAGGACGCGACGGTCACCGTGACCCAGACCGGCGGTCACGGCATCCGCGGCAACAACGACAACTTCGTCGACAACCAGGGCTTGATCGTCCTGCAGGCCGACGACGCGACCGCGATCTCCATCAACGAGAACACGACCGGCGTCCTCCCGAACGGCGCCGTCAACAGCGGGACCATCCGGATCGATGGCGCGAACGGCATCGGTCTCGAGACCGGGGAGAACTCCGGCATCGCGACGACCGGCCGGATCGAGATGAATGGAGACGGCGGCCACGGCGTCCTCGGCGGCAACCGGACCGACCTCGACAAGGCGGCGAACGTCACGAACAGCGGCAACATCGTGATCAACGGCGCCGACAGCTTCGGCATGAAGCTCGGCGACGGCTGGGTCGACGGGACGGTCGGCGACCACGACGGCAACGCCTCGACGCCCGATCGCCTCGTCCCCAGTGCGGCGGGGATTCGCAATCAGGGAACGATCCTCGTGATCGGCGACCGCTCCGTCGGGCTCTTCGCCGGCGACGAGTCGAATCTCGCGGGCAACCACAACAGCCTCGTCAGCGTCTCCGGCACGATCTCCGTCAGCGGTACGGACGCGATCGGCGTCTCGATCGGCGGCAACGACCTCTTCGACCGCTTCGACCCGCTGGCATCGCAGGGACTCTTCGGCTCGCTCTCCGTCTCCGGCTCGATCACCGGCGACGCCGATACGGGTCCGCTGGTCGTCGTTCGCGACTTCGTCGCGGACCGGGAGAACCGGATCATCGTCGGCACCAACGGATCGATCCTGGCCAATCCGGCCGCGGTCGCGATCCGCGGCTCCGACGGAGACGACCTGATCGTCAACTTCGGCGAAATCACGGGGCGGATCGAGCTGCAGGACGGCGACGACCGCTACTTCCAGGACTCGAACGCGGAGATGGCGGGAACGATTTCCGGTGGCGACGGCGACGACGAGGTCGTCCTCACCGGCGTCGGCGCCTCGGCGACCTTCGATGTCGGCGCTCTCGAGAATTTCGAGACCCTCCGCCTGCTCCAGGGCACCGCCCAGAATCCCGCGGCCCCGTGGATCTTGACCAATACCAGCAGCTTCACCGGGCTGACCGTGATCGACGATTTCGCGACCCTCGAAATCCCGACGCCCATCACCCTCGGCGGTGGCCTCGAAGTCGCGGACGAAGGCACGATCCGCGTGACCCTCGACAGCACGACCCCGCCGCTCACGATCCAGGGCGCCGCGACCCTCGACGGCACGCTCGAGGTCGTGCAGGGGGAGAACCTGACGCCGAGCGCGACGCCCTATCGCGTGGTGCTCGCGAACGGCGGCTACACCGGCGAGTTCGACGAAATCGAATTCCCCGACGCCTCCGGTACGCGCATCTTCACTGCCAGCTACGACACGATGGGCCTGCTCGCCCTGTTCGAGGACGTCGGCCTGCTCGGCGTCGCCCGCAGCTCGAACCAGCGCGCCATCGCCCAGAACCTGCTCGATCTGCAGGCCGCCGGCGGGTCGAGTGGCGATCTGCAGGACGTGCTCGACGGCATCGAGGACGTCGAGAACATCGGGAGCGTCTACGAGGCCCTGAATCCCGAGGCCTACGACGCGCAGACGACGGTCTCCGTCGAGGCCGGCCGCCGCATCGCGGCGCTGATCTTCGATCGCCCGCGCGAATGCCAGCCGGGCGAGGTCGATCCCTGGACGGCCAACGCCCGCGTGCTGCCCTGCCATGCGCGGCGGATCGCGCCCTGGGCCGCGACGCTCGGCTCGTTCCGCGACCGCGACGCCTTCGACGGGCATGCGCGCTACGACGCCCAGCTCGGCGGCTTGATCGCCGGCGTCGACTTCCAACCGCTCGCGGGCCTCGACCTCACCCTCGCCGTCTCGAGCCAGCGCGGCAGCATCGACGTCGCGCGCGCCGGCAAGAGCACCCTCACCCTCGCCGAGCTGACGGGCGCCGTCGCCTGGACGCCGGGGCCCTTCCGTCTGCAGGGCGTGGTCAGCTGGGGCCACGGCTTCCATCAGGATCGCCGCCGCATCCGCGTCGACGATCCGGCCGCGCCGATCGATACCCGCGCCCTCGACGACCACGAGAGCGACCGCACCCTGCTCGCCACCGAGATCGGCTACCGCATCGACGCCGGCCCCGTGAACATCGAACCGATCTTCGGCTTCGACTGGGCCTTCGTCGAGCAGGATGGCATCCGCGAGCGCCAGGCCGGCGGCTTCGGCCTGGAGGTCGACGAGCGCGACGACGAGGTCGGCTCGCTGCGCGCCGGCATCCGGCTCGGCTCCGTCTACGAGCACAAGGCCTATCTCGGCCCCTGGTTCGAATGGATGACCGGCATCTGGCGCCCGAGCTTCGACGTCGCCTGGCGCCAATTCGTCGAGGGCAACGAGCGCGACGTCTCGGCCCGGCTCCTGGGCAGCCCCGATACGGTCGGCGGCTTCACGATCGAGGGCGAAGAAGACGAAGGCGGCGCGGAGATCGGCGTCGGCTTCCGCTTCGTCCCGGTCGCCGCGAACCGGCTGCGCTTCGACGTGCGCTACCAGGCCTACGTCGCCGAGCACACCCTCGAACAGGACCTCGTCGGGCGGCTCTCGATCGCGTTCTAGCGGGGTTCGCAGGGGCTTGGGCTTCGAACGCTGTGCCATGCGTCCCGGGCGGGCGGCGCGGGGTTCGTGGCTCGGAGGCCCGCGTCTAGACTCGCCGGCGCGTCCATCGCCGTGCCGCGCGGGCCTCCATTACATCTCACCCCGCACCGCCCGCCCGGGACGCTCGCGACGCCTTCGTGGACCGATTCATGCGGACTGCGAGATGGATGATCGAGATCCGTACGCCTCGTGAGGGGTGGGCTTCGAGACGGCACGACGTTCACGGCCAGCCACTCCCGCGCCAGCCGTCCAATCCCATCGCCTTGGGACCCCGCTTCTTTCCGCGCCGTACAGTCGGCCCATCGAGGCGACCGGGCCGAGCGCGGCGCGCGCAACCCCAAAAAACTTCGGGACGCGGATCTCCGGCTCCCAACAGCCCCCCGAGCGCCTCGGGCGAGTGGTGCGGGGTGAGATGTAATGGTCGTGCGCGCGGCACGGCGACGGACGCGCCGGCGATCCAGAACGCGCACGTCCGAGCCACGAACCCCGCGCCGCTCGCCCGAGGCGCCTGGTACGGCCGTCGAACGCCGCCCCCCGCGCCCCGCTAGTCCTCGAGCCCCATCATCTTGGCGACGCCGAAGCGCACGCCCGCCGTGAAGCCGCCGTCGACGGCGAGGGCCTGGCCCGAGACGAAGGACGCTTCGTCCGAAGCGAGGAAGAGCGCCGCATGGGCGATCTCGCGGGGCTTGCCGAAGCGGTTCATCTGATGCTGATAGGCGATCCGCTCGCCGACGCCCTTCATCGCGCCGGCGCCGATGACCGAGCGGAAGAGCGGCGTATCGATGAAGCCGGGGCAGATCACGTTGACCCGGATCCCGCGGCCGCCGTAGTCGAGGGCCATGTTCTTCGTCAGCAGCACGACGCCGCCCTTCGAGGCGTTGTAGGAGCTGCCGCCTTCGCATCCCTGGATGCCCTCGATGCTCGCGACGTTGACGATGCTGCCGCTGCGCCGGGCGATCATGCCCGGGAGCACCGCCTTGCAGGCGAGGAACGTGCCCTTGAGGTTGACGTCGACCGTGAGGTCCCAGGCGGCTTCGTCGATCATGTGGACCGCCCCGCCGCCGGCGACGCCCGCCGAATTCATCAGGATGTCGATCGGCCCGAAGCTCGCCTCGACGTCGCGCACGCAGGCCTCGAGCGCGGCGAGATCCCGCACGTCGCCCTGATAGGTCTTCGTCCCGACGCCGAGCTCGCCCGCTGCCTTCCAATCGGCGCCGACTTCGCTGCCGAGATCGAAGCTCACGACCTTCGCCCCTTCCTCGGCGAAGCGCAGCGCCGTCGCCGCGCCGAGGCCCGAGATTCCGCCCGTGATCAACGCCACCTTGCCTTCGAGTCGCTTCATCGCCCCTCTCCTTCCCGTCCAGCGTCGGCGAACCAGCGGATCCGCCGACAGGTTTGTTCGTGGTCGTCCTCGAGCGTGCTCCCGCGCAGCAGGACGTCGTCGATCCCGATCGCCTCGAGACCGGCGAGCAGATCGCGCGCCGCGTGCGCGCCATCCGGACTCGCCGCAGCGCGCGATGCGGGCAGCGCGGCGGATCCCGCCGCCGGATCCCCGGGCCAGTCGACACCGACGGCGAAGGCCGATTCGCAGACGAGATCGTCCGCCCGCGCCTCCGCACGACCCGCGACATAGCAGTCACGGCCGGCCTCCCAGACCTCGAATCCGCCGCCCGAGACATCGACGAAGCCCATCCCCGCGCGGCCCGCCTCGAAGGCATGCGCCCCCGACCAGCCGACCAGCCAGAGCGGCGGATGCGGCCGCTGCACCGGCTTCGGGACGACGTCGATCGGCGGCACCGAGAAGCGCGGCGAGGTCCACGAGAACGTCGCCGGCGCCCACATGTCGACACACATCCGCAGGCCTTCGTCGAACGGGCCCGCCGGCTCCGCGCCCTCGCCCACCTCGGGCAGCAGGGCGACGTCGAGCCGCCCGCCGCAGGCGCCGTCGAGGGTCGCCGCCTGCTCCGCTTCCCGAACCGGAGGCTCGCCCGGCGGCCAGAGCCCCGGCACGCCCCAGCCGAGGCGGATGACGCGCGTCTTCCCGGCGAGCCCCGCGAGCCAGACCGAAGGCGCACCGCCGCGAAACCCGCCGTCCTCGCCGAACGTGGGGAGACACCAGACGCGCTGCAGCCCGAGCGACTCAGCGAGCACGACCTCGCGCACGAGCGCCTCGAAGCGCGCGGGCGAGAGCGGACCCGGCTGGTAGAAGAGCCCGCGCTCCACCCGCTAGTTGCCGCCCGAGACCGCACCGAGCGTCGGATTGCGACGCAGGCGGATGTCCTCGAGGCGTGTCTGGCAGGCGCGATCCCAGCTCGTCCCCTCGTCCGCGAGGAGATAGAAGCGGTCTTCACGAATGCCCTGGTAGACGCGCTCGGCCATCACCGAGGGCTCGATGCCGCCTTCGGTACTCGTCTTGATCGCCTGCTCGACGAGCGTCTGCTCGGGGGTCCCCGCGCCTTCCGGGCGCTTGAGATGCGCCGGGCGATTGCGTTCCGAATGGCCGATGCGCGTGCGGATCAGCTCGGGGCAGAGGGCCGAGACGCCGATCTTCGCCTGCTTGATGCGCAGCTCGTGGTAGAGCGTCTCGGTCAGGGAGAGCGCCGCGTGCTTGCTGACGCTGTAGGCGCCCGAGAGCGGCATGTTGATGAGGCCCGCCATCGAGCAGGTGTTCACGACGTGGCCGGGCTCGCCCTGCTCGAGCATGAACGGCACGAACGCGCGGATTCCGTGGAGGATGCCGTAGACGTTGACGCCCATGACCCACTCCCAGTCGGTCGCGATCGCGTCCCACGACAGGCCGCCGGCGAAGACGCCCGCGTTGTTGCAGAGGACGTGGACCGCGCCGAAGCGCTCGAGCGTCGCGTCGCGCAGCTGCGAGAGGTCGTCGGCGCGCGAGACGTCGGTGCGCAGGAAGAGCGTTTCGGCGCCGAGCGCTTCGATCTCGCCGGCGGCGTGCTTCAGGCGCTCGTGCTCGACGTCGGCCATCACGATCCGCATGCCCTCGCGCGCGAAGCGCTCGCAGAGCGCCTTGCCGATGCCACTCGCCGCACCGGTCACCACGGCCACCTTCCCCTGGAACTCGGTCAGCAAGCGGTCCTCCTCTTCTCCCACGCGCGAGCGGGGCGTTCGATGGTAGAGTCGGGCGGGAGGATCCGATAGCCCATGGCGACTGCTCCGAAACGACCCTTCCAGGGTGTGCGCATCCTCGAGCTCGGGGGCCAGATCGCAGCGCCCTATGCGAGCAAGCTCTTCGTCGACGCAGGCGCGGAGGTCATCAAGGTCGAGGGGCCGGAAGGCGACCCGATGCGGCGCTGGACGGCATCCTTCCAGTCGCTCGCGCCCGGCGAATCGAGCCCGCTCTTCCAGTACCTGAACGCGGGCAAGCGCTCGATCGCCCTCGACCCCGGCGATGCGGCGGATCGCGAGCGGATCTCGGCGCTCGCCGTGCGGGCGAACATCGTGATCGAGGACTGGGGGCCGGGCGGCCTCGAAGCGGCGGGGCTCGAGCCCGAGGCCTGGCTCGAGGCGCATCCGGGGCTCGTGATCGTGCGCATCTCGCCGTGGGGACAGGAGGGACCCTGGGCGCGGCGTCCCGCCAACGACTTCACGCTCCAGGCCGCTTCGGGCTCGCTCGAGTACCGCGGATTTCCCTGGCGCGAGCCGGTCGCCGCCGGCGGGCGCGTCTGCGATTGGGTCGCGGGGAGCTTCGCGGCGGTGAGCGCCCTCGCCGCCTGGATCTCGGCGCGGCGCGACGGCGCCGGCCAGATCGTCGACCTCTCGAGCTTCGAGGCGGCGCTGCAATGCCTCACGATCTTCGGCGACATCGGCAGCCAGTTCCTCGGCGGCCTGCTGCCGCGCGCGATCGAGATCCCCTCGATCGAGCCGACGAAGGACGGCCATATCGGCATCTGCACGCAGACCGGCCAACAATGGTCCGACTTCTGCGCGATGCTCGGCCGCCAGGACATCGCCGAAGACCCGCGCTTTCTCGAAGGCCGCGAGCGCATGGAGCAGATCGACTTCATGCAGGAATTCATCCACGGCTGGATGAAGCAGAAGACGACCGCCGAGGTCGTCGAGCTCTGTGAGCTGATCCGCATCCCCGTCGCCCCGATCGGAAACGGGAAGGACCTGCCGCTCTTCGATCATTTCCAGGCCCGTGGCGTCTACGGCCGCGCGCCCGGCGGCTTCCTGCAGCCGCGGCCGCCCTATCGCCTCGAGTCGATGACGCCCGCGCCGGTCGGTGCGACCTCGCGCCTCGACGCGGATCGCGCTTCGGTGCTCGCCGAGATCAGCGGCAGCAAGGCGCGCCCGATCCCGGCGAGCCGCGGCCCGATGAGCCAGCCCGATCTGCCCTTCACCGGCCTGCGCGTCGTCGACCTCACGGCCTTCTGGGCGGGCCCGTACACGACCTCGATCCTCTCCGACCTCGGCGCCGACGTCGTGAAGGTCGAATCGGTCCAGCGTCCGGACGGCATGCGCTTCGCCGGCGCCGCGCGGCAGCGCACGCCCGTCTGGGAGTGGGCGCACGTCTTCCACGGCTCGAATCCCGGCAAGCGCGACGTCACGCTGCGCCTCGATCATCCGGACGGCGTCGCCCTCGTGAAGCGCCTGATCGCCGATGCCGACGTCGTGATCGAGAACTTCTCCGCGCGCGTCATGCCGGGCTTCGGGCTCGATTCGGAGACGCTCGCCGCGCTCAATCCCCGCCTCATCAACGTCCGCATGCCCGCCTTCGGCCTCGACGGTCCCTGGCGCGACCGGCTCGGCTTCGCGATGACGATCGAGCAGGTCAGCGGGCTCGCCTGGCTGACGGGCTACGAGGATCTGCCGCTCGTGGTGCGCGGCCTGTGCGATCCGTTAGGCAGCGTCCACACCGTCTTCGCCCTCGGCCTCGCCCTCGAGGAGCGCGCCCGCACGGGCAAGGGCCAGGTCGTCGAAGTCGCATTGGTCGAGCCAGCGCTGAACATCGCAGCCGAGCAGGTGCTCGAGTATTCGGCCTTCGGCGTCCTCTTGACGCGGCATGCGAACGTCATGCCCCATGCCGCGCCGCAGGGCATCTTCGAGACGAACGCAGCGGACGAGCGGATCGCGATCTCGGTCACGACCGACGCGGAATGGGCCGGCCTCTGCCGCGCACTCGCAGCCGAAGACTGGCGGCGGGACCCGGCGCTCGCCACCCATGCCGGACGCCATGCCGCCCACGCCGCGCTCGCCGCGCGCGTCGCGGATTGGGCGCGCACGCGCTCGCGGGACGCGATCCTCGAGACGCTGCTCGAAGCCGGCGTCCCCGCCGCGGCCTCGATCAACAACCATTGCCTCCACCCGAATGCCCAGCTCGCGGCGCGCGGCTTCTTCCAGACGATGAAGCATCCCGTCACCGGCGAGACGCGTTATCCCTCCTTCCCCGCGATCTTCTCGGCCTTCGAGCGCGAGCTGCATCGCAGCCCGCCGCCGACCCTCGGCCAGCACAACCGCGAGATCCTTCAGGGCGATCTCGGCCTCTCGGATGCCGAAGTCGCGCAGCTCGAGGCGGAGAAGATCATCGGGACGCGGCCGAGCTTCATGTGACGGGTCGGCGCAGGTAGTAGGCTGCCTGGTCGCCGAGCCCCGCCCGGCGAAGGCGCGCCGCCCGCCGCCTCGCCGCGAGCCATCGCAGCCCGCGCGCGATCGCGCCGCCCGCTCCGCCCGGCTCGCTCCCGAGGATCTGGAAGGGCCCCGAGTCGTCCTCGACGTGCAGGAGCTCGAGACCTTCCCCGGCCGCGAGCCGCTCGATGCTCGCGCGCGCCGGGATGTGGAGATGATGCGGGGGATCGAGCTGCGCCCATGCCGCCCCGTAATGCCGGCGGGCC
>JAWKRX010000047.1:0-30893 GCA_041389425.1 Myxococcota bacterium
GCGGAGCAGACCAGCACCACCGTCGCCGATCTCTCCGCCCTCGCGAAGGGCCTCGAAGACGAGATCGGCCGGTTCCGTCTCTGAACCGGCCGTACGCACAAGAAGGAGGAGCCAAATGACGCGGAACGGAATCGGCGCGCGGACGCGCCGCATGCAGCGGGTGATCGCGAGCGGCCTGCTGGCCGTCGGCTTCCTGCTCGGGGCGGCGATCGTCGTCGGCCCGCGCGTCGCCGCCGCCGACCAGGCTTCGGACGAAGCCGAGCTCCGGAGCTACTGGCAGGGCCGCTTCCGCAAGCTCCGGATGGAAGAGGCGCGCCTCGCCCAGACCGCGCAGCTCGCGACCAAGGAGTACGCGGACTCGAATCGCCGCACCTATCGCCGCAGCGGCGTGCGACATTTCCATCGCACGAACGCCGAGAATGCGAAGGCCGAGCTCGAGCTCGTCCGGGCCCAGATCGCGTCGATCTACGACGAAGCCCGCGAAGCCGGGGTCCCCGTGTTCTGGCTCGACGAAGTGGCCGAGGAGAAGATCGACATGGATCGCGTCGAGGGTCTCGGGGTCTACGCCGACGACGGTCCCTTCGGCGGCAAGGGCGCCTACGGTCCGGACGAGGACGACGACGCCGACGCAGCGCCGGACGATCCCGACGCCGGCCGCAATCCCCGCTTCACGCGAGACGACGAAGCCGAGCGGGATCGTCCTGCGAGTCTCGACGAGACGGGCCAGAAGCGCTTCGACTACGATGCCTGGCGCAAGGATCGCGACCAGTACGAGCGGGACCGCGATCCTAAGAGGGTGCCTGCCGCCGACGATTCGGAGTCCGGCGAAGAAGGCTGATCGAAGATTCGGGGCTAGGGGGCCCTTCCGCGAGGATTCAGCGCCCGCAGACGAGCTCGCAGGGCAGGTCGACGTGGAGGGTCGCGCCGTTCGGGCAGAGGCAGGCGCCATCTTCGCGCCGCCTGGGCTGGGCAGGGGCCGATCTCGACTGCGCGTCGGACGAGGCTCCCGGGGCCTGCGCAGCCGGCAGCGCTCGCGCCGGCCCGGCCGGCTTCAGCCCCGGCTCGCTCGCGAGCTCGCCCGGCATGCACATCTCGCCGCCGTCGCGCGGGCAGCCCGGCTTGTACTGAAGGCCGGCGAGGGGCGTGAAGCCGGCCTTCGTTCCGTTCCAGAACTTCACGGGGATGGATTGGCGCTGGCCGTTCTTCCCGATCTTGTAGACCTCGAAGTGCAGATGCGGGCCCGTCGAGAAGCCGGTATCGCCCGAGAGACCGATCAGCTCGCCGGACTGGACCCGCTGGCCGACGCGGGCCGGCCCGCCATGACGCAGATGCGCGTACACCGCGAAGGTGCCGTCGAGATGCTCGATGACGACGCGGTTGTCGCCTTCGCTCTCGCCCGTCCGGATCCCGCTCGCGACCTTGTCGTTGATGACCTCGACGATCGTTCCGCCGCGCGAGGCGAGGATCGGCGTGCCCCACGGCATCGGGAAATCGAGCGCGTAGGCGCTCGCGCCCTTGTGGCTGAAGCGGCCGTTGTAGCCCTGGCTGATGGGCACCATATGGCTCCCGCCGAAGGGCATGCGGTAGTGCCAGCGGTCGTCGTGGATCGCATTCGGATTGCCGGCCAGGACGCGCCATTTCGTCTGGTAGCGATGGGGCATGGCCGCGTCTTCGATCGTGAGCACGCCGGCGGTCCGCGTCTGCCCGGGCTCGAGGCGCACGGTGAAGGGTGTCGCCTGCAGGGCCTTCACGTTCGTGAGCCCATGCGGCTCGAGCACGACCCAGCACGGCGCCGGCCGGCGGCTCTGGAGCTCGAGCGTCAGATAGTTCCCGCGTTGTGAGACCCGCTGGCAGACCTGTCCGCGGCAGGTCCAGTCCTCCGACTCGGGGGACGATCGTTCGGCGCCGGCGGCGGGAAGGGCCTGCGCGAGCAGGGTGGAGAGGGCGAGGGCGGTGAAGAAGTGCGCGACGCGCGCGGCGGTTCGCCCTGCGGCGCGCGGCCTGGCGCACGCCCCGGCGCACCGGCCCGGCGAGGGGTGCGGTCGGCGGCGGGGTCGGCGGGCGGCTCGAATCATGCCCCTCCCTTCGGTCCCCGGTCCATCCACCTTGACGTTTCGGCCGCCTACCAGAGCTCATCCGCATAACGATCCGTGCCCGGGATCGTGGGAAGAAAAGGCGCCGAGAGCAGCAGGCGGCCGAGCCCGGCGGCCTCGATGCGCTCCGCCAGGCCTTGCGCGAAGGCCGGGAGCTGCTTCGTGGCGTCCTCGGGATGGAAGCTGAACACGAGCAGCCGGCGCGCGAGATTCTTCGGGCGCTCGACGTAGGCGGGCATGTCGTCGGCGATGGGGAGCGGCTCGGTCACGAGACAGAGCGACGGGCCCTCGGCGCGGAGCGCATCGCGCAGCAGTCCGCCCTCGAGCGCGGCGGCGAGGCCTTCACGGCCGGCGGATTCGCTGGCTTCGAAGAAGGTCAGGCCGACGCCGGCGTAGGGATGCTCGAGGGCGAGCTCGATCGGCACACCGTCGGGATCGTGGGAGACGGCGAAGCGTGCGGCGTAGAACCCGGCGTGGACGGGCTTGCGCATGCTGAACATGCGGTCGTTCGCGTGGAGCGCCTTCACGCGCTCGGTGGCCCAGGCCTGCGCCTCGTCGTGATGGCCGCCGAGGATCCAGTAGAGCGCGAGATACGAGCCCGAGCGGACGTCGGGAATCAGGGCGTCCTGGGCTGGCAGCCGCACGTCCTTCTGCGCGCGCGTCGCGACATAGCGCCGGCCGGAGAAGAAATGCGGGCCGACCATGCAGCCCGAGAAGAAATGATCGCGCTCGTACCAGCGGTGGAAGGCGACCTCCTGGCCCCGGTCGGGATCGAGGAGGCTCACGAGCACGGTGCCGACCCGGACCTCGGCGGGCGCCTCCGTCTTCTGCTTCGATTCCGTCGCCGTCATGAGGCCTCCTGCGATTTCGCTGCCCGCGCGCCGGTGCCGGTCGCGGCCGGGCGTCCATCCGTGCAATGGGTCGAGAAGTCGCAGCATAGAGCCGCGCGGGACGCGGCGCCCGGGGTAGACTGGGCGGGCGCCGATCGCTCCGATCGATGTGAAGCGCGAGGTCGCCGCCCGAGATGAGCATCGAGCCCTTCCAGATCGCCGTCCCCGATGCGGTCCTCGAGGATCTCGCGCGCCGCCTCGATGCGACGCTCTGGCCGCAGACTCTCGACGATGCCGGCTGGGACTACGGCACCGACATCGCGACCCTGCGCGATCTCGTCGCGCATTGGCGGAGCGGATACGACTGGCGCGCGCGCGAGGCCGAGCTGAATCGCTTCCCGCAGTTCCGCGTCCAGCTCGGTGATGCTTCCGTGCACTGCATCTGGGCCCGCGCTCAGGGGCGCACGCAGCCGATCATGCCCCTCGTCCTCACGCACGGCTGGCCGAGCTCGTTCTACGAGCTGAGCGCCGTGGTCGAGCCGCTGACGCGGGCGGGCTTCGACGTCGTCGTGCCGTCGCTGCCGGGCTACGGCTTCTCGAGCCCGCCGACGCGCCGCGGCTTCGGCGCGGGGCAGGTCGCGGATCTCTGGGTCCAGCTGATGGCGAAGCTCGGGTATGCGCGCTTCGGCTCCCACGGCGGCGATTGGGGCTCGGCCGTGACGACGGCGCTCGGCGCGCGTCATCCCGAGAAGCTGATCGGCCTCCACGTGAACATGCTCGCGCCGCCGGTGGACCCCGCGGCGCTCTCGCCGGAAGAGCGCGTCTGGTGGCAGGGTGTGCTCGACTATCGCGACCGGGAATGGGGCTATGTCCATCTGCAGCGCACCAAGCCGCAGACTCCTGCCTTCGCGCTGACGGATTCGC
Source organism: Myxococcota bacterium (assembly GCA_041389425.1). Classification (GTDB taxonomy): domain Bacteria; phylum Myxococcota_A; class UBA9160; order UBA9160; family UBA4427; genus UBA4427. The sequence goes on from JAWKRX010000047.1 coordinate 3,848, forward strand.
CGGTCGGCCTCGCGGCCTGGATCCTCGAGAAATGGTGGCGCTGGAGCGACATCGAGGACGAGCAGGGCCGGCGCGAGCTCTCGCGACGTTATTCGAAGGACCAGCTCCTCACGACGATCATGATCTACTGGGTCACCCGCTCGATCGGCCCCTCCCTGCGGATGTACTACGAGACCTTCGCGAGCGGCAACCAGATCCCGCAGCCGCCGCGGATCCGCGTTCCCCTCGGCGTCGCGGCGTTCAAGGAGGCGAACCGCGTGCCGAGGGCCCTCGCCGAGCCGCATTACGACGTCGTCCGCTGGGAGATCATCGACGAGGGCGGGCATTTCCCCGGGCTCGAGAATCCGGTGCGACTCGCTCACGAGATCGTCGAATTCTTCGGCGCGCTGGCCTGAGGGAGAGGGGCAGGATGCAGGACTCACTCGCGGGCATTCGCATTCTCGATCTGACCCAGGGCTTCGCGGGGCCCTTCGGCGTGAAGCAGCTCGCCGACCAGGGCGCCGACGTCGTCAAGGTCGAGAAGCCCGGCGGCGATCCGATGCGGCGGGCCGGGCCCTTTCCGGGAGGCGACGTCGATCCCGAGCGGAGCGGCCTCTTTCTCTATCTCAATACGAACCGGCGCGGCATCGTGCTCGACCTCGCTCGCGCGGAAGACCGCGACGTCTTCCGCCGGCTCGTCGCCCGGGCGGATCTCGTCGTCGAGAGCTTCCGGCCGGGCACCCTCGATCGCATGGGCCTCGGCTTCGAAACCCTGGCGGCCTGGAATCCGCGCGTCTCGCTCGTCTCGCTCTCGAATTTCGGCGATTCGGGCCCCTATCGGGATTGGCAGCTCACGGAGCTCGTCGCCTACGCCCTCGCCGGGCCGATGTATTCGAGCGGGCTGCCCGGCCGGGAGCCCCTCGCATCGACCGAGAACGCGACGCTCGGCTATGCGGGGCTCGCCCTCGCCGCGGCGGCCCTCGCGGCCCTGCACGCGACGCGGCGTGACGGGCGCGGGCATCGCCTCTCGACTTCCATCGCCGAGGCCTTCCTCGCCGGGGGCGAGCGCCAGCCGCTGCCCTACTTCTACAACGGCGAGATCCCGCGCCGGATCGGCGATCCGCTGCGCGCCCAGTTCCTGATGGGCGGCTATGCGTGCAAGGACGGCTATGTCGCCGTGCAGGGGATCGGGCGCGGGGATTCCTGGTGGCCCCGCGTCTTCCGCATGATGGGCATGCCGGAGCTCGCGAGCGATCCGCGCTTCGAGAACGCCGCCGCGATCGCCCGGAACAAGGCGGAGTTCGACGCGATCTGGGACGCCTGGCTGATGCGGCATACCCGCCGCGAGATCTTCGACGCCGCGGCGGAAGCACGCTTCCCGATGGCGCCGGTCTACTCGGCGGCGGACATGCTCGCGGATCCCCACTTCGAGGCGCGCGGCCTGTTCGAGACGATCGAGCATCCGGTGGCCGGTCCCGTCCGCCAGCCGACGAAGCCCTTCCGCCTCCACGGCGCGGGCTGGATCCCGTGTCGTCCGGCGCCGCTGCTCGACCAGCATCGCGACGCGATCCTCGCCGAGCTCGAGCTGCTCGAATCGCGCGAGCAGCGCGAGAAGCCCGAGAGCGGCGAGAACCGCGAATCGAGCGCGCCGGGCGCCGCGCGAAGCCGATCGCTGCCCCCGATGCCGATCGCGATCGGGGCCGCGACGGCGCGCGCGGTCGAGGCGATGGATCCGCCGCGGGGGGGAGCGTCCTCGCAGGCGTCCCTTCCGCTCGCGGGGATCCGCGTGCTCGAGCTCGCCGAGGGCTGGGCGGGGCCGATGACGGGGATGTGGCTCGGGGATCTCGGCGCCGAGGTCATCAAGGTCGAGGCCGTGCAGCGCTTCGATCATGCGCGCGGTCCCGTCGACGTGCCGCCCTCGCTCGCGAGCTTCTATCCGGGGCGCGAGCCCGGCCCGCGGCCCTTCGACGTCAACTCGGGCTATGTCCAGGCGAACCGGAACAAGCTCGGCATGACGCTCGATCTCTCGCGGCCGAAGGGCATCGCGCTCTTCGGGCGCCTCGTCGCGGCTTCCGACGTGGTCGTGACCAACATGGTGACGGGCGTGCCGGAGAAGATGGGGATCGGCTGGGAGGCGCTGAAGGCGATCAATCCGAGGCTCGTCCTTCTCTCGTGCTCGGGCTTCGGCCTGACGGGGCCTTATGCGAGGCGCGTGACCATGGGCGGTGCGATGGACGGCATCGCGGGCTACGGCGCGCTCCGGCATCCTCCGGACGCGGGCCCGGATCGCGTCAACTACAGCACGCATACCGACGTCGTGACGGGCATGACCAACGCCGTCGCGATCCTGACGGCCCTCGCCCAGCGCGACCGCACGGGCGAGGGCCAGCAGGTCGAAGTCTCCGGCGTCGAAGCATCGTTGCACCACGTGCCCGAGGCGTTGATGGACTACGCGCTGGCCGGCCGGATCCGCAAGGCGGTGGGCAACGATCATCCGCAGATGGCGCCCCACGGCGTCTACCCCTGCGCCGGCGAGGATCGCTGGCTCGCCCTCAGCGTCTGGGACGATTCGCAGTGGCGGGCCCTGCGCGACGCGATCGGGCGCCCGGACTGGTCGTTCGATGCGCGCTTCGAGCAGCGCGCCGGGCGGCGCCATCACCGCACGGAAATCGACGCGCGTCTGCGCGAGTGGACCGCCACGCAGGATCCGATCGCGGCGATGGAGGCGCTCCAGCGCCGGGGCATCCCGGCCGCCGCGGTCCACGACGCCGCCGATCACGCGCGCGATCCCCATTGGCAGGCGCGCGGCTTCCACCAGCCGACGGCGCTTCCGGGCTACGGCACCTTTCCGCTCCCGACCTCGCCCTGGCTCCTCGACGGCGCGCGCCTCGGCGTCCGGCGCGCGCCGCCCGCGCTCGGACAACACGACGCGCTCGTCTATGCTGGCCTGCTCGGGCTCTCGCCGGACGAGATCGAAGCGCTCCGGCGCGAGGACTATCTCGGAGATACCCCGCTCTCCCACGCGCTCTGATGCGTGCGCTCGAGGAGGCTTCCTCGCAGCCGCGCATCCCGAGCGGAGGAACGATCGCCGTGCAGATGCCTTTCTATTTCGACTACGCCTGTCCCTGGGCCTATATGGGCAGCTGTCGCGTCGAGGCCTATTTCGCGGATCTCGGCATCGAGGTCGATTTCCGACCGATCCACCTCGCGACGGCGCGGGAGGCGACGGCCGGGCAGGCGCCGGCGCCCGGGGAACGCAAGAGCCGCTGGTTCGCCGCCGACATCCAGGCCTGGTCCGAGCTCACCGGGGCCGATCTCGATACGAGCCCGCGCCATCTGATCCAGCGCTCGACCCGCCTCGCCCTCGCGGCGGCGCTGGTCGCGAAGGACGCGGGGCGATTCCGCGAGTTCCACTATCCGGCCTATCGCGCGCGCTGGGCGCAGGCCCGGGATCTCTCGGAGCGCGAGGTGGTTCGCGAGTTGCTCGCCGGCGCCGGCCTCGATGCCGAGGCCGCGCTCGCCCGGGCCGAATCACCGGAGCTGGGGGAACGGCTCGACCGCGAGACCGCCGACGCGATGGCGCGCGGAGTCTTCGGTGTCCCGACGGTCTTCGTCGGCGACCGGATGTTCTGGGGCAACGATCGCTTCGAGCTGGCGCGCTTCTTCCTCGAAAAGGCGCGCTGACGCCCGTCGGCCGGGAGCGTGCTTCGGCTCAGCTCCGCGCGAGCGAGGCGAGGTCGGCGAGCTTCACGACCCGACAGCGCGGATCGTCCGGCGTCAGGGTGCCGACCTGGCGCAGGATGATGCAGCCGCGGCGATGCCCCGCCGTGTCGAGCCAGTTGGGAACGCCCGGATCACGCCCGGCGATCACGACGCGGACCTTCCCGCCCTCGCCGGCCACGGCGCTCGCGTGGTTGACGCTCACGGTATGGCGGCGGTAGTCGAGGGATTCGAGCCAGTGGTTGCAGAGCTGGAGGTTCCAGTACTCGCAGGCCGGCGGGATCAGCTCGGCGATCATCGCCTCGTCGGGCCCGATCGCGTAGTAGCCGCCGTAGTAATGGGTATGGGGATCGCCGCGGGCGCCGGAGGCGAGGCGCTCGTCGAGGCGATCGATCCGATTCGGCCGCGAGGCGAAATCCTTCGACCATTCCAGGAACTGGGCGATCGCGCCTTCGACGTAGTCACCGGCCCGGGCGAGCTGCGCGGCGTAATGGGCCGGGTCGAGGGGGCGCGCGGCGGGGCCGCCCGTCGTGCGTTCGATCGTGAACTCGGCCGAGCGCTGATTGCGGCGGTCGAGCAGCAGCTCGCGGATCATGAGCTGCGAGGTCTCGCGCTTCATGGGCAGCCAGGGGCCCGGGCGCTCTTCGCAGGCGAGCGTGATCTCGAAGCGCCCGTCGGCGCCGATCGCGAGGTCCTTGCCCGCGAGGTAGCCCGAGATCTGGAGCCCTTCGGCGGTGCCGACGCCGCCGTGGTAGGTCCCGATGCCGAGGTAGGCCGAGTCGCCGAGGCGCCCGCGCAGGCGGTACTCGTACTCGCCCGAGAGCGCGGCGACGGAGTAGACGTAGTCCGGGTTGTCGCCGCCGAGCTTCGGCAGGCTGTGGGTCACGACCGGATTCGTCGGATCGCTCTCCTCGATGAAGGATTGCAGCCCGTGCTGGGCGATCCGGCCGACGTAGCGAAGGCCTTCGGCACGGTCGAAGGGATCGTCGGGGGCGGCGGCCATGACGAGCCGGGCCGCGTTCTCGGTTCGACGGCAGTATTCGGCCCAGGCTTTTTCGTCGAGCATGGGGGACCTCGCAGCTTCCCGTTCGGTTCGAATGCGCGCGCGAAGGCGTCGGCGCCGCCTCTCGGACGGTAGCGCCCGATCGGGCGGCCACCGCCCAGGCGCGAGAGGGCCTCAGGCGGGCCGCGTCGCGACGACGCTCGGGCGCTGCGCTGCGATTTCGAACCAGCGCCGGACGTTCCCGCAATCGCCCGGGATCTCGAAGCCGGCGGCGGCCGTGCCCTCGAGGCTCGTGACGAGGGTGATGTCGGCCCAGCTGAAGCGCGGCCCGGCGACGAAGGTCTCGCGCGCGAGACGGGCGTCGAGGATCCGGAGCGCGTCTTCGGCCTGACGCCGCGCGAGCGCCGCCCAGGCCGGGATCTGCTCGGGCTCGAGCGCCCGGGCGAAGGGCGAGCCGTGGCGGAACCACGCGCGGACCGCGGTGTAGAAGCCGAACTCGACGTGGCGGGCCCACATGTCGAGCTCCGCACGTTCGAGCGGATCGCGGCCGAGGAAGGCCGGCTCGGGAAAGAGGTCTTCGAGATAGCGCGCGATCGTCGTCGTCTCGGCGATGCAGCGGCCGTCATCGAGTTCGAGAACGGGGACGAGGCCGAGGGGATTCTTCGCGAGGAACGCGGGCGTGCGGTGCTCGCCAGCCCGCAGATCGACGGGCACGAAAGGAATCGCGAGCCCCTTCTCTTCGAGGAAGACGGCGAGCCGGCGCGGGCTGCCCTGGGTACGTGTGCCGTGGATCTTCATCGTTCGGGCGAGGGCTTCCTGCGTCGGTCGCGCGCTGGGAGTAGACGAATCGATCGGGTCGAAGCGCAGTGTCGAAGAGTCGCGAGCTCCGCGCCAGACCGTGTTGGTCCTCACACGTGGCGAGCGCGCATACGGCGAATCTTCGTCGTCTCGAAAAATTTCCATCCTTCCATGCTGTCGGCGCGAGAAGCGCGCACTAGCATGCGAAGGCAACGCCGGGAGGACGGCGATCGTGATGGCCGGTACATGCATCGCACACGCGATCGTTCGGGATCGCGATCGGGGTCTCGATCGCGCCGTCGCGTTCGGCTTCGCGTGCGTTCTCGCATTCCTCGCTGCATTCGCCGGCACTCCTGCACACGCGGCCGGCGGGAGCGGCATGCGCTTCGCTTCCATCTCCCCGTCGAATGCCGAACAGCTGCTCGCCGCGGGCGTTCCGGCGCGGCCCCTGCGCCATGCGCTGCGCGCCCTCGACTGCGCCCGCGCGCGCGGGGTCGTCGAGGGCTCGACGCTCACGCTCATCGACTACACCCGCCCCTCCGCCCTGCGCCGGCTCTGGGTGCTCGATCTCGAGCGCGGGCAGGTCCGCTTCCACGAGCTGGTGACCCACGGCCGCGGCAGCGGCGAAGCGGTCTCGACGCGCTTCTCGAACGTCGCCGGCTCGCATCAATCGAGCCTCGGGCTGTTCCGGACGGCCGAGACCTACGTCGGGCGCCATGGCTATTCGCTGCGCCTCGACGGCCTCGAGAAGGGCATCAACGATCGCGCCCGCGACCGGGCGATCGTGATCCACGGCGCCGAGTACGCCACGCCCGTCGTGGCCCGCCAGTTCGGCCGCCTCGGCCGCAGCTGGGGCTGCCCCGCCGTCGATCCCGCCGTCCACCGCGCCCTGATCGATACGGTCCGCGGCGGCACCGCCGTCTTCGCCTACTACCCCGATCCGGACTGGCTCGCGGGCTCCGACTACCAGAGCTGCGAGATCTCGACCGCAGCGCGCTGAACGCTGATTTACGTGAGTCGAAAAATGGACCGGGCCTGAGCCGATCAAGCTCAGGGAGCTCCGTTTGCACGCACAAGCTCGATCGGTTTCGGGTGCAGACGGCGTGGTGCGACGAGGAGCAATCAGTACGCCCGTTGAAGTCGATGCACCCGTTCTCGTCGCAAGAACCGACTCGTGATGTGCCCCTGGTAGCTCCGTTGCGCGCGCTCGGGGAGCTCGATCCGGCTCGGGAAAAGGCGTGCCCTTAACACCCGCCCGATGCTCCATCGCACGCGCGTGATCCCGAGTCGCTGCGCCGGCGTCCCCTTCGTCGGCTGACGCTCCGAAGCCACCTTCACCAGGTTCCGCCACACCTGGAAGATCGCGTGGCGATGGATCACCGCCTGGATCCGCTTCGAGAACGCCACCGTCTCGCGCTTGTGATTCGCCCCGCTATGCCGCACGAACATGTGATGCGCGTTGATCGCGAAGAGCGGGTTCTTCGCCGTGCGCGGCGCCTTCGAGTGGGTCGTCTCGTGCTCTGATTCGGGGTTTCCGAGGCGTTTCAGGGCGGTTCTGTATTCGGACTTCTCGTCGGTGCGAAGCTCGATCGGGCCTTCGGTGGGGAGGTTCGTTCGGAGCAGCTCGAGCACGTCGCGGGTCAGGGCCTTCGGGTCGGGGCGGCCGAGCTTCTCCTCGTAGGCCGCTCTTCGCTTCTTCTGGAGCTCGGTCATCGTCCCGCCGCGGCGGCGTTCGGTGACGACGAAGTCGTGGCTGTAGTAGGTGGCGGCGCCGACGAGACCCGTGAGCTCGAGGGGCCAGTACTGGCCGCCGGCAAAGGTGCCGAGGCCGTCCATCACGACGGGCTCTTTGGAGAGATGGGCCTGTGCCTTCTTGCGGAAGATCTCGTGGAGGAGCAGGCAGTGGCGGCCGAGTCGGTCGACGAGGCGCTGGATGGTGGCGTGGACGACACCGAATTGACGGGCGATCTGGCGGTGTCCGGAGCCGGCGACCTCGGCGCGGAAGACGGGCTCGAGCAGGTCGGGGCGGCGGAGCCAGTAGGTGGGGGAGAAGGTCTGTGAACTGAAGGCGCGGCGGCAGTGTGAACAGCGGTATCGCTGGATGCGGTGGGGGCGAGCATCGCGGTGGTAGAAGCCGGCACGCTTGAAGCGCCAACCGGTTGATTCCAGATGGAAAAGGCAATCCGGGTTGGGGCAGTGGGGCGGCTTGAAGGCGGAGGGCGAATCGGAAGAGGTCGGCATGAGCCTGCTGAGAGCAGAGATCGTGCCAAGAACAATCAAAGAGCCACGTTAGACGCGCCGCGCGAGCCGCCCCGGCCGCGCGCCGGTATCGACCCCCTCCGAACGGGTCTCGACGCCGGCGACGAAGGTCGCGCGATGGCCGCGTGCGCCCTGGACGAGGCGCCGCGCGCCGGCGGGCAGGTCGTAGGCGATGCGCGGCCGCTCGAGGGCGAGGGCGGCGGGATCGAGCACGTTGAGATCGGCGCGCAGGCCGGGGCGGAGCAGGCCGCGGTCGCCGAGGCCGAAGAGCGCGGCGGGCTCGCCGGTCAGCCGATGCACGATCCACTCGACGGAAAAGCGCGGCCCGCGCACGCGATCGCGCACCCAATGCGTCAGCAGGAAGGTCGGGAGACCGGCGTCGCAGATCAGCCCGGAATGCGCCCCGCCATCGCCGAGCCCGACGAGCGAGGCCGGATGGGCGAGCATCGCATGGGCGACGGCATGATCGCCGCCGTGGTAGTTGGCGACTGGATAGAGCAGCAGGTTGCGGCCCTCGTCTTCGAGCAGGAGGTCGTAGAGGAGCGGCTTCGGCGGGAGGCCGCGTGCCCGGGCGAGGGCGGCGAGGCTCTGCTCCGGGCCGGGCTCGTAGTCGGGCACCTCGCCGAGCGGGAAGATCCGCTCCGGTTCGTAGCCGAAGAGGCTGGAGAAGGGATCGTCCGCGGAGGGCGGGCCCGAAGGCTCCGCGAGGATGCGCGCGCGGATCGCGGGATCCCGCAGCCGCCCGATCCGCTCGCTGAGGGGCAGGGCGGCGAGCGCGCGATAGGTGGGGCGGTGGGCGAAGGGATGGACCGCCTCGAACCCGATCAACACGGATTGCATCCGCCCGAGCGTCTGCGGCCGCAGCGAGAGGCCCGCGGCCCGCGCGGCGCCGGCGACTTCATGGGCCTCGCGCCAGGCGTCGGGGATCGCATCGAGCTGGGCGAGGCCGAAGGTGACGGGCCGGCGCGTCGCCGCGGCGAGCCCGCGCATGAAGGCGAGCTCGCGGCCGAAGCAATCGGGCTCGTCGCCGGCGCTGCCGCGGAAAGCGAGCTCGACGAGGCCTTCGCTGCGCTCGCCGAGCAGGCCCGCGAGTGCCTGGGTCTCCTCGTCTTCGGCGCAGCTCGAAGGCGTCGGGCGCCCCTCGAAATCCCGATCGAGGCGACTGCGCGAGGTCGAGAAGCCGAGGGCGCCGGCATCCATCGCTTCGGCGAGGAGCCGCTGCATTGCGGCGATCTCGCCCGGCCGCGCCGGATCGCGATAGGCGCGCTCGGGCCCCATCGCATGGACACGCAGCGCCGCATGGCCCACGAGCGCGGCGACGTCGACCGAGCGCGGCATTGCATCGATTGCGTCGAGATAAGCGGGATAGCCCTCCCAGGACCAGCGCAGTCCCGCATCGAGCGAGCGCTGCGGGATGTCTTCGACGCCGCCGAGCAGCGCCGTCAACGTCGCGCGATCCGCGGGGCGCACCGGCGCGAGCCCGAGCCCGCAATTGCCGACGACGACGGTCGTCACCCCGTGCTCGCCCGAGGGCGAGACGAGCGGATCCCAGTGGACCTGCGCGTCGTAGTGGGTGTGGATGTCGAGGAAGCCGGGGGTCACGAGCGCACCGTCGGCGTCGACGATCCGCCGTGCATCCACACCCGACGGCCCGCCGACCGAGACGATCCGGCCGCCGTCGATGCCGACGTCGCCGGTGTGCGGCGCGCCGCCGCTGCCATCGACGATCGTGCCGCCGCGGATCAAGAGATCGATCATCGGGACTCCTCGGGCGCTGCCACGGCCGAGCTTCGCTCGGCGTCGTCACCACCTTCATCGGTTAGCACGTCGCGCGGTGCCATTGCAGCGCGGCGAGCGCGGGGCGAGCATCGGCAGCTGGCGGGCGGCGGGCGGCCGGGACCGCATTCCCGCGACGGATCGAGCGCGCGGCTTCGCGTGAGGGGAGAGGGCCGAGATGACGAAGCCGCTGCAGGGCAAGGTCGCGATCGTGACGGGCGGCGCCGGGGGCATCGGCTCGGCGACGGCGCGACTCTTTGCCGAGCAGGGGTCCCGCGTCGTCGTCGCCGATCTCGACGGCGCCGGCGCCCGCCGGGTCGCCGACGCGCTGGGCCCCGCCGCCGTCGCGAGCGAGACCGACGTCACCCGCGAGTCCGACGTCGAGGCCATGATCGCGCTCGCCGTCGCGCGCTTCGGCCGCCTCGACGTGCTCCACAACAATGCGGTCGCCGCGGCCGCGAACGATACCGATACGCTGGGTACGCCGAACGCCGTCTGGCAGGCGACCTTCGAGGTCGTCGTCCTGGCCGCCGTCTACGGGTGTCGCCACGCGATCCCCGCCATGCTCGCGACCGGCGGTGGCTCGATCATCACGATGTCCTCCGGCGCCGCGCATCATCCGACCGGCAGCCGCATCGCCTACGGCACCTGCAAGGCCGCCATCGAGACCTTCTCCGCCTATACCGCCTCGATGTACGGCGAGCGCGGGATCCGCAGCAACGTCGTCTCCCCGGGCTTCGTTCTCACGCCCGCGACGCGCGGTCTCTTCGACGCGGCGCAGCTCGAGGCCTTCGCCGCCACGGCGGCGGCCGGGCGCGTCGCGACGCCCGAGGACGTCGCGCAGGTGGTCGCCTATCTCGCTTCGGATGCGGCGGCGTACGTCAGCGGGCAGGTCGTGACGGTCGACGGCGGGGGCAGCAAGGGCATTCGTTGGTGATGCGAGCGGGCATTGGCTGCAGCGAGCGACGGGCGGGGCACGGCGCGAGACGCGAAGGGAGCGAGCGATGAAGGTCAAGGGATTCAATCGGGTCGAGCTGATCGTACGCGAGGACCAGATCCAGGACGCCGTGAAGCAGTTCAACGACCTGCTCGGACTGAAGCTGCCGAAGCCGATCCCGATCCAGGGCCAGCCCGTCTGGTCGTCGACGGATTTCGATGGCGGCCTCGAATTCGTCGCGCCGGTCGAAGGCCAGGGCCCCTTCGCCCAGCGCCTCGCCGAGCACGGCGCCGGCCAGATCGGCCCGCTCGTCTGGGAGATCGAGGACGCGAACGCCGCCCGCGAATGGCTGCTCGCCCGCGGCTACCGGATCTTCTTCGAGTACGACAGCAGCCAGGGCAACGCGGCGGAGGCGCATACCCCGGTCCATCAGCTCGTGCTCGATCCGGAGCAGTGGTTCGGGTTTCTCGTGACGTTGATGGAAAGGAAGGGGGCCCGGCCGGACTGAGGACGGAGCGCCTTCGCAGCCGGGCAACTAGCCTCGCCTGCGACTCCGCCCTGCCAGCACCTCCCTCCGAAACCGCTGGATCACCGGCAACGCCTCGAGCCACGGCGAGGCGTCCGCCTTGTTCTCGTCGTCCGGGCAGGGGCCGCCCGCATAACCCTTCGGTATCTGGCTGTAGAGAGACGTCTCTTCCGGCCCCGCATACATGTAGTGGTATTCGTAGCCGGGGATGAAGAGGTCTTCGTCGGCGACGACGTCGACGAGGCGCAGGCCGAAGCTCGAGAGCTCGGTCGTCAGGGCCTGGGGCGGGATGATCCAGACGTGCTTCGGGCCGTGGATGAAGAGGTATTGGATCTTGCGATTCGTCGAGAGGATGCGGTAGCGGCGGAGGGCGCCGTGATAGAGGTGGCTCTTCGTCCGGTTGATCTCGAAGATGCCGTGCTTGAAATCCGGCTCGAAGCCCTTCGCGAATTCGAGCGAGGACGGGTCGCCGCGGCGGCGGAAGCGGGCGATGGAGCGGCCGCCGTGGATCCGGTTCTTCGGGTCGGCGGCGGCGCGGGCGCGGGGGGCCGTGAAATCGGCGAAGGGCTCGACGCGGCTCGGCTTCGCCTGGCGCAGGACCTGGGGCAGGATCTTCGCGTCGGCGCGGGTGCGCTTCATCCGGCGGGAGCAGTCTTCGAGGGCGTTCTGCATCTCGAGGGGCAGATCCGTCGTCGACTCGATCGATTCGAGCTGGACGTAGTCGCCGTCGCGGATCTCGCGCACCGCGCCCTTGCCGATCCAGAGCGCGCCGTCGCGCTCGTAGGCCATGTGCGACGCGGCGCGCCAGACGAGCGAGAGATCCTTGTAGAAGATGCGCGCGAAGGCCTCGCGCTTTCCGTTGCGGCGCGGCGGCGGGACGACCCAGGCGACGCAGAATCGCAGCTCGGGATTCTGGCGAATCGTCGAGAGGAAGAACTCGCTCCCGAAGAGCGTGAACCGGTAACGCGGCGCATAGCCCCGCGCGAGCAGGCTCTTCGGCCGCCTTCGCGCGGCGCCGGCGACGCGGAGGGTCATGCCGTCCGCGATCAGTGCTTCGAAGGCGCGGGCGACGCGGGCGGGGCTCTCGGGCGCGAGCTCGCGGCTCGCGACGGGCTCGCCGCTCGAGCCATCGCCGCTCGAGTCGATTGCAGGCCGGGCAGTTCGGGCAGGTCGGGAAGATCGGGCGGAGGCTTTCGCGGTCACTCGGATTTCCTTTCGGGATCGGGGCTCGATTCGGATGGGGCCTCCGGCGAGGCGCTCGCGATTCTTCCCTCGACGAAGATCGGGCTCGACCAGGCGACGCCGCCGTCGGCCTGGACGATGCGGACGTAGTGGAACTCGCCGGGGCCGAGGCGCGGGATGCGGCGCTCGAGATCGAGGGAGCGGGCGCCGGGCTGCGGCGGGTCGAGGGCGGCGACGTGGCCGGTGCGCACGAGATCGATGCGCTCGATCGGGGAAGTCGCTTCGAAACGGATGCGCAGGAGGTGATCGGCGGAGCCGGGCGCGAGCAGGCCGCCCATCGGGATGCCGTCGATCGAAACTTCGAGCCAGGCGCGGATGCCGTTGGTCGCGAAGGTGCGGCGCGCCTTCAAGGCGGCGTGGAGGCTCGCGCGATCGAGTCCTTCGGCGAAGAGGCCGGCGAGGCCGCCCTGGCCGGCGGCGATCTGCGCGAGGCCGGGATGGCCGTCGTGGGAATCGCCGCTGCCGATGAAGCCGAGGCGCGCGCCATGCCGCAGGACGTCGCGGACGAAGTTTCCCTCGAAGGCGCCGGCGACGGGGGAGGGCGCGTCGCCGGCTTCGCTCATGCCGTGGACGGAGGCGATCTCGGTGACGGGCTCGAGCTCGGGATCGGGGGCGAAATGCCAGTTGGTCGCGACGGGCTCGCCGGCGGAGTGGTGGGCGAAGGTGAGGACGGGCTTGCCGCGCAGGAAGGCCCAGAGCTCGTCGGGCCGGTCGGTCGCGGGATCGAGGGAGGAGGCGATCTCGAGGGTGTCGTCGAAGGAGAGGACGTGGCGATGGCCGTGGAGCCAGCTCGTCCATTCGTAGCCGGGGAGCGTCACGAAGCGGCCGGGGGCATGGTAGGCGCGGACGAGGGCGAGGATCGCGGCCTGGCGCTCGGGATTCTCGTCGAGGGGGTCGAGTCCCCAATGATCGTGGTCCGTGAGGGCGATCGCGTCGAGGCGGGCGACGTCGCGCGCATAACGAAAATAGTCCTCGGGTGTGCCGGTGCCGTCGGAGAAGCGCGTATGGCCGTGGAGATCCGCCCAGTAGAGGCGCGTCGCGGATCGGCGGACGACGATCGGTGGCAGATCGGCATGGAGCTGCGCGAGCGCGCCGGTGCCGCGGACGGCGAGGCGGAGCGTGCCCTCGGCGCCGGGGGCGACGAGGCGGAGGCGGTGGGGCGCGTCTTCGGCGGAGACGCTCTCGCGCTCGCCGAGGCCCGAGGCGGGCTCGATCGTCGCGATGGGCAGGGAGCGGAGCGTGAAGCGGGCGCGGCGCTCGCCGGCGGCGTTCGGTGCATCGGGCCAGTCGGCCCGGTTGCCGGCGGCGTCGACGAGGGCGAGCTGGATCTCGAAGGGCTCGCCCGGCGCGAGCTCGGCAGGGCCGAAGGCGACGAGCTCGCTGGCGGCATTCGGCAGGACGTCGACGAGCAGTCGATCGGCGAGCCAGGCGCGCTGGCCGTCGCCGTTCGCATCGAGGCCGATCCGCAGCTCCGAGCCGCGCTCCGCATAACGATCGACGACGGTGCCCGCCGGTCCGGCGCCGTAGACGATCTCGACCTGCTCGCCCTCGGCGAGTGGGCGGCCTTCGACGCGGAACGCGCCGGGCAGCTCGGTGGGGACGAGACGAACGGGGAGGGCGGCCGGCGAGGCGAGGATACGCATGGTCGTGTATCCCGGTGCGTCGGGATCCGAGCCCTGGGCGCCGGACCAGAACCAGAACGGATCGGGCAGCACGAAGATCGAGCCGCCTTCGGCGATGCCCGGCGCACCGACCTCGAGGTGGATCGTCAACCGCTGCCGGCTCGAGGCCGGGAGCTGGGGGCGCGGCGCGGCGCCGTTCTCAGGGAGCGCAGGCGCGTTGGTCTTCGCCTCGGCCTGCGCCGACGCGATCGCGCGGACGGAGGCGAGCCAGGCGCGCCCCGCCTGGTCGGCGGGATCGTCGCGGATCTGCCGCTCGGCGAGCTGGCGCCAATGGACCTCGACCTTGGCGTTCGGCGAGAGGGTCGGATGCTGCTCGGACCAGTCGTCGGGCAGCTCGAACCAGGGGGCTTCGGGCAGGAGCGGCCCGGCGGCCCCGCGCTCGGCATCGGAATGCGCCGAGGCGTCCGCGCCCGCCGCGCGCGGGGCACCGGCATCGGCCGGATCCGAGGGTTTGCAGCCGGCACTGACTACCAGGCCGAAGGCGCAGAGGGCGGCAAGGCCGACGCGGGCCAGGGAGGTCCGAGAGGCCGACGAGGGCGGGAAGCGGGGAATGGCGAGCGGGCTCCGCCGGGCATCTTTCCCGTGGGGCCCGCAGGACTGCGCTCGGGCGGGGCGGGCGGCGGGAAGTCCTTCTTCTCTTATTCCTAAGGCGAGCTCCGGCTCCGTCCGTTGAGACGGGCAACGTTTTGCGGCCTGGTGGCAGGGGAGCTCGGCGAATTGGGCTGGTTGAAGACGATCCCGATCGTGAGTGTGCTGCTTGCCGTGGGCATCGTGGCGGCGCCGTTCGCGATCGATCCGGCGCGCCATTGGGGCGAGCGGTACGAACGCGCCGTCGAAGAGGCGCGCGAGATCCTCGTTCGCAATCCGCGCCTCGCGGTCGACGTGGACGGCGCGCGCGTGCTCGATGCCGAATGGCTGGCCGAGCTGCGCGCGGCGGCGGAAGAATCCCAGGCCGGCGCCGAGATCGAGCTGCCGGCGCGCATCGTCGCCCGCTCGCAAGCCCAGCTCGACGGATTCCTGACCCAGGCCTACGAAGCGCGCCGCCTCGCGGATCCCCCCTGGCGACTCGGCGTGCTCGACGGCGAGACGCCCCCGCGCAACTACTGGGCGCATGCCTTCGTCCAGACGAATCCCGCTGGCCTGCTGCTCATGCTCGCCGTGCTGCTGATCGTCGCCGCGCCCCTCGAGCGCAGCTGGGGATCGCTTCTCTTCGCGGTGTTCGCGCTGATCTCGATCCCGCTGAGCGCCCAGGGCCATCGCCTCCTCGACGCGTCGAGCGGGCTCCCTTGGTACGGTCCGTCGGGGCTCGCCGCGGCGATCGTCGGAGCCTACTTCATTCGCGGACTCGGCGGTCATTTCAGGGTGCCGGGTCTGATCGTCCTGCCGGTCTGGCTCGCGGTCGAGGCCTTCGCGGTCCGGGGCTTCTGGATCGATGATCTCACCTCGGTGCCGTGGGCGACGCTCTGCGGCGCGATCGGATTCGGGGCCGGGGTCTCGGCGCTGCTCCGGCTGCTCGGCGTCGAGCAGAAGCTCGATGCGCGGGCGGAGCGCGCGCGGCCGAGTGGTCCGAATCCGATCCTCGTGCGCGTGGCCCGGCTGCGCTCGGACGGGGATCCGAATCAGGCGTTCGAGCTGATCCAGGCCGCCTGGCGCGAGAATCGCAAGGACGACGAGATCGCAGAGCTCTTCTTCGAGATCGCCGCCGAGCTCGGCCAGCCCGAAGCCGCGGCCGAGGCGATCCTGCCCGTGCTGCGCTCGGCGCTGAAGGCGGGGCGACTCGATCGCGCGCTCGCCTACTGGCTTCCGCTCGCGACGCGCCGCTGCGGCGTGCGGCTCGAGCCGACGGCGGCGGTCCGCCTCGGCGAAGCGCTGCTCGATGCCGGCCATCCCGATGAAGCGGTCTTCACCCTGCGCTCGGCCCTCGATGCCGGCGCGACGACGGCCCAGGCAGTGCGCATCCTCAACGTCGCCCGGGATCTCGATCCGAGCCTCACGCGCCGCGCGGCCTCGGTCGCACTGGCCGATCCCGGACTCGACGCGGCGGTCCGTGCTCGCCTGGCGCCCCTGGCCGAGATCGCGCCCGAGGAGGCCGTCGTCTCGGGTCCGGCCCGTCCGGCCCGTCCGGCAATGCCGCGCACGATCGCCGACAACCGCCTCGATCGAAGCATCGAGGCCGAGCACCACGCGATCGAGCGGACCGTCTTTCCGGGCGAGCCGGATCCGTCGCAAGACGATGCCCTCGCCGAGCCGTCGCTGTTCGGCGACGCGCTCTCCGAGGACAGCCTCGCAGCGGATCCGGCGGACGCTGCGCCCGGCCCGGATCTCTCGCAAGCCAGCCCGTCCGACGTTCTCTCCCATTGGAACGATCGCGGCGCCCTCTCGGCGGAAGCCTTCGATGCACCGGCCGAAGCGGCGTCCGTCGCGAGTGTCGTCGACGATCTGCTCGAGTCCCCGGGCACGACGGCTTCGGGTGATCTCTTCGGCGACGACGACATCGATTTCCTCGATCTCGAAGGCGACGTCACGGATTCGGACCAGACCCCGCTGCTCGATTCGACCGACGAGCTGACCAGCCCGATGGCGAAGGCGGCGCGCGGCGCTGCGGATCCCGACGGCGAGGCGACGGTGATGATCGCCGCGGGCCCGGCATCCGGCCCGGCGCCGGCCCTCCCGCCGGTCCGTCCGACGCGCGCGCTGCTGCGGAGCCTGCGGGCCATCGATGCCGTCCCGGTCGAGGCGTCGGGCGACGCGATCGAGATCGAGACCGATGGTCGCGGCAAGTCCCGCCTGCCCCACGCGCGCATCGAGGCGATCGCCGTCGCCGCCGTCCGCGGCCTCGGGCCGCAGCCGGTGCTCGTCGTCGACTGCATCCTCAACTGGCGCGACGACATCGCCTCGCCGCTCAAGCTGATCCGCTTCCGGAGCGACCGCTTCGAGGCGGCGGCCATCGGCGTCGCGGAGGCCGGTGCGAGCCCGGCCGCAGCCCTCGGCCGCTGGGCGGCGCATCTGCAGCGCGCCTCGGGCGCAGCCGCACTGCCCTCGGAGGCTGCGCTCGCCGGGGGCTTCCCGGGCTTCGATTCGCTCGAGGTCTACGAGCGGGAAGTGCTCGGCGCCGAGCGCGACGGACCGGCTTGATCTTCATCGCCGCCGCACGCGCTCCGCTTGCAGCGTCTCAATCGAAGATCGCAGGATCGAGATCGACGCCGACCGGGCAGTGATCCGAGCCCCGGACATGGGGCTCGATGAAGGCGCTGCGCACGTATTCCATCGCCGAGGGCGATGCCAGCACGTAGTCGATCCGCCAGCCGATGTTCTTCTCGCGCACCCCGAAGCGCTGGCTCCACCACGAATAATGGCCCGGCCCCGGCTCGAAGGCGCGGAAGGTGTCGATCCAGCCGGCGGCGATCCAGCGATCGAGCTCCTCGCATTCCTCGGGCAGGAAGCCCGAGGTCTTGCGGTTCTCCTTCGGGCGCGCGAGATCGATCTCCTTGTGGGCGGTGTTGAAGTCGCCCATCACGAGCACGTGCAGGCCATCGTTTCGCAGCGCTTCGATCCGCTCGAAGAGCGCGCGGTACCAGTCGAGCTTGAAGGGCACCCGGTCGTTGCTGCGATCCTTGCCGGAGCCGTTCGGGAAATAGCCGTTCGCGACGACGAGGCGCCCGAAGCGCGCGAGCTGGACCCGCCCCTCATCGTCGAAATGCGGCGCGCCGAGGGAGGTTTCGATCGCCTCGGGCTTCCGGCGCGAGAGCAGGCCGACGCCGGAATAGCCCTTCTTCGCAGCGGCGACGTAGTGTTGATGGTAGTCGGAGAGGGCGCCGAGCTCGCTCGGAATGGCGTCGAGCCCGGCGCGGACTTCCTGCAGGCCGACGATCTCGGCCCGCGCGCCCGCGAGCCAGTCGACGAGGCCCTTGGAGACGGCGGAGCGGATGCCGTTCACGTTCCAGGAGTAGACGCGGACGGCCCCACTCGATTTCGTCCGGGCGGCCGAGCCCGCCTGCGCTTTGCCGGCGACCTTCGGACGCGCGGTCGATCGGGTCGCCTTGCGAGCGGGCATGGAGCGCATCCTATCGGGTGGCGAGCGCGGGAGATCGGCGTCGTGATGCAGGACGCTACCGAAGCGAAGGTCGCCGATTCAAGCCGCGCAAGCGCCGCGGGCACCCGCAGCCCCCGTGGATGGAGCATCGGATCGCGGAGCTGAGGGTCGCATGGTCGAGTCGACCGATGGTCGACTCGCCTATCGGCTCAAGACGCTCTGGCGAGACGGGACGACGCATGTCGTGATGGAGCGAAGGGAGCTGCTCGAGCGATTGGCGCCGCTGATCCCGCCGCCGCGGGCGCATCAGGTCCGCGATCACGGGGTGCTCGCGCCGTGTGCGAGCGGATCGAAGGACCCCGCGAGCGGGGGACGGAAGTCCGTCTGCGTTGGCGAGACGTATTTCGTAGATTCGCGCCGGGCGGAACCGATTCGCGCAGGTTCGACGGGCCATCCGCTACGCTGCCGACGCCTGCGCGACCCGCGAGAGCCGAATGGACGAAACCGACCGACGCATCGCTGATTTCCTGCGCGAAGACGGGCGGGCGACCCACCGGGCCATCGCCGACGCGCTCGGGCTTTCGCCGCGCCTGGTCGGTTCCCGGATCGATTCGATGATCGAGCGGCGAGAGCTCCGGATCGCCGCCATCGCCGACGTCTTCGGCGCGGGCAACGACCTGCTGCTCGCGGTCGGCATCGCCGTCCGGGGCCGTCCGACCCTCGAGGTCGCCGAGGAGCTCGCCGCGATCGAAGAGGTCTGCGCCGTCAACGTCGTGAGCGGCGAATTCGACATCGAGGTGCTGATCCTCTCGGCCGACCACGAGACCCTGCGCGACTGCTTCACGAACCGGGTCTCCGCGATCCGCGGCATCGAGCGGATCTCGCCCGCCCTGGGCCTCGAGCTGTTCAAGTTCGAGAGCACGTGGTCGAGGTTCTAGTGGCCCGCTCCCTCGACGAGACCGACCGGCTCCTCATCGCCGCGCTGCGCCGCGACGCGAGACAGAGCCATCAGGCGATCGCGAGCGAGCTCGGTGTTTCCGAGGGCACCGTCCGCTCGCGCATGAAGCGCCTCGAAGCCGACGGCACCGTCCGCGTCACGACGATCCAGAACATCGAACAGCTCAGCGAATTCGCGTTCGCCTACCTCTGGATCACCTGCGACCGGACCCGCTTGCGGGAAATCGCGGCGACGCTCACGGCGGAGACGCTGGTCGGCTTCGTCGCTTCGATCCTGGGCCGGGCGGATCTGCTGGCGGTCGTCTACCAGCGTCGCCCCGCGGATCTCGTTCGCTTCGTCGACGACGTCGTGAAGCCGCTGCCGGGCGTCGTCGACGTCCGGACCGAACCGATGCTCCGGCTGGTCAAGAACGATGTGCGCTGGGGACTCGTGCGTCCGCGCGAGAGCTGATCCCCCGTCCTCCGCCGCCCACCGCCGCTCGCGCCGGCCCTTCCCGGATCGGGCCGTGCCGGGCTGCGCAGTGCTTCGCTTTGCCGACAGAATGTCGATATCTACGAAAATTGGATCTCATATAGAAATTATTTGACATTTTTCGTATTCATGTCACTGTCTTTCTGCGAAAATGACCAGGAGGCAGGGCATGAGTGGTTCTCGGGGGTCCGTCTCGGCGCTGGGCTACATCGTCGTCGAATCCGCACGGCTCGAGGATTGGCGCGCCTTTGGCGCCAACGTCCTCGGCGCCCAGCCCGTCGGCGACGGCGAAGCGCTGTGGCTGCGGTTCGACGATCGACCCCATCGGCTGATCGTGGTCCCCGGCGAGCAGGAGCGGCTGCAGGCCGTCGGCTGGGAGCTTCGCGACGCCCAGGCGCTCGAGCGGATCGAGGCTGCGCTGAAGGCATCGGGTGTCGAAATCCAGCGCGCCGATCCCGCGGAGGCGTACCGGCGAAGGGTCGGCGGCCTCGTGCGCCTGCAGGACCCCAGCGGAAACCGCCTCGAGCTCTACCACTCCCCGCTGCGGGCGAACTCGCGTTTCATCTCCCCGGCCGGCGTCCGCGAGTTCGTGACCGGCGAGCTGGGCCTCGGCCACGTCGTGATGCCCGCTCCCGCATTCGATACGACGGCTGCGTTCTACGCCGAACTGCTCGGCTTCCGACTCAGCGATCGCATGCGTCTCGGCGCCGACGTGAACGGCGCGGGCGGCATCCGCCTGCAGTTCTACCACTGCAATCCCAGGCATCACTCGCTCGCGCTGATCGAGACGCCCGTTCCGTCCGGTCTCGTCCATCTCATGCTCGAGGTGCCGACCCTCGACGAGGTCGGCTTCGCGATCGACCGCTGTCATCGTGCCGGCGTTCCGCTCAGCGCGACGCTCGGCCGGCATTCGAACGACAAGATGGTCTCTTTCTACCTGAAGTCGCCGTCGGGATTCGACATCGAGTTCGGTGTCGGGGGCATCCGACTGGATCTCGAGAACGTCTCGACGTCGGAGATCACCTCCGTGAGCGATTGGGGACACGATTTCAGCATCGGACGCCGCAGCTAGCGTCGCTCCGCCGAGGATCGAATCGAATGGACGCCAGGACCCTCGTCGAGACCGCCCGGGATCTCGCGCCGACGTTGCGGGAGCGTGCCCGCCAGACGGAGCTGGATCGCAACGTTCCTGCCGCGACGATCAAGGAGCTCCAGGAGGCGGGGCTCTTTCGCGCGCTGCAGCCGAAGCGATACGGGGGCTTCGAGCTTCCGCCGACGGCGTTCTACGAAGCGGCCATGGAGCTCGCTGCCGCCTGCGGTTCGACCGGTTGGGTCTACGGGGTCGTCGGCGTCCACGCCTGGCAGCTGGCGCTGTTTCCGGAAGAGACCCAGGAGGAAGTCTGGGGCGAGGATTCGTCGACCCTGGCCTCTTCGAGCTATGCGCCGACCGGATTCATCGAGGCGGTCGAAGGCGGCTATCGCATCCGCGGCCGCTGGAGCTTCTCTTCGGGCTGCCGGCACTGTCGGTGGGTCCTGCTGGGCGGCATCGCGGTTCGCGACGGCATCCCGGACCACGTCACGTTCCTCGTCCCCGAGTCGGACTACGCGATCGACGACGTCTGGCACGTCGCGGGCCTCGCGGGCACGGGCAGCAACGACATCGTGATCGAGGACGCCTTCGTCCCCGCGCGACGGGTCCAGCCGACCGCGAGTCGGATCGGCGGCGCCGGGGTGCATGCGAGCCCGCTCTACCGACTGCCGTTCGCCTCGGTCTTCTCGTACGCGATCGCGGCGGCGACGATCGGAATCGGCGTCGGGGCGGTCGATGCCTATCGCGAGCACACGGCAAAGCGCGTTCGTGCTTCCTACGGCGGCGAGCAGTCGGCAGCGGATCCGTTCTCCCAGGTCCGTCTGGCGGAGGCGGCGGGTGAGCTCGACGACGCCCGAATGGCGCTTCGACGGAACATGGACGAGCTGATGCAGATCGCGGAAGCGGGGAAGGCGATTCCCGAGGCGCTCCGGGTCCGGATCCGTCGGGATCAGGTGCGCGGATCGCGCGCGGCGCTGCGCGCCACCGATCGCGTCTTCGAGAGCGCGGGCGGGCGGGCGCTCTTCCTCGACAAGCCGATCCAGCGCGCCTGGCGCGACGTCCATGCCGCCCGCGTCCATGCGATCAACGACGTCGAGCGCGGCCTGCAGATCTACGGCGTCCACGCACTGGGTGGCACGATTCCGATGGGGAGCATGATTTGAGGCCGCGGGCCAGGAAGTCGGTCGCGATCGTCGGATCCGGTCACATCGGGACCGACCTCCTGTTCAAGTTGAGGCGGTCGGAGATCCTCGAGCCCCGCTGGATGGTCGGGATCGATGCGGGAAGCGCCGGGCTCGAAGCGGCGCGTCGCCTCGGATTGGAGACGACGAGCGACGGCATCGAAGCCCTGCTCGCGAGCGCGGAGCGCCCGGACCTGATCTTCGAGGCGACTTCCGCGGCGGTCCACGAACGCAACGCCCCGCGCTATCGCGCGCTCGGAATCCGCGCGGTCGACCTGACGCCTGCGGCCGTCGGGCCCTACGTCGTTCCGCCGATCAATCTCGAGAGTCTCAAGGGCGAGCCGAACGTGAACCTCGTGACCTGCGGTGGCCAGGCGACGACGCCGATGGTCCATGCGGTCTCCCGCGTCGTCCGGGTCGAGTACGCGGAGATCGTCGCCAGCATCGCCTCCGCATCGGCGGGGCCGGGCACACGCGCGAACATCGACGAGTTCACGCGCACGACCTCCCGGGCCCTCGAAGTCCTCGGCGGCGCGGAGCGGGGCAAGGCGATCATCGTCCTCAATCCCGCAGAGCCGCCGATGATCATGCGCAACACCGTCTTCTGCAGCATTCCCCCGGACGCGGATCGCGCGGCGATCGCCGGATCGGTCCTCGAGATGGAGAAGGCGGTGCGCGAGTACGTGCCCGGCTACCGACTGCTCTCCGAGCCGCAGTTCCTGGCGGATCGGGTCGAAATCCTGCTGGAGATCGAGGGCGCCGGGGATTTCCTGCCACGTTATGCGGGCAACCTCGACATCATCACGTCGGCGGCGGTGCGGGTCGGCGAGCGGCTGATGCGCGGCGCGGAGGGCGGCGATGCCCTTCTCTGAAGCGCTCGACGTCCGGATCACCGACTCCTCGCTGCGGGACGGCTCGCATCCGAAGCGCCACGCCTTCACGCCCGCCGAAGTCGCCGGCGTCGTCGCGGCGCTCGATGCGGCGGGCGTGCCCGTGATCGAGGTGAGCCACGGGGACGGACTGAGCGGCTCCTCCTTCGCCTACGGACGCAGCGTGGTCGACGAGCGGGAGCTCATCGCGACGGCCGTCGCCCATGCCCGGTCGGCGAAGATCGCGGCGCTGATGCTCCCGGGCGTCGCGGTCAAGGACGACATCACGCAGGCCCGCGATCTGGGCGTCTCGATCATCCGGATCGCGACGCACTGCACCGAAGCCGACGTGTCGGTCCAGCACTTCGGCCTCGCGCGGAGGCTCGGTCTCGAGACCGTCGGCTTCCTGATGATGGCCCACTCGACGAAGCCCGAGGCGCTCGCGACGCAGGCGCGGATCATGGCGGACGCGGGCTGCCAATGCGTCTACGTCGTGGATTCCGCCGGGGCGATGATCCTCGAAGACGCGGCCGATCGCGTCGCGGCTCTCGTCGCCGAGCTCGGGAGCGACGCGCAGGTCGGATTCCACGGCCACCAGAACCTCTCGCTCGCCGTCGCGAACAGCGTTCATGCGATTCGCGCGGGCGCGGTCCAGATCGACGGCTCGACGCGGGGGTTCGGGGCGGGCGCGGGCAATGCGCCGGTCGAGGCACTGGTCGCGGTCTGCACCCGACTCGGCATCCGGACGGGAATCGATCTGGCGAAGATCATCGATGCGGCCGAGGACGTCGTCCGACCCGTCATGCCCGACGAGTGCGTGGTCGACCGGCTCTCGCTCACGATGGGTTACGCCGGCGTGTATTCGAGCTTCTTGAAGCATGCCTTCACGCAGGGCGAGCGTTTCGGCGTATCCGCGGTCGACGTCCTGATCCGCGCCGGGGAGCGGCGGCTCGTCGGGGGCCAGGAAGACCAGTTGATCGACATCGCGCGCGAGCTCGAACGCGAGGTCCACCCCTCGAGGTAGCCCCTCGGTATCGGAAGACGGAGAAATGCCATGGCGAACCAGTCCCATACCTTCGAATCGACGAGTCGCTTCGCCCAGCTCGGCGACCTGCGTCTGCACTACAACGAGGCAGGGGAGGGCGACGTCCTCGTGATGCTGCACGGCGGTGGTCCGGGGGCGACCGCCTGGAGCAACTTCAAGCAGAACGTTCCCGCCTTCGCTTCCCGGTTCCGCGTGCTGCTCGTCGACCAACCGCAGTTCGGGCTGTCGGACAAGCCGGCGCCGAAGGAGCAGTTCAACGTGTTCGCGGCGCGTGCAGTCCGCGACCTGCTCGACGAGCTCGAGATCCCGAAGGCCCATTTTCTCGGGAACTCACTGGGCGGCGGGACCTCGCTGCAGTTCGCCCTCGACTATCCGGACCGCGCGGATCGGCTCGTCCTGATGGGGCCGGGCAACTCCTGCGTTCCCGTCCTCTCGCCCGCGCCGAGCGAGGGGCTCAAGCTCCTCGCCCAATTCCTCGCGCCGCCCGGACCGAGTCGGGAGAAGCTCGAACGCTTCATCCGCATCATGGTCTACGACCAGTCGATCGTCACGGAAGAGCTGATCGAGGAGCGCTACAAGGTCGCCACGGAGCCGTCGGTCCTGAAGGGCTTCGTGAACTATCTGACGACCGTGATGGGACCCGACGAAGAGCGCCGCCGCCAGGGCGAGATCTGGCGGGAGATCGATCGGATCAAGCATCCGACGCTGATCACCTGGGGCCGCGACGACCGCGTGCTGCCCCTCGACGGCGCGCTCTTCGCGATGCAGCGGATGGAGAACGCGCGGCTCTACGTCTTTCCGCACTGCGGGCATTGGGTCCAGCTCGAGCATCCGCGCGAGTTCGAGCGGATCTCCATCGACTTCCTGACGGCTTCGTGACCCGCTCGTGGCGATGGGCGCCTGCGGTCGCCCCGAGAGAGGCGTCGGATCTCGTGCGGACGGATCGGCGCCGCGATCACCACGTCATGCGGGTGAACGCCGACGGCGTCGTCCACGGCGTTCGTCGCGTGCTCCCCGGGCTGGCACCCGTCGGCAGCGCGATCGTGGTGACGGCCTCCGCGGCGTGCCGTGTGGAGCGATCGCGCCGATCGGGGTCCCGGATGCCTGTGAAGGAGGATCGATGATCGAACAGGGTCTACGCGAAGAAATCGCGCTCGCTCTCCGCGAGGCCGAGGCGTCGCGGACGCCGATCGCGCCCCTCGCCTCCCGCTGGCCGAAGGTGGAGGTCGAGGACGCCTACGCGATCCAGCGGATCAACATCGAACGGCGCGTCCGTGGGGGCGCGACGATCCGTGGCCACAAGGTGGGACTGTCCTCGCGTGCGATGCAGGAGATGATGGGCGTGCGCGAGCCAGACTACGGCCACCTGCTCGACGACATGTTCGTCTTCGAGGGCTTCGGTGTGGCGGCGGACGAGCTTCTCCAGCCGCGCGTCGAGATCGAGGTCGCCTTCGTCCTGGGCGCGTCGCTGCCGAAGCGCGGATGCAACGTCGCGGACGTCCTTCGGGCGACCGAGTTCGTCCTGCCGGCGATCGAGATCATCGACAGCCGGATCGCGGACTGGAAGATCGGGATCGTGGACACGATCGCCGACAACGCGTCGTCGGCGAAGCTCGTGCTCGGCGGGAATCCGGTCGGCCTGCGGGATCTCGACGTGCGGAACGTCGGGGCCGCGCTGCGCGTGAACGGCGAGATCGTCGAGACGGGCACCGCCGGAGCCGTGCTCGGCAACCCGGTCACCGCGGTGGCCTGGCTCGCCCGAAAGATCGGAGCGTTCGACATCGCGCTCGAGGCGGGCCACGTCGTCCTGCCCGGATCGTGCACGCGGGCCGTCGCCGTTCGCGCGGGCGACCACGTCCGCGCCGACTTCGACGCGCTCGGTCACGTCGAGGTCTCGTTCGTCTAGCGATGCGGCGATGCCCCTGCGCGATTTCGCGCCGGACGAGCCGATCGCCGTCGGCGCCGTCGTCGAGATCGAGGAAGTCGACACGGCGAGCAGGGGCACGCCGGCCTCGCCGCCAGGGCGCGCCCTGATCAGGAAGCACGTCGGCCGCCGAGCGGGCCCCCAGAAGGGCAAGTCGACCGAACTGCCCCTATCGGTGGTGACGGAAAGCCCGCTAGTTCTTCCTGCGCGCGACGATCAGGCAGCTCATCAAGAGCTCGTTTTGCTGATCCCCCGAGACCTAACGCAGCCGGCTCGTGTCGACGGCGAACAGCTGCAGATCGTTCTGCTCCTGGCCGACGCCCGCGGCGCGGCCGATCGGGCCGTACTCGAAGACGATGCTCGTGCGAAAGGGGCCGCTCTTCGCAGTCGGCGGCGGGCCCGCGTGCAGGCCGTCGCCGTAGTGCAGCGAGAAATCGCCGGGGCCGGCCTCGATGCCGACGCCGAGCGCGCGATCGTCGGGGATGCCGGAGAGGCCCGCCGTCCGCCAGGAGCCGGGCATGAAGCGCAGCTCGCCGGTCTCGCGGTTCGCGGGCCGCAGGAAGAGGCTCCCGTTCATCAGGGGGCACATCTGGGCGTGCATTCCGAGGCCGCAGTCGCGGTGCCAGGGATTGTCGGTCTTGCCGTCGGGGAGCATGCCGGATCGTTTGAAGAGGACGTGGATCACGTCGGTGTCGGTCGCTTCGAGAGCGAAGTCCGAGAGGGCGACGATCCGCAGCAGGCGCGGATCGCGCAGCAGCGCGCGGATGCGCGGATGCGTGCCGCCGTTCAGGACGCGCGTCAGGAGCGTGCGCCCGTCTTCGTGCTGCCCCCACCACGACATCGGATCGCCCTGCCGCGCGGTGCTCCGCAGGCTCTCCGCGGCCTCGAGGAGCTCCGTGATCTCGTTCTGCGGGATCACCTGGCGCACGAGGATGTAGCCCGTGGTGCGCAGGAAGTCGGCCATCACGGCGGGATCGTCGTCCGGCGCGAAGCTGCGGGCCGGGTCGATCTCGCGGCCGTCCTGGCCGATGAGGGGCGCCGCCGGATCGTAGGGCGGGAGGCCTTCGTAGAGGACGCGCAGCGCCGACTCCCAGCGGAAGAAATCGCCGGGATCGCCGGCGACGATCTTGCCCTTTTCGAAGAGCAGGATGCCGAAAGGCGTCTCCATCGCGTCGTGCAGCCCCTGCCAGAGTGCCTCGTCGAGCTCGACGACGGTCTTCGCCGCCGAATCGCCGGGCAGGAGGGAGAGGCCGCCCGGTTCCGGGGCGTAGGTGAAGGCGCGGCCATCGGTCAGCCGCAGGCCGAGCGGCGGGAGGCCGGCGGTGACCCGGGCGGCGAGGGGAGCGAGGTCGCCCGCGAGCCGTGCCGGGAGGGCCTTCTGGTGAAAGGGTTCGAAGCGCTCTCGAGCCTGCATGGCGCCCTCCTTCCGATGCCCGGGATCGGGTGGACCGCTCGGCTCACTCTGGCACGAGTCGATCCTCGAGCCAAGCGAGTGCGTCGATCCCGAGCGGGCGCGCGCGCCGAAGGGGCGGGAGAGGGGGCGGCACCGGGCG
>JAWKRX010000048.1:0-30091 GCA_041389425.1 Myxococcota bacterium
GCGACATGGGGCTCGTGCGGGATCCCCTCTTCTTCAAGATCACCCTCAGCGAAAAGCATCTCTGGGGGATGCCGCCTTCGATCGAGGCGCTGAAGGTCATGACGCAGGGCGTGATCCCGGTGGGCGTCGCCTGCCGCTGGATGCTCTTCGTCGAGGGCGGCTCCCGGAACTTCGTGCAGCTCTGTCGCTTCGCCGTGGAGAACGGTGGGCACGTGCGGCTCGGCATCGGGGATTCGCCGCGCTACGACGGCCGGCTGCTCTCGAATGCAGAGCAGGTCGCGGAGATCGTGGCGATGGCGCGCGATGCCGGGCGAGCGGTCGCGACGCCGGCGAAGACACGCGCGCTGCTCGATCGGCTGCCGGGCGCGTGACCGCCGCCGGATCGCGCCGCGGCGTCGCGGCTCAGGCGAGCGCCGCCGTCACCGCCTCCGCGCTCTTCCCGAGCAGCCCCGGATCGCGGTTGTCGAAGAAGTAGAGGCAGAGATGCGTCGCCCCCGCGGCGGCGAAGCCCGCGGCGGCGGCGGCCGTCGCGGCGACGTCGGGCCCGGCGAGCACGTGGGTCGAGAGCGCGATCTCCTTCGGATCGCGGCCGACGGCGGCGCAGTGCTCGTGGAGCACGGCGACCTTGTGGGCGAATTGCTCGGGCGTGCCGCCCGGGAAGTTCCAGTCGTCGGCCCATTTCGCGGCGATGCGCAGCGTTCGCTTCTCGCCCTGGCCGCCGATCAGGAAGGGTGGTCGCGGGCGCTGCAGCGGCTTCGGCTCGCAGCGCGCGTCCTCGAGCTGGTAGTGGACGCCGCGAAAACGCGTCGTCTCCTGCGTCAGCAGACCGTGGATGATCTCGCAGGCCTCCTCGAACTGGTCGAAGCGCTGCTTCCAGGGCAGCAGCGGGATGCCGTAGGCCTTCGCCTCTTCCTCGTTCCAGCCCGCGCCGAGGCCGAGATCGAGACGGCCGCCGGACACGACGTCGAAGGTCGCGGCGATGTTCGCGAGCACGGCGGGATGTCGATAGGGGTTGCCGGTCACCATGATTCCGAGGCGGAGGCGCTGTGTCCGGCCGGCGAGATAGGCGAGGGCGGTCCAGCCCTCGAAGCAGGGGCCGGTCGAATCGCCGTAGATCGGATAGAAATGGTCGAAGAGATAGCCGCCGTCGTAGGCGGGAATCCGCTCGGCTTCGGTCCACATCGCGAGCAGCTCCGGCCAGGTCGTCTGCTGCGGGCGGGTCTTGAAGGTCAGGCGGATCGGTCGTTTCGGGTTCGGCATGGCGATCGACGGTATCGCGGGCGGGCGGTCGACGCCGCGGCGGGCCTCTGCGACGCTCGCGGCGCGGGGCGACGGGCCGCGCGCCATGACGTGCGCGAGCGAACGAGAGCAAGCACGAGGGCACGCGATCGGGCGCGAGCCGGCGCGAGCCATCGCGAGGAGAGAAGCTTGGAACCGACGACGCAGGTGATCCTGGGATGGCTGCTGTTCGGCGGGACGCATACCGTGCTCTCGCATCCGCCGGTGCGCGACCGCCTCGTCGCGCGGCTCGGCGATCGCGGCTTCCTCGCCGTGTATTCACTGGTCGCCTTCGCGACCTTCGTGCCGCTCTGCTGGCAATTCTTCGCGCATCGCATCGCGACGCCCGTTCCGCTCCCGCTGCTCGCGACGATCCCCGGCATTGCCTGGGCGACGATGATCCTGATGTTCGTCGCGCTCTGTCTGATCCTGCTCGGCTTCTCGAGCCCGAACCCGGTCTCGGCGCTCATGTCCCCGGCGGCCGGTGGCTCGGAGGCTCGCGGCGCGCTGCGGATCACGCGGCATCCGGCCTTCATGGGCGTCGCGCTCGCGGGCCTCTCGCATTGCCTCGTGAACCCCGCGGCGATCGACCGCGCGTTCTTCGGGGGCATGGCGATCTACGCCGTCGCCGGCTGTGCCCACCAGGATTGGCGCCGGCGGCGCGCGGGCGGCGCCGAGCTCGCGCCCTTCTTCGCGGAGACGTCCTTCTTTCCCTTCGTCGCGATCCTCTCGGGTCGCAATCGCTTCGTCTTCGGTGAGCTCCGGCCGCTCGTCCTGCTCGCCGCCGCGGCGCTCTACGCGGCGATCTTCTTCTTTCATCATCGTTTGTTCGCCTGACGCGCACTCCGCGGCGCTTCGAGCGAGGCCGCGATCCTGACGCGCACTCCGCGGCGCTGGTAATCTGCGCGGCATGCTTCGCGTTCTCCGCAAGAGTCTCGAGGCCCGGATCCGCACCGCCCTCGACGCGACGCCGCTCGGCGGTCGCCGGATCCAGGCCCGGCGTGCGCGCCGTTCGCGCCGGGCCGGCCCGGCGCCGGGGGCGTTCGTGATTGCGCTGCCGGATCTGACGGGCGCGCGCCTGCGCCCGGTCTACCTGGAGCGGCGCGGACGTTATGCCACGGTGACGTCGGTCAAGCTGCTCGATCCGGAGACGCTCGTCTGCGCGTCCTTTCTCGAAAAGAAGCTGTATCTCGTCCGCTTCGACCGGGCGGCGGGGCATCACCGGATTCTGGACGAGATCGCGACCACCCATCGCGGAATCCCCGTCGAGACGGATCTCGCCGACGTCGATGCGAGCGGCGAACGGATCGCGCTCAGCAACTTTCATCACGGCTCGCTCGGTCTCTACCGCCGGAAGGGGGATCGGCTCGCCTTCGACGTGGATCTGGATTTCGGCCTCTCGGCGAAGGTCCACGGCGTCCGGTTCCTGGATCGCGACCGGATCGCGGTCACCGTCGGCTCGGCGCCGACAGGCGTCCGATTCTTCGATCTCATGAGCGGCCGACCGTCGATCCACGTCGATCTGCCCCTCAAGACGCAGGACGTCGTGTTCGTCTCGGAGCAGGAGATGATCGTGCTCGCCGTTCACGGTGCGCCCCGGCGCCGGCGGCAGCAGGCCTACGGCTCGGACGTCTGCCGGATCCGCTTCGATCTCGCGACCGGACGTTCGGAGATCGGGCCGCGCCGCTCCTTCGAGGACACGCATTTCGACGCCTGCGTGCTGCACGCGGGACGGCTCTACCTGACCGATCAGCGCAACGACTGCGTCCGGATCCTCGATCCGGAGTCATTCGCTCCGCTGGGCGAGATCCGGGGCTACGACTTTCCCCACGGAATCGACATCCGCTTCGGACAGCTGGCGGTTTCGAGCTACGGATCGAACAGCATCGACCTGCGTCCGATCGACGGGCTCACCGCCTCTGCGGGGGATCAGGCGAGCAGGCGGCCGACGGAACGCTCGCCCTGGAGCGAGGTGCGCTGGACGACGCGGTGAAGGCCGAGGGGCGTTCCGAGGGCGGTGTGCATCGTGCGCCAGTTGTCCCAGAGGACGATGTCGTTCTCCTGCCAGTCGTGCATGTAGGTGAAGCGCCCGGAGAGGGTGTGGTCGACGAGCTCCCGGAGCAGCGCGTCGCCTTCCTCGCGCGGCATGCCGACCATTTCGATCAGGTGGATCGGCGAGAGCACGAGGGATTTTCGGCCGCTCTCGGGATGGGTCCAGACGAGGGTATGGGCGACGGGCGGGAAGCTGCCCCAGTTCTGTGTCCCCATCGATCCGAAGCGCAGGCCGGACGGCTTGCCGAAGCGCATGTCGAGGATGTTGACGACGTAGTCGAAGCGGGCCTCGAGGCCTTCGATGCGCTGCTTCGTGGCGGGCGGGAGCGCATCGTAGGCGGCGGCGGTATCGATCCAGCCGGTCTCGCCACCGCGCGGCGGCTTCTCGATCATGCGCAGCAGCGCGCCGCGGCAGGGCTGCGTCGTGTAGATCATGTCGCTGTGCCAGGGGATGCGGCCGACGATCGCCTCGTCGTCGACATAGTGGACGATCGGCTCGTTCCTGCCGCGCGTCGTGAGCTCGATGATCTCGGGATGGCCTTCGATCCGGACGCTCTCGACAGGGTGGATGTCGAGGTCGCCGAAGCAGCGGGAGAGGGCGACGTGGCGCTCGGGCGTCGTCCCGATGCCGCGAAAGACGAGGATGCCCGCGTCGAGCCAGACATCGTAGAGGGCGCGCCGCGTCGCATCGGCGATCGGCCGCGAGAGGTCGAGGCCGATGATCTCGGCGCCCACGCCGGATCCGGTCGGTTTGACTTCGAAATCCATGTCGCGCTCCTCCGGCGAGGGTTTTCGGCCGAGTGGAATCGGTCGGCTTCATTCTCTCCCAGTTCTTCGCGCTCGGGAAGCCCGAAAATCGGCCGGCCGGCCGTGGTTGCGGCGCGCCCGGCCTGCGCGATGCTCGGGCGGCGCCGGCGATCGCCGCTCGGGTCGGCGATGCTGCTCGGAATCCGTCACGTCCCGGGAGGTTCAAGCGTGCAGCCCCTGCTCATCTCCGCCGATTCCCACGTCGCCGAGAACGACGAGACCTACGCCGAGATCGATCCGCGCTACCGCGAGATCCGCCCGCGCGCCGACTACGTCGAGGCGCGGGGCGGGGCGGTCTTCACGATCCCGAACCTCCCGATGGCACACGGGGTTCCGATGGGTCTCGTGTGCACCGCCGGCCGGCCGCCCGAGGATTTCGGAAAGCCGCGGCGCTGGGAGGAGCTGCATCCGGCGGGCCACGACCCGAAGGCCCGCCTCGCGCTGCAGAAGGAAGACGGCGTCGCCGCGGAGATCATCTATCCGAGCATGGGCATGGTGCTCTGCAACCATCCCGACTTCGACTATCGCAAGGCCTGCTTCGACGCCTACAACCGATGGATCCTGCGCTTCCACGAGGCCGACCCCGATCGCCTCGTCATGCTCCCGCAGCTCGGCCTGCGCACCGTCTCCGAGGGCATCGCCGAGCTCGAGGAGGCGAAGCGGATCGGCTACCGCGGCGTCATGCTCTCGGGCAATCCCGCGTTCCACGACTACGACCATCCCGACTACGATCCCTTCTGGCGCGCCTGCGTCGAGCTCGATCTGCCCGTCTCGTTCCACATCCTGACGACCCGCGGCGACATCGGCGACCATCAGCGCGGCCACAAGATCATCCAGCACCTCATCACGATCCGGGGCAATCAGGATCTGATGTCGATGCTGATCTTCGGCGGCGTCTTCGAGCGCCATCCGAAGCTCCGCATCGTCTGCGTCGAGGCCGACGCGGGCTGGGTGCCGCATTTCAAGTACCGCATGGACCATACCTTCGAGCGCCATCGCCACTGGCAGAAGTTCGGCGCGATCTCGCGGATGCCGTCGGAGTACTTCGACGAGAACATCTACGTCACGTTCCAGGACGATTACAGCGTCCAGTACGCGCTCCCGGGCATGCGGGCCGATCGGATCCTCTGGGCCTCCGACTTCCCGCACTCCGACGGGACCTATCCGCATACCGCGAAGATCGTCGACGAGCTGACCGCGCCGATGTCGCCGGACGTCGCCCGCCAGATCCTCTCGCGCAATAGCGCCGAGCTCTACGGGCTCGCCGCCTGAGGCCGGATCGAGATCGCCAACGGCCATGGACGAGAATTCGAGGAAGGAGTTCGCATGAGCCCGCACGCCCACGCCACCGGTGCCGAGATCCGCGCGCGGCTCTCGCATCCGATCATCGACGGTGATGCCCACATCAACGAGTTCTACCCCGGCTTCCTCGAAGCGATCGACAAGGTCGGCGGACCCGAGTTCGGAAGGCGCTACCGCGCGGGCTTCCTCTCGAGCGGGACGGGTGGCGGCCATCGCGGCGGCGACTTCTCGGGCTGGGTCGACCAGAGCTGGGAAGAGCGGCGCCGCTGGCGCACGCGGCGGCCGGCCTGGTGGGGCATGCCGACGAAGAACCTGCAGGACGCCGCGACGGCGGTGCTGCCGGGGCTGCTCTACGAACGCATGCCCGAGCTCGGGTGGGATTACACGATCGTCTATGGCGGTCTCGGGCTCTTCCTTCCGATCGAGCAGGACGAGGAGCGTCGCCGGATCGGCTGCCGCGCCCTCAACACCCTGCAGGCCGACATGTACGCCGAGTATGCGGATCGCCTCTGTCCGGTCGCGGTGATCCCGATGCACACGCCCGCAGAGGCGATCGACGAGCTCGAGCACTCGCTGCTGCGCCTGCGGCACAAGGTCGTGATGATCCCGTCGGGCGTCCCGCGGCCGATCGCGGGCCTCCACGAGTCGGCCCCCCAGGCCTTTCCCGATGCCCATTGGATCGATGCCTTCGGCGTCGATTCCGAGCACGACTACGATCCGTTCTGGCAGCGCTGCGTCGAGCTCGGAGTCGCCGTGACCGCGCATGCCGGGACGCTGCCGACGATTCCCTGGTCCGGCCGTTCGATCTCGAGCTACAGCTTCAACCACGTCGGCAACCACGCGATGCATCAGGCCCATCTCGCGAAATCCCTCGTGATGGGCGGCGTGACACGGCGCTTTCCGGCGCTGAATTTCGCCCTGCTCGAGGGCGGCATGGGCTGGGCGTTCCAGCAGATGGCCGAGATGATGGGCCTCTGGGAGAAGCGCTCGGTCGCCGGCCTCGCGAACACGAATCCCGCGCATCTGGACCTCCCGGGCTATCGCCGGCTCGTCGAGCGCTATGCCGGGCGCTTCGCCGAGGGGCGGATGGCGCAGTTCGACCAGAGCCTCGAGAACTTCTTCACGGCGAAGGTCGATCCCTCGGACCTCGACGAGTGGGCGGCGATGGGGATCTCGGACGAGGCCGACTTCGCGGATCGCTATGCCGCGCGGCTCTTCTTCGGCTGCGAGGCCGACGACCGCGCCAACGTGCTGGCCTTCGATCGCCGCCTGACGCCCCTGCGCGTCCGCTTCAACGCCGTCTTCGGCAGCGACATCGGGCATTTCGACGTGCCCGACATGCGCCACGTGGTCGCCGAGGCCTGGGAGCTGCGCGAAGAGGGCTTGATGAGCGACGAAGACTTCCGGGACTTCACGTTCGGGAACGCGGTCCGGCTGCACGGCGGGATGAACCCGGCGTTCTTCGAGGGGACGGCCGTCGAGGCGGAGGCGCGGAAGATCCTCGCCGAGAGCGAGCGCTCGTCGCCGGCGTGAGAGCGCGCCGCGTCCCGAGGAGATCCGGTTGGGAAAGACGTACGAAGAGATCGACGCCCGCCTGCGTGCCTTCATCGAAGCCCAGGCCGTCTTCTTCGTCGCGACGGCTCCGCTCGCCGCCGATGGTCATGTGAATCTGTCGCCGAAGGGCCGTGACTCGCTTCGCATCCTCGACGGGAATCGTCTGGCCTATCTCGATCTCGTGGGGAGCGGCGCGGAGACGATCGCGCACGTTCGCGAGAACCGCCGGATCGTGTTGATGTGGTGCGCTTTCGAAGGGCCGCCGAAGATCGTTCGCGTCCACGGCCACGCTCGCATCCTCGAGCCGTCTCACGCGGACTTCGCGACGCTGCGGGCCCGATTCTCGGAAGGGCCGGTCGGCCGAGCCATCGTCGAGGTCGAGGCGACGCGGATCTCGGACTCGTGTGGCTACGGCGTTCCGCTCTACGGATTCAAGCAGGAGCGGTCGCAGCTCGTCGATTGGGCGGAGCGGAAGGAAGAGGCGGAGCTGCGGGCGTATCAGCGCAAGAAGAACGCACGCAGCATCGATGGGCTCCCGGCCATCACCTGGCTCGATCCGCGAAGCGAAGGTGCGAAGACCTGAGGCGCTTCGGCGTTCGGGATCCGGAACGGATCAAGCGTGCACGGAGGGCCGCCGCCCGGCCCACGGCCGCGCCGCCTCGAGCTGGCTCGCGAGCCGGATCAGCACGTCCTCGCGCCCGTAGGCCGCCGCGAGCTGGACTCCGATCGGGAGTCCCTCGGCGTTCCAGTGGAGCGGGAGCGAAATCGCCGGCTGGCCCGTGACGTCGAAGGGCATCGTGAAGACGGTGCAGGCGCCGAGCCGGCCGAGCAGCTCGGGGATCGGGGCGAGCGGGCCGAGCTCGCCGATCGCCGGCGGCGGGGCGCCTGCCGTGGGCGTCAGGAGAACGTCGAAATCGCGGCCCCAATGGGCGGAGAGCGCCCGCGCCCAGGCGAACGCGGCTTCGGCCTGCTTCACGTATTCGACCGCGCTCATCGCGCGCCCCTGCTCGGCCATCACCCAGTTGAGCGGCTCGACGTCTTCCGGGCCGATCGGCGCGCCGACGAGCTCGGCATAGCGGTCGAGGTCGCGGGCGACCGCGGGCGCGATCCAGGGGCCCATGATCGGCGCATCGAGCTCGGGGAGCCGCACGGGCTCGACGCGATGGCCGAGCTCGCCGAGCAGGGCCGCTGCGGATTCCGCGGCAGCGACGCAATCGGGATGGATCGACTGGGTGCCGGCGGCGGTCGCGAGGCCGATGCGCAGCGCGCCGGCCTGCGCGCCGACCTCTTCGCGCAGGGGGCGGGCGAAAGGCGGCGCGGTATAGGGATCGCCGACGGCGGGGCCGGCGATGCAATCGAGGATCGCGGCGGAGTCGCGGACGCTGCGCGTGACGACGTGCTCGTGGGTCAGGGGGCCCCAGTACTCGCCGAAGGCGGGGGCGAGGGTGCCGCGCGCACGCGAGGGCTTGAGGCCCACGAGGCCGCAATGCGCGGCGGGGATCCGGATCGAGCCGCCCATGTCGTTCGCGTGGGCGGCCGGCGCGAGGCCCGCGGCGACGGCGGCGGCGGAGCCACCGGACGAGCCGCCCGTCGAGCGCTCGCGGTTCCAGGGATTGCGGGTCGGGCCGTAGGCGAGGGGCTCGGTCGTCGCCGAGAGTGCGAGCTCGGGGGTGTTCGTCTTGCCGACGAAGACGAAGCCCGCGGCGCGGAAGCGGCGGGCGAGCTCGCTGTCTTCGGGGGCATGGTAGGCGTGGCGTTTCAGGAAGCGCATGCCGGCGTGGCAGGGATCGCCCGCCGTCGTGCAGACGGCGTCCTTGACGAGAAAGGGAACGCCGCGGAAGGGGCCGCGGGCGAGCCCGGACGAGCGCGCTTCGGCGCGCGCCTTCTCGAAGAGCGGATGGATCACCGCGTTCAGCTGCGGGTTCACGCGCTCGATGCGCTCGATGGCTGCCTCGACGAGCTCGATCGGCTGCAGCTCGCCGCGGGCGACGAGCTCGGCCTGCGCGGTGGCATCGAGGAGGGCGAGGTCTTCGGAGGTCGATCGGGTTCGGGGCATGGCCGAAGTCTGGCATGCGAGGTCGGGAGATGCATCCGTCCGGGCGGCGGTGCGCGGCCACGCTTTCGGGTAGCGTTCGCCCACTCGCATCGGCTGCGCAGCAGGGTTCGAGCAGGCGAGGAGTCGCCTGCGGATCCGCACGGCGACGCGGCGCATGGACAGGAGACCCGGGTGGGCATTCTCGACGGCAAGGTGGCGATCGTGGCAGGCGGCTCACGAGGCATCGGGCGTGGATGCGTGCTCGAGCTCGCGGCGAACGGGGCGAAGGTCTACGTGCTCGGGCGGACCCTCAACGAAGGCGAGGGCGCGCTGCCCGGCAGCCTCTCGAAGACGGTGAAGGAAGCCGCGGAGCTCGGCGGGACCGCGATTCCCGTCGTCTGCAATCTCCGCTCGGACGAGCAGATCGCGGCGGTCTTCGCGCGCGTCCAGCAGGAATGCGGCCAGATCGACATCCTGGTGAACAGCGCCTTCGACCTGCCCGAAGGCTGCGGCAACGCAGAGCCCTTCTTCGCCACGCCGATCTCGTACTGGGACGACATGACGGCGATCAGCGCGCGCTCGGTCTACGTCACGACCTGGCACGCCGCACAGGCGATGATCCCCCGTCGGCGCGGCCTCGTCGTCAACATCAGCTCCCAGGGCTCGCGCGAATACTTCGTCCATGCGACCTACGGCATCGCGAAGAGCGCCCTCGACCGGATCGGGCAGGATACGGGGAACGAGCTCGCGAAGGAGGGCATCGCCGTCGTGACGCTCTGGCCCTCCTTCGTGCTGACGGAGCGCATCCTCGCCTTCGACGCCGACGAATGGGGCGTCGATCTCGAAGGGGCCGAGACGCCGCGCTTCTCGGGACGGGCGGTGGTCGCCCTCGCCGCCGATCCGGAGGTCGTCGCGCGCAGCGGGCGCATCTACTCGACGCGCCAGATCGCCGAGGCCTACGGCTTCACGGACCTCGAAGGCGGCCTGCCCAAGGGAGCGCCCGACCCGCAGACGCACTATCCGTTGATGAAATGATCCCGTCGATGAAATGAGCCGGAGACGTTCTCTCGTCGGCAGGAGCGTCGGCAGGAGCGTCGGCAGGAGCGTCGGCAGGAGCGCCGGCAGGAACGGCGGCGAGAGCGAGGAAAAGGAATGGGGCGTGGCATGCGCGAGCCGGGTTCCCGGCTCCTGAACCACAACGAGCTCTTCTACGCCCCCGGCGATCGCGCCCTCGCGCGGGATCTGTTTCGCGCGATCGGCTGTCGCGTCCTCGATCCGCAGGAAGAAGAGGGGCCTGCGGATCTCGGGCCCGCCGCCGGGCCCTACCTGATCGTCTTCGTCGATCCCGGGAGCAGCGATCTGATCGACAACGTGCTCTACGCGTCCGAGGTCCCGCCCGCACAGTGGCGATTCGAGCAGGCGCTGCGTGGCCAGATCGAAGGGGATGCTTCGCTGGGCGCCTGCTTCGAGGAATACCGGGCGGGCTTCGCCCGTCAGCCGCAGGCCATGACCCATCTCGGCCTCTCGATGGGCGAGGCGGATCTGGTCGCCGCGATCGATCGGATCCGGTCGAACGCAGCCCTTGCGGCCCGGGTCGCGGTTCGAGGGCCGTTCCGGCCCGGCGAGCCGGGATCCGTCGATCCGCGCGTGATCCAGGGCTTTCTTCAAACCGACATCGTCTCGACGGGATTCCTGCTGGCCGGTCAACAGATCGAGCTGCAGGTCCGACTCGATCGGGGCATCGCAGGAGGATTCGATGAGTGATCCCAGCCTCGCCGAGCACGCCGACCGCCTGGCGATCCACGAGCTCCTCTACCGGTATGCGCGCATGGTCGACTTTCGCGAATGGAAGCTCTTCGATCGCGTCTTCGCACCGGACGCCGTCTGCGACTATCGCTCCTCGGGCGGCATCCAGGGCTCGGCCCGCGAAGTCATGGACTGGCTGGACCGCGCCCTCGCGCCCTGGCCGACGAATCTGCATTTCGTCACCAACGTCTCGATCGATTTCGACGCCGGCCGGGAGAGCGCGGAGACGACCTGTTATTTCCTCGGGCCGATGGCTCGCGGCAAGATGGGCAAGGACCAGGTCGTGATCACCAACTCGGGGCTCTACGTCGATCGCGTGCGCCGGACGCCGGAGGGCTGGCGGATCGCCGAGCGCGAAATGCGGATGACCCTGATGCAGGGATCCCTGCCCGAGGGCTACCGGATCCCGGATTGAAACCGGTCCGAAGCGGAAACGCGAACGAGAAGGAGTGAATGGATGGCCCGATCGAACCCGGGAAAGAGCGGCCAGGAGGCCGGGACGCGACGCCTCGCGGAGGCCGCCGATCGCATGGAGATCACGGAGCTGCTCCACCGCTATGCATACGCCGTCGACAACGGCGAGTTCGAGCTCTTCGACGAGGTCTTCACGCAGGACGCGACGGTCGACTTCGGCAGCGTCGATGAATACGTCGAGGGTGCGTCCGTCGTGACCGGCCTGCCGGCCATCCGCGCCTGGTTCGCGAAGGCCCTCGAGCCCTTTCCCGGTGTGCTCCATTTCATGACGAACCACCGCATCTCGCTCGACGGCGACGAGGCCCGGACCGAGACGCTCATGCAGGTCCTCCACATGAGCATGGGCGGGGTCTACCGCGGCCATGCCGTCCGCACGCCGGCGGGCTGGCGCTTCGACCGGTTCCAGCTCGAGGAGCGCAGCTTCGACGAGGCCGCCGGCCGCCTGATCGCCCACATGACGGCCGTCGAGCACGGTGCGCCTTCTCCTGCGCGGCCCGGTCTTTCCAAGCCGGCGCCCGGGAAGGGCGCGGCCGGGGCCGGGGCCGGCGCTGCCGAAGGCCGCACGGCGAAGGCCGAGGCGATCCTCGACCAGGTCTTCACCCCCGCCTGGCGGGAGCACGGCGGCGGTGTGCCCGTGACGACCCCGGCCGGCCTCGATTTCGCGCGGCTCGCGGTCGAGCACTGTTATGCGGATGCCTGGGCCCGGGGCGGCCGCTTCGACGTGAAGACCCGCAGCCTCTTCACCCTCGTCGCCCTCGCGACCCTCGGCTGCACCGACGAGCTGAAGCTCCACGTCCGCGGTGCCCTCAACCTCGGCCATTCGCCGGACGACATCGCCGAGCTCTTCGTCCAGATCCTCCCCTACGTGGGGACGCCGCGCATGGTCCAGGCGATGCGGCTCGCGGGCGAGGTCTTCCGCGAGCGCGAGGCCTAGCCATGCGCTTCTCGAAGCTCGGCCTGCCGCGATTCCGATTCGAGAAGGGACTGCACGAGATCGGGGCGGGACTGCACGCCTACCTCCAGCCCGACGGCTCATGGGGCTGGAGCAACGCCGGTCTCGTCGTCGACGGGGATGCGTCCCTCGTCGTGGATACGCTCTTCGATCTGCGCCTCACGCAGGTGATGCTCGACGCCATGCGCCGCGCCGAGCCCCGGGCGACGCAGCGGATCGGCCAGCTCGTGAACACCCACGCCAACGGCGACCACTGCTTCGGCAACGCCCTCGTCGAGGGCGCCGAGATCATCGCGTCGAGCGCAGCCGCGGAAGAAATGAAGCATCTGCCCGCCGCCGTGCTGGCGGGCCTCGCGACCGGACTCGGGAGCCAGGATTCGGATCTCGGGCGCTTCGTGAAGCGCGCCTTCGGGCCGTTCGCCTTCGACGAGGTCGGCGAGACGAAGCTCCCGACCCGGACGTTCGAGCAGCGCCTCTCGCTGCGCGTCGGCGACCGCGCGGTCGAGCTCTACGAGGTCGGGCCGGCGCATACACGGGGCGACGTGATCGTGCACGTTCCGGATGCCGCCTGCGTCTTCACGGGCGACATCCTCTTCGTCGAGGGCACGCCGATCGTCTGGGAGGGCCCGGTCGCGAACTGGCTCGCCGCCTGCGACCGGATCCTCGCCCTCGCGCCCGAGCTGATCGTCCCGGGGCACGGGCCGATCACCGATCGCCGCGGCGTCGAAGCCATGCGCGCCTACTTCGCCTGGCTCTCCCGCGAGGCCCGGGCGCGCTTCGACGCCGGAATGGACGCGCTCTCCGCGGCACGCGACATCCCGCTCGGCGAGTTCGCGGGCTGGAGCGATCCGGAGCGGATCGTCGTCAACGTCGACACGCTCTACCGCGAGTTCGGCGCCCCGGCGGCGGCACCCGACACGCTCCGGCTGCTCGAGGCCATGAGCGGCTATTTGCCGCACTGAGAGCCCGCTCGGCCCGAATCTCCGGATTTCCGGATCGGTCGCGATATCGGGATCCGGTGCGGCTCGTCCTCCCTCCCGAACGCGTGAATCGATCGATGCGCCCCGAGCGCCCGGCCCGAAGCGGCTCCGGCTCCATGGCATCGATCGGTCCGCCACCCGGAGGAACCCAGGATGCAGCCGAACGCCCGCCCCGCCCGACTTCCGATCGCCCACGAGCGATTCCGGATTGCCCGTGCCCACCTTCATGCCCGCGCCCGCCTCGCGCTTCGGGTCTTCCTGCTCGCCTGCATGGCGCCGCTCGCGGCCGGCGCACAGGCGATCGGTCCCGCGACCCACCTCGAGTTCTCGCTGCTCCACGAAGAGGTCGTCGGTGGGGTCGCCAATGCCCTGTCGACGGCCAATCCGGGCGAGGACGGCGATGAGCTCGTCGACGATCTCGCGTTCCTGAATGGCGTGTACGGAAGCCACTCCGTCGAGCTCGCGGCCGAGGTCGCTGCGGGCGACGGAGGCGAGCCGATCCTGCGGGCCTTCGGCGAGCACGCATACCATCTCGACGGCGTCGATCGACAGAACGACGTCTGGACCCTCGTCGACGGCGATCAGCTCCTGCGCGCCTCGCTCTCGGACGAGCTGACGATCGTGGGCCTGCCCGCCGGCGACTACTCGGTCGAGTTCTACTGGGACGTCTCGGGCGCCGACGCGATGCTGATCGACATCGCGCCCGGCGATTCGCTCTATGCCTTCATCAATACCCGCGTCCGGCTCGAGGCCCGGAACGGCTCGGGCAGCGACGTCTACGAGGAGTTCATTCCCTGGGGCAGCAGCTACCGCGACACGGACCTCGATCAGACGAAGAATCTCGAGAAATACGTCGCCGTCTCGCTCG
The DNA here is from genome assembly GCA_041389425.1 of Myxococcota bacterium. Lineage (GTDB taxonomy): Bacteria > Myxococcota_A > UBA9160 > UBA9160 > UBA4427 > UBA4427. The sequence continues at coordinate 14,109 of JAWKRX010000048.1, forward strand.
CAGGGATCGAGAACGAGCCGCTCGAGGTCGAGACGATCTTCGAGGTCGAGCCCGATACGCGCCTCGACAACGTCGTCGAAATTCCCGGGACGGCCCTCGAAGTCGACGGATACCACTCCGCGCGGTTCAACGAGTCCGCCGAGCTGATCGGCGTGATCGTGCGGGACGCGTCGAACCAGATCCTGCCCGGCGTCGTGGTCGTTTCGGCGGCGGGATTCGAATATCCGGTTCTCGGCGAGGTCCCCGTCGCCCCGATCCCGCACCGCACGATCCTCTCGCCGCTCGCGGTGGTCGGCAATTCGATGGGGACCTACAACGCGACGGTGCCCGAGGTGAACATGCTGAACCAGTCGGGCCTCGCGAAGCCCTTCATCAGCGCCGTCACCGGCTTCGATGCCTACTTCGACTTCTCGCCGACGCCGAACGGCCAGGCCAACTTCGCCAACAACTGGCAGAGCCTCGTCCAGACGACGCTTCCCGTCACCGGCACCCTCGACTTCGACCTCGGCGGAACCTGGTGGATCGACCGGATCGCGATCTGGAACCGCTCGCTCGAGAACGTCCGCATCCTGATCTCCGACTCGCCGGCCGGTCCGTGGCAGGAGATCGGCCAGTACACCCTCGGCAATCGCCTCTTCTACACCTTCTCCTATCCCCACGAGATCATCGACCTCGGAGGCGAGTTCGAGGCGGACTACCTGCGCATCCAGGTCGACTCGGCCTACAAGTTCAGCGCTTCCGACACCTTCGCGTACGGCATCGTCGGAGAGGTCGCGGTCAGCGCGGCGCTGACGCCGCTACCGGAGCCGGGCATGGGCGTGCTCGCGGCGACCGGGGCGCTCGGTCTGGCGGCCCTGCAGCGCTCCGCTACGTCCCGCAGTAGGTCCGGTAGGGCGGCGCGTCGGCCGGCGCAGGCTCGCTGAAGGCCTCGAGGCCGGGGCGCTCTTCGAACGGCTGCTCGAGCACGCCGAGCAGGGTATGGAAGGGCGCGAGGTCGCCGGCGGTCGCCGCCTCGAGAGCCGCTTCGACGCGGTGGTTCCGCGGGACGTAGATCGGGTTCACGCGATCCATCGCCGAAGCGACTTCCGCGCGCTCCTCCCGACCCGACGGGAGGAGCGCGCGCCAGTCTTCGGCCCAGGCGTCGAAGGCCTTCGGATCCTCGAAGAGCGCGCGGACGGGAGCGTCGTCGCCGCGGACGGCGCCCGCGAGGCGACGGAAGAAGAGCGTGTGGTCGATCTTCTGCCCGGTCATGAAGGGCGAGAGTCCTTCGCGCAGCGCGATCGCTTCCGCGGAGTCCGCGCGATCCGCGCGCAGGCCGAGCTTCGCATCGAGCGCCGCCTGCCAGGCGCGCTGGAAGCGCTGGGCAAAGGCCTCGAGGATCGCCGTCGCCCGGGCGACGGCACGCGACTCGTCTTCGTCGATGAGGGGCAGCAGCGCCTCGGCGAGGCGGGCGAGGTTCCACTGCAGGATGCCGGGCTGATTGCCGTAGGCATAACGTCCGCCGTGGTCGATCGAGCTGAACACGGTCCGGGGATCGTGGCGGTCCATGAAGGCGCAGGGGCCGTAGTCGATCGTTTCGCCCGAGATCGTGGTGTTGTCGGTGTTCATGACGCCGTGGATGAATCCGACGGCCATCCAGCGGGCGACGAGCTCGGCCTGGCGCGCGACGACGGCGTCGTAGAAGGCGAGGGCGGGGACCTCCGCTCGCGCCGCCTCCGGAAAATGCCGCTCGATGGCGTAGTCGAGCAGCCGGCGGAGGAGCCCGCGATCGCCGGTCGAGGCGGCGTACTCGAACGTGCCGACCCGCAGATGGCTCGCGGCGAGGCGGACGAGCACGGCGCCGGGCAGCTTCTCTTCGCGAACGACCCACTCGCCCGTCGCGATCACCGCGAGTGCCCGGGTCGTCGGAATGCCGAGCGCATGCATCGCCTCGCCCATCAGGAATTCGCGCAACATCGGGCCGATCGCGGCCTTGCCGTCGCCGCCGCGCGCGAACGGGGTCCGGCCCGAGCCCTTCAGATGGAGGTCGAGGCGTCTTCCGCTCCGGTCGAAAGCCTCGCCGAGCAGCAGGGCGCGGCCGTCGCCGAGGCGCGGGGAGTAGCCGCCGAATTGATGGCCGGCGTAGGCCATCGCGATCGGGACCGAGCCGGGGGCCAGCGCGTTGCCCGCGAGCAGGGCGAGGCCGTCTTCGGAAGCGACCCAGTCGACCGGGATGCCGAGCTCCGAGGCGAGGGATGCGTTCGCGACGACGAGGCTCGGGGCCGGGACGCTCTCCGCGCGCCAGGGCTCGGCGAGTTCGGGGAGGGCCCGGGCATAGCTGTCGTCGAATCGGAAGGGCGAGGGCACGTTCCGCATGCGCCGAGCCTACCCGCCGATCCAGGCCCGCGCCCGTCGTCCCCGCAGCGGCGCCGCAGGCCGTCTGATACGGTCCGCGCATGGAAGTGAACCCGTCTCCGCTCTCGCGTTCGCACGAAGGTTCGGCTCCGCACGGCTCCTCTTCTTCCGACGCCTCGGCCGTGCCGTCGCGTTCCGAGCAGGCGGTGGGTCAGCTCCTGCGGGCCCTCGTCTTCGTCGGCGGGCTCGGCCTCGTCGTCGGATTCTTCCTGCCCTGGCTCCGTTTCGGGGAGTTCGCGGCGGTGAGCGGGCTGTCGTTGATGGTCAGCTCGGGGCAGGCGGTGGACGCGCTCGCCGGGCCGGCACGCGGGCTGCTCGTCCTGATTCCCGTGAGCGGCGGCGCGCTGATCGCGGCGAGCGTCTTCGGGCCGCGGCTCGCGGTCCTCGCCGCGCTCGTCGGGGGGATCGTCGTGCTCGCGTTCGGTTTTTTCACGCTGGCGCGCGTCTTCCTCGAGACGATGGGGGCGGGCATGTGGGTCGTGGTGGCGTCGGCGCTGCTCGCGGCGGGCGCGGGCGTCGCCGGAGTCGCGCGGAGCCGCTCCGGGGAATAGGCCCGTTCGGAGCGCGGCTTCCGCGACTTCCGATCGGGTGATCAGCGGATCATCCGCTCCGCCGCCGCGTCGCGCGGCATGAGCCGGCTCCGGTCCTCGATCCTCGACGCCCCGTACCTCGCGGACTCTCGCGCCCTCAATCCCAATCCGCGTCCCGGACGTTGTGGCATCCCGAGTTGCCGCAATCGCGGTTGGTGCTCAGGGATCCGTTGTGTTCTCCCGCGTCGTAGTCGTTGGCATGACAGCCCGCGCAATCGGGGATGTAGGCCGGGGCCGACCAGGTGACGGCCTGACTGTTTCCCCCGTGGCATTCGATGCAGTCCGGGTTGCCGCGGTGGTCGCCGGGGTAGTTGCCGCCGGTGTGATCGTAGTCCGCGCCGGCGAAGGTCTGCGTGGTGTGGCAGGCGTCGCAGGACATCGTCGTCGAGAAATGGTTGCCCGGCTGGCCCTCAGCCTGATTGCCGTTGTGGCAGCTGTTGCAGGTGCCGGGCACGACGTTGGCGTGGTCGAAGCCGGCGGGAATCCAGGCGACGGTGGAGTGGCAGACTTCGCAGTCGTTGCCGCTCGGGACGTGGCCGTTGCCCTTGCCCTCGGCGGTCGTGCCGTTGTGGCAGCTGATGCAGTTGTCGACGATGCCCGAATGGTCGAAGCCGGAGGCGGGCGACCAGCGATTCGTCGAGTGGCAGACTTCGCACGCGTTGCCACTCGGGATGTGGTCGTTGTCCTTGCCGCGCGCCGTCATTCCGTTGTGGCAGCTGAAGCAGTTGGTCGTGATGCCGGAGTGGTCGAACCCGTTTGCGGGGGACCAGCGGCTCGTCGAGTGGCAGACCTCGCAGTCGTTGCTGCTCTGGATGTGGTCGTTGTCCTTGCCCTCGGCGATCGTGCCGTTGTGGCAGCTCACGCAATTGCCCGTGATGCTCGAATGGTCGAAGCCGGCGCCCTCCCAGCCGAAGGTGCCGTGGCAATCGCCGCAGCGATTGGAGCTCGCGATGTGATTCGCGGGCTTGTTGGTGGCGAGGCTGCCGACGTGACAGACCTCGCAGGCGTCCGCGACCATGCCGTGGTCCATGCGGGCGGGCTCCCAGAAGCGCGGGGCGTGGCAATCACTGCAGTCGGTCTGGACGGGGATGTGGTTGGGCGAAGGTCGGGTCTCGGCGCTCCCGCCGCTGAAATGGCAGGAGCGACAGGCGGTCGGCGTCCCCGCGAACTGGCCGCCCGCGTGGCAGCTCTCGCAGGTCGCGTTCAGGTGGCGACCGGTCAGCGGGAATCGGGTCTCGTCGTGGTCGAAGGTCGGCGTCTTCGGCTGATCGGCGGCGACGGAGCAGAGCGCGAGGAAGAGGATCGCCGTGAGGCCGGCCGCGAGCCCCGGCCGGCGTGATCGCGGCGACGCCATCGGCTTCCCGGGGAGCGGAATCCGGAATCGGGTCATGGCTTCGTGCTCCTCGGTCGGCCGAAATGGGCGGGCTTCCAGGCCTCGTCCGAATGACAGGCGTCGCAGGCGCGGCCGAAACCGTCGCGATGGGCGTCGTCGCGCAGATGACAATCGACGCAGCTCGTCGAGAGCGAGACGCCGGGGGCCATGGCGGTGCGATGGCAGCCGGCACATTCGAGGTCGGCATGCGCGCCGTGGAGCGCGAAATCGGTCTGGGCGTCGTGGTCGAACTTCCAGCGGGTCCAGCCGTTGGGATTGTGGCAGCTCTCGCAGCCGGTCCCCAGCGTGCCTTCGTGGACGTCTTCGGCTGCATGACACGCATTGCACTCGACGTCGACCTTCCGGTAGGCCGAATCGGCATGGCAGGACTCGCAGGCCGTGCTCGCGTGCAGGCCGAGCAGGGGGAATTTCGTGATCTCGTGGTCGAAGCGGACGCGTCCGGCGAAAGACTCCGCATCGTGGCAATCGCCGCAGTCCTTGCCGAGCTCGCCGCGGTGGACGTCGTCGCGCGCATGGCAGCCGGCGCAGTCCTTCGGGAGCGCTTCGTCCTTGGCGATGCCGGTATGGCAGGTGTTGCAGTCGGCGCGCGCATGCGCGCCGACGAGATCGAAGCTCGCAGTCTTGGAATGGTCGAAGCGGGCCTCCGCCCATTTCGACGCGGGATGGCAGCTTCCGCAGTCGGCTCCGAAGCGGCCGGCGTGGACGTCGTCCTGGGCGTGACAGCCGGAGCAGGTCTCGGGCAGCTTGCGCTGGCCCGGGGGCTCGCGGTGGCAGGAGGCGCAGCTCGCTTTCGCGTGGGATCCGCTCAGTGCGAAGCCGCTCTCGCGGAGATGATCGAAGCCCTGCTTCTGCCAGCCCTTCGTGTCGTGGCAATCCGCGCACTTCGTGCCGAAGCGCCCTTCGTGGGCGTCGTCGACGCCATGACAGGCGACGCAGTCCTGCGGTGTGCCCTCGTAGCGTTCGGCGACGTGGCAGCCGCCGCAGCTGGCCCTCGCATGGGCGCCGGTGAGCGGATAGTCGGTCTTTGCGTGGTCGAAGTCGGTCGTCCGCCAGCCGGTCTCGCCGTGGCATTGCCCGCAATCCTGGGAGAGCGCGCCGTCGTGTGCGTCGTCGGATTCGTGGCAGGCGAAACATTCGAGCTTCGCCTCGCGTCGCGGCGTGTCGGCGGTGTGGCATGCGGAGCAGGCGGCGGCCTCGTGTCGGCCCTTCAAGGGGAAATCGGTCAGCGCATGGTCGAAGGTCGCCTCGCCGCCGCCGAGGATGTCGGCATCCCGGCCGCGATGATCGGGATGACAGCTCCGGCATTGCCCGACGGAGGCGAGCGGGCTCCGCCCATGGAATCCGCGATGCCCGGCGAGGTCGGCGGCGACCTCCTCGTGACAGGCGAGGCAGAGCCCGCGCTGGGCGTTGCCGTCGAAGGCCTGATGGCACGACGAACAGTCCTTCTCGAGATCCGCGTGGTCCGCCGCGAGCGGTCCGGGCATCACCATCCGCTCGATGTCGATCGCCGTCGATTCGCGGGGAGCGAGCGCCGCCAGGCCGAGAGCCATCGAGAGCACGACCGCGATCTGCCGGGTGCAGGGGCGCGCTGCGCTGCGCGGGCGGCGGATCACGGTTCGGGTGGATCGGCAGCGGATCATTCGGAATCCCGTTCGTCGCCCGGGGCGACCAGCAGCGAAGGGCGAAGCGAAGGACGAAGGGCGGTCGGCATGGCTCTCGATCAGTAGAGGTGGACGGCGACGACGTGGATGAAGGCCGAGAGAAACAGGATGACCGTCAGCGGGACGTGGATCGCATGCCAGAGCGCGAAGAGCTGGGCGAAGAGGCGCAGCTCGCCGGCGCGACAGAGCTGCGTCAGGCAGGCGGCGATCGCAGCATCGGCCGTCTTCAGCTCGCGGCCGGTGACGCCCGCCGCATGCAGCGATCGCCGGACCTCGCCGGCGCAGCCCGTGCGCACGCGGCCGCAGCAGGAGTGCGGGCAGGGATCGCAGCAGCCCCCCGGTCAGTCCCGCCGAGCCGGATTCGAAGCGCTCGATCTCCTGCCGGATGCCGGCGGTGCGTTCGAGCAGGGGCTCGACCGGCTCGAGCGCCCGGAACGCGGCGCGCTGGAACGCGTCGACGCTCTGGCGCTCGCCCGCCAGGCTCCGATAGAGCCGGCCGTAGAGAAAGCGCCCGCCGACGCCGCTGCCCGCGACGATCAGGAGGCAGGCCAGGGAGATCGCCGCATTCGCGGATTCGACGCGGAAGTTGGCGTGATAGAGGATCACGGCCGGCGCGAACATCCCGAGCACGAGATGCAGCTCGAACCAGTTCCGAAGAGATCCGACGTGGCGCAATGCCACGACGCGCTTGCGAATCGAATAGGCGATCAAGACGACCATCATCCCGAGGCCGAAGATCCCGAGGCCGTAGCCGAAGCTCGAGGCCGGGCTCAGGTCGAGCTCGTCGGCCATCAAGGCGCCGAACACGATCGATGCGAAGGAAACGAGGCCGGCGATCGCATGCGGGCTCAGCCAGCCGAATCCGTTGCCGGCCTTCGAGCGAGGCGCTTCGTCACGCCTCGTGCCGGTGAGCGGCGGGGCATTTCGTCTCGTTGCTTCGCGGAGCGCGACCGGCTCCATCGGCGCCTGCCTCGATCTGCTCGTCGCCTGCTTCACCGGTCGCATCGTCATCGTGGCAGAGATCCTGTAATTAACGCGCTGGGAGCATATTACCAATTTATTCGGTCGGTCGTAGCGCCGATCACCTTGAGCCCGGTCTTCATCGCCGAATTTCGAGACCGACGTGAGTGATCTCACGCACGGCAGGCAGAGCCGGATCACGCGAGTTCGAAACAGGAAGATCGATCGATGGCGTTCGGGACGCGTGATTCTTCGATGCTGCGCAGGCGGTGGGCGGCATTCGTGCTGCTGCTGGGGGTGATCGGTCTTCCGATGTTAGGCCCCGTCGGGATCGCGCGGGCGCAGGGGCGCGGAACGCGCGCCCTGCGTTCGGTGAGCGTCGACGGCAGCGAGGCGGGCTGGATCATCGAGGTCCAGTTCGAGTTCCCGATCCGCTATCTCCGTCATACGCCCCAGCGGCCCGGACGGATGCTGCACATCGAGGTCGATCCCCTCGACCTCGGCGGCGACGAGGCGCTCGAGGACCTCGAGCGGGAGAGCCTGCCGATCCAGACGACGCGTTCGGGGCCGCTCGCCGGGATCTTCTTCGAGGGGACGGCCACGAACCAGGCCGTCGTCGAGCTGCAATTCTCGCGAACGCTCGCGTTCGTCGTCACCCCGGGCGCCGATCAGCGCAGCCTTCGCATCGAAGCGGCGCTTCCCGCGGCGGCGGTCGCCCCGGCGCCTCCCGTCGCGGACTCGGCGGGCTCCGCAGCCGAATCCGATGCCGAGGGCGCGGCGCGCGCGGCGGGAGCGGCCGTCGCCCCGTCGCGTGCCCAGGCCCTGCTCGTGCGAGCGCGCCACGCCGTTCGCGATGGCGATCTCGATCTCGCGATCGCGCTGCTGACGCGCGTGCTCGAGCTGCCCGAGTCCGAGGCATCGATCGAGGCGCGGATGGATGCGCGCGAGCTCGTCGGCGTGACCCATGAGCGGCGCGGTCAGATGGCCCACGCCGCGGCGGAATACGAGGCCTATCTCGCCGAGCATCCGGACGGGCCGGCCGCCACCCGCGTTCGCCAGCGGCTCGAGGCGATTCGCTCGGCGAGCGCGCCGCCCTCGGCCGCGCTGCGCAGTTCGTCCCGGCCGGCGCTCGGTGGCGACGGCGTCCGCAAGGAGGTCTTCGGCAGCCTCGCCGCGCGCTATTTCCGAAACGAAGTCCGCGTCGACGGAGGCGAGACCCAGTTCAGCGCGAGCGACGTGCTCGCCGACGTCGATCTCGCCGGCCGCCTCGATGCGGAGACGTGGTCGATCCGCGGCGACTTCCGCGGGACCTACGACTTCGATCTGGGTGACGAGGGGCGCAGCGACGACCTCCGGATCACGCGCATGGCGGTTCGCGGCGAGGATCGCAGCCGCGGCCTCGAAGCGTCCCTCGGCCGGCAGCGCCGCACCAATGGCGGTGTGCTCGGCCGCTTCGACGGGCTGTACGCCGCCGCCCGCGTCCATCCGAGCTGGAAGCTCTCGGTGCTGACCGGCCTGCCGGTCGAGGGCTATTCGGATGCGGTGCCCAACGCGGAGACCTGGCTCTTCGGAGGCGCCGTCGACTTCGAGAACCTCCCGCTCGCAGGCCTGCAAGGCCAGGTCTTCGCGATCGGGCAGCGCGCCTACTCGATGACGGACCGCACCGCGATCGGCGGCGAGCTCCGCTACGCGACCGATCGGACCTATTCGTTCACCTATCTCGACTACGACGTCGTCTTCGCATCCCTGAACACCTTCCTCGCCTCGTCCACCTGGCGGGCGACGGACTCGACGGATCTGCGGGTCCTGCTCGAGCGCCGCAACACACCCGCGCTCACGCTCGCGACGGCCCTCCAGGGCCAGTTCGTCGAGGATCTCGACGAGCTGAAGAAGACGTATTCGGAGAGCGAGCTGCGCGATCTCGCCCGCGACCGGACGGCGGCGATGTGGATCGGGACGCTCGGCGCGACGCATCGGCCGATCGAGCGTCTCCAGGTCTCCGCGGACCTCACCGTCAGCCATCTCTCCGGCACCGACTCCTCCGCCGGCGTGATCGGCAGCGAGGCGAGCGGCCCGGACGTCGGAGGAACGCTTCAGCTGCTGCTCAGTGATTGGCTGGTCGAGAACGGTGTCGGCAGCGTCTCCGTCCGGTACTACGAGGGCGACGCCTACCGATCGTTCATGGCGATGGCCTACTCGCGATTCAACCTGCTCGGCTCCATGCGCATCCTTCCGCGGCTGCGCTGGCAATGGCAGGACTCGGTGCTCGACGACTCGCGCTCGATCCTCCAGCCCAGCTTCGAGGTCGACTGGCGGCATTCCGCCTGGCTCCTGAATTGCGAGATCGGTGCGCAGTGGGAGGAGCCGATCAGCGGGAACGGGGCGGTGCAGGAGATCGGTTATTTCATCGAGGCGGGTGTCCGATGGCAGTTCTGACGCGGGCACCTTGCGGGCGGCCGGCGACGCCGCGGCGAACGGGAGAGCGCTGATGTTCGAATCGATCGAAGCGCTGCTGATCTACGCCCCGATCCTCGTGCTGGTCTGGTGGGCCTACACGCGGCGGGGCAGGGCGGAGAGCGCTCGCGCGGTCTCCATCCTCGAGTCCTCGCGCGAGGCCAACCTCATGCAGCCGGCCTCGCTCCATCCGGTGATCGATCCCGCGCTCTGCCTGGCCTGCGGTGCCTGCATCGCGGCCTGCCCGGAAGATTCGGTGCTCGGGCTCGTCGCGGCGAAGGTCGAGCTGATCAGCCCCGCGAACTGCATCGGCCACGGCGCCTGCAAGGCGGCCTGTCCCTTCGACGCCATCCGACTCGTGATCGGGACGGAGGAGCGCGGCGTCGACATCCCGGTCGTCAGCGAGACGTTCGAGACGAACGTCGAGGGTGTCTTCGTCGCGGGCGAGCTCGGCGGCATGGGCTTGATCCGCAATGGGATCGAGCAGGGGCGTCAGGCCGTCGATGCGGTCGCGCGCCGCATCGAGCGGCGCGGCCGGGCCGCGGCGAGCGAAGGCAGCGACGAGATCCTGGATCTGGTGATCGTGGGCGCCGGGCCGGCCGGCCTGTCCGCCTCGCTCGAAGCGAAGGGCCGGGGGCTGCACGTCGAGACACTCGAGCAGGAGACGATCGGCGGAACCGTGGCCCACTATCCGCGCGGCAAGATCGTCATGACGGCGCCGGTCGACCTGCCGCTCTACGGGCGGGTGCAGATGCGCGAGACGACGAAGGAGGCGCTGCTCCGCCTCTGGACGGACGTGATCGAGAGAACCGGCGTCCAGATCCACTACGGCGAGCGCGTCGAGCGCGTCGAGGCGGTGGGTCGGGGGGCCGATCGCCATTTCCTGCTGCGCTCGACCTCGTACCGGCTGCGCGCGCGCACGGTCCTGCTCGCGATCGGCCGCCGCGGTACGCCGCGCAAGCTCGGCGTCTCGGGCGAGGAGCAGTCGAAGGTCGTCTACCGCCTCGTCGATCCCGAGCAGTACCGCGGCCGCGACGTCCTCGTCGTCGGCGGCGGTGACAGCGCGCTCGAGGCGGCCTGGGCCCTCGCCGACGTGCCGGACGTCCGCGTCACCCTCTCGTATCGCGATCGCGCCTTCACGCGCGCCAAGGCGAAGAATCGCGAGCTCGTCGAGCGGCGCCGGGCGGCGGGGCGTCTGCGAATCCTGCTCGATTCGAAGGTCACGGCGATCGGCGAGGACGACGTCGAGATCGAGACGGCGACGGGATCGATCCGGATCGACAACGATGCGGTGATCGTGTGTGCGGGCGGCGTGGTGCCGACGGATTTCCTGAAGTCGATCGGCATCGACATCGTCACGAAACGGGGCGAGGCATGAAGCGACGGGCAAGCGCGGGACACCGCCGCCAGGGAATCGAGGTCGTGCGATCGCGGCGCATCGCCGGCATCGGCCCGGCAGGCGATCGCGTGGTTTTCGGTGCGCTCCTGCTCGCGCTGGTGATCGTCGCCGAGCCCGGTCGCAGTGCGGCCGAGCCGAAGACCGGGCCCGCCGCGCCCGTCGAGGCGACGGCCGTCCCGGCCGAGCAGGATCCGGAGCTCGCGGAAGCTCGCCAGGCGGTTCGCATGCGCCAGTTCGCGCGCGCGGTCCAGATCTGGGAGGCCGCGGCGAAGCGCGGGAACATGAACGCCGCCTATCAATTGGGCGTCGCCTACCGATCGGGACGCGGGGTCGCGAAGGATCTCGCGAAGGCCGCTGCCTGGTTCGAGCGGGCGGCCGCCGCCGGCGATCCGGATGCGCAGTATGCCCTCGGCATCCTCTGCGAGAGCGGGCACGGTGTCGAGCGCGATCGCGACCGGGCCCTCGATCTGCTCGCGCGCGCCGCCCGTTCCGGACATCCGCGGGCTGCGGAGGCGCTCGAGCGCATGCGCGCCTCCGGCTCGATCGCCTACGCCACGGCCCATCCCCGGGTCGCCCTCCATCGGCTCGACCCGCGCGCGGCGCTGCTTCGGGCGATCCGCCTGGGCGACGTCGGCGCGGCGCGTGAAGCCCTGGCGCGCGGCGCGCCGGTCGACGGGGCGCGGGGGGACGAGAAGAATCCGCGGCCGCTGCTGCTCGCGATCGAATCGGGCCATCCCGAGCTCGTCCGGCTGCTCCTCGAACACAAAGCGGATCCGAAGATCGCATCGCCGCTGGGCGAGCCGGCGTTGATTCTCGCCGTCCGCAGCGGCGATCGGCGCCTCGTGCAGCCCCTGCTCGCGGCGGGCGCACCGCCCGACGCCCGATCCCGAAGCGGCTACACGGCCTTGATGGAAGCGGCCCGAGCCGGTTCGAGCGCGATCGTCGATCTGCTCGTCGCCGCGGGCGCCGATCCGCGCACGACCGCCCCCGATGGATCGAGCGCAGCCGACGTCGCCCGGCGCTTCGGATCGCCGTCGCTCGCCCAGAAGCTCGCGCGCAGCGGCGCACCGACCGCGGGCGCATCCTCGGGATCCGGGCGAGCGGTCCCCGCGTCGGCGAGCCGGAGATCGGCCGCGGCCGGGACGCCGCTGCCGCCGATCGTGGAAGCCGCACGACGCGGCGACGCCGAGCTGCTCGGCAAGCTGCTGGGGCGCGGCGCGGATCCGGCGACCCGGGATGCCGAAGGGGACGCGGCGCTCCATCGCGCTGCGGACGAGGGACATGTCGAAGCGGTCCGTGTCCTGCTCGGCGCGGGCGCCGATCCCGATGCCCGGGGCCACGACCAGACGACGCCGCTCATGCGGGCGATGGCCTCGGAAGCGAAAGCCTCGGACGCGGTGATCGACGTCCTGCTCGGCGCAGGCGCGGATCCGCATGCGCGCGATGCGAGCGGCGCGACCGCCTTCCATCACGGCGCGCGCGGCGCGACCGAGTCGAAGCTCGCACGGCTGAAGGCGGCGGGCGCGACCTGGACCGACCACGATGCGCGCGACACGCTCGTTCGCGCCGTCGGACTCGGGTCGGGGGCTGCGATTCGAGCCCTGCTCGCCGTGGTTCCGGGAAGCGACGGGCGCATCGCGGCGGTCTGCGCCGCGAGCGCCGGCGCACAGGCCGAGCCTCTCCAGATCCTGGTCGACGCGCGGGTGCCTCTCGATGGAAGCTGCGGAGACGGGCGCAGCCCGCTCCTGCTCGCGGTCCAGGCCGGGCGCGCCGATCGCGTGGCGGCCCTGCTCGCGGCGGGGGCGAGCCCCGATTTCGCCGAGCCCGGATCGGATTCGGCGCTGATCGGTGCGGCGAGTCGCGGGCACACCGAGATCGTCGAGCGGTTGATCGCCGCCGGCGCCGCCGTCGATCGCCGCGGGAGCCATCGTGCGACGGCGCTGATGGGCGCAGCAGCGAACGGACACGCCGAAGTCGTTCGGGTCCTGCTCGCGGCGGGCGCCGATCCGCGCATGCGAAGCGAGACGGATCGCACGGCGGTCGAGCTCGCGCGCGGTGCGGGACACGAAGAGGTGGCCGGCCTCATCGAGTCGAAGCGCGGAAGCTGGGCGGGGTGGCTCGGGCGGAGCAGTCCGCCGCGTTGAGCCGGTTCAGTCGGCCGGAACGCCCCGCTCGGATTTCTCGACCGGCAGCGTGACCCGGAAGCAGGCGCCGGCTCCCGCGCGGGCTGCGTCGTCGACGAGTTCCATGCGACCGCCGTGATCGGCGACGATGCCGTGGGCGACGGACAATCCGAGCCCCGTACCCCCGCCCTTCAGCCGTGTCGTGTAGAACGGATCGAAGATCCGATCGCGCTCGGCGGGGGGGATGCCCGGGCCGTCGTCCTCGACGAGCACCTCGATCTCGTGCCCGAGCGACCGGGCGCAGATCCGGACCTTCGCGCCGGAACGCTGCGCCTGGATCGCATTCAGGATCAGGTTGACGAAGACCTGCTCGAGCTCGATCGGGCTCATGAGGACGCTCGCCGCGGCGACCGCCTTCTCGATCTCGAGCGCGACGCTCGCGCCCTGCTCGAGTGCCGGGCGGCGGGTCGCGTCGACGGCGGTGCGCAGCACGCCGACCAGGTCGCCGCTCCATTTCTCGGTCGACTTCGCCCGGGAGAATTGGAGGATGCTTCGGATGATGCGGCCGCAGCGGATCGCCTGGGCCTGGATCTCCCGAAGCGCCGAGGCGGCGATCCGATCGCCGTCGGCGTCGCCCGATGCGACGAGCGCGTAGTCCGCTGCGGCGAGGATCGCCCCGACCGGATTGTTGATCTGGTGCGCAACGCCGGCGGCGAGCGTGCCGACCGCGGCGAGCCGCTCCTGCGCGCGCAGCGTCTGCTGGCTGGCCTCGAGCTCCCGGGTTCGCTCCGCGATGCGGGCCTCGAGCCGCTCCTGCGCCTGGAGGCGGCTCTGATCGAGCTCCTTCTGCGCAGTGATGTCGACGTAGGCGATCTGGCGCGCCGTGAGGCCCTCGGATTCCGCGTCGGACCAGCGGATCTGGATCCAGCGCAGCGCCCCATCCGATCGACGGATGCGCAGCTCCAGCGGCTCCCTGTCGGGGCGGGCCGGGACGTTCAGGGCCGAGACGACGCGCTGTCGGTCGTCCTCGTGGACGAAATCGAGCATTTCGTTGACGTGGAGTCCGACGAGGTGATGGAGCTCGAGCCCGAAGAGCGTCGCGAGCGCCGGGTTCGCGAAGACGATCCGGAACTCGCGGACGACGGCGATGCCCTGGAGCGATTGGTCGACCAGGTTCCGGTAGTTGGTCTCGGCGCGTACGAGCGCCGTGACGTCGTGGAGATGGACGACGACGCCGCGAACCGCCGGGTGGTCGAGGTGGTTCGTGATGCTGATCTCGAGGCGCAGCAAGGGGCGTCCGTCCGCCCGGTCGCGGGTGGCGCTGCGGAGCTCGGTGCGGACGCGCTCTCCGGGATGCTTCATCGCGTATTCCCAGAGAGGCACGGTTTCGGAAAGGCCGCGCGCGTCGGTCAGCGAAGAGAGCCGCCGTCCGATCGCGGTCCCGGGGTCGAGGCCGATCAAACGTTCGACGGCGGGGCTCGCGAATTGGATCCGGCCGCGCGCATCGAGGACGAGGATGCCCTCGGAGGCGTGTTCGAGCAGGGTGCGATAGCGGTCCTCGCGGAATGCGAGATCCGCGCGAGCCCGCTCCGCGATTTCGAGCGCACTGCGATTCCACAGCTTCTCGAACAACACGGACACGCCCATCATCGCGAGCAGGCAGATCAGCGCGATCGGATAGCGCTCCGCATGGCGCAGCTCGCGAAAGGACGCGATCAGCGGCTCCGCTTCGGAAAACGACAGCGCCGCACCGATCCCGATGATTCCGATCGTGACGAGCCCCCAGCCGAACACCGCCCGACCGCCGCGCATCAGCAGCGCCAGCATCGGGATCATCGGCAGCACGGGCAGGATTCCGGTCGCGCGTCCGCCCGAGAGGACGACGACGGCAAGCGCATAGGTGCCGATCTGGGCGCAGACGAGATGGCCCAGCAGACGAATCGCGGGCCGCTGGCGCAGCAGGAACGGGAGTGCGAGGAAGAGCAGGGCGGAGGCCGACATCGCGAGCAGCACGGGCAGCGGCCAGTGGAAGCGCTGCCACGGGAGAAAGGCGAGGCCCGAGATGCCGAGGGCGAAGCTGCCGATCAGGCCGATGCGGGTATAGGCCAGCTCGTTGGCGCTCGAGGCACGCACGGCCTCGGAAAGGAAATACCGATCGGCCGCTTCGGCTCCGCGGCGCGCCCCTTCGAGCCAGGATGCGTGTCCGGGGAGTCCCGTCATCGGCCGCGATGCTAACGCGAATCGGACGGCGTCGATGTGGTGCGCAGAAACTGGCCCCGGAAGGGCCGGCGACGCTGGATGGCAAAGCGTTATCGTCGGGCACGAGTCCGTCGGCGGCGCTCTCGCCGGACGCCGACCCGGGCATTCGAGTGCCGCGACCGGAGCGCTCCGGCGCAAGGAGATCCAGTCCCATGACGAATCGCGTCTTCTTCAACCACCTCGGCCAGACGATCACGGACATCGCCCGCTCGCGGCGCTTCTACGAAGGCCTGCTGGGATTCAAGTTCTGGTGGGACTTCGAGGCTCCGGACGAGCTCGCGAGCAAGGTCCTGATGATTCCGTCGCCCTGCAAACTGACGGCGACCTATCTCTGGCGCCCCGATCTGGTGCTGAATCTGATGCATTTCGGGGTACCCGAGGCGAGGGAGGCCTACCGGGCAAGGAAGCTCAACGAGCCCGGCCTCTCGCATCTCGCGCTCTCGGTCGAGGACGTGCCGGCGCTGCTCTCGCAGGTCGAGGCGCATGGGGGCCAAGTCCACTACGAGAGCCGCGGGGCGGAGAGTGCCTGGGGCCAGGCGATCTACATCCGGGATCCGGACGGGCAGCTGATCGAGATCGTCACGATGGCCTGGCGGGAGAAGCTGCCGCCGCCGCCCGCCTAGGCACGACGGTCGGGATCGATCTCAGCCGTTGAGACGTGGACCGATGAATGCACCCGGCACGAACCCTGCGTAGTCGGGGTTCATGTCGAACCTCGCCTACCTCCGCCGACCTCCCTTCTGCCCCAAT
>JAWKRX010000049.1:0-29358 GCA_041389425.1 Myxococcota bacterium
GCCGCTTCGCCGCGCGATCGAGGAGATCAGCGTCGACAACGACATCCGCGTCGTCGTCCTGACCGGCGCGGGCGAGGGCTTCTGCTCGGGGGCCGATCAGGCCGATGCCGGGGCGCCGCCGCACATCGACGGCCTCACGCCCGTCACGATCGCGCTGCGCGCGCTGCAGGTGCTCGACGACGTGATGCTCGCCCTGCGCGACATGCATCAGCCGGTGATCGGCGCGATCAACGGCGCGGCGATCGGCGGCGGGCTCTGCCTCTCGCTCGGCTGCGACATCCGCGTCGCTTCGCGCAAGGCGTATTTCCGGGCGGCGGGGATCAACAACGGGCTGACCGCGAGCGAGCTCGGCCTCAGCTACCTGCTCCCGCGCGCGATCGGCCAGGCGCGGGCGGCGGAGCTGATGCTGACGGGGCGGGATTTCGACGCGGCCGAGGCCGAGCGGATCGGGCTCGTCTCGCAGGTCGTCGAGCCGGAGGATCTGCTCGAATCCTGTTATGCGATCGCGGAGAAGATCATCGGCTGGAGCCGGCCGGGCATCGAGCTGACGAAGCGCAGCCTCTGGTCGAGCCTCGACGCGGGCAGCCTGCAATCCCACATGCAGCTCGAGGGGATCGGGCAGCTCTTCGTCCGCATGATGACGAAGAACTTCGAAGAGGGGACGAAGGCGCGCAAGGAGAAGCGCAGGCCCGTCTACCGCGATTGATGCGCGCCGAAGGCGCGGGCCCTTGCCGCGCCATGGCAGCGATTCCGCTGCGATTTCAATTCGACTAACACGTCTCAATTCACCGGCCGGCCCGCCCGATCGCGAAGCCGCGCCCGCCCTCCGGCGTGGCGACTTCCATCGGAGGTCCGGCCATGCGATCCGTTCGCGCATTCATCCTCGTCCGCGGCGTGACGGCTGCATCGACCGCCCTTCTTCTGCTGCTCGCGCTCGCCGCGAGCGCGGCCGTCTTCGCGCCGGACGAGGCCCGCGCACAGGCGGCGGCGGGCTCCGGGCGCACGGAAATGATCCGCATCGAGGTCGAGTTCTTCGCGAACGCGGAGCCGGTGCCCGTCAATCGCGCGACCGTGCATGTCTTCGATCGCCGCGTCCGGGTCGAGCAGCGCGGGGCGGAAGGCTCGGCGCCGGCGCCCGTCTTCCTCTACCGCGGAGATCAGGATCGGCTCTACAGCATCGTCGATTCGGCGCGGACCTACGTACAGATCGAGCGGAAGATGATCGAGCAGCTCGGCGGTGGCAGCGGCGCCGGCAGCGCGGCCAAGGCACGCCGCGAGGTCGATCGACAGCTCGAGGGCATTCCCCAGGATCAGGCGCGGCTCTACGGCCATCTGCTCGGGCGCAGCGCGCTCGATCCTTCGCGCCCGGAAGATCCCCTCGTGATCGCCCGGACCGGCGAGCGCGCGACGGCGGCGGGTTATGCCTGCCAGCGCGCGACGATCCATCGCTCGGGCCGTTTGCTGGCGGCCGGCTGTGTGGCCGATTGGGATGTCGTCGGGCTCACGCCCGAAGACGTCGAGGTCTTCCGCTCGCTCGCCCTGCTCGCGCGCGACGCGATGACGTCGCGCTCTCCGATGCCGAAGGAGCTCGTGCCCGGCCAGCCGCTCGACCTGATCGTGCAGCTCGGCGGCTTTCCCGTTCATTTCGAGCGCGCGGGCGAGGCCGCGGGGGACAGCGCGGTGCGCGTCGCCTCGATCGAGCGGATCGCGGTCGACGATGCGCTCTTCGAGGTTCCGCCGGGCTATGCGGCGCGCAAGGGCATGGCCGGGCTGATGGGCTTCGCGAATCTGCTCGCGCGCCCCGCACGCACGCCGGCGCGGACGGCACCTTCGAGCGATGCGCCCGGCCCCGCGGCGATCGCGGGCGGCGATCCGTTCGAGGAGCGCGTCGCGACCGCCGATCCCGCGAGCGCGCGGGATGGATTCGAGCCCGCCGAATCGCCTCGCTCCCCGTCGCGCCGTACGCCGACCCGCTGGACGCCGCGGCCCTACCGCTCGATCGGGCTCTTCGGCGACTGATCCATGGCAGGGGTGGGCGCACCCGCCGCGCTGGGCAGGGCGAAGGCGACATAACGACTGCCCGAGGGCTGGCCGAGCTTGCCGCCGCCGGCGGCGATGACGACGAACTGCCTTCCATCCGCGCGATAGGTCGCCGGCGTGGCGAAGCCCGCCGCGGGGAGCTCCGCCTCCCAGAGCTGCTCGCCCGTCTCCGCGTCGAAGGCGCGCAGGCGCGCGTCGGGGGTCGCGGCGATGAAGAGCAGGCCGCTCGCGGTCAGGATCGGGCCGCCGTAGCTCTCGGCGCCGAGTCCGCTGCGGCCGGCGGCGAGGACCTGCGGATAGTCGCCGAACGGGATCTGCCAGCGGATCTCGCCGGCGGCGAGGTCGATCGCGGAGAGCGTGCCCCAGGGCGGCTTCGAGCCGGGGAGGCCTTCGGCGTCGACGAGCTTCTGGAAGCCGGCGTTGACGAAGGTCTTCGGGCCGGCCTTCTCCTTCCAGCTCGCGGGGGTGTCTTCGGGGCCGGCGGTGTAGACGAATCCGGCGATGGCGGCGATCTCGTACCACTTCAGGATTCCGCCGAGGCCGGGCATGCGGCCGCGGCCGTCGCGCGCGATCCGGTAGAGATCGAGAAAGCCCATGCGCTCGCGCAGGCCGAGGAGCGAGGGCACGCTGACGCCGTCGCCCTGCATGTCGAGGCCGTGGCAGCCGGCGCAGGTATGCAGATAGCCGGTGCCGACGAGGGTCGCGATTCCGTCGTCGTCGGCGGACTCGATCATCTGGACGACCCAGGGCACCTGGTTCGCATTCACGAAGAGCAGCTGCGCTTCTTCGTTCCAGGCGGCGCCGCCCCATTCCGCGCCGCCGTCGAGCCCCGGGTAGACGACGTTCTCGGCGGCACCCAGCGCGGTGTAGAGCGAGCCGAATTGCATGGTCTCGAGACGGGCGAGGATCTCGTCGCGCGCGGCGCCCGTGTAGTCCGTCACGAGCGCGCGGGAGAAGGTCTGGCGGACGAAGGGCGGAGGCGCCACGGGGAGCGGCTGACTCGCGGCGGGATGTTCGCCCGGGATGAAGGGGCCGACGACGGGCTCCTCGCGCAGGGGAAAGAGCGGCTCGCCCGTCTCGCGATGGAAGACGAAGGTATCGCCCGTCTTCGTCACCTGGGCGACGGCGGGAATCACCTCGCCTTCGCGGCGGATCGACACGAGGTTCGGCGGCGCGGGCAGGTCGCGATCCCAGATGTCGTGGCGCACGAGCTGGCGATGCCAGCGCCGCTCGCCCGTGCGCGCGTCGAGGGCCAGCAGGCTGTTGGCGTAGAGATTGTCGCCGGCGCGATCGGCGCCGTAGTAGTCGTAGGTCGCGGAGCCGGTCGGCACGAAGGCGAGGCCGCGTTCCGCGTCGATCGTGATGCCGGCCCAGGAGTTCGCACCGCCGGCGGCGAGGTAGGCCTCGGGCGGCCAGGTCTCATGACCGGGCTCGCCGGGCTGCGGGATCGTATGGAAGATCCAGCGCTGCTCTCCGCTGCGCACGTCGAAGGCGCGCACATGGCCGGGCGCCGCGCCGCGGCCCTCGTTGACGCGTCCGCCCAGGATGAGGAGGTCTTCGAAGAGGGCGCCGGGCGTATTCGCGACGACGCCCATGATGTCGCTGCCGACATCGCGCCCGAGTCCCTCGTTCAGATCGATCCGCCCGCCGTCGCCGAAGGATTCGATCAGCCGCCCCGTCCGCGCATCGATCGCATGCAGGTAGGGCCCGGCGCCGAAGAAGAGCCGCTCGTCACCCGGCTGCTCGGGATCCTCCCAGTAGACGACGCCGCGGCTCGCCGTCCAGATCCGCGTGTCGCTCCCCGTCTCGAAGCGCCAGAGCAGCCCCCCCGTCGCCGCATCGAGGGCGAAGAGATCGAGCTGCGGCGAGGTGCCGTAGAGCACGCCCTTCACGACGAGCGGATTGAACTGGATCTGCGTCGCGGAGGCGGTCGATGCGCCGCCCGCGTCGTAGGTCCAGGCGACCTCGAGCCGGGCGACGTTCGCGCGCGTGATGTCGACGAGAGGCGAGCGATGGGACGCCGAGCGGTCGCCGAGATAGGTCCGCCACTCGCTCGCCGGATCGGCGGCTTCGTCGCGGGCGGCGAGGAAGGCGGGCGAGGGCTGCTCGCGCTCGCGGGGCGAGCAGCCGGGGAGCGCCGCGAACGAAGCGAGAGCGAGCAGGAGCGTCGCCGTCGGAGCTCCTGCTCGCATGCGACTAGAAGCGGAACTGGCCGCCGAGGGTGAAGATGCCGGCGCCCTCGATGTCGTCTTCGCTCGTCGCGAAGCCGCCGCCCTCGACGAACAGGCCGAAGTGGTCGGTCGCCCAGACGTCGATGCCGAGGATGAAGCGCGCGAGGAAGTAGTCCTCCTCGACGCTGGTGTCATCGACCTCGGCTTCGCCGCCGCCGATCCCGATCAGGGCATAGGGCTGGATGAAATGCGGAACGGCGTCGACTGCGGCAAAGCCCAGCGGGTAGATCTTCGGTCCGAAGGTGAACCCCCAGGCGTCGACGTCGACGTCTCCCGAGGCGCCGTTCACGTCGGCCTCGCCCGCCAGGTAGCTGAAGTTGCCGTCGACGGCGAGCCAGGGAAGCACCCGGTAGCCGCCGCCGAGCGTGAAGCCGCCGGCGACGTCGTTGTCGATGCCGCGGACGTCGAAGTTGATCTCGCCGATCGACACGCCGAACTGGGCGTAGGGGCCCGTGTAGTCGTAGCCGCGGATCTCGCGTTCGTTGAAGGCGCCCGATTGCGCGGCGACCGGACCGGCGACCAGCAGAAGGAAGGCGGTGGCCAGCAGGCCGGCAGATCGGAAGCGCATCATTCCCGTTCGATTCATTTCGACTCCTGACGGCGGATCGATTTCCGCGCCGCGGCAGGTTACGGGCGATCGGCCCGCGGACGCAAGCGCCGATCGCCGCATCCGAAGGCGATCCGAGTCGGATCGTTACGCCTTGGCGGCGATCGAAGGGTGTTTTCCGTGACCGGGGACACGCGTTGGAAGTCGCCGCACGGCCTGTGGAGCGATCGTCGAGCGAGCGCCGCAACCGGGACGATCGCTTCTCCGAACCTCAGGCCGCCGCCGCGATGCGGGCGCGAATCCGGGCGAGCAGCGCGGCGTCGATGGTCGGTGCCGCACCGAGCGCTTCGCGTGTCGCCCGAAGTGTCTCCGCGAAACGGCCACCGAATCGCTCGCAGACGCTGCAGCCGCGCAGATGGGTTTCGACCGCGGCGCGCTCGTTCGCGGGAAGCTCGTGGTCGACGTAGTCGCTGAGCCGCGCGAGCACGTCGCTGCAGCGAAGCCCGCCGATCTCACGTTCGGCCTCGGAAAGCGTCGCCTGGCGCATCCTCACCTCCTCCAGCAGTCGCAGGCGCGCGCGGTGGAGCCGGCTCTTGAGGGCCGGCAGCTCGAGCTCGAGGGTGCGCGCCGCCTCCTCGCCCGAGAGTCCTTCGATGTCGCGCAGCAGGAGGACTTCGGCGTCCGCCGGCGAGAGTGAGGCGACGGCGCGAACGAGCAGCTCCCGCTCCTCGGCGCGCGCGAGCTCGCGCTCGGGATCCCGTGCGCCCCAGCCGGCGGCGATGCCGAGCTCGAGCAGCGCGCGCTCCGCGCCCTCCGCGACGCGTGCGCCCCGCAGCGATTTGCGCGCGAGGTTGCGGGCGATCGCGAAGAGCCAGGTCCGCGCCGGGGCGATCTCCGGGCGAAAGGCGTGGGCGGAGCGGAGCGCCGCGAGGAAGGTCTCCTGCAGCACGTCCGCCGCCTTCGCCTCGTCGCCGACGATCGCCCGCGCGAGGCGGAGCACGCTCGGGGCATGGCGCCTCGCGAGCTCCCCGAGCGCCTCGGTCTCCCCGCGCGCCGTTCGCGCGAGGAGCGCTACGTCCGGGGCTTCGCGATCGGACACGTGGACAGGCCGAAGAGCGTGTAGAGCGGGCAGCTGCCGACGAGGCCCGTCACGAGGGGGACGAGGCCGACGTAGCCCCAGGGCGTCTGCGGCCCCGCGACGGTCAGGGACAGCAGGCCGAGGCCCAGGACGACCCGCAGCGCGCGGTCGACGGTGTGTTCGTTGCGAGGAAAGAGCTTGCTCATGATCGCCTCCTGATGAGGAGCATCGCGCTCCTGCTTGCTCTATCCGCGAGCGGCCGGAAAGATTCACGCTCTCGTGAAAAAACCGTGCCTCGCAGCAGTCGCCCGCCGCTCGTTCGATCCGCCGTCGCGCTCTATCATCGGCCTTCCCAACCGCCTCCCGGGAGAACCGTCGCATGAAGCCCCAGCTCAGCGTGCTCACCCTCGGCGTCGACGATCTCGATCGCGCCCTGCGTTTCTATCGCGATGGCCTCGGCCTCGAGACGAAAGGCGTCGTCGGCCAGGAGTTCGAGCACGGGCCCGTCGTCTTCTTCGAGCTCCACGGCGGGCTGCGCCTCGCGCTCTGGCCCCGGCAGAGCATCGCCCGCGACAGCGGCCTGGAAGAGGGCCCGAAGAGCTCGACCGAGGTCACCCTCGGCCACAACGTCGCGACCCGCGCCGATGTCGACATCCTGCTCGGCCAGGCCGAGCGCGCGGGCGCCCGCATCGTGAAGCACGCCGCCGATACCTTCTGGGGCGGCTACGGGGGTTATTTCTGCGATCCCGACGGCCATCTCTGGGAGGTCGTCTGGAATCCCCAGCTGATCGTCGCGGACTGATCGCCGCTTTCGCGCGGTCTTCGCGCTGTCCCCTCGCTGTCTTCTCGCCGTCTTCTCGCCGCACGCTCGCCACTCGGCAGCTTTCGCTCAGCCTTGGGCCGCGGCCCGGCCCGCGCGGCGGCCGAAGAACGTGGCATCCCCGACCGACATGCCGCTCGCATAGCCCTCGCCACTGCGGGGAACGCCGGCGGCGGTGCGGCCCGCGGCGTAGAGCCCGGGGATCCGCTCGCCGGTCGGCGTTCGGACCTCGCCGTCGATCGTCGTGTCGAGACCGCCGAGGGTGAAGGCGGGGTAGAAGATGCCCGTATCGATCGAGAAATCGAGCAGCGCGAAGGGGGGGCGATCGAGGGGGCGCAGGAAGTCGCGGTGTTTGTGGAAGAGCGGGTCCTCGCCCTTCGCGGCGAAGCGGTTGTAGGTCGCCATCGTCGCCGAGAGCGTTCCGGCCGGGAAGCCCGCGGCCTGCTCGAGCTCTTCGAAGCTCTCGCCGACCTCCCGGACCTGCGCCGCCGAATAGAGCGGCGGCCTGGTGTAGATCGCGTCGTCGACGACCATGAAGGCCTTGCGACCCGTCTGGTTCAGGCAGTGATGGCCGCCGCGCGCGTGGTAGCAGTCTTCGTTGACGAAGCGCTGGCCCTGCTCGTTGACGAACACGCCCTCGCAGAACACGCCGTCCGGGTACCAGATGACCGAGACGAAGCCCTCGCTCATGTTGAGCGCGGCGCCGCCCGCGCCGATGCCCATCAGGATCCCGCTGCCGTCGTCGTGCGGGTTCCCGAGCGGTTCGCCATCCACGAGGCGTGGCGCGTATTTCGCGACCATCTCCCGGTTCATGATGAATCCGCCGCAGGCGAGCACGACGCCCCGCCGCGCGCGGAAGGCGCGCTGCTCGCCGTCGCGGCGGCAGAGCACGCCGACGATGCGGCCGTTCTCGCGGATCAGCGTCAGCGCACGCGTATCGACCTCGACGCGGATCCCGGTCTGCTCGACCGCCGAGCGCAGGGTCGCCATCAGGGTCGCGCCGCCGTCTTCCCAGAACGCCTTCGGCTTGTGGGCGCGCGGGGCGGGCTTCGCGGCCTGGGATTCGCGCCAGCCCTTCTCGTTGCCCGACCAGCAGAGGGATTGGTACTCGGGCGTATTCGTGTGCTTGCCGCCGTAGTATTCGGGGTTGAAGACGACGCCGCGGGCGACGAGCCAGTCGAAATGCGTGAGGCTCTCCTCGCAGTAGACGCGGATCTTCTCGAGATCGGCGTTCGCGCCGGCGGCGATGCGGATGTAGGCCTCCATGTCCTCGCGCGTATCCTCGAAGCCGCAGGCCCGCTGGATCGGCGTGCCGCCGCCGAGGTAGATCTGCCCGCCCGAGAGCGCGGTCGTGCCGCCGCCGGCGCTCGCGACCTCGAGCAGCACGACCTCCGCCCCGTTCGCGTCCGCCTCGAGCGCCGCACAGGCGCCGGCACCGCCGTAGCCGACGACGAGGACGTCGGTCTCGGCGAACCAATGCGCGACGTCGCGTGCGTCGAGGGGCGTACAGGGATCGACTCGTGCGGTCATGCTCTGCTCCGTTCTCCGTTCCGATCGGGGAGACTTCGCCCGGCGCCGCGCCTGCGCTTCCGGCTCTCCGGGGCGACGGAGACGCTAGGCAGGCACGGCGGCATCGGCCAGCGCTCTTCTTTGCAGGCCTGGCCGGATGCGTGCTCGCTCCCGGGCGCCGGACGATCCCGGTCCCGCCGCGGATTCCGGTGCGAGCAGCCGTCCGGCCCCCGCGCCGTTCGTCGCGCGACCGCTATCGTCGCCCGAGGAGGTGGATTCCATGGCGAGCGCCCAGCGCGACGCCTGCTTCGATGCCGATCACCCGGAACGAGCGCACGCGGGCGCGGGCGGCCCCGCGCGCGGGGCGGGGCACGCGAGCCCGTGATCGGCGTCTTCGACTCCGGGCTCGGCGGCCTCACGATCCTGCGCGCCCTGACGGCGCGCTTTCCCGCCCAGGCCTTCATCTATCTCGGCGACCAGGCGAACGCCCCCTTCGGCGACCGTCCCTCCCCGGAGATCGTCGCCTTCACCCGCACGGGCGTGCAGCGGCTCTTCGAGCGCGGCGCGCGGCTCGTCGTGCTCGGCT
This sequence comes from Myxococcota bacterium, assembly GCA_041389425.1. Taxonomy (GTDB): domain Bacteria; phylum Myxococcota_A; class UBA9160; order UBA9160; family UBA4427; genus UBA4427. Next base: position 8,812 of record JAWKRX010000049.1, read on the forward strand.
GCAATACGGCGACGGCCGTCGCGCTCCGCACGCTGCAGCGCGATTGGCTGCCGAGCTCGGGATACGCGGGCCTCAACGTCCTCGGGATCGTCGCGCCGACGGTCGAGGCTGCGACGCAGACGCCGTTCTCCGTCACGACGCCGCAGTACCCGCAGAAGAACAACCGCGAGGTGCTCGGCGTCTTCGGGACGACGCGGACGATCGCGTCCGGCGTGTATCCCGAAGAGATCTTCAAACGCTGCCCGCGCGCGACGGTCGTCCAGCAGGCCTGCCCCGAGCTCGCCGCCGCGATCGAAGCCGCGCGTCCGCGCGCGGAGCTCGCCGCGATCGTCGCCGCGGCGGTGGACGCGATGGAGGCGCAGCTCGGCCCCCTCCGCCTCGATCGCGCGATCCTCGGCTGCACCCATTTCTCGCTCGTCGAGGAGCTCTTCGCCGCGCGACTGCCCGCCGGCGCCCGCATCCTCTCCCAGCCCGAAGTCGTCGCCGACAGCCTCGAGGACTATCTCACCCGCCACCCGGAATACGCCGGCCACGGCGAGTCGGGCCTGCAGCTGTTCACGACGGGTGATCCCGAGGCGGTCTCGAAGGCCGCCTCCATCTTCTGGCCCGCCGTCGGGCGCTTCGAACCTGCGAACGCTTGATTCTCGCTGGCGGCGACGTCCGCGCTCTCGCGCCGCGGTACAAGCCGCGGCCGGCGCGACACAGGGGACGCGAATGGCTCGCCCTTGGCACGGCCTGCATCGCTGCTCGGATGTCTCCGCCCCGGCATCCGCCTAGCAAGAACGAGCTTTGGCTGCGCTTGACTTCGCGTCCCCTGTGTCGCGCCGGCCGCTCCTGCCGAGGGGTGGGCGGTGGGATGTCGGCGCCGGGGAGGGTCGGCGAAGGAGATGGACGCGCCGACGGCGTCCTCTTTGGGTTCGCGCTCTGCTGTTATTCGCTGCGGAGATGAAAACTGCCTGGCGGTCCTCGCTCCGGCCCGAATCCGAAGCGATGCGATCGGAACGAATCGCTCGTCCTCGCAAGCCCGTCGAGCGAATCCCAACCCCCAGCAAAGACTGTGCGCGAGGCGTCCCTCGCGCCATCCGAGTCCCCGTTCCAGCACCCAGGCGAGCGCCCGGCGCGAGGTGGGGGACGCGAAGTCAAGCGCAGCCGAAAGTCGGTCTTGCTCGGTGAACGCCGAGGTAACTCCATCCGAGAAGCAACGCGAGCCGTGCCAAGGGCGAGCCATTCGCGTCCCCCACCTCGCGCCGGGTGCGTCTTGTGAGGCGCCCGATCAGCCCCCGGACCGAGCCAGATCCAGCATCGCGCGTGTCGCCGCGTCGATGCAGTGGGCCATGTTCCGGTCGAGATCGATCGCCGAGGGCCCCGGCCAGGGCGTCCGGTCCGAGACGACGCAGATCGCTCCGGCGCGCACGCCGAAAAGGCCCGCGAGGGTCAGTAGAACGCCGGCCTCCATCTCGCAGTTCAGGACGCGGGCCTGCTGCATGTCGCGGATGCGCGCTTCGAGGTGGCTCGGCCAGTAGCCGCCGACGGACATGCTCGCCATCGACCCTTCCGGGCCCGCGACGGCGTTGCGGACGTAGAAGGCGTCGAGCGACCAGGTGATGCCCGTATGGGCACGGGCGCCGACGGCGCGTGCGCCTTCGACCAGCGCTGCGACGACACGGTAGTCGGCGACGGCGGGGAATTCCGGGACGACGTAGGTCCGGCTCGTCCCGTCGTCGCGGACGCAGCCGGTCGTGATCGCGAGATCGCCCACGGCGACCTTCGGGTCGAGGGCGCCGGAGTTGCCAATCCGGATGAAGGTCGTCGCGCCGAGCTTGATCAGCTCCTCGACGAGGACGGCAGTGCCCGGAGCGCCGATGCCGTGGGAGGCGGCGGTCAGCGGGATGCCGTCCTTCGAGCCGGAGACGATCGTGTATTCGCGGACGACGCGAACCGTCCGCTGCTCGTCCCAGCCGGCGGCGATGCGTGCGACGCGGTTCGGATCGCCGCAGACGAAGACGTGGGGGGCGATGTCGCCGGGGCGGCAGCCGGTGATCGGTTGGGCGTCGGACACGGGGGCTCCTCGGGTGGGGAGCGCAAGGGAAGCGGTTCGGGGACCGCGCTGCCAGCGCCGCTCGGAGGCCGCGTGGATCCGGGGCATACTCGGTCTGCCGCTGCCATCGCCGCCTCATCGCGGCGCATCGGCGCGTCCGCGGGATCCGCCGCGGGGCGCGCGGGCAGGACGACGGGGGAAGGGATGCGCCGATCGATCGGAGTGCCGCTCTCCATCGGCATCGTCTCGATGGTGCTCGTGCTGGCCCTTTCGGTCGGCTGGCAGATCCTCGTCTGGCGCGATGCGGCGGCGCCGTCCGCGCAGCTGACGCCCCTCGATCTCGTGCTCTTCGTGCTGGGCACGCTCTTCTTCCTGCTGGTCTTCGGCGGGCTCGTCTGGCTCTCGGTGAAGGTCGTGATCGAGATGCGGCTGAATCAATCGCAGCGCGCCTTCCTCGATGCGGTGACCCACGAGCTGAAGACGCCGCTCTCCTCGTTCCGGCTCGGGCTCGAGACGCTCGGGCGCCACGAGCTCGCGCGCGAGCAGCGCAGCGAGTTCCTCGGCCGCATGAGCGAGGATCTCGATCGTCTCGAGAGCACCGTCGCCCAGGTGCTCGCCGCCGCCCGGGCGGAGGAGGGCACGCCGGCCCGGGATCGCCGGGAGAGCGTCGATCTGCCGACGCTGCTCGCGGCGAACGTCGACGAGCTGCGGGCGCTTCATGGACTCGATGCGGAGGCCGTCGCGCTCGTCGTCGGCGCGCCGGTGCGGGTGCGCGGCGATGCCGCCGAGCTCGGCCTCGTCTTTCGCAATCTGCTCGAGAACGCCTTCAAGTACTCGGGCGATCCCGTGCGGATCCGCGTCGGCGTCGAGGAGGTGCGGGATGGGCGGGTGCGCGTCGAGATCTCGGACGAGGGCATCGGGATTCCGGGACACGAGCTCGAGCGCATCTTCCAGCGCTTCTACCGCGCCGGGCGGGACGTGCAGCGCCAGGTCTCCGGGCTCGGCCTCGGGCTCTTCGTCGTCCGCACCTTGTTGCGCAAGCACGGCGGACGCATCGTCGCGCTGTCCGAGGGCGCGGGGCGGGGAAGTCGATTCGTCGTGACCCTGCGGCCCGGTTGACGGGGCCGCTGATCGGGGCGGAGACCGCGGGCTTCGCGGCGGCGCGGGCGCCGGCGGCGCCGGGGAGGATGCGATGGTGATGGGCGAGGGGGCGAAGACGAAGCCCCGCATCCTGGTCGTCGAGGACGAAGCGCATCTCGCCGATGGGATCCGCTTCAACCTCGAGCAGGAGGGCTACGACGTCGTGGTCGTCGGCGACGGCCGCGCGGCGGCGGAGCTGCTCACGGATGCGGCGCGCGGCGCCTTCGATCTCGTGATTCTCGACCTGATGCTTCCCGAGATGAGCGGCTTCGAGGTCGCGCGGCGGACGCGCGCCGCGGGCAACTTCGTCGCGATCCTGATCCTCACGGCGAAGGACGACGAGGCCGACGTCGTACGCGGTCTCGAAGAGGGCGCCGACGATTACATGAAGAAGCCGTTTCGGCTGGGTGAGCTGCTCGCGCGGGTGCGCGGGCTGCTGCGCCGGCGGCGCTGGGACGGCGTCGAGACGACGAGCGAGCCCCAGGCCGACGTGCACGTCGGCGACGCCGTGATCCACTTCGATCGCTTCGAGATCGAGACGCCGAGCGAGACCGTCACGCTCACGACGCGCGAGGTCGGTCTGCTGCGCGCGCTCGTGGATCGCGAGGGAGAGACGGTGACGCGCGGGGAGCTGCTGCAGGAAGTCTGGGGGCTGCGGCCGGATACCCGGACGCGCGTGATCGACAGCTTCGTCGTCCGCCTCCGCCGCTACCTCGAACGCGATCCGGGTCGCCCCGAACACATCGTCTCGGTGCGCGGCCGCGGCTATCGATTCCAACGTTGACGTCTCGCTGGGCCGACGTCTCGGAGGCGATCCCCGGCGCCCGAATTTTTCCCTTGTGCGCCGGGGGCGAATCGTGCCAACGTAGACGCGATGAACCGATCGCTGCGAATGCATGTACGACCCATCCTCGGCGAGCCGACGCTCGTGCTCGCGTTCGAGGGCTGGAACGATGCCTGCGAAGCGGCGTCGAGCACGGTGCGCTTCGTCGACGACGTCGTGCGGACCGTCCCGCTCGCGGAGATCGATCCCGACGACTACTACGACTTCACCGTGCGTCGCCCCGAGGTCCGCTACCAGGCCGGCAGCGCGAGCTCGATCCACTGGCCGGCGAACGAGTTCCGCTACGGCGTGACGGCGGAGGGCCTCGAGCTGATCACGGGGCTCGCCGTCGAGCCGCATACGCGCTGGCGCAGCTATTGCGAAGCGGTCGTCGAGCTCGCGGTCGACATGAACGTGCAGCGCTGCCTGCTGGTCGGCGCCTATCTCGCGGACGTCGTCTACTCGCAGCCCGTCGTCGTCTCCGGCTTCGCGAGCGATCCCGATCTGCTCGAGCGCTACCAGGTCGAGCCGTCCAACTACGAGGGGCCGACGGGCATCGTCGGCGTCGTCTACGACGCACTCGCGCAGGAAGGCATCGAGTGCCTGGCGATCTGGTCGGGCCTGCCGCATTACATCAGCGCGACGCCCAATCCCCGCGGCTCGCTCGCATTGCTGCGCAAGGTCTCGCAATACCTCGAGACCCCCTTCGAGCTCTCGAAGCTCAAGGACGACGCCGTCCGCTTCGAGGAGGAGATCTCGCGGGTCGTCGCCGCGGACGACGAGCTCACCGAATACGTCAAAGAGCTGAAGCGCCGCGAATTCGCCCAGTAGGCGCGATCGCGACCAGCGCCTGCGGCGCGCAGCGATCGCGACAAGCGCCTGCGGCGCGACTAGGCCCGGAGCTCGATCGACTTCTCGATCAGCATGATCGCGATGTCGTCGTCGACGACGTAGAGAAAGCGCCCGTCCTCCCGGACCAGCGCTTCGCGGATCGGCGACTCGACGACCTCTCCTCCGCGATTGCGCAGCCGACGCCCCTCGATCTCTTCATTCAGGCGGGTGATCAATGCCGCGTCCGCCGGAAAGAGGGTCTGGTGGGATTCCGGGCAGGCGAGAATGTCGAGCAGCTTCTGTTCGATCGGCATCGGGATTCCTCTCGGGGGGCGCGCTCTCAGCGCAAGAGGGCGGAAGAGTAGTCGAGGATCCGCCGGGCGACGATCAGCTGGTTGATCTGCTGGGTGCCCTCGTAGATGTCGTTGATCTTCGCGTCGCGCATCCATTTCTCGATCAGCAGCTTCTTCGAGTAGCCGATCGGGCCGAGGATCTGCACGGCCTTCTGCGTGATCTTGGTGACGGCGAGGCCGGCCTTCGCCTTGGCCATCGAGGCCTCGAGGTTGTTCGGCTTGCCCTTGTTCATCATCCAGGCGGCCCGCCAGGTCAGCAGCCGCGCGGCCTGCAGGTCGGCCTCCATCTCGATCACGTCCTTCTCGATCGCCGTGCGCTCCCGGGGCGGGGCGTCGTAGCGGATCGAGATTCCCTGGCGCGCGAGCTCCTCGATCAGGAACTCGAGCGAGGCGCGGCCGACCCCCGTGGCCATGGCGGCGACGATCGGGCGGCTCGCGTCGAAGGTGGCCATGGCGCCTTTGAAGCCTTTGTCTCCGGTTCGCGTCGGATCCTGCTTCTTCACCTCGGCGCGGCCGAGCAGGTTGTCCTTCGGCACGCGGCAGTTTTCGAAGCGCAGCGTCGCGGTGTCGGAGGCGCGGATGCCGAGCTTCTTTTCACAGCCGATCAGGTGCATGCCGGGCGTGCCGGCCGGGACGACGAAGGATTTGATGGCCGCGCGGCCGGCGCTCTTGTCGAGCGTCGCCCAGACGACGACGAAGCCGCCGGGCGCGGTCGACGCGCCTTCGCCAGCGGTGCAGAAGATCTTGGTGCCGTTCAGGATCCACTCCTCGGTCGCAGGATCGAATTCGGCGGTCGTCTCGATCGCAGCCGCGTCGGAGCCGGCCTGGGGCTCGGTGATCGCCATGGCGCCCCAGATGGGCTGGCCTTCGAGCTCGCGGAACCCGGACATGAACTTCGCCTGCTGCTCCTTCGTGCCGGCGGCCCCGACGGCCGAGCCGCCGAGGGCGGGGGTCGGCATGCGCAGATAGAGGCCGGCGTCGCCCCAGCAGAGCTGCTCGGCCTGGAGGCAGACCGTGATGAAGCCGTCGTTCGCGGCCGGCGCGCCCTTCGCTCCCCAGCGGCCCTCCTTCCACCAGTAGTCGACCCACTCGCGCGGAAGCGCGTGCTCCTGATCGTCGTAGCGGCGGGAGATCGGACGCATCTGCTCGAGCGCGACCTTGCGGTAGTGCGCCTGGGCGACGAGGCTGCCCTCGGCGGGTTCGAAGCTGATCGGCATGGTCGTCTCCTCGGGTCGGAAGCGAATTGGACGGATGAGCGGTGCGCCGTGAGCGGCGATCGGATCGGGTGCCGCCAACGGGCGATCGGACGATAGAGAAGCACGGGGATGCTGTGGAGCGGGTCGGGCAGTACTCCGAGTCGGCGGCGCGTCGCCCGAAGTGGCGGGCCGCAGGGCGACTGGATCATGCGGATTCGTCCTCGTCCACGAACGGCTCGCCGCCCGCTTCGAATTCGTATCCGCGCTCTGCGAGCGCCACGAGGGCGCTCGAAAAGCCACTAGCGTTGGCGGTCATGCGGGACTCGGCGGATCTCTCGCGAGAACTGGATCTGGTTCCACATCGCGTTCAGGACCCAGGTCTTGTCCGTGCCCGGACGATTCCAGGGTTGGCGCTCGATCCGTCGGGCCAGCGCGATGAGTCGGTCCGTCATCGTCGTGGCTCCTCGAACGCGAAGCCCGGCGCCGCCCCTCAGACGAGCGCGAGCCCCTCGAACGCCCCGAGCCCTGCGAGATTGCGCAGGTGCATCTCGGGGAGATAGTCGCGGATGTAGCCGTGGCCGCCGAAGATCTGGACCGCCGAGTCGGCGACGGCGAGGCCGACGCGCGCCGTCTGGTCCTGGGCGAGGCGCACCAGCCGGGCGGCATCGTCGCCGCGGTCGATCGCGGCGGCGGCTTCCCAGACGAGCAGGCGCGCACCGTCGATCTCGATCGCCATGTCGGCGAGCTTGAAGGCGATCGCCTGCCGCGTCGCGATCGGCTGGCCGAAGGTCTCGCGCTGCTTCGCGTAGTCGCGCGAGACTTCGAAGGCGGCGCGCGCGGTGCCGATCGCGGTCGCGGCGATCGCGATGCGACCGCGTTCGATCAGGCGACGCAGATCGGCGTCGGAGGCGTCGAGACGCGCGGCGGCCGGGGCGCGCACGCCCTCGAGCGCGAGCTCGACGGTCGGGAGGCCGCAGAGGCCGAGGTTTCGCTCGGGCGTCGCGACGAGGCCCTTCGCGTCGCGCGGGAGGGCGAAGGCCGCGAGTGCGCCGTTCTCGGCCGCGACGACGACGACGTGGCGACCGCCGTCCAGCCACGGCACCAGGCATTTCTGGCCGTCCAGGATCCAGCCGTCGCCGTCGCGCTTCGCGCTCGTATGCGGGTGGTAGACGTCGAAATCGAAGCGGGGCTCGACGATCGCGAGGGAACCCGAGACGAAGTCGGGGCCGAGCAGCCCGGGCAGGACCTGCTTGCGGAGCTCGGCCGAGCCGTGGTCGGCGACGGGAAATCCGACGAGTGAAGGCGAGAGGATGGCGAAGGCGAGGGACATGTCCCCCCAGCCGAGCTCTTCCGCGATCAGCGCACCGGCGAGGGCCGAGCGTGCGCCGCCGCCGCCGTCGGCTTCCGGCAGGCCATTGGCGACGAGTCCGAGCTCGTGGGCGGCGGCGAGCAGGGCGGTCGGCGGCTTGCCGGACTCGTCCGTCTCCCGGCTCCGCGGGCGGACCTCGTTCTCCGCGAATTGATGGACGGTCTCGATGATGAGCGCCTGCTCTTCGCTCGGCTCGAAATCGATCATGGCGCGTCTCCCCGGATGCCGGGATGCGCGTCCCGGCGCGTGCCGCGCATCGGATGCGACGGCCTGCACAGTAGGCGAGCCATCCTATCAGCTGGTTTTGCGAGCCGCCCCGCGCAGGCGGGTGTTCCGGCGCTTCATGAGGCGAACTCGCGTTCAGGATTTTCGGACCGCTCGGGTTCACCCGATCCGGGGCGGATCCGATTCGGGTCGAAGCCCGGGCAGCGATCGGGTCGATGCCTGCAACCATTCGCTGCGCGCTCGTTGCACCTTCGGCCACCATACTCCGCGCCGAAACCGCCTCCTGCGCCGAAGCACAGCCGCACGTCGAACCCGGTTCGACGGGAAGACGAATTCGGTCCGGGAGTCCACGCACCGCGCGCCGCGAGCTCGACGATCGTGAGATCGGAGGGACCGTGTCGCGTGCGGAGAGGCCGCGTCTCGTCTATGCACGAATCGCACGAATCGATGCCCGAGTCCCCGCTCGATTCTCGAACCGATCGCCATCGCCGTGATCTCTCCCCGCGCCGCGCCGGATCGCGCGCACAGCGGGTCGGATCACTCTGCTTCGGATTGCTGACCGCCGGCCTCGCGACGGCCGTCGTCTTCTGGTCCGGCTGGCCGACGCCGGGCGAAGGCGCGGCGAATGCCGCTGCCAGCGACGTCCAGGTCGCCACCGGCGTCTGCGATGCCCATCGGCTGAAGGCGCTGAAGGCGGACGATCCGAGCCTCGAGATCGAGATCCCGGCCGAGTTCGACAAGCAGTGGCCGTCGGCCAGCGCCTGTCAGTCCGCCGTCGACGCCTGGGATCCGACCGCGCCCGGCCCGAAGCAGCCGATCCCCTTCAGCCACAAGCATCACGCCGGCCAGTTCAAGATCGAATGCCTTTATTGTCATTCGGCGACGGATAAATCCCAGGCCGCCGGCGTCCCGTCGGTCGAGCTCTGCATGGGCTGCCACGCGCAGTTCCCGACCGAGTACGACGAGATCGAAGGCATCAAGATCCTGAAGCAGCACTGGGAAGAGAAGAAGCCGATCGAATGGGTCCAGATCCACCGGCTTCCCGAGCACGTCCAGTTCCGGCACAACCGCCACATTCAAGCGGGTGTGGCCTGCCAGACCTGCCACGGCCCCGTGGAGGAGATCGACAAGCTCCATCTCGTTCCCGATACGAAGATGGGATACCTGGTGCCGGTCGCGAAGCTCGAGATGGGCTGGTGCATCAGCTGCCACCGAGAGAACAACCAGCAGGCGTCGCAGGACTGCCTCAAGTGCCACTACTAGGGTCATTACTCCTAGGAGCCATGGAAACGCATGTCCGAACTCGATCGTCGTGAGTTCCTCAAGATCGTGGGCCTCTCTGCCGGTGCGGCGGCCGCCGCCGGTTGCAGTGATCCCGCCGAGAAGCTGATCCCGTACGTCGTCCAGCCGGAGACGATCACGCCGGGCATCGCGGTCGAGTACGCCTCGACCTGTCTCGAGTGTTCGACGGGCTGTGGTCTGCACGTCAAGACCCGCGAAGGCCGTCCGATCAAGCTCGAGGGCAACCCCGAACATCCGATCAACCAGGGCCGCCTCTGCGCCCGCGGCCAGGCGAGCCTGGGCCGGACCTATCATCCCGATCGCATCGCCGGCCCGGCGACCCGCAGCGGCGACGGCTCGCTGCAGCCGATCGGCTGGGAAGACGCGAAGGCGAAGCTCGCGGCGAAGCTCGGCAGCGCAGCCGGGAGAACCTGGATCCTCGGCGGGCCGGTCGGCCCCTCGCTCGACGGTCTGCTGGACCAGGTCGCGCAGGCGACCGGCATCGCGGGCCGCCTGACCTACGAGCCCTTCGGCGATCACGCGCTGCTCGAGGCGAGCCGCCAGCTCTTCGGCGCCTACGCCGTTCCGGTCTTCGATCTCACGGGCGCCGATCTCGTCGTCGATTTCGGCTCCGACTTCCTCGATACCGGGCGATCGCCCGTCGAGCATGCGCGCCAGCTCGCGGCCGGCCGCGACGTCGCGGCGCATGCGAATGGCGGCACGCGCGTGATCGCGATCTCGCCGCGCCAGAACCTGACGGCGTCGAACGCGGACATCTGGGTGCCGGCGAAGCCGGGCAGCGAAGGCGTGCTCGCCCTCGCCCTCGCCCAGGCCGTCGCCCAGGCCCGCGGCAACGCGACGGTCTCCGCGCTCGCGAGCGCGGGCAGCAAGGCCGCGGCGCTCGCCGCGGCCGGCATCGATGCTGCGCTCTTCGACAAGGTCGCAGCGAAGCTCGCGGGAGCGCGGCGTGCCGTTGCCCTGCCGCCGGGCGTCGCGGCCTCGACGACCGCGGGCCGGAGCGACGCGGCGGCCGTGCTGCTGCTGAACGCGGCGGTCGGTTCGATCGGGACCTCGGTGAAGTACCCCGCGGCCGATGCGAAGCGCACCGCCAGCCTCGCCGACGTGAAGAAGCTGATCGAGAAGATGAACGCGGGCCAGGTCGAATGCCTGCTGATCCACGATCTCAATCCCGTCTTCTCGCTGCCGACGGCGTTGGGATTCCGTGAAGCACTCGCGAAGGTGGAGCTCGTGGTCGCCTTCGCGCCCCTCGCGGACGAGACGACGGAGCTCGCGAACCTGCTGCTGCCCGACCATACGCCGATGGAGAGCTGGGGCGATGCGAGCCCGCGCCAGGGCGTCCGTTCGCTCGTTCAGCCGACGATCCGGCCGCTCTTCGATACCCAGGCGATGGGCGATACGCTCCTCGCGGCCGCCCGCGCGACGGGTGCCGCGGGCGTCGCCTCGCTGCCGGCCGGAAGCTGGAAGAGCGTTCTCGAGGCGAACTGGTCCGGAACGAGCTGGCGCCACGCCCTCGCGCGCGGCGGCGAGTTCGGCGAGATGCCGCAGCGGTCGGTCTCCTTGGTCGAAGGGCTCTCCGGCGTGCGTGTCGGCGCCCCGACGATCTCGGGCTCCGGCGATCTCACCCTCGTCGCGTTCCCGCACTCCTACCTCGGCGACGGCCGCGGTGCGGCGCTGCCCTGGAACCAGGAGATCCCCGACCCGGTCACGAAGCTCTCGTGGAACTCGTGGGTGGAGCTCTCGCACGAGAAGGCGGCCGAGCTCGACGTGACGCTCGGCGACGTCGTCACCGTCGCGACCGAGGCCGGCTCGGTGGACGTCTCGGTCTTCCCGCGCGGCGGCATCCCGAACGACGTCATCGCGATCCCGATCGGCCAGGGCCATACGGTCGGTCACTACGCATCGAGGGCGGGCGACGAGGACCCGCAGCCCGGCGTCGCGCGCGGCGTGAACCTCGCCGACCTGCTGCCGGCGGCGACGGACGAGGCGGGGGCCAGGCCTTCCTCTCGGCGAAGGCGACGGTCACGAAGACCGGCCGCTATCGCCGGCTCGCGCTGTCGCAGTGGACGGACAACCAGCGCAAGCGCGGTCTCGCACCCGAGTTCGATCTGCACGACCTCGCGAAGGCGGGCGGCCTCGCGCACTTCCTCGCCGCGACGCCGGCGATGGCCGCCGAGCACGCCTCCGACCACGCCTCCGATCACGCCTCCGATCACGAGCCCACGGCGGGCCACGAAGAGGGCGGCGATGGAGCCGCCGGAGGGCACCACTTCTCCGGCCCGCCCTTCGAGTTCGACCCCGGCAACGATGCCGATCCGGATCAGCCCTATCGCTGGGGCATGACGATCGACAACGACAAGTGCACGGGCTGCTCGGCCTGCATCACCGCCTGCTACGTCGAGAACAACGTCTCGATCGTGGGCGAGAAGCAAGCCCTGATGCACCGCGAGATGACCTGGCTGCGCATCGAACGCTACGTCGGCGACGGCGACGACGATGCGAGCCTCGACTCCGAGCGGCGGCCGATCCCGTCGGGCGAGACGCTCGGCGGAACTCAGGTGCGTCATCTGCCGATGCTCTGCCAGCACTGCGGTGCAGCGCCGTGCGAAGCCGTGTGTCCGGTCATCGCGACCTACCACAACGACGAAGGCATCAACGGCATGGTGTACAACCGCTGCGTCGGCACGCGGTACTGCGCCAACAACTGCACCTACAAGGTCCGCCGCTTCAACTACTTCGACTACGGCCGCAAGAACTGGCCGGGCCTGCTCGGCCTCATGCTCAACCCGGACGTCACCGTCCGCGGCCAGGGCGTGATGGAGAAGTGCTCGTTCTGCGTCCAGCGGATCGAGACGGCGCGCCAGCCCGCCAAGGATGCGGGCAAGCCGATCGCCGACGGAGCGGTCAAGACGGCCTGCCAGCAGTCCTGCCCGTCCGACGCGATCAGCTTCGGCAACGTCCGCGACAAGGCGAGTGCACCGTCCCAGCGCGCCCAGCAGGGCGCCGCTCGGGCCTACCACGCGCTTCAGGTCCTGAATACACGATCCGCCGTGACCTACCTCGGTCAGGTCCGGCGCGAAGAGAGCTGAGGGAGTCCCAAGAATGGCACCGCCTCCCGCCACTGCCGTCGCCGATGCGATGAACCCGCCGGTCCGTCCCCAGGACTCGCAGGCCAACATCGACATCATGGCCGTCACCAAGGGCTTTCACTGGCCCTGGCTGATCGCACTCTTGTTCGCCCTGTCGGGCGTCGGCCTGGCGGCCGCGACCCTCGCCTGGCAGACCTACGAAGGCCTCGGCGTCGCCGGGTACCAGGCGCCGGTCTTCTGGGGCGTCTACATCATCACCTTCGTGTTCTGGATCGGCATCGGCCACGCCGGCACGCTGATCTCGGCCATCCTCTATCTGTTCCGCGCGAAGTGGCGCAACGCCATCAACCGCGGCGCCGAGACGATGACGGTCTTCGCCGTGTTGACCGCCGCGCTCTTCCCGCTGATCCACATCGGCCGCCTCTGGAAGTTCTACTTCCTGCTGCCGTACCCGAACCAGCGCTACCTCTGGGTCAACTTCAAGAGCCCGCTGCTCTGGGACGTGTTCGCGGTCAACACGTATCTGACCATCTCCGTCCTCTTCTTCCTGGTCGGCCTGATCCCCGACATCGCGATCGCCCGCGACCGCGCCGTCGGCTGGAAGAAGGTCGTCTACACCATCCTGTCCGCCGGCTGGCAGGGCACGGGCAAGCAGTGGAAGGCGCATAGCCGCGCGGTGCTGCACCTCTCGGGCCTCGCGACGCCGCTGGTCCTCTCGGTCCACTCGATCGTCTCCTGGGACTTCGCGATGTCGATCGTCCCGGGCTGGCACGCGACGATCTTCGCGCCCTACTTCGTCGCCGGCGCCATCTTCGGCGGCTTCGCGATGGTGATCGTGGTGATGGTCCCGGTGCGCCGGATCTTCCGCCTCGAGGCCTACATCACCGACTACCACTTCGAGAACATGTCGAGGTTCATCCTCTTCACGTCCCTGATCTGCGGCTACGCCTACGGCGCGGAGTACTTCATCGCCTGGTACTCGGCGGTCGAATTCGAGCAGACCTCCTTCTGGCAGCGCGCGTTCGGACCGTACTGGTTCTCGACCTGGTGCATGATCATCTTCAACGTCGTGATGCCCCAGGCTCTCTGGATCAAGAAGCTCCGCACGAACATCCCGTTCCTCTTCGTGCTCTGCTTCTTCATCAACCTGGGCATGTGGTTCGAGCGGTACGTCATCATCATCACGTCCCTCTCGCGCGAGTACATCCCCGCGGCCTGGGGTCTCTACATCCCGAGCCTCGTCGAGATGATCGTTCTGACCGGCAGCTTCTGCTGGTTCAGCATGTTCTTCCTCCTCTACCTCAAGATGTTCCCGATCATCGCGATCTCGGAGGTCAAGGAGCTGGACATCCACGCGCGCGATCACGCGCGGCATGACGCCCACGCGGCGCATGCTTCTGGAGGAGCCCACTGATGGCCGAGCTCGTCAGTGTCTACGACTACCCGTCCGACGTCGCGACGGTCGTGCGCAAGCTGAAGGACCGCGGCTTCGACGACCTCACCACCTACTCCCCCGCGCCCTTCGAGGAGATCGAGCTCGCGGAGGATCCGCGGCCCTCGAAGGTCCGGGCGTTCCACCTCATCGGTTCGCTGGTGGGCGTCGTCGTCGGCTTCGGCATCCAGATCTGGATGTCGATGGACTGGCCGATCAAGATCGCCGGCAAGAACATCGCGGCGATCCCGCCGATGTGGATCATCGGCTTCGAGCTGCAGACGCTCTTCGGCGGCATTCTCGTCGTCGCCGGCCTCGCGATGCTCGCCGGGCTCTATCCGCGGCCGCTCGACAAGCACTACAGCCCGCGCTTCTCGGCCGAGGAGTTCGGCGTGGTGGTGCGCTGCGAAGAGCGCGATGCCGCCGAGGTGGAGAGCTTGATGCGCGGTCACAACGCCAAGGAGGTCAAGCGTGCGGAGGCCCTCTGATTTTCGTTCGCCGCAAGCGCCTCACTGGTCGCCGCGGGCGCTTGATCGTTCGCCGCGGGCGCCTCGTTCGCTGATGGCAGCGATGCTGCTCGCCGTCGCGGCGCTGCCCGGCTGCTGGGAGCAGGTGTCCGTCGAGTGGTTTCCGCAGATGAAGCGGCAGCTGGCGGTCCAAGCCTTCGAGACCCTCGAGTCGGCCGGAATGGAACGGGTCGAGGCCTTCACCCCGCCCGAGGGCACGGTCGCCGTGGGCTGGGCCGACGTCGCGGAGCCGGCGCTGCTCGCCGTGGACGCGCAGGAATCGCTCGTGAATCCGAACAAGCCGACGCTCGATTCCCTCGCGAAGGGCAAGGCGATCTTCGACGTGACCTGTGCGACCTGCCACGGCAAGACGGGCGGTGGCGATGGGACGATCGCAGCGCCGAACGGGCCCATCGCGGGCGTTCTCCCGATCGGTCCCGGGCCCATGGGCTTCAGCCTCGCGACGGGCCTCACCGACGGACACATCTACACGACGATCTCCCTCGGCCGAGGCCGCATGCCGAGCTACCGCCGGATCTCGCCGTCCGAGCGGTGGGACGTCGTCAACTACATCCGTGACCTCAACGGTCAATTGGGAGGTGCCCAGTGAGCTCCCGTTCGACGGCCGGGGAGCGCGCCAATCCGGGCGTGCTGCCGCAGCCTCTCTTCAGCATCTGTCTCGGGTTGATCGTCCTCGGTGTCGTCGCCTTTGCGGGCGGCCTGATGCGCGACCCGCAGACGACCTGGCTGGCCTTCCATTCGAACTTCATCTTCTTCACGATGCTCGCCTGCGGCGGCCTCGCCCTCGCGGCGGCGTACACGATCGTCGGCGCGACCTGGCCGGGGCCGTACCGCCGCTTCGCCGAGTCGTTCGCGGCGTTCATCCCCGTCGCCCTCGTGCTCGGCGTCGTCGGCATCTTCGGCGGCGAGCATCTCTTCGACTGGCAGAAGAACGGCGCGATGCACGGCAAGGAAGCCTGGCTCAACAAGCAGCGCTTCTACCTGATGGACATCGGCCTGCTCGCGGCCATGGCGCTGCTCGCGGTCGCGTACATCAAGGCGTCGGTCCGGCCGACCCTGCGCAATCTCGCCGAGCACGGCACCGGCCCGGCGAAGACCCTCGCCGCGAGCTGGACGGCCGGCTGGCGCGGCGACGAAGAGGAGCGACTCGCGGCGAAGAACCGCACGAGCTTCCTCGCGCCGATCATCGCGCTCACCTACGGCATCGGATTCGCCTTCTTCAGCTTCGATCAGGTCATGAGCATGGAGCAGGCCTGGTTCTCGAACCTGTTCGGCAACTTCGTCTGCTGGGGCGGCATCCTCTCCGCCGTCGCCGCGAGCGCCATCTCGGGACTCGCGAGCCGCGGCGTTCCGGGCTTCCAGGGCAACATCACCGGCAGTCGCCAGCTCGACGTCGGCAAGATGATGTTCGCGTTCTCGATCTTCTGGATGTACCTCTTCTGGTCGCAGTACCTGGTCATCTACTACGGCAACCTGCCGGAAGAGACCTTCTTCGTCCGCGACCGCCTCGGCGATCAGTTCATGATCGACAAGGGCTATTCGGCGGAAGCGTTCGCCAAGAGCTGGCAGAACTGGGACTTCGAGTGGGCGCGCCTGCAGACCGGTTATGGCTGGGTCTCGATGGCGGTCTGGGCCTGCAACTGGCTGATCCCGTTCTGGGTGCTGCTCGGACGCGAGCCGAAGAAGACGCCGTGGATCGCGGGGCCGGTCGCCGGAGGTCTGCTGTTCGGCCTTTGGCTCGAGCGCAACCTGCTGATCTGGCCCTCGGTCGTGAAGGGCGAGATGCTGTCCTGGCTCGGGCCGATCCAGATCGGGATCGCGCTCGGCTTCGGCGGGCTCTTCCTGGCGGTCGTGCTCTTCTACTCGCGCGTCTTCCCGACCATCGCGGTCACGCCCGAGGATTGAGCCGGCGGTTCGTTTCGACTGGGCGCGGAGTCGGCCGGTGAGGCCGGCTCCGCGTTCGTGCGTTCGGGCCACGCTTCGTGCGCCACGCTCTTCCGCCGCTTTCCGGCGATTCTCCCGGCATCTCTCCCGGGATCGAGGTTCCATGAGCACGCTACGCTGGCTCGATGTCGGCTGACCCCGAAGACGACGCGACTGCGAGCCCGGATCCGCGCCGGATCCGGCTCGAGCGAGGCGGCGCGATCGTCTTCGAGGGAGCGGGCTTCCGGATCATCCGCTCGCGCGGGCTCGTGCGTTCGCCCCTCCATCCCTATTCCTCGGTGACTCAGGTCTCCCTCGCGGCCCGCGCCCTCCTGATCGGCACGCTGAGCGGGCTGCTCGTTGTGCGCACCAGCGACTTCGTCGAGCCCGGCAGCGGTCCCCAGGCGGCGCGGGATCGCCTGCTCGCGAGCATCGCTGCGGCCGTCGACGGGCCCGATCAGCTTCAGGCGATGGCGCGACTCGAAGCGCTCGCGGGCCAGAAGACGCGGCTCGTCGCGCTGTGGGCGACGGTCGCGCTGTGTCTGGTCGGTTCGGGCTTCCAGCTGCGCGATTCGCTCGTCGACCAGATCGGCGCGTTCCTGCCCGAGCTCTTCGTCCGCGGCGAGCTCTGGCGGGCGGTGACGGCGCATTTCCTCCATGCGCTGCCGGCGGAGCCGGGGTTCTTCGGCCGACTGGTGCCGGGGCTGCGCGGGCTGCCCATCCATCTCGCGATCAACGTCGCGGGCCTCGTCGTGCTCGGTCCCCTCGTCGAGCGGCCGCTCGGCAGCTGGCGGACGGTGCTCGTCCTGATCTTCGGCGGGATCGGGACGGTCGCGGGCATCCTCGTCGCCGGACATCACGAGGTGATCGGCGCATCGGGGCTCGTCGCGGCCCTGGCCGGCGCGATCCTCGCCCTCGAGCTGCATTTTCCGGACGCGGTGCCCTGCGAGTGGCGGATCCCGCGGCGTCTCTTCCTGGCGGCGATCGTGCTCCAGTTCGGGATCATGGATCCGCTGCTGCGCAACTACGTCGCGGGCGGTGCCCATCTGGGCGGATTCGTCGGTGGGTACGGCGCGACGTGGTGGCTCGGGGCGCCCGATTTCGCGCGCACATCGGCGTCGCTGCGCCTGCGTCTCGCGGCGATCGCCGGGATCGCCTGTGCTGCCTCGGCGGCGATCGGCATCGTTCCCCTCGCGCGCCTCTCTCCGGCGGCCCTCGAGCGCCATGCGCAGCGGCTGCTCGATTCGCCGGCTTCGCTCCACCTCTTTCCCCACGAGAACGCCGCCGCCTGGTTCATCGCCACCGAAGCCGAGCCGAGCGAGACCGGCCTCGAGCTCGCGATCGCCCTCGCCGATCGCGCCGTCACGACGACCGAGCGCCAGCTGCCGGGCATCCTCGATACCCTCGCCGAAGCGCTCTTCCAGAGCGGCGACCGCCTCGGCGCGATCCTGACGATCGACGAGGCCATCCAACTCGTTCCCTGGGAGCCCTATTTCGTCGAGCAGCGCCGCCGCTTCACCGGCGAGCGAAGTGCGACGGATCGTCCGCCGCCGCCGGGCAGCGCTGGCCCCGAGCCGTTTCCGTTCTTCGGGGAAGACGAGTCTGCCCCCTTCGATCCGCAGGCCCCGCGGCTCACGATCTGACCCACCACCCGGGAGGCCCCATGGACGATCGATGGGCGAGGCTCGGCGACGAATGCGCGATCCGCGACGTGCTCGCACGCTATTGGCGCGGCATCGATCGCCGGGATCCCGAGCTCGTGCGTGCCGCCTACCATCCGGATGCCTTCGACGATCACGGCTACTACAAAGGCCCGGTGGCCGGCTTCGTCGAGACCCTCCGTCCCGGCGTCTGGGCCCATTTTGCGAATACTCAGCATTTCGCGGGCAATCTGCTGGTCGAATGGGTTTCCGCCGATCGCGCCCGCGTCGAGTCCTATGCAGAAGCCCACCACATCCGGAAGGCAGAGCCGCTCGGCGGGGCCGCCGATGCGACGGCGCCGGGAGCCGCGCAGCCTGGCGACCGGGACTACGTCTACGGCCTGCGCTACCTCGACGATTTCGAGCGCTGCGACGGGGAGTGGCGGATCGCGCGGCGTGTCTGCGCCTGGGATTGGCATCGGATCGATGCGGTCGGCGGCATTCCGCTGCCGGCCACGTACTTCCGCGGCCATCATTCGCAGGACGATCCCGCTTGCCGCTTCGCGAGTGAGAGCACGAGCGCGGGCGGCCGTCGGGTCGAGCCCGACGTGCTCGTGGCGAAGCATCGCTGCCGGCAGGCGCTGCAGCGCTATGCGCGCGGCGTGGATCGCTGCGCGCCCGAGCTCGTGCGCAGCGCCTACCATCCCGACGCCTTCGACGACCATGGCGGCTACCAGGGCGACGTCGATGGCTTCATCACCTGGCTGAAGCCGACGGTCCTGGACGCCTGGGACTGCACGATGCACAAGCTCGGCAACTGCCTGATCGAGATCGGCGCCGACGGTCGCCACGCCTTCGCCGAGACCTACGCGATCGCGCATCACGTCGGGCGTCTTCCCGGCGAGGCGCGAGGCCCCGAAGCGGACGCCACCAGCGATCTCGTCATGGGCGTCCGCTACCTCGACCGCCTCGAAGATCGCGGCGACGGCTGGAAGATCGCCCATCGCCAGATGAGCTTCGAATGGGAGCGCATCGTCCCGATCGGCTCGCAGCGGGCGTATCCGGGGTTTCTCCGCGGGCAGCGCGACGGGAGCGATCCCGTCCTCGTTGCGGTGCCGCGATCCCTGCCCGGCAGCGGAGCCGAGGCCGCGGCGTGCGGCGGCCTCGAGCAGGAGATCGCAGACCGCGCCGAGATCGAGCGCCAGCTGCTCCGCTACTGCCGCGGGGTGGATCGCCGCGATCTCGAGCGGGTCCGCTCGACCTATCATCCCGACGCCTTTGACGATCACGGCACGTACAAAGGCGACGTCGATGGCTTTCTCGCCTTCGTCGCGGGCGAGGTGCATGCGCGCTTTCGCACGACGATGCACAAGCTCGGGCAGTCGCTGATCGAGGTCGACGGCGACGTCGCGCGGGCCGAGTCGTATGCAGTCTGCCATCACGTGGTCGCGGAAGCGGTCCCCGAAAAGGCGATCCCGGAGACGCCGATAGAGGCTGCGTCGGGCGGGGCAGGGGCGCCGCGCCGGGACGATCTGGCCCGCAGCGGGCGCGCGGGGGTGGCAGGATTCGCGCCCGGAGTGGTGGAGCGCGACGTCGCGGATCTGGTCATGGGGATCCGCTACGTGGACCGGTTCGAGCGGCGTGCCGGGCTTTGGCGGATCGCACGGCGCGAGCTCCGCTGGGAATGGGTCCGGACCGATCGGCTCGAATCGCTCGATCCGGGCTGGACGGCCGGCAGGAGCGACGGCAGCGACCCGGTCTACGTATGAGGCGACGAGAGGCCGACGGGCCACCCGGTCTCCCTGCCGCGAAAGGTTGCCTGGCGGCCGAAGTTCGCCGCGAGGGCGTGCGCGGGCCCGTCAAAATTCGTAGTTTCTGGCCGGCCCGCAAGATCCGGTCTCCGTCCCGATCCGGTCGCCGCTGCGGCCCGAAACATCTCTCGAGAGGACTTTTCGCCGTGTACCTCCATCGCCTTGGCACTGCTTCGTTCATCGCCTGTCTGGCCCTCTCGGTCTCGGGCTGCGGCGAGGTCGACGACTCCGTTCCGAATCAGTCCGCGGCGGCCCGCGCGATCGCCGAGAAGGTCCGGATCGAGGTCGAGAAGGATCGCTTGAAGCGTCTCGCGCCGCGTCTCGCAGCCACCGTGCAATCGCTCGAGGCCGCTCCGACGGCCGCGCGTCTCTCTCCCGCCCCTGCCGACGAGCAGACGGTGAAGGCGGCCCGCCCCGCCGACGAGCTCTATGCCGCGAACTGCTCTTCGTGCCACGGCGCGACCGGCGCCGGCGATGGCCCGCTCAGCGCCGGCCTGACGCCGACGCCCGCCAAACACGCCGACGGCACCTACATGAACGCCCTCTCGAACGAACATCTCTTCAAGGTCGTCAAGGAGGGCGGCGCGGCGGTCGGGAAGTCGGCGACGATGGCGCCCTGGGGCACGTCGATGTCCGACGAAGAGATCATGGGCCTCGTCGCGCACATGCGCGGCCTCGCGAACCCGCCCTACGACGGGCCGATGCCCTGAGAAGACATCCGCCACGGGGCCCCGGCATACCGCCTCGGACAGGTGCTCGTCTGCCCGTCGCGCTCGACCTGATCTCCGCGATCAGGCGCCCAGGGCATTCCGAATCCAGGCGGCTCCCCGGTCGCGCTCCACGTCCACCCC
>JAWKRX010000050.1:0-27124 GCA_041389425.1 Myxococcota bacterium
CTCGCGGGTCCGCACGGCGACCGTCTCCTCGAGCTCGCGCTCGTGACGGGCCCGCTCTGCCTCGGCGCGCCGGCGCTCGCTGAGATCGGAGGCGATCATCAATGCGGTATCCGGAGCGACCTGGGCGATCGAGAGCAGCATCGGAACGCGCCGGCCATCGCGGGCGAGGAATTCCTTTTCGAAGGGCTGGGGCAGGCGGGCGGGATCGGATGCCTCGGCGCGCCAGCGATCGCTCTCGCGAAACTCGGGCGCGGTCAGGGTGCGCCAATCGAGCGGAAGATCCGCCTTCGAGTATCCGAGCGGTGCGAGGAACGCATCGTTCGCCTCGCAGATCTCGCCGGAACGCTCCGCGCAGAAGATCCCGACGATGTCGGATTCCATCAGTCCGCGAAGGCGTTGCTGATCGCGGCGGAGGAGCGCCATCGCCTCGACCTCTTCCGTGACGTCGCGCGTGATGCCGACGGCGCGGGTCGGGCG
The DNA here is from genome assembly GCA_041389425.1 of Myxococcota bacterium. Lineage (GTDB taxonomy): Bacteria > Myxococcota_A > UBA9160 > UBA9160 > UBA4427 > UBA4427. The sequence continues at coordinate 478 of JAWKRX010000050.1, forward strand.
CCCGGAGGCGTCTCGATCCACGTCGACGACGTCCCGCAGCGTTCGAATGCGGCCGTCGTCGACGCGCACGATGCGATAGTCGTATTCGATCGGACCGGGTTCCGAAGCCAGGCGCAGGACCGAATCGCGCATGGTGCCGCGATCCTCGAGATGGACCCGGCTTCGGAATCGATCGACCTCGACGGGCCCCTCCGTCGGCTCGAGTCCATGCAGCCGATTCAGCGTTGCCGAGCCATCGAGCTGGCGGGAGCCGATCTCGAACTGCCAGGCCGCGATGCCCGCGACGCGCTCCGCCGAGTCCGCGCGGATCTCTCTTCGGCGCAGTGCGGTCTCGCGGCGGACGCTCTCCGTCACTTCGCGGAGTCGGACCAGAATCCGAAGCTCGCCCGCCGGAGTCCTGTAGCTCGTCGCGGTGAACTCGAACCAGGACTCCGAGCCGTCGGGCAGGATTGCGGGTTGGGCGACGCCGGATTCGGCCGCGACGTCTTCTTCCGTGATGCGTCCGCGCTCGCGGAGGGCCTGCGCGATCGTGGACCTGACTTCCGGATGAGCGAACTCGGTGATGCTTCGCCCGACGAGCGAGGCGCCGGCGGGCGCGCCGATCGCCTCCGCCCCCGTACTCGCGAACGTCAGGACGCCACGATCGTCGAATTCCGCCACGAGCTCGGTCATCGACGCCGCGAGCTTGCGCAGCCGGGCCTCGTTCGTCCGGGCTTCGTCCTGGAATCGCCGTGCCATGCGCCCGAGGCGACCGAGATGCACCGTGATCTGCGTCGTGACGAGCGGAATCCCGACGCCGATCCAGGCGACCCAGTTCAGCCAGCCGTACCCGCCGAGCAGCCGATTCGACGCATCGAAGAATTCGGCTGCACCGTAGAAGAGAAAGCCGATCGCGAGCACGCGGTCGCTGGGCAAGACCCCGGTCGACACCTCCCGTCGCGGGTTCAGCATCACCCAGGCGGCGGTGAAGGCGAGCATGGGCTCGGTCGCGATCGCGATCGTCGAGGAGCTGTCGGGATGTCCGAGCAGGAACGTGGAGACGCGCGCCGCACTCACGATCAGCGCGCCGGGCATCAGCCAGGTCGGCTCGGTCCGTTCCGTATGGGCGCAGGCGCCGAGCAGCATGAAGGGCGCGACGAACGTGCTGAAGAGCGGACGCAGCGCTTCGATCTCCGGATGGACATCGATGAGGATCGTCGTGAATCCCGCAGCGAGCAGGGCGCTCCAGCCGATCAACCAATAGGCGAGCGCGCGGGTGCCCGTCCGGAACAGGGCGATCGAGGTCGAGATCAGGACGCCGGCGATCGAGGCGAGTCCGACGAGCGCGAAGATCTGGAACGAGCTCATCGTTTGGCTCCCGCGCGATGCCGCGGCAGTATAGGCTTTCGGACCGTAGATCCGGGCCGGAATCGGAGCGGCTCGCCGATTTCGGGCCCGATCCGGGGCGACGAGGAAACGTCTTGAGCGAGCTGATCACGCGGGATCGACGCCACGTCTGGCATCCCTATGCAGGCCCCGTCGCGAGCCCGCTCTTTGCGGTCGATTCGGCCGATGGGGTTCGGCTGCGCCTCGAGGACGGGCGCGAGCTGATCGACGGGATGTCGTCGTGGTGGTCGGTGATCCACGGCTACCGCCATCCGCGCATCGAGGCCGCGGTCAAGGCGCAGCTCGAGCGGCTGCCCCACGTGATGTTCGGCGGGCTGACCCACGAGCCCGCGGTGCGGCTCTGCGAGCGCCTCGCCGCCCAGTCGCCGGGCCGGCTCGCGCGCGTCTTCCTCTCGGACTCGGGCTCGGTCGCCGTGGAGATCGCGCTCAAGCTCGCGCTCCAGGTCTGGCAGGCGCGCGGGCGTCCCGAGCGGCGCCGGATGCTGGCGCTGCGTGGCGGCTATCACGGCGACACGTTCGGGGCGATGGCCGTCTGCGATCCGGTGACCGGGATGCACGGGCTCTTCGCCGGCACCCTCGCCGCGCAGCTCTTCGCCGAGCGCCCCGCCCGGCGCTTCCACGAGGCCTGCGACGAGACGGATTTCGCCGATTTGCGACGGCTCTTCGCCGAGCATGCCGGGGAGCTCGCGGCGGTGATCCTCGAGCCGATCGTGCAGGGCGCGGGCGGGATGTGGTTCTACTCGCCGGGCTATCTGCGCGAGATCCGCCGGCTCTGCGACGAGACCGGCGTGCTCCTGATCGCGGACGAGATCGCGACGGGCTTCGGCCGCACGGGACGTTATTTCGCGTGCGAGCATGCGGCCATCGCGCCCGACATCCTGTGTGTCGGCAAGGCCCTGACCGGCGGAACGATGACCCTCGCCGCGACCCTCGCGAGCGACGAGGTCGGCCGCGTGATCGGGGACGGCGAGCCGGGCGTCTTCATGCACGGGCCGACCTTCATGGGCAACGCGCTCGCCTGCGCCGCCGCGAACGCGAGCCTCGATCTGCTCGACACGGGCGACTGGTCGGCGCAGGTGGCGGGGATCGAGCGCGGCCTCGCGGAGGGGCTCGCGGCTTGCCGCGGCCTCCCGGCGGTCGCCGACGTGCGCGTCCTCGGCGCGATCGGGGTCGTCGAGTTGCGGGAGCCCGTCGACATGGAGCGCGTCGCGCCCGCATTCGTCGAGCAGGGCATCTGGATCCGCCCCTTCGGCCGCCTCGTCTACACGATGCCGCCCTACGTGATCGAGGTCGACGATCTCCGCCGCCTCACGGACGGCATCCGGGCGGTCGTCGCATCACTCGACTGAAAGAGCGCTGTTCCCGGGCGGCGCACGGAGCATCCGCCGCCGCGCGATTCGCGGCGCTCCGGCGAGGCCCGGAGGACGACGGTCGCCGTCGACGCCGGCAGGCATGATCGATTCGCGTTCGCCTCGGAGAACGCCTGACCTGCCGCGGACGAGCGACCGTCGTCGTGGGGGCTCCCGGTCGGCCAGATTCGCGACGTACGCCCTGTGCATCCGGAGCGCGCCCTGCATCGACGAGGCCTGCGCGGGTGGGCGATCCGAATCGTACGTCCCGACGATCGGGAGGATCTCGATCTGGGATGTGAGTCGATGTTTGTTTCGCAGACCATCACACCACAGCGAGCCGGAAACGCAATGGTTCGCGCACGCCCGGGTGCAGATTTCTCATCCGTGGCCCGAATGCGTGGGGATGCGGCAACTGCTGATCGGGGCATTTCCGCATCCGGCTCGCACTCGAACCACTCTCGACCCGCTTCCACCGGCGCATTCGTCCGATCCGATCGACACGTGTCAGTGACACCCGCCGATCGGATCGATCCGGGCTGCTATTTCCGGAACTGGCGGAAGTCGGGCTTGCGCTTCTCGACGAAGGCGGAGATCGCTTCGCGGTTCTCGGGGCCGCCGAACAGCTTCGACATCCCGGCCGTCTCGAGGGCGCGCGCCGCGCGGACGTTCTCCGTGTGGAACGACTTCAGCATGCGCTTCATCTCCATCAGCGAGCTGGTCGGCCACTGCGCCATCTGCCGCGCCTTCGCCGTCGCCTCGGCGAGCAGGCTCGCGTCGGGCAGTGCGCGGGTCGCGATGCCGTATTCGACGGCGCGCGCCGCGTCGACCCAGTCGGCGGTGTAGAGCAGCTCGGCCGCCTGCTTCTGGCCCATCACGAGCGGCGCCAAATAACAGGAGGCCGCCTCCGTCACGAGGCCGAGATTCGCGAAGGGCATGCGCAGGCGGGCGGACTCGCCGACGTAGACGACGTCGCAGTGGAACAGGACCGTCATGCCGTAGCCGATCGCGCAGCCGCGCACCGCGGCGACGAGCGGCTTCTCGAGCGCGCAGATCGCATCCATCATGAACTCGAAGGGCGGCGGCCCGCCGCTCGGCTGATGCGAGGCCGTCAGATCCATGCCCGAGCTGAAATCGTCGCCGGCGCCGGTCAGCAGCACGACGGCGACCGCGGGATCCGATTGCGCCCGGACGAAGGCCTCGCCGACGGCGCGAAAGGCCTCGGGATTCATGGCATTGCGGCGCTCCGGGCGGTTCATCGTGATCGTGAAGACGCCTTCTTCGTCGAGCTGCGTGAGGGCGAGCGGAGTCGTCATGGCGGGACCTTTCGGGGCGGGCGTTCGATGGGAGGGGCGGATGTTACCCGCCGCGCCGGGGCCCACAAAGGCCGGCGGGGCGCGTTAGAATCGCGGCCGCCGGGCGCGGGCCCGAGCCGTGGATCGCCCGGATGGGCCCTGCGGCTCGAGCGGCTCGCGGCCTTCCCTTTCGACCATTCTCATCGAACTTCCTTCCCACCGAACCCCCGGAGTCCCCGATGCCGATCAGCCCGATGGACGAGTATCTCGCCCACCAGACCACCGACACCTTCGACTACGTCTTCACCAGCGATCGCAATTTCTACGACCGCTACTACTTCAACATGCACGACTCGAAGGGCGATTTCTTCATGGTCGCCGGCCTCGGCCAGTACCCGAACCTCGGGGTCACCGACGCCTTCGTCACGATCTCCCACGGCACCCAGCAGTACACCGTGCGCGCCTCCCGCGCCCTCGGCAGCAATCGCATGGATACGAGCGTCGGCCCGTTTTCGATCGAGGTCATCGAGGGCCTGAAATCCCTGCGCCTGCGCTGCGCCGAGAACGAATGGGGCGTCGCCTTCGACATCCGCTTCGACGGTACGGTCCCCGCCCTCGAAGAGCCGAAGACCTTCCAGAGAAACCGCGCGCGCATCACCTCCGACGTCTCGCGTTATGCGCAGGTCGGCAGCTACACGGGCAGCGTCACCGTCGCGGGCCAGCGCTACGAAGTGACCCCCGACAAGTGGAAGGGCGCGCGCGACCGCTCCTGGGGCATCCGCCCGGTCGGCGAGCGCGAAGCCCCGGGCATCGCGATCGAGGACCTGATGGCGGGCCAGCACGGCTTCTGCCACCACTGGATCCCGCTCCAGCTCGACCGCGGCATGTACAAGGTCATGTGGGACGCCGATTATTCGGGCCGCGTCATCGTCGAGGAAGCGGCCTTCGCGCCGGCCTACGGCCGGGAGGGCGGCATCGAGCACTACGGCACGCCGAAGATCGAGCCCGTCTTCCTCTCCGGCACGCGCGAGCTGAAATCCGCGCGCACGACCCTCGCCGGCCCGGACGGCAAGGACCTCGTCATCACGAGCACGCCGCTGCGGACTGTCTACCTCGCCGCCGGCACGGGCTACATCCCGAGCGACGAATGGGGCCACGGCCACTACAAGGGCAAGCTCGTCGTCGAGGGCCGGCAATACGACATGAGCACCCAGGAGAAGCGAACGCCCTTCGCGATCCTGAACGAGACGCTCTGCCGCTTCGACCTCTCGACGGGCGAGGTCGCCTACGGCATGCACGAGAACATGTGTCTCGGCGTCTTCAAGCCGTATGGCTTCGAGAAGGGCGATCAGATGGCGCCTTGAACGGGCGGGGCCCGGTCGCGGCGACCGGCCCACCGCTCCGCCCGTCCCTGCGCCTCACCAATGCTGCCGCATCTGATAGCCCACGCGGCGCTTCCGGATCGCCTCGTCGCGCTCCTGCTGCGAGTAGCTCGGGGTCTCGGCCGGCAGGTGTTCGCGCACCTGCGCGAGCTTGCAGCGGGTCACGACCGGATCCGGCGCGTCGCTCGGCAGCTTCCAGCGCAGCTGGATGATGCCCCAGGGATTGTCGGCCTTGTCGAGCCAGTTCTGCACGCCGGGATCCCGCTTCGAGATCACGGCGCGCAGCTTTCCATCGCGGTCGATCCGGGCCTGCGATGCGTTGAGGCTCGACTGGTGGTTGGCCCAGTCGACGGTGCTGAAGCGATCGTCCGCGACCAGCACCGACCAGTAGAGGCATTGGCGCGGCAGCGCCGTCTCGACGACCAGCGCCTCGTCGTCGTCGATCTGATAGGCGCCGTCGTAGTAGACCTGGTTGGGCATGCCGCCGATGCTCTCGATCTTCCTGGAGCGCGTCAGCACGTTGACGCCGTGGTTCTCGCGGTACCAGCGGGCGAGGTCGATGTCGAAGCGGACCATGCCCTCCGCCCAGGGGCCGAGGTTCGCGATCCGGCGATCGACCTCGGCATTCGGGGTCGGGGGGCCTTCGTCGAGCCGCTCGATCGCGACGCGCGCGTCGACCTCCGCGATCCAGTCGACCGCGCATTGCCGCATCAGGAGCCGCACGGTCGTCGGCTGGAGCGCCCACCAATCGCCTGCGTATCCGGCGGGCCGCTCCGGGCTGAGGATCACGCTGAACGCGCCCTCCGCGCCCAGCGCGAGGTCGTCGAGGCTGTGCTGCACGGGCACGGCGGAGGTCGGGCCCTCGTGGCCCAGCAGCTCGTAGCTCTGCTGGCCGATCTCGACGAAGCGATTCGTCCCGCGGAAGCCGGAGATGCGGTAGGCGCCCTTCGGATCGACGTCGGTCGTGCGGTAGGTGTAGTCCGGGCACGGCCCGCCCATGTTCATCGCGATGTTCCAGCAGGGCGTCCAGGTCGGTCGCCGCGGATCGAGGGAGACGTGGGAGAGGTAGCCGTTCGCGACGGCCGAGAGTGCCAGGCGGAACAGGTCGCGCCGATCGTCCGCAGAGGGGTTCGTGCGACCCCAGCGGTTGATCAGCTGATTGCCGACCGGGGCGATGGCGCGCAGCATCGCGTCCCATTCGGGCATCTCGAGTTGGGAATCGGTCATGGGGTCGTCATCCTCACTGGGCCGCGCCGGCGCGGACGCGGTCGGGGTAGAGCTCTTCGAGCACGCGGCGGATCCCGTCGCGCCAGGAGACGCGACACGGCCCCGTGATCGCCTTGCGCCGGGTCGGGTCCACGGCGGAGCCGATCGACGCGCCGGGCACCTCGGTGACTTCGATGCGCGGCGGCAATCCGAGCAGATCCGCACCGTAGGCGACGATGTCCTGGAGACTCACGGCTTCGTCGCCGGCCCAGTTGACGATCGTCGCCGGAACGGTCGCCGCGTCCAGCAGCGGCGCCGTCTGGGCGAGGATGTCGTCGTCGTGGATCGGGCTGTAGGGGCAGGGGTCGAAGCGGGTCGTGACCGGCTTTCCGGCGGCGAGCGCCTGGAGGGCGAAGGTCGGGAGCCCGCCGCGCGGTCCATAGGACGCGCCCATGCGCGCGATCGTGATCGGGATCTGGAACTCCCGCGCGCAGAAACGCGTCACGCCCTCCTCGGCGATCTTGCTGATGCTGTAGGACCGGGCGAAGGGCAGCATGATGTCGCCGAGCGGATCGTCCTCGCGGAAGAGATGCCAGGGATCGGGATGGGGCTTGTAGACGGAGACCGTCGACATCACGAGCGCCGCCTCGACCGCGCGGCAATGGGAGAGGAGCAGGCCCGTGCCCTCGGCGTTGGTTCGGATCGCGCCGTCGTAGTCGTCGCCCGCGATCGCGGCGGCGAGGTGGAGCAGGTGGGTGAAGTCGCGGGGCAGCTCGGAGAAGTCGGGCTGGGCCAGATCGATCGCGAGCGTCCGGATGCCCGCGGCCTCGACCTCCTTGCGGCTCGCGGGATCGCTGAAGCGGGCGATCCCCCAGACCTCGTTCGAGCGCGCCAACGCGCGCGCCAGCGGAAACGCGATCTGGCCGGCCGGGCCGGTGATCAGGATCTTGCGGCCTTCCAACGTCGGGGCGCTCATGGCTTCGTCCTCGTCTTCCCAGTCTCCACGCCGAAGGCGTGGATGTACGCGGCGTAGTGCTCGTGGATCTCTTCGGCGGAGAGGCCGAACTCGGCGGCGGTGTAGCGATGGGCGGCGGCGTGGCTCTCCGCGCGCCAGCGCTCGAAGCCGCGGCGCGTCTCGTCCGTCAGCGCCATGCCGAGCCAGTCGTAGATGCGCTCGAGCACCGCCATCGGCGCCGCCGTGAACTCGGCGTGGTGGACGTCGAGAAATCGCTCGGGGCCGAGCCGTTCACGCGCCGCCATCGCCTGCTGCATGCCGGTCAGGAGGTGTGCGTGGATCTCGCGCCCGATCTTCGGCTTGCCGATCTTCGCGACGACCTCCGGCGGGATCAGCGCGGCGACGAAGCTGGCGTAGGACGGGACGGCCTTCGCCGGATCGCGGTGCGTGAAGACGAAACGGATGTCGGGGTAGGCCTCGACGATCGCCTCGAGATGGAATTTGTGGTGGGGCGCCTTGAAGAGCCAGCGGTTCGGGGGGCGGCTCGATTGCAGCAGGCGGGCGACGCGCGTGTGGTAGGCGAAGGTCTCGCGCATGTCGCCCCGGCGCCACCAGGCGTGATAGCGCCAGACCGGCATCGTCATCTGCTGGGCGCGGAACTCGAGGCCGAGCACCTCGGTGTCCTCCATCGTCGCGTCGACTTCCCAGTGGTGCATCGCCGCCTGCTCCGGCTGCTCCCGGAGCATCTTCTCGATCCGGTCCCGATAGGCGACGCGGCGCGGGTCGGACGCCTCGCCCTCGGTCCGCGGCGGCGGACACGGCTTCTCCTGCTCCCAGGGCCGCAGCGCCCGGAACTGCGGATCGAGCGACATCATGTTGCCGAGCGCCGTCGTCCCGGTCCGCGGCAATCCGACGATCGAAAGCGGACGATCGATCGGGGCCTGCTCGGCCTCGGGATGGCGCGTGAACCAGGCCTCGATCTCCAGCCGATTGACGAGCCGGCGCGAGATCAGGTCGATCGCGCGCTGGCGGTCTTCGGGACCGTAGGGGACGTCGGCCGCCAGGCTCTCGAGCAGGACCTCGAGGCCTTCGCGAAAGCTGGGCGCCCCGAAATCTTCGAGTCCGGTCCGCTGGGTCGCGGATTCCATCAGCTCTGCGGACGTGGGATACGCGCTGCTCATGCGCCGAGCTCCGTCAGTCGCTCGCCCAGCCAGTCGACGCTCCGGCGCAGGGCCGCTTCGGGGCCCTCGGCGTCGACGTGGGGACCGATCACTTCGATGTCGAAGACGCCGGGGTATCCGGCCTCGAGGAGCGCTTCGATCATCCAGGCGAGCGGCATCGAGCCGTCGCCCGGAACGCATCGATTCAGCCGCAGCGCCTCGCCGACCTTGAAATCGCTGACCTGGACGAGGCCGATGCGCGAGACGTGCTCTCGGAACAAGCGGGCCAGGTCGCGCTCGTACCAGCAGTTCTGGAGCTCGAGGCAGATCTGGATGTCGGCTTCCTCGGCCAGTCGGATCGAGTCGGGCAGCGTGTGGACGAAGCCGGTCCGGCGCGTGGTGACGCTGTTGTTCTCGATCGCGAGCGTCACGCCCCGCTCCGACGCGTAGGCGATCGACGGCGGCAGGGCCGCGACCAGCGCGGCGCAGGCGTCGTCGGTGCTCATCCGCGCCGGCGTCCGTCCGGAGGTGAAATAACAGAGCGGGCTGTCGAGGTGGTGGGCGACGTCGATCGCCGGGCGCAGCGCGGCGAGTGCCGATTCCGGATCGAGCAGGGAGGCGTCGGCTGACGACGCCGCCACGCAGGTGACCCGCCGCCCCGACGCGCGGATCGCCGCCACGCCGCCTGCGACGTCATCTTCGATCTTGAGCAGCGGGAAGCCGAAGCGAGGCGCGCCCAGCCGCGCGAGCAGCGCGAGATCGTCGGCTAGCGGCCAGGCGAGCGAGGAGATCGTGTTGATCGAGATGCGCGGATGCATGTCAGCGGGCGGTCACCGTGAGCGTGTCCCGCCCGGAGCGCAGGACCGTGCCGGGCGTCGCGCCCGTCAGCTTCCCGTCGCGGACGATCTCCGTTCCGTTGACGAAGACGTGACGCATCCCGATCGGATCCGCCGTGACGCGCGCGGAGCCGCCGGGCAGGTCGTTCACCAGACGGGCCGGCGCGGAAGCGACCGACGTCGGATCGAAGACCACGAGATCGGCGAACGCGCCGGGCGCGACGACCCCCCGATCGCGCAGGCCGAACAGCTTCGCCGGCTTCGCGCTCATCTCGTGCACCGCCCGCTCCATCGACATCATGCGGCGCCCGCGCAGGCAGTCGGCGAGGAATTGCGTCGGATAGGAGCCGCCGCACATGCGGTCGAGGTGGGCGCCGGCGTCGGAGCCCGCCAGCAGGATGTCGGGATCGTCCCAGAGGCTCGCGCGCAGCGCCCAATGGGCTTCGTCGTCGTCGGGTGCGGAGGGCCAGAGCACGGTCCGGAGCTCGTCCGCGAGCACGACGTCGAGCAGCGCATCGAAGGGCGCGATCCCGCGCTCGGCGGCGATGTCCCGGACGACGCGACCTTCGAGCCCCGCGTTCGCGGCGGAGAAGGTGTCGCCGATGGTGTAGCCCGGGAAGTCGGAGAGTCGACGGAACATCCCGGCCTTGGGGCTGGTCGCGGTCGCGAGCAGTCGGCTGCGCGTTTCGGGGGCCGCCAGCGCCTTCATGCGCTCCGCCGGCGGCAGTGCCATCGTGTCGCGCCAGCCCGGGATCAGGAAGAGCCCGCAGTAGTTGCCGAAGCTCATGTTCATCGGGACGATGACGGGCATCAGCAGCGCGATGATCCGCCCGCCGCGAGCGCGCGCATGATGCGAGAGGCCGAGCTGTTGCCGCGCCCGCTCGGGCTCGCTCGCGTCGACGACCATCAGGTTCCAGTTGAGGACGCGGTTCGCGGTGGCGGACATCTGGGAGAGGTGGTCGAGCTCGAATTCGCTCCAGCCGCTACTCCCGCCCTCGAAGATGCCGGAGAGCATCGTTCCCTCGCGTCGGCGGACGACCTCGCAGAGGGCCAGCCGCTCCTCGGGCGTCGCGCCCTTCGCGGGGATGGGCGCGCCGTCGCCGTCCATGTGGGACTCGGAGATGTCGGTCGAGAAGCCGAGCGCGCCCGCCGCGAGGGCTTCGTCGAGGGCCGCGCGCAGCTTCTCGAGCTCCGTTGCCGTGGCCGCGCGGCGATTCGCATCGGCGCCGAGGACATAGCGGCGGAGCGCCGAGTGGCCCGCGATGAATCCGGCGTTGACGGCGATGCGGCCGTCGAGGGCGGCGAGGTATTCGCCGAACGAGTTCCAGCTCCAGGGGACCCCCTGCTCGAGCGCGTCGAGGGGCATGCCTTCGACCCGGGCCATCATGCGGCGGGTGTAGTCGGCGTCCTGCGCGCGGATCGGCGCCAGGGCGAAGGAGCAGTTGCCGCCGACGACGGACGTCACGCCATGCAGGCTCGAGGGATTGGCGTAGGGATCCCAGAAGAGCTGGGCGTCGTAGTGGGTATGCGGATCGACGAAGCCGGGACAGACGACGAGGCCGTCCGCATCGATCTCCGCTCGAGCGGACTCGTCGACCCGGCCGACGGCGACGACCCGTCCGTCCGCGATCGCGACGTCCGCGGTCCGCGCCGGAGCGCCCGTGCCGTCGACGACCCGGCCACCGCGCAAGATGCAGTCCACCATTTCGAATCCTCCTCGAGCGCTTCAGCGGCGCTCTGCGTCTTCGATCGAATCCGCGAGAATCGAAGCCAAGGCCGCCGCGCGTTCCACGATGGGATAGTCCGCGAGGTTGCCGAAGCTGATCATCAGGACGTAGAAGCTGCCGCGGATCAGCTCCGCGAGGGTCGCGACGGATTGATCGAGCCGCACGTCGCCCTGGGCGCGGCCGGCCTCGACCAGACGTTCCGTCGCCTGGATGACCCGTTGGACCTGCTCCGGCTCGTCGCCGCGCGAATGGACGCTGTGGATGAGCTCGGTCAGCAGCTCGCGATTCATCGGCCCCGCGTCTTCTGCCTCGCGGGCGATCCGTTCGAAGAGCAGCGCGAGCCGATCCCGCGTCGACGCGACCGTCGCGATGGCGAGGTCGAAGTGGCTCAGGATGTTCTCGAGCGACCGCTGTTCGATCTCGACCAGCACGTCGTGCTTCGAGGGGAAGTGATTGAAGAAGGTCTTGTAGGCGACGTCCGCCTGCTCGCAAATCTGCGTGACGGTCGTTCCGCGGTAGCCCTGGGATTGGAAGAGGTGATGGGCGGCTTCGATGATCCGCGACTGGATCTCGAGGCGGCGGCGCTCGCGTCGAGGCGTTTCGGGCATTCCGAAAATGTATATCAGCGATATACGTAAATACCAGGGATTACCCGGTCGGCGAATCGGGCCGCGTCTCCCGGAGCGCCAGCCGGCGTGATCGACCGATCGCTTCCGAATGGGAGCAACCCATGAATTCTTCGCTCCGGTGCGGTGCGCGGCAGGGTCGCCCGCGCGTCGCGGCGCATCTCGCCCCGCTGTGATCGTTCGGGCCTGGCGAGATGCGCGTAGACCCGGTCGATGAACTCGTCCGCATTGCTCCGGCGCTTGAACCGGGCATCGAAGTTCGCCGTGGGCTTCGATGCGATGATCTCGGAGAGCGATCGACGGGCGATGTCCTCTCGGATCGGAGCCACATCCCGATCCTGGCCGGCGATTCGATACGGATCGCGGCCGAGGCGCACGAGATCGATCCATCGACGATCAGCCTTCCGCCGATCGGTCTCGGGACCCGGCGCCGCGAGTCCGGGCCCCTGCTCGCCCTTCCGCTCGCCGACCGCACGAATGCGCGCAACGACGCGGCTACATGCGGTGGGGCGGTGGATGGACGGGCGGGTCGCTGGGATTCGAGCGTTCGCTCGGTCGCTGGACGGTCAAGGTGCTCTCCCATTGGATGACATGAGAAGTCATTCGGGGTCGCCGCGCCCTCTGCCCCGTCGACCCGCGGCGAGCGCGCCGAGGCCGACTCCGATCATGCATGCGCTCCCGGGCTCCGGTACGGGCACCACAGAGAAAGTCAGCGTGTAGTTCCATGCTGCGAGGTTCGAGTCGCTGCCGCGCCACCCTGATCCATTGTCGAGCACGTACATGCCGCTCTGGATCGGGTAGAGACTGGGGCCGATTCGCGGGAAGAATGCGAAATGGTCGGAGGCGTGCAAATCGATCGAGATCGGCGACCCCTCAGGATCGAACATCGGGTCGCTCCCATCGCTCAGAATCGGATGCCCGGATCCTCCGAGCCGTTCGCCTCGCACGTACCAGGGCGGACCTTCCGGGTAGTAGCGCGAGACGAAAAAGGTTGTGACCAGGAACTCCCAGCTTCCCTCCAGGCGCGTGATTTCATAGTCGAGGCGGATCGAATCGAGTTGACCGCCGTCGGGGACGACGAACACGAAGATGTCGAAGTCTCGGGAGTCTCCGTCGAGCCGTGACCCGGAGACGACGTTGCTTCCAAGATCGAACGAAAAGACCGGTGGGGATTCGATCGGCGAATCGATGTCTCCATCGAGTGCCTCGTCATAGCTGAAAGCAGCCGACCCGATCGGCAGCAGGAGGAGGAGCCCCAGCGCCGCGAGCGGCTGAAGCACTGCGGTTGGCCTCGAGCCTGAACTGGACGGAAACATGGGGACCTCCGTGGCTCGTCTCTTCAGCAGTTCGTGAAGCAAAGATCGGTTCGGATGCGTCGAGTCTGCCGCTACGTGGTCCGCGGTTCGCGAGGCGGTGCCATCCAAGCCCGAAACCACGGCAGGAGATCACGGGTCTGCCTTGCCTCGGGCTCGGCTCCCCGACCTCGGCGCCCCCCGCCGCCCCTCAGCGCGGCACGAGCCCGCCATCGATCGAGAACGTGGCGCCGGTGACGAAGCTCGACGCGTCGCTCGCGAGATAGAGCGCGAGGCCGACGACTTCGTCCGGATGCGCCGCGCGCTTCAGCAGCGCGGCGGCGGCCATCTGGGCCTGGGCCTCGGGCGTGTTGTTGCGGACCATGTCGGTATCGATCGTGCCTGGCGCGATGCCGTTGACGCGGATGCGCGGGGCGAGCTCCGCGGCGAGGGAGCGGACGTAGGCGAGCATCCCGGCCTTCGCCGCGGCGTACATGTGGGTATAGGCGGAGAAGAGGAAGGCGCCGGCGCTCGAGACGTTGATGACGGAGGCGTGCTCGCTCTGGTCGAGGCCGGGCAGGCAGTACTGGGTCAGGAAGACCGGCCCGCGCAGGTTCACGGCGAGCGATTTCTCCCAGGCCTCCGGCGTCATCTGGCGGAAGGGCTGGGCGAGGGCGTTGGCGGCGTTGTTGACGAGGATGTCGATGCGGCCGTAATGGTCGAGGGTCCGCTTCGCGAGGGTCTCGAGCTGCGGGAGCTCGCCCATGTGGGTCGCGACGGCGAGCGCCTCGCCCCCCGCCTTCTCGATCGCGGCGACCGTCGCCTGGCAGGACTCGAGCTTGCGGCTCGCGATGACGACCTTGGCGCCGGCGAGCGCATAGCCTTCGGCGATCGCGCGCCCGATGCCGCGGCTGCCGCCGGTCACGATCGCGACCCGCCCCGTCAGATCGAAGAGCTTCTCGAATCCCTGCTTGTCCATGATCTCATTCCTCGGTTTTCGGAGCGACGTGGAGCGTCAGCTGCTGGAAGGGGATGACCCAGCCGTTCTCGTTGCAGACGTCGACGCAGATGCGAGAGAGGTAGCGCCGCTGCGGCGCGTACTCGCCGGCCTGGCTGCCGTCGAGATCGACGCGGACGTAGTAGTCGAGGGACGACGGTCCGGCGTTGCTGAACTCGACGACGACGGCGACGAGCGACGCGGCCCAGGGCGATTCGCGCCAGCGGCGCTCGAGCTCGGTCTGCAGGATCTCGCGGTCGGTCGTCGTGATCTCGGATTGCAGGGCGTAATCGAGGCCGAATTCGAGATCGACGCGGTAGCCGTGGGAGAGGACCTCGCGGGACGCGGCGACGAACTCCGGGGTCGGCACGACGAGGCGGTTGCCGCCCGGGATGCGCAGCCGGACGAACTCGGTCGATTGCAGCTCGACGATCCCCGTACGGCCATCTTCGAGCAGGACGACGTCGCCCGGGAGCGTCGGGAACCAGGGCTCGTCGTCCTCGACCGGTCGCGAGCGCAGCTCCGCGAGATCGTCGATCGGGATGCGTACACGGCCGCCGACCAGCGCCGGGTTCTCGAGCACGCAGTAGAACGCGATCGATTCGACGCGCCACGGCAGGCCATTCCAGACGACACGCTGGCCCTGGCGGACGGCGCCCATGTCGAGGATCAGGATCGCCTGGGACCAGAAGCGCGGCAGCGCCTGCTTCGAGGCCCAGACGAGCCCGAGAATCAGCAGCAGCGCGAGAATCAGGAGCACCCAGTCGCCGAACAGATAGAGCGCGACGACGAAGACGACGACGGCGCCGACGACGGTGAAGACGGAGTACAGGAGGCTGAAGACGCGGCCGCGGAAGGTCGGGTCGCGGTCCTCCCGCCGGATGCGCGCCGAGAGGAAGGTGCGGATCCGGCGCAGCACGACGAGGAAGACGATCGTCGCGACGATGGCGAGCAGCAGGTTGCGCCCGCGGCTCTTGAAGAAGAGCCCGAAGACCTCCTGGATCGTCTCGCCGATCGAGCGGCTCTCGGCCGTATGCCGATCGAGCTTCTGCCGGCTCACTGCCAGCGTCGCTTCGATGCCCGAGCGCCGGAGCGTCCAATCCTTGCGCTCGCTCGCGAGCGCCTTGTCGAGGGCCTCGTCCTTCGTCGCTTCGCGCACCGCGTCGAGCTGGGCGAGCGCGCGGTCGACCGTCGCGAGCTGGTCCTCGAGATCGGTGATCTCCGTGCGCAGGCGATCGATCTCGCGCGGTCGGCTCGTGGCGCGCTTGAGCTCGTTGATGAGGGGGCTGAGCAGCTCGCGGATCTCGCGCGTCAGATCGAAGGAGCCGGAATCCGCCTCGCCCGAGAGTGAAAACGGATCGACGCCCGTCGCGAGCTCGGAGAAGTTGCGGGAGAGCCGCTCGAGCTCGCTCGCCCGGGCGCGGATCTGTCGCTCGATCTCGGCCTCGCGCCCGCGCGTGGATTCGGAATCGAGCGCCGTCCGGAGCGCGCGGAGGTCGGCCTCGGCCTGGCGCCTCGAAGCGAGGATCGCGGCGAGGCTGGCCTCGCGCGCGCGGCGCGAGGAGCGGGGGACCACCGTCGGTGCGGCGGCACGGGCTTCGACTCCGGGCGTTTCGGCTCGCACGTCGCCGTTCGGCGCAGTTTCGCTCGCGCTCGCATCGGCTTCGCCTCGATCCGCCGGCGATGCCGGCGCGGCGGGCGACTGGGCGGTGAGGGGAGTCGGCAGGGCGATCGCAGTCGCGAGGGCGAGGGCGAGCGCTCCGAGCGCGGGGGCGAGAGCCCCCCGTCGCGGGGCGAAAATCCGCGCGAGCCAGCGAACGAAGTGCGCGCCCAGCATGGGGATCCGGTTAGCATCGCGCGTTCGCGGCGGCCAGCGGAGCGCGCAATCGGACACGCCCGATGGCTAGGAGCCTGACCCAAGATGGCCGCGCGGCGCCTGAGCGCCGATCCATCGCCTCTCGCGGCGTTGCGCTCGGTCGCCGTAGCTCGGCTACGGCTCCCTCGCGCGCCTTGCGAGAGGCGCGTCTCGACGCTCGGGCATCCACGCCCATCTTGGGTCAGGCTCCTAGAATCGGCGCGCCTCCCGGCTGCCGCCCGACCGGCTGCGGCCGCTGCGAGCGAGAGACGGGTGAGAGACGGTCGAGAGACGAGGGAGAAGAAGCATGCGTGGATTCGTGAAGCTCCTGCTGGTGGCATTCGTCCTTCTATTGGGCCTCGTCTATCTGGCGGGCATCGGCGTCTTCGGGTCGGCACCCGATGCGGGGGTGATCAGCGGGACGGCCGTCCATCCTGCGCTGATCGAGGCGAAGAAGGCGGCGGTTCGCAGCGGCGCGGCGGCCGTCGGCGTCGCCGAGCCGAAGCAGATCCTGTTCGGCGATCTCCACGTGCATTCGACCTACAGCTTCGACGCCTTCACCCTCTCGCTCCCGATGAGCGGCGGCGAGGGCGCCCATCCCGTCGCCGACGCCTGCGACTACGCCCGCCACTGCTCCTCGCTCGACTTCTTCTCGATCAACGACCACGACCTGACGCTGACGCCCACGCGCTGGGACGAGACGATCGACTCGATCCGCCAGTGCAACGCGATCGCCGGCGAAGGGCCGAATCCCGACCTCGTGACCTATCTCGGCTGGGAGTGGACCCAGGTCGGGGCGACGCCCGAGACGCATTACGGCCACAAGAACGTCGTCCTGCGCGGCCTCGCCGACGACGAGATCCCGCCGCGCCCGATCGCCGCGGGCGCGCCGCTCGGGGTCGAGGACGTCGGCGCCGTGCTGCCGAATCCGTTCATCATGGGCGCCTACGGGCTCTACGACCGCACGCGCGGCGGTCTCGATCTCGTCGCCTATCAGGCCGAGCTCGCGGCGGTCGGCGAATGTCCCCGCGGCGTCCCAGTGCGCGATCTGCCCCGCGATTGCCGCGAATCGGCGGCGACGCCGGCCGAGCTCTTCGCGAAGCTCGACGATTGGGGCTTCGATTCGATCGTGATCCCGCACGGCACGACCTGGGGCTTCTACACGCCCCTCGGCTCGGCCTGGGACAAGCAGCTGACGGCCGAGAATCACGATCCGGATCGCCAGAAGCTGATCGAAGTGTTCTCGGGCCACGGCAACTCGGAGGAGTACCGGCCCTTCGAGGAGATCGCCTTCGACGCCGCGGGCCGGCCGAGCTGTCCCGAGCCGAGCGCCGACTACCTGCCGAGCTGCTGGCGCGCGGGGGAGATCATCGAGGCGCGCTGTCTGGCCGCGGATCAGCCTTCGGTCGTCTGCGCGGAGCGGGCGGCGCGCACGCGTCAGATGTTCGTCGAGGCGAAGAACAACGGCGGCGCGCAGGTCGTGCCCGAGACGAGCGTGGCCGATTGGCAGGATGCCGGACAGTGTCGCGACTGCTTCCAGCCCGCCTTCAACTACCGCCCGAAGAGCTCGGTGCAGTACATCATGGCGCTGGGCCGGCGCGATGCGAACGGCGATCCGATGCGCTTCGAGCTCGGCTTCATCGCCTCGAGCGACAATCACTCGGCGCGCCCGGGGACGGGCTACAAGGAGGTCGCCCGCAGCGAGTTCACCGAATCGCGCTTCGGCCATTTCCGCGAGACGCCGGTCGCCTTCCAGCGCCCTGCGAGCGGCCCGCTCGACGAGCCCGCGCCCTTCGAATTCGTCGCCGGCCGCACGGCGCCCCTCGGCGCCTTCGAGATCGAGCGCGGCGCCTCGTTCTTCCTCAACGGCGGTCTCGCCGCGGTCCACGCGAGCGGCCGCGATCGCGACGCGATCTGGGAGGCGATGGAGCGCCGCGAGGTCTACGGCACGAGCGGCCCACGCATCCTGCTCTGGTTCGATCTCGTGAACGCACCGGACGGCGCGCGGCGGCCGATGGGCAGCGAGGTCGCGCTCTCCAGCGCGCCGACCTTCGAGGTGCGCGCGGTCGGCTCGCTCGAGCAGGCGCCCGGCTGCGGCGACGCGCCGACTTCGGCGCTCGGCGCCGAGCGCCTCATGAAGCTCTGCCAGGGCGAGTGTTACAACCCGACCGACGTGCGCCGGCCGATCACGCGGCTCGAGATCGTGCGCATCCGCCCGCAGCAGGACGAGAGCGAGGAGATCCTCGGCCTCGTCGAGGATCCCTGGCGCGTGGTCGAATGCGAGCCGAACGCGGACGGCTGCAGCGCGACGTTCAGCGACGAGGAGCTCGCCGCGAGCGGCCGCGACGCGCTCTATTATGCGCGGGCGATCGAGGCGCCGAGCCTGGCCGTCGGGGCCGATCCGCTCGGCTGTCGCCGGGATGCCGAAGGCCGCTGCGTGCAGGTCGATCCCTGCTTCGGACGGCCGGCGGACGACGACTGCCTGGCGCAGACGGAAGAGCGCGCGTGGTCTTCGCCGATCTTCGTGCGGCATGCGGCGGCCCCGGCGCCCGGCTCGCCGCCTGCGCCCGCCGAGCCGAGCGGGGATCAGGCGAATAGCATCTCGCAGCCCGAGCCCGCGAGCAGCGCGTCGACCGCCGCGCGGTCGCTGGCGGCGAGGGCGCCGTAGTCGCGCCGCAGCCAGGCGAGGCATTTGCCCTGATAGGCGAAGGGCGTCTGGTGATAGGCGCGGCCGTCGATCTCGCATTCGACGCGCTCGTGCCCGGCCTCGAGCGCGGCGGCATTCGCGAGCAGGAAGGGCGCGTAGGTCCGGCCGATCTCCGAGACGAGTGCCAGGGTGCTCTCGGGCAGGGCATCGCGCGCGAGCCAGCCGGCATCGGTCGGCTCGAGGCCCGAGAGATCGTCGAGCCAATCCGTCCAGGCGACGACGCGAGGCGCGTGTTCGAGGGCGAGTGCCGCCGGCGTCGGGTCGAAGAGGGCCAGCTGGGTGAGCTGGCCGTACAGGCCGAAATCACCGCTGCCCGGGCGATCGCCGAGCAGGAAGCGATGCGAGCGCAGGTGGCACTCGAGGAGCTCGAGCAGGCGGAGATAGCTCGCTTCGAGGATCGGGGCGGTCTCGGGGCTCGAGCCGACCACCGCGAGGCGGCCGATCTGCCGCGCCGCGAAGGTGCGCGCCGCCGCCTCGAGTCGATCCTCGGGCTGCCGGGCCCCGGCCCAGCGCGGAAGGATCGCCGTCGCCTTCGCGATGTCGGGCGCGAAGGCCCAGCGGTAGTGGAACATCGCCTTCGTGAGCCATTCATCGGCGTAGTCCTCGATCAGGGCATCGAGGAAGGCGAGGGCGGGATCGGGCGGAACGACCGTGCGGCGGCCGGGCCAGCGGACCTCGAGGGTGCGGATCAGCGGCGTCGAGTCGACGCTCGTCTCGAGCTGGCCCTGCGCGTCGCGCGTGACGAGCTGGGGAAGAAGAGTGACTCGCGGTCTTGGTAGGCCCGCGGCCTCGGGCGCGCCCTGATGGATCCAGACGTGGGGAATGCGGCGATAGCGGTAGACGGCGCGCAGCTTGCGGCTGTAGGGCGAGCCGATCGCGCCGAGCAGGATGTCGTCGTTCAACGGATGAGCCCTCGATTCGGGGCGCTCGCGGGAAGCGCTCGCGCGGTTGCGGTGGATTCGGGTGACCCCGGCCGCGACTCGTGCCAGAATGGCACATTCGCTCGAATCGAGGGGCCGCCGCATGTTCGAGAGTCTCCGCACGCATCTGCCGCTCCTCCGTGTGCTGGGCGCGTCGCTGCTGGGCGTGCGCAAGCTGCGCGCCGACGTTCCGGCCGACTACTCGGATTTCCTGCGCCCGCATTTCGAGGCGCGGCCCGATGCGCTCGCCCTGATCGGCGACCGCTCGCGGATGACCTGGGCCGAGCTCGACGCCTTCGCCGCGCGGGTCGCCGGCTGGGCGATCGGCCAGGGCATGAAGCGGGGCGACGTCGTCGCGCTTTCGATGGAGAATCGGCCGGAGTACGTCGGTCTCTGGCTCGGCCTCTCGCGGATCGGCGTCGTCACGGCGCTCTTGAACACCCATCTGACCGGCGAGCGCCTCGCCCATTGCCTGCGCGAAGCGTCGCCGCGCGCCTGGCTCGTCGGCCGAGAGCTGCTGGACGCTTCGCTCTCGGCGCTGCCGCACCTCGCCGACGCACCGCCGGTCTTCGCGGCGGATCTCGAGAGCGGGGCGTCCGAGGCCGGTGCACGGAGCACGGGCGGCGAGGCCGTCGCGATCGAATCGTTCGACGCCCATCTCGCCGCCACCGCGCCGGCCGCGATCGATCCGGCGACGCTCGCCGCGCGCCGCGGCAGCGATCTGCTCTTCCTCATCTATACGAGCGGGACGACGGGCCTGCCGAAGGCCGCGCGCATCAGCCATCTCAAGGCGGCGCTGACGGGCATGGCCGCCTGGAAATCCCAGGCGCTCGGGCCCGAGGATCGCGTCTACTGCTGCCTGCCCCTCTATCACAGCGCCGGCGGCATGATGGCGGTCGGCGCCGCGCTGATGTCGGGTGGATCGATCGCCCTCGCGCGCAAGTTCTCGGCGAGCCAGTTCTGGAACGATTGCGTGCGCCACGAGGCGACGTCGATCCAGTACATCGGCGAGCTCTGCCGTTATCTCGTCAACTCGCCGCCGCATCCGGAAGAGCGGCGACACCGACTGCGTGTCGCGATGGGCAACGGCCTGCGGCCCGATGTCTGGCAGGCCTTCCAGGAGCGCTTCGCGATTCCGCGGATCGTCGAGTTCTACGGCGCGACCGAGGGCAACCTCGCGCTCCTCAATACGGCGGGCCGTGTCGGCGCCGTCGGCCAGCTGCCGGATTTCGTCCGCCGGCGGCTCGGGATCGAGCTCGTCCGCTTCGACGTCGAGTCGGAGGAGATCGTGCGCGGCGCGGACGGATTCTGCGAGCGATGCGAGGCGAACGAAGCCGGCGAGCTGCTCATCGCGATCACCCCGCGCACCCGCTTCGAGGGCTATACCAATCCCGCGGCGACCGAGAAGAAGGTCCTGCGCGATGCGTTCGCGAAGGGCGACGCCTATTTCCGGACCGGCGATCTGCTGCGGATCGACGAGGACGGCTTCTATTATTTCGTCGATCGGATCGGCGACACCTTCCGCTGGAAGGGCGAGAACGTCGCGACGAGCGAGGTCGGCGAGGTGATCTCGGTGGATCCGGGTGTCGACGAGGCGAACGTCTACGGCGTCGCGATCCCGGGCCAGGACGGCCGTGCGGGCATGGCGGCACTCGTCGTCAACGCCGATTTCGATCTCGAGCGGGTCTCCGAGGCGATCCATCAGGGCCTCGCGGCCTACGCCCGCCCGCTCTTCCTGCGCATCCTGCCCGCGATGGAGATCACGCAGACCTTCAAGCACCGCAAGGTCGACCTCGTCCGCGAGGGCTTCGATCCGCGCAAGATCGGCGATGCGATCTATTTCCGCGATGCCGCTCTGGGCCGCTACGTGCCCTTCGACGGCGAGCGCTGCGATGCCGTGACGAGCGGCCGGGAGCGGATCTGAATGGCGAAGATTCATCGCATCTACGGCTCGGAGCTCTCGCCCTATTCGGTGAAGGTCCGCTCGTTCTTCCGCTACAAGGGCATCCCGCATCGCTTCCTCGCCCGCGACGGCGCGAACCTCGCCGAATATCAACGCTTCGCGAAGCTCCCGCTGATCCCCCTCGTCGTCACGCCCGAAGACGAAGCGATCCAGGATTCGACCCCGATCCTCGACGCCATCGAGCGGAGCCATCCCGAGCCGAGCACGCATCCGGACGAACCCGCAGCGCGCCTGATCTCGCTCCTGCTCGAGGAGTTCGGCGACGAATGGGGCAATAAATGGATGTTCCACCTGCGCTGGGCGCGCCCCGAGGACTGTCTCTCGGCGGGCGGGCGAATCGCCGCATCGATGGTCGCGCCGGGAGACGAGAACGCGCGGCTGGCCGTGCGCGAAAAGGTCGTCGAGCGGATGCGCGGGCGCGTCGGTTTCGTCGGCTCGAACGCGGATACGGCGCCGCTGATCGAGCAATCCTTCCGCGACGCCCTCGCCCAGCTCGATCGGCATCTCGCCGATCGCCCCTATCTGTTCGGCGGGCGGCCCTGCTTCGCGGATTTCGGCCTCTGGGGCCAGATCTACGAAGCCTGGACCGATCCCACCGGCGGCGCCTGGATCGAGCGCTCGGCGCCGAGCGTGCTCGACTGGGTCCAGCGCATGCTCTGGCCCCGCGCCGAAGGGCCCTTCGAATCGCTCGAGTCGCTGCTGCCGACGCTCGAGCCCTTCCTCGGCGACCAGGTCGGGACGTATTTCTGCCCCTGGACGCTGGCGAACGAGGCTGCCCTCGCCACCGGGGAGGACGAGCTCGAGGCCGTGCTCGCCGGGCGCCGCTTCCATCAGAAGCCCCAGAAATACCATGCGCGCTCGCTCGCTGCGCTGCGCGCGCGTTATGCCGAGATCGCCGACCGCTCGGCGCTCGACCCGATCCTCGCGCGGACGGCCTGCCTCGCCGCGCTCCGCCCGCGCTCCTGACCCGCAGCCCGAAAGGACCCCCGCCATGAAGCTCGCGATCAACGCCCTCTCCTTCGGACCGAAGATCCGCATCAACCTCGACCTGATCCGCCATGCCGAACGCCTCGGCTTCGACTCGGCCTGGACCGCCGAGGCCTGGGGCAACGACGCGGTGACGACGGCGACCTGGGTCGCCGCGAAGACCGAGACGCTGAAGGTCGGGACGGCCATCATGCAGATCCCGGCGCGCACCCCCGCGATGACCGCCATGACCGCGACGACGCTGAACCAGCTCTCGAACGGCCGCTTCAAGCTCGGCCTCGGGCCGTCGGGGCCGCAGGTCGTCGAGGGCTGGCATGGTGTTCCCTACGGCAAGCCGCTGACCCGCACGCGCGAGTACATCGAGATCATTCGCGCGATCTGGGCGCGCGAGAAGCCCCTCGAATACCACGGCGAGCACTACGAGATCCCCTGCAAGGGGGCGGGCACGACGGGCCTCGGCAAGCCGCTGAAGAGCATCCTCCACGGCGATCCGTCGATCCCGATCTACATGGCATCGATCAGCCCGAACGGCCTCACCGTCGCCGCCGAGATCGCCGACGGCGTGATTCCGATGATGTACGACCCGGAGCGTTATGCGGAGCTGCTGAAGCCCCATCTCGAGCAGGGCTTCGCGAAGGCCGGCGGCGGCAAGGGCCTCGCGAATTTCGACGTCATGACGTCCTGCACCGTGATCGTCTCGGACGACGTCGAGAAGGCCATGGCCCCGGTCAAGGCGAATCTCGCCCAGTACATCGGCGGCATGGGCGCCCGCGACAAGAATTTCTACAACGACTACGCGAAGCGCATGGGCTTCGAGGCCGCGGCGGTGGAGATCCAGGATCTCTTCCTCGCCGGCAAGAAGGAGGAGGCGATCCGCGCCGTGCCCGACGCGCTCGTGGATGCAGTCCATCTCGTCGGCCCGAAGGGCAAGATCCGCGATCGCCTGCAGGCGTGGAAGGAAGCGGGCCGCCGCGGCGAGGTCGGCACGCTGCTCGTCGGCGCGCCCCAGCCGGAGGCGCTCGAGCTGCTCGCCGAGGAGCTGCTCTAGATGGCGGAAACGGCCGCAGCGACCTCGGGCGCCGCGAGACGCATCGCCTACCGGACCTGCCCGCTCTGCGAGGCGACCTGCGGCGTCGCGATCGAAGTCGAGGGCGATCGGGTCGTGCGCGTGCGCGGCGACGACGCGGATCCGTTCAGCCGGGGCTTCGTCTGTCCCAAGGGTGCAGCGTTAGGCGACGTCCACCACGATCCGGACCGGCTCCGCCAGCCCGTCGTCCGCCGCGAGGGGCGCTTCGTCCCGGTCTCGTGGGAGGAGGCCTTCGCGGAGGTCGAGCGCGGGCTCGGCGCCGTGCTCGCAGCCCACGGACGGCAGGCGCTCGCGGTCCTGCTCGGCAATCCCGTGACCCATCATCTGGCGCCGGCGTTCTACCTGCGGCCGCTCGTCCGCGCGGCGGGGACGCGCAATCTCTTCACCGCGTCGACCGTCGACCAGATGCCGCAGCACGTCGTCTCGGGGCTCGTCTGGGGCGATCCGAACGCCTTCCCGCTCCCGGACATCGACCGCACCGACTACCTGCTCATGCTCGGCGCGAATCCGCTCGCCTCGAACGGGAGCCTCGTCACGGCGCCCGATTTCCCGGGCCGGCTCAAGCAGTTCAAGCCGCGCGGCGCGAAGCTCGTCGTCGTCGATCCGCGCCGGACGGAGACCGCCGAGCGCGCCGACGAACATCTCTTCATCCGCCCCGGGACCGACGTCTTCTGGCTCGCGGCGCTGGTGCACACGCTCTTCGCGGAACACCTCGTCTCGATCGGCCGGCTCGAGCGCTGGGTGGTCGGCGTCGAGGAGATCCGCACGCTCGTGACGCCCTTCGCGCCGGAGGTCGTGGCGCCGATCTGCGGCATCGACGCGGCGACGACGCGCCGCATCGCTCGCTCGCTCGCGCGGGCGGCGGCGGGCGCGGTCTACGGTCGCATCGGCAATCACACCGTCGAGTTCGGCACCGCGACCGCCTGGATGGCGGCGGTGCTGAACGTCCTGACGGGCAATTTCGATCGGCCCGGCGGGGTGATGACCTCGTCGCCCGTCGCCTCCCGGATCGACGACGGCGAGCCCGGCGGCCGCGGCTATCGCATCGGGCGCTGGAAGAGCCGCGTGAGCGGGCATCCCGAGGTCAACGGCGAGTTCCCGGCGGCGGCCCTCGCCGAAGAGATCGAGACGCCCGGGGAGGGGCGCATCCGCGCGCTGCTCTCGGTCGCGACCAATCCCGTCCGCTCGTATCCGAACAGCGATCGCCTCGATCGCGCGTTCGGCAGCCTCGATTTCTACGTCGCCGTCGACGTCTACATCAACGAGTCGACGCGACACGCGAACGTGATCCTGCCGCCGCCGTCCGCGCTCGAGGAGGAGAACTACGAGCTCACCTTTCTCGGCAACGCGGTCCGCAGCTTCACCAAATACGCGCCGCCCGTCTTCGCGCGCCGGGCCGAAGATGGCCCCTCGGAGGCCGATCTCTTCGCGAAGCTCGTCCTGATCCTGCGCGGCGAAGGCGCGAAGGGCGATCCCGCCCGGGTCCACGACGCCCTCGTCGACGAGTTCATCGAGCGCGAACGCAGCGATCCGGCGGGTCCGCTGGCGGGCCGCGACGCCGACGAGATCCGCCGTGCGCTCGCCGGGCACTCGCCCGTCGGCAAGCTCCTCGATCTGCGCCTGCGCACGGGTTGGCAGGGCGATCTCTTCGGGCAGCGCGCAGGCGGGATCTCCCTTGCGAAGCTCGCCGAGCATCCGCACGGCGTCGATCTCGGCCCGATGGTCGAGCGCTTTCCCGCGCGGCTCGCGACGGAGTCCGGGCTGCTCGAGCTCGCCCCCGGGCCGCTCGTCGCGGATTGGCGGCGGGTGCGCGAGCGCCTCGAGCAGCCGCGGGCGGCCGAGGGCCTGCTGCTGATCGGCCGCCGGCATGTCCGTTCGAACAACTCCTGGATGCACAACATCCCGGCGCTCGTTTCGGGCCGATCGCGCTGCACGCTGCTCATGCATCCCGCCGACGCCGCCGCCCGCGGCCTCGCCAACGGCGCACGCGCCCGGATCCGCTCCCGCGCCGGGGCGCTCGAGGTCGAGGTCGAAACGAGCGATGCCCTGATGCCGGGCGTCGTCTCGCTGCCCCACGGCTGGGGCCACGACGTCGAGGGGATCGCGATGCGTGTCGCCGCGGCGCATCCCGGCGTCGCGAGCAACGTCCTGACGGACGACGGGATCCTCGACGTCGTCAGCGGCAATGCCGTCCTGAACGGGATACCGGTGGAGGTCGGGGCGATCGCTTGACGCGGAGAGCAGCGCCGCGGCGTCGGGGACCCGCGCGCGGCCGCCCGGGTCGGCCTGCTAGGCGTTGATCTTCCGGCGCCATTTCCCGCTGCGAAAGGCGGCGAGCAGGGCATGGGCGCGGCCGGCGGAGCCTGTGCTCGGCTCGGCCGGGCAGGCGGGGCGGGCGTTCAGGAAATCGTTCAGGCCGGGGATGGACGGGATCTCGTCTTCCGAGACCGCATAGAAGCCCATGGTCCAATCCTCGAACGCGCGCTCCTTGATCGGCTCGCGCACGAGCCGGACGATCGAGTCATGGCGCGGATCGGTCTGGATGCGCGCGAAGAGCGCGTCGACCGCGGAGGCCGGTCCCTCGAGGACCTGGAAGAAGCTGCCCCCCGCATAGAGGAGCATGCCCGAGAGTCCCGCTCGTGCGTTCGCCCGTCGGGCCTTGGCGAGCAGCGCCGTCAATGCATCCGCATCGAATGCTTCGACTGCGGCGCTCATGTAGATGCATTGGACGAGCTCGGGGGTCTCGACCGCCTCGAGCTCACTCATCGGATCTTCCGGCATGCCTTTTCTCTCGTTGGGGGACGACACCCGATCGGCGGGGGCACCGCACGGACTTGAGCGCCGATCGGCGCGTTGCCCCCTGAGGAATTCCAGTCGGGGCGGATGTAGACATCAGTACTATTGAGTACTGTTCGCG
>JAWKRX010000051.1:0-26168 GCA_041389425.1 Myxococcota bacterium
CATAACGTATTGAGGCAGAGCAGCAGGTACTCGGTCAGGTTGCCGTGGGGCGCCATGTTGGGCCCCGTCCCGGCGACGGCGCAGCCGCGCGGCCCGTCGGCGAACAGCCGTGCCGCCGCGACGATCTCCTCCGGCTCGAGGCCCGCGCGCGCAGCGGCCCACTCCGGCGTGCAGTCCGCGACGGCGCGGGCGAGGGCATCGAAGCCTGCGACGTTCTCGAGCACGAACCCCGGATCGAAGCGCTGCTCGCGGATCACGACGTGGAGCATCGCCGCGAAAATCGCCGGATCCTCGCCCGCCCGCGGCTGCAGGTAGAGATCCGCGAACCGCGCGACCTCCGACTTGCGCGGATCGACGACGATCAGCTTCAGCCCCCGCGCCTTCGCGCGCCGCAGC
The DNA here is from genome assembly GCA_041389425.1 of Myxococcota bacterium. Taxonomy (GTDB): domain Bacteria; phylum Myxococcota_A; class UBA9160; order UBA9160; family UBA4427; genus UBA4427. The sequence goes on from JAWKRX010000051.1 coordinate 397, forward strand.
CGCCGGCTCGGATTCGAGGGCGGGATGCCGCCCGACATCGAGATCAGCGGATTGTTGCCCACGAGCATCCAGACGTCGGACTCGTCGAAGACGTGGGAGCCGCCGAGCCAGCGGCCGTGGATCGCGTTCGCGACGTGCTTGCCGGGTTGATCGATCGCCGCGGAGGTGAACACCATCTTCGAGCCGAGGCCGAGCATGAACCCGACGCCGGCCGGAATCGAAGCGGGGTGCGGGCCCGAGTAGGTGCCGGGGTAGAGGGCGACGGCGCGCGGGCCGTGCTTCCCGACGATCTCGCCGATCCGGGCCGCGATCTCGTCCATCGCCCGCTCGCTCGCGATGGGCTCGAAGCCGCCGCCTTCGCGGCGCCTCTGCGAATGGAGCAGGCGCTCGGGATGGGCGTGCTGCTCGGGGAGGCGGCGGCCCTTCGCGCAGGTGAAGCCGAAATAGGCCGGATTCTCGGGATCGCCGGTCACGCGGACGGGGCGGCCGTCTTCGACCTCGACGAGGATGCCGCAGTTGGCATGGCAGAAGCGGCAGATCGAGGGATGGGTCTCGCGCGGCATCGCGCGAGTCTATCATGGGCCGCGGGTCGGATGACGGAGCGCCTGCGGGCGAGGGGAGAGCTTCTTTGCAGTCCTTCGAGAACAAGACGGCGGTGGTGACGGGCGGGGCTTCGGGCATGGGCTTCGCGATGGCGAGTGTCTTCGCGCGGGAGGGCATGAACGTCGTGCTCGCCGACGTCGAGAAGGGCGCGCTGCGCGAGGCGGCCCTGCGCATCGAGGCGATGGGCGCCGAGGCCGTCGGTGTCCCGACGGACGTCTCGAGCGAGGCCGAGATGAATCATCTCGGCGAGGTCGTGCGCGAGCGCTTCGGCGCGCCGGAGATCCTCTGCCTGAACGCGGGTGTCGCGGGCGGCGGCGGCCCGTCGCATCAGCTGACGACGAAGGACTGGAAATGGGCGATCGACGTGAACCTCTACGGCGTCGTGCAGGGCCTGCGCGTCTTTCTCGGCGACATGCGCGAGCGGAACTCGGGCCACATCGTGATGACCGCCTCCGTCGCCGGCCTCACGAGCTTTCCCGGCTCGCTCCCCTACAACGCGACCAAACACGCCGTCGTCGGCATCGCCGAGACGCTCTTCAGCGAGCTGCGCGACGCGGGCAGCGGCGTCGGCGTCCACTGCCTCTGCCCGGGGCTCGTCTCGACCAACATCGTTCATTCCGAGCGCAACCGGCCCAAGGAGCTGCAGAACCCGGGCAAGGGCGCGACGGGCATGGATCCGGACGTGCAGAAGATGGTCGAGGGCGTCTTCGCTTCGGCGAAGCCGCCGGAGGAGGTCGCGGAGCTCGTCTTCGCGGCGATCGTCGAGAAGCGCTTCTGGATCCAGACCGACGAGTATTTCCGCGCCTCGATCAAGGCGCGCCACCGCGCGATCGAGAACGACGAGGATCCGCCGGCGCGGGGGAGCTTGTTGACGGTGTATTCGTGAACTGAGGTGCGACGATCGATCGGTGCGAGGCGGACGGATGCTCGGTCCGCGGGCCAAGGGGAGCGGATCCGGGGACGATCTGAGCCGAATCGGAGAAGAATCAGACGATAGGCGTTCGACCCGCAGGCTACCTTGCGTGTATGTCGAAATTGACATACGTTGCCGGCCGTCGGTTCGACAAACGACTTGTCTGGCTCGGACGGGGCGTGCATTCACCACCGTTCTCGCCGGCTGGACGGATATCGGCGGGATACCGGCTGCGTCTGCTCCAGCGCGGTGAGCCGCTGGGCATGCCCCATTCGCGTCCGATGCCGACGATCGGACCGCGTTGCCACGAACTTCGCGTCCGGGATGACGAGCATTTCTGGAGACTCGTCTATCGAATCGACGTCGACGCGATCGTCATCGTCGAAGTGTTCGACAAGCAATCGAGGCAGACTCCGAGGCAGATGATCGATCTCTGCCGTAAGCGCCTGCGGGCCTACGACGAGCGCGCTGCGGAGGGGGAGGGAGAATGAAGGCAGCGAAGCGCAAACGCCTGGAAGCCGACGGCTGGATCGTCGGGGACGTGAAGACTTTTCTGGGGCTCAGTGATTCGGAGTCCGAGTTCATCGAGATGAAGCTGGCGCTCGCCGAGAATCTCAAGCAGCGCCGCATTCAGCGCGGAATGACCCAGAAGGATCTTGCCGAGCGGTTGTCGTCGAGCCAGTCGCGGGTCGCGAAGATCGAGGGGGGAGACGAGTCGGTCAGCCTGGATCTGCTGGTTCGGTCTCTTCTCACGGTGGGCCTGACCCGACGAGAGATTGCGAAGGTGATCGCAGGCAAGCCGCGCCGCCGCGCCGCTTCCTAGTCCGGCACGTCCACCCCGTTCCTCTTCAAGAAATCATGGATCAGCCACTGCGCGATCGAGACCTTCCCGGGGAAGAAGCTCGGCATCGTCTTCGCCGAATACCAATCGGCCTCGAGGATCTCCTCGCCGTCGACCTCGATCTCGCCGCCCTGGTATTTCGCGCGGTAGCCGAGCATCAGGGAGTTCGGGAAGGGCCAGGCCTGGCTCGCGAAGTACTGCACCTCGTCGACGATGATCTTGGTCTCCTCGAAGACCTCGCGCTTGACCGCGTCTTCGGCGCTCTCGCCCGGCTCGACGAAGCCCGCGAGCACGCTCTTGATGCCGGGCGGGAAGTTCGCGCCGCGGGCGAGCAGGATCTGATCGTCCCGCTCGACGGCGACGATCATCGCCGGCGCGAGGCGCGGGTACATCGGGATCTTGCACTTCGGGCAGCTGCGCGAGCGATCGATCTCGGAGAGCACGGTCGGCTCGGCGCAGGCGCCGCAGAATTGATGGGTCCGGTCCCATTCGACGATCTGCACGGCGCGTCCGGCGAGCGCGCGATGCATGTCGTCGAGGGTCGCGTGGAGCATGTGGAGGTTCGCGAAGCGGTAGCCCGACTGGGGATTCGCCTCGTTCGGGAGCTCTGCCGAATAGCAGTGGCGGCCGTCGAGGCAGCCGAGGTACTGGGTGCGCACGGCTTCGACGCCGTGGGCATCGATCTCGGCGACGCTCGGCAGATGGAGCTTCTCGGTGACGAGCAGCTCGCGGCCGCGGAAGGCGAACAGGATCGGATCGTCGCCGGGATGCTCGGGGGCGCGGTGGTGGGGGACGAAGCGGAAGGGCAGCTGATGGTTCGAGTTGGCCATGGGGCAGAGCTAAGCAAATGGCGGGCGGGCTGGCCCCTGGCGGGCGGCCGCCTCGCCGGCTCCCCCGCGCACGGACGCCCCCGGATGCGCGCGGACCCCCGCGGCCGCCGGCGAGCGCCCGCGGACCCGTCCCGCGCGAACGTCGCGGCGCGGGGCATCTGATAAGCTGGCCCATCCCGAAGCGACCAGGCGAAGAAGACGAGAAGAGAAGAAGAGAAAGAGAAGGAGCGATGGCGAAGATGCGTACGGCGAGCCGGGTCCGGATCCTGATCCTCCTCCTTCTACTCTGCTTCGGCCTCTACGCCCTGCTCCGGCCGTTCTCGGGTGCTCCGGTCGAGCCGATCGCCGATGGATCGACTCTCGTCGTCGAGCTCGGCGGCGAGTACATCGAGGCGCCCTCCGCCTCGCCGCTGGCGCGCCTCGTCGGCGAGCCGACGCGGCCCTTCGTCGATCTGCTCTCGGTCTTCACCCTGGCCGAGCGCGACGCGCGCATCGACGCGGTCGTGCTCCGCATCCAGCCCCTCGAGATCGGCTGGGGTAAGGCGGATGAGCTGCGCGCGGCGATCGGGCGGCTGCGCGCGAAGGGCAAGCAGACGATCGCGCTGCTCGAGGTCCAGAACTTCTCGGCCAACAAGGAGCTCTACGTCGGAAGCGCGGCGGACGAGATCCATTTCGCGCCGGGGGCGGCGGTCCCGCTCGTCGGCATGGCGGCGGAGTACGTCTTTCTCGGCGGCTTCTGGGAGATGCTGGGCATCCAATTCGACGTCGCCCGCGCCGGCAAATACAAGAGCGCCGTCGAGATCTACGCCGAGCGCACGATGTCCGAGGCCTCGCGCGAGATGGCGAACTCCCTGCTCGACGATACCTACGACCGCTTCGTCGCGGCCCTCGCCGAAGACCGCGAGCAGACCCCCGACGCGGTCCGGGCGACGATCGACCGCGGCCTCGTCCGGACCGCAGCCCTCGTCGAAGCCGGCCTCGTCGACGGCGAGATCCATCTCGACGCGCTGCTCGATCGCCTCGGCGGGGGCGTCGTCAAGCACGCCGACTATCTCCACACGGATCCGCGCAAGCTCGGCTTCGATCCGCAGACCCGCTTCGCCCTCGTCTACGGCACGGGCACCGTCGTCCAGGGCGAGGCTGAAGGCGGCCCCTTCGCCGGAGCGCCGAGCTTCGCCTCCGAGAGCGTCTCTCGCGCGATCCTCGAGGCGGCCGAAGATCCCGACATCGCGGCGATCATCTTGCGGATCGACAGCCCCGGCGGCTCGGCGCTCGCTTCGGAGCTGATCTGGCGCGCGCTCGAGCAGGCGAAGGCGAAAGGCAAGCCGGTCATCGCCTCCTTCTCGGACGTCGCGGCCTCGGGCGGCTACTACGTCGCCGCCGCTGCCGACGCGATCGTCTCCGATCCCGGGACGCTGACGGGCTCGATCGGCGTCTTCGCCCTGCGGCCGGCGCTGAAGGGGCTGCTCGAGAAGCTCGAGATCGGCGTCGACTCCCTGACGCGCGGGACCCATGCGGATTTCCTGCTCTCCGGCGACAAGCTCTCGCCCGAGGCGCACGCGCGGCTGCAGGACTCGGTGCTCGAGACCTATCAGCTCTTCCTCGCGCGCGTCGCGGCGGGGCGCTCGCTCACGACCGAGCAGGTCGACGCGATCGGGCAGGGCCGGGTCTGGACCGGTGCGCAGGCGCATGCGGCCGGGCTCGTCGACGAGCTCGGCGGGCTCTACACGGCGGTGCGTCGCGCGAAGCGGGAGGTCGGCCTCGACGAGGACGTCGACGTAGCGCTCGTCCCCTTTCCGAAGGAAAAACCGCTGACTCAGCAGCTGCTCGAGGTCTTCCAGGGCGTCGCCGCGCAGGCGGCGCTGCGCGCGGCCGGCCCCGGCGTCCGATGGCCGGCGCCCCTCGATCGCCTCGCTGCCTGGACCCGCGACATGCCGCAGGACGCGCCGCTGCTGATCCCGCCGGTGCTGGTCGAGATCCGTTAGGCGTGGCGGACGCGACCGGCCGGCCCCGCCCCGCTTTCGTCACGACGCGCGACGGCATCCGCCTCGCCTACGAACACCATCTTCCCGCCGCCGCCGCCCCCGGCAGCCCGCCACGGCCGACCGTGATCTTCTCCTGCGCCTACTGCACGACGCGCGAGAACTGGCGCGGGCAGATCGCGCCGCTGCTCGCCGCGGGCCATCCGGTCGTCGTCTGGGATCTGCGTGCCCACGGCGATTCCCGCATCCCCGCGTCCGCGCCGGCTTCGGGTCCCCCGGCCTGGTCGATCGACGACATCGTCGCCGACCTCGACGCGATCGCCGAAGCGGCGACCCCGAACGCCCCCTTCATCGCCGCCGGCCTCTCCTTCGGCGGCCTCGCCTCGCTCCACTACGCCGTCCGCCATCCCCGGCGCGTCGCCGCGCTCGTGCTGATCGCCTCCGGTCCGGGCTTCAAGAACGCCGAGGCCGCGGCGGCCTGGGCGGCGCAGGTCGAGCGGACGGCGAGCTTCCTCGAGACCCGCGGCCTCGAGGCCTTCGTCGCCGGGCGCGCGGGCACGACCTGCATCGGGCGCCGCCCCGAGCTTCCGGCGGCGCAGGCGGCGGCGCGCGCGATCGTCGCCCAGGAGGTGGCCGGCCTCGCGCGCTTCGGCCGGGAGGTCTCGGGCCCGGCGCCGCCGGTGATCGACGCCCTCGGCGGGATCGAGGTCCCGGCCCTCGTGCTGGTCGGCGAGCACGACCAGCCCTTCCTGCGCGCCGGCGAGGTCATGGCGGCGAAGCTGCCCCGGGCGCGCCATGTCGTCGTTCCGGACGCCGGCCATATCGTCAACATCGAGCAGGCCGAGCGCTTCGACCGCGAGCTGCTCGATTTCCTGGCCTCGCTCGAGGGGATCGGAATGTCGGACGGTCCCCGCGACTGATCGCGCGGGACCTCGCGCAGGCGCAGGGGCCCCGGGGCCGGCGAGGCCGACGCCGCGAGCGGTCCCGCCCGCCGCGGAGGAGCCACCGCCGCAAACGCCGCGAGAAACACGACGCCTCCGACCGCTGCGCAACCATCGCGGAGGCGGCCGGTTGGTAGCGGGGAGCGGAGGACGCATGCAGCCGAGCGATCGGAACGATCCGGACGTCCGGCTCATGCTCGCCTGTCGCGGGGGGGACGATGCGGCCCTCGCCGAGCTCTACCGCCGCTGGGCCGCGCGCCTGCTGCGTTATCTGGAGCGGATCGTGAAGGAACCCGCCGTCGCCGAGGAGCTGCTCCAGGACACGTTCGTCCGCGTCCTCGACGCCCGCGAACGTTATGCGCCCGAAGCGCGCTTCTCGACCTGGCTCTTCCACATCGCGCGCAATCTCGCCTGCAACGAGCTCGCCCGCTCACGCTCGCGCCACCCGCACCTCTCGGCCGACGCCTCCGGAGCGGGAGACGGCGAAGCCGGCCGCCCGCGACTCGTGCTCGTCGCCGGCGGACCGCGCCCCGACGACGCCACCGACGCCCGCCGCGAGCATGCGCAGTTCGCCGCTGCTTTCGCGACCCTGCCCGAACGCCAGCAGAGCGCGCTCTGGCTCTCGGTCGTCGAGGGCCATTCCTACGAAGAGATCGCGGCGGCGCTCGGCAGCTCGGTGCAATCGATCAAGAATCTGGTCCACCGCGCCCGCGCGGGCCTCGCGGACCGGATGCAGAACGCGGCGCCCGCCGCCGCGGCCGCGGAGAAGAAGCGATGAGTGAACGACTCGATGCCCTCCTGTCTGCGCGCTGCGACGGCCGACTCGCCGAAGCGGAGCGCGCCGAGCTCGATCGCCTGCTCGGGGCGAGCGAGGCGGCACGGGAGCGCGCGGCGCAATTCGAACGGGTCGATGATTCGCTCCGCTCGCTCGCCGAACAGCCCGTCGCCGACGAACGGCTCGATCGCAGCCTCGCTGCGCTGCGCGGGCGTGTCGCGGCCGCTGCCGAAGGCAGGCCTCGCGCCGAGGCTGCGCCATCGCACCCGCCGCGTACGCATCGGGGCCAGGCGCTCGCCGTCGGTGTCGCGGCCGCGGCGCTGGCGCTCGCGGCGGCCTGGACCGCGGTGCTGCTCATTCCGATGCCGTCCGCGCAGGACGCGGAGGATTCCGTCGTCGCCGGCGATCTCGCGCTGCTCGGCCTCGAGCAGTCGGACGATCTCGAGGTGATCGGGGAGCTCGATCTGCTCGAATTCCTCGCCGAGCGCGAGCAGCGCGCTGCGAGGCCGCGCGGATGAGACGTGCCGATGCGTGCGCCGCCGTTCCGTTCACTCGCCGGGCTCGCCGCGCTCGCCGGCCGGGCAGCAGCGTGCCGCGCGCACTCGCATTCGGATTCGTGCTCTTCAGCTTCGTGTTCGCCGCGGAGGGCGAGCCGGCACGGGCCGAGCCGCCGGCGAAGGCGATCGAAGAAGTCCGGCCCCAGCCGCCGCAAGCCCCCCGCGCGCCGCGCACGCCCGGGGCGGAGCGTGCGCCGCGCGCGACCCGCGGCGAGCGAAGGGCGCGGCGCGAAGCGATGCGCGGCCTCGCGCGGGCCCTGCCCGAGGCGCGGCCGGTCGAGCGGCTCGCGATCGCGCGCCAGGCGCTGCGCCTGCCCGCGGAGGAGCGCAGCGCACTGCGCGAGCGGCTGCGGCGATTCGACGCGCTGGCGCCGGAGGAGCGCCGCGCGCTGGTCGCCGAGCTCGAGGCGCTGCTCACCCGGGCCGACGACGACGTCGAGCGCTTCGAGCGCAATCTCGGCCGCTGGGAGCAGCTCTCCGAAGCCGAGCGCGAACGCTACCGCGCGCAGATGCGCCGCCTGCGCGCACTTCCGCCCGAAGAGCGGCAGCGGCTGCTCGAGGAGTGGGAGCGTTCGCGTCGCGGCGCCGAAACGGAGTGAAGAAGGCGGACTGAAATGCGACGCCTGAGCCTGTGGAGCTCCATCGCGCTGCGCCGCGTCCCCGCCCGCGCCCGGATCAATCGCCCTCCGCCGCAGGATCCGGCCCGAGCATCGTCTCCGGGCGGACCAGCCGATCGAATTCCGCCGCGTCGACCCGGCCTGAAGCCAGGGCGGCTTCGCGCAGGGTCGTGCCTTCCGTATGGGCGCGCTTCGCGATCTGCGCGGCGGCGTCGTAGCCGATCGCCGGCGCGAGGGCGGTCGCCAGCATCAGCGAGCTCTCGAGATGCGCGCGGATGCGCGCGCGATCGAGCTCGAGATCGGCGATGCAGTTGTGCTCGAAGCTGTGCGCCGCGTCGCCGAGCCAGCGGATCGAATGCAGCAGGTTGAAGGCGAAGAGCGGATTGCAGGCGTTCAGCTGCAGCTGGCCGCCGATGCCGGCGAGCCCGATCGCGACGTCGTTCGCGATGACCTGCGCGCAGACCATCACCATCGCCTCGCATTGCGTCGGGTTCACCTTCCCCGGCATGATCGAGCTGCCCGGCTCGTTCGCCGGCAGGACGAGCTCCGCGATCGCCGTCCGCGGCCCCGAGCCGAGCAGCCGCACGTCGTTCGCGATCTTCGTCAGCGCGACGGCGAGGGCGCGCAGGCTGCCGTGGAATTCGACGAGGGCATCGTGGGCCGCGATGCCCGCGAATTTGTTCTCGGCGACGCGGAAGGGCAGGCCGGTCGCCTCGGCGAGGCGCGCGATGGCCGCGGCGTCGAACCCGGCGGCGGCGTTGAGCCCCGTGCCGACCGCGGTACCGCCGAGCGGCAGCACGAAAACGTCGCCGAGCGCGTGCTCGATCGCCGCGATCCCGCGCCGCAGCTGTGCCGCGAACGCGCCCCATTCGTCGCCGGCGCGCATCGGCACGGCGTCCATCAGATGCGTGCGGCCGACCTTGACGACGTCGTGATAGGCGGCCGCCTTCGCTTCGATCGCCGCGGCGAGCGAGCGGAGCGCCGGCAGCAGAGCGCGATTCGCCTCCTCCGCGACGGCGACGTGGATCGCCGTCGGGATGACGTCGTTCGAGGACTGGCTGCGGTTCACGTGATCGTTGGGATGCACGGGCTGCTTGCTGCCGAGCCGGCCGCCGAGCCGTTCGATCGCGCGGTTCGCGATGACCTCGTTCGCGTTCATGTTGGTCTGCGTTCCCGAGCCCGTCTGCCAGACGACGAGGGGAAAGTGGTCGTCGAGGCGCCCGTCGACCACCTCGTCGGCGGCGAGAACGATCGCCCGGGCGAGGCCTTCGTCGAGCACGCCGAGCGCCGCGTTCGCCTCGGCGGCCGCGCGCTTGATCCGCCCGAGCGCGCGCAGGAAGGGCCGCGGGAAGCGGTCCTCGCCGATCGCGAAGTAGCGCAGGCTGCGCTCGGTCTGGGCGCCCCAGTAGCGATCGGCGGGGACGGCGATCTCGCCCATCGAATCGGATTCGAGCCGGGTCGGTCTCTCGTCGCTCATGGCTTCCGTCCTTCCTGCTTTCGTCGGGCGCGCGAATGGCAGTCGATTCGTCCCGACACTACGCTCGGCGCCGCGATTCGCCAGCGCGCCCCGTTTCGCCAGGGCTCGGCGATCCGCGGGAGTGCGGCCGGTGGCGGGCGGACGAGCGGGCGGACGAACCAGAGGAAGCGGTGGCCCGCGCGTCTTCGACCCCGAGGAGCCGTTCCGGCTGCTCGCGGATCCGGTCCAGCAATGGCTCGACTGGGAGGAGCAGGCGAATCTCGTCGGCTTCCGGGCGACGACGGTGCCCGTAGAGGTCGAGCTCTCGGCGATCCCCCGCGACGCCCTCGAGATCCACGTCCTGCCGGGCGCCCCGCGCGAGATCGTCGAGCGCTTCCTGCGCGGCGATCAGGTCCTCTGCGCGCGCCATCCGCTGAACCGGGATCCCGCCGTGGCCTGGCAGACGACCCCCGTCGCCGAACGCTGGTCGGCCCGCTTCACCTCCTCGCGCACCCTCGCGATGTACGGCCCCGAGAGCGGCGCCGGCCTCTTCGCTCAAGCTCGCGACGGACCATCCGCACTCGACTCTTCCAGCCCGAGAAGACGAAGCTGCGCGCCGAGGCGATGGACGCCGTGCGCTGGGCGCATCTGCTCGAAGCGGATCGACGCGCTGCTGCCGCCCCTCGAAGGCGCGGTTGATTCCCGAGATCCCTCGTCGTGCTCGAGAAGGGCGGCGAATCGGGCTTTGTGCGCCAGATCTGCGCTTCTTCCAGGACGGACGTTATTCGCTCCCGCGCTCTCGCTGCCCCTTCGTCGGGCCTCAGCTCGCCCGCGCCCGCGGCGAGCGCTTCGAGGATTTCGGGCGCGACCATTATGCGATCCCGGTCGGGCGCGCGAAGGCTCGGCTGTTGCTGCGCTACGGCCTCTGGTTCGAGACGCCGAACCCGCAGAACCTCCTGATGCGCTTCGACATGAGCCTGCGGCTGCTGCCGGAGATCGTTCCGCGACGTCGGCGACGGCGATTGCGCGACGGATGCCCACGAAGCGACGGGGGTGCCCTGGACGAAGCTCGTCGCCGACCTCCGCCCGGAGACGAACTCGTCTCGGCCTTCGGCGGCGGGCGAGAACGCGATCGACGCCGCGACGCTCGAGGGCTGGTATGCGGCGCACGACGCGGCGTACTTCTTCGGGGAGTCGCGCGGGCGTTGCTCGAGCTGGCGCCGGAGGCGGGGGCCGGGTCAGAGATCGGGACTTCCTCGCAGCTCGACCACCGAAACGCAGTTCCGCACGACCCGGGGCGAAGAGGCGATCGCAGCCCACTTCGCAGGGAGATTCAGCGCTACGCGATAGGGCTCATTTGCGCGTCGGGCGCGCCTCGCAGCGTCGATGCGATGGCCCCATCCGACCGCGGCGCTCCCGCTTTCTCCTGGTCGTCCGTCATCGCCTCGGCGTCGTCCGCCTCGAGGCAGCAGGTCGCGCGTGTGGCAGATGCGGCTGGATCCGATCGCTCGCGCCAGGGATCGGCTGGCGCGCCCACTCGACCTGAAATCCCCGGCCGGATCCAGCTCCGCACCCGGCACGAGAGAATCAGCGCGATCATCCGCAGCCCGAGCAGGAACGCGACGCGATGGCTGCCGGTCACCGACGAATGCCCGACCTGGCTCGGTGTAGTTCACCGACTGGATCATGCGCATCTTCTTCAGGATCGAGAGCACCATCATCTCGGGACCGAAGAAGAGCCGTCCACGGTGAAGAAGGGCTCGGGTGTTCGAGCGCTTCGCGGCGGATGCAGCGCATGGTGCAGCCGACGTCGGTCAGGGAGGTGGTGGTGGTGTTGAAGAGGACCTCCATCAGCTTAGCGGATGGCGTAGTTCCCCCATTTCAGGAAGAGACCCATGTTGGCGCCTTCCCAGATCAGCTCCTTGACGGTCCGGCTGCCGTAGACGACCTCGAAGTCGTCGGCGTAGGCGAGCAGCTTGAAGACGTCCTGGCCGCGAAACGTGCCGTCGGGCTCGCAGACGATGAGATCGCCGCGGGCTTCGCGGAAGCCGCGGCGGATCGCGGCGCCGTAGCCCTGGCGCGGCTCGTGCACCTCGCGGGCGCGGCCCGCGCGACCTCTCGGTCGTCTCGATGGCGCGAAGCGGCGACGACGATGATCTCGTCGACGACGCCCGTCGCCTCGAAGGATTCGATCGAGGCGCGCGGATCGAGTCGCGCTCGTTGTAGGTCGGCAGGACGACGAGACGGATCTTCCGAACCACATCTCAGCGTTTCTCCGCGACGACGGGACATCTGGGCCGCGAGCGGCCGGATCGGCAGCCGCAGGTAGAGCGCGACGAGCAGGGGCCATTTGGGCGCGCGGCTGTTCATCGTGAACGGCAGCAGGCCGGAACGAGGCGGACGACGGCCCGGCGCTCGAGCCACGCGCCGATGTCTTGGTCGTCGAAGATCGTGACGTGGGTCGGATCGTCGAAATAATGCCGGCGGTAGCGGCGATGGTTGGGCTGGATGAGCATGAGGCGCTCGCCTGGGCGCAGCACGCGCTGGACGATTCAGCAGCTCGTCGATGATCGCCGGTGAGGTGCTCGAGGAAATTGCTCGCGAAGACGAGGTCGCTCCTAGCCGGCAGGCGCCCGAGCGCAGAGGGGCGTCTTCGACCCGCAGCTCGACCTCCGGGCTCAAGAACGCGCGCATCTCCGGGTTCAGGTCGAAGGCGATGCGCGCTTCGCGGGGAATTGATCGATGAAATCGCCGTGAAGCCAGCCGAGCTCGACGAGCGTCTCCGACGTCGGGGGCATCGCGGCGGACCCAGCGGACGATCTCGCGCCAGACCCCGCGGCGCCCCGCGAGATGGGATAGGCGCGACGTACGGATTGCTGAGTACGGATCGTCGGGTGCGCGCGGCGGGAGGATCGGGTCGAGTGCAGGCGGTGCTCGAGGATGGACTGCTCATTGGAACCAGGTCCTGCGCGCGTCGTCATGCGCGGCGCGAGGGCGGATAGCGCCGGCGAAGCGCGATTCGAGCACGGCGGCGGAGGTCGCGCGGGCCTTCGGATCGGGAATGGAGTAGGCGACCCATTGGAGGTAGTAGTCGAAGGCTTCCGCCGCGAGCCGATCCCGCTCGCTTCCTCGCCGGGGCGCGCTCGGCGGCGAGCACCAGGCTCGAAGGCGTAGAGCGCGGCGGTCGCCTCGGGCGCGATCGCGAAGGCGGTCCGGAAATGCGTGCCGCCTGCGCCTCGGGGCCTTCGCCGGCAGCCGCGCGAGGCGTCCGCGCAGTACATGGAGGCCCGCGCGCTGCCGGATCTCGGGGAGGCGATAGCGAGGGGCGTACGGCGATCTCCGCATCCCGCGCGAGGCCTGCGCGTGACGATCCGATCCGCGCGAACGGCGAACTCGGCGCGCTCGCCCGGTTCTCGCCGCCTTCGGCGCGGTGGACGAATTCTGGCCGAGCGCCTGAACGCCAGCAGCGACGGCCGTGGTCTGATCCGTGGGTCCAGAGCGATAGCCCGTTGTCGCGCCAGACCCCGCGCTGCTGATGAGCGAGGGCGGCGTGCGAAGCGAGCAGCGCCGCGAGCGCGAGGGCGAGCGGGCGTCGCGCGAAGGTGAAGCGTTGCCAGAGCTCGGCGGTGAGCAGGCCGGCGCAGGCGAGCAGTCCCGCCGAGGTTGAGGTAGAGGTAGCGATCGGCCTGCCAGAAGCCCACATAGAAGACGCCCGGAGTAGGGCAGCATCAGCGTCGCAAGGAAGAGCAGTGGAAGGCGACGATCGGCCGCCGGCGGAGCGCGAGCAGGATCAGCCCCGCGCCGGCGAGGGCGATCAGCGCGAGGCAGCCGCCGACCGATCGGCGCCGAGGGAACGCCGACCCGCGGAAAGCGATAGTAGGCGGAGAGCGCGTGGGCCAGATCAGCCGCGCGATCGAATGCGCGGCGATCAGCGGGGCGAAGGACACGACGTTCGCGAGATGCTCCGGATCGAGGGCGCCGGGATTTCCGGCGTCGAGCACCCGGAAGCCAGCATCCGCCGATAGGCTGGAGGAAGATCGCGAGCGCGAGCGCCGTGCGCAGGAGTACGGCGCGAGCAGCGCGCGGGGCGATCGGGAGAGCGGGTCGGCCGAGGGCTCCACATCCATCCGCGGCAAGGAGCCACGGCCAGAAGGCGCGGTGGAGTGGGCCAGGACCAGGACGAGCGCGATGGCGCGATCTTCGAGCCGAGGGCGAGGGCGGTGAAGTCGAGGGTCGCGGCGTAGGCGAGGCGGCGCGTGCGCGAGGCGGGCGCGGCGAGGGCGGCGTGCTGGGCGCGTGAGCAGGCGCGCGAGCAGCGAGAAGAGGTTACGACGAGCAGATCCTGCGCCCCATCACCCACGGCGATCGGCTCGACATGGATCGGTGCGACGACGAAAGCGATGCCCACGACGGCCGCCGCGCGCAGGCCGAGCCCCGTCCGCCGGAGAAAGCGCGAAGAGCAGCGGCGACCACCCCGGCGCTCAGGAGGAGATTGCCGGCGTGGTGGGCGGCGGCGTTCCCGAAGCCGAAGAGCCGCGCCTCGATCGCCCAGGAGAGGTCGCGGATCGGCAGCGGCTCCTCGCGCGGAAAATCCTCGACGAAGATCGCGCGCAGGTCGCCAGAGAATGCGCGTCGTAGCGCTCGGGATGGGCGAGCAGGATCTGCGGATCGTCGAAGTTCACGAAGTCGAAGCCCACGATCGGCGCGTGGAAGGCGAGGGCAAAGCAGAAGAGTCCGACGCCCAGGCATCGCGGGCGGGCGCGGCCGCAGAGGCAGGGCCGGTCATGCTTCGAGTCCTCGCCGGGCTGGAGACTGGCTCCTCGGCTATCGGCAACGGACCGGCAGGGTTGAAGGCGCTCTGGGCCGGTCGGTATGCTGCGCTCGCCTGGCGCGTCGTGGTCGTCGCGATCGAGTTCGTAGCGGCGCCCCTCGCAGGGGCCCGGCGTTGGGGACTCAGCCGTGGGCCGGCGGCGTCTGCGGGAGCCCGATCCTGCTCGGCAATCAGCTCGGCCCTTGAGCGCGAAGAGCCGATCCTCCTGCCTCGGCGCGCCGACGAGCTGCACCCCGATCGGCAGCCCTCCGCCGCCGTCTGCGAGCGGCAGCGAGAGCGCGGGCTGGCCCGTCGCGTTCCAGATCTCGGTGAACGCCATGCGGGACCATCTTCGCGAGCAGGTCGAGGGGCTCGTGGACGGGGGTCGAGGTCGTCGAGGAAGGGGCGGGGGTGGCCGACGGTCGGCGTGATGAGCACGTCGAAGTCGTCGAACCACGCGAGCGTTCGCCGCTCCCAGCCGGCGACCCATTCGGCGGAGCGCGCGAGGGCCTCGATCGATCTCGTCCACGCGCCGATGTTGTGAGCTGCCAGAGGAAGGGCTCACCGTCCTCGGGGCCGACCGGCCGGCCGATGCGCGCGGCGAGATCGTCGAGGCAGCTGCGGTAGTCGCGGAGACCGAGGACGGCGCCGTGGAGCGAACGGTCGGCGTACTCGGCGCGATCGGCGAGGCCGGGGCGCAGCCGACGACGGCATGGCCGAGTGCTCGAGGCGCGCGGCGGTGGCTTCGACGGCACGGCGGCAATCGGGATGGACGGCGCTGCCGTCGGGCGACCGCGTCCAGAACGCGATGCGCAGGCGGCGGGCGGGTGAGGCAGCGCGACGGCCGGGCGTAGTTCGCCCGCGCGGTCGTCGATCCGCCGGCCGACGCGGTGCAGAAGCTGCGTCCGCCGCGGCGAGCACGCTCGAATAAGGTGCGGCGTCCGCAGCCCGGCATGCCGCGGGCCGCAGCAGGTCGAGAAACCGCGCGGTGTCGCGCAGGGAGCGGGCGACGACGAACTCGACGTCGGGGCGCTGCTTGCCGCGGTGGCGCCAGTCGATCCGTCGCGCGAGGGCTTGAGGCCGACGAGGCCGCACCAGGCGGCCGGGATCCGGATGGAGCCTGCACCGTCGCTCGCATGGGGCCAGGCCTGGAACGAGGCCGGCCGCGACGGCCGCGCAGGCGCCGCCCGAGGAGCCGCCGGCCGCGCGGCTGGTATCCCAGGGATTGCGGGTCGGCCCCTGGACGAGGCCAGGTATTCGATTGCAGGCAGCCGAACTCGGGGGAGCGCGAGTTGCCCAGCGTCACGGTGTCGAGCGCGGAAGCGGGCGCCGAGGGGGCGTGTCGGCATCGGTGCGGTGGTCGGCTTCGCGCAGGGCGCGATTGCCGGCGTAGTAGGGGCGGCCGGCCTGGCGGGCGCCGACGTCCTTCGGTGAGGAAGGGCACGCCGCGGAAGGGGCCGTGCGTCGTGAGGGCGAATTCGATCCTCGGCGTCGCTGCCGCCGGGAGAGGACCGAGAGGATCCCGGAGCTTCGGGTCGAGGCTGCTCGAACGCCCGCGGCGCGCGGCGGCGACGACGAGGGCGCGCGGGTCGACCTCGCCGCGGAGATGGCGGCGGCCTGGCTGGTGGCGTCCTGCTCGAACCAGTCGGTGCTCAGTGGAACCTCGTGCGCGGGACGCGGGCTCTGAGCGCGTGCGCCGGAAAAACGGAGAGGGGCCGATCGGCAGGGAGGTACCCCGAGGCGCGTGCGGGTGCCGAAATCGGCTGGCCGAGAGCGGCTCGCCGCCTGCCGTTTCGCAATCGCCCGCCCTTCGATCGGCCGACGCGCGCGAGCGTCGCGCAACGAGCCGCGCGGAAGACCGCCGCCTACCAGACCGGAACTCGCGCACGCCCCGCCGCGCAGGAAGGATTCGATCTCGTTCGCAGGCACGAGCGGCGGAGCCTGGCGGCAGAGGTGCAAGACACTCGAGGATCCGGCGTGCCACGCTGGGATCCGTGAGGGTGGCGATCCATCGCACCCGTCTGCCACAGCCCGGACGACGAAGCAGGGCCAACGAGCTCGCCATTCCCTCTCCCGTCCGCTTTCCGATGGTCTCCGCCGTCCAGGCATGCGGGCGAGTCAGGCGCAATCACCGCGATGCTTGTTTGCGCCGGACGCTTGTAAGGTTGCTGCTCGCATGAAATCCAACTCCTTCGGCGCATCACCATCGAGCCGGGCAAATGTGGTGGTCGCCCATGCATTCGCGGTAAGCGCATGCGAGTGACCGATGTGCTGGAGCTGCTCAGCTCCGGCGCGAGTTTCGAGGAGATCCTCGATCATCCCTTCCTGGAACGCGAGGACATCCTGGCCGCGATCAATACGCGGCCCGCCAGACCGACCATGTGGTGCTCCAGGCATCGTGAAGTTCCTGGTCGACAATCAACTTCCCGTCGCTCCTCGCCCGCCCGATCCGTCGCATGACTGAGCACGTCCTCGACCTGCAACGGACGGGCGCCGATGACCCGGACATCTGGCATCGAGCCGTCTCCCAGAACCGCGCCCCGATCAGCAAGGACGAGGACTTCCTCCATCTGGCCAACCGGCCCGGATCCACCGGCGTTTTCGTGTGGGTGCGACTCGGCAACTGTCGCAAGCAAGTCCTGCTCGCTTCGAGCGCGCTCTGCCTGCACTCGTCACGGCTCTCGATGAAGGTCAGCGGGTCGGTGCGGTGACCGGCGAGGCGCCGAGGTAGGAGCCGGAGGCGGACTCAGCTCGCGATCGGCCGACGCGCGCGAGCGTCGCGCAACCACGAGCCGCGCGGAAGACCGCCGCCTACCAGACCGGAACCGCGCACGCCCCGCCGCGCAGGAAGGGATTCGATCTCGTCGCCGCGGGCGAGCGTATCGGCTTCGCCGAGCTCGACGAGCTCGCGCAGGTACTCGGGCTCGAAGATGGATCAAGGCGCTGAGCACGTCCGAGCTCTTGGCGTGGGAGCCGGTCAAAGCCCTTCAGCCAGCGTGAAGGCGGCAGGCGGAACTCGTCTTTGCGCGCGAGTACGCCGAGATCGCCTGCCAGACCATGACCTCCATCGCGCCGTAGTAGCCCGGCGCTCGCGCGCTCGGCTTCGGGCAGGGCGCTCAGCAGGCGGTTGATCCGGCTCATCTGGAGCGTCGAAATCGAGCGAGTCGAGGAACACCGCGTTCATCAGCACGCCGCCGATCTGGCCCGGCGAGGGATAGGCGGGCAGGGCGGGCAGCTCGGGAGCGACGCGGGATCCGCGGGGCGCATGCGGGGCGAGACCGCGAGGATGCGCGAGGCGCCGAGATGCAGCAGCAGCGGGCGGCACCGGGTGGATGCCGTCGCCGTGCCAGGCCTTGCCGCAGCGCAACGGCTGGAAAGAAAAGGGGCAGCGCCGACGACGCCATGACGTGCTCGAGGCCGATGTGGCCGACCTCGACGCGCAGCTGGCCGCGGCCGAGATCACGCTGCGTCGCCGACTCGACCCACAGCGGAGCGCCCGTCTCGTAGTTGGTCGCGTGACGATCGCGAGCGAATCGAGCAGCAAGCCCGTCGGCGAGGTTCCGCGCACGCCCGAGGCCGCCCTCTTCGAGGGGCAGCGCGCGGATTCGAGAAAGAGGCGCAGCGGCTGGGTGTCGACCATGCCGCGGATCTGCCGCCGACCGATCCGCCCGCCGGAGACGAGGGGCAGGACCCTGTGCAGCATGTTGCGGAGCAGCTCGTGGAGCTCGGTGCGGAAGACCTTCTCCGGTATCGAGCGGGCGAGCCAGAGCCGGCAGAGCGCCTCGACCGAGTCGGACCAGGTTCCGCGGAAGCTCGCGAGATGGGCGGCGTTGATCGCCCGCCGAGATGCCCGGCCGATCTCCGGGCGGTAGTCGGGGACGCGCCGGGCGATCGCGCGCAGGCAGCCGACCTGATAGGCGGCTCGAAGTACCCGCCGCCGGCGAGGACGAGAGCCTGCTTTTCCAAACGTCCTCCTCGCGGATCGGCGCTGCGACGAAGGCCGGAGCCTGGTCAGCGCGGCGATCCGCGCCCCGCGCAGCTTCGATCGCCGTGTCGCGCACCCTTCGCAATCCGTTCAGCGCTCCCCGGGCGGATTCGCGGAGCGCCGTCACGAGCCAGCACGCGGCGCCGAGGTCGACGCCTTCGGTGTCACGTGGGTGGGTCGAGGCCGCCCGCGCCGCGGCGATCGCGCGATCGCGGGTCTCGCCCTCGAGCTCGGCGAGAGCGCGCGACGGGGCCGACGTCGGCCTGGAAGGCCATCGCCTGATCGAGGTCGCGTCGCCGACGTGGAGCGTCGTGCGCAGGTCTTCGATCCCGATCGCTCGAAGCCGGCGTCCGCGAGGATCGGAATGGAGGTATTCGCGATCGGCGAAGGCGAAGGGCCCGGGGCGCGCGATCAGGCGGCGCGTCCGGCTTCGTGAGGAAGGGCGTCACGGCCCTGCCGTCGACATCCAGGCGTTCTCGGGCGCGGCCTGCCAGCAGACGAAGCAGAGCCGGCCGCCGGGGCGAGGCCGGTCCGCAGGTTGCGAACGCGCCGCTGCGGGTTGGGCGAAGAACATCACGCCGAAGCGCGAGGAAGACGAGGGTGTGGTCGGGGGTGAAGGGTTGACTGGGCGGCGTCGGCGCGGCGGAACGCGACGCCGGAGACACCGGCCGCGCGCTGCTTCGCGAGGGCGAGCATCGGCTCGGATGTCGACGCCGAAGACGGCGGCCGCCGCGGCGGGCGAGCTCGAGGTCGTGCCGCAGCCGCAGCCGACGTCGACGATGCGCTCGCCCGGGACGACCGCCGCGCCCGCCCAGCAGCGCCTGCGTGATCGGCGCGAGCATCGCATCGATGCGGTCCATCCGGCGTGGACCCAGGTCTCGCCGGCCTGGCCGTTCCAGTAGTCGATCTGGGCCTTGGTTGCCGGCGTCGGCCGGGGATTCGATGCGGCGCTTCGATCGGGGGCACGGGCGTTCCTCGGGTTCGCGGGGAACGTACCGGGCGCCGATCGGCCGCCAGCGCGGCGCGCGAGCCGAAGCGCCGGGCAGACGGAGCCCGACCCAAGATGCCGCGCGAGCGGGCCGATCCATCGCCTCCTCGCGGCGTTGCGCTCGGTCGCCGTGGCTCGGCTACGGCTCCCTCGCGGGCCTTGCGAGAGGCGCGTCTCGACGCTCGGGCATCCACGCCCATCTTGGGTCAGGCTCCTGGCGTCGCGCGTCATGGGCGGCGATCGCGGCAAGGGCGGCCGCGTGCGCGGGCGCCTCGCGGCGTCCGGGCAGGGCTCCGGATAGAGATGTTCGGAACGCGCGAAGGGACGGGGAGGAATCCGGTGAACGATCGAGGCCGGGATCCGGTCGATGCGACGCGCTGCGCGCTCTGCGGCGAGCCGAACGACTGCGCTCTCGCGCGGCGGGCCGCCGACGGGATCGACGCGGGCGAGGGGGGCTGCGATCGCGGCGGGGCGGATGCGGCGCCGTGCTGGTGTCGACCACAGCGCTTTCCGGCGGCGCTGCTCGCGCGCGCCCGGGCGCGCGACGGCGGCGCGGCCTGCGTCTGCCGCCGCTGTCTCGAAGCAGCCCTCGCGCGGGGCGAATGAGGCAGGCGGAACGAGGCAGGAGGAATGAGCGGGCCGGGCCGCCCTCAGGCGCCGCCGTTCTCCGCGATCCGGCGCGCCTCGCGGACGCCGCCGGAGACGTGGCGCGCGGCGAGACCCTCTCGGCGCATCAGGTCGGCGAGATGCGCGCTCTTGAGGCCCCACTCGCAGTAGAGGACATAACGCTGGGCCTTGTCGAAGGCGGGATAGGCGCGCAGCGCGTTCGCGAAGTCGAGGAAGAGGGCGTCCGGCGCATGCCATTCGTCGTAGGCGGCGCGGCTGCGCAGGTCGATCCAGATCTCCTCGGGGCGGCGCTCCCGGGCGCAGAGCGCTTCCGAGTCCCAGCCCGAAAGATCGAGATCCGGCAGCAAGAACTCGCTGCGCTCGGCGAGCGCCCGGGCGAGGATCACCGGATCGAGCTTCGCCTCCTCCTCGAGGACCTCGGCGAGGCGCGCGCTCGTCGCGGGATGGCTCGGCACGATCGCGCAGTATTCGCCGACCTTCTCCGAGAGATCGTGGGTTCCGATGCGCCGCGCCTCGGCGATGATGTCGTCCTTGTTGTCGCCGACCAGCGGCCGCAGGATCGGGAGCGTCGCGCCGTGGGAGACGACGGCGAGGTTCTGCAGCGTCTGCGAGGAGACCTGCCCGATCGCGTCGCCCGTCACGACCGCGAGCGCGTCGATCTGCCCGGCGACGGCCTCGGCCGCGCGCAGCATCATGCGCTTCAGGACGATCTGCCAGAAGCGCGTCGTGACGCTGCGCTGGATCTCGCGCGAGACGGGATCGAAATCGATCGCATGAAAGCGCGGCCGCGTGCCGTGCTGCCAGAGATCGCAGAGGCGCTTCGCGATCTGGAGCGCCTCCATCTGATGGGGCCGGCCGCCGAGGTTGCAGAAGACGTAGTCGAGGGCGACACCCCGCCGCATCAGCCGCCACGATGCGACCGGCGAATCGAAGCCGCCCGAGAGCAGCGAGACCGCGCGGCCCTGGGTCCCGAGCGGCAGCCCGCCGACGCCGCGCTGCTTCGCGACGAAGTAGTAGGCGAGCTTTCGTTCGACCTCGACGTGCAGCGTCACGTCGGGATGCGAGAGATCGACACCGGCCGCCGCGGGCAGCAGCGCGCTGCCGAGCTGCACCTGGACGTCCGCCGAGCGCAGCTTCACCTCGTGGCGCTCGCCCATCCGGCGCGCGCGGATCGCGAAGCGCCGCCCGCGTACGTGGGGCTCGCCGAACGCGAGGCCTTCGCGCACGACGTCGTCCAGCGTCTGCCACGGCGCGGCATGGGTCAGCGAGACGGATTGGACGCCGAAGACGCGCGCGAGGCGCTCGACCATCTCGGCATCGGAGGGCACCCCGGCATCGGAGGGCACGGCCTGCGGATCGAGCTCGACGAAGATGCGATCGCGCGAGGGGCGGACGCGTGCAGTCCGGCCGCTCGCCTTGATCGACGCCCGCAGGTTGTCGACGAGGCGGCGGGTCATGTGGCGTCGCGTGGCGTCGGCCTTGGTCGTCAGGTCGCCGCTGTAGCGCAGCAACAGGATCTGACCCTGGCCCGGCGCGGCGGCCGGTCGGGTGGAGCTCTTGGTTCGTTTGGGCATCATAGGTGGTGATGAAGCGCCTCGGACTCTACCGCGTCTTGATGGGGACCCTCGGAGTCGCGTGGGCGGTCTTCGGATTCGGGCTCGTGGCGGCGTTCTTCCTCTACCAGCGGCCGGGCTCGCAGCCCCTGGTGCCGACCGGGCCGGTGGGACACTACTTCGTCGCGTTCTCCGGCTGTGCGCTGATCGGCTGGGGGAGCGCGATGATCGGAGCGGCCCGGGAGCCCTGGTCGTCGACGTCCCGCACGGTCGGGACGGCAACGGCCTTCGTGCTCGTCCTGATGGCCGTGGTGCGCATGGTCGCCTGGGCGATCGGCGACTACGCGACCTGGCTCGGCGAGGTTCCCCGGCAGGAGGCCGCGGCGCTGCTGATCGTGGCACTCGCGCTCGTCTGGCTGAGGCCGACGGTGGCGGACACGATCGCCTGGGGCGCAACGAATCGACGCAGGCGGAGCGACCGGGCGCCGACGCCGGCGGCCAGCACCCCAGAGTCGCCGAACACCCCGGACATCCCGGCCGGGCCGGTCGAGGCGGCCCGATGATCCTGCGCTTCCTGGCCAGCCTGGTCCTGCTGGCGCTGCTCGCCATCGACTTCCTGCTGCCGAGCCAGCCCCTGACGGCGCGCGGCCCGGAGCATCGGGTCCGGCAGGACATCGAGACTTCGCTGGCGGTCGGCGGTGAGCTGCCGGCCTTCGAGCTGCGCGGGCTCGACGGGCGGATCCACACCCGTGAGGACCTCGTCGGCCGGCGAACACTGCTCGTGTTCGAGCGCAGCGTCGATTGGTGCCCCTTCACGAAGGCCCGGCTGCTCGGTCTGGACGCCGCCCTCCGCTCGGTGCCGGACCTCGCGATCGTGTGGGTCATGTCCGACACCCAGTACAACGAGCGGACCCGGCTCTTCCTCGCCGAGGGCGGCCTGGCCGATCGGATCCTCTTCCTCGCCGACCCGAAGAGCACGCTGATCCGGCGGCTCGGCCTGCTGAAGGCAGATCCCGAGAGCCTCGAAGTCGGCGTCCCCCATCCGGCGACCCTGCTGCTCGACCGCTCGGGCCGGATCCGTTTCGTCGACGTCCGCCAGGATTTCCACTACTGGCTGGATCCGCAGGCGATCGTCCTCGCCCTGGCCGAGCCGGGCTAGTCGGAGGCGGCGGGGCCGGGCCGCAGGCCGAACCCGACCGCGCGCGGCGGCAACTATCGGCGCCTCCCCCGTTGCGGGAGACGGGCCGAGCCTCCATCATCCGCCTCGGCTCGGGGCCGCCATGCGAATTGCGCAGCGATCCCAAGGCCCACACGAGGTCCGGGCGGGCCGGACCGAGGCATGATCGCCTGCACCGTCGAGCTCCGATTCCCTCGCACGTCCTGCATCCTTGGCAAGCAGCGCGGTCGAGGCGGTTCGAAGCGGAACGAGTGGGGCGCCGGGTGGACGGCGCATAGCGCGCACACCATTCAACTTGTTATTCGAGAAGCTCGATGAGACCACCGGCCGTGCATGTTTGCGGAGCCGAGCTCGTCGTGGAGGCAACGACCGGGTCATGATGCGACGACTTTCCTCTTCGGTTGAACTGCGACTGGTTTTCCTGGCGGGTGTCCTCGCCCTGGCGACGGCGGGCTGCAAGACCACGCCGGATGCCGACGCCAATGCCGGCGGCAGCGGCACGGGCAGCGAGTTCGACGATGCGAACGCCGGCGCGGGCGACGGCTCGGACATGGGCTACGACGCCAGCGGCTCGAGCATCGCGCCGATCTACTTCGACCTCGACCGCTCGGACGTCAAGCCCCAGTTCGAGTCGATCCTCGAGGCGGCGGCGGCGACGCTGAAGAGCTCGGGTGGCTCGGCCGTGATCGAAGGCCACTGCGACGAGCGCGGATCGGACGAGTACAACGTGGCCCTCGGCGAGCGCCGCGCGGTCGCGGTCCGCCGCTACCTCTACAACCTCGGCGTGCCGGTCTCGCAGCTCTCCGTCGTTTCCTACGGCGAGGCGCGGCCCGCGGTCTCCGGCACCGGCGAGACGGCCTGGTCGCTGAACCGCCGCGCGGAGATCAAGCTCCAGTAGCGCGGTCTTCCACTCGCCTCCCCGGGCTCGCCGCCCGGTGAGACGGGCGCTCTCGGGGCTCCGCAAGGAAGACTCGAGGTTTCATCCAGAAAGCCGGTGGACACCAGCAGGTGTCCACCGGCTTTTGTACTTTGATCTCCGTTCCCTGGCGTCCCGGATTCCGTCCCTCCCAGCACGATCGGAGATCCCATGTCCCTCCATGGTGGAAAGCTCGCGGCCAAGGCCCTGAAGGAAGCGGGCGTCGAAGTCGTCTTCACCCTCTCCGGCGGCCACATCATGCCGCTCTACGACGGCTGCATCGACGAGGGCATCAAGATCGTCGACGTCCGCCACGAGCAGGCCGCCGTGCATGCCGCCGACGCCTGGGCCCGCTGCAATCCCGGCAAGATCGGCGTCGCCGCGATCACCGCCGGCCCCGGCGTGACCGACGGCGTGACCGGCATCGCGAACGCCTGGCGCGCGAACTCGCCGATCCTCGTCTTCGGCGGCCAGGGCCCCTTCGAGAACCTGCGCCGCGGCTCGCTGCAGGAGATGGATCATCTCGGCGTCGTCCGCCCGATCACGAAATACTGCGACGCGATCTACCAGACCAAGCGCATCCCCGAATACATCGAGCTCGCGATCCGCCACGCCGTCTCCGGCATCCCCGGTCCCGCGTTCCTCGAGATCCCGATGGACATCTTCATGGGCGCCGTCGAGGAATCCGAGGTCGTGATTCCGAAGATCCGGACCGAGCCGCCGCGCCTCTCGCCGGATCCCGACGAGGTCCGCCGCGCGCTCGATCTGCTGCGCGCCGCGCGTCGGCCGATGCTGATGGCGGGCACCAGCGTGAAATGGTCGAAGGCCGCGGCGGACATGAACCGCTTCATCGCCGAGACCCACATCCCGACCTATACGAACGGCATGGGCCGCGGCTCGGTGCCCTTCGACTCGCCCGAGTTCCTGAACCGCTCGCGGCGCGACGCATTGAAGAAGCTCGATCTGATCGTGCTCGCCGGGACGCTGCTCGATTTCCGCATGCGCTTCGGCCAGACGATCCCGGCGGATGCGAAGATCATCCAGCTCGACATGGACGCGACGCTGATCGGCCAGAACCGCCAGGCCGACGTGCCCCTCGTCGGCAATCTCGCCAGCAGCTTCCGCGCGCTCTCGGAGGAGATGAAGAGCCAGAGCATCCGGCTCGACTTCTCCGGCTGGCGCGACGAGCTGCGCACGATCGAGGACGCGGAAGAAAAAAAGGTCGAGGCGAGCCTCTCCAGCGACGAGGTGCCGATCGATCCCCAGCGCATGTGCCGTGAGGTGCGCGACTGGCTCGACACGCTCCGCGATCCGATCGTGATCGGCGACGGCGGCGACATCGTCGCGACGGCGGCGAAGATCATCCCCGTGAAGAGCGAGGGCGCCTGGATGGATCCCGGGCCGCTCGGGACCCTCGGTGTCGGCATGCCCTTCGCGCTCGCCGCGAAGCTCGCGCATCCGGGCCGGCCCGTCGTCATCATCTACGGCGACGGCTCGTTCGGCTTCAACGGCATGGAATACGACACGGCCGTCCGCTTCGGCCTCCCGATCATCGGCATCGTCGGCAACGACGGCGCCTGGGGCCAGATGATGCGGCCGCAGGGCGCCATCTACGGCTGGGATCGGCTCGAGGCGGTGCTGCTGAACCGCACGCGCTACGACAAGGTCGTCGAGGCGCTCGGCGGCCATGGCGAGTACGTCACGCGGCCCGAAGAGCTGCGGCCGGCGCTCGAGCGCGCGGCGGCTTCGGGCAAGCCCGCCCTCATCAACGTCGAGATCCGGCAGGATCGCAAGTACAGCGGCGGCATCTACGTCTGACGCGCGCCCGGGCGGGACGCCCGGCGAAGCGGGATCCGGGAATCGGCTTGTCCCTCGTGCTCGAACGTCGCGATCCGGAGTCGCTCGAATGGGATCGCGAGAGCCGCGCGGCGCTCGATCCCTGGCTGCGCGCGGTCGGTCCGCTGGCGCTCATCGAGGGCGAGGTCGCGGCGAGCGGGCGCGGCGGGCGCAGCGGGAGCGCGATGGGCGCCCTCGGCGTCGTGCTGCTCGATCCGGGTGATCCGTCGCTGCTCGCAGGCCGCGTGCGCGGTGACGGGCTGCGCGGCCTGCGGCGCGTGCTCGCGGGACGCGCGCTCGTGCTCCACGACGGCGAGCGCCTCCGCGCACGGCTCGCCCGCGACGTCGATCCGATGCTCGCCGGG
>JAWKRX010000052.1:0-24232 GCA_041389425.1 Myxococcota bacterium
CTGTCCCTGCGCCGAATGCGCCCGCTCGCACGGCCTGCGCGTCCGCCTCGGTGACGAGGCCCGGCTCTACGCCGGCGGGCTCTGCGGCCCCGGCGAGGATGCCGAAGAACAGGCGCGGGCGACGTTCGAGGGGGCCGAGCGCCTGCTTAGGCGGGCGGGCATGGATTTTCGCGACGTCGTCCGCACCTGGATCCACCTGCGCGACATCGATCGCGACTACGCGGCGCTGAACCGCGCCCGGCGCGCCTTTTTCGCGGCGCGCGGAATCGATCCCGCCCCGGCCAGCACGGGCATCGGCGGCGGGCCCGCCGGCGAGGCGCACGGGCTGTCGCTGGGCCTCTACGCGCTGAAGACGAGCCAACCGCGCTCGCGCAGCCCGATGAGCGCGTCGACGCTCAACGAAGCGCCGGAGTACGGCGCCGATTTCGTGCGCGGCATGCGGCTCGTCGAGACGAACAAGGTCGCGCTCCACGTCTCCGGGACCGCGAGCATCGACGAGGCGGGCCAAACGGCGCATGCCGGGGACTTCGACGCCCAGGCGGAGCGCATGCTTCGAAACGTCGCAGCGCTGCTCGAGGCCCAGGGCGCGGGCTTCGCGGACGTCGTCTCCGCGGTGACCTATCTGAAGCGGCCAGCCGACGCGGAGCGACTCCGGGAGAAGCTCCGCGATCGCGGATACGACGGATTCCCCAACGTGTTGGTCGCGGCTCCGATCTGTCGCCCCGAACTGCTGTGCGAGACCGAGGCTCTGGCCATTCTGCCCGGTCCCGGGGAGTCGCGCTCGGATGAGACTCGCGCGAAGCGCACCCAGCCGCTGGAACAGGAGTCCCCTTGAGCCCGATCCCCATTTCGTTCGATCACATGCTCGCGGCCTGGAACGAGCGGGATCCTGCTCGAGTCCGCGCCCATCTCGACGAGGCGCTGACGGCGAACGTGCACTTCGTCGATCCCTCGATCGATCTCGTCGGCATCGACGCCTTCGAGGCCAACGTCCACCGCGTCCACGAACAGATTCCCGGCGCCGTCTACGCCCGCACCAGCGCCGTCGACGGCCACCACCGTCACTACCGCTACCACTGGGCGATCCACCGCGAGGGCGAGCTGCTGCTCGCCGGCTTCGACGTCACCGTCATCGACGCCGAAGGGCGCGTCGAGAAGGTGATCGGATTCTTCGGGCCGCTCGAGCCGGCCTCGCACCCGCGTTAGGCGAAGATGCCGTCGTCGTCGCTCGATCACAGGCGGCATCGATCGCCTGGACGCCTTCGACGGCGCGGGCGGGAGCGGTCGCAGCGAGGGTCAGGGCGGCGGCCGTCGTGACGCGTCTCGCGCCCGCCGGCGGATCGCGATCCCGCCGATCCCGATCGCGCCGAGGCCCACGCCCAGTCCCACCGCGGGACCGACGGGCACGGGCGGCGGCGCCTGCGACTCGAGCCAGTCGACCCCGGAGCAGCTCGAGAGAACGGCCTGCTCGAGCAGCTCGTTCCCGCCGTTGTCGCGGATGGACGTCACGCCGGCCCAGTAGAGCGCCATGTTCGTGCGGCCGATCGTGAATCCGTCCTGTCCGGGAAAGAGCACCTGGTTGCCCCCGGTCGAGCTGATCAGGTCGAACGCGAGATTCACCGGCACGCCGAAGACGACGGTCACGTCGATCGAGATCCGGCCCGGCGCTGGAACCGTGCCGACCGTGACGAGCTGGGGCGTCATGCCCGTCCCGTAGAGTCGTCGCCCGTCCGTCCCGGAGATGAACCCGCCGTTGCGGTTGACGAGGAGCTGGTAGCCCGTGTTCATCTCGTGGACGGCACCCTGGCCGCCCACCTGGACCTCGACCGTCGGCTCGCCGACGAGCAGGATCTCGAACGTCAGCGTGCCGGCGAAGAGGCCGGGCTGACTCGGGATCGTCACGGTCCAATCGTCCTCGAAGTGGGCGATCGGGATGGGGGTCGAGCCGCCGTCGGTCTGCGTGTCGCTCAGGCTGACCGAGCTGTTCGCGGAGAGCCGTCCGAAGGCGGCGGTCGTCGAGGACGAGCCGAAGGGCGTCGCGTCGTTCGCGGACGCGACGCCCGTCGTCAGCTCCTGCAGGGCGGCGCCGGCCTGGGCGCGGACCAGGCAGGCGGCCTGGGCGGGAGAGGGCGCCGCGAGGGCCGCGAGGGCCGAAAGGACGCCGGTCGCCAGGATCGGGAGCGGGATGTGATTCATCACGGACACGTCGTATTCCCGTTGCAGACGTTGTTGCCGAGGTTGACGCCGCTCAGCACGGTCCCGGTCGTGTTGTCGTTCACGACGTTCTCGCGGAAGCCCGTGCCGCCCGAGAGCTGGAGGCCGTAGCCGGCATTCAGGCGGGCGGCGTTGCGATGGACGAGGGAGTCGGTGCCGGCCTGGATGCCGTCACCGCCGTTGCCGTAGACGGTGTTGTCCGTGACGGTCGCGCCCGAGCTCGTGAAAATGCCGTCGCCCGTGTTGCCCGCGGAGGTCGAGCCGCGCACGCTGACTCCGGCGCCCAGGAACATGCCCGTCGCACCGTTGTTGCGGGCGACGTTGCCGTCGAGGACGGAGCCGTCACCGGCCTCGATGCCGCTGCCGGCGTTGTCGTGGGTGGTGTTGCCCGAGACATTCGCGCCCGAGCCGGCGAAGAGGCCAGCGCCACCGTTCAGGTAGGCCGTGTTGCCCGAGAGGGTCGAGGCGACTACGGCCTGGATCCCGTTGGTTCCGTTCAAGTAGGCGGTGTTGCCCGTGACGGTCGAGCCCCCGTTGCCGGCGAAGATCCCGCTGCCGCCGTTCTGGTAGGCAGTGATGCCCGTGATCGTCGAGGCGGTGGCGGCGAAGACTCCGCCGATGCGGTTCCAGCGCACGCGGAGGTCGCGTATCTCGGATTGGGGACCGAGGAGCACACCGTATCGACCCATTCCGGTGATGCTGCCGTTGCGCACCGATGTGCCGCGGACCAGATCGCCATCGGTGACGTTGATGCCCGATCCCCCGCCGGTGGTCGGCGTGCAGTCGGTCGTCGCCCCGACGCAGCCGCTGCGGATGATCGTGAAGTTCGCGAGATCGATTCCCACGTCGGAGGTGAAGACCAGGATCCCGTCGGTATTCTCGCCGGGCACGACGAGGTCGCTGGTGAGCCTGTAGCTCCTGCCGGCGCTGCCGTTGATGGTGACGGGGTAGCCGGGGAAGTCGTTGCCGAAGCAGCCGGTCTGAACGGCACAGGTATGGTTGATCTCGACGACGCCGTCCGACGCCCATGCTGCCGTCGCCGTCGCCAGCAGGCCCGCCACCGCCACGAGGGCCGCGCCGCATCGACTCGTCTTCGCCATTGGCCTCCACCTCACGGACAGATCGTCGTCCCATTGCAGGAGTTGTTGAACAGGTTCACGCCGCCGGTCACCGTGCCGGCTCCGTTGCTCGTGACGACGTTCTCGCGGTAGGCGGTCTCCGAGCCGAGCCTGAGGCCGAAGCCCGCGTTCAAACGCGCCGTATTGCGCTGGACCGTGCAGCCGAGGGACGTATCGATTCCATCGCCCTCATTGGCGAAGGATGTGTTACCGGAAACGGTCGAGCCGGAGAGAACGACGATTCCATCCGCTCCGTTGTTGTAGGCGGTGTTGCCGAACACGGTCGACCCGGCGTTGGCGGAGATCCCGACGGTGCCGTTCGAGTAGGCGGTGTTGTGGGAGACCGTCGCACCGGTGCTGGCCAAGATGCCCCGGCCCCCGTTCTGGTAGACGACGTTGCTCGCGACGCTCGAGCCGTGGTTGGCGACGATCCCATCGCTGCCGTTCTGGTGGACGGTATTGTCCGACACGATCGAGCTGACCCCGGCACCGATGCCGTTCAACCGATTCCAGCGGATGCGCAGGTTGCGCACTTCGGCCTGATTCCCGAGGAATACGCCGGTGACGCCCATTCCGGTGATCGCGCCGTCGCGTACCAATATGCCGCGGACGTCGCCGGTGGTATCCGGGACGGCGACGCCCGAGCCCGTGCCAGCGGTCGGTGTACAGTCCGTCGTCGCGCCCACGCACCCGGAGCGCACGATCTCGAAGCCGTTCAAGTCGATGCTCGTGTTCGGGGCGCTCACGCGGATCCCGTCCGTATTCTCGTCGGGCACGACGAGGTCGCTCGTCAGCCGGTAGCTCCTGCCTGCCGTCCCGTCGATCGTGACCGGAAAGCCCGCCGTGTCGCCGCTGAAGCAGCCGGTCTGGACCGCACACGTCTGGTTGATCTCCTGCACGCCGTCGACGGCGTGCGCCGCGCTGGCCGCCAGGAGCGCGGCGCCCGAGACGGCGAGTGCGCCCCGCCGACGGCGACCGCGTCCCAGCCCCCCGAGCATCAGCGTCCCCAGCGCCACAGCCGTCGCGACGCCCGGCTCCGGCACCATCACCGCATCGAGATCCGCCGCCCCCCAGCCCGCATGCGCCGCCGATCCGTCGAACTCGACGGTGAGTACGCCGCCTTCGAGCCGCAGCACGTCGTCGTCGTCGAAGGTCACCCCGAGCGCGGTCCCCGCCGTGTCGAAAGAGAGCAGGAAGGCCCCGCCGCCGAGGTCCTGCGCACCATCGACGTCGAGCGCGCGCGGGATCCCGATCGAGGCGCCCGAGAGCGCGATCGTGAAGGCGCCGGTCGTCGACGACCAGCGCACGAGATCCTCGTCGTGCGCGACGATGCCGGAGCCCAGGTCGACGGTCGTATCGAAGGAGAGCAGGTAGCCGCCGGGCGCGAGGGAGACGGCGTCGACGATGGCGTTCGCCGGCACGCCTTCTGCGCTCGCGTCGAAGACGATCGAGTAGGCCTGACCGTTCCAGCGCACGACGTCCCCGCGGCGGGCGACGAGGCCGCCGAGATCGACGGTGGTATCGAGCGCGAGCAGAAATGCGCCGCCCAGCTCCTGTCCGTAGGCGACGACGTCGGCCTGGCTCGGCAGGCCGCCGAGGCCTTCGAGGAGCACGATGCCGAGCTGGTTGTCGACGCTGACGTCGTCGTCGGCGGCGACCACGCCTGCGCCGAGGTCGATCGTGATGTCGGAGGAAGCGGAAACGACGGGCTGGGCCGCCGCCGCGGCCGCCATCATCAGGGGGGTCGCGATCGCGATCCCACGGGCCAGAGTGATCGCTCCCCACATCGCCTTCGCCTCCTCGAGGTCGCGCCGCCGCGGGGCCCGAAGAACCTCCGGGGCGCGCGCCGCACAGGGCCATTCTGGCCGAGGTCCGCGCCCCGCAGTCTCAACTGAACTTCAACTCTTCGGGCCGCCGCCGAGCCCGAGCCGCTCCCGCAGGCCGAGGAGCCGCTCCCGGATCCCGCTCGCCGCGAGCCGGATCGCGAGCGCCTCTGCTTCATCGAGCCGACGCATCGCGAGCTCGGGCTCGCCCCACCCGCTGAGCGCCTCCGCCTCCCGGAGCAGCAGCGCCGGGGCGAACCCGACCTCCCCGGCGTGGCCACAGGCCGAGGCCTCTCGGTAGCAGGCCCGCGCGGCATCGGGCGTGCCGGCGTGTGTAAAGAGGGTGGCGGCGAAGCCCAGGATGTAGGGTCGGAAAGAGGTGCCCTCGGAGCGCGCCGCGCGGGTGCGGACGACCTGGGCCGTCCCTTCGAGCGGCTCGCCGGTTGCCCCGAGACGCGCGCGGGCCAGGCATCCGAACGCATAACCCGAGCCCAGGAATCGGCGCACGTCGAACTCGAGGCAGAGCGGATCGAGCCGGGTGGCCGTGTCGGCGAGCGCCGCCCAGTCCTCCGCGAGGTCGAGTGCGACGCAGGTCGTGAAGATCACCATCGCCTGACTGAAGGCATCGCCTCGCCTCGCCGCGCGCTCCTCCGCAGCGGCGAGCAGCGTGCGGGCGGCGTCGGCGTCCCCGAGCATCATGCCGGCGAGTGCGCCGTAGGCCATGCAGACGTCCGCTGCCTCGTAGGTCGGCAGCAGATCGCGCGTCGGCGGGCCGGCGTCCGATAGGATGGCCTTCGCCGCGTCGAATGCCTCGCGGTAACGGCCGGACTGCACGTCGGTGAGGATCGAGAGCGCCGCGGACAGGAATCGGACGCGCTCGTCGGGGATCTCGGCCAGCGCCGCCAGGGGCGGCAGGGCGCGGGTCACCTCTCCCGCGAAGTGGGCGCAGAGCGCCGCGTGCGCGAATCGACGGGCTCGCTCTTCGAGATCGGCGGTCTCCGGGAGCGCCTCGATCTCGCGCATCGTCGACTGCAGCTCGGGCAATCGCCTGGGCAATGCCGCGAGGGCGGCTGCGTGGTGGGAGAGCACTTCCGGCCGATGGGCCTGGGCGCTCGAGCGCGGCCCCGACCGCTCGAGCCAGCCCCGCAGCCGACTCGTCGCCTCGCAGACGTCCTCCCAGGCATGCCGCGCCGCCGCCGACCGCGCCACCTGAAGGTCCCAGTGGATCGCGCGCTCGAGCTGGATCGGGTCCTCGGCGCAGGCCGCATAATGGCGCGCCAACGTGCGCATCTGCTCGGAGGTGGGCTCGGGCCATCTACGTTCCAGCATCATCGCGAGGCGCGCATGGACGCCGACGCGCTCGGTCGCCTCCAGGCCGTTCGCGGCGGCCTCCCGGATCAGATTGTGGCTGAACCGAAACGTCGAGAGACTCGACGCGTCGCGCTCGATCAATCCATCGCGGAGCGCGTCCGAAGTCCATTGGCGATCGGACGCGACCTGCAGACCCAACGCCGCGTCGACCTGCTCCAGCTCGAAAGTCGAGCCCACGAGCGCGGCGACGCCGAGCATCCGCTGGACCTCGGGTGCGTGCTGCATCAGCGTGTCCGTGAGGACGTTGCCGGCCCGCCGGCCTCCGTCCGTCGTGGGTTGATGGGCCAGCTGGATGACGTAGAGCGGGACGCCCTCGCTCCGCCGCAACACCTCCGCGACCTCGGCCTGGGACGCCGTGCGGCCGCGGACGAGGCCGAGCACCTCATAGACCTCGCGTACACCGAAGGGCTCGAGCTCGACGCGCTGCACGCCGGGCTGATGAACGAGCCCGGCGAGTCGCGCGGCCGATACGTCGTTGCCCCCCGGCCGGAAAGTCCCGACCAACAATACGCCCGCCCGGGCGAGGCGCGGCAGCGCGCTCGCGACGACCGAGAGCGACGCCGGATGCGCCCAGTGGAGATCCTCGAGCACGAGCACGATCGGAGAAGCCGGATCGCCGGAGCGGATCAAGGCGGCGACGCGCCGATGGAGCTCCGCGAGCGGCAGGTCGTCGGCGATCCCGGCCGGATCCCCCGCCCATGTCTGCAACACCTCGGACCACAAGGCGTTCGGCGATTCGAGCAGCTCGGGCTCGGCGCGTGCCTCGATCGCTCGGAATCCGGCGAGCTCGTCCAGAAAGTCGCGCAGCAGGCGCGTCTTGCCGAGTCCCGCCGGTGCGATCACGAAGACCGCGCTGCCGCGACCTCTCGCCGCCGCTGCGGCCGCGTCGCGCAGCGCGGCCAGCGCGGCGTCCCGGGCCAGCAGCGGAATCGCATCGCCGCTCCGCAGCTCGGCCCCCGGCGCTTCGCAGGGCCCCTCGTAGCGGAGCCCGCGCCCGCGAACCGTGCGGACCCAGGGCGGGTGACGCTCCTCTTCCTCGAGTGCCCGGCGGACGGTGTAGATCGCCGTCGAGAGGGCGCCGTCGCTCACCTGCGTCCCCGGCCAGAGGGCCGCGAGCAGCTCCTCGCGCGAGACGATCCGATCGCGGTGCCGGACGAGATAGAGAAGAAGCTCGAGCGGGCGGCGCTGGATCTCGATCGATCGATCCCGGCGTCGGAGTTCCATCGCCACGGAATCGATCTCGAACTCCCCGAGCACGATTCGCAAGGCTGCACTCTCCCTGGGACGGGCTCGGGGCCCGTGCATTCCCTCGAACGGTCCGATCCGATCCGGCTCGCGATGCGCCCGCATGGTAACGCGTTCGCGCCCCCGGCAGATCGACCGGATTCCGATGCCGGAACCACCTAACGGCTGGTCCGGGCCGCTCACCGCTACCTGTCGAATACCGAGAGGCCGGGCTTTGGAAACATCTACCGGAACTCGATGTCCTTCGATACGGCGAGCATCCCCGACGGCGCGAACCTCGTCTCGGCGCCCCTCGACATGAAGATCCTCGGCAGCGGCTTACCCGGCACGAATACGCATCCGGCCTCGGCGGACCAGCTCGTGCTCGTCGAAGCGACGCTCTCGAATCCGCCGGTCGCCCGCTTCGTCGACTGCGCGACGATCGGAACGGTCGACGCGCCGATCGAGCTCGCGCCGCGCATCGACGTCGGCGACGTCCATGCGAGCGGAGACACCCCGATCCAGTTCGTACTGGGCGGCGCCGGCCTCGATGCCATCGACCCGACGGGCTTCAGCCATCGGGGGCTGCGCGGGGGATACGACGTCGACGACGTCGTGGTACCCGGCGTGGAGAACTCGCTGCAGATCTACCTCCGGAGCGAAGCGTCTCCGATCGCCGGGCCGCGACTCACGGTGGCGTACGACGCCGTGCCCGAGCCGGGCTTCGCGGCCGGGCTCTTCGCGGGCGGGCTGGCGGCGTTCGGGATCGCACGGCGGAGGGCGGCCGTACGCCGCGATCGGCGCCCCTCGTGCGGCGCGTGATCAGGGGCTCGCGTGCGAAGCGGGCGCCGATCGAAGCGCGCGCCGCCGGCGCAGGCGGTCGAGCCAGGTCGGCTTCTGCGAGTTGTAGACGGGGTGGAGCTCGCCCGAGATCTCCCCGACCAGGTTCATGAAGAGGCGGCGGTGCGGCGTGCGCGGCCGCACGGTGACGCCGTGCAGGGCGTCGAAGCCGTTGACGAACATCACGAGCGTGTTCTTGGCATAGCGCACCGTCTCGACGACCTCGGTGAAGGCGTCGTCGACGTACATCCGCTCGAAGCAGGCGAGCTTCTGGGCCCGGGTGCGCAGTCCCGGGCGATAGCGGCTGATCGTGAGGTCGCTGCCCGGCGTGTCGTCGTCGTCCGGGCGCAAGTAGAAGAGGCCCGCGAAGAGCTTGGCGTTGTCGTCGAGGTGGGTCGTGCGCACGGAGCCCGGCTCGCGCACGGGCGTGTTCCCGCTGAGCTGCGCATCGAGCAGGATGTCGTGCGTCTCGAGCGTGTCGACGCCGCGCACGCCGGCACGCAGCGCAGCGATGCGCGCGTGATCGGGGAAGAGCCGGGGATGGCAGTGGGCGATCGCGTCCGCGAAGACCGCCGCGACCTCGGCCCAGAACGCCGGCGAGGCGTGATAGGCGATGACGTCGCGCCAGAGCGCGGAGATCGCCGGGTTGGCCGCGACCTTCGGCGCCGAACAGCTCCAACGCTTGTTGTTGGCGGAGGCGTCCACCCCGAGGGTTTCGTTGCTCGGGTAGCTGGCGACCAGCTCTTCGATCAGCGCCGGGGGCAGGGCGTCGCGGATCACGAGATGCGGAAATGGATCGAGGCGCACGTCGCCTGGCTTGGCGTTCTGCAGGACCGAGAGCATCGGGGACTCCATGGCGCGAGAGAGTTGCAGGCTAGACCAGAAGACGCAGGCAGGGTGTGCGCCGACTCGGTGGGATCGGACTTCGCTCGGCGGCCGGCGGCCGGCGGTGGGCGCTGGACGGTGGATGGTCTGGGATGACTCCCGGTCGCGCTCCGAGGCGGGTGCGTCCACGGGACCCGATGGATATCGTGCGCCGAACCCGCCGCGAGGAGATCGCCATGTCGACCCAGCCCGAGACCCCCCATCGCGCGAGCTTCCACCGCATGGCCGAGAGCACGCGCGAGGATTGGATGATCATCGCGCCGCACCACGCGCAGCTCTGCGCCGGTCTGGCGGATCGGACCCTCGCGCATCTGCGCCTGCTCGACGGCGACTACGGCGGCTTCCCCGTCGACCGCCTGACCCACAGCCTCCAGACCGCCACCCTCGCCCTGCGTGCCGGCCGCGGCGAGGACTACGTGGTCGCTGCGCTGCTCCACGACATCGGCGACACGCTGGCGCCCAACAACCATCCCGAGATCGGTGCGGCGATCCTGCGCCCGTACGTGAGCGAGGAGCTCCACTGGATCCTGCAGCATCACGGCATCTTCCAGGGCTACTACTTCTGGCACCACATCGGAATGGATCGCAACGCGCGCGAGAAGTTCCGCGACCATCCCTGGTTCGACGCCTGCGCCGAATTCTGCGAGCTCTACGACCAGCCGGCCTTCGATCCGAAGGGCGAGACGCTGCCGCTCTCGGAGTTCGAGCCGATGGTGCGGCGGATCCTCAAGCCGGGGACGGCGCTCGTCACCGAATAGCGGTGCGGGCGGCCGGGTGCCGCGCTGCCGGCGTCGATTCCAGCCCCTCCGTTCAAGCGCTCGCGCGGGCGGCCGCGATGATCCGGCTCCGAGATGCGTGTCCCGGACACGCCGAGGAGCGACCGGATGAGTCATCGTGGCAGGTGGGCGGGCATCCCGGTCCGCATGATCTTCGTCCTGGCCGCCGGATTCATCGCCGGTGCCGGCGCAGTCGCGGGCACGATCGACGACGAACGTGCGCTGCTCGTCGCGCGGGTCCGGGCTCTAATCGATGCGTTGGCAGCGGATCAGCAGGCGGTGGCCCGGCACGCCCCCTTCGATTCCCGGGAGAGAATGGACCTGCGCCTGGCCCCGCTCTTCCTGGAAGGGCTGCCTCTCGCGGAGATGGATACGACGCAGCGACGGCGCCTCGAGGAGGCATTCGCGATCGGATTGAGCGATCGCGGCCGGGAGAAGGTCGCGGCGATCCGGAGTCTCGAGCGGGAGGTGTTGGAGGTCGGCCATGGCCCACTCAACCTGATTCCGGGGATGCGGAGCCCCGATCGCTATTTCCTCTCGATCTTCGGCGATGCCTCACCCGGGCGGGCCTTCGGGCTCCGTTTCGACGGCCATCACGTTTCGATGAACTGGACGTCGGTGCCCGGACGAGCGATCGCCTACACCCCGCTCTTCCTCGGCGCAGAGCCCTCGCGCGTACCGGATTCGCTACCGCGTGCCGGGCTGCGCGTGCTCGCCGCCGAGGAGGACCTCGCGCTCGCGCTGCTCGAGACGATGACTGCTGCGGAACGGGATCGGGCGCGCATCGGGTTCGCCCGCCTCAGTGGCCAGCTGTACCGCCCGATGTTCGTCACGGGCGACCCGGTATTCGAGCCGGGAGAGCCCGAGGGCATTCCCCGGTCGGCGCTGAGCGGGCCGGCGGCGAGAGCCCTCGACGATCTGATCGAGGTGTACCTCTCGAACTTCGCTCCGCCCGTCGCGGCGAGACTGCGGGAGGGCGTGGCCGGGCAGGCCGGCACGTCGGCGTTCGCGTTCGGCAGGCGTCGGGGCGATGGGGAGCCGCGATTCGAGCCGGGCCGCTCGCTCTACTACCGGATCCAGGCCGGCGATCTCGTGATCGAATACGACAACACGGCGCCCTCGGCCGATCACGTCCATTCGATGGTGCGCCATTCGGGGGACTTCGGTGGAGACCTGCTCGCAGAGCATCGCCGGAGCGCCCATGCCGGCGAGATCGAAGCGTGGTCTTCAGCGCATTCGGCCGACGTCGTGAGCTTCGCCCGCAGCGACGGCCATCGCGAGGATCCCGCCCGGTCGGAGCACGATTGACGGAGCGATTCCGAAGAGTGCGCGAAATCGGTTGGAAAAATGGGCGCTGTCGCTGAAGCCCGCTTCGATCGCCGCGTCGGTGAGCGTCGGTCGATCGGCTGCGAGGCGGACCGCGCGCTTGATCCGCTCCCAGAGCAGGTAGCGGCTGAATGCAAGGCCGGTCTGCTCGCGGAAGAGGTGTCGGAGACGGCCGGAGGACAAGCCGACTTCCTCCGCTGCAGTGACGAGATCGATTCGCGGATCCGACGCGATCGCGGCCTGCACCCGGCGGATCCGCGCATCTCGTGCGACGGATTCCCGGGGTTCGAGCATGAAGACGTCGAGCATCGCGGCAACCGCAGCCTGCGGATCGAACACGCCCGGCAGCGGCTGCGCGCATGCGGAGAGCGCCGCCGGATCGGGGGCGTCGGAGGTGTGGATACGGTCCGTGCCCGCGCAGCGCACGTCCGTACCGCTCAGCGAAGCCGGCTCGACCAACAACAACGCGATCTCGCCCTCGCTCGAGATGCGATGGGCGCGCTCCGATGGGACCAGCGCGGCGCGGGTGGCGAACGGAGCGCCGGCGTCGATCTCCACGCGGAGCGGGTGCTCGAGTCCGACGACGATCTGGACGGCGAAGTGACGATGACGCTCGGGCTCGTGACTCGGCCCGCGATAGAACACCCAGCGTTCCCCGATCACGACCCTCGGCGGAGTACTCATCGTCGGCCTCCTCCGCCTCCTCGGCCTCTTCCTCGGCCTCCGCTGCGAACGGGGCGAGCGCACGGTCCGCCCGCGTGCCGGCTGCGCAGCCTCGCCCATCGCTCGAATCGGCTCGTGTGGGAGGGGGGCCGGCTCGATCCGCCAGGAGCCTAGCGGGCCGCCGTGGTCGGCGGGCCTGCTGCCGATCTCCGGACGCCGACGAGCTGCTCGGCTGCTCCGCGCTCGGGACCACGACGGCAGGAGAGAATCGCCGGCGGCAAGCGGTCCGAGTAGACCTCGAGCACGACGCCGGGCTCGTGGCGGCGCAGGTAGCCTTCGACGTCCTTCCAATCGAACGGGTGCAGCACGAACATGTTGCGCGGATCGGCGCACACGGCGTCGAAGAGCCGGTCGTGCTCCGCGAAGAGCGGCCCGCGCACCCAGGGCGTGAGGTTTCGCCAGCCGAAGGAGACGACGTGCTCCTTCAGCTCGGTCGGATAATGGGTCTGGAAGGGCTTCAAATAGCATTCCGAATGGACGACGCGCGGCGCGATGAAGATCCGGGCGCCGGGGGGCAGGGCCCGGAAGGCCTGGACGTGCGCCTCCGTCATCGCACAGAGCTGCTCCGCCACCGGGGCCAGCTCCGCGACGCGTCGGCGGAAATCGAGGTGGAGCGGCGCGAGCCCGACGAGCGCGACGAGCCCCAGCACGGCCAGGCGCGACATCAGGAGCCGCCGCTCACCGGTCGGCCCGCTCGGCTCGCGAAGCGGGGCTGGAGGCTCATCCGATTCGAGGATCGCATGGCAGACCAGGCTGCCGATCAGGCATAGCATCGCGAGGGGCATCCACACGCGATAGGGCGGGAGTCGGAACTGCACGGAGATCCCGACGATCAACACGAGCAGGAATCCTGCCCATCCGATGCCGATCGCGATCGATCGGGCCCACGTGCTCGGACGTCGGAGCGCTTGTAGACAGCCGATCGCGAGGATCCAGATCGCGGTGTGGGCGAGGATCGGGCTGTTCCGGACGAAGTCGACGAGCTCGGGTACGCGCGCGGCCCAGCGTGCGGAGACGGGCGGAGACGCGGCTTCGAGCTCGCGAACGACGCTCGCCATCCGTCCGAAGCTTTCGAGCGAGTAGAGCTCTTCGTCGATCGGCAGCCAGTGGAGCATCGCGAGCAGCTGCTCGGGCGTGATGCCCAGCCGCAGCTGGAGCGCCGCGGCGACCCCCGCGAGCTCCCCGCCCTCGGACGAGTGGTCGAGCACGAAGGCACGATCGGCGTGATGAAGCCAGAACGCGTGCCAGTCGGGCGTTGCATAAAAGAGCGCGCCCTCCGCACGGTGGAGTGCCCAGGCGCTCGCGCCGAGCACGCCGATGAATCCCACGACGAGGGCCATGCGCGTCGCGGCGCGTCGCGCGTCGCCCTTCGCCAGCCCATGGGCGGCGAGCAGGCAGGCGAGAAAGCCGAAGACGATCTGGGCAGCGACCAGGTTGACGGAGCGAACGAGGGCCGCGAGGAGTCCGAAGGCGAGGGCTGCGGCGAGCGCCGTGCGATCGATGCGCGGTCGGCTGGCGGCATCGGCGAGCAGCGCCGCGCTCGCGGCGAGGCAGACGAACGAGGTCTGCGTGAACTGGAGCCGGAACAGGATCGGCGCCATGAACGCCGAGGCGACGGCGGCGAAGGCGATCAGCCCGAGCAGGCTCCGATCGCGCCGAAGCAGCACGAAGCCGATCGCGCCGAATCCAGAGAGGCAGAGCAGCCATTGGGCCGCGCTGTACCAGTCGAAGGCCGGCACGAGCCGGAAGAGGCCGCCGATCCCTGCGCCGAGGAAGGCCGATTGATGCACCAGACGAGGGTCGCCGAGGCGATCGCTGAAGAGGCCGAGCGAGATGCCCAGCATGGCCGCATCGTCGTTCGTATCGAATTCGAGCGGAAAGCTCGAAGCACCGTAGGCGACGCATGCCAGCAGGATCAGCGCACAGAGCATGAGCGCTCGCGCGCCGTCGGACGGCCCGGGAACGGACGTCGGAGCAGGGGGCGCCGGATGGGGAGGCGCGGGATGGCCGGGCAGCGGCTCCGTCAAGGCGCGGCCCGGGCGATCGGATCCTCGTGCGACGTGCGAGAGAACATCACGCAGTGGTCGTACGGGATCCGGAGCAGGTCGTTTCGGTGGAGGGCGCGGACGTCGTCGAAGACGCTCTTCGCGAGCAGGGGGTAGCGGTCGAACGGCCGCACGAATTCGCCGCGATCGTTCCCGACCATGCGGCGACTGATCGGATGCTGGTCGGGCACGAAGCACGGGTCGACCGTGATCAGGGTGCCGCCCTCGGCAAGCGCGAGCTGCGCGAGCTCGAAGAGCTGGATGGCCGCTTCGTCGCTGAGGTGGTGCAGGATGCCGGTCGCGATCACGACGTCGAAGTGGCCGAGACGGGAGAGGTCGGCCTTCTCGACGATCTCCTGATGGAACCGGGCATTGCGATCCGCGTATTTGCGCCGCGCGTACTCGATGTAGGGCCCGGAGGCATCGAAGCCGACGTATTCGATCGCCGGCGAGAGGCACGCGAGGCTGTTGGCGGTGCCGCAGCCGATGTCGAGGACGCGTCCCTTCTCGGGCATCGCGAGGGTCTCGCGATAGAACCTCCGCCGGCGCGCCGGGCCGGACAGCAGATTCTGCAGGGCGTTGTAGACGTGCGGAGACGCGAGCAGCTGCTTCAAGAATCCGTTCCTCGATCCGTCGCGCATCGAAGGCGAGGCGGGCTCCGCGCGGGCGAACGTCGTCGGCTGATCGGCCGCTTCGAGCACGCAGCTGAGCGGCAAATCGGGCCGGGGCCATGCGGTCGGTGCGCCGTGCGGGCCTGCTTGGGGCCTAAACCCGCCGCTCGGCTTCGGCGGGGCGCGCCGGTCCGGGTCGAGCCGTGCTCGAGCGGCGCATCGGCCGTGCCACTTCGGCCGGGCGCCGGTGCTGTGCGAGCGCGCGCGACGGCGGCGGCCGGGCGCGCGTCTCGGGGGCCCTACCAGCGCGTCGGCCGGTAGTCCTTCAGGAACTGGCCCCAGCAATGCTCGCCGGTGTTGAAGCCGGTGAAGATCGGATCGAGCACCCGGGCGGCGCCGTCGATCGCGTCGAGCGGGGGCGCGAATCGCTGGGAGCCCTCCTTCTCGACGGCCTTCGCGAAGGGATCCTCGTCGGTGACCCAGCCGGTGTCGACGCTGTTCATGTGGATGCCGTCGCGCACGAAATCCGCCGCCGAAGTCCGCGTCAGCATGTTGAGCGCGGCCTTCGCCATGTTCGTATGGGGATGGCGCGTCGTCTTGAACGTCCGGTAGAACTGGCCCTCCATCGCCGAGACGTTCACGACGTGTTTGTCGCGGGTCGGGACCGCGAGCATCAGGGGCTTGAGCCGCGCGGTCAGGACGTAGGGCGCGATCGCGTTCACGAGCTGGACCTCGAGCAGCTCCACGGTCGAGACCTCGTGGAGATCCAGCCGCCAGGAGTTCTTCTCGCGCAGATCGAGGGGCTGGCCCTCGCCATCCTGCATGCCGGGCGGAAAGAGCGGCGCGAGCGCGGCTTCGCCCAGCAGATCGACGACCGAGAGGGCCGCGACGTCCTGCGGCGCCTCGCGCGCAATCAGCGCCCCCGCGGCCGCCATCGGCGTGCTGGTCGTTTCGATCAGCGCCCGCTCTCCCGGCGCGAGCCTGGCGCGGTCTTCTCGCGCCACCATCTCCGCGTAGTAGGCGGGCGGGCGGCGCACCGTCTGGCAGGCGTTGTGGACGAGGAAATCGAGCCGGGACTCCTCGGCGAGCAGGCGGCGGCAGAAGGCCTCGACGGAGGGCGTGTTGCGCAGGTCGATCGCCTCGATGCGCAGGCGCCCCTGCCAATCGGCGAAGTCGGGCTCGCGGCCGAATCGCTCGGCGGCGTCGACCGCGAAGCGGGTCGTCGCGATCACCCGGGCGCCGGCGCGCAGGAGCATGAGCGAGGCCTCGAATCCGATCTTCACCCGCGCGCCCGTGACGAGCGCGACGCGCCCCCCGAGATCGGCGCTCTGATGACGCTTGGCCCAGTTGAGCGCGGCGCAGGGCGGGCACATCGACTCGTAGTGGGGATGAAGCTCGACGTAGGGGGCCTTGCAGACATAACAATCGCGCGGCGATTCGAGCCAGCGGACCTCGGGCATCTTGAGGCGCTCGCGGGCCTGGTGGGCCAGGAGTCGCCGGTTCGTCTCGGAGACGTCGAGCCCGGGCGGCGGTGCCGGAAACGCGAGTGAACGCTTGCGCGCGCGGTTGCTGCGGGCCTCGAGCGCGGCGTCGTCGCGCCGCCGATCGCTCTGACGCGCCCCGCGGCGTCGCGCGCGGGCGAAGCGCCGCCGCGCCTCCGGGTCCGGCCGGGCGAGGCGGCCGGCCGCGATGCGCAGCCGTCGATGGAGCTCTGCGTCGAGTCCATCGAAGGGGGCCTCTGCCTCGGCCAGGCGTTCGAGCAGCTCGATCAGCAGCACGAGATCGGCCGCGCTCCGCGGGCCTTCGTCGCCTTTTCGATGATCGTCCCGCTCGTTCATTCTTCCCCGCCCAGTCGTCGCCGCGCCCTCGCGGTCGCGGAGCGTAACCGAGCGATGGCCGATCGGCGGGCGGGGCGGACGGATGCCGTCGCGGTGCAGGCGATGTGGATTCTCCGGGCGCCGGTCGGGACTCGCTCGGGCCCGGGTCGATTCTCTACTGTCGATGCCCGCACCTCGCCACGCTCGATGGAGACCGCTCGCATGGATCTGCTCTACACCGCCCACGTTCCGGCCGGGCCCGGCCCCTTCCCGACGATCCTCGCACTCCACGGCTACGGCGCGAGCGCCCACGATCTGCTCGGGATCGCGCCGCAG
The DNA here is from genome assembly GCA_041389425.1 of Myxococcota bacterium. Taxonomy (GTDB): domain Bacteria; phylum Myxococcota_A; class UBA9160; order UBA9160; family UBA4427; genus UBA4427. The sequence continues at coordinate 17,110 of JAWKRX010000052.1, forward strand.
ATCCGGGGTGGGGAGCTCGTCCTTCTCTGTCCGCAGGGACCGCTCGCCCTCGAGGTCGGGCCGGGCCAGCGCGGCTACGCCTGGTTCCCGATCGACGCCTCCGGTCAGGTCTCGCCGACCGCGCTCGTCGCCGCGCGCGGGGCCCTCGAAGGTTTTCTCGAAGACGCGATGAAGATCCATCCGATCGATCCCGAGCGGATCGTCGTGCTGGGCTTCAGCCAGGGCGGCGTCATGGCCTACGACCTCGCCCTCGGCCGGCCGGACCGCTTTCGCGCCCTGGTCGCGCTGTCGAGCTGGCTGCCGGATGCGGTCGTCGCAGGTCTCGCGCCCGATCCCGCCCGGGCGGCGCTGCCGACGCTCCTCGTCCATGGCACCCGCGATCCGATGGTCGCGATCGACGCGGCGCGCCAGTCGAAGGCGCGGCTCGAATCGCTCGGGATCCAGGTCGCGTGGGGCGAGTACGAGATGGCGCACGAGATCAAGCCGCAGGCGCTGCGGGATCTCGTCGGCTGGCTCGGGCAATCGGGCGTGCTCGGCTGAGCGAACCGCGCAGGCGCGTCAGAACCGCCAGCCGAGAACGAGGCCGGGCGAACGATCGCTTCCGATTCCGAAGGAGACGCTCGGAAGCGCGCTCTCCGCTTCCCGGCGCTTCAGGGACTCGATCTCGCGCTCGAGCGCTTCCGCTCGCGCTTGCGCTCGCGGAGCTTCGAGCTCCCGGTCACGAGCGTGACGATTCCGATCACACCGACGGCTCCGCCGCCGGCCGCGAGCCCCGCGGCGTTGTCTCCATTGCAGGTCGTCGACGAACCGCTCGACGCCGCGGCGCACAGGATGCCGGCGAGGGCTGCGATGCCGAGCCCGACGCCCGTCATCACGGCGCCCGTGACGACCGCGGCCCGAGGTCCCCGGGTCCCGATCGCAGCGCGCCGGCTCTCGAGCTCCGCGATGCGCGCCTCGATGTCGCCGATCTGCATCGCTTCGTCTTCCGGGGCCTGAGCGAGCATCGGGCCCGATGCGTAGGCATACGCCGCGAATCCGTCGGCGCGTTCCTCGATCGGGAGCCCCGAGTGCGGACGCGAAAGTGAATCCTGAGAGGTCGAATGAGAGGCCGAGCCTTCGGCCAGGGCCGGGGATCCGAAGAGCGAGATCGCGAGACACAGGAAGATGGACAACGTGCGCACGAGACACCCTCTCCCGCCTGGGGAGGACCCGAGGAACCGACTCCGATTCCCCGATCCCGCGCCCATCCTTCGAGGCATCTTCTCCCATTCGGGAGCATTGCTCAAGCTGTTTGTTCGTTAGGTTCGAGTGACTGGTTTCGTACTTCTCGTGGCCTTCGTGGTGGATCGCGGCGGGCCCCGGACCGGAGCGGCGTCCGCGAAAGCACACGAGTGCGTCGGGCCGGGAGCGCGATACCGCGAGCGGGTTGGCGGCCCGGCCCACGCTGGGCGCCGCCGCTCGCAGCGCGTCCTTCGAACCCGGATGGTCCCGCGACCGGGCCCGGTCTTCTTCGAGGATCCGGCCGCTGGTTGCGGACGGCGCGACGATCTAGCGTCGAGCTTGCCGTCCCGTCCGACTTGCCGGGCTGCGAGGCCGTTCGTCGCGAATCGACCTGTTTCGCCAGTCCCTGCCGGTGCCTGCCCTTCGCTGCAGAAGACCTTCAGGAGAGGAGTCGCCCGATGCCCCCCGCCAATACGACCGCCGTACCGATTGGAAGCCCGCCCCGCGCCCCGAATGGGTCGCGCGCCTCAACGAGGAAGGCGAGCACCTCGACATCGCGAGCATCGTTCCCCTCGACGAGGAGTCGCTCCTCAGCGAAGCGCGCAAGAACACGGGATTGGACGATTTCGGCCAGGACCGCTGGCGCGAGCATTTCCGCGTGCTGATCCGCGCGATCGAGAACGAGGCGAAGCTCAATCTGATGGGCCGGATCCTGACGCGCTCGGATCTGCTGATCTATCTCGAAGCGCGGCTCAGGATCACGGACTGCTACAAGCAGCATCCCGAGATCGAGGACGAGGTCATCCGCGAGCCCGTCTTCATCGTCGGCTCCGGCCGCTCGGGCACGACGATCTTCCACGAGGCTCTCTCCCAGGACGAGCAGTTCCGGGTGGTGAAGCGCTGGGAGGCGATGTTTCCCTGCCCGCCGCCGCGCAGGAGACCTATCTCACCGATCCGCGCATCGAGAAGGCGCATCGGCTCATCACGCTCCCCGAGCGCATCGCCCCCGAGTGGAAGACGATGCACGCGCAGGCGGGCGACCTCCCGGTCGAGTGCATCGAATTCCTCTATCTGACCTTCCTCTCCGAAGTCTTCTACTGCGCGTTCCAGATCCCGTCCTACGTCGACTACTTCCGCAAGCAGGACATCCGCGAGACCTTCGAATGGCACAAACGGATCCTGAAGCTGCTGCAGTGGAAGTTCAAGAAGCCCCATTGGCTGCTCAAGGGCCCGACGCACATGCCGGTGCTGCCCAAGCTCCTCGAGACCTATCCCGATGCCCGCCTCATCTTCATGCACCGCGATCAGGTCACGACGACGGATTCGGTCGTCAGCGTCCAGGGCACCATCTACTGGTGGCGCACCGACGATCCCTGGAGCGGCAACATGCTCGACGACGTCATGATGATCGAAGGGCGCGTGAAGCTCTGGGACCGCATCATCCGCTGGATGGAAGACGGCACGATCCCGAAAGGGCAGTTCGCCAACGTCATCTATCTCGATTTCTCCGCCGACCCGATGAAGGCGATCCGCAGCGCCTATCAGCAGATCGGTCTCCAGATGTCGGACGCCGCCGCGCAGCGGATCGAGGCCTACCTCGCCGCCAAGCCGAAGGGCGTCTTCGGCAAGCACGTCTACAAGACGGGCGGCGAATCTTCCGAGGCGGCGGCCGAGGAGCGCAAGCGCTGCGGCGCTACTACGAATACTTCGGCGTTCCCAAGGAGGGTTGATCCGACATGGCGAATCCGTCGAACGCCAGCGCGCCGGCGCCGCCCGCGCCGCCCGCCGAGATCCAGCGGCGCGCCCAGGCGACCTGGGACGCCTTCTGCGAAGACCTCAAGCAGGCGGGCCGTCAGCTGATCCGGGACGACCTCCCGCTCGGCGAGCTCGATGCCGCCGAGGGCCTGCGGTACCTCTCGCGCCTCCTGCGAACCGGCCTCGAGCGCCATGTCGAGGCCGCCGATCCCGCCGATCCCCATCTCCATTCGCTCTGCGACGAGCGCATCAAGGGCTTCGGCGGCGACAACCCGGATACGCGTTATTTCGGAGCCACGATCAGCGGCGATCACGTCTACCGATTGCGCGGCGATTTCCGCAGCTGCGTCCACGTCTCCTGATCACGAACGGATTCGACGCGCAGGGCGCCTGGCGGATCACGGGCAACCTCGACTCGAACGACCTGCCCGAGGCCCGCGAGCGGCCGCTCGAGATCGAGATCGGCGGCTCCGGCGGGGACGATCGCCTGCGGCTCCCGACGACGCGCGAGACGAAGAGCCTGCTCGTGCGCTGCACGTTCGCCGGCCTGGCCGACAAGCCCGCGCTCGAGCTGGAGCTGACGCGGGCCGACGCTTCGGGGAGCCCGTCCGGGTCGCCTTCGAGCCGATCGCCGAGGGCCTGCTCGCGACGGCGAAGTTCGTGCGGACGACGGCCGAGATGTGGACCAACCAATCCGTCGCGCTGCGGCGAAGCTTCAACCAGCTCCCGCTCCAGGATCCCGAGCGCATCCGCAAGGCCGGCGGCGATCCGAGCGTCTTCTATTACAGCGCCGCGTGGGCCGTCGCCGAGGACGAGTTTCTCGTCATCCGCCTCTCCCCGATCCCGGACTGCACCGCCTGGGGCTTCCAGCTCAACAACCTCTGGACCGAATCCCTCGACTACACCCAGGCGCCCATCCATCTGAACAAGGCGAGCGCCCATTACGATGCGGACGGCGGCGTCACGATCGTCGTCTCCGAGCGCGACCCCGGACGGCCCAACTGGCTGCGGACGATGGGCCATCGGAGCGGGACGGCGAACCTGCGGCTGATGGGCGCGAAGGCGCCCGTGACGACGGAGGTCCGGGTCGTTTCGAGGCCGGAGGAGATCGGCGCGGGCGGGACGTGATCGTCCTGTCCGATGGCCGCGTCGGCGTGCGTTGATCCCGCCGGTCCACGATAGGCGCGGCTTCCCCGAACGCGACTCGGGGGCTCGAGGCGCCATGCCGGCGGATCAGGCCGGAGCGTGGCGACCGCGAGCGCGACCGCGGAGCCACCAGGCGCCCGTCCCCAGCGCGGCCGCCAGGAAGAGCAGCCGGCCCAGCGGCGTTCCGACCGGAACCGGTGTCGACTCGACCCGCACCCAGCCGCCGAAAGCGCCGCCGAAGGCGCCGTTCGCGGAGAAGATCGGCGAATCGATCACGTAGTTGTCGTTGACGTCGCCGACGTTGGCGACCATGCGCAGGTGCGTATCGGCGACGGGATCCCGGGCCTGGAATCCGCCCGACTCGAGGCCCGATCCGTCGGCCGCGACCATCAGCGGAATCGGAGCGCCGACGTTCACGAGATGCGTCTCGTCGAACTCGATCACCGTTCCCGGCGCGAACGTATGCGAGAACTCGAACGAGACGATGTCCGATTGGGTGATGGCCTGGCCCGGCCCGCCGGTCCCCGGAGCCGTCACGAGCGTGCCCGAGGACGGTCCGGTCGCGCCGGAAAAGAAACTCGTGCTGGTGAAGACGAAGGTCTCGGCGGAGGCCTGGGGGCTGGCGAGGAGAGAAGAGGCGAAGAGAGAGAAGGCGAGGAGGACAAGGAGGAAGGGGAGGGGCCGGGGCGGCGGCTTCAGCATGAGGGAGCTCCTGCTTCGGGTCGAGGTTGGGTCTTGGGTCGACCCTACCCGAAATGCACACCGTACGGAACGCGTTTGGAATCGAGATCCGGCTCCGATCCGTCTCGTCGGCCCAGGGGGCCGTGGATCGACGACTTCGGCCTGCCGGCTCATCAACAGGATGGAGGCTCTGCGCTTGGTATGGCCCCTCCGCCCGCCCGGCCCCGCGTCGGTTAGACTTCCGCGCGTCGGGGTGTAGCTCAGCGGTAGAGCCTGAACTTTGGGGGTTCAGCGTCGTGGGTTCAAGTCCCACCACCCCGACCACCGGTGCCCGACCCTCGGAGCCCCGGCCATCCGATCGCTTCGTGGGGATCGGGTCGGTTCAATGTCATGCGGAAGGGCGAGACGCTTCGCATCGGCCGGAGTGTGGCTGTCGTTCTGCTCGGACTCTCATCGGCCGGTTCGCCCTTCGATCCGGTCCGCCTCCAGAAGGAACCCGAAGATGGATTTTCGCTGGCCCGACGAATACCTCGCCTTTCGCGACGAGGTCGAAGCCTTCATCCATGAGTGGCGTACGCCCGAGCTCGCCGCCGAGATGCGCGAGCGTGAGGGCGCGACCGGGCCGCTGACGCGCACCTACTACAAGGCGCTGCAGGAGAAGGGCTGGATGCGGATGTGCTGGCCCGTCGCGATGGGCGGCGAGGGGCGCGATCCGCTCTACCAGTTCATCCTCGTCGAGACGATGGAATACTGGCGCATGCCCTACGGCAACCTGACCTTCACGTCGGTGGCGCCTTCGATCGCGCAGTACGGCAACGCGCATCAGAAGAAGACCTATCTGCCCGGCATCTGGAACGGCGAGCTCACCTTCGCGATCGGCTACTCCGAGCCGAACGCCGGGACCGACCTCGCCGCGCTGCGAACGAAGGCCGAGAAGGTCGAGGGCGGCTGGAAGGTCAACGGGCAGAAGATCTGGACCTCGCTGGCGGCCCATTCGACGCATATCTGGCTCGCCGCCCGCACGGATCCGGACTCGAAGCGGCACAAGGGCATCTCGGTCCTGATCGTGAACACGCATGCCCCCGGCGTGACGATCCGCCCGCTCAAGACGATGAGCGGCATGAGCACCTACGAGACGTTCTACGACGACGTGTTCGTCCCCGACGAGGATGTCGTGCCGCCGCTCCACGGCGGCTGGACGACGATCATGCACGCGCTGAACCACGAGCGCGTCGGCCTCTCGCCGACCAGCAATCTCGCGCGCAATTACGACGTGGTCGTGAACCATCTGAAGAAGACGCGCCCGGAGAAGCTGCAGGATCCGGTGCTGCGCCGGCAGCTGGCCGAGCTGCGCGTGGAGCTCGCGCGGCATCGCGCGCTCGCGATCCGCAACGCGGTGACGATCGCGACCGGGCAGATCAAGCCCGGCGAGGCCTCGATGGCGAAGATCTCGGGCAGCGAGCTGCGCTACCGGATGTCGACGCTGCTCGTCGACGTGCTGGGGCGCGCCGGCGTGCTCGAGCGCGAGGATCCGCGCGCGGTCGATCAGGCCCATGTCCAGGGCAACTACCTTTCGTCGCCGATCCTGCGTTTCGGCGGCGGCACGAACGAGCTGCAGCGCAGCATCATCGCCACCCGCCATCTCGGCATGACGCGCTAGGCGGAGGAACCGAACCATGAATCCCGATTTCACCGAGACGCAGGGCCTGCTGCAGCACTCGATCCGCCAATACCTCGAGGTCGAGGTCGGCTTCGCGCGCATCCGCGAGCTCGAGGAGAAGCGCCAGCCCGATCAGAAGCTGTGGAGCGGCATGGTGGCCCAGGGCTGGCTCGGCATCGCGCTGCCCGAGGCGGTGGGCGGCGGCGACGCCGGGCTCGTCGAAGCCGGCATCCTGGTCCACGAGCTGGCGCGCCGCGCCGCGATCGTGCCGGCGGTCGAGGTCCTGGCCTCGGCCGTCCTGCTCGCGCGGTCCGCGCAGGGCGATGAGAACGAGCTGCTCAAGGCGATCGTCGATGGAAGGGCGATCGTCGTGCCGGCGCTGCTCGAGGCCGACGACGCCTTCTCGCACGTGGCGGCCACCGTCGACGCGGGCGGGAAGCTCCGCGGCGAGAAGCACTACGTCGACTACGCCGATTTCGCGACCCACCATCTGGTCAGCGCGGTCGGGCCCGAGGGCCTGGGCCTCTATCTCGTCGAGCGCGGTGACGCGGCGGTGACGAGCGAGCCGCTCCGCTGCACGGGCCGCACGCCGCAGGCGATCGTTCGTTATGCGGGGGCGGCGGCGCGCCGGGTGGCGGATGCCGCGGCAATCGCGACGCT
>JAWKRX010000053.1:0-21674 GCA_041389425.1 Myxococcota bacterium
TCGTTCCACGACGAGCTCTCGCCGTGCCGGGTCACACCGCCCGATGACGAGACCTCTCTGGCCGTCGTGATGCCGATGCGGATCTGACGAGAGCCCCGAAGGCTCCCCGATCCTGGCCCCGCGTTTCTCCGCTCATTCGAGAAGCGGCGTTCTCCCTGCGGAGAAAGCCCGTTGACCCGAAAAATCCGGCCTTCCAGCTTTACTCGGCGCTGTGTGTTTCGGTAGTGTCCCAGCTCGACGGAGACACGTCTGACGACGCCCGGTCGATCGACCGCCAAAGGCTGGGCTCGCCGGATGACTCGCCGGATGAAGAGCCACAGTCCGCGGCGCGACCGGCTGGCTGCTGCGGGATCGAGCCGTGGCGTCGGGAACGGGTTCCAAGAGCGCGGGCGCGACCACACGGAACCCGCACGAAGGCTCGCGGCGAGCCTGGGAAGAAAGTTTCTCGGTGACTTACGACGCCAGTTCCATCGAGGTCCTCGAAGGCCTCGAACCGGTGCGAAAGCGGCCCGCGATGTATATCGGGACGACCGGTCCCGATGGTCTCCATCATCTGGTCTACGAAGTCGTCGACAACTCCATCGACGAGGCCCTCGCCGGTCATTGCACGGACATCCAGGTCATCATCGAGAACGACGGCCGCGTGACCGTCGTCGACAACGGTCGCGGCATCCCGACCGACATGCACGCGACCGAGAACCGCCCGGCTTCCGAAGTCGTGATGACGACCCTGCACGCCGGCGGAAAATTCGACGAGAACTCGTACAAGGTCTCGGGCGGCCTGCACGGCGTCGGCATCTCCGTCGTCAACGCGCTCTCCGTCCGGCTCGACGTCGAGATCCGCCGGGTCGGCAAGATCCATCAGCAGGGCTTCGTGCGCGGCGTGCCGGCGGGTCCCCTCGAAATCGTCGGCGAGACGACGGAGACGGGAACGCGGGTCTCGTTCCTTCCCGATCCTCTGATCTTTCCGTCGACCGAATTCTCGTTCGATGTGCTCTCCAAGCGCTTGCGGGAGCTCTCGTTCCTGAACGCGGGCATCCGGATCCAGATCCGCGACGAACGCACGGGCAAGCACCACGACTTCTGTTACCAGGGCGGCATCAACTCCTTCGTCGAACACCTGAACGAGAAGCGCGCGCCGCTGCACGAAGAGCCGATCTATCTCTCCGGCGCCCGGACCTTCGATGACCACGGCCGGACCGTGAACGTCGAGGCCGAGGTCTCGCTCCAGTACAACGACTCCTACAACGAGTCCGTCTACTCCTTCGCGAACAACATCAACACGATCGAAGGCGGCACCCATCTCATCGGTTTCCGAACCGCGCTGACGCGGGCGTTCAACCGCTACATCGCCGCGACGACGAAGGGAAACGGGAGCAAGGGATCGAAGGTGGAGGTGCCGAGCGTCTCCGGTGACGATCTGCGCGAGGGGTTGACCGCGGTCATCTCGGTCAAGATTCCGCAGCCGGAGTTCGAGGGCCAGACGAAGACGAAGCTCGGCACGAGCGAAGTCCGCGGCATCGTCGAAGGCATCGTCTACCAGCAGCTGACGACCTTCCTCGAGGAGAATCCGCGCGTCGCGAAGCCGATCGTCGCGAAGATCCTCGATACGGCACGGGCGCGCGAAGCGGCCCGCAAGGCCCGCGATCTCGCCCGGCGCAAAGGCGCACTCTCGGATTTCAGCCTTCCGGGCAAGCTCGCCGATTGCCAGGAGCGCGACCCCGCGAAATGCGAGCTCTTCATCGTCGAGGGTGATTCCGCCGGTGGCACCGCCAAACAGGGCCGCTCCCGTGAGACGCAGGCCATCCTCCCCCTGCGCGGCAAGATCCTGAACGTGGAGCGCGCCCGGGTCGACCGCATGCTCGCGAGCACCGAGATCCAGGCCATCATCGCGGCGCTGGGTACGGGCATCGGCGAGGACTTCGCCGCCGAGAAGGCCCGCTACCACAAGATCATCATCATGACCGATGCGGACGTCGACGGATCGCACATCCGGACGCTGCTGCTGACCTTCTTCTATCGCCAGATGCGCGACCTGATCGAGCGCGGGTTCCTCTACGTCGCGCAGCCTCCGCTCTTCAAGGTCAAGCGCGGCAAGGCGAGCCGCTACCTGAAGGACGAGCAGGCCCTCGAGGACTACCTCTTCGACATCGCCCTCGACGGCGCGCGCGTGACCTGCGCCGATGGCCCGACCCGCGAGGGCGAGCCGCTGCGCGGCCTGCTCAAGAACGCGAGCCTCCGGCAGCGCGGCCTCGATCATTTCAGGATCCGCCTCTTCGACGAGCGGATCGTCGACGCAGCGAGCCATCTCGGACGCCCCAACGCCCAGGATTTCGCCGACGAAAGGCGCTTGCTCGACGAGGTCGTCCCGCTGCTCGACGCCGAGCTCGCGCGCACGCATCCGGCCGGCGGGGAAGACACGATCGGCGAGCTGCGCTGGACGACCGAGCCCGAGCTCGACGGCCGCGGCTTCAAGCTCGTCGCGCGGACGCGCCGCGCGGGACAGACGCTGCGCAGCGCCCTCGACGCCCAGGTCGTCGCGTCGGGCGAATACCAGCGCATGCTGCGCCTCGCCCAGGAGCTGCCCGAGCTCGGCATGCCGCCCTACACGCTCCATCACGGCGACGCGCCGCCCCAGCAATTCACGCTGATCACGTCCCTGCTCGCCCGCATCCTCGAGATCGCGAACAAGGGCCTTTCGATCCAGCGCTACAAGGGCCTCGGCGAGATGAATCCCGACCAGCTCGCCGAAACGACCATGAACGCCGAGAACCGCAACCTCGTACAGGTTCGCGTCGAGGACGGCGTCGAGGCGGACGACGTCTTCACGACCTTGATGGGCGACGTCGTCGAGCCGCGCCGCCGCTTCATCGAAGACAACGCGCTGTCCGTCGCGAACCTCGACGTCTAGGGAAGGTGTAGGGAAACCATCGTGTCCGACGAGCCGACCGACCCGACAGACGATTCCACGCCGCCGCGTCCCCTCCCGGACGACCGCTACCCGACCGTCAACATCGAAGACGAGGTCCGCTCCTCGTTCCTCGCCTACTCGATGTCCGTCATCATCAGCCGCGCGCTCCCCGACGTGCGCGACGGCCTGAAGCCCGTCCATCGCCGCATCCTCTACGCGATGAATCAAGAAGGGCTGCTCTCGAACCGGCCCTACTCGAAATCCGCCGGCGTCGTCGGTGAGGTGCTGAAGCACTACCACCCCCACGGCGACTCCGCGGTCTACGACTCGATGGTCCGCATGGCGCAGGATTTCTCGCTCCGTTATCCGCTGATCGACGGCCAGGGAAATTTCGGCAGCGTCGACGGCGATTCCGCCGCCGCCTATCGCTACACCGAAGCGCGCCTCGCCCGCGTCGCCGAGGAGATGCTGCGCGACATCGACCGCGAGACGGTCGATTTCCAGCCCAACTTCGACGGCCAGATGGAAGAGCCGATCGTCCTGCCGACGCGCTTCCCGAACCTGCTCGCGAACGGCTCCGCAGGCATCGCCGTCGGCATGGCGACCAACGTCCCGCCCCACAATCTGCGCGAGCTCACCGCCGCCCTGATCCTCGAGGCCGAGAACCCGGACTGCACCCTCGACGACATCCTCGAGAAGATGCCGGGCCCCGACTTCCCGACCGGCGCCGTCATCTGCGGCACCGACGGCATCCGCAGCTATTTCGCGACCGGCCGAGGCCATCTCACCCTGCGCGCCGTCGCCGCCTTCGAGCCGACCAAACGCGGCGTCCGCATCGTCGTGACCGAGATCCCGTACCAGGTCAACAAGGCCCTGCTGCTCGAACGCATCGCCGAGCTCGTGCGCGAGGGCCGCCTCGAGGGCATCTCCGACCTGCGCGACGAATCCAATCGCGAGGGCATGCGCGTCGTCATCGAGCTGAAGAAGGACGCCGCGGAAGACGTCGTCCTCAACCAGCTCTACAAGATGACGCCGCTGCAGACGACCTTCGGCGTCAACCTGCTCGCCCTCGTCGGGAACCGGCCGCAGACGCTCTCGATCAAGGAAGCGCTCCGGCATTTCATCGAGTTCCGCAAGGAAGTCGTGATCCGCCGCGCGATCTACGACCTCGCCCAGGCCGAGGCGCGGGCTCATATTCTCGAAGGCTTCGAGATCGCCCTCGATCATCTCGACGAGGTGATCGCGCTGATCCGCGCCGCGCCCGACGCGAATACCGCCCGCGGCCAGCTCATGACGCGCTTCGCCCTCTCCGAGCGCCAGGCGCAGGCGATCCTCGACATGCGCCTGCGCGCGCTCACGGGCATGGAGCGCCAGCGCGTGCTCGACGAGCTCGCGGAGCTGCGGGCCCTGATCGCCGATCTGAAGGCGCTGCTCACGAGTGATACCCGCATCCTCGAGGTCGTGATCAAGGAGCTGCGCGAGATCGAGGAGAAGTTCGGCGACGAACGCCGAACCCTGCTCGGCCCCGCGATCGACGGCATCACGAACGAGGATCTGATCGTCGAAGAGGACATGGTCGTCACCCTGTCCCACTCCGGCTACATCAAGCGCAACCCGATCACGCTCTACCGCCAGCAGCGTCGCGGCGGCAAGGGCGCGAAGGGCATGGAGACGCGCGAAGAAGATTTCGTGCGCCATCTCGGCGTCGCGTCGACCCACGCCTATCTGCTCTTCTTCACCAACCTCGGCCGGCTGCACTGGCTCAAGGTCCACGAGCTGCCCCAGCTCGGCCGCGCGGCGAAGGGCAAGGCGATCGTCAACGTGCTGCAGCTCCAGACCGGAGAGCAGGTCCAGACGATGCTGCCCGTGCGGAGCTTCGAGGACGCCGCCGGCGAGTACATCATCCTGTGTACCCGCAAGGGCACGATCAAGAAGACGGAGCTCGCCGCCTTCGCGAATCCGCGCAAGGCGGGCATCATCGCGATCAACCTGGTGGAAGGCGACGAGCTGATCGCCGCCGTGCGCAGCAGCGGCCGCGACGACGTGCTGCTCGCCACCCGCGAAGGCAAGTCGATCCGCTTCCACGAGAGCGACGCGCGCCCGATGGGCCGCAGCGCGACGGGCGTACGCGGAATCGCGCTGACCCGGGACGACGAGGTCGTCGGGATGGAGATCCTGACGAATCCGACCGCCCAGATCCTGACGACGACCGAGCGCGGCTACGGCAAGCGCACCCCGCTCGACGAATACCGCCCGCAGAACCGCGGCGGCCAGGGCATCATCAACATCCGCGCCAACGAGCGCAACGGCTCCGTCGTCGGCATCGCCCAGGTCTTCGACGACGACGACGTCATGTTGATCACCGATGGCGGCAAGGTGCTGCGCTGCCCGGTCGCGGGGATCTCCTCGATGGGCCGCGCCACGCAGGGCGTTCGCGTCATGAACCTCTCGGCCGACGAGAAGCTCGTGTCGATCGCGCGGGTCACGGAAGAGGACGTCGCGGAAGGCGAGGACGCAGGGGCGGCCGAAGCCTCGGGCGCGGCGGCCCCCGCTCCCGTCCTCGCGGGCAGCGCCCTCGACGACGAGGATCTCGATCAGGACGTCGATTCCGCCGATCTCGATGCCGAGCTCGAGGACGAGACGCCCGAAGACGGTGGGGACGAATAACACGATGGACCACGCGCGCTCACGCCGCGAGTGGAAGCGCGCCCAGCGCACGATCCCCGGCGGCGTGAACAGCCCCGTGCGCGCCTATCGTTCGGTCGGGGGTGTCCCGCCCTTCATCGCATCGGCCCGCGGTGCCCGCATCCGCGACATCGACGGCAACGAGTACGTCGATTACGTCGGCTCCTGGGGGCCGATGATCCTGGGCCATGCCCATCCGAAGGTGCTCGCGGCCGTCCGCGCGGCGATGAAGCTCGGAACCAGCTTCGGGGCGCCGACGCCGCGCGAATCGGATCTGGCCGAGGCCGTCCGCCGAGCGATGCCCTCGATCGAGATGCTGCGGCTCGTGTCCTCTGGCACCGAAGCGACGATGAGCGCCCTGCGCCTCGCCCGCGGCGTGACGGGGCGGCCCCGCATTCTGAAATTCGACGGCTGCTATCACGGCCATTCCGACGGTCTGCTCGTCGGCGCCGGCAGTGGTGTCGCGACGCTCGGCATCCCCGGCTCGCCGGGTGTCCCCAAGGCGATGACGGATCTGACCATCGTCGCACCCTACAACGACCTCGCGGCGACGCGTGCGGCCTTCGAGCGCTGGGGCGAAGAGATCGCGGCCGTGATCGTCGAGCCGGTCGCCGGCAACATGGGCTGTGTCCCGCCGGTTCCCGGATTCCTCGCCGGTCTTCGCGCCCTTTGCGACGAGTTCGGGGCACTGCTCGTCTTCGACGAGGTCATGACCGGATTCCGTGTCGCACGGGGCGGCGCGCAGAAGCTCTACCGCGTGAAGCCCGATCTCACGACGCTCGGGAAGATCGTGGGCGGCGGCCTACCGGCGGCGGCCTACGGCGGGCGGCGTGATCTCATGCGCCGGATCGCGCCGGAGGGCGACATCTATCAGGCGGGCACGCTCTCGGGCAATCCCCTGGCCGTCGCCGCGGGCCTCGAGACCTTGCGCCTGCTCGAGGCGAAGGGGGTCTACCCGACTCTGACCGCGACGGCGAAGGCCCTCGCGTGCGGCCTCGAATCCCTCGCCCGCGAGCAGGGCATCCCGTTCTGTGCGGTGAGCGTCGGCGGGATGTTTGGCTTCTTCTTCCATCCGGGCCCCGTGGAATCCTTCGCACAGGCGCAGCAAAGTGATGCAGCGAGGTTCCGGAGCTTCTTCGCCTCGATGCTCGAATCGGGCGTGTATCTGGCGCCTTCGCCCTATGAGGCCGCTTTCGTGTCCCTCGCGCACCGGCCGCGCGACGTCGACCGGACCCTGGAAGCCGCCCGCAAAGCCTTCGCCCGCAGCATCCGGGCGCGTTGAGCCCCGGGAACGTTGGGGCTAAGCTGCGCGCCGGTTTTCGGGCCCCCGGCAAGGAGGCCGTTCGAGTGGACCCGCACGATCGACCGGGAAGACCTCGCGAGGACCGAGTGGACCGTCCCGGTCGGATCGGCCCCGTGCAGCCTGCGGCCGGCTCGGCTGCCGGCAACGCCTATCAAGGGGCGTTCGAGGCGGTGATGGCGGTGCTCGTCGGTGCCGGGCTCGGGTACTGGGCGGACGTGCACTGGGAGACGACACCCGTCGGTGTGATCTCGGGGGTCGTCGTCGGGTTCGCGGCCATGGTGCTTCGGCTGCTGCGTCTCGGTCGCGAGCTGGTGCCGGAATCGACGGCGGATGCGGACGGGACGTCGACGGGCGAACGCAGCGGCGGCTCGAAGGGGATCGCGGGATCGAAGAACGCATCGGCATCGGCGTCGGGATCGCCCGCCGAAGCCGGTGACGACGTGGACGGGCTCGGCGATGCCGATCGCGGCCCCGCCGAGATGCCGGCGCTCAGCGACATCTGGAGCGACGACGCGGCGGAAGAACGGGACTGAGCCCGCCTCGAGCCCGGGAACGACGGGCGAGACGGGCGAAGCGAAGAGTCGCGAGGAGAATCGCGAGAAGAGTCGCGAGAAGAGACGAGAGAAGAGACGAGAGTAGAGAGCGGAACGAAGGGCACGAGTCGAGCGCGATGAAGTTTTCTCTGGCCAGGGTCGAGCAGTGGAATCTCGGGTTGTCTGCGAGCGCGGTTGCCGCTTCGCTGGCGCTCGCGACGCCGCATTTTGCGACGAGCCTGGCGGCGGGAGCGCTGCTCGAGGCGCTGAACCTGGGCGCCCTGCGCCGCTCGGCGCTGCAGTTCTTCGCCGGCCGGATGACGCGGAGCTGGACGGGCGCCTTCGCGCTTCGCTTCCTCGCGCTGGCCGCCGCCATCTTCCTGACCCTGCAGGCCGGCGCGAATCCGATCGCGCTGCTGATCGGCCTGTCGATCGCGATGCCCGCCGTGCTGATCGATGCCTGGCTGAACCGCCCGCCGATTCTCGATCCCGCAACGCTGCCCGTCTTCCTGGACGACGAGGCCGGTGAAGACGGCGACGCGTTCGATGACGTCGGCGGGCGCTGGCAGACGAACGACGAGCGGCCGGCCGGACTGTCGCTGACGGGCGAGCTCTTTCCGACCCATCTGACCCCGCGCGCGCCGGGCGCGAACGCCTTCCTCGAGGCCCGCACCTCGCGAGACCCCCTTTCCGACACGCACTCGGAAATCCCCTCGGAAACCCACCACTCGGCAACCCCGCACTCGGCCCCGGCCGACACGGCGCCCGACGAGACCAGCCGATGAACCTCTTCGAGACGATTGCCCATCAACTCCACATCGAGTGGATCTATCTCTCGGCGCTCGTCGCCGCGGGATTGCTCGTCGTGGCCGGCTTCGCCGTCCAGCGCGCCGTCGCCGGCGAGGGGCGGGGCGTGCTGCCCGAAGAGGGCATGTCGGTTCGCAACGTCTTCGAGGTCGTGATCGAGGCCCTCGGCGATCTCGGCCAGACGACGATCGGCGACGAATGGCGGAAGTACTTCCCGGTCGTCGGCACGATCTTCTTCTTCGTGCTGGTCTCGAACTGCATGAACCTGGTCCCGGGCATCCAGGGCACGACCGCCGATCCGAGCGTGACCTTCGCCTGGGGCATCGTCTCCTTCGTGGTCTACAACTTCGTCGGCATCCGCCAGCACGGCTGGAAGTACATCTACCAGTTCATGGGCCCGGCCCTCTGGCAGCCGCACATCGGCGGCCACCACTACCACGTGCGCCTGCTCGCCCCCGTCTTCCTGCCCCTCGAGATCGTGCTCCACTTCGCGCGCATCCTGACCCTCGGCATTCGTCTGATGGCCAACATGTTCGCGGACCACACGGTCGTCGTGATCTTCCTCGGCATGGTCCCCTTCGCGATCCCCGCGATCTTCATGGGGCTGGGCCTGCTGGTCAGCTTCCTGCAGGCATTCGTTTTCGCGCTCCTGACGATGATCTACATCGGCCAGGCGCTGCAGGAGCCGCATTAGTCCGCGGCTCGCTCTCTCGGGCTTCGTTGTTTCGTTCGTTTTCTCCATCACGACTCTTCAATTGAGAAGGAAAATCAGCATGCGTCGTTCCGTCCGCGCCCTCGTCTGGGCCCTCGTCCTCTTCCTCGCCCCGACCGCCGCCTTCGCGGCGGACGGCGCCAGCGCCGGCAACATCGGCATCGGCGCGGGCATCGCCGTCGGTCTCGCGGGTCTCGGCTGCGGCATCGGCCAGGGCATCACCGCCGGCAACACGACCGCCGGCATCGCCCGCAACCCGGGCGCCGCGGGCGCGATGTTCGTGAACTTCATCCTCGGCATGGTGCTCATCGAGTCGATCGCCATCTACGGTCTCGTGATCGCGATCCTGCTCCAGGGCAAGATCTGATCTCGCGGCGCCGGCCTCTCTGGCCGGCGACCTCGTGCTGAGACGTCGTGCCCGGGGCGGCGTCGGTTCGACGAATGGCTCGCCCGCTTCGGCACGGGCCCGAGTGGGGCGAGCGCTCTTGGATTCTCGATCGCTGCGCTGATCGGGGCTCCGGCTGCGCTTGACTTCGTCGAACCGACACCGCCCCGGGCACTCGCTTTTGCGCCGGGACGGAGATCGAAGCGGCCGGCGCCGACTCGCGACTCCGCGGGGTCGGATGAGAATCGCCGGACGGGAGCTCGTGGCGGGCTTCACCCCGTTTTGTTTGTCCCGACACGAACCCTGTGCTCCCGTCCGGCGATCTCGGCTTCCCCCGGCTCCCGGTCCCGTTGGAGGAGCCGGAAGAAGCACGCCCGAAGGCGATGGTCCGCGGGATTGCGAGATCCGTACCAGCGCCGATCGCGTCGTGCGGGCGAAGCGAGACGGGTTTCGCGGCGATGACGGCCCCGCTCGGGTCCAGATGTTCTCGGAGGCGGTGTGAAGCGCGGGAAACTCATCGTCTTCGAAGGCGTCGATGGGAGCGGGAAGTCGACCCAGCTCCGGCGGGCCGCGGCCGTCCTGCGAGCGCGCGGCGTCGACGTCCTCGAGACCGGCGAGCCGACCCGGGGGCTCTGGGGGCGGAAGATCCGGGAGATGGCGCGCACGACCGATCGCGCGCCCCGGGAGACCGAGCTCGCCTGGTTCATCAAGGATCGCCGCGAGCACATGCGGGACACGGTCGAACCGGCCCTCGCCGCGGGCCGGATCGTCCTCTGCGACCGCTCGTATTTCAGTACCGTCGCCTATCAGGGCGCGCGCGGATTCGATCCGGCGAAGCTGCTCGCCGACAGCCAGGCGGAGTTCGGCCGGCCCGATCGGATGCTCTTCTTCGACATCGATCCGGCAGAAGGACTCGCCCGGGTGGCGGCCCGCGGCGGTCCGCACGAGCCGGCCTTCGAAGAGCTGAACTACCTCGAGCAGGTCGCGGAGATCTTCCGGTCGCTGCAGGTCGAGGAGTGCGTTCGCATCGATGCGACGCGCGACGAAGAAGCGGTCGCCGCGGACGTGATGGCGGCGATCGACGAAGTCCTGAAACGAGAGGAGAAGGATTGATGGGGCGGCTATCGGGCAAGACGGCCATCGTGACGGGCGGCGCCCGCGGACTCGGCGCGGCCACCGTGCGCGCGTTCATCGAAGAGGGTGCGAAGGTCGTCTTCGGCGACGTGCTGCGCGATGAGGGCGAAGCGCTCGCGAAGGCGCTCGGTCCCGATGCCGCCTTCCTGCCGATGGACGTCCGGCAGGAGGCGGATTGGCAGCGCGCGATCGCTCGCGCCGCCGATTTCGGACCTCTCGGCATCCTCGTGAACAACGCCGCCGTCGTCCACATGGCGAGCCTGGTCGATACGACGAACGAGGACTACAAGCGCGTCTTCGAGATCAACCAGTTCGGGACCTTCCTCGGCATCCGATCGGCCATCGCGCCGATGAAGGCCGCGGGCGGCGGCTCGATCATCAACGTCTCCTCGATCGACGGGCTGCATTCCTCGGCCGGACTCTCGGCCTATTCGTCGACGAAATGGGCCGTCCGCGGGCTGACGAAGAACGCCGCGATCGAGCTCGGCCCCTACGGCATCCGCGTCAACAGCGTCCACCCGGGCGGCATGTACACCGAGATGGGCGGCGCGGGACGCAGCAGCGTCGAAGAGCTGAACCGCGACGTCTACGCGAACTTCGCGATTCCGCGCGTCGGGATGCCGGAAGAGGTGGCGCGAGTCATCCTCTTCCTCGCGACCGACGAAGGCAGCTACTGCACCGGCTCCGAATTCGTCGCCGACGGCGGCTGGTTCGCCGGCATGCGCAATCCGCGCATGCCGACCTCCTAGGTCGACGACCGGCGGGGCTCGGGGCTCGTCCGGATGGAAGTGGCGGTCGTCGAGGCACGCTCGTGCGACTGCCGAGGCTCGCGCGGCGCTACCGACGAGAGCGCAACGGAGGAGACGTCATGTCCACGACCCGCAACAAGCAGACCGCGATCGATTTCCTGACGGCCATCTCGAAGGGCGAGCTCGCCCGGGCCAAGGCGATGATGACGGAGGACGCGACCTGGCAGTCGCCGCCCTCGCTCGCCGGTGGTCCCTTCCGCGGGCGCGACGCGATCTTCGGGACCTACATCGCGATCGACGACGAGCTCTTCGAGACCGGGACGCGCAGCTACGACTTCGAGATCCTGAACGCGATCGCCGAGGGTGATTCCGTCGCGATCGAGATGCGCCACGTCGACCGGGCGATGGACGGCGGCGCCTACGACACCGAGTACCACATGCTCTACTACTTCCGCGGCGAGAAGATCTGCCGCGTCAAGGAGTACTTCGACTCGCTCTTCATGCACGGCGAGTTCGAGCGCCAGGGCATCGGTTTTCCGCAGGGCGATCCGCCGCTCGCGAAGCGTTAGGCACGCGACCGGGACCGGCGCCGCACCGCGCTGCCCGGGGGCCGCGCCGGCCCGGCTACTCGCCGCGCCCGTCGATCTGCGCTTCGACGCCCACGAAGGTCCGGCCCGCAGGCCGCGAGAAATCCGCCTCGAGCGCCGCCTCGCTCGCCGGATCGCCCTTCACCCGCGCGTGGTACATCACGCGCGCCTGCCCGAGATCCCACGGCATTCCGCGATGAAGCAGGCAGCGGTTGTCCCAGACGACCGCATCACCGGGTGCCCAGGCATGCCGGTACACCCGCGGTGGCCGGCACGCGAACTCGACGAGCTCGTCGAGCAGCGCCTCCGACGCCGCGGGATCGAGGCCGGGAATGGCATGCGCATGGCGCCCGATCAGCAGCGAAGGGCGCCCCGTCTCCGGATGGATCTTCACCAGCGGCCGCAGCGGCGGCGGACCGCCCTCGAAGCCGTAGCCGCCGACGTACTCGCCGTCCGGCGCGGGCGGCGCGAGGCCCATGCGCGCCTGGCCATACACGATCGAGTGATGGGCGCGCAGGGTGCCGAGCCGCTCGCGCTGTGCGGGCTCGAGGGCATCCCAGGCGGCGCGCATGTCCGCCCATTCGGTCTCGCCGCCGACTGGCGGGACGACATGGGCCGTGAACACGGCGGCCTTCGCCTGGATCGGCATGTAGGTGCTGTCGGCATGCCAGCCCTGGTTGCCCTTCAGGATGCGCAGGATCTCGTCGTTCTTCTCCGGGTCGCGGAGCGAGCCGCCCGGCAGGACGTTGCTGATCGGCGCGAGCTCGAACTCGCGCGGGCCGAAGCGGTCGGCGAAGGCGACCTGCTCGTCCGGCGTGAGGTGCTGGCCGGGAAACACGAGCAGGGCGTATTCGAGCCAGACGGCGTAGAGCTGCGCGAAGGTCGCGTCGTCGATCCCGGCTAGTCGAACGCCGCGGACGATCGCGCCGAAGGTCGTGTTCGGGAGGGGCTCGACGGTGAACGGGAGCGGGAGCGCGGATGTCATCGGTGGGACTCCTCGGGCTGGGAGATCCGAAGCGGTGGATCCCCCGACCGGACGGCGGATCCCGTCGAACGACTTTGAGCCAGCGCCGGGCAGCCGTCAAATCGCGCGATCGGGCCGATCGGCAGGCGCGTCGTGGGCTCCCGGATCCTTCGCTGGACTAACGCCCCCGAAAGAGTCCCTGCCGCCGCGGTGTCGACCGCTCGTCGCCCGACTCGGCATCGGGCGAGTCCCGTCGCGCATCGCTGCGGGCGTGCACGCCCCGCGCGAGCCAGAGGACGCTCGTCTCGAGCTTCTCGATCCCGACGAGGATCGCGACCGTGACGATCGAGAGGGCAATCGAGCCCCGCATGAAGCCGAGGCCGATCGCGGAGCCGATCGCGGCGAGGATCCAGATGACGGCGCCCGTCGTGACGCCCTTGACGACGCCCTCCTGGGCGATCATCACGCCCGCGCCGAGAAAGCCGACGCCGGTGACGAGCTGGCCGAGCACGCGGTTCACGTCTTCGGGGGAGTCGGCGGCCTGGGACATCGCGAGGCGGATGAAGGTCGCGGTGCCGAGGGTGACGAGACAGCCGGTGCGGATGCCGGCGGGCTTGCCGCGCAGCTGGCGCTCGAATCCGATGATCGTGCCGCAGAGCAGCGCCGAGCCGACCATCTCCCAGAATGGACGTGTGAACGGGTCGATCTCGGTCATCGGGCTCGCGCGGTCTCCGGGTCCACCGACGGGATCGGAACGATCCCGGTGTCGTGCCTGCGTCTCGACGGGACGCCTCGCGGGCTTGACGGGCCAGCGCGGCGAGCGCGTGCTGCGGCTCTCGCTGGGGCCCACGGCGGCCTCGCTCGATCGGCGGGAATGTCGCAAGCTCCCCGGACCCAAGGCCCACAGCGCCGAGCCCGAGCGAGGACCCGCCATGCCGACGACGAACCCCGCGCGCCCCGGCGCCCTCGGCCGCTTCCGGATCTGCGATTTCACCGGCCAGCTCGCCGGCGCCGGCGCGACCAAATGGCTGGCCGCCTTCGGCGCCGAGGTGATCCGGATCGAGGATCCGGTGACCCACGGCCTCTGGGACATCCTCCGCCCGATGGGCCCCTTCATCGACGAGCGCCGTGGCCCGGATTTCGGCGGCGGCTTCAACAACCACAACACCGAGAAATACGGGATCACCCTGAACCTGCGGACCGAGCGCGCGAAGGAGCTGCTCGTCGAAATCGTGAAGCGCTCGGACGTCGTGAGCGAGAACTTCGCGAAGGGCGTGCTCGAGCGCTGGGGCTTCGGCTACGAGCGGCTCCGCGAGATCAAGCCCGACATCATCTACGTCTCGAATTGCGGCTTCGGCCATCGCGGGCCCTACTCCGACTACAAGACCTGGGGCCCGATCGTGCAGGCGATGTCGGGGCTGACCTTCCTCTCCGGCCGCGCCGACGAGGAGCCGGCGGGCTGGGGCTACTCGTACATGGACCATACGGGAGGCATGTACATGGCGATCGCGATCCTGCTCGCCCTCGTGCATCGCGAGCGGACGGGCGAGGGGCAGTGGGTCGACATGTCGTGCACCGACTCGGGCCTGACGCTGACGGGAACCTCGCTGCTCGACTACACCGTCAACGGTCGCCCCGCCCGCCGCGCCGGCTCCCCCGACAGCAATCATTCGACGAGCCCCGCGATGGCCCCGCACGCCGTCTATCCCTGCCGCGGCGACGATGAATGGATCGCGATCGCCTGCCGCGACGACGACGACTGGCGTCGCCTCGCGAAGACGATCGCCGCCGACTGGGCGGGCGACGCCCGTCATGCGACGCTCGCCGGCCGGATGGCGGCGCAGGACGCGCTCGATGCCCGGCTCGCCGACTGGACGCGGCCGCAGGAGAAATGGGCCCTCGCCCGTGCGCTCCAGGCCGCGGGCATCCCTGCGGCGGCGGTCGCGAAGCCGCAGGAGCGCATCGACCAGGACGCGAATACCCGCGAGTTCGGGCTCTGGCCGACGGTGACGCATTCGAAGATCGGGCAGGTCCGGGTCGACGGCCTGCCCGTCCATCTCTCGAAGACCGATTGGAAGATCGAGCGCGGTGCGCCCTGCGTCGGCGAGCACACCGATCAGGTCCTGCGCGAGCTGCTCGGCCTCTCGGGCGAGGAGATCGCGAAGCTGCGCGCGGAGGGGATCGTATGAGCGGATCGAAGCAGGCCGGCGCGGCCGGGGCCCTCGCCGGGCTGCGGGTCCTCGAGCTCGCGAACGAGCGGTGTGCCTGGGCGGGCAAGCTGCTCGCCGACATGGGCGCGGACGTGATCCTCGTCGAGCCGCCTTCCGGCGACGTCGCCCGCGGCTACGGGCCCTTCCTCGAGGACGAGCCGGGCCCGGATCGCAGCCTGCATTGGTGGCACCACCATACGAGCAAGCGCGGCATCGTCCTCGATCTCGAGACCGAGCCCGGCCGGGCAGCGCTGCGAAAGCTCGCCGCGACCGCCGACATCCTGATCGAGGCGGAGGCGCCCGGCGTCATGGCCGAGCGCGGCCTCGACCATCCTTCGCTTCTCGCCGCGAATCCCCGCCTCGTCTACTGCTCGATCACGCCCTTCGGCCGCAGCGGTCCGCGGCGGGACGAGCTCGCGACCGATCTCACGATCCTCGCCGCCGGCGGCCCCGTCTGGATGAACGGCTACGACGATCATTCACTGCCGCCGATGCGGGGGCTCGGCAACCAGGGCTACGCGATGGGCTGTCATTACGCCGTCATGTCGATCCTCACGGCGATCCTCTGGCGCGGGGCCTCGGGCGAAGGGCAGCACATCGACGTCAGCCTGCACGCCGCCGCCAACGTCACGACCGAGGCGGGCTCCTATGTCTGGCTGGTCGCCGGCGAGACCGTGCAGCGCCAGACGGGTCGGCATGCGAGCCAGGTCCCGTCGATGCCCTCGCAGACGCGCTGCGCCGACGGGCGTTATGTGACCACGGGCTTTCCGCCGCGCCGGCCCTCGGAGTACGCGCAGCTGATCGAATGGATGCGCCGGATCGGCCTCGCGGAGAATTTTCCCGAGACGATCTTCCTGCAGATGGGCGCGGAGCGGGCGTCGATCGATCTTTCGAAGATCGGGATCGACGACGAGGTCACGGCGATCTTCGGTGCCGGCCGCGAAGCGCTCTGCCTGATCGCCGCGAACGTCTCGGCGGAGGAGTTCTTCGAGGGCGCGCAGCAGGCCGGGATCGCCGTCGGCGCGATCCTCTCGCCGGAGGAGGCCTTCGAGAACGCGCATTTCAAGGCCCGCGGCATGCAGGTCGAGGTCGAGCATCCCGAGCTCGGCCGGCGCTTCCGCTATCCGGGCGCCCCCTACGCGCTGCAGAAGGGTGCCTGGCAGATCTCGCGCCGGGCGCCGCGGCTCGGCGAGCATACGGCGGAGGTGCTGGCGGAGATCGGGGGTTAGGTGAGTGGTGGGTCTGGAGATCCCGCCTCCATCCTCATTCGCCCGCCGCGGTCCGCCCGCTGCCGTCCCCGCCCGGAACCTGCTCTCGCGCCTCGTTCAGCACCCTGCGCCCGGCCCAGGCGACGAGCAGCACGCTCGCGAGGGTGAGGGCGATGGGGAGGTGGGTCCCGTCGACGTTCATCCCGGGCAGCGCGACCCGATCCTGGAGCGCGAGCGAGGCGAAACCGATCGACGCCCAGAGGCTCGCGAGCAGGATCGATCCGAGGATCGAACCGGTCGCGGCCCGCACCATCCCGAGCAGCCAGCCGAGCGCGAACCAGGCGATGAAGGCCGCGGCGAAGCGGGCCGGGCTGGTGAGCCCCGGCGGCCGGAGCATCGTCCAGAGCAGCGACGCGAGGGTGACCCCGCGCATCAGCCCGAGCTGCGCGACGAGCCCCTGCTGCAGGACGCCGCGAAACAGGAATTCGTGGATCACCGGCCCGATGCCGACGACGACGATGAACGCCTCCATCAAGCTGAAGGGATCGTTCGGATCGACGAGCGGCTTCGGCGTCTCTGCTTCGGCGGCCGCCGCTGCCTTCGCGATCGCCTCGGCGATGGCAGTCGGTCGCGTCTCGGAAGCGGGCTCCCCGTCCGCACCCCCTTCCGCGATCGCCGCGGGATCCGCCACGTCGGCTACCTCGGCCACCTCGGCTTCGACGGCGCGGGTGCCTGCGTCTGCACCTGTCTCCGCGCCCGCCTCGGCATCGCCGGCGACCTCGGTCTTCGGCGACCAGTCGTAGGCGAAGTTGTCGAGCTCGCTCGCGAGCAGGACGGCCGGCACGAGGCAGAGGATCATCGGCCAGGCGCGCAGCGGAAGCGGGACGAGCCCGATGCGCGCCGCCTGGGGCTCGGCGACGCGGCGTGCGGCGAGGGTCGCGACGCCGCCGATGCCGAGCGCCGTCCCGATCCCGTCCGCGGCGAGCGGGCCGAGATCGAAGAAGAGCACGCCGATCAGCCCGCCGGCGAGGATCGCGCCGATCGTCAGGAGGAAGGCGCTCCGCACGTCGGGAAACGGCGGCGGGGCGGACGGCGGTCGCTGGGCGGTCATGCGGAGCTCCGTGGCTTGCGTTCGGCGGATTTCGTGCGGGCGTGCGTAGCGCGTTCGCGTTCGTAGAGCGCCGCCAGGGCACGCCCGGTATGCGATCGCTCGCAGCGCGCGACCGCCTCCGGCGGGCCGACCGCGAGGATCTCGCCGCCCGCCTCGCCGCCCTCGGGCCCGAGATCGATGACGTGGTCGGCGCTGCGGATCACGTCGAGATGATGCTCGATCACGACGACGGTATTGCCGCGATCGACGAGCCGGCGCAGCAGGCCGAGCAGGAGCTCGACGTCGACGAAATGCAGGCCCGTCGTGGGCTCGTCGAGCAGGTAGAGCGTCCGCCCCGTCGCCTTGCGCGCGAGCTCCTTCGCGAGCTTCATGCGCTGGGCCTCGCCGCCCGAGAGCGTCGTCGCGGACTGCCCGAGCCGGACATAACCCAGGCCGACCTCGAGCAGCGCCTTCAGGGGCCGCGCGACGGCGGGGACGGCGTCGAAGAGGGCGACGGCCTCTTCGACCGAGAGATCGAGCACGTCCGCGATCGAATGGCCGCGGTAGCGGATCGCGAGGGTGTCGCGGTCGTAGCGGCGGCCGGCGCAGACCTCGCAGGGCACGAAGACGTCGGGCAGGAATTGCATCTCGACGCGGATCGCGCCGTCGCCTTCGCAGGCCTCGCAGCGCCCGCCCTTCACGTTGAACGAGAAATGGCCCGGGCCGAGGCCGCGCAGGCGCGATTCGGGGAGGCCCGCGAAGAGGGCGCGGATCGCGGTGAAGGCATCGCTGTAGGTCGCGGGATTGCTGCGCGGGCTGCGGCCGATCGGCGACTGGTCGACGTCGACGAGCTTGTCGATCGCGTCGTCGCCGCGGATCGCGCGGTAGGGGCCGGGGGTCGCGAGGGCGCCGTGCAGCCGCGCGGCGAGGATGCGCTGGAGGGTGTCGCTCACGAGGCTCGACTTGCCGCTGCCCGAGACGCCGGTCACGACGGTGAAGACGCCGAGCGGGAGCTCGAGATCGACGTTCTTCAGGTTGTGGGCCGTGCAGCCTTCGAGGCGGATCGAAAGGGCGGGCCCGGGCGCGGCGGTGGGGCGCGGCATCTCGATCCGCCGGCGACCGGAGAGGAAGGCGCCGGTGAGCGACTCGGGATGCAGGGCGAGCGCCTCGGCGTTGCCTTCGGCGACGACCGAGCCGCCGTGAACGCCCGCGCCCGGACCGAGATCGACCACGTAGTCCGCCGCGCGGATCGTCGCTTCGTCGTGCTCGACGACGACGAGGCTGTTGCCCTGATCGCGCAGGGCGAGGAGGCTCGCGAGCAGGCGGTCGTTGTCGCGCGGATGCAATCCGATCGAGGGCTCGTCGAGGATGTAGAGGACGCCGATCAGGCGGGCACCGATCTGCGTCGCGAGGCGGATGCGCTGGGCCTCGCCGCCGGAGAGCGTCGTCGCCGGTCGATCGAGGCTCAGATAGCCGAGCCCGACGTCCTCGAGGAATTGCAGGCGCTCGCGCACCGCCTTGAGGATGCGCTCGGCGATCTGGGCCCGGACGTCGCGGAGCTCGAGCGCGTCGAAGAAGGCCGCGAGCGCGTCGATCGGAAGCGCGGAGAGCTCGGGCAGCGAGCGGCCGCCGATGCGGACGCTGCGGGCCTCGACGCGCAGCCGGCTGCCCTCGCAATCGGGACACGGGCGCTCGCTGCGAAAACGCGCGAGCCGCGCATCGACGCGGCCCTCGTTGGCTTCGAGCCGCCGCTCGAGATCGCCGAGCACGCCGTCGAAGGGCCGCACGCTCCGCCCGATCGGAATCTCGAGCGCGGGATCGCCTTCGAGCAGCTTGCGGCGCGCGGCGGCGGGCAGCGCGCGCCAGGGCGTGTCGAGATCGATTCCGAGCGGCTCGGCGATCCGCTCGAGCAGCTTGCGGTAGAAGCCGCGCGCCTCCTTCAGGTCGAAGGCTGCGATCGCGCCCTCCGCGAGCGTGCGCTCGGGATCGGGTACACACCGCTGCGGATCGAAATAACCCTGCTGGCCGAGGCCGCTGCAGGCCTTGCAGGCGCCGAAGGGATTGTTGAAGGAGAAGAGCCGGGGCGAGAGCTCGGGAAACGAGATGTCGCAGGTCGGACAGGCTCCCGAGCGCGAAAGCCACCAGCTGCCGGCGTCGACGCCTTCGCCCTCGACGACGTCGATCAGCGCGAGATCGTCCGCGAGGCGCAGCGCCGTCGCGAGGGATTCGCCGAGCCGCGCGCGCACGCCCGGCTTGACGGCGATGCGGTCGACGACGATCTCGATGTCGTGGCGCGCGCCGCGGGCGAGCACGATGTCCTCGGCGAGGTCGCGCAGGACGCCGTCGATGCGCGCGCGGGCGAAGCCGTCGCGGCGGAACTGCTCGAGCTCCTTCTTGTACTGGCCCTTGCGACCGCGCACGACGGGGGCCAGCACCTGGATCCGCGTGCCCTCGGGCAGGGCGAGCACGCGATCGACCATCTCCTCGAGCCCCTGCTGCGAGATGGCGGCGCCGCATTGCCAGCAATGGGCGGTGCCGGCCCGGGCGAAGAGCAGGCGCAGGGAATCGGCGATCTCGGTGATCGTGCCGACCGTGCTGCGCGGGCTCTTGCCGATGCCCTTCTGCTCGATCGCGACGGCGGGCGAGAGGCCTTCGATGGATTCGACCTCGGGCCGGGCGAGCTGATCGAGGAACTGGCGCGCATAGCTCGAGAGGCTCTCGACATAACGCCGCTGGCCCTCGGCGTAGAGCGTGTCGAAGGCGAGGCTCGACTTGCCGGAGCCCGACGGGCCGGTCAGGACGACGAGCTTGTTGCGGGGGAGCGTGAGATCGACGGATTTCAGGTTGTGGGTACGTGCGCCGTGGATCGTGATCTCTTCGGGATCCCCGCGCGCGGCGAGGCGGGCGATCGTCTCGAAGTCCCGTGCCAGGCGGGGATCGGATTCGCTCGCAGAAGCCCAGCCTCGGACGATCGGGCTCGCGGCCTCAACCACCGAAGGCGCCCTTGCGCTCGATATGGGTCTGCTTGCGCAGCACGTCGATCCATTTGACGTATTCGGCTTCGGTCTTCTGCTGGAACAGCAGGTTGCGGAGCTGGGGCTGGGCCTCTTCGAAGGAGACGGGCCGGAAGGGTCGCCGATCGACGAGCTGGAGCAGATTGCAGCCGAACGACATCTCGACGGGCTGGCTCAGCTGGCCGGGCGCGAGGTTCGCGATCGCGCCCTTCATCCAGGACGCGAGCTCGGAGTCGTGGATCCATCCGAGGTCGCCCTCGCGCTCGGGGTTCATCTCCGTGATGCGGCGTGCGACGGCCTCGAAATCGGCGCCGCCCTCGATCTCCGCGCGTGCGGCCGCGATGCGGGCGCACGCTTCGCTCCCCGAGCTCGCGCTCGCACCGCCGCTGCGCACGACGATGTGGCGCAGATAGAACTCTTCGCCCCCGGACGGCTGCTTGCCGAAGCGCTCGTCGTAGAGCTTGCGAAGCTCGTCCTGGGTGACTTCGACGCGGGAGCGCACCATCGCGTTCACGACCTTGCTGCGCTCGATCTCGCCCTGGATCTTCTTGCGGTATTCGTCGACGGTGAGGCCGTGGCTCTGGATGCTCGCGTAGAGCTCGTCGGACGTCAGACCGTTGTCCTCGGCGATCGCGGCGATCGCGGCATCGACCTCTTCGCGCTCGGCGCCGAGCTCGAGCCGTTCGACGACGGAGGAGAGGAGCTTGCCCTCGATCAGCCGGTCGAGGGCATCGCGCCGGACCTTCTGGACCTCGGACTCCGGCGCGCCCGCGGCGCGCATGCGCTCCTCGACGGGCCGCGCGATCTCCATGACCTCGGAGACGAGCACGATGTCGTTGCCGACCTGCGCGGCGATGCCTTCGACGAGGGTCTCGGTCGCCTCGGCGCGGCCCGCGGCGAGCGGGCCCGCCATCGCTGCGAGCAGCGCGCAGCCGATCGCGCAGAAGAGCGGGAAGCGGGCGCGGCCGGGCGGCGCGGCGATGCTGCTCGATTCGATCGGCCGACTCGTCCCCATCGCTGAGAGCCCCTCCGGAGCGATCGCGCGCGGGTCGGCGCGGATCGCGGGCCGAGTCTAGCCCCGACGACGGGCTGCGGGCCCGCTGCGGTGAGGCTGCTCAGCCGATCCAGGCGGGTCCGGTCCCGGAGACGCTCCGCGCGGCGACTTCACCCGCGCCCGTTCCCGTGCCTCCGCCGCGCTCGGACACCCGGGCGCCCGCGCCGGATCCCTCGCCCGCCGGCCAGAGGGATGGATCGACGAGGGCCGCCGGCGCCGTCGGCAGGCGGTCGACCAGGGCGGCGAGCAGGGCGCCGTCGACCGCCTCGTCCTCCCAGTCGCGCAGGAGCTGGGCGAGCTGATCGGCCGTCTCGCAGCCGAGCACGGG
>JAWKRX010000054.1:0-18451 GCA_041389425.1 Myxococcota bacterium
GATCGAAGCGCACCTGCTCTCGACCGGGACCGAGATCGTCCCCGGCAGCTTCAGTGAATTCGTCTGGACCCTCGATCGGTCGACGGGACACGTCGACTCCGCGCAGCTCAGCGGCCGCGTCCGAGAGCGCCTGCGGCTCGGTCTCTTCACGACCGCCCTCGAGGTCGACATCCGCGTCGCGATGACGACCCAGGCCCGGGCCGGATTCCGCTCGGCACGCGGAGCGCTCGGCATCGAGACCCACGATTTCTGCTCCCCGGAGCGGCCTCTCGAGGGCTGCGTCTTCGTCGAGGCGCGGGAGCTCGATCCGGAACGTGGCTACGTCAACGCGGTCGGCCGCGTCGTCGCCGCGACCCCGATGATCGAGGTCCAGACGTTTTCCCCGCTCGGCGAGGTCCGATTCAGCGAGCGTCCGGCCGATGGTGCCCCCGAACCGAACGGGCCTGCGGTCGTCTCCAGTCCGCCGCCGTCCGATCCCGCGGTATGCTCGCGCGAGCTGGATCGGCACTGTTCGTCCGATCGCGGGGGGGAATCATGAACGAGCAAGCAGCGCTCCGACCCATCGTCCGGGGCGGGAACGCGGGAATGAACGGATCACGAAGAAGTCTTCCGGGATGGGCGCTCGCGCTCCTGGTCGGCCTCTTCGCCGGATCGCCGGGTGTCGCGGCAGCGGGTGAGATCGTGCTGCACGAGGTGACCTGGGGCCATCCGAGCCCGGGGCAGGTCAGCCGCTTCGTGGTGTTCGTCTCGCAGACGCGCGGGCAGACGAACGGCGCCCGACAGGTCGAGGTCGGCAAGCCGGCCACCATCTCGAGCGGCACCCTCCAGATCTACTCGGCGATCGTTCCGGTCGACCACGAGGAGTTCGTCGCGATCGGGGCCATCGACGCTGCGGGCAATCTCGGCGCGATCTCGAGCTGGAGCGCGGTTCCGCCTTCGCGGCCCGGACAGCCTCTCCTCGTCGAGCCCTGAGCCGTTCTCCGGCTTCGCATGAAACGACCGCAGACGGGTCGGCGCGCACGCTCGCCGGCGACCGGATCAACGCCGCCGCGGGGACGCATCGCCGCCTTCCGTCCATCGGCCCGCCTGCTCGTCCTGCTCGCGCTGCTCGCCGCAGGCCTGCCCGGTCCCACCGGCTGTGCGAGCCGGCCCGCACCGGAGCCGGTCGGCGCCTATCACGAAGTCGCCCCCGGCGAGAACCTCTACCGGATCGGACTGCGCTACGGCGTTCCCGCCGCCGTGATCGCCCGGGCCAACGGCATCGCGGACGTCACGCAGCTGCGTGTCGGGCAGCGCCTCTTCATTCCGGGCGTCCGGGGTGGATCCGCGCCCTCCGAGCGCCGGATCGCGCGCTACGACGGCCCGTTGCGATTCGCCTGGCCCGTGAAGGGCCGGCTGACCTCGCGCTTCGGCCTGCGCGGCAATCGCCCCCACGAAGGCATCGATCTCGGCGCCCCCTACGGCACGCCGATCCACGCCGCCGAAGCCGGGCGCGTGATCCACAGCGGCCGTTTCGGGGCCTACGGCAAGGTCGTGATCTTGAAGCACGCCGGCGCCTACCGATCGGTGTACGCCCACGCGCAGCGGCTGTTCGTCGAGAAGGGTGATTTCGTCGAGCGCGGCCAGAAGATCGCGGAGGTCGGGGCCACGGGCCGCGCGACGGGCCCGCATCTTCACTTCGAGATCCGCCGCGGCGAGGTCGCCCACGATCCGCTCGCCTATCTGCCCTGATCGGGTCAGCCCGCGAGTCGGCCCGACCGGACTGGATCGTCGCAGGCGGAGGCCCGGGCGGCCGGCGGACGATCAGCTGCAGCCGATCCGGGTGCGGAAATCCTCTGCGGCGAGCGCGCCGGCGAAGAGGTAGCCCTGCATCTCGAAGCAGCCATGGCTCGCGAGGAACTCGGCCTGGTCCTCGTGCGATACGCCGTCGGCGATCGGATGCAGGGAGAGGTCCTGCGCCATCCGGATCACGTTCGCGAGCAGCTGGCTGCCCTCGCCATCGGGCGCCACGGTCTCGATGAGGCGCCGATCGAGCTTGAGCACGTCGATCGGTTGGCTCATCAGGAGCGAGAGCGGCGAATAGCCCTTTCCGAAGCTGTCGAGCACGACGCGAATGCCGATCCGGCGAAGCTCCTCGAGCGCCTGCCCGGCGGCCGCATCGTCGCGCAGCAGGAGCGTC
This sequence comes from Myxococcota bacterium, assembly GCA_041389425.1. GTDB lineage: Bacteria > Myxococcota_A > UBA9160 > UBA9160 > UBA4427 > UBA4427. The sequence goes on from JAWKRX010000054.1 coordinate 2,180, forward strand.
TCGGTGATCTCGAGGTCGAGCAGGTCGGGCGAGAAGCCCGTTCGCTTCAGCGCATCGACGACGGCCGTGAAGACGTCGTCCTGCTGGAACTGGACGGACGAGACGTTCACCGACAAACGGCAGGGCTCCCTGCAACTCGCCGCCCAGTAGGCGGCCTCGCGGCAGGCCTGCTCGAGGGCCCAGCGCCCGAGGGTTCGGATGTAGCCCGTCTCCTCGGCGATCTGGGTCAGCTCGGCGGATTGGATCCGGCCGAGGGTCGGCGAGACCCAGCGCATCAGCGCCTCGGCGCCGATCGTCTGGCCCGAACGGTGATCGATCCGCGGCTGGTAGGAGAGCACGATCTCGCCCCGGTCGAGGGCGCCGCGCAGCTCGTGCTCGAGCGAGAGACGCCGGACGGCGCCGTCCTCCATCGACTTCGCGAAGAAGCGGTAGCCGCCGCCCGCGCCCTTCGCCGAATAGAGCGCCGCGTCCGCGCGCTTGCGCAGGTCGTCGCTCGTGCGCCCGTCGTCGGGATACACCGCGATGCCGAGGCTCGCCGAGGGATTCAGGCATTGGCCCATGATCTCGACGGGCTCGCGGATCGCAGCGAGCATGCGCTTGGCGACGAGCTCCGCATCGGCGGGGCCGTGGATGCCCGAGAGCAGAACCGTGAACTCGTCGCCGCCGAGGCGCGAGACGCGGACGTCGGCGGTCATCGCGTCCTGATCGATGCAGACCACGTCCTGCGCTCGCACCGCGTCCGAGAGGCGCGCGGCGATCACGCGCAGCAGCTGATCGCCGGCGTCGTGGCCGAGGCTGTCGTTGATGAGCTTGAAGCGGTCGAGATCGACGTAGATCAATCCGAGCCGGGAGCGCTCGCGCTTGGCACGGCCGAGGGCGCTCGTCAGGCAATCGTCGAAATAGCGGCGGTTGCCGAGCCCCGTCAGCTCGTCGATCCGCGAGCGGGCCTCGGCTTCGGCCAGGCGCTGCATGTGCTCGGTGGTGTCTTCACAGACGCCGAAAATCCATGAGGTATGACCTTTGGTTGCCGGCCCAAATGCCCGCCCTCGCGTCCGAAAATGCCGCTGAACTCCATTCGAATCGGTCAGCCGGATCGGAACGCAGAAGGGCGTCCCGGAGCGCGCGGCCTCGAAGAGCGTGCCGGCGAAGAGGGCGCGGTCGTCGGTGTGCATCCGATCCAGCAGCGAGCCCGGGGCCATCGCCTCGGCCGCGGCGGGCAGGCCGAGGATCTGGCGGAGCTGGGGCGAGGGCCGGAAGGTGCCCGTATCGGGGCGGAAATCGAAGTAGACGAGGTCCGTCGTCGATTCGAGACGCTGCAACGTCGCCGCCGAGGCCTTCAGCTCCTCGAAGCGCTGCCAGCGCGCGAGGACCGCGCGCACATGCTCGGGCAGGCTCGTGCTCTCGATCGACGGCGGCAGGAACTCGAACACGTGATGATCGATGGCCGGATGCGCGCTCTCGCTCGCGGCCGTATGGAAGATGATCGCCGGCGTGGTGGGATGGACTTCCGCGAGCTCGAGACAGCGATGGCGCAGCTCGGAGCCGGCCGCGCCCGGCAGGATCAGGATGACCATCGTGCCGGTCTCGACCGATGCGCGGACGGAGAAGCCCGCGTCCATCAACACGCGCGTCAGCTCGTCCTTACGCGCGTCGTCCGACGCCGCGACGAGGGCGATCTCGATCTTCCGCTCTTCCGCCATGGTCTCCCCGGGACGCGCCCCGTCCCATCCCCGCGCCTATCGGCGCCGCCGACACGAGTCTGAGCTTCGAAGAAACCCGAACACCTCGTACGGGGATTTTTTTCGCAGGAGCGTGCGCGGGGTTGCCCGACACCCCGCAAGACTGCCGGGGCATTGCGCTCGACTTGCCGACGAATGCGAGGCCGCCCGGCGAGCGCCGGCCGGCCGTGCCGCTGGCCCCATGGGGTACGCTGCTAGACTGGTCGCCGCGCCCCCGTAGCTCAGAGGACAGAGCGTCGGTTTCCTAAACCGTGCGTCGCAGGTTCGAGTCCTGCCGGGGGCGCCAGATTCAGCGCGGATCGATCCGGTAGAGCCGATCGCCCGGTTCGTCGCGTGCCGCGCGCCCGGTGAGCACCTCGCCGACCTCGACGACGGTGTTATGTGCCGTCGCCTCCGCCGCGGCGCGCGCACCGCCCGTTCCGGAGTACTTCTGCAGCCGACCGGCTCGGACGGCCGCGTACTCCGCCGTTCCATGCGGCACGTGGACGAGCCGTCCCTCCATCCGCTTCCCATCGATCCGCACGGCGACCCGATCGTCCCGCTCGATCTGCTGGGGCCAGCGCGCGAGCAGCCCGCCCGCGCAGTCGAGGTCGCAGGCGACATAGGGGATGCCTTCGTGCACGCTGAACCAGAGCGTGCGCGAGCTGCCGGCACCGACGATCTCCAGCTCGAGCTCCGTCTTCGCATCCAGGGCGGTCCAATCGAGATCGCCGAGGGCGACCGGCTCGCCGCTGCGAAGCGGGCCCCCCGCGAAGATCAGAACCGGGCCGTCGGCGCGTCGGACGAGAACGCCCCCGATCGCGAACACGACGGCCCCGATGCCGACGAGAACCATGAACAGGCGCAGCCATCGGCGGGGGCGGGCGATCGCGTTCATCGGACTTCCTTTCGAAGGGGGCTCGCCGACCCGAAGCAGAGCTGCAAAAGCCCTCCGCGGCAAGGGCAGACGCGAACCGGAGCCCGGCGCCCTTTGCCCGGGCAGGTCGGCTTCCCTACGCTGCCCGAGTCCCTCTGGGTATCCGCTGCCGGCCTCCTCGCGGGCGCGCCCGGTCATGAACGAACGACGAGAGAGAGAACGATGCTGAAGGTCACGGCGACGATGGGCGCGGACGTCAAGCTGCAACACGTCGCGGCCCATGCGAAGCGCGTCGAAGCCCTCGGCTACGACATGCTCTCCGTCCCCGAAGCCGTCCACGACGGCATGCTGACCTCGCATGCCGCGCTCGCTGCGACGACGCGGCTGCAGGTCGGGACGGGCGTGCTCGTCGCCTTCGCGCGCAGCCCGATGCTCGTCGCCCAGGGCGCCTGGGATCTGCAGGAGCTCTCGGGCGGGCGCTTCCAGCTCGGCCTCGGAACCCAGGTCAAGGGCAACATCGTCGGGCGCTTCGGCATGCCGTGGAGCGCGCCGGCGGCGCGCCTGCGCGACTACGTCGGCGCCGTGCGGGCCTGCTTCGAGACCTTCCAGAACGGCACGCCCCTCGACTATCACAGCGAGTCCTACACGCTGAACCGCATGCAGCCCTTCTTCAATCCGGGGCCCCTCGACGTTCCTGCGCCGACGATCCTGATGGGCGCGGTCGGGCCGATCATGACGCGCACGGTCGGCGAGGTGGGAGACGCGATCCAGACGCACCCGACCAACAGCGAGGCGCGCTACCTGCGCGACGTGACGCGACCGGCCCTCGAGGCGGGCGCGAAGCGGGCAGGGCGCGACGTGCGCATCGAGATCGTCGCCGGCTGCCTCGTGGCGACGGGCGCGACGCAGGCCGAGGTCGAGGAGGAGCTCGTCGAGGCGCGCAAGAGCCTCGTCTTCACCCTCTCGACGCCGGCCTACTGGCCGGCCCTCGAATACCACGGCTGGCGCCACGTCGGTGAGGCCCTGCGCGACTGCACGCGCGCCGGCCGCTGGCAGGAGATGGATGCGCTCGTGACGGACGAGATCCTGCGGACCTTCGTCCCGTCCGGGACCTACGACGAGATCGCCGACATCCTGCGCGCCGAGTACGACGGCATCGCGGAGCGCGTCCTGTTCCCGGTACCGAAGGATCCGAAGAACGACGCCGCCGCGCGCCGCGCGATCGAGCGTCTGCGCGCAGGCTGAAGCCCGATACAGGTGCGCCCCGGCCCGGGATGGCCGGCGCTGCGCGCCCGTGACATCAAGGAGAACCCATGGCCGCTGCCGCCCTCGACCCGAGCCTCTTCCTGCCCGACCCGTCACCCCGGGAAGTGAAGTACACGATCATCTCCGTCGACGACCACGTCGTCGAGCCGCCCCACGTCTTCGAGCGCTACCTCCCGAAGAATCTGCGCGAGCGCGGGCCGCGCATCGTCGAGACGCCCGAAGGCCACGAGGTCTGGGCCTTCGACGGCGGCTACCACACCCAGGTCGGCATGAACGCCGTCGCCGGCCGGCGGCCCGAGACCGTCAAGCTCGAGCCCTTCCGCTTCGAGCAGATGCGCCCCGGCTGCTACGACGCCGCCGCGCGCATCCGCGACATGGACCTGGGCGGCATCCAGGCCCAGATGAACTTCCCCTCTTCGATCACGGGCTTCTGCGGCCGGCATTTCGCGGCGGCGAAGGATCGCGAGGTCGGCCACGCCTGCGTGAAGGCCTGGAACGACTGGGTCTACGAGGAGTGGTACAAGCCGTATCCCGACCGGATCATCCCGAACGCGATCACCTACCTGACCGATCCCGAGCTCGCCGTCGCCGAGATCCATCGCAATGCCGAGCGCGGCTTCACGTCGGTGACCTTCCCCGAGCGGCCCCATGCGGTCGGCATGCCGAACCTCTGGGACCGCAAGCACTGGGATCCGATCATCCAGGCCTGCGTCGATACCGACACCGTGATCTCGCTCCACGTCGGCAGCTCCGGCATGTACGCGATCCCGGAAGGCGCGCCCCAGCTCCAGCTCGGCGCGACGATGTTCGGCCAGCTCTCGCTCGCGGCCTGCTCGGACTGGCTCTGGAGCGAGTATCCGCTCAAGCATCCGAACCTGAAGATCGCGATGTCCGAAGGCGGGATCGGCTGGGTCGCGATGCTGCTCGATCGACTCGACAACATCATCGACCGCTCGGGCTACGGCCTCGGCTGGCCCATCCGCCCGGCCGACGTCCTGAAGCGCAACTTCTGGTTCTGCACCCTCGACGATCCCTCGACCATCGAGACGCGCCACCGCATCGGCGTCGAGAACGTCCTCTACGAGACCGACTACCCCCACGGCGATGGCACCTGGCCCGACAGCCAGAGCGTCATCGAGAAATACTGGGGGCACATCCCGGCCGGCGAGATTCGCATGATGTGCAGCGAGAACGCGGCGAAGCTCTACCGGCATCCGCTGCCGAAGGTCGTGCTGCCGCGCGATTGACGGGATCGAGTTCAGCCGAACGCGAGCGAAACCCGGGCGGGGCGGGAAAAGGAGACGAGATGGCATCGATCGTGATTCGGGGCGGGCAGGTCGTCGATGGAACCGGGCGCGCGGGCTACGCGGCCGACGTGCTCCTTCGCGACGGCCGGATCGCCGAGATCGGACCGAAGCTCTCGGGCGACGTGACGCTCGATGCCGCCGGCGCCGTCGTCGCCCCGGGCTTCATCGACATCCACACCCACTACGACGCGCAGGTCTTCTGGGATCCGGGCCTCACGCCTTCCTGCTTCCACGGCGTCACGACCGTCGTCGCCGGCAACTGCGGCTTCACGATCGCGCCGACCCGCGCCGCCGACCGCGAGACGATCGCGCTGACCCTCGAGAAGGTCGAAGACATGAACCCCGCGAGTCTGATGGCGGGGATCCCCTGGGATTTCGAGACCTTCCCCGAGTATCTCGCCTCGGTCGAGCGGCGGGGCACCGTCCTCAACTACGCCGCCTACGTCGGCCATACCGCCCTGCGCCTCTACCACATGGGCGCCGACGCCTACGAACGCGAGGCGACGGAGGCGGAGGTCCAGGCGATGGCGCGCTCCGTCCGCGAGGCGATGGAGGCGGGCGCGGTCGGCCTCGCGACGAGCCGTGCGCCGACGCATGTGGGCATCGGCGGCAAGCCCGTCTGCAGCCGGCTCGCCGCGATCTCCGAGTTCGAGTCGATGGCACAGGAGCTCGCGAAGCTCGGGCGCGGCGTGATCGCTTCGACCCTCGGTGCCGGCTTCGCCTACGACGAGGTCTACGCCTTCCAGCGCCGCCTCGGCGTGCCGCTCACCTACACGGCGCTGCTGGCAATCCCCGGCCTCTGGCAGCACGCCTCGAGCGTCCATGCCGCGGAGTACGCCAAGGGCACCGGCGTCTGGCCGCAGATCTCGGTCCGCAAGGTCACGCTCCAGATGCAGCTGAAGGCGCCGTTCTCCTTCGACCAGGCGAAATGCTTCACCGACCTCTATCAGGAGGCGCCCGAGCAGCGGGCCGTCCGCTACCGCGATCCGGCCTGGCGCGCGATGGCGATCGAGCAGCTGAAGTCGACGCCGCTGCCGACGCGCTGGGAGAATTTCGATCTCGCCGAGAGCGAAGTTCATCCGCAGCACATCGAGCGCAAGCTCGTCGACATCGCCCGCGAGCGGGGCGAGCATCCCTTCGACACGATGGTCGCGCTCTCGCTCGAGGAGAACCTCGAGACGCGCTTCCGCTACGTGCAGGCGAACGACGACGAAGCCGGCATCACGCATCTGCTCCAGCAGAAGCAGATGGCCCTCGGCCTCTCGGACGCGGGCGCCCACGTGGGCATGCTCTGCGACGCGCCGCTGCCGACGGATCTGCTCGGGAACTGGGTTCGCGAGCGGGAGGTCCTCTCCCTCGAGACCGCGGTCCACAAGCTGACGGGCGAGCCCGCCGGCATCTTCCGCTTCGAGGATCGCGGGGTCCTGCGGCCGGGCGCCTTCGCCGACGTCTGCGTCTTCGAGCCGGACACGGTCGCGCCGGGCAAGATCCGCCGCGTCCGCGATTTTCCGGCCGGGGCCGATCGATTGACGGCGGATACGCCGACGGGCATCCGGCATGTGCTCGTCAATGGCACGCCGATCCACCAGGACGGCAAGCGCCGACTGGAATCGGTCGAGGAGCGGCCGGGGCGGCGCCCGAAGCAGCTCTCCTTCCGTTAGGCGAGGAGTCGACGGCGATGAAATCGGACCAGCCCGTGATCCTCGAGGTCGCGCTGAACGGCGCGACACCGACCAGTCGCAATCCGAACGTTCCGCAGACCCAGGCCGCGCTCGTCGCGGACGCGATCCGCTGCATCGAAGCCGGCGCCTCGATCGTCCATACCCACGCGCCCGACATCTCCGTCGGCGGCGAGGCCGGCGCGCGCCTCTATCTCGAACATTTCGAGCCGATCCACGCCCGCTGCCCGGACGCGATCCTCTACCCGACGCTCGTTTTCGGGCAGACGATCCAGGAGAAGACGAGCCATCTCGAGCCGCTGCGCCGGCTGTTCCCGCTGCGGATGGGCTTCGTCGATCCCGGTTCCGTCAACCTGACGCCGACGGGCGAGGACGGTCTGCCGTTCCCGACCGATTGGGTGTACGCGAACTCCCCGGCGGACATCGCCTACAAATTCGAGCTCTGCAAGCGGCTCGGGCTCGGGCCGGGGATGGCGATCTTCGAGCCCGGCTTCCTGCGGATGGCGCTCGCCTTCGAGCGGGCCGGAGCAATGCCGCAGGGGGCCTTCCTGCGCTTCTACTTCGGCGGCGAGGGCAGCTATCGCGGTCCGGGCCTCACGGATCTGCTCTTCGGCATGCCGCCGCGCACTTGGGCGCTCGACGCCTACCTCGAGATGCTGGGCGACGTCGATCTGCCCTGGTCGGTCGCCGTCGTCTCGGGCGATCCGTTCGAAGGCGGGCTCGCCGAGCATGCGCTCGCGCGCGGCGGGCATCTGCGTGTCGGGCTCGAGGACTACGCGGGCGAGCGACGGGTCGGTAATCTCGAGCTCGTCGAGCAGGCGGTGGCGTTGTGTGCCAAAGTCGGGCGCCCGGTGGCGTCGGCGAAGCAGGCGGCTTCGATCCTGCGGCTGCCGAGCTGATCCGAGTCGATCATCGCAGCCGGAATGGATCACACACGGCCCGGAGCGAGCCCCATGCAGGTCGAGGCGCAGGAAGGTCACGGGTGGTGGCCGTACGCCGTCCCCTACATCGCCTACTTCGTGCTGACGGTCGTCGGGGATCGGCTCCCGGACGGCGCAGCACCCCTCGTGCTCGCCGTGAAGCCGGGTGTCGTGCTCGCGCTCGTGCTCTGGTTCAGGGGGCAAGGGGCCTATCCCGAATGGCGAAAGCCCGACGTGCGGATGACCCCGTCCGGACTGGTCCAGGACGTCGCCGTGGGACTCGCGCTCACGGCCGTCTGGGTCGCTCCCTTTCTGCTGTTCCCGGGGCTCAGACCGGAACCGGGCGCCGAGTTCGATCCGGGCATGGCGGGCGCCGAATGGATTCCCGGGATCCTGGCTCTGCGCTTGTTTGGCTATGCACTCGTGACGCCGATCTTCGAGGAGCTCTTCATTCGGAGCTTCGTCATGCGAGTCGCCGCCGTCTGGGAGACCGAGCACGACTTTCGCAACGAGCCTCTCGGGCGCTATTCGCTGCAGAGCTTGATCGTGACCACGATCGTATTCACCATCACACACGCATTCTGGGAATGGTGGGTCTGCGTCCCGTGGATCGTGCTGTCGAATCTGTGGTTCTACCACCGCCGGAGCCTGACGGCCCTGATGGTCGTGCACGCGACGACCAACGGCGCGCTGCTCGCGCTCGCCGTATTCGGCGAAGGCTGGCTGCGCGATGCGAACGGTGCACCGTTCTCGTTCTGGTTCTTCGTCTAGACGGGTCGTGCTCGCAGACTCCGGGCGAGGCGCGGGCGAGGGCGCTCAGGCCGCTCCGCGGTGTCCCTGTCGGACACGCTGCGCGAGCTCCGTCAGCTCGACGACGGCCTCCTGCAAGGCATCGCGCTTCCCGTCGCTGGCAGCCGAGATCGCATTGCGCGAGACCAGCGCGAGCCCAGGGTAGCCCAGCCGATCGGCCTCGCTGGCCAGCAGCCCCGCGAGGCGCGCGATTTCGGGGTGGGTGCCCGCGAGCTCCGCGTCCTGGATGGCATCGATCCGCTCGGCCAGGCCGATCACGAAGCGATCGATCGCCTGGACGAGCTCCGGGACGTCTTCCTGGGTCGAGCGGATGGGGGGCTTGCGTTCCGACATGCTGCGCCGGTCATCGGCTCCGGCCGTCCGAAACTCAAGATCCGGGAGCTCCGGGGCTCGCGGCCACGGCGTTCCTGGCGCAGCTTCTGGCTCATGATGCGTTGTCATGCCTGCCGCAGCGAAGTCCCGCTCGCCTCGGGAGAATCCGTCGGATTTCGTGAGACCTGCGCACGATGTGCCGCCGATCTCCACGTCTGCCTGAATTGCGCGCACCACGATCCGAGCGCCTACAACGGATGCCGCGAATCGAGCGCGGAGCGGGTGCTCGATCGCGACCGCGCGAATCGCTGCGACTATTTCCGTCCGGGGGGCGGCGGCGGCGAAGCCGACGATGGCCGCAAGCAGGCCCTGGCCTCCCTCGACGCATTGTTCAAGAAGAGCTGAAGTCGGGCCGCGCGGGACCCTGCCGGCAGCTCGCCCGCGTTTCGAAGCGGGAACGTCACCGGAACTCACCGATCGGGCACGAACCACCGATCCGCCCTCTGCTCCGCACCGGCACGGGCCGCACGGAGGCGCCTCTGCGCGCAGCGCCGCGCGGGAGAGCGGTTCGCCCGGCGGCAGCAGGCCGGACCGGATTCGTCTACCGTCTGGCCGCCCGGTCGTCCGGGCGCCCACGAAGCGGCCCGGCCGGGCCGCCCTCGAGGACATCGAAGCCCGTGAACATCCTCGGCCTCTCTGCCTATTACCACGACAGCGCCGCCTGCCTGGTGCAGGACGGCCGGATCGTCGCGGCCGCCCAGGAAGAGCGCTTCACGCGCAAGAAGCACGATCACCGCTTTCCGACCAACGCCGTCGACTTCTGCCTTGCGCAGGGCGGCATCGGGATCGGCGACCTCGACCTCGTCACGTTCTACGACAAGCCCCTGCTCAAGTTCGACCGCCTGCTCGAGACCTACATCGCCTACGCCCCTTCGGGCTTCAAGCTCTTCCTGATGGGCATGCCGCTCTGGCTTCGCGAGAAGCTGCATACCCCGCGCGAGCTCGAGCGCGGGCTCCGCGGCCAGTTCAAGGGGCGCCGCTTCGTCTTCACCGAGCACCACGAATCCCACGCCGCGAGCGCCTTCTATCCCTCGCCCTTCGAAGAGGCCGCGATCCTGACCCTCGACGGCGTCGGCGAGTGGGCCACCGGCTCCATCGCGATCGGCCGCGGCAACCGGATCGAGATGCGCAAGGAGCTGCGCTTCCCGCATTCGCTCGGCCTGCTCTACTCCGCCTTCACCTATTTCACGGGCTTCAAGGTCAACAGCGGCGAGTACAAGCTGATGGGCCTCGCTCCCTATGGCGAGCCGATCTACAAGGATCTCATGATCGAGAAGCTCCTCGATCTGAAGGCCGACGGCTCGTTCCGCATGGACATGTCGTACTTCGGCTACTGCGACAGCGACGTCATGACCTCGAAGAAGATGGACGCGCTCTTCGGCGGGCCGCCGCGGCGCGCGGAAACGGCGATCACCCAGCGCGAGATGGACATCGCCGCCTCGATCCAGGCCGTGACCGAGGAGATCGTGCTCCGGATCGCACGCCATGCGCACGAGCTCACGGGCGCGCGCAACCTGACGATGGCCGGCGGCGTCGCGCTCAACTGCGTCGCGAACGGCCGGGTGCTCCGCGAGGGGCCCTTCGAACAGGTCTGGATCCAACCGGCCGCAGGCGATGCGGGCGGGGCCCTCGGCGCCGCGCTCTTCACCTGGCACGAGCTCCTCGACGAGCCCCGCACCCCGCAGGCCCACGACGCGCAGTTCGGCTCGCTGCTCGGGCCGAGCTTCACGAACGACGAGATCCGCGCCTATCTCGACTCCGTCGACGCCGTCTACCAGTTCCACGAGAACGAAGACGACCTGATCGATCACGTCGCCGAGCTGATCGCGAGCGAGCAGGTCGTCGGGCATTTCTCGGACCGCGCCGAGTTCGGGCCGCGCGCCCTCGGCTCGCGCTCGATCCTGGGCGACGCGCGCTCCCGGAAGATGCAGGCGACGATGAACCTCAAGATCAAGTTCCGCGAGTCGTTCCGGCCCTTCGCGCCCGCAGTGCTCCGCGAGGACGTCGACGACTACTTCGAGATGCGCCCCTCCGAGAACAGCCCGTACATGCTGCTCGTCGCCCCGGTGCGCGATTCGAAGCGGCTCCCGGTCAGCGAGGACGGCTCGAAGGGCCTCGACAAGCTGAAGCAGATCCGATCGACCGTTCCGGCGATCACCCACGTCGACTACTCGGCGCGGGTCCAGACGATCGACATGCATCATCATCCGCGCTTCTACAAGATCATCGAGCGCTTCAAGCGCAAGACGGGCAGCCCGGTCGTCATCAACACGAGCTTCAACGTCCGCGGCGAGCCGATCGTGAACAGTCCGGAAGACGCCTTCCGCTGCTTCATGCACACGAACATGGATGCCCTCGTGCTCGAGAACTTCGTGATCCTCAAGCAGGACCAGCCGAACGCGAAGGAGATCGACATCGAGGCCTATCTCAAGGAGTTCGCGCTCGACTGAGGTCGGACGCGAGGCGAGGACGGGCGCGCGATGAGCAAGATGATCGAGATCGACTGGGAGCCGGACGAGCGGACGCTGCGGCAGTTCGGCTGGATCGCGCTGGTCGGATTCGCCGGGATCGCGCTGCTGGCCTGGAACGAGTGGCTGGTCTTCTCCTTCGGGCTCGGATCGGCGCGCACGGCGGTGGCCTCGGCCTTCGCGGGCCTCGGCGGGCTGTCGGCGCTCTTCTCGCTCGTCGCGCCGAGGGCGAACAAGCCGATCTATCTCGGGTTGACGCTGCTCTCCTACCCGATCGGATTCGTGCTCTCGTACGTCATCATGGGCTTCCTGTTCTATGGGCTGATCACGCCGCTCGGGCTCGTCTTCCGCGCGATCGGCAAGGATCCCCTGAATCGCCGCTTCGATCGCGGCGCCACGACCTACTGGTCCGATCCGCGGCCGCGCCGCGGCAAGGAAAGCTATTTCAAGCAGTTCTAGGGCGGCGGGCACGACCCGAGCTCGCCCGGCTGCTCAACCGGAGACACCGACCATGGCCGATCGAGATGCGAAGAAGGACGATTTCGCCGCCCAGGCGAGCGCGGAGCGCGACAGCCTCGTCGGCGAGTTCGTCGCCTTTCTCAAAGAGAACAAGAAGTGGTGGCTGGCGCCGATCCTGATCGCGATCCTCGGCCTCGGGCTGCTCGTCCTGCTCGGCGGAACCGCGGCGGCCCCCTTCATCTACACGCTCTTCTAGGGAAGACCTCTCGGCATTCCACCCGCCGCCCTCTCGAGTCGATCGCTCGAGGCGGCGGCGGGCCGTTCGCCATCGGACGGGCCGTTCGTTTCGAGACACCCGTAGCGGGCGTTGGCCGCGCAGCAGCTCAGGGCTTGCCGAGATCGGTCGCGAGGCCCGCTGCACGGGTCGCGCTCATGGATTTCGCCTTGAGCTCGACGAAATCCGGCGGGATCGGGCAGAGCTGCTTCGAGTAGGCCGAGAGCAGGACCCGATCGGCGAGCAGGCTGATGAGCCGCGGACAGCCCTGCGAGAACCAGTAGAAGACCCGCTCGACGCCGGGCGCGAAGATCTCCTCGTAGCGACCGCCGGCGACCTCGATGCGATGCGCGAGGTAGGGCCGGATCTGGGCCTCGGTGAGCGGCGACATGTGATGCTCGATCGCGATGCGCTGGCGCAGCTGCCGCAGCGACGGGCTCGCGAGCTTGCGGATCAGCTCCGGCTGGCCGGTCAACACGATCTGCATCAGCTTCGCGGTGTCGGTCTCGAGGTTCGAGAGCAGTCGGATCTCCTCGAGCGTCGCCGCGTCGAGGTTCTGCGCCTCGTCGATGATCAGCACCGTGTTCCGCCCGGTCCGCAGCCGCTCGAGCAACATGCGGTTGATCGCGATCAGGTAGTCCGCCGTCGTCTCGAAGCGGCCCTCGATGCCGAACTCGGCGGCGATCAGCTTGAGCAGATCGAGGGGCGTGAGCCCGATCGTGTTGATGATGAGGGCGGTATCCGTATCGCGGGGGAGCTCGCGCAGGGCAGCACGGAGGAGGGTGGTCTTGCCGGTGCCGACCTCGCCGGTCAGGAGCAGGAAGCCCTTGTGGCGGGTGATGCCGTAGACGAGGGTCGCCAGGCCTTCCTCGTGCGTATCCGACAGCCAGAGGAAGCGCGGATCGGGGGTCAGCGAGAAGGGCAGCTCACGCAGCCCGAAGAAGCTCTCGTACATCGATTCCTGCCGTCTCCTGTCGAGCCGCACCGGGCTCCCATTCGGAGCCGAATCCCGAAACCGCCGGTTTCCGTCCGACCTCCGCCACCCGGCATGACTCTTCGGTGAGTGTCCTCCGGCCCACGATTCGGGTCGCCGTCAGCCGCCCGCACCGTTGCCACCCTGGGGTCGCAGCGTGTTGACACCGCCCGCGACGGCTCCGACCTGGGAAGCGCCGCTCAGCAGGGGCTGGAGCGGGAAGAGAAGCATCTGCATCGCATAGCCGACCCGGGCGAATCCCGTGGGCGGCACGACGATCAGATCGCCTTCCTCGACGACGTAGTTCGTGGCCATGTCGCCCTTCTGGATGTCCTTGAGGCGAACGCGCAGGACCGTGGTCGTCGCACCGTCCGTCCGGATGACGCGGATCTTGTTCAGGCTCGCGAAGGCACGAGTGCCGCCCACCTGGCCGATCGCCTCGGTGACCCGGGTCTCGGCGGTCAGCGAGAACGTACCCGGGGTCGCGACCTCGCCGAAGATCGTCACGAACTGACTCGGCGAATCGAGGACGGTGACGCTGACTGCGGCATCGCGCTTGAACCGGGAGATCTTCTCGCGAATCGCCTCCGCGATCTGCGTAGGGGTCTGTCCCGCGGCCTGGACGTCTCCGATCAGATCGATCGAGATCATGCCGTCCGGGCGCACCCGGACCTCGCGTTCGATCTCGGGGTCGGGGAGGATCAGGATCCGGAGGTTGTCGGGTGCGCCGACGACATAACCTTCGATCGGCGGCGCCTGCGGCGGCGGCGTCATCGGCCGGGCACAGGCCAGCGACGCGAGCAGCGACGCCGCGACCAGGACGCGCGCGGCGCGAACCTTCGCACGCGTTCTCGAAGAAGTCCCCGCGACGCTGTCCGACCGACGCTGATTCGTCTGCACTCCGGCGTTCCCCCTGGAGAGGCCCCTGAAAAAAGAAGGCCCTCGAAAAAGAAGGGTGGCCGCGAAAAGGCCACCTGCATCAGCGTACGCTATCGACCCCTCGGCCTTCGGCGCAACCAGTCGCGACCTCGGGGCGCCTTCAATCCTTGATCCAGACGAAGCGGAACAACGTCTGGCCGATCTGGATCTCGTCCCCCTCGCTGAGGGGGGCGGATCGGACGCGCTTGCCGTTCACGCGCGTACCATTGGTCGACTGCAGATCTTCGATGACATAGCCCGGAGTGTCGGCATCGTAGTGGATCACCGCATGTTCGCGGCTGATGCCCTCGTCGAGCAGCGTGATGTCCGTGGTCGGATTGCGGCCGATCACGATCTCCTCGGTCGTGAGGTCGTAGGTCATCCCTTCGAATCCTCCGTTGAGGATCTCGAGGCGAGCGGTCGTGCCGGGAACGTCGAACTCGGCCATGGGAGAATCGCCTCTCGATGGTCGGAGCACGTGTGCACGCGCTTTCGAACCACCGGTCCGGGGGTGACCGGCCTATCGGCCCGGGCCGGGACCGCCTTGAGGCAGGCGACCGCTTCGAGCACCCGCTTCGCCGGCCCACGGCCGCGCGCCGCAGAGCGATGCGGCAACGCACCGACGCGGTCGATGGATTCGCCGAGAGATCAGGCGAGGCGCCGGTGGCGCAGTGCAGGGACGGCTCGCCGGACGCGATCGATCCGCTCTTCGGGGCATTCGGCCACGATGACCGCCGGCTCGTCGCCCGCCTGCGCGATCACATAGCCCCAGGGATCGATGACCAGCGAGCGGCCATGACTCGCGCGATCCGGGGCGTGATACCCGCACTGAGCCGGTGCCAGCACGAAGCATTGATTCTCGATCGCCCGCGCCCGGAGCAGCGGCTCCCAATGGTCCTTGCCCGTCTCCCGAGTGAAGGCGCTGGGGACGAGGAGCCAACGCGCGCCGCCCTCGACCAGCGCGCGATAGAGCTCGGGGAAGCGCAGGTCGTAGCAGACCGACAAACCGATTCCGCCGAAGGGCGTGGGGGCGACGACGACCGCATCACCCGGGGCGCAGTGGCTCGACTCCCGGTAGACGTCGCGGCCATCGCTGCCGAGCTCGACGTCGAAGAGATGGATCTTCCGGTAGCGCGCGACTTCGCGCCCGTCGGGTGAGAAGACGACGCTGGTGTTGTGGACCCGATCGTCGCCGTCGATCGCTTCGGGAAACGTCCCGCCGACGAGCCAGATGGCATGCTCGCGGGCCCATCGCGACAAAGCGCGCACGATTTCGCCGTCGGGCCCCTGAGCGCACGGGTAACGCGTACCCTCGCGTCGCAGGTAGGCGAAGTTCTCGGGCAGGGCGACGAGCCCGGCGCCCCGGGATGCCGCTTCGCACACCCCCGCTTCGGCGCGCTCGAGGTTCGCGGCGAGGTCGTCGGTGGAGCAGACCTGAACGAGGCCGACGCGCATGCGCGACTAGCCGCGGAACTGACCCGGATCGATCCCCGTCCTGCGGATCACGTCGTAGAAGTCCTTGCGGTCCTTCTTCGCCATGCGAGCCGCGCGGCTGATGTTGCCACCACACCGGCGCAGGAGCACCTCGACATAACGTGTCTCGAAGGCGCGCTTCGCGTCCTTGAACGACGGCACCGCATCGAGATCGGTCGCGAGCATCAGCGCCTCGGCCGAGATCGCCCCTTGACCCGAAAGCCGGATCGCCTGCCGGATCCGCTCACGCAGCTCGCGCACGTTTCCGGGCCACGTTTCCTCGAGCAGGAGGCGCCGCGCCTCGCCGTTGAAACCGATCGCCTCGATCGACTCTTCGGCGGCGTACTCCGCGAGAAAGTGGGCGGCGAGAGGCAGGATGTCCTCCCGTCGATCGGCGAGCGCAGCGATCTGGATCCGCTGTCCACCGAGCGCCGCGGCCGCTCCCTCTTTGGAGGCCGTGGCAATGAGCCGCACCCGTCCCGGCGCGTTGCGCAGGCTCTCGCCGAGGCGTTGGAGCACGGAGGGAGCGAGTTGATCGAGCGTCTCGAGCAGGAGCGTTCCGCCCTGGGCGCGGGCGAGGGCGCCGGCCTCGGAAGAGCCGCCATCGCCGAACAGCTCGCGCTGCTGCGACGGCTCCGCGGTGCCGGCGAGCTGGATCTCGATGATCCTGCTCCCCGCGCGCGGACTCCATTCATGGATGGCACGCGCGAGGTGTTTGCGGCCGCTCCCGCTCGGGCCCGTGATCAGGACGGGCGCAT
>JAWKRX010000055.1:0-17505 GCA_041389425.1 Myxococcota bacterium
CGAAGTTCTTGAGCGCGTCGCGCGCGACGACGACTTTGTGGACCTCGTCGGGCCCGTCCCCGATCGGACCGAAGCGGTTCGTGCGGTACCAGTCCTCGAGCGGCAGATCCCCCGAATAACCGAGCGCACCGCAGACCTGGATCGCGCGGTCGAGCACCGCGAGCAGCATGCGCGACGAGACCGCCTTCGCCATCGAGATCTCGGCGCGTGCCGCCCGGGCGCCGACCTTGTCCATCCGCCAGGCGGCCTGGAACGTGATCAACCGCGCCGCCTCGATCTCGGACTTCGACTGGAAGATGAAGTCCTGCACCATCTGATGGCTCGCGAGCTTCTTGCCGTGGGACTCGCGCGAGACCGCGCGCTCGCACAGGATGTCGAAGGCGCGCTTCGCGAGGCCGATCCAGCGCATCGCGTGATGGATGCGACCGCCGCCGAGGCGCTTCTGGGCCAATACGAATCCGTCGCCGGGCTTGCCGATCAGGTTCTCGTGGGGGACGCGGCAATGCTCGAAGCGGATCTCGGCGTGATTGCCGAGCTCGCCGAAGACGGGATCGGGGCCGTGCATCGTCGGGATGTCGCGCAGGATGTTCAGCCCGGGCGTCCCCTTCTCGACGACGAACATCGAAGCGTGCTGATGGGGCCGGCCTTCGGGATTCGTCTCCGCCATCACGATGATGAAATCGGCGAACGAGCCGTTCGTGCAGAACCATTTATGGCCGTCGATGATCCAGTCGTCGCCGTCGCGGCGCGCCGTCGTGCGCAGCCGCGTCGGATCGGAGCCCGCCTCGAAGGGCTCGGTCAGGGCGAAGGCACTGCGCAGCCGGCCCTCGAGATTCGGCCAGAGCCAGCGCTCCTTCTGCACCTCGTTCGCGCCGGCCGCGAGCAGCTCCGTGTTCCCCGAGTCCGGCGCCTGATTGCCGAAGATCTCCATCGAGAAGGGACAGCGGCCGATCAGCTCGTGCATGAGCGCGAGCTTCATCTGCCCGAAGCCGGGCCCGCCGAGCGACGGATCGAGATGACAGGCCCACAGCCCCTGATCCTTCACCTGCTGCTGAAGATGCCGCTTCACGCGGGCCTGGTCGGCGGGCGCCATGCGCTTCCAGACCGGCTCGAGCGGAATCAGCTCGTCGTCGATGAAGGAACGCATCCAGTCGAGCTTCTCCTGGAACTCGGGCTCGGTCTCGAAATCCCAGGCCATCGGGGTCTCCTCGCACTTCGGGCATTCGTTCGCAGGGTTGCTCTCGGACCGGCTCTCGGGCCGGGTCGCAGGCCGAGCTTGTCGTCCCGACCGGGTGGGCGCAAGGACCCGTTCCGGGCCGGACGGCGGCGCGCTCGCCGGGCCCGCGCGGTAGAGTCCGCGCCGGAGGAACGACATGCTCTCGGGCGAGAAGATCCTGATGACGGGCGCGAGCGGCGTCGTCGGCCTGCCGATCGCGACGGCCCTCGCGCAGGCGAACGAAGTCTGGGCGATCGCCCGTTTCGGCGAGGGCCAGGCCGCGGCGAGCGCGATGAATGCCTCGTCGGCGCCGCGCGAAGTCCTCGAAGCACGCGGCATCACGACCCGCCGCGTCGATCTCGCCGCGCCCGACTTCAGCGCGTTGCCCGACGACTTCACCTACGTCCTCCACCTCGCGCATACCCGCCTCGGTTCCGAGTTCCAGCGCGCGATCCAGGTCAACGGCGTGGGCGCCGGGCACGTCCTGATGCATTGTCGCAAGGCGAAGGCCGCTCTCGTGATGTCCTCCGCGGCGATCTACTCGCCGAAGAGCGACCCCTTCGCGCTGCACGAAGAAGACGGCGATCTCGGCAAGGCTTCGACGCCGTGGGCACCTTCGAGCCCGGTCTCGAAGGTGAGCCTCGAGGCGATCGCGCGCTTCTGCGGCGAGGCCTTCGGACTGCCCGTGACGATCGCGCGCCTCAATACCATCTACGGGACGTTCGGCGGGCTGCCCATCATGGACATGGATTCCGTCGTCGCCGGCCGCCCCGTGCGCGCCGTCGCCGATCCGAACGTCCACAGCCCGATCCACATGGACGACGTGCTCGCCCAGCTGGAGCCGCTCCTCGAAGCCGCGAGCCCGCGCGCTCTGCTCGTCAACTGGGCCGGCGACGAAGTCGTGTCGACCCAGGATTGGTGCGCGCAGGCCGCGCGACTCTCCGGCCAGCCGGCGAAGATCGAGGTCGCGACGATCCCCGGCATCCTCGCCGGAAACGCCGTCGACGTCTCGCGCCGGCGCTCGATCACGGGCCCCTGTCAGCGCGCGTTCGAACCCTCCTTCGCGGCGATCTACCGCGAACGGCACGGAACGAGCACGGGCGCCTGACGCGCCTCGAACGGGGCGCTCCCGACGGGCGACCGCTCGACCCGTACGAGAAGCAGAGACGCGGAGAAGAACGGAGGACCTGATATGCGCGGCATCGTGTTCGACGGCAAGGCGCTCGCCCTGATCGACGACCTCGAGGGGCCCGAGCCGGGGCCCGGCGAGGTCGAGGTCGCGATCCAGGCTTCGGGCGTCTGCCACAGCGATCTCTCGGTCGTGAACGGCACGATCGCCTTCCCGACGCCCGTCGTGCTCGGCCACGAAGGCGCCGGCATCGTCGCGCGCATCGGCCCCGCCGTCGCGAATCTCGCGGTCGGCGATCACGTCGCCCTCGTGACCCTCGGCCAATGCGGTGCCTGCCCTGCCTGCGACGGCGGTCGCCCGACGTTGTGCCGGGAGACCTTCGGCAAGCGGCCGACGCCCTTTCGCGTCCGCGGCAAGCCGCATCACAACTTCGCGAACCTCTCGACCTTCGCCGAGCGGATCGTCGTGAAGGCGAACCAGGCGATCCGGATCCCGAGATCGGTTCCCTTCGCCTCGGCGGCCCTGATCGGATGCGGCGTGCTGACGGGGACCGGCGCCGTGTTTCATCGCGCGAAGGTGCAGCCCGGCGACAGCGTCGTCGTGATCGGCGCGGGCGGCATCGGGCTGAACGTCGTCCAGGCGGCGCGCATCGCGGGCGCGAATCCGATCCTCGTTCTCGACACCAACCGCGACAAGGAAGCCCTCGCCCGCCGCATGGGCGCCACCGATTTCGTCGATCCCCGGGCCGAAGGCGACGCCGTCGCCGCCGTGAAGGCGCGCACCGGGGGCTGGGGCGCGAATCACGTCTTCGAATGCGTGGGCGCCAAACGGCTGATGGAAGACGCGATCAAGATGGCCGACTGGGGCGGCAACGTCGTGCTGATCGGCGTCGCGCCGCCGGAGACGAAGGTCGAGTTCGAGCCCCTCGGCCTGCTCCTCGACGTCTCGATCATGGGCTGCCGCTACGGCACCTCCCAGCCGCAGCGGGACGTGACCCGGATCTGCGAGCTCTATCTCGCCGGCCGGCTCGAGCTCGATGCCCTCGTCTCGAAGCGGTATCCGCTCGCGGACTTCGAGCGCCTCGTCGAGGACATGGAGGCCGGGAAGATCGCGCGCGGCGTGCTCGAGATGCCGGGGGCGGCCTAACGGCCCTTCAATCCGCCTCGACCCGGATCCGGAACGACTCGAGCCGCCGGATCGAGACGAAGGGCACCTGCGCCGGCGGCGGTCCGACCCGCTCGATCGCCTTCGTATCGCAGGCGATCCCGCGCAGCGTCTCCTGGACCTCGGCGCGGGCGAGCGCCGCGCCGAGGCAGAAATGCGAGCCCCAGCCGAAGCTGAACGAGCGCTTCGGCTCGCGATCGATGTCGAAGCGATCCGGCTCGGCGAAGACGGCGGGATCGCGATTCGCGGCGAGCACGGAGAGGAAGAACATCTTGCCCGCCTCGAGCTTCGTCCCCCGCGTCTCGACGGTCTCGGTCGGCTCGCGGCCGAGCACGGCCACCGGCGCTTCCATGCGCAGGATCTCCTCCGTGGCCGCCGGCGCCCGGCCGGGCTCGCGCCGGAGCTTCTCGAGCTCGCCCGGATGGGCGGTCAGCAGGGCGAACGCCGAGGTGAGGACGCTGCGTGAGGTGTCGTGGCCGCCGAAGATGAGGTTGATGACGAGGGTGACCAGCTCCGTGTCGTCGAAGGCGGGGCCCGCCTGCTTCGCTTCGGAGAGCAGGCGCGAGACCAGGTCTTCGCGCGGCTGGCGGCGGCGCTCGGCGAAGAGCGCCCGGATCCGCTCGTCGAATCCGACCAGCGCGTGCTCCGCCCTCGACCGGCGCTCGGGCGTCATCACCGAGGCCAGCGCGTCGCCGAGATCGGTCGACCAGCCGGCGAAGGTCGCGTGATCCGCGGCGTCGATGCCGAGCAGGTCGCACATCATCCAGATCGGGAGCGGATCGGCGAGGTCGGCGACGACGTCGAGCTCGCCGCGCTCGGCGCCGGCGAGCAGCATCGCCCGCACCTGCTCCCGGATCTTCGGCCTCTGGGCATCGATCGATCGCGGCGTGAAGGCCCGCGAGACGAGCCGGCGCAGATCGTCGTGGAAGGCGCCGTTGCGGTTGGTCAGCATGCGCGACCACCAGGCGTGCAGCGGCCCCGACACGACGCCGACCTGCTCGAGCATCGGCAGCGCGTTGCTGATGACGCGCGGATCCCGCGCGAGGCGATCGACCTCGTCGTACCGGAGCACGATCGCGTCGCCGGTCGCCGTCCAGGCGACGTCGCCCTCTGCGCGCGCCGCGCGGAGCACGGCATGCGGATCCTGCCAGTAGGCGGGATCCGCCATGTCGATGACGAAGGTCAAGCCGCCCCCCTATTCCGTGATCCCGAACCGCTCGAGCCCGTAACAGACGATCGCGTTGCCGCGCAGCACCTTGTAACACTCCTCGGCGTTCATCTCGGCCTGGGAGAAGAGCTCGTGGGCGATCTTGCGCGAGTGGGGGAACGTCCCGTCCGAATGGGGGTAGTCGGTCTCGAACAGGATCGAGTCGATCGAGTATTCGTGGCGCGCCTTCAGGCCGTGGAGGTCGTCGAAGATGCAGTTCCAGACGTGGCCCTTCACCTGCTTCGACGGCGCCACCGGCATCTCGACGCCGCCGACCCCGTCCTTCCAGACGCTGTCCATGCGCTCGAGCTGGAAGGGCATCCAGCCGGCCTGGCTCTCGGCGTAGGCGATCTTCAGCTTCGGAAAGCGGGAGAGCGTCTTCGAGAAGATCCAGTCGGCGAGGGAGGCCTGGGCGTTGTGCGCATAGAGCGACATCGAGGTCGCGAGCGGGGCATCGGGGCTCGTCGTCGGCATCGAGGAAGACGAGCCGATGTGCATCGAGACGGTCGTATCCGTCTGCTGGCAGGCGTTCCAGAGCACGTCCCACTCGCCCGAGTAGAGGCTCGCGAAGCCCAGCTTCGAGGGATTCTCGCTGAAGGCGATCGCGTACGAGCCCTTCTTCGCGCAGCGCAGGACCTCCTCGGCCGCGAGCGCCGGATCCCAGAGCGGGATCAGCGTCAGGGGGATCAGCTTCCCCTTCGCCTCGCCCGCGCACCACTCGTCGATCATCCAATCGTTGTAGATCCGCAGGCAGGCGATCGCGAGATCCTTGTCCTTGCGCTCGGCGAAGCCCTGCCCCGCGAAGCGCGGGAAGATGTTGGGATAGTTGATCGCGGCCGAGACATGGTTGATCCGCATGTCTTCGAGGCGCGCCTTCTGCTCCCAGGTCCCGGGGCGGAAGTCCTCGTAGACGGCGGGCACGTTGCGCTGCTCGCTGCGGGGGATGCCCGCCGGACCGTGGAGCAGGCCGGTCGGGCAGACGAGATCGTCGAAGAGCCAGAGGTCGCACCAGTCGCCGTCGGCGACGCCCCGCTCGAATCCGTAATGCCCGCCCTTGAACTCGAGCTTCACCCGCTCGCGCGACACCTTCGGCCCCCGCTCGCGCAGGCTCGCCGGCAGCTCGCGCTGCCAGAGGTCACGGGGCTCGAGGACGTGATCGTCCACGGAGATGATGTCGGGCAGCTCGTTCTCGGCGGGGGTGATGGACGGGGCCATGGTGCGTCTCCCTCTGTTCGCTTGCTCGCTCGCTTGCTCGTACCCTCGATCGTTCGCTCGATCGTTCGCTCGATCGATCTTTCCCGCGGTCGTCCGCGCGCTCGTCGGCGTCGAACGGCGTTCCGGCGCTTTCTCGGTGGCGCCTCTCGTTGCGCCGATTCTACGCGAGGAAAATAAAGAACGCTCGGCGGCCTTCGCGGCCCCCGCGGCCCGGACCGGATCCGGACGGCCGGGCAAGGCCGATCGGGACGGGTATGCTGGCGGCCAGCCGAGGGAGACCGATCGATGTCCCGTGCCACCCCGCCGATGCCGATTTCCGATCCCGGTCGGGTACTCCTCGACCCCGCCCGCTATGCCCGCGAGGGCTACCCCCACGCGCTCTTCAAGCAGCTGCGCGACGAAGCGCCCGTCTTCCGCGTCGCCGATCCGATGGTTCCCTACTGGGCGATCACGCGGCATCGCGACATCGTGGAGATCTGCCGCGATCCCGAGCGCTTCTCGAATCTCCCCCAGTTCCAGATCAACATCGATGCGCCCTTCGGCAGCGCGGATGAGCGCGAGCCCGAGACCATCATCCAGATGGATCCGCCGAAGCATCGCCACTACCGCGAGCTCGTCAGCCATCGCTTCACGCCCCGGGCCCTGATGCCCGTCGAGGCCGCCCTCGATCCGATCGCCGACGAGGTGATCGACGCGCTCGCGGCCGAGGGCGAATCCGGCCACTGCGATTTCGTCGAACGGCTCGCGACGCCGTTCCCGATGGCGGTGATCGCCTGGCTGCTCGAGGTCCCGAGGGCGGACTGGCCGCCGCTCTTCGAATGGACCAACGGGGTCGTCGCGCCCAACGAGCCCGAATATCAACGCGCCGGCGAGACGCCGCACGAGACCCGCCTGCGCTGCTCGAAGTCGCTCTACGATTATTTCGGTGCACTCGCCCGCGAGCGGGAGAAGGGCGACGGCACGGACCTCGTGACCCTGCTCGCCCGGGCGCGCGTCGACGACGCGCCGCTCCCGCCCCACCTGCTCGCCTCCTATTGCATGCTGCTGATCGTCGCCGGCAACGAGACGACGCGAAACGCGATCAGCGGGGGCCTGCACGCCCTGATCGAGCATCCCGCGCTCTGGGAGCGCCTCGCCGCCGATCCGGGCCTCGCGAAGGACGCGGGCGAGGAATGCCTGCGCTGGACGACGCCCGTCGTCCAGATGGCCCGCACCGCGACCCGCGACACCGAGCTCCACGGCGAGAAGATCCGCGCCGGCGACACCCTCGCCTGCTTCTACGCCTCGGCCAACCGCGACGAGCGCGTCTTCGCGGAGCCGGACGTCTTCCGCTTCGATCGCCGCCCCAATCCCCATCTGGCCTTCGGCATCGGAGAACATTTCTGCGTCGGCGCCCATCTCGCCCGGATCGAGCTGCGCGCGATGCTCCGACGCCTCACGGCCCGCTTCGAGCGCTTCGAGCTCGCCGGCCCGCCCGAGCGTCTGCAATCGAGCACGACCGGCGGCTTCAAACGGCTCCCGGTGCATTATGCGTTCAAGCCGGAACGCTGAGACGGGCGGCCGCTCCCTTCGTCGACGAAGACGCCGACGCCGATGCGACGGGCCGAACGAACGGAGAGAATGAAGCAATGGAAGCGCGGAGCACCGGTATCGACCTCGGACTGGCAGGCCGGATCGCCCTCGTCACCGGATCGGGCGCGGGCATCGGCCGCGGCATCGCCGGCTGGCTCGCCCGGGCGGGCTGCCGGGTCGCCGTGAACGACATCGATGCGGACCGCGCCGAGCAGAGCGCGGCCGGGATCCGGGCCGAGGGCGGCGAGGCGAAGGCCTTCGTCGCCGACGTGCGGGACGAGGCCGCCGTGCTCGATCTGGTCGCGCGGGTCCGCTGGGAATTCGGGGGGCTCGACGTCGCGGTCAACAACGTCGGCATGAATGCGGGCCTGCCCGCGACGCCCTTCACGGAGTGGAAGGGCGCCGATTTCCGGGCCGTCGTCGAGCAGAACCTCATCGCGACGGCGCTCTGTTGTCTCGCCGAAGCGCGCGCGATGGTCGAGCAGGGGCGCGGCGGGGTGATATTGAACGTGACCTCCGGCGAGACGACGCGGCCCGCGATCCGGCTCGCGCCCTACGGCGCCGCCAAGGCCGCCATCAACCATCTGACGCAGACGATGGCCGTCGAGCTCGGACCCCAATCGATCCGCGTCAACGCGATCGCGCCGGGCACGACCCTGACCGAGCAGGTCCGCAAGACCTTCCCGGAATCCCACGTCGCCGCGATCCTCGAATCGATTCCGCTCCGGCGCATGACGGAGCCCGAGGAGCTCGGGCGGCTCGCCGTCTACCTCGCGAGCGACCTCGCCCGCAGCGTGACGGGCCAGTTCCTCCTCGCCGATGCGGGGGCGTTCCTCTCGCGCAGCCGCCCGGCGATGCCACCGGCGGCGCCGCAGCGGCCCTGACCTCGAGGGGGCGCGAAGATGGATGCGGCGGCAACGGAAGTCCTCGCCTTCTGGTTCGGCGATCTCGATGCCGATGGGCTCGCGCCCCCGGATCGGGCCGAGCGCTGGTGGCGGGGGAGCGCCGCGTTCGACGACGAGATCCGCGGCCGCTTCGGCGCCGAGCATGCCGCCGTCGCGGCCGGCCGGCGCACCGGCTGGCGGGCGACGGCGCGGGGCCGGCTCGCAGAGGTGGTCGTACTCGACCAGCTCTCGCGCAACCTCTTCCGCGAGACCGCGCGCATGTACGCATGGGACGCGACCGCCCTCGCCCTCGCCGAGCGGGCACTCGCCCTGGGCGACGCGGCCCGCCTCGCGACCGACGAATGCGCCTTCCTCTACATGCCCTTCATGCACAGCGAATCGCTCGCCGACCAGGCTCGCTGCGTCGCGCTCTTCGAGGCGCTCGCGGCCTCGCGCTCGGGCCGCGCGCGCGAGCGGATCGAGAACAATCTCCGGTTCGCCGTCGCCCACCTCGAGGTCGTCGCGCGCTTCGGACGTTTTCCCCATCGAAACGCCCTGCTCGGCCGCCCGTCGACGCCCGAAGAAGAGGCGTTCCTGAAGCAGCCGGGCTCGTCCTTCTGACGCGACGCGGCCACCGCCGGCCTTTCAGAAGCGGTATTCGAGCCGCTCGATGTCCTCGGGATAGAGCCGTTCGACGAGGCGCCGGGTCTCGGCGGTGTAGTGGTCGCGGTAGTCCGTCGCCGCGCCCATCCGGTTGGTATGCGCGAGGCCATCGACGTTCGTGCCGAGGCGGTCGTTGAGGATCGGGGTCGCGCGGTCGATCTCCTCGAGGCGGAAGAGGTCGTCGAGCAGCAGTCGCCCGGACGCGTCGGAGACGTCGGCCCAGATCGGCGCCGTATGCGTCGCGACATGGCGATCGCTCTTCGTCGCCCAGATGGCGGGCAATGCGCGCAGGAAGCGCGGGAAGCTGTACCGGAGCGGGTGGTACCAGCGCTTGCGATAGAGGAAGCGCCAGGCCGAGAGGACGCGATCGTACGGATTGCGCGCGAACGCGAACTTGTACATTGCATCGAACTCGGCCGGGGAATAGAGGCGATCGCGCACGAAGCGCATGCGGCAATAATCGTATTCGCCGAGCTCGACGCGATAGTTGTTGACGCAATCGTTCCACTCGGCGCGCGGGACCTGCGCGAAGGGCCGCGGCGGCCTCGTCCGATCCGTCTCGACGTAGGGCGGGCTGAACGTCTTGCGAAAGCTCATGCCGCCGCATTTCTTGAGATGGAGCCAGAAGAAGCGCGGGGCGGGCTCGTTCGCGGCCGACGGCAGATCGCGCGGGGCCGGGGCTTCGCTTCGGGAATCCTGCGATGCGCTCAAACGGGACCTCGGATTCGGATGCGCCCCCTTCCGGTGGCGCGCACGAGCATCGATGAGCGACACGGTATCAGATGCGCGCATCGATGGGACGCCGGACGCAGCGCGCTCGGCGTGGCGCCTCTTGTTCGCGCGCCGCGCCCCGTCCTATCGTCGCGCTCGTGCGCGCCGAAGCGCGCCGATGCCGCGCGCGAGATTCGGCGGTCGACTCGCGGAGGTCCAATGATTCCCCCGGCTGCAATGCGGCGAGCCGCCTGCGTCGTCCTGTGGATCGCAGGACTCGGCTGCTCGCTCCCCACGTCCGTCGATCGCGCGACCCCCCATCGCTCGCTCGGCGATGCCGACGTCGCAGCCGACGCGGTCGACGCGGTCGACGCGGCCCAGACCTATCGCGCCCGCTGCGCCGCCTGCCACGGGGCGGATCGGCGGGGCAGCGAGGGCGGCGGCCCGCTGCGCGGGACGCAATTCGCGGCGCGCTGGCCCAAAGCCGAAGCGCTCGCCGAGTTCATCCGGAGCGCGATGCCCCCGGACGCCGCGGAGCCGCTCCCCGCTCCGACGGCGCGCGCGCTGGCCGAGCTTCTCCGAACGCCAGCCGACGCGCCGGCGACCCCGGCGGCTGCGATGGCGAAGCGAGACGCAGGGTCCGTCGAGTCGGAGCCGGACGGGCGTGACGCCGCATGGCCGGTCGTCGGCGGAAACGCCGCGAGCCAGCGCTATTCGCCGCTCGCCCAGATCGACCGGCAGAACGTGGCGGCGCTCTCGGTCGTCTGGCGCTGGAAATCCGACAACTTCGGACCGTCCCCCGAGACCAACTACCGCACGACGCCGATCGTGATCGGGCGAACGCTCTACGCGACCGCGGGCCTGCGCCGCGCCGTCGTCGCGATCGACGCAGCGACGGGCGAGACGCTCTGGACGCATCGCGAAGACGAGGGCGACCGCGCAGCGCCGCGCGTGAACTCCGGCCGCGGCGTCGCCTGGTGGGCCGACGGCGACGACGAGCGCATCCTCTTCGTCACGCCCGGCCATTTCCTCGTCGCCCTCGACGCCCGGACCGGTCGCCGGATCGAATCGTTCGGCGAAGGCGGACGCGTCGACCTGAGGCGCGGCCTCGACCGCGCGCTCGATCCCGCGACGGCGCCGATCGGCTCGAGCTCGCCGCCCCTCGTCGTCGGCGACGTCGTCGTCGTCGGCGGCGCGCTCGCCGACGGCAGCCGCCCCCCCGCGCTCGCGATGCCGCCGGGCCATGTGCGCGGCTTCGACGTCCGGACGGGCGAACGCCGCTGGATCTTCCACACCATTCCGCATCCCGGCGAAGCCGGTCACGAAACGTGGCCCCCGGATGCCTGGCAGACGGCCGGCAACACGGCCGTCTGGACGACGATGTCGGCCGATCTCGAGCGCGGTCTCGTCTACCTCCCCGTCGAGGCAGCGACCGGTGATTTCTGGGGCGGCCATCGCCTGGGCGACAACCTCTTCGCCCAGAGCCTCGTCTGCCTCGACGCGCGCACGGGCGAGCGCGTCTGGTCGTTCCAGACCGTGCACCACGACGTCTGGGACTACGATCTGCCCGCGGCCCCGATCCTCGTCGACGTCGAGCACGGCGGCCGCACGGTGCCCGCCGTCGCACAGCTGACGAAGCAGGGCTTCACCTTCGTCTTCGATCGAACGACGGGCGAGCCGCTCTGGCCGATCGAGGAGCACGCCGTTCCGGCGAGCGACGTCCCCGGCGAGATCCTCTCGCCGACCCAGCCCTTCCCGACGAAGCCCCCGCCCTTCGAACGTCAGGGCCTGCGCGAGTCGGACCTGATCGACTTCACGCCCGCGCTTCGGGCCGAAGCGCTCGCGATCTTCCGCCGCTACCGCTCGGGCCCGCTCTACACCCCCGGCTCCCTCGCCGAGCCGGACGGGACGCAGGGCAGCTTGATCCTGCCGGGCACCGTCGGCGGCGCGAACTGGCCGGGCGGCGCCGTCGATCCCGAGACGGGCCTGCTCTACGTCGGCTCGTCGGCCTCGCCGAGCGTGCTGCGCCTGGGCTCGGATCCGTCGCTCTCGCCGCTGCCGATCGTGCTGATCGGATATCCGCTGCTCGGCGAGGCACCGGGGGGAACGCTGCCCCTCGTGAAGCCGCCGTGGGGCAGCGTCACGGCGATCGATCTGCGGCGCGGCGAGATCGCCTGGGCCCTGCCCAACGGCGACGTGCATCCGAGCGTGCGCGAACACCCTGCCCTCGCCGGCGTCCAGCTGCCGCGCACGGGCCGGGCGGAGCGGGCGGGCCTGCTCGTCACGAAGACCCTGTTATTCGCGGGCGAAGGCGGCGGGATGTACGGCTTGCCGGGCGCCGGCGGGCGCATGCTGCGCGCCCACGACAAGGCGACGGGCGAGATCGTCGCCGAGATCGAGCTGCCCGCGAACCAGACGGGGCTTCCGATCAGCTACGCGATCGACGGCCGCCAGCTCATCGTCGTCGCGGTCGGCGGCCCCGATCATCCGGGCGAGCTCGTCGCCCTCGGCCTGCCGTGATCGAGTGCGAAGGCCCCGCCCGTCATTCGGAGGCGGCGGCCGGGGCGGGGACGAATTTCTGGGCGCGGTGTCGGATGCGAACCTCGGCGGTGTAGACGGCGCCATCGGCGCCGACCGCGAGGTCATGGCCCCAGGCGAGCTCCCCCGGCGCTTCGCCATAACGACTCCAGCGCGCCTCGATCCGGCCCATGAGGTCGAGGCGCGTCAGCTGGGCGAAGCCCGGGCGGCCCGGATCCATGTGGCCGCCGTCGATCACGTAGAGCCGATCGCCGTGCACCTCGACGCCCCAGGCGCGCGAGTCGGCGCCGAAGACTTCGGACCCCCACGCCGCGAGAAACCGCCCCTCGCGGTCGAAGACCTGGACGCGCCGGTTGCCACGATCGGCCACGTAGACGCGATCCTGCGAATCGATCGCGATGCCGTGGGGCAGCTCGAACTCGCCGGGCCCGCTGCCCTCCCGACCGAAGCTCGCGATCGGCTCGCCCGCCGCCGAGAGGCGCACGACGCGATCGTTGCCATAGCCATCGCTGACGTAGATCTCGCCCGTCGACGCGAATGCGAGGTCGGTCGGCTGGTCGAAATGCGCGAGATCGTCGCCGGCGACGCCCCGCTCGCCGATGCTCTGGAGAAGCACGCCGCCGTGACTGAAGCGCAGGACCTGATGGCGGAGCGTATCCGTCACCCAGACTTCGTCGTTCGGCCCGACCGCGAGACCGTGGGGATTCACGAAGAGCCCTTCGCCGAATCGAACCACCACGCGGCCGTCCGAGGGCTCGAGCCCGAGGATCGATGGACCTTCGCCGCGATGAAAGAGGAAGACGTGACCATGGGAATCGACGCCGATGCCGCTCGTCTCGCCCAGCACGAGGTCCGGCGCGAGCGCGGGCCAGTCGGCCACCCGGGCATACGGCGCCGCCGGCGCCCCGCCCGCTTCCGGCCCTTCCGGCCCGCCGGGCGACGAACCGCGCGGGGCACAGTGGACCAGGGCGATCAGCGAGGCCATAGAGCCGAACGACCAGCCCCTCCATCCAGATCGAAATCGAGTCATCGCGTTCGAATCCTCCCGGCGACGATGGGCCCGGCGCATTGAATCGCAGGCGCGGGCCAAGGGCTCGTCGAGGGGGAACGGCTCGGGCTCGCGCGTGAGACGAATTGACCCGGAGGCGAACACCGAGTAAAACAAGCACCAGCATCGAAGCCGGAAACCACGAGGAGTCCGATCACCCGGATGAATCGCCATATCAGTCTTCCGACCCTCGCTTCGGCGCAGCGCGACGTGCCCGCCGGCATCGTGGTCTTCCTGGTTGCTCTGCCGCTCTGTCTCGGCATCGCGCTGGCTTCGGGCGCGCCGCTGTTTTCGGGCGTGATCGCGGGGGTCGTCGCGGGCGTCGTCGTGTCGCTGCTCTCCGGCTCGGAGCTCTCGGTGAGCGGACCGGCCGCGGGTCTGGCCGTGATCGTCGCCGCATCGATCCGGGAGCTCGGGAGCTTCGAGGTATTCACCGTCGCGGTCATCCTCTCGGGCGTGATCCAGCTCGGGCTGGGCGCCTTCCGTGCGGGTGTCCTCGGCGATTACGTCCCGAATAGCGTGATCAAGGGCATGCTCGCGGCGATCGGCATCGTGATCGTCCTGAAGCAGATTCCGCACGCGCTCGGCGACGACCGGGACTTCCTCGGCGACGAAGCGTTCCGCCAGACGCAGACCGATCAGCTGAATACCTTCACCGAGATGTTCGCGGCCTTCGGCGCGCCGAGCCCCGGCGCCGTCGCGATCTCGCTGCTCGCGATCGCGCTGCTCATCCTGTGGGAGAGGCCGATCATCAAGCGCAACGCGCTGCTGTCCCTCGTGCCCGGCCCCCTGCTCGTGGTCGTGCTCGGAACGTTCATGAACGAATCCTTCGCCTTCTTCGCGCCCGACTGGCAGCTGACGACGACGAACCATCTCGTCACCCTGCCCGTCGCCTCCTCGCCCACCGAGTTCTTCGCGCTCTTCTCGCTCCCCGATTTCGCCGCCGTCCTGCGCCTCGACGTCTGGACGGTCGCCGTGACGATGGCCATCGTCGGCAGCATCGAGACCCTGCTCTGCATCGAGGCGACCGACCAGCTCGATCCCGAGAAACGACTCTCCGACTCGAACCGGGAGCTGCGCGCCCAGGGCGTCGGCAACGTGCTCTCGGGCCTGCTCGGCGGCCTGCCCATCACCTCCGTGATCGTCCGGAGCTCGGCGAACATCTACGCCGGGGCGCGAACACGGCTCTCGTCCTTCGTCCACGGCGTCGTGATGCTGATCGCCGTCGCCCTGCTCGCGCCGATGCTCAACCGCATTCCGCTCGCGGCGCTCGCGGCGATCCTGCTGGTGGTCGGGTACAAGCTCGCTTCCCACAAGATCGTGATGGAGATGTGGGCGAAGGGCGGGACGCAATTCATCCCGTTCGCCGTCACGGTGGTCGCGATCGTCTTCTCGGATCTGTTGATGGGGATCGGGATCGGCCTGCTGACGGGCGTCTTCTTCGTGATGCGTTCGAACCATCACTCAGCGATCACCGTCGTCAACGACGGCCAGAGCTGGCTGATGCGCTTCAACAAGGACATGTCGTTCGTCAACAAGGCCGAGCTGAAGCGGCGGCTGCGAAAAATTCCCGACCAGGCCCACCTGATCGTGGACGGTACCAAGGCCCTCTACGTCGATCGCGACATCTACGAGACCGTCACGGAGTTCGAGACCGCCGCCTCCTATCGCGGCATCACCCTCGAATTCCACAATTTCTTCGACAAGCAGCTGAACGCGAGCTGAGCACGCGCCGGGCAAGTCCGAGAAAGAGGGAAACCGGATGGAGACCTACAAGCGACTGCTCCTGAACAACAAGGCCTGGGTCGAGGACAAGCTGAGCCTCCGCCCGGACTTCTTCACGAGCACGTCCGGCGTCCAGAAGCCCGAGTACCTCTGGATCGGCTGCTCGGACAGTCGCGTCCCGGCCGAGGAAGTGACGGGCGTCGAGCCGGGCGAGCTCTTCGTGCATCGCAACATCGCGAACCTCGTCGTCCACACGGACTTCAACATGCTGTCCGTCGTCCAGTACGCCGTGGAGGTGCTGAAGGTCAAGCACGTCATCATCTGCGGCCATTTCGGCTGCGGCGGTGTGCGCGCCGCCATGTCGCGCCAGCATCTCGGCCTGATCAACAAATGGCTGCGCCACATCAAGGACATCTACCGGCTGCACGAGGGCGAACTCGACGCGATCCCCGACGAGGAGCGGCGCTACGAGCGACTGATCGAGCTGAACGTCTTCGAGCAGGTCAACCATCTCGCGCAGCTCTCGTTCGTCCAGCTCGCCTGGAAGCGCGAGCAGCGCCCGACGTTGCACGGCTGGATCTACGACATCCACACGGGCTACCTGAAGCAGGTGGCGAAGGTCGATCCGGGCAACCTGCCCGACGACATCTTCGTCTACGAGTTCCCGGACGAGCCCTACAGCAACGGCTGAGACGTGGACCGAAGAATGCACCCCTTCCGAAGAAACGCTTCGCCCGTCGGCTGATCGATCCTCCGTTTGACCTAGACCGCGTACCTCGCCCGATGCGACGCACAGCGCGCGATCGCCCGCGTCGGAATCCGCCCGAAATAGCACTCCCGAAGCCAGCCCCGCTCCGGCAGGACCCGCTCCGGAAACAACCTCTTCTGAAGAACTTCCCGAACCGTGAGCGCCTCGCCGATCAGCCCCAACGCCATCGCCGGCGGCCCGAGCCGCCGGTTCTCCGACCGCCCCTTCATGTAGTTGCGCCACACGACCCACACTGCCAGCCGGTACAGCGCCGACTGACGCCGCTTCGAGAACGCGATCGTCTCCCGCTTGTGATTCGCACTGCTGTGCCGGATCAGCAGGTCCGACAAGTTCACCGGGAAGAGCGGATTGCGCGTCGTACGCGCCGCCTTCGAGCTGGTCTGCTCGTGCAGGATCGTCCGGTCCCGAAGCCGCGCGATGGCCCGGACGTAGGCCGGATGCTCGTCGCTTCGCAGCACGGCCTCCCCCCGTGATGGAATCACCCGCCGCAGCAGCGCCTCGACTCGCTTGCGGGTCGCATCCGGATCGGGCCGGCCGTGTCGCCTTTCGAGCACGGCACGCCTCGTCCGCTGGGCGGGCCGCATCGTCCCGCTTCGCCGCAGCTCGACGTCGTTGAAGCCGTAGACGAAGAGCGACGTCCCGACGACCAGGTTCACGTCCATGGGCCAGTACTGGCTGTGCTCGAAGGTCCGGAATCCGTCGAGGACGAGGGGCTCGCTGGGCGTGGATTTTGGGCGAAAGCGTTCGTGGAAGAGGAGGCAGTGGCGGCCGAGGCGGTCCGAAAGGGTCCGGATGGTCGAGTGGGAGACCTGGTGTTCTCGGGCGATCTGGCGCAGAGCAGAGCAGGCGACGAGGCGGTGGAAGACGGGCTCGAGGAGCCGAGGTCGCTTGAGCCAGTAGGTGGCCGCGAAGGTCTGTGAACTGAAGTAGCGGCCGCAGTGTGAACAGCGGTAGCGCTGGATGCGATACGGAGGCTGGCTGCGTGGGTAGAAGCCTTTGCGCTGGAAGCGCCAGGTGGCTGGATTCATTCGGGAATCGCAGTCGGGGTTGGGGCAGAAGGGAGGTCGGCGGAGATAGGCGAGGTTCGACATGAACCCCGACTACGCAGGGTTCGTGCCGGGTGCATTCATCGGTCCACGTTCCATCGGTCCACGTTCTAGTCGTCGACGTCGTACTCGCCGCCGAAGAACAAGTCGAGCAGCGGCCGCTCGCTCGGCGGAACGAACACGCAGACGTGATCGCCCGCCAGCAGCAGCGTGCTGCCCTTCGGCACGAGCAGGTCCGGGCCGCGCACGATCAGGGTCACGAGACAGCCCTCCGGCAGCTCGAGGCCCCGGAGATCCGAGCCCGCGACCGCGCTCGACGGCTCGACGTGGTACCAGACGAACTCGCCCGGAAAATCGCGCAACGAGACGAGCTCGACGTGCGCGGAAGGCGAAGGCGCGTGGGGCACCGCGAGGCCGAGCCGGCGCGCGAGCGCCACGACGGTCGCCCCGGGAATCACGCTGCTCACGAGCACGACGAAGAAGACGAGATGGAAGAGCTCCGCCCCGCCCGCGACGCCGCGCACCACCGGATAGGCCGCGAGGATGATCGGCACCGCGCCCCGCAGCCCGACCCACGAGACGAAGATCTGCTCCTGCACGGGCGCCCCGAGCGCCTTC
>JAWKRX010000056.1:0-14057 GCA_041389425.1 Myxococcota bacterium
GCCGCCGCCGCCACCGCGGGGACCACCGCCCCCACCGCCGCCGCCGCGTCGATCCTCGGCCTCGTTGACGCGCAGGGCACGGCCGCCCATGTCGCTGCCGTCGAGGGCGCGGATGGCGTTGGCTGCCGCCGCCGCGTCGCTCATCTCGACGAAGGCGAAGCCGCGGGCGCGGCCGGTCTCGCGATCCATGATGACGTTGACGGAGTCGATGCTGCCGTGGGCTTCGAAGAGCTCACGCAGATCCTGCTCGCTGGCGGAAAAGGGAAGGTTGCCGACATAGATCTTCTTGCCCAATACGTTTTTCCTCGTGGTGCCTGCGCCTGCGCAGGGCCACGGACTGCTCCGGTCACGGGTCCGGACGATCCAGACGGCGTTCCATCGCTTTGACAAGCTCCCGCTCCGTCCAGCGACGGGAGGCGAAGGGCTTCAAGGGGTGCTTTCGAAGGGAAGCAGGGGCTGGCCAGGGGCCATCTCAGGAGACCGATCGCAGACCTCTCGGGGCGGAAAACTAGCGGATCGCCCGACCGCTGGCTGGACCCGGAACGGGGCTGGCGGCGATCTTCGACCGGGAAGCCAGTCAGGTTCGGGGCGTAGTCAGGCAGCTAGTCAGGCAGAGAGGGGGTCGAGCACCGTCTCCTTGAACCGGGCCAGCTCGTCCGGGAGCGCGCCGTCGAGCTCGCCCTTCGGCGGCAGCACGACCACCCGCTCGGCGCCCAGGCGGGCGCAGAGCTCGGCCGTGGCCCGGGCGGTCTTCGCGTCGCTGGTGCTCGTGAGGGTGAGTCCCACCGCTTTCGGGTCCCGGCCGGCCCGTTCGGCCTCGAGGCGCACGACGGACATCAGCTCGCCCAGGGCCTCCTCGTTCGGCCCGCGGGTCGACCAATGGGGATAGAACTCGTCGCCCTGGCGGCCGGCGCGCCGGGCGGCCGCCTCGCTATGGCCGCCGATCATGATCGGGACGCCGCCGGGCTGGACCGGCTTCGGGTAGCTCGCGATGTCCGCGAACTGGAAATACTGCCCGTCGAAGCGGGAGAGCCCGTCGGCCCAGAGCGCACGCAGGATGTCGATCCACTCGTTCGCCCGCCGGCCGCGATCCCCGAAATCCTGCTTCAGGATGCGGACCTCCTCCTCGACCCAGCCGACGCCCACGCCGAGCGTGACCCGCCCCTTCGAATAGCGGTCGAGGGTCGCGATCTCCTTCGCGAGCAGGATCGGATGGCGCTGGGGCAGGATCAGCATCGAGGTGCCGAGCCGGATCCGCTCGGTCGCCGCGGCGAGAAAAGCGAGCAGGATCAGCGGGTCGGGCATGTTGGCTTCCGCCGGGATCGGCGTCCGGCCCGTCGTCTTGTAGGGATAGGTCGAGTCGTACTGGATGCACATCAGGGCATGGTCGATGCCCCAGAGCGACTCGAAGCCGAGGCCCTCGACGAGCCGCGCATAACGGATCAGCCAGTCGGGATCGCCGATCGGGCCCATCTGGGGCGGGGGGATGCGGATGCCGAATTTCATGGGATCTCCCGGAGCGAAGGACCGGGCGGAGTCTGGCAATTCGGGGGCGCCGGGGCTACCCGGCCCGGCCCCGCTCCGCGCCTCCCACCCGCCCGGCACGCGGCGTCCGGGGAGCCTAGAGTGTCCCGAAACGCGAGGAGCGAGATGGCGAGCGAGACGGTGACGAGGATGAGCAGCGTGAAGGGGAGCCCCGCGATCGTCGACGGGCGCACGCCCGTCGCGGACCGGATCCGCGAGCGGATCCGCAAGGCGGGCGCCCGCTTCCATGCGAACGACAACATCGGCGAGTTCGTCGAGGACGGCGAGCTCGACCTGCTGCAGGGCGAGGTCGAGGGCAAGCTCGCGGAGGTGCTGCGGGCGCTCGTGATCGATACCGAGAGCGACCACAATACCCAGGACACCGCCCGCCGCGTCGCCAAGATGTATCTGCGCGAGGTCTTCGGCGGCCGTTATGCGCCGGAGCCCGCGGTCACCGAGTTCCCGAACATCGCGCGGCTCAACGAGCTGATGATCGTGGGGCCGATCCGGGTGCGGAGCGCCTGCTCCCATCATTTCTGTCCGATCATCGGGCGCGTCTGGGTCGGCGTGATGCCGAACGAGCATTCGGCCCTGATCGGGCTCTCGAAGTACGCGCGCCTCGTCGAATGGCTGATGAACCGGCCGCAGATCCAGGAGGAGGCGATCGCCCAGCTCGCCGAGCTGCTGCAGGACAAGATGCAGCCCGACGGCCTCGCGATCGTCATGGAAGCGGATCATTCCTGCATGCAATGGCGCGGGGTCAAGGACATGGAGTCCAAGATGACCAACAGCGTGATGCGCGGCTCCTTCCTCAAGGATCCGAACCTGCGGCGCGAATTTCTCGCGCTGCTCTCCGGGCGCCGGGATTAGGGAGGGTCGATCATGCTGGTCAGACTCTTGTATGCGAGCCGCGCGACGGGCGGGATCGACGACGGCCTGCTGGGCTCGATCGTCGAATCCTCGCGGGCCAACAATCTCGAGCACGGGATCACGGGCATCCTCTGCGTCTACCCGGAAGGCGGCGTCTTCCTGCAGGTGCTCGAGGGCGCGCGCCCGGCGGTGAACCGGCTCTACGCGAACCTCGTGCGCGACCGGCGCCACGCCGACATCACGCTGCTCGAGTACGCCGAGATCGAGGAGCGCCTTTTCTCGGCCTGGCGGATGGGCTGCGTCGATCTCAAGAAGGTGAACCTCAGCACGATCCTGCGTTATTCGGAGAAGCCCGTGCTCGATCCCCATTCGATGACGGGCAAGGGCGCCCTCGCGCTGCTCGAGGAGCTCTCGAAGACGGCGGCGATCGTCTCGCGGGATCTCGGCCACCGGAGCTGATCGGGCTGCAGCGGCGCGGAACGGGGTCGCTTCAAGCCGTTGGCGCGACGCGACCGAGGGGGAGCCGCCGGATCGGCTTGCCCGTGAGCTTCAGGATCGCGTTGCCGATCGCTCCGGCGATCGGCGGGGTTCCGGGCTCGCCGATTCCGCCCATCGGATCGCCTTCGGCGATCACGAAGGATTCGACGCGGGGCATCTGGTCGATGCGCGCGATCGGGTAGGTATCGAAGTTCGCGGTCGTGATGCGGCCCTTGTCGATCGCGACCTCGCCCCAGAGCGCGGCGGAGAGGCCCATCGTGATGCCGCTCTCCATCTGATGGCGCACGCCTTCGGGATGCACCACCTCGCCGCAGTCGACGACGCAGACGACGCGATGGACCCGCGGCGCACCGTCCTCGGCGAGGGAGACCTCGGCGATCTGGGCGACGATGCTGCCGAAGGATTCGTGGACGGCGACGCCGTGGGCACGGCCCTCGGCGAGGGGCTCGCCGTAGCCCGCCTTCTCCACCGCGAGCGCGAGCGCGCGCCGATGGCGCGGATGCTCGGCGAGCAGGCGCATGCGCGCCTCGACCGGATCCTTGCCGCCGAGGGCGCAGAGCTCGTCGAAGAAGCACTCGGTGACCCAGCCGTTCTGCGAGCTGCCGACCGAGCGCCACCAATGCAGCGAGACGGGCAGCTCGACGTCGGCCCAGCGGACATGGACGTTCGGGATCGCGTAGGGCAGGTTGCGCACGCCCTCGACGGCGGTCATGTCGATGCCGTCCTTCATGCCCGAGAGCCAGTTCTTCGCGCGCATGATCGAGGGGCTCGCGATCCGCTGATCCCAGACGAGCGGCCAGCCCTCGGCGTCGAGCGCACCGCGCATCACGTTCGTGCCGGCCGGGCGGTAGAGGCCGGCCTTCATGTCGTCCTCGCGGGTGTAGACGACCTGCACCGGCGCCTTCATCTGCTTCGAGAGATGGACGGCATCCTCGACGAAGTCGTGGGCGGAGCGGCGCCCGAAGCCGCCGCCGAGCAGCGTCGTGTTCACGCGGATCCGCTCGGGGCCGAGGCCCGTGATCTTCGCGGCGGTCTCGGCGGCGCCCGTCGGCGATTGGCTCGGCACCCAGAGCTCGCAGCCGTCGTCGTCGACGCGCGCCGTGCAGTTCATCGGCTCGAGCGTCGCGTGGGCGAGATAGGGGAATTCGTAGAGGGCCTCGAGCTTGTGCGCCGCGCCGGCGAAGGCGGCCTCGGCGTCGCCGTCGTCGCGGGCGACGATGCCCTCGTCGACGACGGCGAGGCAGCGCGAGCGGACGGCGGCGTTGTCGAGATCCGCATGGGGGCCGGGCTTCCATTCGACCGCGAGCTTGCGGCGCCCGGACTGCGCCGCCCAGAAGCCGTTCGCGACGACGGCGACGCCGTTCGGGATCTCGACGACGGCGCGCACGCCCGGGACGGCGAGCGCCGCCTGCGGGTCGAAAGATCGGACCTTGCCGCCGAGGTCCGGCGGCCGCACGACCTGGGCGACCAGCATGCCGGGCACGCGCACGTCGAGGCCGAAGATCGCCGAGCCATCGACCTTGGCGGGGGTATCGAGCCTGCGCACGTCCTTGCCGATCAGGCGGTAGTCGGCGCGGGCCTTCAGCGCCGGCTCTTCCGGCGCCGGGAGCGCCGCAGCGCGTTCGGCGAGCTCCGCATAGGCGAGGCGGCGATCCGTCGCCGCATGGACGACTTCACCGTTCTCCGCCCGGCATTCCTCGCGCGCGACGCTCCAGCGTTCGCACGCCGCCGCCACGAGCAGCTCGCGTGCCGCCGCACCGGCGCGGCGATAGGCGTCGAAATTCGCGCGCACGCTCGAGCTGCCGCCGGTCGACCATTTGCCGTAGCGATCGACGTCGGCGAGGGCGTGGACCGAGCGGACCCTCTCCCAATCGACCTCGAGCTCTTCGGCGACGAGCATCGCGAGGGAGGTCAGGACGCCCTGGCCCATCTCGGATTTCGCAATCGAGAGGACGACGTCGCCTTCGGGCGTGATCCGGACGTAGGCGTTCACCTCGCCATCCGCCGCGGCGCCCTCGCGCGCACCGGCGCCCGGGGCACCTTCGCGGCCACAGCCCGGAAGCAGGAACGAGACGACGAGTCCGGCCCCGAGGCCGCCGGAGATCTGCAGGAAGCGGCGGCGCGAGAGCGAGTCGTGCGCGGTGGAGCGGGGATCAGCCATGGTGCGAGGCCTCCGTCCGGGCGGCGCCGGCCGCCGCGGTCGCGTTCTCGGCCTTTTTCTTCGCGGCGCGGTGGATCGCGCTGCGAATGCGGTTGTAGGTCCCGCAGCGGCAGAGGTTGGATTTCATGGCGGCATCGATTTCGGCGTCGGAAGGGGCGGGCGTGCGCGCCAGCAGCGCCGCGGCGCTCATGATCTGGCCCGGCTGGCAGTAGCCGCATTGCGGCACGTCCTCTTCGATCCAGGCCTGCTGCAGCGGATGACTGCGATCGGGCGAGAGGCCTTCGATCGTCGTGATGCTGCGGCCGTCGGCGGCGCTGATCGGGATCTGGCAGGAGAAGGAGGCCTCGCCGTCGAGGTGGATCGTGCAGGCACGGCAGAGGCCGGCGCCGCAGCCGTATTTCGTGCCGGTCAGATTCAGGACGTCGCGCAGGACCCAGAGCAGGGGCGTATCGGATTCGGCCTCGAATTGGCGGGGCTCGCCGTTGACGGTGAGGGTGTAGGCGGGCATCGAAAGCCTCCGGCGTCGGAATTGAGTCGCGAGGATAGTGCGCCCCGCGAAGAATGTCGGTCGCGACCGGATCCTGCTAGTCCCTGGTCCGGGTCGGCCTCGGCGCGCCGCGCAGGACGTCGACGAGCAGGGGCGCGCTGCCGAGCAGCCCGCCGAGCAGGGCCAGACCCCAGTCCTCGGCGTGGAGCGGGGCGAGATGGAGCCGGTCGGCGAGCCACGGGACCTGGATCAGGATCGCACTGAGCGCCGCCGTTCCGACGACGATCCAGCGGGCGGCCGCGGTCTGCAATCGGCTGAGACCGGCGACGGTGAGGGCGCTGGCGATGCCGAGGCAGGCGAGCGCCATCGCGCGGCCGTGGCCGAGCGACGCGTCGGGGCCGAGGCTGCGCAGGAATCCGACGGCGACGACGACAGTCAGCAGGCCTCCGCCGAGAGCGATGCGCGCCCACTCGCCGGGCTCGAAGAGCCGCGCGCCCGGGCGCGCCCGGGTCGTTGCGAGGCGGGCGCCGTCCGGCAGCGCCTGGAAGCCGAGCAGGGCGCTCGGATGGATCACGAGCTCGAGCCAGACGATGTGGATCGGGAGGAAGAGCAGCGGGTGGCCCGCGAGCGGAATCAGCGTCGCGGTCAGAACGAGCGGGATGTGGATCGTCAGCAGATAGCGGAACGCGCGCTTCAGGTTCCAGAAGAGCTGCCGGCCTTCGGCGATCGCGGCGACGATGGTCGTGAAACAATCGTCGAGCAGCACGATCGCCGCGGCCTCCCGCGCGCTGCGCGTCGCGCGCTCGCTCATCGCGATCCCGACGTCCGCCGCCTGCAGCGCCGGCACGTCGTTGACCCCGTCGCCGGTCACCGCGACGAGCTCACCCGCTGCCTGCAGGGCCTTCACGAGGGCGAGCTTCTGTGCCGGCATGGCGCGGACGACGAGGTCGAGGCGGGCGAGCCGGGCGGGATCGCCCTGCGCCTCGGCGAGGAAGGCGTCGAGCGCGTCCCCGGCGACGGCGATCGGCGCGTCGCCGCCGAGGCCGATCTCGCGCGCGACGGCGAGGGCCGTCCCGGGATGATCTCCCGTCACCATCACGACGCGGATCCCCGCCTCGCGACACTGGGCGACCGCGTCGGCGACGCCCTCGCGCACGGGATCTTCGAAGGCGAGCAGCCCCTCGAAGACGAGTCCGGCCTCGGGCTCGCGGCCGTCGTAGTCCTGCGTCGCGAGCTCGAGCGAGGCGCAGGCGATCACCTTGTGGCCCTGGCTCGCGAGCGCGTTCGCCTCTCGCGCGATCGCGGCGCGCTCGGCGGGATCGAGGGACGAGAGCGAGAGCAGGAGCTCGGGCGCGCCCTTCACGGCGACCTGCAGGCGCCCGTCGGTTGCGCGCACGACGACCGATTCCCGGCGGCGATCTTCGGTAAAGGGAAAGGTCGTGACGATTTCCGTCATCTCGAACGCGCCGTTCGCGCACGCGGCGGCGCGCAGGATGGCCTCGTCGAGGGGATCGCCGCTCTCGGCGCGCGAGGCCCGGGCCGCGCGTTCGAGCAGGCGCTCGGGCGAGGATCCGGCGGCGGGCAACCGATGCACGAGCTCGAGCTCGCCGCGGGTGATCGTGCCGGTCTTGTCCGAGCAGATGCAGCTGATCTGGCCGACGTTCTCGACGGACGCCGATCGGCGGACGAGGGCCCTGCGACGGGCGAGGCGATAGGCGCCGACGCCGAGGAAGACCGTGAGGATCACGGGAAATTCCTCGGGCAGGGCGGCGACGGCGAGGGTCAGCGCGCTCACGAGCGCATCGGCCCAGCCGAAGCCCTGGAGGATCCGCACGCCGGCGAGCAGCAGGCAGAGCAGTGTTGCCGCCGCGAGCAGTCGGCGGACGAGGCGATCGACGACCTGCTGTAGCGGCGTGCGTGCGCGCGAGGTCGTTCGACTCGAGAGCACGATCTCGCCGTAGAGTGTCTCGCCGCCGGTTCGTACGACGCGCAGCTCCGCTCGACCCGTCAGCAGGCGGGTGCCGGCGTGCGCCCAGTGGAGTGCATCGATCGAATGCTTCGGCGAGCCGGGGCGCGGCGTCGCTTCGGGTGCGGGCCGGCCGCGCTTGCGCACGGGATAGGCCTCGCCCGTCAGCGCCGATTCGTCGACCTGCAGGTCTTCGCCGGCGAGCAGGAAGCCGTCGGCGGGGAAGAGCTCGTCGGCCCGGAGCAGCACGCGATCGCCGGGGACGAGCTCGGTCGGCGGGATCGATTGCACGGCGCCGTCGCGCACGACGTTCGATGCGACGACGAGATGCCGCCGGAGTCCGTCGAGGCTCGCCTGCGTGCGGCGGTGAAGGATCGCGTCCATCGCGACGAGGGGGATCATCGAGAGCAGCAGCGTCCAGGCCTCTGCACGCTCGCCGAGCGCGGCGTACAGGCCGCCGGTCACGAGCAGGAAGGCGAGCATCGGATCGCGGGCGGTGTCCCGGAGCAGGCTCTTCCAGGCAGGCTCGGCGGTTTCGAAGACGTCGTTCGCGCCGAAGCGTCGCCGGCGCTCGACCACTTCGTCTCGGCCGAGGCTCCGGTCGGCGGGCCAGGCGAGCAGGTCCTCGCGATCGGACGGAACGGGATGGCGAATCGCGGGTGCCCTCTGCGGTGGAAGCGATCGGAGCCTAGCGGTTCCGCTTCCGCTTCGAAGGCGAGGGCGGCGCTTGCTCGCCGCGATTGCCCCGCGCATTCGGACGCGCGTGGGAAGGTCCGTATGCGCGCCGCCCGCCGCGACTCAAGGCCACCGGACTCCGAGCGAAGCGTTCGTGAAATACACGTCGTAGCGGCTCGAGTCGGCCCAGACCCGGGAATAGCCGCCGCCGAGCGCGACGAAGATCCGATCCGTGAGACCCTGCTCGACGACGAGGGCGAGCTCGGCGCTCGTCGCGTCCTCGCGATCGGCGATCCAGTCCGCGCCGAAGGTGTCGTTCGGACGTCCGCGCCCGGTCGTCGATCCGCTGCCCCCTCCGCCTCCGCCGCCACTCCCGCCGCCCATGGTTTCGACGTACCGGACGACCTCGCCGAGCTCGACCGTCGACGTCAGGCGCAGGTAGCCCGACTTCCACGGCTCCGCACCGAGAGCGAGGGCGAAGCGGTGTGCGGTGCGATCGAAGACCGAGGGAGCGGCGTCGCGTCGTACGAGTGTGTATCCCGGATCGAGTGTGAAGCGCCGACCCAGGGCGAAGCGCGCCCCGATGCCCAGGCCGAGATCGAGCGTGTCGCGATCGGCGTCGCCGTGGAAGCTGCCCCCGAGACTCGGGGAGAGGCGGAGCGTGATCGATTCCGTGGCGCGGGCCCGCAGCGTGCCGATCAGGGCGAGCCGCTGCACCGAGAGGTCCGAGTACTGCTCGTAGAGAACGCCATTCCAGCGCGCGGACAGCTCGCCGCGCAGGGCACCGCCCGGTGCACCTGCGATTCCGAGCCCGCCGGACGCGAATCCGAACCCCGCGCCCTCGGCGTCGCCCGAATTCGACGCGGCGTTCAGGTTGCCGTCGTAGCCGCCACCGGCCTCCGCATCGGCGAAGAATTCAGCGGCGCCCGCGAGGGCGGGCGCGGAGGCGACGCCGAGGAAGACGACGCCGACGACCGCGCCCGCCAGGGCGCGAGGGATCACTTCGGTCCCCCGCCTCCACCGCCGCCCGGTCCGCCGCCCGGCGCGCCGCCGGCCCCGCCGACACTGCGCTGCTCGCGCTGGGTCTCGCGGATCTGCTCCCGGCTGTCGCCGTCCGGCTCCCGGTCCCGGGCCTGCAGTCGCTGGTTCGTTCGCTGGCGCAGACCCTTCGCCAGCGCGTCGGGGCTCTGGCCCTTCTGCGATCGGACCTGCTCCTGCACCATCGTGC
Source organism: Myxococcota bacterium (assembly GCA_041389425.1). Classification (GTDB taxonomy): domain Bacteria; phylum Myxococcota_A; class UBA9160; order UBA9160; family UBA4427; genus UBA4427. Next base: position 9,410 of record JAWKRX010000056.1, read on the forward strand.
GCGTCATCTCGCCCGCGGCCGGGCAATCCATGCCGTGCTCCATGGCGCGGTTCATCGTGCGAAGGGTCTCACCCAGACAAGCGCCGGTGCAGCCCGCCTGCCGGGCTTCCTTCGCGACGCGGGCGACCTCACCCGGATCGCCGGCCCGGCGCGCGTACTCGTCGATCTCGGGTGCGAGCGCCGCGAGCTCGGCATCGCTCAAGGCGACATCGGTCTTCAGGCGGTCGTGCACTTGATCCCGCAGTCGATCGCGGTCCTGGTCCGGGACCGAATCTTCGACGTGGATCCGATCCCGATCCTGATCGCGATCTCGATCCTGGGCCCATGCGAGCGAGGGAAGGGCGAGCAATCCAATCAGGACCACGCCCCAGCGCGGGGATGGTCGACTCCGGAGATGAAACGTCATTGAAGTACCTCCCGTCCGATTCCGATCCGCGAGACTCCGCCGACCGGCTTGCGCATTCGGACCTTGCGCGTGGACCGGTAGTGCAACGACCGCGCCAGGCCGAGAGCCCGCTCAAGCGCGCGCGGTGCCGCAGCGACGGACATCGGGGGAAGTCCCGACCCCGTCGTGCGACCTTCTGCCTCGGCTTCGCGCCCGCGGCGGGTGCCCGCGATCGACTGGCGGCCTCGGGTGGAGTGGGAGGAGGGGGAGCAGGAGGAGCGTCGCGGTGGACCGGTACCCTGCGATTCAAAGGCCAAAGGCCGCAACTTCGGCGAGGGGCGCCGGTTGACCGGGTGTCCACCCACGACCGCCCGCCCGGCGCGCAGGAGCTTCGATTCGCCATGCCGCTCGCCCCTCGTCCGCCTCGCCGTTCCCGCCGATGCCCGCACGTGCTGCCCGCGCTGATCGCGCTCGCTTCGCTCGCTCCGGGCCTGCTCGCCCCCGCCGCCTCCGCCCAGACCTGCGCCGACTGGACCCCGGAGCGCCAGCCCTTCTTCGGCGACGTCCACGTCCACACCGCGCTCTCCTTCGACGCGTATACCTTCGAGACCCGCAACGGCCCGCGCGACGCCTATCGCTTTGCTCGCGGCGAGACCGTCGGCCTGCCGCCCCTCGATGCCCTCGGCGAGCCGACCCGGGACCACACCCTGCGCGTACCGCTCGACTTCGCCGCCGTCACCGACCATGCGGAGATGCTCGGCGAGACCCGGCTCTGCACGGTGGCGAACCTCCAGACCGCCGCCTGCCAGGCGATCCGCGACGGCCAGTTCGCGCTGGTCGGCTTCTACTTCGGCGGCCAGTTCAGCGACGCGGATCCGCAGCGCCGCGCGTTCTGCGGCGCGGACGGCGCGCTCTGCCTGCAGGCCGCCGCCTCGCCCTGGAACGAGATCCAGCAGGCGGCGGCGGAGTTCGACGATGCGACGCCCGGCTGTACGTTCTCGACCTTCGTCGGCTACGAGTGGACCGCTTCGCCGGGCGGCGATACGGGCCATCGCAACGTGCTCTTCAGGAGCAGCGACGTCCCCGCGCTCCCCCAGAGCTACGTCGAGGTCCAGGATCCCTTCGCGCTCTGGGCGGCCCTCGACGCGCAATGCGCGAGCGTCGGCGGCGATTGCGACGCGATCACGATTCCGCACAACTCGAACCTCAGCGCCGGCATCAGCTTCGGCACGACCGGCCCGGGCGGCGCGCCGCTCGCGTTTTCGGACGCGCTCTTCCGCCGCGCGCACGAGCCGCTCGTCGAGCTGACGCAGCACAAGGGCGATTCCGAATGCCGCCCCGGCGTCGGGACGGCGACGGATCCGAACTGCGCCTACGAGAAGCTCGCATCGGGTCCGCCCATCCTCGATGAGCCGCTCGCCTACGTCCGCAACGCGCTGCTCGAAGGCCTCGCGATCGAGACCGCCCTCGGCGCGAACCCCTTCGCCCAGGGCTTCATCGGTTCGAGCGACACGCATAACGGCACGCCCGGGGCGACGCTCGAAGACGATTTTCCGGGCCATACGGGCGCGGACGACGCGACCCCCGCCCAGCGCCTCGCCCCGAGCCGCGTCGGCTTCAATCCGGGCGGCCTGATGGCGGTCTACGCCGAGGAGAACGAGCGCGCATCGCTCTTCGCGGGGATCGAGCGCCGAGAGAGCTATGCGACGACAGGGACGCGGCCGACGCTGCGCTTCTTCGGCGGATTCGATCTGCCGGAGGGGCTGTGCGCCGCGCCCGATCTGGTCCAGCAGGGCTATGCGACGGGCGTCCCGATGGGCGGGGATCTCGCGGCCGATCCGGGGGCGGAGGGGCCTCGCTTCGTCGTCGCGGGGATGCAGGATCCGGGCGCGCCGGGATTCCCCGGGATGCCGCTAGCCCAGATCGAGATCGTGAAGGGCTGGGTCGACGCGGCGGGCACGGCCCACGAAGTCGTCGTCCCGGTCGCGGGCGCGCCGCCCGGCCCGGGCGCCCTCGACGCGCTGACCTGCGAGACCGACGGCAGCGGGAGCGCGACGCTCTGCGGCGAGTGGCAGGATCCCGACTTCGATCCCGCGGAGCACGCCTTTTATTATGCGCGCCTGCTCGAGAGCCCGACCTGTCGCTGGTCGGCGCTCGAATGCCGCGCGCAGGGCATCGATTGCTCCGTGGCGCCGCCGGCGGGCTTCGAGAGCTGCTGCGACGGCTCGTTCCCCGACGCGATCCAGGAGCGCGCGACCAGCTCGCCGATCTGGGTCCGGCCGGTGCCGGAGCCGGGAGGCGGAGTAGGGCTGGTCTCCGGCCTCGTCGCGATGCTGCTGTCGTGTCGGCGCCGCGGTGCGGCGAATCGCTCTTTCCGAACTCCGCTTCGCTAGGCCCGCGCAATCTCGACCGGAATCCCGTTCGCGATGTGCGTCCCGCTCGGAACGTCGAGGGGTCCCTCGTCCGTCAGCTGGTTCGCATTCGCACCCGGCTGCAGTCGCGTCGCGACCTGCGTCCGCGAGCCCGGCCGCGTATGGCCGAAGCCGTGCGGCAGGCTGACGACGCCGCGCATCACCTCGTCGCTGACCTCGACCTCCGTCACGACCTCGCCGCTCTGCGAGCGCACGCGCGCCTTCTCGCCGGTGGCGAGGCCGAAGCGCTTCGCATCGTCGGGATGCACGAGGAGCGTGCAGCGCGCGGGGCCCTTGGCGAGGACCTGGGCGTTGTGGAGCCAGGAGTTCATGTTGCGAACCTGGCGGCGGCCGATCAGGAGCAGGCGATCCTTTCGCTTCGCGTCGGCGAGGGCTTCGCGCAGGCGGGGGACGTCGGCGGTGATGTAGGGATGCGCGAGCGGGATGCGGCGATCCGGTGTCTTCAGGACCTCGGGCAGGCGCGGCTTCAGCGGGCCGAGGTCGACGAGGCCGCCGCAGGCGCGCAGGGCGGCGAGCGAGAGGCCGTCCTTGCCTTCGACGAAGCGATCGCCGTAGGGGCCTGCGCGCAGCATGAGGTCGAGGATGCGCAGCGGCCCGCGTTCGGGGCCGATGGCGGCGATCAGCTCTTCGGTCGTCTTGCCTTCGCAGCGGCCGCCCGGGCGCGTCACGCTCGCGGCGATGCCGCCGACCATCGCCTCGTCGAGCTGCTCGAGGGTGACCCCGGTCGCCGCCTCGACGAGGCGCATCAGGACCTCCCAATGGGGCTTCGCGCCGGCCGGTGCCTCGAAGATCGCGGGGGACCAGCGGGCGTAGTTGTGGGAGCAGGTCGTCGCGTAGGTGAAGTCGAAGTTCTCCTCTTCCGCGGAGACGGTCGTCGGCAGGATCAGGTCCGCATGGCTCGTCGTCTCGTTGATGTAGATGTCGACGGAGACCATGAAGTCGAGCTCGCCGAGGGCCGCGGCGAGGCGGTCGCCGTTCGGGGCGGAGAGGACGGGATTGCCGGCGGCGGTCAAGAGCGCGCGCATGCGCTGGTCGCCGGCGCTCTTCTCCTCGATCTCCTCGGCCATCACGCCGGCGGGCAGCTGGCCGTCGATCTCGGGCAGGCCGCGGGCGACCGTGCGATAGGCGCCGACGGACATCGGCGCGCTCGCCTCGCCGGGCTCGGACTGGCCCGCGGCCGGGCGCGGGAACATCATGCAGCCCTCTTCGTCGAAATGGCCGGTCAGGATCGCGGCGACGTCGAGCAGCCAGGAGGCGAGGGTGCCGAACTCCTGGGTGCAGGTCCCGATGCGGCCGTAGAGGGCGGCCTTCTTCGTCGTCGCGTACTCGCGGGCGAGGGCGCGGATCGTCTCGGCGGCGATGCCGGTCGTCCCGGCGACGGCCTCGGGCGAGAAGTCGCGGCAGATCGCGCGGACCTCTTCGACGCCATCGGTGAAGTCCGCGAAGCGCCCGAGGTTCACGAGGCCCTCTTCGAAGAAGACGTGGATCATCGCCGCGAGGAAGTAGGCGTCGGTCCCGGGGCGGATGAAATGGTGCTCGTCGGCGAGGTCGGCGGTCTCGGTCCGGCGCGGATCGATGACGATGACGCGCCCGCCGCGCTTGCGGATGCCGCGCAGGACGCCGGGGACGTCGGGCGTGCCCATCAAGCTGCCCTGGGAGACGACCGGATTGCCGCCCATGCAGATGAAGAGATCCGTCCGCTTGACGTCGGGGATGACGAACATCCAGCCGTCGCCGTACATCAGCTTGAGCGTCACGTTCTTCGGGAACTGGTCCATCGTCGCCGAGGAGAACGCCCGCGGCGTCCCGAGCGCGCGCATGAAGAGCGTCG
>JAWKRX010000057.1:0-12426 GCA_041389425.1 Myxococcota bacterium
GGAGGTCTCCGTCGCCGGCCTCGCCACGGGGCGGGGCACGCTCCGCGGGCCCGCGAGCGAGCTCGACACCCTCACCCTCGACCTGACGCTCGCCGACGCCGCCCTCCGTTCCGGCGAGACGCAGATCGAAGGCCCCCTGACGCTTCGCCTCGAGCTCGCGAAGCCGCAGGCGCCCACGCGCCGCGGCACGCTCGTCGCCGATCTCTCCGAGGCCCGCGCCGCGCAGGGCGAGACGTTCGTGAAGCCGGTCGGTGTGCGCCTCATCGCCACGACGAAGCTCTCCGGCGCCGAGTCCGGCCGGACCGATTTCGAGAGCCGGATCGCCCTGCACAACATCAACGAGCTCCAGGTGCGGGGCTCGCTCGGTGAGAAGACGGCCTTCGTGCTGACGAGCCCGGCCTTCGATCTGCGGGGCTGGTCCGACCTGCTGCCGGCCCTCGCCGATGCGGCGCCCGAAGGCGCGATGGCCTTCGAACGCTTCTCCTTCGAGCGGACCGAGGGCGCTCCCGACCGGTTCGGCGGCCGCATCTCGCTGCGCAACGTCGATCTGCAGCTGCCGGGTGTCGGCAGGGTCCGCATCCGCGGCAACGCCGACGGCAGCGGCGAGCGCATCGACCTCTCCGGCCTCAGCGCGACGCTCCACGGGCTCACCCTCGGCATCGATGGCCGGGTCGAGCGCCCGCTCGCAGACGCCCGCTTCGAGCTCGCCGCCCATTCGATCGGGGAGGCCGAGGCCAACGATCTCGTCTCCGGCCTCTCTTCCGTCCGGGATACCGTCTACGGCGCGCTTCGCTTCGACGCCCGCCTGTCGGGGATCGGGGGCGGCGAAGCGCCGATGCTCGAGAGCCTCGCCGGCAACGTCCGATTCACCGTCGGCGAGAGCGGAGGCGGTCGCCTGCGCGGCGTCTCGTTCCTGCGCACGACCCTCGCGCAGATCCCACTGCTCGGCGGCGCCGCGCGCATCGCCGAGCGCCTGCGCGCGCAGCCGGGCATGCCCGACGCGCTCGGTTCGGATCTCGGCGAGCGCTTCGAGCTGCTCGAGGGCGACCTCGCGATCGCCGAGGGCGCGATCGACGCGCGCACGCTCCGCATCCGCTACCGCGCCCACGAGGCCCGCCTCACGGGTCGCATGCAGCTCGACGGGCTCGAGCTCGACATGCGCGGCGAGCTCCTGCTCGACTCGCCGCTCGTCGCCGCCCTCGCCGGTCGCCCTGCGAGCGCGTTCGCGGGCCGCGCACCGATCCGGATTCCGCTCGCGCGGGTGACGAATACCCTCGCCGACCCGAAGATCACGCTCTCGCCGGAGACCCTCGCCGCCGCGCCTCAGCTGCTGTTCCTGACGACCGGTGTGGGCCAGGTCGTCGACGACGCGATCGGCAAGGTCGGCGGGGCAGTCGACCGCGCGATCGGCGATCTCGGCCGCCTCGGTGGGAAGAGCGGGCAGGGCGGGAGCGGAAAAGGCGATGGGGACGGAGCGCGGACCGACACGCCGCCGGTGCCCGTGCCGGCACCGGAGCCGCTGCCGGTGCCCGAAGAGGTGCCGGCTCCGGAATCGGCTCCGGAATCGGCGCTGGACCCGGCGCCGGACACGGTTCCCGCCGCAGAGCCGCCCGCGCCGGCTGCCGGCGAAGCGAAGGCCGAAGCCCCGATCGATGCGGCGCCGGAGGCCCCGCCCGTCGCGCCCAGCGAGAACGCGAGCCCGCCGCCGACCGGCGCAGGGAACGACGCACCGGCCGAAGCGCCGCGAGCGCCGGAGCCGGCCCCGCCCGAGCTCCCGGCGGAAGAGCCGGCCGACGGCGATGCACCCGACGAGGTCGCGCCCCCTGCGGCCCCGCCCGCCGAATCGGTGACGCGCGATGCAGAAGCCGCCGGCGTCGTCGACGCGGACGGCGAGGCGGATGGCAACCCGTAGGCAAGCGTTTCGCAGGGCGGTGCCGGCCTGCTCAGGCGGATTCGGCGGGGGCCGATAGGGGGCCAGGAGGCGCCCGATGCCCGCGACGATTCTCTGTGTCCAGGAAGATCGCGAGGTCGGTCGCGCCTTTGCGCTGGCGCTCGAAGCCGACGGACACGAGGTCCTCTTCGCTCCCGACGGCCGCCGCTGTCTCGAGGTCGCCGCCCGTCAGACGCCCGACCTGATCGTGCTCGACCTGTATCTCTCGCGTCAGGACGGCTTCGAGGTGCTCGCGGCGCTGCGCGAGCGGCCGGTCTCGCAGTCGATCCCCGTGCTCCTGCTCTGCAGCGGCGACATGACGCGCGAAATCGTCGGCCGGGCCGAACGGCTCGGCGCGATCGGCGTCGTCAGCGCCTCGATCTCGCCCGAGCAGCTCACATCGCGGGTCGCGACGATCCTCGAGCGGCGCGAAAAATCCCCCGCCTCGGCGGCGCGCACGCCCAGCCACGGGACCCTGCGCGAGCTGCCCGTCCCGGAGCTCCTGCGCGCGATCCAGCAGGATGCGATCGACGGCGTCCTGCTCCTCGATCACGGGCGCAAGAAGAAGGCGATCGAGTTCCGCGGCGGCTGGCCCGTCGCCGTTCGTTCCAATCTCGTCTCGGAGTGTTTCGGCAGCTACCTCGTCGAGAGGGGGCTCGTCAGCCAGGCGCAGCTCGATGAATCCGTCGAACGGATGCGCACGGGCGAGGGGCTGCAGGGCGAGATCCTCGTCGCGATGGAGGTGCTCGAAGAAGAGGAAGTCGTCGACGCCCTCGAATGCCACGCGCTCGAGAAATTCCTCGAGATCTTCGCCTGGCGGGATGGACGCTTCTCGATCCGGCGCGCGGCCCGCATCGAGAAGGGCTCCGCGATCGGGATCGAGGGGCACCCCTCCAAGCTCATCGTCGACGGCGTGCGGCGCCACTATCCGATCAAGCAGATCGATCGTTATTTCGCCGCCCATCGCGATGCCTTCCTCGTTCCCCATGGCGACGTCGAGGCCGACCTCGATCTGCTCACGCTCGGTGCCGAGGAGATCGAATGGCTGCGCGTGCTCGACGGCACGACGCGCATCGCCGAGCTCGAACGCGCGCCCGAGGCGATCCGCCGGCTCGCCTTCGCGCTGCTCTGCATCGACGCGCTCTGCGTCGAGGGCCGCGCCGGGGACCGCGCGGCCTCGCGCAGCGCGATCGGCCACGTCGGCGAAGGCGGGCCTGCGAACGGCCGCGCCGGCAGCGACGAGAAGATGCGCATCGAGCTGGCCGCCCTCGCGAACGGCATGCAGGGCAAGGACCATTTCGGCGTGCTCGGCCTGCGCCCCGGCGCCGGCGACGACGAGATCCGGGCCGCCTTCGCAGACCTCGCCAAGCGCACCCATCCCGATCGCTTCCACGGCGCCAGCTCGTCCGTTCGCCACCTCGCCGGCCAGGTCTTCGCCCGCATCAGCGAGGCCCAGGCCGCCATCGGCACCGCCGAGGCCCGCGCCGCCTACAACGTCTCCCAGAGCCAGGGTCGCCGCGAAGCCGAGGCCGTCGACGAAGGCCGGCGTGCCCTCCAGGCCGAGACCGAGTTCCAGCGGGGCGAGGCATTGCTCGCCCAGCGCGCCTACGAGAGCGCGTTGATCTGCTTCGGCCGGGCGATGGAGAACTTCCCGAGCGAGGGCGAATACCGCTCGTACTACGGCTGGTGCCTCTATCTATGCCATCCCGACAACCAGATCATGCTGGGCGAGGCGCTCGAACATTGCCGCGAGGGGGTCAAGCTGGCAAAGGATCGGGAGAAGCCCTACCTCTTGCTCGGCCGGCTGTACAAGGCCATGGGCAAACCCGGCGCCGCGAAGAAGATGTTCTCGCGCGCCGTCGAGATCCGGCCGCAGTGCGTCGAGGCGATGCGCGAGCTGCGGATCATGAACATGCGTCGCGACAAGGACAAGGGCGTCCTGAAGCGGATCTTCCGGCGCTGACGGCTCTCGTCATTCGAGAGGAGCGTCCGCCCCGGCGCTCCGGCCTCTGCGCCCGCTCCGAATCGCGCCCACCGTGAATTGCGCCTGCGCCGAACGATCAGGCGCCGCGGCGCCAGGGGACGAAGCGAGATGGCGAAGAACGCGGCGAAGCGGGTGACGGGCGAAGAGATCTGGCTCGACGGGAAGTTCGTGAAGTGGGCCGACGCGAACGTCCACATCCTCACGCATACGCTCCACTACGGTCTCGGTGTCTTCGAGGGCATCCGCTGCTATGCGGGTGTCGACGGCCGCTCCTCGATCTTCCGCCTCAAGGAACACGTCCGGCGGCTCTACGACTCGGCGAAGATCAACCTGATGGCGATCCCGTTCGCGCCCGCCGAGATCGAGGCCGCCTGCCTCGAATCGCTGAAGCGCAACCACCTCGCGGCGGGCTACATCCGGCCGCTCGCTTTCATCGGCGACGGCGCGATGGGGCTGCATCCGGGCGAGAACCCCGTGCGCGTCGCCGTCATCGCCTGGGAATGGGGGAAGTATCTCGGCGACGAGGGCATGGCGAAGGGCATCCGCGCCAAGATCTCGACCTTCGCGCGCCATCACGTCAACGCCAAGATGACCAACGGCAAGACCTGCGGCGACTACGTCAACTCGATCCTCGCCAAACGCGAGGCGCTGCTCGACGGCTTCGACGAAGCGATCATGCTCGATACCCAGGGACTCGTCTCGGAGTGCACCGGCGAGAACCTCTTCGTCGTCCGCGACGGCAGGATCAAGACGCCCCCCCTCCACAGCATCCTCGACGGCATCACCCGCGAATCCGTCATCGAGATCGCCCGCGACCGCGGCTTCGAGGTCGTCGAGACGGCCCTGACCCGCGACGATCTCTACATCGCCGACGAGATCTTCCTGACGGGTACGGCCGCCGAGCTGACGCCCGTCCGCGAGGTCGATCATCGGCAGATCGGCGAGGGCCAGCGGGGACCGGTCGCGGAGGAGCTGCAGGCGGCGTTCTTCGACGTCGTCACGGGCGCGGACTCGCGTTATGCGAAGTGGCGGACGTTCGTCGACTAGCGCTCGAGGCGGCGCCGCAGAGCGAGACCCTCGGAGCGGACGGGAAGCAGCGAGGCGTTTTTCGCATCGCTGCCGAGTTGATTCAGTTCGGCTGGCCCCGTCCGGATCCGAATCTGCTCGACCTGGTTTTCGCACCATCCGGGATTCGGGCCGTTCGACGCGAGCTTCGTCCGACGACTGACAGCAGCGCGAGGCCGGTGCCGAAGAGCAGCGCCGTCCCCGGCTCCGGGATGACGTTCGTTCCGACCGAGAAGACCATTCCGAATCCGGAGCCCGCCGAGCTGCCACGTCCCTCCAAGGAAAAGACGAGTCCCATCCAACCGCTGGATGGAGCGCTCGGAACCAACGCGCCGAGGTCGATCGGGCTGGCGAAGAAGAGTCGTGCGGCGACGGAATCGACGAAGCTTCGCTCGAGCCGGACGTCTTCGCCCTCGATGATTCGAAAAGTGAGCTCGTCGAAGTCGTCGGCGTCGGACCTCGAGCCGTAGAAACGGGCGAAGACGCCATCGAGACTCGTCGCAGGCGGCACCCAGACCTCCACCTCGGCGTGCAGAACGATGTCGGGTGACGACTCGTCCGAGGCCAGATGGAGCCCGAATCGGCCCCACTCTCCCGAATGCGTGTGATCGCCGGTCGAGACGCTCGTCGCGTTGCGCGTGGAAGAAAGGGCGAGCTCGGGAACGCCGCCCACGATCGACTCCGCCGAGAGCGAACGCCCGCCCGTCGCACGCGCGGTGGCGGTGACGAATGCACCCACCGTCCCGATGGTGCCGGTCCTTCCGTTCGCGTTCGATTCGGCGGATGCGATCGATCCAGCGGCATCCGCCAGCGCGTGAGCCCGCGACGCTTCGCCGGAACCGATGACCAGGTTCGCCGGCTGGATGGACGCATCGGCTCTCGCCGTGCCGACGCCCGCCGAACTCCGACTGGACGCTTGGGCGGTCGCGTCGCCCATGGGCCCGGAGTCGCTCGACCGACCGCTCGAGGCCCGTGCGATCGCCGAGACCGCTGAGTGACCATCGTTCTCCGCGATTGCCGCGGAGTTCGCCGAACCCCCCTGGAATCCATCGCCGCCGTAGGCGCGATCCTCGACACGAACGAGGCTGTCTCCGAGCGCGATGCCGATGGAACGGCTGGAGGCGCTGCCCCCGTTCCCACGCTCGGATCCGAGGCCGGTCGATGCGCTGTAGGCGTCGCCGCCCATCGCGCCCCAGGGTCCAGCGGAGCCGCCGCCGCCGATCGTGATGTCCGCGCCGTCGCCGAGCGTACGGGCAGTGACGCGCAGTGATGCGTCGCCTCCATCGTCTCCGTGGTAGTCGATCGATCCGCCGCCGCCCTTCCCCCCGACGGACTCGATCTGGAGATCGGCCCGTCCGGTCTCGTTCGCGACGTCGGCTTCGACCACGGCGTCGCCGCCCCGCGTCGGATCGCTCGTCAAGAATTGCCGCCCGGTACCGCCCGCTCCGCCGCGAGCGGACAGGACGAGTGCGAGCTCGCCCGCTCGCACGCTGCGCGTCAAGCGATTGGTCGCGGAGCCGCCGGACGCCCCCTCGTTCACGAAAGCGAACCGGTCGTTGCCCGCATCGCCGCCGATCGCCCGCTGAACGAGCTCGAGTCGACCGCTCGTCGCGCCGTCGACACTGCTCTCGATCACGGCGTCCCCGCCTCGACCGAGCGTTCGACCGGCCGCGCCTCTTCCCCCGATGGCCTCGCCCACGACGCGAACCGAACCGCCCTGCGTCGATTCGCCGAATACACGCCCGAGCTCCGCGATCGCGCCATCACCGACCGACAGAAAATCGTCTCCGCCGCCCCCCGTCGCACGCGCGAGGACGGAGACATCGCGCACGCCGATGCCCGAAGCCGACGCGTAGGCTGCTCCGGTCGTCCGTCCGTTCCCGCCCTGGGCGATCGACTCGACGACGAGCTCGCTCGCATCGGCGTCGTCGACTTCGAGCTCCGACCGCGCTGCACCGGCGCGAACGAAGTCGCGCAAACTCGATCGCTGATGGCCGCCGAACGCCTCCTGCACGAGGTGCAGAATCCCGCTCGTCCGGCCCGAGACCGCGTTGTGCAGCGTCGCATCCGCGCCTCGACCGATGACCGACGAGCCTCCGCGCACACGCGCGCGGACCGTGACGTCGCCGCCGCCGCTCGATTCGCCGTGGGCCGAAGCCCGTGCGTCGCCGCCATCCCCTCCGCTCGTGCCCCGCGAATTCGTCGAGGCGCTGAAGCCGTCTCCACCACGGGCTTCCGCGAGAACGCTGACGGCGCTCGCGCCGGCATTGCGACCCACGGCGGTCGCGGTGGCCGCGCCGCCCGTGCCGCTGATGCCGCTGAAGACGTCTCCATCGCCGCTCGCGCCGCCCGTCGCGAGCGCGAAGACGTCGACCTCGCTGTCGCCGAGGGCAATGCCCTCGACCGTCGTCGAGGCCGCACCGCCATCGCCGCCAAATTGATTCCGTGCGCGGGCGCCCGGCCCGCCTCCCGAACCGCCGATCGAGCCGCGATCACCGCCCGGCAGACCGAATGGCGCGATCCGAACGGCGTGACCATCTCCGGTCGTGGTAGCCCGCACGATGGAGATCGCAGCGCCGCCGTCGCCCTGGCGAAGGTCCGCGACGTCCGAAGTCGCGCCGTTTCCGCCGAGGCTCTTGTAGGTCGCCTCGATCCCGCCCGCATCGTTGCTCGAGACGGATTGCGTCGTCGCCGACCCGCCCGCGATCACGCTTCCCGCGGAATCACGGCCCCGGCTATCTCCCGCCCCCGCGACGAGCTCGACGTTGAGCTGCCCTACGTTCGCGTCGAGATGGAGTTCGCTGCGGGCGTCGCCCCCTCTGGCTCCCCAGCCGGGCGTGATGTCCGCGTCGTTTGCGGTCGTCCCGGCGTCTCCTGCGATCGCGTTCTGCCGGAGCGTCAGTACGCCCGACGTCTGGCCCGAGATGGCATCCACGAGGACGGCGTCTGCGCCGGCGCCGACGGGTCCGAATGGGCCGACGCCGTTCGCACCGTAGATGCTTCCGGTGACGTCCACCGTGCCCCCGCCCGTCGACGTGCCTCGCACGTCGCCGAGCTGCCCGACGAGCGCCTCGACCCCGGGACCGGCATCGGGATCCCGGCGCTCGATCGAGGTCCCGGATCGCGCGAGCGCGGAGATGGTCACGTCGCCGCCGGCCTCCCCGACGGCGGAAGCCCATCCAACACCTCCGGTCGCGCCTTCGCCGCCGCTCGCCGACACCGCGAGGATCAGGTTGCCGAGCGCCTCGCCGACGACCGAAGCGCTTCCCGCTCCGCCCGCAGCGCCCCGGCCTGCGCGGCCGCCGACGGCCGTCGCGCCCAGATTCAGATCGCCATCCGGGTTCGCGCGGACGAGGGTCGAGCTCGCGTCTCCGCCGTCTCCCCCGCGAGCAACCGATGCGTCCGCCGAAGACGGCACCGAGCCGCCGTCTCCGCCAGTGGCATTCTGCTGGAGCACGACGGAGCCGCCGATCCCCGAGACGGAATCGACCAACGAGATGGACGTGCCGTCGGCGCCGCGCGTGGCGCCGGAGCCGCCGATGCCGCCTCGCGCCGTCAGCCGCGCCGTGGCGACACCGGTCGAGGTCGCCGTCGCGGTCGCCGAACCCGAGGCGTTGCCGCCGGCCCCAGCGAGCGCGGAGCCCTGACTGGCAGCGCCGCCGATGACGTTCACGATCGCCGTCGCGTGCCCGCCGGGCGTCAGGGACTCGACATGCGCCTCGCCGGTAGCAGAGCCGCCATCACTGCCCAGCGGCACCAGCGCTCCAGGCACGCTCCCGACGAGACTCCCCCCGTCGCCCCCCTGGCTCGAAACCTCCAAGGTCGCGTCGCCCCCGAACGAGAGCGCACCGGAGACGTAGGCGTTCCCGGCCCTGCCGAACGCATCGGAGACGACGCCGACCGAGGTCGCGTCGCCCGCGTCTCCCCCCGTGCCCTGAAGCGACATCCGATACTCGGAGCCCGACTCCCCCGCCCGGGAAAGCACGACTTCCGCATCGCCTCCATCGCCGGAGCGGCCGGTGCCCGCACGCCCCCCCTGGCCCCCGGTGCCGATCACGGTCAATCGATACGCGGCGTCCGCATCGCTGGCGGAGAGCGTCGCGACGGTGTCGTCCAGGAAGACGGACGCCCCATGACCGGCGGGCGGCGCGACGATGTCGAGATTGCCGCCGCTGCCTCCGCCATTGCCGCCGAAGACGGAGACGAGTCCCGTCGCCGCGCGCGTCCCGCGTGCCGTGATCGATGCCGTGGCATTCGCTCCATCGCCCGCGCCCAGATTCGACCCGCCAAACGACCAGGCTTCCGCCTGAGCGGCTCCATTCGCATTGATCGCGACCGCCGTCGCATGGGCGCTTCCGGCCGTGCCGCTGGGGCCGACGACGCCCTGGCCGCTGAACACCGGTCCCCCGAAGCCGCCACGACCGCCCGTCGCGTGGGCGATCGCACGGGCGATCCACGCGTCGACCTGGGTCGTCGCGATGGCAGTCGCATCGCCCCCCGACCCGCCGCTGCCGCTCGTGCCGTCCACGGCCAGGGTGCCGCCGCCGTTGCCGCCGTCTCCACCGGAGACTGCTGCGCGATTGGTCGGGTCGCTCGATTCGACTTCGAGCACGACCGTCTCCCCGTCGCCGCCGGGCTCGCCGTCCTGATCCTCCAGGCCGACCGCCCCTTGTCGGCCATCGGCCCCGCGAACGACCACGTCCTCGGCGTGTACCGCGGCCGGGATCATCACGACCGCCGTCGAGACGAGCGCCGTCGACAGCCGGAAGATCGCGGCGACAACGGATGAGCCGGCGATCGATGCGGCTTCCGCGCATTCGCGCGTTGTGGCGGATTCGGAGCGTCGGCGATCGGGAAGAAGCGGGAGTCGATCGAGAACGATCGCGCGGATGGGCATGCCCTCGAGACCTCGGGGTGCCCCTTCCCGCGTGCATACTGACAGACGTCGCATCCGTGCGTCAACCCACGATCCCAAAAAGGGGAGGGTGACGGTCAGCAGGATCGACGGATGTACTCGATCGTGTGTCGAATCGGGATGCGTCGGCTCCGGCGCTCGAGCAGGGCGAGCACCGCTCTTTTCGGCGCCCGCCAGCGACCTCGGCGTGAACCGTGACGACCCGATCCCGATCGATGATGCGGGCGGGCGCGGAAATGCGTTAGGCGAATCGGTGGAAGTCCGTCGACGAGCCGTGGGTCGAGGTTCGCCCGGATCGTCGGGCCGTTCTCCCCGGGCGGCGTCGCAATCGCGCCGACGCCTCGCGATCCCGTCGCCGCTTCCAGACGCCGAGCAGCATCGAAGCGAGCGCCGCGCCGGCGAATCCGTGCGGCTCCGGCACGGTCTCGTATTCGAGGCCGCTGCGCGGCGTGAGGACGAGTGCGGGATCGGGCGAGAACTGGACCTGGATGCCGTCGTAGAGCGGATCGCTGCCGGCCTGATCGAAGAACACGAGCGCCGGATGCATGTCGAGCAGGGCATCGCCGCTGGCGCAGTACTCGCCGAAGATGTCCTGGCCCGGCGTCGCGTTGCCCACGACGCGCAGATAGACGTCGACGGTCAGCACGGCGCCCGGCGTCACTTCGACGGAGAAGACGTCGTCGACGATGCCGAAGGCGTCGTAGAAGACCGTGCTGACGAGCGTCCGCCCCGGACCGCTGGCGGGCGTCTCGCGGACCCGGAAGCGAAAGTCCCGCAACGGAGACCAGTGGAAGAGGTTGCCGTCGCAGAAGACCGCGGAGAAGGCCGCGCCCACGCGGAGACCGATGTCGAGCGGGAGGCGTTCCGTTCCGCCGGTCGAGCCGACATCGATGAACTCGCGCGTCCCGAGAATGAACGAGTAGCTCGCGCTGCCGGATCCGATCTCGTCATTCGCGAAATTGAAGGACTGCGCTGCGATCGCCCAGCGGCCGTTCTCGACCTGGCGAGCCGATACGTCGGACACGAGCTCCGGCGAAACGAGGAGCGGATAGGCGGTGGTGTACAGCGCATGGAGCGGGTTCGATGCGAGATCGCCGCATTCGGCCACGCCGGTGGGATTGATGGAGCCGCAGATGGACCCGGTACAGGTCGACTTCGAGAGGGTCATCGAGTTGAGGCTGAACACGCTGAAGGGAACGCCGCTCGCAAGGCCTGGGATCGAGCCGCTGCCGGTTTCGAGCACCGCCGCGAGCGTCGCCGGCGTCGCCAACGGGTTGCACTCGTCCGCCCCGGCCGGCCCCGCTCCCAGCATCCAGACCAGACCGGCAACTGCACTCCAGAAGCTCCGCCTGAGAATCTCCGTCATCTCCATCACTCTTCAACCTTCGTCTTCGAGTCGGCTCGACACGCATTGCGTCGAGCCGGCTCGACCAGGGCCGGGGCAAGCGTGGAGGATCTCGGATTCCTAGGTAGCCCGGGACCGGAAAAAGGGGACGCGATTTTCTCGACGCGTTGGCGAGCCCGCCGGGCCGGCGTCGTCCGGTCTGTTTTGTGCAATTTCGTCTCACGCAGGCTCGGGCGCAGGCTCGTCCCGAGACGTGGCTCGATGAATGGATCTTGATTGAGCCGATCGAAGAGATTCGATCCTCCCACACGTACGCGCGCTCGGATGGCACCGGCCTTCTCGCTCCCGCTCGACCAACCTGCTTCAGTATGCTTGGCGGAGTCCGTGCTCCCGCTCTCGCTGCACGAATCGGCTCGTGGGTTGTCCCCGGTAGCTTCGCTGCACGCGCTCAGGCAGCTCGATCCGGCTCGGGAACAGTCGTGCCCTTAACACTCGTCCGATGCTCCATCGCACCCGCGTGATCCCGAGTCGCTGCGCCGGCGTCCCCTTCGTCGGCTGACGCTCCGAAGCCACCTTCACCAGGTTCCGCCACACCTGGAAGATCGCGTGGCGATGAATCACCGCCTGGATCCGCTTCGAGAAGGCCACCGTCTCGCGCTTGTGATTCGCCCCGCTGTGCCGCACGAACATGTGATGCGCGTTGATCGCGAAGAGCGGGTTCTTCGCCGTTCGCGGCGCCTTCGAGTGGGTCGTCTCGTGCTCGATTCCGGGGGTCCCGAGGCGTTTCAGGGCGGTTCTGTATTCGGACTTCTCGTCGGTGCGAAGCTCGATCGGGCCTTCGGTGGGGAGGTTCGTTCGGAGCAGCTCGAGCACGTCGCGGGTCAAGGCCTTGGGGTCGGGACGGCCGAGCTTCTCCTCGTAGGCCGCTCTTCGCTTCTTCTGGAGCTCGGTCATCGTCCCGCCGCGGCGGCGTTCGGTGACGACGAAGTCGTGGCTGTAGTAGGTGGCGGCGCCGATGAGGCCCGTCAGCTCGAGGGGCCAGTACTGGCCGCCGGCGAAGGTGCCGAGGCCGTCCATCACGACGGGCTCTTTGGAGAGATGGGCCTGTGCCTTTTTGCGAAAGGTCTCGTGGAGGAGCAGGCAGTGGCGGCCTAGGCGGTCGACGAGGCGTTGGATGGTGGCGTGGA
>JAWKRX010000058.1:0-12079 GCA_041389425.1 Myxococcota bacterium
GGCGTTCCCCTCGACGTCCCGAAGCTCTACCGCACGCTCGAACGGCTCCAGGCCGAGCCCGGCGTCGAGCGGATCGCCGCGGTGCTCGAGCGGGTCGGGCCGGGGCGGCATCGCCTCCGGGTGGCCGTCCAGGAGCGCTCGCCCTGGTCGCTGCAGGCTCGTTATTCGAACGACCGCGCGCCCAGCGTCGGGAGCGACGGCGGCCGCTTCGCTTTCGGTCATCCGACGCTGCTCGGGTTCGGCGACCGGCTGCTGCTCGAGGGGCAGGTCTCGGAAGGGCTGCGGGATTTCGGACTGCGCTGGGATGCACCGCTCGGCCCGCTCGATACCCGCCTCTTCGTCGCCTATCGCCGCGGCCGGGCCGACATCGTCGAGAAGGCGTTCGAGGCCCTCGAGATCGAAGGACGCTACGAGTCGATCTCGCTCGGCCTGCGCTTTCCACTCTTCTGGACGCCGACTTCCGAAGCCAGCCTCGATGTCTACGGCGACTGGCGCAGCGGCGCCTCTTCGATCTTCGGCCGGATCGAGTGCTTCCAGGCGGATCTGCGCGACTGCACCCCCACCGTCGCGGCGCTGCGGACGAGCGGCGAGCTCGTCCACCGATCCCGAAGCCATGTCGCCGCCCTGCGCTCGACCCTCTCGTTCGGCGTCGATGCCCTGGGCGCGACCGCCGAGCGGGATGCCGGCGATCGCGACGGCGAATTCGTGAGCTGGCGGCTGGAGGGCCGGTGGATCGAGCGGTTGCCCGACGTCGAGCGGATCCCCCTCTTCGACGGGACCCTGCTCGCGCTGCGCGGCGAGCTCCAGCTCGCCGACGATCCGCTCGTGGCCGTCGAGCAGATCGCCGTCGGCGGCGCTGCGAGCGTGCGCGGCTATCGCGAGAACCAGTTCGTGCGGGACAATGGCGTCGTCGCGGCGGTCGAGCTGCGCTGGCCGGCCGTCCGGTCGGGCTTCGGGCGGCCGATCGTCGAGCTCGTCCCCTTCGTCGACGCGGGGCATGCCTGGGATCGACGCCGCGGGCGAAGTGAATCCGATCCGATCGCGAGCACGGGGCTCGGCCTCGCGATCTCGCCGATCGAATCGCTGCGCGCTGAGATGTCGTGGGGACATCGCTGGGTCGACGTCGCGCCGAAGGGGCGGGGGCTGCAGCGGGACGGGATCTTCGTCGAGGTGGTGTGGGATGTGTTCTAGCCGGAATCGAGCGGCCGCCGGCGCAGCGTCGGAGGCGGAGGGCATCGACGCCATGCGGCGTGCGCCGCGGGCGATCGCGCTCCTGGCGGTGTTCCGGCTGGCAGCCTCGTTCGCGGCGGCGGGAGCGACCATCGCCCTCGCCGAGCCGCCGGCGCCGGTCGCCGGGGATCTGCGTGCGCAGGCGAATGCGGCGCGTGTCGCGGTGCTCGAGCGGGATCCGCAGGCGGATCGGCTCCTCGATGCGCTCGAGCGGGCACTCGAAGCGCAGCCGGCGGAAGCGCCGGACCGGCTCGATCTCCGCCTGCATGGACTGCGAAGCCGACTGCTCCTTGCTCTGGCGGGCGACGGATCGCGGCCTGATGTGCTCGACCGGCTGGACCGCCGTTTCGTCGCGCTCGATGCGCAGGCGCGATCACTGCCCGGACCGCGCGCCTTCGCGCTGCTCTACCGCGCGGAGATCGCCCGGGCCCGCGGCGACCTTTCGGGGGCGCGGGCGCTCTGCGAGCGCGTACTCCTGCTGCCCGAGAGCGATGCGACCTGGGAGGCCCAGGTTCTCGCCGAGGGTTTGCGCGCGCGCGTGCTGGACTCGCCCGATGCGCGCGACGAGGCGCTGCGTGGACTTCGCCGTGCGCGGGGGCTGCTCGGGCGTGTTCGCACGCGCGTCGCGGCCGACCGCCATCTCGAACGGGCGCGGCCGATCCATGAACACCTGGCGGGCCGGCTGCTCGAAGCGGCGGCCGCGCGCCCGGGCGACGCCCAGCCGCTCCTGCGCGAGGCCCTCGATGCGCTCGAGGATCTGAAGCGCGCCGAGCTGCGCGCGTATTTCGGCGATCCCTGTCTCGGCGAGCTCGATCGCACGACGCCCGAGCGGCTCGCCGGTGCGCGGCTCCTCTATCCCGTCGTGCTCGAAGATCGCGTCGTGCTGATCGTGGGGCGCGGAGGCGAGCTCGCGCAGGTCGACGCGCCGATCACGCCCGCCGAGCTGCAGGCCGAGAGCCGAAAGCTGCGCGGCGCGCTCCAGGATCCGACGAGTCCCCGCTGGCGAGCAGCGGCGACCCGGCTCTACGACGTCCTGATCCGGCCGCTCGAGCATGGGCCCGCCGCGCTTCGCGCCGCCGCGGACGCCGGCGCCGAAACCCTCGTCTTCGTCCCGACCGGCGCGCTCCGCGAGATCCCGATCGCCGCGCTCTACGACGCGCGCGAGGGGCGCTTTCTCGTCGAGCAGACGCCGATCGCGACGCTTCCGAGCCTGCGCATCACGCCCCCGCGCCCGCTCGATCGCCGGCGCACCGAGCTGCTCGCCGTCGCGCTCACGACTCCGGTCGAGGATCTCCCCGCGCTGCCCTTCGCGGCGCGCGAGCTCGAGGCGGTCGCGCGTCCCTTTCCGGCGACCCGCCGGCTCGACGCGGATTTCTCGAAGCAGGGCCTCGCCGACGCCCTCGATCGCCGTCCGTTCGACATCGTCCACATCGCCTCCCATGGCCGCTTCGACGCGAATGCGAGCGAGAGCTTCCTGCTGGCCCACGACGGCCGCATCACGCTCCCGGAGCTCGGGGATCTGATCGCGCGGACGCGCCATCGCACGCGTCGCCCGCTCGAGCTGCTCGTGCTCTCGGCGTGTGAGACGGCGATCGGCGACGAACGGGCGGTCCTCGGCCTCGCGGGCGTGGCCGTCCAGTCCGGGGCCCGCAGCGCCGTCGCGAGTCTCTGGAAGGTCCACGACGAAGCGACGATGGAGCTGTTCTCGACGTTCTACCGGGAGCTCGCGCGGCCCGGCATCTCCCGCGCCGAGGCGCTGCGGCGCGCCCAGCGGACGCTGCTCGCGGAGAAGCGATTCCGGCATCCGATCTACTGGTCGGCGTTCCTGCTCGTGAACGGCTGGCTCTGAGGCGAAGCCTCGCTCAATCTTTCGCCCGCTCGGGATCGAAGCCGGCCTGGTGTGCCAGCGCCGCGATCGCGCGCTCCGGGCCGGGATCGCCGGGATGCGCCGCGCGGGCGTCGAGCGCGGCGGCGAGGGCCTCCGAATAACATCCGAGATCGGCGTAGGCCGCGGCGCGGCCCGCCTCGTCCGCCGCCGCGAGGCGCGCGGCGCCTGTGGCATCGGGCGCCTCGAACCGGAGCCATCCGAAATCGAAGGCCGAAGGCGCCGCTTCTTCATCTTCGCGCAGCGCGATCGACCAGCGCAGCGGGCGGCCTTCCGGCAGGGCGATCCGGAGCGCCGCGAGATCGAGGCGCTGCAGGCCCGCGTGGTCCGGCGCCGGGATCGGCTGGTCGACGACGATCGGCTCGTCGTCCGCGTCGACGATCGTGAGATGGAACGCGCCGCGGGTCGGCAGGCGATCGAGCGACCAGTGCAGGCGTGGGCTCGCGGAGCAGACACGCACGAGATGATCCGGAGTGAGGATCGCGATCGAGATCCGCGCATCGGCGTCGCCGCCGCGCACGATCCATTCGGTGCCCGGCTGGGGCTCGAGGCCGTAGGCCGGATGATAGTCGGGCATCGTCATCGCGAGCCGGATCTCGCGCTCGCCTTCGCCTGCGCGCTCGGCCGCGCCCTCGGCTTCGCGCGCGGGCGCGGTCCCGGGCGCGGGCTCCGGCGTGCGTTCGGGGGCCGGGGTGGCGGCAATCCGGCTCGCATCCGCCTCCGGAACGGGGCGCTGCGCCTCGAGCTCGGGGGCGCCGGGGGGCTCCGGGGCGATCGGTTCGATCGGGGGGATGGGCGCGCTCGGCGTCTCGCGATCGGCGAGCTGGGGCGGCGCATCGGAGGATCCGTTCGAGCCGCCGAACCGGCCCGAAAGGGCGAAGCCGATCGCGAGGGCGAGCAGCGCGGTGAGGGCGGCGAGCGCACGCGGACGCAAGCGGAAAGCGCCGCGCAGCCGTTCGAGCCAGCTCGATCCGCCGCCCCGCGCCGCGCCGACCGCACGAGCCCCGGCGGGCGCATCGGCACCGCGCCGATCGGCGTCGAGGCGGGAGAAGTCGAAGCCGCGTAGCGTCGCGAGCTCGTCGGCCACGATGCGCGAGCTGGCGAGGGCCCGTTCGACCTGGCGCTTCTCCGCCTCGGACAGGGCGTTGGGATCCGTCGCATAACGCGCGAGCAGCTCCGGGCTCGGCCAATCGGCCTCGTCGAGGTCGTGCTGCAAGCGTCGCAGCCCTGCTTCTTCCCGCTCGCTCATTTCGGGCGGCTCCCTTCTCGGGGCCTGCGCGCGGCCTGGCCCGCGACTTCCCCCGGTTCGGAAGACGCGCCGGGCGGGCGCGGAATATCGCGGCGGGCCGTGCGCTGGGGCCGGATCGGCATCAATCCTCCGCCAGGAGCTGTGCCCGCAGGGCGATGATCGCCTCGCGCTGCAGGCGGTTGATGGTGCCGCGCGGCCGGTTCAGGGCGGACGCGGTCTCTTCGTAGCTCAGGTTTTCGAGGTAGAGGCGTTCGACCACCTCACGATGGCGGTCGGAGAGGGCGGCGAGTGCGTTGCGGAGCGCCTGTTGGGTGGCCGGGTCGAGGGGGCGTTCGCCCTGACCGTCGACCCGGGCGAGGACGTCTTCGTCGGGGAGATCGACCTCGCGGCCATGGCGCCGGGTCCAGTCGATGAAGGCGTTGCGCGTCGTCGTCCGGACGAAGGCGGGAATCGCGTTCGCTTCGCGGACCCGCCCGTCGCGATGGGCACGCCAGACGCGCACGACGATCTCCTGCGCGAGATCGTCCCAGTCGTCGCGCGCTGCATAGGCGCCCATGCGCATGAGCTGGCTCGTCACGAGCCGGCGGATCCGGGCGAGCGCGGCGACGTCGCCGCGCCCGAGTGCATCGAGCTCCGCGGCCCAATCGATCGCGGCCTCCGATGCCGCGGCGTCTGCGATGAGGACCGTCCAGAGATGAGCCAGCCCGTCCATGCCCCGAGTCTATCGCGGAGGGCTAGCATCCGGCCGTGCCCGATCCGGCCCGCGCGAATCACGACCCGAGCGAAGACGACGGCGGGGCGCAGGCCGACCTCGATGCCCTGCCGCGTCCGCGCCGCCCGCTCTGGCTCCCCCATTTCCTGGGCCGGCTGCCGCGCGGTCTCGAGGATCGGCACGTCGCGATCGTCGGGATCGTCTCGCTCGCCTTCCTGTTCGAGAACTACGACCTCTCGATGCTCTCGGCCGCGCTGAAGCAGATCCGCGAGAGCTTCGGCCTCGGTCCCGCCGAGATGACCCGACTGCTCGCCTGGATCCGGCTCGGCGCCATCCCCGCCTTCTTGTGTCTCCCGCTCGCGGATCGGTTCGGCCGCCGCCGCGTATTCCTCGTGTCCATCGCCGGCATGAGCCTGGGCACCTTCGTCTCGGGCCTCGCGCAGACGCCGCTCCAGTTCGTGCTCGCCCAGACCGTGACCCGGGCCTTTCTCGTGGCGTCGACGGCGACGGCGGTCGTGCTCGTCGCGGAATCGCTGCCCGCGCGCCATCGCGGCTGGGGCATCGGCATCCTCGGCGCGATCGGGACGGTCGGCTTCGGCCTGAGCGCGCTGCTCTACGCCTTCGTCGAACAGCTGCCCTTCGGCTGGCGCTTTCTCTATTTCGTCGGCATCGCGCCGCTGCTCTTCTTCGGCGTCTTCCGCTCGCGCGTCGCCGAGACGGAGCAGTTCCAGGCAGCGCACGACGAATTGCCGAGCGAGGGCTCGCTCATCGCCCGGATGACGGGCCCCATGCGGGAGCTCGTTCGCGACCATCCCTGGCGCGCCCTCGCCGTCGCCGGGTTCGCGGCGAGCGTCTCGGCGGCGACGACGCCGGCCTTCAACCTGATCTCGGATTTCGTGCAGACGGATCGGGACTGGGCCCCGAGCAGCTATTCGATGATGGCGATCTTCGCCGGCGCGCTCGGCACGATCGGGAATCCGGCGATGGGCTTCGCGGCCGATCGGCTCGGCCGGCGACCCGTCGCGGTCTTCGCGTTCGCGGCGTTTCCGCTGGCGGCCGGGGCGATGTATTTCGGGCCGGATGCGTGGGTCCCGGTCGTCTGGGTGCCCTTCGTCTTCCTGCTGACGGGCGGCAACGTCTTGATGCGCATCCTGACGAGCGAGCTCTTCCCGACCACGAGCCGCAACACGGCGATGGGTTGGGAGACGCTTCACGAGACCCTCGGCGCCGCCATCGGATTCGCTGCGGTCGGCTACCTCGCGGGCGGGACGGACGACCTCGCGAGCGCCGCCGTCGTCGTCAGCTGCGCGACCCTCGTCGGGGCGGCGATCGTCTGGTGTCTGCCCGAGACGGCGGGGCGCGAGCTCGCGGGCACCCGTTCGAGCCGGGATTGATCGCCGAGCCGAGGCTCGCGGCCTCGCGTGCTTCGCTAAGCTGCGCCGGCCGCAGCGATCCACGACGAGCGGCGACGAGAAGCCAGGCAGGCAGAGCGCAGGGAAGCAGGCGTCGACGCGTGATGAACCCCGGATTGGTCTACTGGACGGCGGCGCTCGTGAACCTCGGGATCGTCTGCGCGATGGCCGTCTTCGGCGTGCGCTGCGTGCGGCGCGGCGAGATCGCGCGTCATCGCCAGGCGATGAAGCTCGCCTCGTGGCTCGTCGTCGCGTTCCTGCTCTCGTACGTCCTCAAGGTCGTGATGATCGGGCGCGAGGACATGTCGCGCTGGTCGACCGCCGAGCTCTGGGTTCTGCGCGTCCACGAGCTCTTCGTCCTCGTCATGCTGATCGCGGGCGGCATCGCCTGGCTCCAGTCGCGACGGCTCGTCGCGACCCGCAGCGTGACCCGCGACCCGCGCGATCCGGAAGCGGAGCCCGACGTGCTCCGGCGTCACAAGCGGGCCGGCTGGACGGCCGTCCTCTCCGCCATCGCCGGCTTCGCACTCGCCGGCGTCGTGCTCGGCGGCATGTACGCGCGCGCCGCTTCGGGCTAGGCGGGACAGGGCGTCGGGCGGGCGCGGCCGGTCAGGCGAGCACGATGGGTGACGCGAGCACGGCGGCTCAGGCGAGCGCGGTGAGTGCGGGGATCATGTCCCGTGCGGCGCGCTCGATGATCTCGTCGGGATCCGAGAGCGCCGAGATCACGAAATGCCGACAGCCGGCGCGGGCGAATTTCTGCAGCTGTTCGAGACAGTCTTCCGGCTTCCCGAGCAGGCAGTAGCGCTTGGACGCCTCCCGGAAATCCGTGTTGTAGATCATGCCGAG
Source organism: Myxococcota bacterium (assembly GCA_041389425.1). Classification (GTDB taxonomy): domain Bacteria; phylum Myxococcota_A; class UBA9160; order UBA9160; family UBA4427; genus UBA4427. The sequence continues at coordinate 7,338 of JAWKRX010000058.1, forward strand.
CAGCTTCGCGGCGCGTTCGTGGGCGGCTTCGTAGGAATCGTCGAGCACGGTGAAGAGCAGCGCCGCCGTGTGGAACGGACGACCGGCGCGGCCGGCCTCCCGCGCATGACCGGCGATCGTGCGGAGGTTCTTCTGATAGGTCTCGACGTCGCACATGTGCGAGATGTAGCCGTCGCCGAGGCGACCGGCGCGGCGCATCGAGGCCGCCTTGCGGCCGCCGACGATGATCGGCGGCCCGCCCGGGCGCACCGGCTTCGGCTCGATCTTCACCGGGCCGAAATCGTGGAAGCGGCCGTGATGTTCGACCTTCTGCTCCGTCCAGTGGCGGCGGATGATCTCGATCGCTTCGTCCGTGCGCGGGCCGCGCTCCTCGATCGGCGCGCCGACGGCCGCGAACTCGGGCGGGAACTCGCCGCCGACCCCGACGCCGAGGAGCAGCCGGCCGCCCGAGAGCATGTCGACCGTCGCCGTGATCTTCGCGGTCAGCGTCGGATGGCGCAGGGGCAGCAGCAGCACGCCGGTCGCGAGCTCGATGCGCTCGGTCGCGGCGGCGACGAAGGAGAGCAGGGAGAGGCTCTCGACGACGGGGATGTGGAACGCGATGTGGTCGCCCACCCAGAGCGAGTGCAGCCCGCTCGCGTCGAGCTGCCGCGCCCGCGCGAGAATCGAGGCCCGATCCGGCCCCGACATCACCATGCCCAGCTTGATTTCGTCGGCGAGCGCGAGACCTTCGAATTCCAAGCGAATCTCCTCGGCGCGGCGTCTTCGCAGGCCAGGATGGAAAGGTGCTCGGGCGGGCCGGGCGCTCGCCAGGCTCCGAAAGGCGGCGCCGGTGCTACAAGCGGATCCGGGTCGACGGTCGCCGATTGGCGCTGCGGCTGTGCAGCCACGCACCCGTCAGCATGCCGCCGCCGAGCAGCGCGGCGCCCGTCAGCCATTCCTGGTAGCGCGTCGCGGCGCGCAGCTCGAGGTTCTGGAGCGTGAGCGTCTCGAGCTCCTTCTTCTGGCCGTCGTCGTTCGCGGTCATCGCTGCGTTCGACTCGCGCAGCGCATTCGTCTCCGAGCGCAGCTTCTCGAGCTCGCCCTGGAGCTTCGCGACATCTGCTTCCGCGGTCGCGAGCCGGACCGTCGCCGGGGGCGCCGCCTCGAGGTAGCCGTCGGGAATCCAGCCGACCTTCCCCTCCTGGGTCTGGACCTGGATCCAATCCGTTCCGCGATTCAGGACCTTGACCGAATCGCCGGTCCCGACGGTGCCGAGGATCCGATACTCGTTGCCGCCCCCCGATCGGAGATTCAGTCGCAGCTCGCCTTTGACCCAGCCCTGCTCGGCCCCGGCCTCGCTCGCGCCGGCTGCGAGCAGCAGGACCAGCAGCGTCCGGAGAAGGCCCGATCGCGCTCGAATTCGAGCGCCGCCGCGCGGTTGGTGATCGGCCAGGGCTTCGGACGGAGCAAGAGGTCGAGAAGTCAAACGAATCTCCCGTGTGGTCGGCACAGTTTGGCGAAGATCGACGGAACGAAAAGGGGCGGCGCGCAGGTAAGGGCCACTCCGCTCGCTCGCGCGGAGCGTCGGGAGCCGGAATTCCAGAGGCACGCCGCTTGCAGCTCTCGATCGGGACGGCCACGAGAGCGCGGTGTGTCGGCGCTCACGCCCGCGACGGCTTTCGATTCGGGACCGGAGATTGCGAATCGAAACGTCGCGGCGCGTCCGGCGTGGGCCGAGCCCTTCGATCGTGAGGTTGCATGTTCGTTCCGCCGCCCGTCGCACACCCGCTCTCGAATTCCACCGCAAGGGCGCCTCGCAGTGAACGCGCCGAACGCGCGCACGCGCCTTCGCGCGGCCCTGTGCCGCCCACCTCGCTGGCGATCGAGGGCCTCACGGGCCCGGTCGAGCTGCGGCGCGCCGCCGGCGGACATCTCGAGGTCTGGCCGCGGCCGACCCCGGAGAGCCAGCGCGAGCTCTACGGCGAGCGGTTCTACGAAGAGGATAAATCCACCTATCTCTCGGACGTCGATCGCGATCGCGCCTACTGGGATGCCCTCTGGTCGATCCGTCGCGGGATGATGGAGCGGGCGCTCCCGCCCGCGCGGCGTCGGCTGCTCGACGTCGGGGCCTCCGGCGGGTTCCTGCTCGATCATTTCCGCCAGTCCGGCTGGCGGGTCTTCGGCATCGAGCCCTCGCGCGCGGCGGTGCGGCATGCGCGCGAGCGCTTCGATCTCGACGTCTTCTGCGGCGATCTGCTCGCGTTCGACCTCGAGAGCGACCGCGACTGGCGCGAGGGCGGCGGCGAGGCCTTCGATGCGGTCCACTGCGCCCAGGTCCTCGAGCACGTGCTCGAGCCCGAGGCCTGCGTCGCCCGCATCGCCGAGCTCGTCGCGCCGGGGGGCGTCGCGTTCATCGAGGTCCCGAACGATTTCAACGTCCTGCAGGAGACGGCCCGCGCCCGGCTCGGAAAGCCCGCCTGGTGGGTCGCGCCGGACCACCACCTCAACTACTTCGATGCGGCGAGCCTCTCCGCGCTGCTCGCGCGCCACGGCCTCGTCGAGATCGATCGTGTCGCCTCCTTCCCGATCGAGATGTTCCTCCTGATGGGCGAGGACTACGTCGGCCGGCCCGAGGTCGGCCGCGAATGTCATGCGCGGCGCATGGCCTTCGAGCGCGCCCTGATCGAGAGCGGGCGGATCGACGAGCTCGCCGGCCTCTACCGCGCGCTCGCGGCGGCCGGGATCGGCCGGACTTGCGGGATCCTCGCGCGCAAGCGCGAAGGCGCGTGATCGGGCGGGGCGGGGCGCGACCGGCCGAGAACGACCACGACCGACCACGCACCCGGGCGATGATCAGCCGCGCGGGCGAGCCTGGCGGAGGAGCGCCTGCGTGACGCGATCGAGGACCGTATCGACCCGCGCCGCGGCCCGCGCCCAGGGCAGCGACTCGTTCGCGAGGGCGATCGCCCGCTCGCTGCCGGTGCACAGCGTGAAGTCGAGGAACTCGCGCACGCTCTCCCAGCCGTAGCCCTGGTAGCGCGACCGGCCCGCCGCCGGATCGTGCAGCCGCGCGAAGAAATAGGGATTCGGCGTCGAGAGCCCGTCGTCGCTCCAGATCTCGACGCCGCGCCGGGTCTGATCCAGGAAATAACGTCCGCGCTCGCAGGCCACCTCGACCACCTGCAGGCTCTTCGTCGGGCTCGCGAGCGGATTGTTCCAGCCGACCTCGAGCTGGGCCGAGAGCGGCCGGCCGCGCCAGCGCCCGTCGAGGCGGGCCAGCACCGTGTCGAAGGCGGCATGGCCGATGCGCTCGAAGACCGGGCCCGCGATGCCGCGGGTCTCGACGGCCTCGATTTCGAGGCCGGGCATCCAATAGAAGAGCTGGTCGACGTAGTGGCAGCCGATGTAGCGGAAGACGTCGGTTTCCCCGGTCCAGGCGAAGCTCTCGAGCGGCAGGTCGCGGGGCTGTGAATAACGGATGTTGAAGAGCAGCGGCGCGCCGCGCTCGCCGCCGTCGAGGGCGCTGCGGAGCAGGCGATTCGAGACGTCGAAGCGCTTGTGGTAGTCGACCCAGACCGGCGTTCCCTTCGCCTCGGCCCGGGCGGCGAGGGTGGCGGAGCGGGTTCCGTCGCCGGTCAATGGCTTCACGACCCAGGTCGGCACGCCGGCGTCGATGCCGCGCTGGACCCAGCCGTCGTGGGCGGAATCCGGAACGCAGACGAAGAGCGCATGGGCCGATTCGATTGACGCTTCGGCCGCTTCACTCTCCGTGTCGAGCAGCACGATCGCCGCCGCATCCGGGATTTCGCTGCGGATCGCCTTGGCCTCGGCCTCCGCGCGCGAGCGGCCCGCGGCCGAGCGATGGACGATGGCGATGCGCCAGGCCTCCGCGCCGCCATGATCGGCGCTCCACTGGGCGAGGCTGCGCAGCACGACGCCCGGACCGTAGACGTCGCGCAGGGCGTAGGCGCCGGTGCCGACGAGGGCGAGGGTACGCTGCGCGCTCATCGGACGACCTCGTAGCGGGATGTCGGTCCGAGCGGAGGAATCGCCTCGCGGCGCGGCTCGGAACGCGCTTCGCGGGCCGCTTCGCTCCACGACTGCGGCTCGAGGACGAGCTCGCGGGCGAAGTCGCGCGTGATTTCGAGGGCCTGCTGGTCGGCCTCTTCGCGGGTCGGGGCGGCGACGATGACGTAGCCGAGGCGGTCGCGATGGCTCTGGATCGCGGGCAGCGCGCCCGTCCGGAAGAGGCGTTCGTCGAGGCGGACCTCGGCGACGCCGGGGCGCGCGACGAGGCGGCGGATCGCGGGCCAACGGCGGACCTGCGCCGGGGCGCGCGGGAGGAAGAAGCGCTGGGAGACGCCCGCGCTGCGCAGCGGCGAGAACCAGTCCCGGGAGAAGGCATCGCCCATTGCGAGCTCGACGAGCGGGTAGAGGATGTTCGTTCCGGTCGCGAGCGGAACGACGGTATCCGCGAAGCGGCCGCCGCTCGTACGGGCCGCCATCTCGAGAACATGGACGGAGCCGTCCGCGCGGATCAGCAGATCGCCCTTGAGCACGCCGTCCTCGATCCCGAGTGCGGCGAAGGAGCGCTCGATCACGTCGAGGACGGCGGCGTCCGCGGCAGCGGGCAGCGCGTACGGCATCGAATGACCGTCCTCGATGAAGCAGGGCAGCAGACCGGCGGTCGTATCGTAGTGGCGGAGCGCGATCGCATGATGCAAGCGGCGGCCGCGATGGGAGACGCTCTCGGTGCTCAG
>JAWKRX010000059.1:0-11373 GCA_041389425.1 Myxococcota bacterium
ATCGCGGGCCGAGTCTAGCCCCGACGAAGGGCTGCGGGCCCGCTGCGGTGAGGCCGCTCAGCCGATCCAGGCGGGTCCGGTCCCGGAGACGCTCCGCGCGGCGACTTCACCCGCGCCCGTGCCCGTGCCTCCGCCGCGCTCGGACACCCGGGCGCCCGCGCCGGATCCCTCGCCCGCCGGCCAGACGGATGGATCGACGAGGGCCGCCGGCGCCGTCGGCAGGCGGTCGACCAGGGCGGCGAGCAGGGCGCCGTCGACCGCCTCGTCCTCCCAGTCTCGCAGGAGCTGGGCGAGCTGATCCGCCGTCTCGCAGCCGAGCACGGGATGCACCCCGGGCAGCTCGCGCACGAACGCGAGGTAGAGCGTCCGCGGCTTCACCCCGAGCTCGGCGGCGAAGCCCTCGATCGTGCGGAGGGCCCCGGAGAGCTCCGCGAGGGCGCTCGGCAATCGGCTCGAGCCGAGATGGGCGATGCCCTGGAGATAGACGCTGCGGACGTAGACCGTGCGCCCGGCCTCGCGGGCGCGCGGGAAGAAGCCCTGCCGATGGAGCCGCAGATCGAGGAGCGAGGTCGCGACCTGCAGGATCTCGATGTCGGGATCGTCGAGCGCGGCCCAGGCCTCCTCCGGTGTCGCGGCCGAGACGCCGAGCTGGACGATTCGCCCGGCATCGCGCTCGGCGAGCAGGAGCCGCCAGAGCTTGCCGCCGAAGGCGTGGCGATGGGCGAAACGGTGGAGCAGGAGCGCGGGAATCGATTCGACGCCGAGTGCGGCGCGGCTCTGCGCGAGGCTCGCGGCGACGCGGCCGAGGTTCTCCGAGAGCTCGAGGCCCGGGGCGTCGACGTCGGGGGCGAGCTTCGTGACGACACGCCAATCGGCATGCTGGGCGAGGGCGCGGCCGACGCGCACCTCGCTCTCGCCGTAGGCGCGCGCGGTATCGATCGAGCGGATGCCGGCGTCGCGGGCGACGCGCAGGAGCTCCGCGAGCTCGTCGCTGCTCGGCGGTCCGGTGCGATTGGCGATGCCGTACGGCATGCCCCACTGCGCGCTGCCGAGGGTGAGCCTGCGCGGATCGCGGGCGCGCATCCCCTGCCAGGACGAGAGCGAGAGTTCTACCACGTGGTCCATCCTCCATCGACCACGAGATCGTGTCCCGTGATGAAGCTCGAAAGGGGCGAGAGCAGGAACGCGACGGGGCCGGCGAGCTCGCGGGCCTCGCCGATGCGTCCGAGGGGCACGCGCCGCGCGAGCTCGGCGACGAAGCCGGCCTCGCGCTGCACGATGGGTGAAGGAAAGGGGCCCGGGCTGACGCAGTTGACGCGGATGCCGTCCGGCGCGTAGTGGCAGGCCGCATAACGGGTGAACTCGATGACGCCCGCTTTGGCGGCGCCATAGGCCGGCGGATTGTGGAATTGCGGATGGTTGCGATAGGTCTCGGGGTTGGGCGAGACGAGGCCGTACATCGAGGCGACGTTGACGATCGCGCCGCCCTGCGCGCGGTCGATCATGCGGGCGGCGACCGCCTCGGTCGCGAGGATGAGATCGGAGAGGGTGCTTTCGACCGTCTCCTCGACGGCCGATCGCTCGAGCGAGCGCAGCAACGAACGGCGCCCGCCGACGGCGTTGTTGACCCAGCCATGGACGCGGCCCGCTTCCTTCTCGATGCGATCGAGCACGCGGGCGAGATCCGCGTCGACGTGCTGGTCGGCGGGCTCGGCGAGGACCGTGCCCGGGAGGCCCGCGGCGAGCGAGGCCGTCTCTTCGAGCGGCTCGCGCCGGCGCCCGAAGACGACGACCGTCGCGCCGAGCGAGGCGAGTCCGAGGGCGATCGCGCGGCCGAGATGGCTGCCGCCGCCGCTGACACCGATTCCCCAGCCGGTCATCTCCCAACCCGGCATCCCGTCGCGGGCCTGGCGCTCTGCGCTCATCCTTCCTCCAGCTTCTTCTGCACGATGTGGGCGTTCATGGCGGCGATCTCCGGCATCCCGTCGAGCAGCCGCACCATCGCGGGATAGTCGATCGTCGCCGCCTCGCTGCCGAAGAGGCGAAAGGCGCTGCGCGCCATCGCGAGGTCCTCGTAGGTATCGATCGTCCAGCGCCAGTCGCCGCGCAGCGGCCAGGTCTCGGGCAGGGCGACGGATTCGAGGCGGCCGTTCAAGCTCAGCCAGCTCGTCACGTGGGCGCGGTGGAAGGGCTGGCTCGCGGGGATCGCCGTACTCGCGCGGCGCAGGGCATCGGCCCGCACGAGCTCGACGCCGTATCCGACGGGTCGCCCGCCGCGCGGGCGGAAGCTCTCGATGCCCTCGGTCCGGGCCCCGGCCGTCTTCGCGGCGAGGGCTTCGTCGCGGGCGTCGACGAGGGCGTCCACGAGCGGGGCGTCGACGAAGGGATTGTCGGCGGTGGCGCGGACGAGCCAGTCGGCGCCCGTCTCGTCGGCGACGGCCAGGAAGCGGGAGAGGACGTCGGTCGCATGGCCCCGGAAGACGCGCAGGCCGAGCTCGAAGCCCCAGGCCTCGGTGACGTCATCCGCCGGATCGCTCGTCGTGGCCAGCCACCATTCGTCGACCCGCGCCCGGGCGACCCGCGTCGCGAGCAGGGCGAGCAGCGGCCGCCCGCACAGGGGCGAGAGGATCTTCCCCGGCAGGCGCTCGGAGCGCATGCGGGCCTGGATGATGCCGACGGTCTTCGCCAAGTAACACCGCTCCCCGCGCCGACGGACAGGTCGGGCGGTCCGCTATCGGCAGAACGGCCGCACCGGCTTTGCAACTTTCTCGCAGGTCGGCATTTATGATTGATCTATCGGTAAATCCGCGAGGTCTCGGTCGCGAGTTCGCGGTGGTGGGTCGGCTTCTCGATGCCGTGAATCGATCGGGGATCGAATCCGATTGATCAATCGTTTAAGCTGCCGCCATGCCGCGGCCCCGACTCGAAGATGCTCGCGACCGGATTCTCGTCGCCGGACTCGGCCTGTTCGCGACCCATGGCTGCGAACGGGTCAACAGCAATGCCATCGCCCGGGCCGCCGGGCTGGGCATCGGCACCTTCTATCAGCATTTTGCGAACAAGTACGCGGTCTTGAGGGCGCTCCAGCTCCGGACCCTCGAAGGCCTCCGTGAGGCGCGGGTGCGGGCCCTGCTCGAGCTGGAGGCGGGCGGCGGCCCGGTCGACGAGGCTGCCCGAGTCCGCGCGCCGATCGCCGCGGCGGTCGCCTTTGCCCGGGATCATCCCGAGGCCTATCGGATCTGCTTCGGCCGCGAGCGCGCGGCCGTCGCCCATGCGGGTCCGGTGCTCTCCGAATCGGTCCGCCCGATCGCGCGGGCGCTCCGGGAGCGGGAGGCGCTGGGGCGGCTCGCGCCCGGTCTCGATCCGGAGCTCGCCGGGCGGGCCTATCTCGCGATGGAGACGGGGTTGCTGCTCTGGTGGCTCGAGGATCCGAAGCGGGCGCCGGCGGCGAGCCTCGTCGAGACGCTCTTCCGCCTGCATCCCGCGGCGACCGTCCCGCGCTGAGCGCCGGGCCGCAGGCCCCGCAGCGGGTCAGGAGCGCTCGGCTCGGCCCCGGTCGTCGAGGGCGCGGAAGCGATCCGCGACGGCCAGCAGCGCCGGGCCGAGCAGGACCTCCGAGACGAAGGCGGTGGTGATCGTCAGTGTCACGAGCCAGCCGAAGTTCACGAGGTTCCACATCGACGAGAGCGTGAACCCGAGAAAGCCGACGGAGAGGATCACGGACGTCACGAGCATCGCGCGTCCCGTCGTCGAGAGCGTGTCGAGCACGGCCTTCTCGAGCGGCACGCCCTGGCGATGGAGCGTGCGGATGTGGTGCATCGAATGGACCGTGTCGTCGTCGCAGATGCCGAGGGCGATCGCGCCGATCATCAGCGTGAACGAGTCGAGGGGCAGCCCGAAATAGCCCATCACGCCGAGCGTCAGCAAGATCGGGAAGACGTTCGGGATCATCGCGATCACGCCCCAGCGCACGCTCCCGAGCAGCATCATCATCATCGCCCCGATGCCGAGGAACGAGTAGATGTAGGAGTTCGCCATGCTGCTGACGACCGCCGCGATCGAGCGGACGAGCACGGCGAAGACGCCCGTCAGCACCGGCTCGCCGAGATCGCCGAGGGCCGCGTGCATGTCCTGCTCTGCGATGTCGAAGAACTTCCGGTAGTGGACGGAGTCGCGCCACGGCATCCGCACGGCCATTCGCAGGGTTTGATAGTCGCCGTCCACGACGTCTTCGAGATCGTCGCTCCCCGCGCTCTCGAAGAGCAGGAGGGCCTGGGCCACCGCCTCCCGATCGTCCGGCACGACGTACGCCTCCGGCCGATCGTCGTGGAGCGCGCGGTGGACCTCCTTCACGATGTCCGCGAGCGAGACCGACTGTCCGGCGACGTAGCCGTCGCGGGGCTGCGTCTCGAGATCCTCGCCGAGGGCGGCGAGACGCTTCAATGTGTCGGGATCGCGTCCGTCCCGGCCTTCCGGCCGCTCGAGCACGACCTCGAACGAGACCGATCCGCCGAGCACCGCGTCGATCTGGCGCGTGCCCTCCTTGATGGGCGTGCCGTCCGGGAACCAGGTCATCGGGTCGTGGGAGAGGCGCAGCTGGAGCGCGAAGAAGAGCGCGACGGCGGACATCAGCGAGGCGACGACGAGAATCGGAAGCGGTCGCCGCACTGCATGGCCGCCCAGCGTGGCCATCCAGCGATCCGTCGTCGTCGAGCGCCCCGCGGCGTCGCTTGCCCGGGCCTCGCCCATCGGAACGAGGGTGGCGATCGCGGGCAGCAGCGTGAGGCTCAGGAAGAGGGCGATCAGGATGCCGACGGGCCCGAAGATGCCGATCGCCGAGACCGGCGCGATGTCCGAGGTCGCGAACGACGCGAGCCCGACTGCGGTCGTCAGGCTCGTCAGCACGATCGGGAAGCCCGAATGCCCGAGCGCCTGCACCAGCGCCTCCCTCTGGTCGTCGCCCGCCTGACGCCGCTGGTAGAAGATCGAGAGCACGTGCACCGAATCGCCGACACAGGCGGCGAGCAGCAGCGAGGGCAGGATCTGGGTCGGCACGTGCATCGGCGTGTCGGTCCAGCCCATCAGGCCGAACGTGGCGCCGACCGTCAATCCGACCACGACGAGCGGCGCCGCGGCGGCGACGAGCCGCCGGAACATCAGGGCGAGCAGCACTCCGATCGAGACGAGGGCGAGCGCGAGAAAGCGCGGCATGTCGCGCGCCATCACCTCGCCGAGCACCTGCAGCAGGATCGGTGTCCCCGCCGAATGCAGCACGAAGTCCGGTCCCTGGAACTCGGCGATCACCGCTTCGACGGCGTGGACGACCTCCGCTGTCTCCTCGCCGGACAGCAGCACGGGCTCCGCGGCATCCGCCGTGCCCGCCGCGGCGTCTTCGAAGCCGGTGAGCTCGCCGAGGGCATCGTCGCCGGCGGACGAATAGAGCTGGAGCTCGAGCGTCAGCGCCGTCGCGGTGCCGTCCTTCGAGAGCAGCGTGCCCTGGAAGAGCGGATTGTCGAAGGCCCGCGTGCGCAGCCGCGCGAGGTCCGCCGCATCTTCGGGCCAGGGATCGAGGAAATCCTCGACGACGAGGACGTCGCCTTCGGCGCGCGTATCACGCGCGTTGAGGAGGCTCGTCACCTCCTCGAGATGGGGGACGCGCGCTTCGAGGGCCTCGTGCAGGGCGCGCAGCCGCTCGAGGAAGCGTGCCTCGAAGACGCCCGCTTCGCCGAGGGAGCGGCCCGGCGCCGCGGAGATGACGATCCGCTCGTCGCGGCCGAAGGTCGCCGCGAACTCTTCGTAGGCGATCAGGACCGGATCGTCGTCTTCGAGAAAGGACTCGAAGGTGACGTCGACCCGAAGCCAGGCGAGCCCGGCCATCGCGAGCAGCGCGAGCGCGAGCGACGGCAGCAACACCCCGATCGGATGCGCCACCACGAATCGACCCCAGGCACGGAACGCGGGCTCGGCCCGCTCCCCCCACGAACGCGACATGGCGCGCACGTTAGCCCGCCCCACGACCGGGGAACGACCTTAGGCGCGAGAAATCGCGAGCCGCCCGGTCATGCGGCGACGCCGCCCGATCGGCCGTCGCCGGAGAGCTTCTTGAGCAGCGTCCGGGCCGCCGCGAATAACGCCGCCGGCCCGCCTTCGGGTCCCGGAGCCCGCGCCACGAGTCGCTGCTCCGGCGTGACCCGGATGCCCGACCGCGCCTGGGAGAGCAGGCGGACGAGGCGGTCGGGATCGATCTGGCTCTTCGGCGCGACCTGCAGGACGAGCTCGCCCCGGGAGACCTCGACCCGCACGATCCCGAGCCGCCGGGCCGCGATCTTCAGCCGGATCACCTCGACGAGGTTTTCGGCCTCGGTCGGCAGCCGCCCGTAGCGATCCATCAGCTCGTCGCGGATCTGCGCGACCTCGTTCTCGTCCCGGGCGCTCGAGAGGCGCTTGTAGAGGACCAGCCGCTGGGAGACGTCGGCGACGTAGTCCTCGGGCAGCCGCCCGACGACGGGCAGCTTGATCTCGGGATCGATCCAGTCTTCGTGGGCCTGGCCACGCAGCTCGTCGATCGTCTGCTCGAGCATCTCCATGTAGGTCTCGTAGCCGACCGAGCGCAGGTTGCCGGATTGCTCGGCGCCGAGCAGATCGCCGGCGCCGCGGATCTCGAGGTCGAGGTTCGCGAGGCGGAAGCCGGCGCCGAGCTCGGAGAGATCCTGGATCGCTTCGAGGCGCTTCTGCGCATCGGTCGAGAGCGAGCCGACCTGGGTCGGGACGAGCAGGTAGGCGTAGGCGCGGCGCGCGCTGCGGCCGACGCGGCCGCGCAGCTGGTAGAGCTGGGCGAGGCCGAGGGCGTCGGCGCGGTGGACGAGGATCGTGTTGACGTTCGGCATGTCGATGCCGCTCTCGATGATCGTCGTACAGAGCAGCACGTCGGCTTCGTGGCGCAGGAAGGCGTGGATGCGGTCCTCGAGCTGGTGCTCCTTCATCTGGCCGTGGGCCACCATGATGCGGGCCTCGGGCACGACACGGGCCAGCGTCTCCTGCATCGCCTCGATCGTGCGCACGCGATTGTGGAGGAAGAAGACCTGTCCGCCGCGGCGGATCTCGCGCAGGATCGCCTCGCGGATCAGGCCTTCGTCGAAGCGGCAGACCTGGGTGCGGATCGCGAGGCGGTCGACCGGCGGGGTCTCGATGACGGAGAGATCGCGGATTCCCGTGAACGCCATCTGCAGGGTGCGCGGGATCGGTGTCGCGGTCAGGGTCAGGACGTCGACGGTCTTCTTCAGCTTCTTGATGCGCTCCTTGTGGGCGACGCCGAAGCGCTGCTCCTCGTCGACGACGAGCAGGCCGAGATCCTTGAACTGGACGTTCTTCTGCAGGATGCGGTGGGTCGCGACGACGACGTCGACCTGGCCGGTCGCGAGACCTTCGAGGGTGGCCCTCGAGTCCTTGGGCGAGCAGAAGCGCGAGAGCATGTCGACCCGGATCGGGTAGGGCGCGAAGCGCTTCTGGAAGTTCTCGAAATGCTGCTGGCACAACACCGTCGTCGGCGTCAGGACGACGACCTGCTTGCCGTCCTGTGCCGCACGGAAGGCCGCGCGGATCGCGACCTCCGTCTTGCCGTAGCCGACGTCGCCGCAGACGAGGCGGTCCATCGGCTTCGGCTCGTGCATGTCCGCGAGCACGTCGTCGATCGCCGCCATCTGGTCCGGCGTCTCCTCGTAGGCGAAGGCCGCCTCGAACTCCTCGAGCGCAGCGTCGCGCGCGGAGAAGCCGAAGCCCGGGGCGAGCGCGCGCGCGGCATGCAGGGAGAGCAGCTCGCCCGCCATGTCGCGCAGGGAGGCCTTGACCTTGCCCTTCGTCTTCTGCCAGGTCTCGCCGCCGAGCTTGTCGATGCGCGGCTGGACGCCGTCCGCCGCGCCGTAGCGCTGGACGCTCGCGAGCCGGTCGACGGGGAGGAAGAGCTTGTCGCCGCCGAGGTATTCGATCGCGAGCAGCTCGCTGCGCGTGCCGCCGGCGGCGAGCTCCTTGAGGCCGCGGTAGATGCCGATGCCGTGGTCGACGTGCACCAGGAAATCGCCGGGTGCGAGCTGGGCGATGCCGTCGAGCTTCTGGCCGTCGCGCCAGCCCGCCCGCGAGCGGCGACGCTCGCGCACGCCGAAGATCTCTTCGTCGCAGACGACTGCGAGCGCCTGATCCGCCCAGACGAAGCCCTCGCCCCCGACGTCGACGACGCGCAGCTCGAGCCGCCCGGGCAGCGACCAATGCCAGACGGGCCGAGGATCCGTCGCCACCGCGGCTTCGAGACGATAGTCGGCCAGCAGATGCTTCAGGCGCTCGGCGCTCGAGAGCGAGCTGCAGGCGACGACGACGCGCCAGCGCTCGGCGAGCCAGGCGTTGCAGCGCTCGGCGAGGGGGGCGAGCGCGCGGTCGTGGCTGCGCGTGGCGACGAGGGCGCGGCGCAGTTCCTCGAGCGTCCCGGTCTGGGCGTGATGCCGGCCCTCTTCTGCGGCGGACTCCACGAGCTCGAGCCGTTCGAGCCGGATCGCGCCGCGCTTGGCCATGGCTTCGGCGACCTGCTCCGGCGAGAGCAGCAGGCTCTCGATCGGCACCGTGATCCGCTCGCCCTTCGCCGCGAGCCGATTCGTCTCGATCTCCTCGAAGAGGCGCAGCAGGCGCGCGGCGCCGAGCTCCGGCTCCTCGAGGAGCACGAGCGTATCGGCCGGGAGATGATCGAAGATCGTCTCGAGCTCGGGCTGGATCAGCGGCGCCAGCGACTCGGCGCCGGGCGGGATCGAGCCGCGCAGCAGCGCGTCGACGAGGGCATCGACCTGGGTCGCGGGGATCGCCTGCTCGGAGGCCGCCGCGCGGATCGCGGCCGCGCGCTCGACGATCTCGTCGCGCTCGAAGAGCAGCTCGCGCGGCGGCGGCAGCAGGGCCAGCGCGCGCTTCGCCTGCGAGCGCTGGCTCGCCGGATCGAAGCTCCGGATCGAGTCGACCTGATCGCCCCAGAGCTCGATGCGCAGCGGCTTGTCCAGGTGCGGCGGGAAGACGTCGAGGATGTCGCCGCGGACGGCGACCTCACCCGGCTCCTCGACGAGCGCCATGCGCTGGTAGCCGATGCCGACGAGCCGGGCGACGAGCGCATCGCGATCGACGGATTCGCCGATCGCGATGCGCACGGTCGCCGCGCGCAGCAGACGCCGCGAGGGCACGCGCAACGAGAGCGCCGAGGCGGGAGCGACGACGATCGGCGGATGGACCTCGGCTTCGCTCGACGTCGCCGCCTCCGGCGCCGCCCCGTCCGGCGAGGGGCGGCGGGCACTGCGCTCGTCGCCCAGCGCGTGCAAGACCTCCATGCGCTGTGCGACGACGAAGGGCTGCGGAGAGAAGCGATCGAAGGGCAGCGTGTCGTGGCGCGGGAGGCGCCGGATGCGCGATGCATCGGCCCGTTCGCCGAGCAGGCCGATCAACGCCTCGGCCGCGGCGTCGGCGGCGCGCGAATCGGGGGTGACATAGAGGACGGGGCGATCGCCGTGGGCGCGGATCAGATGGCTCGCGGCGACGCGGCCCGCAGCGCCGCGCAGGCCGGTGATGCGGCGGAGCGGTCCGGCGGCGCGGGCTTCGCGCAGGGCCCGGTCGAAGGGCGTATCGCCCCGGCGCACGGGCTTGCGGGCGCGCGCCTCGGCGCCCGCCCCGCTTCCGCTCTCGTCTGCACCGATCTGGTTCAAGCCCGCGCTCCCGCCATCGCCAACGCCGAAAGCCCGGATCCCCGCGAAGCGGGGGTCTCCGGGCGGCGCGGATTGTAGGAGTCCCGGGGCCGGTGGCACAGCGATGCCGGCCCGCGGCTCAGTCGCGGCGCTTCGAGCGCTCCGCAAGCTCCGCCACCAGCGCGAGGGTCTCGGCGGCGACGCGGGCGGGATCGTGCTGGCGGCGATGGGTCGCCCGGGCGCCCTCGCCGAGCCGCGCCGCCAGCGCCGGATCGAGCTCGAGGCGATCGAGCGCCCGGGCGAGCGAGCCGACCCGGTCGGCGGGATCGCCGATCAGGGCCTCGCGGCCGTCGACCAGCCCCCACTCCGCTCCGTGGAGCGCGACCACCGGGATTCCGGCGGCGAGGCTGTTGGCGAGCTTGATCGGAAAGCCGCCGAGGCTCCGGCGCGGCACGATGCTCGCCCGCGCACCGGCCAGCAGCGCGGCCGCCTCGCCCGCGGATCGAACGCGGCAGACGATCAGCCCCCGCAAGCCCGCTCGCCCGATCCGGGCGGCGAAGGCCGGCGCCCGCTCGTCGTGGGTCGCGATCACGATCGGCAGGAGCGGGCGCGGCGGGGGCCCGTCTTCAGGAATCCATTCCTGGCGACCGTCTTCGCGGACACCTCTGCCATCGCGCTCGTCGCCCGCGGCGCCGCAGCGCCTTTGCGCCACCGCCTCGAGCAGGGGCAGCGCCTGGTAGGGATCGAGATTGCCGGCGTAGAGGAAGTAGCGCCCGGGCTGAAGCCCATGGGATCGCGCGATGGCCGCCGCGTCGTGCCGTGGATCCCGCGCTGGGGAGGGGCTCGAAGACTGGCCCCGCTCTGCGTCATGGGTCGCGGGCACGGGCGGCGCGATGAGCCGCCCCGGCGCATCACTGGAAGCCCTCATGACGCGCGCCGAGCTCTGCGTCAAAGCGATCCAACCGTCGCAGCTCGCGGCGATGCGGCGATCGATGACGCGGCCGAAGCGGGCGATCGCTCGCTGCGTCATGCCCCGGATCGGGTGGCTCCCGCTCGATCCCGGCTGGGCTGCGGCAGCGCTTTCCACGGACGCGCGCCCGGACGCTCCGGGCGCATTCCCGGCCCCCGTCGATGTGTCCAAGCGCGACGAAAACACGCTTGATCTCGAGGACTTGAAGTACTCAGGGAGCTCCTGCTCGAGCAGCGTATGGGCGCAGTAGATGACCGGTGGCCGCGGGCGGCCCGGCAGGGCGTAGCGCGCGAGCAGGGCCGCTTCCGCGTGGTGGGCGAGGATCGCGTCGAAGC
Organism: Myxococcota bacterium; assembly: GCA_041389425.1. Classification (GTDB taxonomy): domain Bacteria; phylum Myxococcota_A; class UBA9160; order UBA9160; family UBA4427; genus UBA4427. The sequence goes on from JAWKRX010000059.1 coordinate 11,013, forward strand.
CCGCCGCCTTCGAAGCCAGATCCGGCAGGCCCACGGATCCGCTCGGTGCATCGAAGGGCGATGACGCGAATGACGCACCCGGCGACCGATTCGATGACGCGCTTTCTGACGCAATCATTGACGCAGACTCTGACGTGCTTGCCCGAGTCTCCGCTTCGCCGGCGTCCAACGCGGCGGCCCCCGATTCCGCTGCGATCCGCCGCCGGAGGGCGAGTGCGAGACCGAGATCTGCGAGGAGCTTCGCGGCCTGGGGGCCTGATCGCCGGGAGGCCGGTGTGGCCCAGGCCGGAATCGCGTGGAACGGCAGGCCGGCCAGCGCATGGACCGAAGCGTCCACCCGTCCCGGGCCGTAGCTGAGGAC
>JAWKRX010000060.1:0-10726 GCA_041389425.1 Myxococcota bacterium
CGCACGACTCATCCTCGATCGGGCCCGGCTCGGGATCGATCTGCTGATCGTCCGGCCGCAGCTCGCGGGCATCGAGCGCGAGGTCCTCGAGCGATCGCTCGACACGCTCGCGCGTACTGTCTGGCCCGCGGTCCTGGCGGGGAGCACGCCCGCCTGATGGCGTCCGCGCTCGGTGCGGATCAGTCGTCTTCCCGGGTGAACGTGACGAAGGCCATGCTGGGCCGCTTCGAGGATTCGCGCATCGCGAACTGGATCGAGTCGAATGCCCAGCCTTCGGCGGAAACGGCGTTGAGGACCTTCTCGATCTCCTCGTCCGAGACGTTCGAGATCTCGACCACCTTGTAACGCATCGCCGGGAAGCCTCCGTTCGAACGGGCCGGGACGGCTAGAGCCGCTCGGCCAGCTCCATCGCGGCGTAGGTGAGGATCAGATCCGCGCCTGCGCGCTTGATCGAGACGAGGGACTCTTCCATCGCGCGATCGCCGTCGATCCAGCCCCGTTCGGCCGCCGCCTTGATCATCGCGTACTCGCCCGAGACGTGATAGGCGGCGAGCGGAACGTCGAAGGTCCGCCGCGCATCGGCGAGGATGTCCAGATAGGCGAGCGCGGGCTTCACCATCAGCATGTCCGCGCCCTCCTCGAGGTCGAGCCGCATCTCGCGCAGGGCCTCGCGGCGATTGGCCGGATCCATCTGATAGCCGCGGCGATCGCCGAACTCGGGCGTGCTCTCCGCGGCATCCCGGAACGGCCCGTAGAACGCGCTCGCGTACTTCGCCGCGTAGGCGAGGATCGAGACCTGCTCGAAGCCGTTCGCGTCCAGGGCCCGGCGGATCGCGCCGACGCGGCCGTCCATCATGTCCGAAGGCGCCACGATGCTCGCACCCGCGCGGGCGTGGGAGACGGCGGTGCTCGCGAGCCGCTCGAGGCTCGGATCGTTGTCGACCTCGCGCTGCTCCGCAGGGCCGGTCAGGAGCCCGCAATGGCCGTGGGAGGTGTATTCGCAGAGGCAGACGTCGGTGATGACGCAGAGCGACGGAACGGCCGCGGCGATCGCGCGGGTCGCGCGCTGCACGATGCCGTCTTCGGAATCCGCGCCGGATCCCCGCGCGTCCTTGTCCGCCGGCACGCCGAAGAGGATCACGGCCGGAATCCCGAGGTCGGCGATCTTCTTCGCCTCGAGCACGACCTGGTCGACCGAGAGGCGATGCACGCCCGGCATCGACGCCACGGGCTCGCGCCGGCCATCGCCCTCGACGACGAAGAGCGCCTGGACCAGATCCTGCCGATCGAGGCGCGTCTCGCGCACCATGCCGCGCAGCGTCTCGTTTCGCCGCAATCGGCGCAGGCGGGTGATGGGAAAGCTCATGGCTGCTCCTCAGGCGGATCGCGCGGCGAAGGCCTGTGCGAGTGCGTCGACCATCGCCGTCATGTCCGGCCGCGCGGGCACGACGTCCGCCGGCAGGCCCGCTTCGGCGAGTCGCCGGGCGGTCGTGGTTCCGATCGCGGCGATCATACATCGGCGCGCGGCGGCGAGACTCGAGTCGTCGAGGCCGGCGAGGAAGTTTTCGACGGTCGAAGGGCTCGTGAACGTGAGCGCGACGAGCTCCCCCGAGCACAGGCGTTCGCGCAGCTCGGCCTCGTCGACCGCCGGGCGCCGGTTTTCGTAGAAGGCGATCGAATCGACCTCGACGCCCGCAGCGCGCAGGCCGTCGGCGATCTTCGTCGCGGCGATCCGCGAGCGCGGGATCAGCACGCGATCGCCCGAGTTCGAGAGCATCGGCACGAGCTCGGCGAGCAGCGTCTCGGCATCGCTGCGGCCGGAGGCGACGAGATGGACCGGGTAGCCGGCGCGCAGGGCCTCTTCGGCGGTGCGCTCGCCGATGCAGAACGTCCGGGCCCCCGGTCCGACGCCGACGCCCCGGCCGCGCGCGCGCTCGTGGGCCCGCGCGAAGAACCGCACCGCATTCGAGCTGGTGAAGACGATCGAGTGATAGGTCTCGAGCCGGCCGAGCACGCGCGCGATCTCGGCCTCGCCCTCCGGATCCCCGACGGCCGAAAGCTCGATCATCGGCCGGATCACCGGGATCGCCCCCGCCGATCGCAGCGCCGACGCGAGCTCGTCCGTCTGCTCCCGCGCGCGGGTCACGAGCACGGCGCGGCCGAAGAGCGGCCGCTGCTCCCACCACGCGAGCCCCTCGCGCAAGCGGACGACGTCGCCGATCACGATCGCCGCCGGCGCGCCGATCCCCGCCGCCCGAACGGCCTCGGGCAGCTCGCCGAGGGTCGAAACACAGGTCCGCTGCTCGGGGAGCGTGCCGTGCATGATCGCCGCCGCGGGCGTGGCGGGTGATTTGCCGCCGGCGACGAGGTCCTCGACGATGCGCGGGAGGTTGCGCATGCCCATCAGGATGACGAGCGTATCGACCGCGGTGCCGAGATCGCGCCAGCGCGTCTGCTCGGAGACGCGGCTCGGATCCTTGTGGCCCGTCACGATCGCGAACGAAGCGGAGTGGCGGCGGTCGGTGACGGGAATGCCCGCATAACCGAGGGCCGCGATCGCCGATGTGACGCCCGGGACGACGTCGAAGGGAACGCCCGCCGCCGCACAGGCGGAGAGCTCCTCGCCGCCGCGGCCGAAGACGAAGGGATCACCGCCCTTGAGGCGCACGACCGTGCGGCCGAGCCGCGCGTGCTCGACGAGCAGCGCATTGATGTCGTCCTGGGTGCGCGTCGGCTCTTCGTGACCGCGCTTGCCGACGTTGATCCGCAGGGCGCGATCCGGCGCGAGATCGAGCAGCTCGTCGCTCGCGAGCTCGTCGAAGAGCACGACGTCGGCCCTGCGCAGGGCGCGCGCGCCGCGCAGGGTGATGAGATCGGGATCGCCGGGGCCGGCACCGACGAGGATCACGCGCCCCATCGCGGCGGCGGGCTCAGCCATCGCCGTCGGCCCGTCCCGGTCCGTCGCCTGCCCCGCTCGCCTCGGCGGCCGCGGCTTCGGCGATGGCTTGCAGGATCGCCTGCCCGCCCGCCGCGAGCACCGCCCGCGCGACGTCGGCCCCGAGCGCCGCCGCCGCCCGCGCCGGCGCACTCGCCTCGGCCCGCGCGATCGTCCGCCCGTCGAGGCTCGAGACGAGCCCGCGCAGATGGAGCGTTCCATCCGCCCGGCGCTCGGCGAAGCCCGCGAGCGGGATGCTGCAATCGCCCCCGAGCGTCGTCTGGAAGGCGCGCTCGGCGCGCGCGACCTCGCCCGTCGCCTCGGGCTCGAGGGCGGCGATCCGGTCGTGCCAGGGGGAGTCCGCGCGCGTCTCGAGGGCGAGCAGGCCCTGACCGACGGCAGGCAGCATCGATTCCGCCGCGATGCGCTCGTCGATCCGGTCGGTGAGCCCGAGCCGATCGAGTCCCGCGCAGGCGAGCACGACGGCATCGAGCCCCTCGCTCACGATCTTCGCGAGACGCGTCGGCACGTTCCCCCGCAGCGGCACGATCTCGAGATCCGGGCGCAGCGCGCGCAGCAGCGCGACCCGGCGCGTGCTGCCCGTCCCCACCCGCGCTCCGCGCGGCAGCGAGGCGAGCGTCGTCCCGCGTTCGCGCGCGGCGAGGGCGTCGCGGGGATCCCGGCGCTCGGGATAGCAGGCGATCACGCAGCCCGGGGCGAGCCGCGCCGGCACGTCCTTCGCGCTGTGCACCGCGACGTCGGCGCGGTCCGCGAGGAGCGCGTCTTCGATCTCCTTCACGAAGAGGCCCTTGCCGCCGATCTTCGAGAGCGAGCGGTCCTGGATCCGGTCGCCGGTCGTGCGCAGCACGACGAGCTCCGCCTCCACGCCGAGGGCACGGGCGAGCTCCGCCGCCACGTGCCGCGACTGGACGAGGGCGAGATCGCTGCCGCGGGTCGCGATGCGAAGGATCGTCAATCGACCGACTCCGGGTCGTCGTCGCCGAGCTCGAGCGAAGCCGAAGGTTCGCCGAGCTCGATCGGAGCCGGCGGTTCGTCGCGCCCGGCCGGGAGCGCGTCGAGGCCGAAGAGCACGCGTGCCTCCTCGAGCCGGATCAAGCCGACCTCGCGATCCGTCTCGTCGCGCAGCCGCGAGATCGGCGCGTGCAGCAGCTTGTTCACGATGCTGCGCGTCATCTGCTCGAGCAGCTCCCGGCGTGGATCGTCGAGGGCGAGGCGTCCGGCGAAGCGGTCGACCTCGCCGCGGCGGATCGTTTCCGCCCGCTGCGTGAGATCGCGAATCGTCGGCACGGCCTGCAACGCGACGAGCCAGCCTTCGAAATGCTCCCGCTCTTCCACGATGATCTGCTCCGCGCGCCGGACCTCGCGGCGGCGCTCCTCTTCGTTGCTGTCGGCGACCTCCTGCAGATCGTCGAGGTCGTAGAGATAGGCGTTGTCGATCTCGTGCACACCGGGATCGATGTTGCGCGGGACGCCGATGTCGATGAGGAAGAGCGGCCGCCCCTGGCGCCGGCGCAGGCTCGTCTCGACCCGCTCGCGCGTCAGGATCGGGCCACTGCCGCCGACGCAGGCGAGCACGACGTCGGTCTCCGGCAGCAGCCGGTCGAGCTCGTCGAGCCCGTGCGCCGTCCCACCGAAGCGCCGCGCCAGGGCTTCGGCATGGGCCGGGGTGCGGTTCACGACGCGGCGCGAGCCGAGCCCGTGATCGTCGAGGGCGACGAGCGCGGCTTCGATCATGTCCCCCGCGCCGACGAGCAGCGCGCTCTTGCTCTCGAGCGTCTCGAAGATCTGTTTGGCGAGCAGGACCGCGACGCGCGCGACCGAGACCGGACGCTCGGCGATGCCGGTCTCGTTCTTGACCCGCTTCGCCGTGGCGAAGGCACGCTGGAAGAGCCGCGAGAGGACGGCGCCGCAGCTCGCGGCCTCGACCGCGGCGCGATAGGCGTCCTTGACCTGGCCGAGGATCTGCGGCTCGCCGACGACCATCGAGTCCACCGCCGACGCGACCCGGAAGACGTGCTCGACCGCCTCGCGCCCGTGGTGCAGGTAGGTCATCTCCCGCAGCGAAGCGCGCGTCGGGAGCGTCTCGCCGGCGAGCTCGCGGGCGAAGAACTCGAGCAGCACGTGCTGCACCGCGTCGGGATTCGCCGTCGTGACGACGAGCTCGACGCGATTGCAGGTCGAGATCAGCACCGCCTCGGCGATCTCCGGCCGGTCGACCAGCTTGCGCAGCACACCACCCACCTCGGGCACGGCGAAGCGCTCGCGGATCTCCACCGGCGCGGTGCGGTGGTTCATGCCGAAGACGACGACCTTCACGACACGATCCCGATGCCGACGACGGCGAAGACGAGGAACGCGAACCCGGCGAGCGCGCTCGCCGCGGCCTGACGTGCGCCCTGACGGCCCAGGAAACGCAGGGCGAAGAGCCCGAGGTAGATCATCCAGGCGGCGACCGTCCAGGTCTCGTGCAGGCCGCCGGAGAGGGCGGTTCCGGAACGCGCTTCGTTCCAGAGCACGCCGGTCGCGACACCGAAGGTGAGCAGCGCGAAGCCGAGGGCGAGCGCGACGCGGTTCACGCGGTCGAGCCCTTCGAGCGACGGCAGCGGAAAGCGGTGGGCGACCTTGCGGCGGCGCTTCAGGCTGCGGTGCTCGAGCAGGAAGAAGAGGCCGGCGAGGCCGGCGAGGCCGAGGGCCGCGAGGCCGGCGCTCGAGAGCAGGACATGGGCATGGGGAATCGAGCCGCTGCCCTCGCCCACCGCTGCTTCGTTTCCGGGCGAAGAGAGCGTCGCGCCGAAGGCGCCGAGAAACGCCACGAGGCCGAGGACCGGCGTGAATCCGGGCAGGCGGATCCGCACGAGCAGCGCGAGGCCGAACAAGACTCCGAGCCAGGTCGCGACCGAGAGGGCCTGGGCGAGATCGGTCAGGGCCGGCGCGGGATCGAGGCGATGCAGGGTCGCGAAGGCCGCCGCCTGGAAGAGCGCCCCGAGCGCGAGGCCGAGCCGGGCGCCGAGAAGCATGCGCGGGGCCGGCAGGACGAGGCCGAGCAGCGCGCCGACGCCGGCGGCGAGATAGAGCGCGGCCGCGATCTGCTGGAACTCGTACACCGATCTCCCCGATCCCCCGCCCCCGCTGCGGGCCGGGTCCGGATGGTCGCCTGGCGGCGCGGCGGCAGTATAACGGCCCCCCGCTCGCCCCGGCCGCCGCCGATCGTGGCGCCGCCGCTAGTCGCTCCGCCGGCGTGCCGCCATTCGGCGCATCTGCGCCTCGACCTTCGCCGCATCGTTCACCATCTCGAAGACGCGGAAGGCCGGCTCGCCCATCAGGACGAACCGGATCTCCTCGAGGGGGCCATCGCCCCCCTTCTCCTCGGCGAACCGTCGCGCGCACGCGATCGAGATCTCGGCGCACCGCTGGAGCGCGAGCCCGCCGACCCCCGCGCCGATCGCTGGAACCGCCACGGTCCGGGCCCCGGCTGCGACGGCACATTCGAGCGCCGCCTGCAGGGCGCTTTCCACACTCTCGGGTGTCGCCCGGCCGCCGAGGGGCATGCCGGCGGCGTGGATCACGTGGCGCGCCGGCAGCTCGCCGCCGCCCGTGATCGCCGCCGCGCCGACGGCGATCGGACCATGGGCCGCGCATTCGGCGGCGATCGCCGGACCACCGCGGCGGGCGATCGCGCCGGCGACCCCGCTGCCCAGCAGGAGATCGCTGTTCGCCGCGTTGACGATCGCGTCGACCGGCTGTTCGGTGAGGTCGCCTTCGACGAGCGTGATGCGGATCATCGCTTGCCCCTGCGCCGCGGGGCCGCCGGCCCTGCGGCCGGTCCCTTGCGTCGCGCGCGCCCGGAGGCCGGCGGCGTTGCCGTCGCATGCCGCTCGACGACGCCGGCCGCGAGCAGGGGAACGAGGATCTCGTGGTGGCCGACGAGGGAGATCCCGCGACCCGCGAGGCGCGTCGGCCGCTCGACGATGTTGCGTTCGGGGCGGTACTGGCGCACGAAATCGAGGTTCACCGTCGTGAGCCGGGCGACGCGGTGGCCGAGGTTCCGGGCGACGGCGAGCGCCTTCAGGAAGACCTCGGGCAGGATCACCGCCGAGCCCGCGTGGAGGACGAACCCGTCCTCGAGCTTCGCGACGAGGCGGCAGAGCGTCTCGAAGTCGCGGTAGCTCGTCTCGCCGAGGGCCGCGCCGTCGGCGCTCGGATGCATGTGGTGGATGTCGGTGCCGATCGCGACGTGGACGGTGACCGGGAGGCCGAGGCGATGGGCGGCGGCGAGCACCGAACGGCTCGCATGGGGATCGCCCGCTTCGGCGATGTCGCGTCCGATCGCCGCGCCCATCCCCAGGCCTTCTTCGCGGCCGCGCGCGATCGCCGCGTTCAGCCGCTCGGCCGTCTCCCGCGCGACGCCGAAGCGCCCGGCATCGAGGGCGGGGCCGACGTCCTCGCTGGTGCGGCCGAGCATCGCGAGCTCGAGATCGTGGACACAGCCGGCCCCGTTCATCATCAGGCCACCGATCGCCCCGCGCTCCATCAGATCGACGACGATCGGCGCGAGCCCGACCTTGATGAGATGGGCGCCGAAACCGAACAGGATCATTCGATCCCGCTGCCAGGCCCGGGCCCAGGCCTCGATCGCGGCGTTCAGGTCGGCGCCGCCGAGCAGCTTCGGCAGGGATTCGAGCAGCGCTGCGACCGACGCCCCCGGCGCGAGCGGCCGGCCCTCGTCGCCGAGGCCGACCTTGCTCGGCCGCCGGCGTGCCGATCCGGTCCGCAGCTGGGCTCGACCCTGCCCGGTTCGTACGCGTTTCAAGCGTGTCTCCTGCGCAGATCCGGCACGCGGGCCTGCTATAAAAGGGCGCACGGGCCCGGGATCGAAACGATCTCGCCCCGTTCGGCGTACGGGAGATTGCCAGACGCCCCGCCGTGAACAAGCTGTCGCGGCGCGAACCCGAACCAGTGGAGACTCCGACAATCATGGCCAAGATCACCGACGTGACCGACGCGACGTTCGACGGCGAGGTCCTGCAGTCCACCACCCCCGTCCTGGTCGACTTCTGGGCGGAATGGTGCGGGCCGTGCCGGGCCATCGCGCCGATCGTGAAGGAGCTGGCAGAGGATTACGGCGATCGCCTCAAGGTGGTGAAGATCAACATCGACGACTCGCCGCAGACTCCGGGCGCCTTCGGCATCCGCTCGATCCCGACGATCCTCGCCTTCAAGGACGGCAAGGTCGTGAGCCAGCTGACGGGCGCCCGCCCGAAGAGCGATTTCGTCAAGCTGATCGACGGCGTGCTCTGAGCGCGCTTCTGTCGCACTTCCCTTCGCCCTTCCTTTCGCCCTTGCTCCCGCTCGATCGGCGCGCCCGCCCGGCGCCCGATCGGCGGCGAGCTCGAGGCGAGCACCGAGGCGCGGCTCAGAAGACGTAGCGTCGCATCGATACGTTGAGCAGCAGCCCGATCGAGAGCGCCGTCGAGAGCAGTGCCGAGCCGCCGTACGAGAAGAGCGGCATCGGCACGCCGATCACCGGGGCGAGCCCGAGCACCATCGCGACGTTGATCGCCGCCGGCCAGAGCAGGGTCCCGACCAGGCCGATCGCGAGCATCGCGCCGAAGGTGTCCTTCGAGTTGCGGGCGATGAGCAGCCCCCAGACCAGCATCAGCGCATAGGTGGAGAGCACGATCGTCGAGCCGACGAAGCCCCACTCCTCGGCGAGCACGGAGAAGGCGAAATCGGTGTGCTGCGTCGGCAGGAAGCGGAGCTGGGTCTGCGTTCCCTCCTGCCAGCCCGTCCCGAAGATCCCCCCCGATCCGACGGCGATCTTGGACTGCATCTGCTGATAGCCCGACGCGAGCGGATCGCGCGAGGGGTCGATGAAGCCCAGGATGCGCTCCTTCTGGTAGCCCTTCAGCCCGAATTGCCAGAGCGCCGCCGCGGCCCCGAGCGCGATCACGCCGATGCCCGCCCAGGCCCGCGCCGGCACGTTGACGAGCGGCAGCAGCGTCAGCCCGACGAGCAGGGTCAGGACCGCGACACCGAGATCCTTCTGCAGGACGATCAGCGCGACCGGCGCCCCCACGATCAGCCCCGGCACGAAGAGGTCTCGCAGTCGCCGGATCTGGGTCGGGGGATTGCGACCGAAATAATGGGCCAGCCCGATCACCATCCCGATCTTCGAGAACTCCGAGGGCTGAAGGCGCCCCGAGAAGAGCCAGGCGCGGGCGCCGCGCGTCTCCTCCGCGATGGCGAGCGTCAGGAGCAGGAGCGCCACCGTCGCGCCGTAGATGCCGTAGGCGTACCGATCGAAATGGCGATAGTCGATCGCCACCACCACGGCGATCACGAAGGCCGCGAGCCCGAGCACCGAGATCTGGCGTCCGACGATGTTCGCGCCGCCTTCGACGCCCGACGCCGCCGCCGAGACCAGATTGACGATGCCCATCGCCGCGAGCAGCACGACGATCGCGGCCAGCACCCAGTCGAAATGCGCGACCCGGCGGCGTTCGACGCGCAGAGCGCTCATCGGACCGCCCCCCGCCCGGCTTCGTCGAGACGCTCCGCCGCCGCGTCCGTCCCGACGAGCGGGACACCGTGTTGCGCGAGGCCGGCCGCGCGATCGGACGAGAACTCCGACGAGAACGCCGACGAAATAAAGGCGACCTGGGTGGGCACGCGCCCCTCCTTCTTCGAGAAGTAGCGGGCCATCACCTTCTGGGTCATCGGCGCCGCCAACGCGCCACCGCCCCCGCCCGCATGCTCGACGATCGCGACCACGACGATCTCCGGCGACTCGACCGGCGCGAAGGCCGCGAACAGCGCGTGGTCGCGATAGCGGATCGGGATGTCCTTCGGCTCGAGTCCCTTCACGACGTCGAGGCCGACGACCTGGGTCGTCCCGGATTTTCCGGCGACGTTGATGCCGGGCACCTGCGCGCGGCGGCCGGTGCCGCCCGGTTCCATGACGACGCTCATCAGCCCCCGCTTGACGATCTCGAGCACACCGGGATCGATCGCGTTCGTCGCGCGCACGACGGGCGGCAACGCCTCGACGAGCTCCCCGTCCCAGGTCTCCTTGCGCAGCACGACGCGCGGCTCGACCACGCTCCCCCCGTTGGCGATCGTCGCGTAGGCGACGGCGAGCTGGATCGGCGTGACCAGGTTCGCGCCCTGTCCGATCGAGAGCGAGATCGTCTCGCCCTCGACCCAGGGCTCGCGGCGGACCCTTCGCTTCCATTCCGGTGTGGGGACGAGGCCGGTCGCCTCGCCGCGGACCGCGATGCCCGTCGGCTCGCCCAGACCGAACATCCGCGCATAACGCGCCAGCGTCTCGACGCCGAGCTTGCGGCCGAGCTCGTAGAAATACACGTCGCAGGAGCCCGCGAGCGCGCGCTGCAGATCGACGGTGCCGTGCCCGCCCTTCTTCCAGCAGCGATAGACGCGGCGACCGAGGCGGTAGTAGCCGTTGCAATGCGTCGTCTGCGCCGGCGTGATCGCCTTCTCGGAGAGTCCGGCGGCGGCGACGAAGGCCTTGTAGGTCGAGCCCGGCGGATAGACGCCCGCGACGGCGCGATTGCGCATGGGATGCCACTCGTCGGCGTTCAGCGCCTGCCAGACGTCGCGGGAGATGGAGCCGGCGAAGGCGTTGGCGTCGTAGCTCGGCGACGAGGCCATCGCGAGCACGTCGCCGTTTCTCGGATCGAGGGCGACGACGGCGCCCATGCGCCGCGGCTCTTCGGGATCCGCCGGGATGAAGGCGTCCTCGGCGGCCTTCTG
>JAWKRX010000061.1:0-10523 GCA_041389425.1 Myxococcota bacterium
TCCACGTCTCTTCGCCTAAGGCACCGTCATATTCTCGCGTCGACTCGCATCACCGAACCCGCGCCCCCGTCCCGGTTTCCACCGCTCGAGACCCGACGCGCCCGCCGCCCGCCTCCGATCGGATTCGCGCTGCGGCCGTCGCTATCGGAGAGCGCGCCATGCAAGCCGTCGCCCGGATGTCCGGCTCCTTCTTCTTCGCGAGTGGAGTGACTTATCTGCTGTTCTGGTTGATGCAGGTGTTGATCGTCGTCGAGGCGCGGCCCGCGACGGAGGTTGCGCCGCTCGCCTCGCTCGATTTCGTTCACGTCCGGGTCGACGACAAGCGGGCGATCAAGAAGACCGTTCCGAAGCCGCCGACCCGTCCGGTGGAGGCGGCCCCGCCGATCGACGGCCCGCTGGGCAACACCGGCGAGAGCTCCGGCATCGGCGTGCGCGGCACGTTCGAGGGGGCCGGCACGACGGAGGGTCTCGAAGCGCTGGAAGGGATCGAGCCGGTCGACGGCGAGGCGATGCCGCTGCTCCGGATCCAGCCGGAGTTTCCGGAGAAGGCCCTCGCGCGGGGGATCGAGGGTCGGGTGCTCGTCGAGTTCGACGTGTCGGAGGCGGGGACGGTCGAGAACGCGCGGATCGTCGCGTTCGAGCCGTCGCCGGTCTTCAACGAGGCTGCGCTCCGGGCCGTCCGGCAATGGCGCTACAACCCGAAGGTCGTGAACGGGCGCACGGTACGGCAGACGGGCATGCGCATCGCGATCCCGTTCGTGCGCGACGAGACCTCGAGCGGCGGGTAAGTGGCGCGAGAAGATGCGAAGCTGCGGGGGCTGCGCCGACGAGCCAGCGGCACCGAGGAGAAGAGCGGATGTACACGGTGATCTCGTTCCTGACCCGGCGCGCGGACCTCGATCCGCTCGCGTTCGAGGACTACTACGAGAATCGCCATGTTCCCCTGATCCGTGAGCTCGTGGGGCTGCCGCCCGTCTACAAGCGCCGCTATTTGAGGGCCGAGGCGGCACTCGCGCCGGAGAATGGCACGATCGATTTCGATGCGGTGACGGAGGTCGGATTCCCGGATCGAGCGGCCTTCCTCGCCTGGATGGCGGCGGTCTCGGGGCCGGAGTTCGGCGAGCTGATCGCCGCGGATGAGGCGGTGTTTCTCGATCGTTCGAAGATGCGGCCCTACGTCGTCGAGAGCTAGCACGCGAGCGACCGGGACGAGGGAGGCGGCGGCAGGTCCGCGGGATCAGGGCTCGAGCACGACCTTGAGCGACGGCGTCTCCGACTCGACGAGCGCGAACGCCTCGCGCGCCGCCTCGAGCGGAAAACGATGGCTGATGACCGCCCGTGCGATTTCCGGCTGGCGCGCGAGCAGGCTCGCGGCGGCGTCGACGTCGCGGCCGGTCGCATGGTGGCCGTAGTAGGTCCCCCAGATCTGGGTCAGCTCCTTCGCGACGAAGGGCAGGACCTTGAGCTGCTTGAACTCGGTGTAGTAGCCGGCGACCATCAGCACGGTCCCGCCCGGGCGGCAGCGCTCGGCGGCGGCGGCGATCGATGCCTCCGAGCCCTCCGCTTCGATCACGATGTCGTAGAGGCCTTCGGGCCGGATGCCGAGGCCCATGCGCTCGGCGGCTTCGAGGGCGTGGGGCGCGCGTTCGTCGAGGTCGACGGCGCAGCCGCGTTGGCGCGCCGCGGCGCCGCCGAGCAGGCCGAAGCCGGTGCGGTTCGCGCCGACGACGCAGACGCGATGGCGGCCATCGAGGCGCGCGAGATCGAGGGCGTGCAGATGGACCGCGAGGGGTTCGATCAGGCACGCGGAGCCGACGTCGAGGCCGGAGGGCAGGGGCACGATCCCGCGCGCGGGAACGAGCACCTCCTCGGCCATGCCGCCGTTGCGCCCGATGCCGAGGACCATGGCGTGGCCCTTCGCGCAGAAATGGTAGTCGCTGCGCAGGCAGGCCTCGCAGGCGCCGCAGGGATCGAGGGGCTCGATGCCGACGGGCGTGCCGTCGTCGAGCAGACCGGCGAATTCGTGGCCGAGGGTGAAGGGGAGGGGGCCCATGCGCGCGAGGGCGATGTCGGTCTGGCAGATCGAAGCGGAGCGCACGCGCACCCGGACGAATTCCCCCGCGCGCGTTTGCGGGGCGGCCGTCGCGTTGGCGCGGGCTTGCGCGGGATCGTCGGGCGCGAGCTCGACGGTCTCGATCCCGCGTTCGGAACGGCGGACGGCGTGCATCGCGCGATCATAAAGGCTTCCGCGCGCGGCCGCCCCGGGTTCCCTACGCTCGGCGCCGCGTGCGGCTGCGCTGGCTGCGCCGGCCGTGGCGGTCGGCTCGATCGGCGGCCGAGCGGCATGCGGGCAGGGCGATGGCGCGGGAGACGGGGACGCGAGGGATGGCGGGTGCGCTGCGCAGGGCGGGGAGGCTTCGAGCTGTGCGCCATCGGCGCGCCGGCCTGCTGGTCGAGTGTCGACGCGCGCGGGCGCCGATCGTTTCGCTCCTGCTCGCGGCACTCCTCGCGAGTGGTTGTACGACCTACTTCCCCGTCAACGATCCGATCTCGCCCGCGACGATCGAGCGGCGATCGGGCTATCGCGGGAGTCGGCGCTGGTCCGAGGAGCGCTCGAACGAGATCCTGCTGATCGTCGCGTTCTCGGGCGGGGGGACGCGCGCGGCGTCGTTCGCCTACGGCGTCTTGCAGGGGCTCGACGAGACCCGCGTTCCGATCGGAGGGCGCGAGGTCTCGCTGCTCGATCAGATCGACCACGTCACGGGCGTCTCGGGCGGCAGCTTCACGGCCGCCTATCTCGGGCTCCACGGCCGGGGCATCTTCGAAGATTTCGAGCGGCGCTTCCTGCGCCGCAACGTCCAGAGCGCGCTGATCGGGCAGCTGCTGACGCCCTGGAACTGGGTGCTGCTCGCTTCGCCGTTCTTCGAACGCAGCGATCTGATCGCGCGCTACTACGACCGCATCCTCTTCGACGACGCGACCTTCGACGATCTCGCGGCCCAGAACGGCCCGCTCGTCCAGATCAACGCGACGGATCTTGCGACGGGCGCGCCCTTCTCCTTCATCCAGGATCAATTCGATTTCCTCTGCTCGGAGCTCGGCAGCTATCCGATCTCGCGGGCGGTCGCGGCCTCCTCGGCGGTGCCGGGGCCGATGTCGCCGCTCACCCTGCGCAATTTCGCGGGGGCGTGTGATTTCGAGGCGCCGCCCTGGATTCGCGAGGCCCTCGCGTCGCCGCGGACCTTCAGCCGCGCGTACGTCAACGCGAAGAACCTCGAGTCGTATACGCGCTCGGATTCGCGCCGCTTCATCCGCCTGATCGACGGGGGCGTTTCGGACAACCTCGGTGTGCGCGGCCCCTTCGAGAGCACGCTGCTGCAGCGCGCGCCCCACGATGCCCGGCCCGAGAGCCTGGGCCAGCTGCGCCACATGGTGCTGATCCTCGTCAATGCCCAGACGACTCCGGAGGTCGCCTGGGAGGCGATCGATCGCGCGCCGGCGCTCTACGACATCATCGACCAGACGACCACGGTGCAGATCAATCGTTATACGCTGGAGACGATCGAGCTCGTGCGTTCGACCTTCGAGAGCTGGCAGGAGGTCGCGGCGGCCTGGCCGACGCCGGTCGGCTTCCATCTGGTCGAGGTCGACTTCACGAAGCCCGCCGATCCCGCGGAGCGCAAGTACTTGAACTCGCTGCCGACGAGCTTCCGGCTGAGCGATGAAGCGGTCGATCGGCTCGAACGCGCGGGCCGCGATGCGCTGCTCGCCGATCCGGCCTTCCGATCGCTGCTGGAACGCCTGGCGGGCGAGGCTCCGGGCGAGGGCGCGGCCGGAGTCGATCCGACGCTTCCGCCCGGAACAGCGGAGCCGCACGGCCCCGAGAGGAGGATCCCATGATCAGCTACGTGACGATCGGTGTGAACGACATTCCGGCGGCGATGCGCTTCTACGACGCAGCGCTCGGCGCCCTCGGTCACAAGCGTCTCTTTACGACGGAGACCTGGCTCGGCTACGCCGATGCAGCGGGCAACTACATGCCGCGCATCTGGGTCTGCAATCCGATCGACGGCGCGCCGGCGACCGTCGGCAACGGCTCGATGGTGGGCCTGCACGCGCCATCGCCCGCCGCCGTCGACCACTTCCACGCCGTGGCCCTCGCCCATGGCGGCCGCGACGAGGGCGCGCCGGGGCGGCGCTCGCACTACCAACCCGGCTACTACATCGGCTATGTCCGCGATCCCGCCGGCAACAAGATCTCGGCCTTCTGCAATACGGATCTGATCAAGCCCGACGGAACCTACGATCCGCAGCCGGTCTTCCCGATCCTCCCGCGCTGATCGCCGCGTTCGTCTATCGTCGCGCCCATGCCGCCCGCGGAGCCGCTCTCGATTCCGGCGATCTCGCCTTTTCAGCGCCGGATCGTCCTCGTCGGCATGATGTGCGGGGTCTCGCTCGCGGCGATCGATCAGATGGTGCTCGCGACGGCCGTCGGCACGATCGCCGGCGAGCTCGGCGACATGAGCCAGGCGCCCTGGATCTTCACCGCGAATCTGCTCGCGAGCGCCGCCTCGATGCCGATCTGGGGCAAGCTCGGCGATCTCTATGGCCGAAGGCGCGTCTTCCTCTCGGCGGTCGGCCTCTTCATCATCGCCTCGCTGCTCGCGGCGGAGAGCCGTTCGATGGGGGAGCTGCTGATCTGCCGCGGGCTGCAGGGCCTCGGCGGCGGCGCATTGCTGACGATGCCCTACGCGATCCTCGCCGACGTCGTCGCGCCCCGGGAACGCCCGGCCTACGTCGCGTTCGTGACCGTCGTCTGGACCGTCGCGGGCATGCTCGGCCCGCCGCTGGGCGGCTTGATCGTCGATGGGCCGGGCTGGCGCTGGATGTTCTATCTCAACGTGCCGGCGGCACTCGCGGCGTTCGGTCTGCTGCAATGGGGCTACCGGATTCCGCGCGAGCGCCTCGAGCATCGCGTGGACTTTCCCGGCGCGGCGCTGCTCTTCTGCGCGGTCGGCACGCTGATCCTCTACACGTCCTGGGCGGGGCGCGCGTTCGGCTGGGCGGCGCCCGGGCCGCTCGGGCTGCTCGCCGCGAGCGTCGCCCTCGGTGCCGGATTCTTCAGCTGGGAGCGGCGTGCGGCGGAGCCGATCGTCGAGCTCGCGCTGCTTCGGGTGCGCGCCGTCTGGGCGCCGTTGCTGACGACCTTCCTCTACGGCCTCAGCAACTTCGCGATCACCTTCCTGATCCCGCTCTTCGGCCTCGTCGTGCGCGGGAACGGGGCGGTCGAGGCGGGGCTCGGGCTGATGCCCCTGACCTTCGGCCTGCTCGTCTCGGGGATCGTGGTCGGGCGGCTCGCGGCGGCGACCCAGCGCTATCGGCGTTATGCGATGGCGGGGCTCGCGATCTACGCGGCGGGGCTCGTGCTGCTCTCGACCGCGAGCGCCGAGACGCCGCGCGCCCTCTACTGGACGTACTCGCTGATCCTCGGGCTCGGGAGCGGGCCGCTCAATCCCGTCCTGATCGCGTCGCTGCAGAATGCCGTCCCGCCGCGGCATCTCGGGGTGGCGAGCTCGTTGCCGGGCTTCGCGCGCGCCGTCGCCCAGACGATCGGGAGCTCGGCGCTCGGGGCGCTGCTCGGGGTGCGCTTCGCCGCGCATCTCGAGAACGACGTCCGGCCGATCGTCGCGCCGGGGACGCCGCTCGACGGGCTCGCGGGCAGTCCGGAGGCGATCCGGGCGCTGGCGGAGCCGCTGCGGACGGTGGTCGTCGAGGCCTACCGCAGCGCCTTCGCCGAGACCTTCCTCGCGATGGTGGCGCTGATCGCCTGCTCGGGCATCGCGGCCAGCCGGATGCTCGACCCGGCGCGCGCCGGCCGCCCGCCGTCCGGGGCACCGAGCGGGCCGGGCGGAGCCGCGAAAGAGGCGTCCGGGGGCTGATCGGAGCCCCCGCGCCGGAGCTGGATGGACCCCGGGCCCAGAAAGAAAGGCGGCGAGCACCCAGGGCACTCGCCGCCTTCGATCGATCCGTTCGCGTTCGTTTCGGAGCGCGCCGACTAACGTCGGAAGCGACCGCCGCCGCCGTCGCGATCACCGCCGCGACCGCCGCCGCCGCCATAACCACCACCGCCGCCGCCCCCGCCGCCATAACCCCCGCCGCCGCCGCGCGGGCCGCCGCCGCCACCGCCGCGGGGACCACCGCCCCCACCGCCGCCGCCACCGCGCCGATCCTCGGCTTCGTTGACGCGCAGGGCACGGCCGCCCATGTCGCTGCCGTCGAGGGCGCGGATGGCGTTGCGCTGCCGCCGCCGCGTCGCTCATCTCGACGAAGGCGAAGCCGCGGGCGCGGCCGGTCTCGCGATCCATGATGACGTTGACGGAGTCGATGCTGCCGTGGGCTTCGAAGAGCTCACGCAGATCCTGCTCGCTGGCGGAAAAGGGAAGGCTGCCGACATAGATCTTCTTGCCCAATACCTTTCTCCTCGTGGTACCTGCGCCGCAGGCCACGGACTGCTCCGGTCACGGGTCCGGACGACTTGGCGTTCCATCGCTTTGACAAAGCTCCCGCTCCGTCCAGCGACGAGGCGAAGGGCTTCAAGGGGTGCTTCGAAGGGAAAAGCAGGCTGGCCAGGGGCCATCCTCAGGAGACCGATCGCAGACCTCTCGGGGCGGAAAACTAGCGGATCGCCCGACTGCTGGCTGACCCGGAACGGGGCTGGCGGCGATCGACCGGGAAGCCAGTCAGCGTAGTCAGGCAGCCAGTCAGGGCAGAGAGGGGGTCGAGCACCGTCTCCCTTGAACCGCCAGCTCGTCCGGGAGCGCGCCGTCGAGCTCGCCCTTCGGCGGCAGCACGACCACCCGCTCGGCGCCCAGGCGGGCGCGCAGAGCTCGGCCGTGGCCCGGGTGGTCTTCGCGTCGCTGGTGCTCGTGAGGGTGAGTCCCACCGCTTCGGTCCTGGCCCGTTCGGCCTCGAGGCGCACGACGGACATCAGCTCGCCCAGGGCCTCCTGGCCCGGCCCGCGGTCGACCAATGGGGATAGAACTCGTCGCCCTGGCGGCCGGCGCGCCGGGCGGCCGCCTGCTATGGCCGCCGATCATGATCGGGACGCCGCCGCTGACCGGCTTCCGGTGCTCGGCGGATGTCCCGTCGACCGAAATACACACCGTCAGCGGGAGAAAGCTCAATGCCCAGATGTAACGTAGGCTGCCGATCCCACCGTTTTCGCCTCGTCGCAGTCCGAATCTCGTTTCAGGACGCGACTCCGGCCCAGCCGACGCCCACACCGAGCGTGACCCGCCCTTGGAATAGCGGTCGAGGGTCGCGATTTCCTTCGCGAGCAGGATCGGATGGCGCTGGGGCAGGATCAGATCGAGGTGGCCGAGCCGGATCCGCCGGTCGCCGCGGCGAGAAAAAGAGCAGGATCAGCGGGTCGGGCATGTTGGCTTCCGCCGGGATCGGCGTCCGGCCCGTCGTTCAGGGATAGTCGAGTCGTACTGGATGCACATCAGGGCATGGTCGATGCCCCAGATCGACTCGGAAGCCGAGGCCTTCGACGAGCCGCGCATAACGGATCAGCCAGTCGGGATCGCCGATCGGGCCCATCTGGGGCGGGGGATGCGGATGCCGAATTTTCATGGGATCTCCCGGAGCGAAGGGCCGGGCGGGAGTCTGGTACTCGGGGGCGCCGCTGCCCGGCCCGGCCCTGCTCCGCTGCGCCTCCCACCCGCCCGGCACGCGGCGTCCGGGGAGCCTAGAGTGCCTGGAAACGCGAGGAGCGAGATGGCGAGCGAGACGGTGACGAAGATGAGCAGCGTAAGTGGGGAGCCCTCACAGATCAAGGTCGACGGGCGCACCGTCGCGGACCGGATCCGCGAGCGGATCCGCAAGGCGGGCGCCCGCTTCCATGGCGAACGACAACATCGGCGAGTTCGTCGAGGACGGCGAGCCTGACCTGCTGCAGGGCGAGGTCGAGGGCAAGCTCGCGGAGGTGCTGCGGGCGCTCGTGATCGATACCGAGAGCGACCAGCACCACCCAGGATACCGCCCGCCGCGTCGGCCAAGATGTATCTGCGCGAGGTCTTCTTTGCGCCGTTATGCGCCGGAGCCCGCGGTCACCGAGTTCCCGAACATCGCGCGGCTCAACGAGCTGATGATCGCGGGGCCGATCCGGGTGCGAGCGCCTGCTCCCATCATTTCTGGTCCGATCATCGGGCGCGTCTGGTCGGCGTGATGCCGAACGAGCATCTGGCCCTGATCGGGCTCGAAGTACGCGCGCCTCGTCGAATGGCTGATGAACCGGCCGCAGATCCAGGAGGATGTCGATCGCCCAGCTCGCCGAGCTGCTGCAGGACAAGATGCAGCCCGACGGCCTCGCGATCGTCGGAAGCGGATCATTCCTGCATGCAATGGCGCGGGGTCAAGGACATGGAGTCCAAGATGACCAACAGCGTGATGCGCGGCTCCTTCCTCAAGGATCTGAACCTGCGGCGCGAATCTTCTTCGCGCTGCTCTCCGGGCGCCGGGATTAGGGAGGTCGATCATGCTGGACATCAGACTTGTATGCGAGCCGCGCGACGGGGCGGGATCGACGACGGCTTCGCTGGGCTCGATCGTCGAATCCTCGCGGCCAACAATCTCGAAAGACGGATCACGGGCATCCTCTCTGCGTCTACCCGAAGCGGCGTCTTCCTGCAGGTGTCGAGGGCGCGCCCGGCGGTGAACCGGCTCGACGCGAACCTCGTGCGCGACCGGCGCCACGCCGACATCACGTTGCTCGATACGCCGAGATCGAGGAGCGCCTTTCCTCGGCCTGGCGGATGGGCTGCGTCGATCTCAAGAAGGTGAACCTCAGCACGATCCTGGTGTTATCGGAGAAGCCCGTGCTCGATCCCCATTCGACGGGCAAGGGCGCTCGCGCTGCTCGAGGAGCTCGAAGACGGCGGCGATCGTCTCGGCGGGGATCTCGCCACCGGAGCTGATCGGGCTGCAGCGGCGTGGAACGGGGTCGCTTCAAGCCGTTGGCGCGACGCGACCGAGGGGGAGCCGCCGGATCAGCTTGCCCGTGAGCCTTGTGATCGCGTTGCCGGACGCTCCGGCGCGATCGGCGGGGGTTCCGGGCTCGCCGATCTGCCCATCGGATTGCCTTCGGCGATCACGAAGGATTCGACGCGTGCATCCTGGTCGATGCGCGCGATCGGGTAGGTATCGAAGTTCGCGGTCGTGATGCGGCCCTTGTCGATCGCGACCTCGCCCCAGAGCGCGGCGGAGTCTTCCATCGTGATGCCGCTCTCCATCTGATGGCGCACGCCTTCGGGATGCACCACCTCGCCGCAGTCGACGACGCAGACGACGCGATGGACCCGCGGCGCGCCGTCCTCGGCGAGGGAGACCTCGGCGATCTGGGCGACGATGCTGCCGAAGGATTCGTGGACGGCGACGCCGTGGGCACGGCCCTCGGCGAGGGGCTGGCCATAGCCCGCCTTCTCCACCGCGAGCGCGAGCGCGCGCCGATGGCGCGGATGCTCGGCGAGCAGGCGCATGCGCGCCTCGACGGGATCCTTGCCGCCGAGGGCGCAGAGCTCGTCGAAGAAGCACTCGGTGACCCAGCCGTTCTGGGAGCTGCCGACCGAGCGCCACCAATGCAGCGAGACGGGCAGCTCGACGTCGGCCCAGCGGACATGGACGTTCGGGATCGCGTAGGGCAGGTTGCGCACGCCCTCGACGGCGGTCATGTCGATGCCGTCCTTCATGCCCGAGAGCCAGTTCTTCGCGCGCATGATCGAGGGGCTCGCGATCCGCTGATCCCAGACGAGCGGCCAGCCCTCGGCGTCGAGCGCTCCGCGCATCACGTTCGTGCCGGCCGGGCGGTAGAGGCCGGCCTTCATGTCGTCCTCGCGGGTGTAGACGACCTGCACCGGCGCCTTCATCTGCTTCGAGAGATGGACGGCATCCTCGACGAAGTCGTGGGCGGAGCGGCGCCCGAAGCCGCCGCCGAGCAGCGTCGTGTTCACGCGGATCTGCTCGGGGCCGAGGCCCGTGATCTTTGCGGCGGTCTCGGCGGCGCCCGTCGGCGATTGGCTCGGCACCCAGAGCTCGCAGCCGTCGTCGTCGACGCGCGCCGTGCAGTTCATCGGCTCGAGCGTCGCGTGGGCGAGATAGGGGAATTCGTAGAGGGCCTCGAGCTTGTGCGCCGCGCCGGCGAAGGCGGCCTCGGCGTCGCCGTCGTCGCGGGCGACGATGCCCTCGTCGACGACGGCGAGGCAGCGCGAGCGGACGGCGGCGTTGTCGAGATCCGCATGGGGGCCGGGCTTCCATTCGACCGCCAGCTTGCGGCGCCCGGACTGCGCCGCCCAGAAGCCGTTCGCGACGACGGCGACGCCGTTCGGGATCTCGACGACGGCGCGCACGCCCGGGACGGCGAGCGCCGCCTGCGGGTCGAAAGATCGGACCTTGCCGCCGAGGTCCGGCGGCCGCACGACCTGGGCGACCAGCATGCCGGGTACGCGCACGTCGAGGCCGAAGAT
>JAWKRX010000062.1:0-10353 GCA_041389425.1 Myxococcota bacterium
GGCAATCGCGGCATCTACCACGAAGGCTGGGTCGCGGCAACGCGCCATTCGATCCCGTGGCTCGGGGGCGTTCCGCTGCCGAAGTTCGAGGACGACGTCTGGGAGCTCTACAACGTCGATCGCGATTTCGCGCAGGCGAACGATCTGGCGAAGACCCACCCTGCGAAGCTCGCCGAGCTCCAGAAGCGCTTCCTGAAGGAGGCGGTCCGGAATTCCGTACTGCCCCTCGACGACCGCCGCTTCGAACGGTTCAGCCCCGCCATCGCCGGCCGTGCGGATCTGCTGGACGGCCGCAAGTCGTTGACCGTCTATCCGGGCATGGTTGGCATGATGGAGAACGCCTTCATCAACGTGAAGAGCGTGCCGCATACGGTGACGGCGGAGATCGAGGTCGACGACGCAAAGACGGAAGGCGTCGTCATCGCCCAGGCCGGCTATTTCGGCGGCTGGACCCTCTATTTGAAGGACGGCCGCCCGCACCACGAGTACAACTGGTTCGGCATCGAGCGGACCAACATCGGTGGTCAGGATCCGCTCGGGCCCGGCCGCCACACGATCGAGTACGCCTTCGTTCCCGACGAAGCGAAGCCGGGTGCCGGTGGGCTCTCGACGCTTCGCGTCGACGGCAAGAAGGTCGCGGAGGCCCGGATCCCCCGGACGCAGCCGTTCGCGTTCTCGGCCGACGAGGGCACCGACGTCGGGCAGGACGGAGAGACGAACGTCTCGCCGGACTACGCGATCGGAGACAACGCATTCACCGGTCGCATCCTCAAGGTCGAGGTCGAGCAGAAATGAGGGGGCGGGTCGGGCGTCTCGGGCGCCCGACCCGATCAGGCGCCGATTCGACCGGTCAAAGAATGCCGAGCAGGATCCTTCGGGCCAGCTCGTTCAACGGGACCTGCGACAGCACGACCACCGTGAGCGGGAGACCGGCGGCAGCGATCAGCTGGATGAGCGCGAATCGGTCGATCGGGACGACGCGGATCTCGTGGATGAGGGCCACGCTGACCGTCAAGTCGGCGAGGGACGACGCGTCGGCGGAAGCGATCAGGTCCGCTCCGTCTCGTGCGGATTCCAGCCATTTCCGATGGAAGGCCGCGTGGTGCTGATGGGTCAGGCGGCCGTACTCGAGCAGGGCCCGCTCGCGCTCCTCCCGGATGATGGGGGCGAACACGAAGAGCGGACCGAGGAAGAGCAGGAGCATGATCGCGAGCCATCCGGCGAGCATGCCCCCGATCGATTCGTTCGAGAGGGCGACGCCGGTCAGCTCCTTCAAGACGGTCGCGGCGACCACCGAGCTCGCGGCAAACACGAACCCGGTGAAGATGCTCGGATAGATCGCGAGGAATCCGAGGCCCGCGCAGCGATCGGGATGCAGGGGGGAGAGCGCGAGCGGAAGACGTGACAGGCGGAAGAGCAGGATCGTCCAGACGACGAAGCGCCAGCACCAGCGCAGCACCAGGAACAGGAAGAGCGGAGAGCTCACGAGCGACGTGAAGCGGCCGGCCCAGGACAGGACGACCGTCCCATCGATGGCCTGCCCCTCCCAGGTCATCGGGACGATCGGCGCCGCATAGCGCGTCGACCAGCCGGCGAACCCGAGGACGAACACCAGGATCACGAGCTCCGCCAGCTTCGAACTCGATCGCCGATCCGCGACGGCGAGAGCGCTCAGGAACGGCAGCGTATGGTCGTCGGAGACGATGCGCGCCTCCCGAAACTGGTTGATCAGGAGGTCGAATCGCCCATCCGCGTACCGCTCGGTGCCGATCATGACGACGATCGCGATCAGATAGCGCCCATAGGTGGTCGCATCGGCGAAGAACGACCAGCCGGGCGGGCCATCGCCGAGGTTCGCCTCGGCCACGACCAGGAGGGCGGGCAGCATCCAGGCGAGCGTCGCGAGCAGGAGGGCCGCCCCGAGCCGCGGGAGACCATCGTCCGCGAGGCCGCCAAAGCGGCGCAGGAGTGCGTGAAACGGACCGCCGACCACGAGGGAGAAGCGGGGGCTCGAAGGCCGTTCTTCGGACTGCATGGAGGGTGTGTTCCGGCTCGGTCGGGGCATCGGGACGTCGAGCGATCGACCCTGTCCAAGCTATCGCCCGTCCGTCCCAGGGGCAATCGGCCGATCCTCCGGGCGATTCACAGGATCGCCCGTCCCGAGCGCCGCGGAATCCGGTTCGAGGGGTGGCGGGACGATCTCGCGACGCGCGAGACTCCACTGCGATCCTCCGCAGACCTTCGACCGCGAAAGGCCGGCCCGATCGCCGCGACCATCGCCTGAAACCCTCGCCCCGGGAGTCCCCATGAAAGCCGCCATCTTCGAAAAAGCCGGTCAGCCCCTCGTCATCGACGACGTCGACATCGTGGATCCCCGCGCCGGCGAGGTCATGGTCCGCACGGTCTGCAGCGGCGTCTGCCACTCGGATCTGCATTTCGTCGACGGCCTCTGGCCGCTTCCGATGGACGCGATCCTCGGCCACGAGGCCGCGGGCGTCGTCGAGAAGATCGGAGACGGCGTCACCTACGTGAAGCCGGGCGACAAGGTGATCATGTCGTTCAAGCCGTTCTGCGGGAAATGTTATTTCTGCATGCGCGGGCAGGGCCATCTCTGCAACGATCCGATGATCGGGGCCTCGGCCGCCGGGCGCCTCACGCGCAAGGGCAAGCCCGTGCTGCAGATGGCGAACGTCGGCTCGTTCGCCGAGTACATGGTGACCCACGAATCCGGCGTGGTGAAGGTGCCGGACGAGATGCCGATGGCCGAGGCGGCGCTCGTCGGCTGCGGCGTGATGACGGGCGTCGGCGCGGCGCTCTACACGGCGAGGGTCCCGGGCGGTGCGATCACGGCGGTGATCGGCTGCGGCGGCATCGGGCTGAACGTGATCCAGGGCTGCCGGCTGGCGGGCGCCTCGCGCATCATCGCGATCGACGTCGTGCCCGGCAAGCTCGACATGGCGCGCAAATTCGGCGCGACCGACACGATCAACGCGAAGGAGGCCGATGCGGTCGCACGCGTCCTCGAGCTGACGGGCGGGCTCGGCGTCGAGTACGCCTTCGAAGCGATCGGCAACACCAACGCCGCGCGCCAGGCCTTCGACATGATCCGCAGCGGCGGCACGGCCTGCATCGTGGGCATGATGCCGCTCGGCTCGGAGATCAGCATTCCCGGCCCGGCGTTCCTCGCGGAGAAGAAGATGATCGGCTGCATGTACGGCAGCACGAACTTCCGCGAGCACATGCCGAAGCTCGTCGATCTCTTCCTCTCGGGCCGGCTCGATCTCTCGAACCTCGTCTCGCAGCGGATGGGGCTCGAAGACGTGAACCACGCCTTCGCCCTGATGAAGTCGGGGACGGTGGCGAGATCGGTGCTCGACTTCGGGGCCTGATGCGGGCGCGGGGCAGGGCGTCAGTCCCGGGACTCCGCCGTCTCGCCCTCCCATTTCGGCCGGATGTCGCGGATCAGCTGCTCCATCAGGCCGGCCGCCTGCTCGAGCTCGCCGGCCGTCCAGCCGGCGAGCTGGCTCCCGAGCACCTCGTCCTGGACCTCGCGCAGCCGGAGCGCGATCCGGCGCCCCTTGGGCAGCATCCGGACGATCTGCGCGCGCCGGTCGGTCGGGTCGGGGCGGCGCGCCACCAGGCCCTGCTGCTCCAGGGCGTTGACCTGGCGCGTCAGGATGCCCGGATCGGTCTCCGTGCGGCGGGCCAGCTCCGAGAGCCGCATCGGCCCGTTCTCCATCAGGTAGTAGATGAGGCGCTGGGCCGCGCCCGTCACGTCGACGCCGGCGCGCTCGCAGCGCAGCCGGTCGGCCCGGCCACTGCGCGTCATGCGGCCGAGCTCGACCATCGCTGCTTCGATCCGGAGGAGGCTCTTCTGTCTCGCCATGCGAGAAGCTTGACGTGGTCAACTAAATCGGTCAAGCTGATTTCGTCCCGCACTCCCGCGAACGAATTCTGGAAGGAGTTCTCCATGGCGAGCGTCGAGCCCAGGATGGTTTCCGGTGCCAAGCCCGAGACGGGCCATTACGAAGAGTTCATGGGCCATCCCGCGTTCTTCCTGCTGCGCGCCTGGCGCGAATGCGGGGAGGTCGCGGCCTTCGATCTCGCCGGCCAGCGCAACATCCTGATGACGGGCCCTGCGGCGCAGGAGGCGGTCTTCCGGGCGCCCGACCCGACGGTGCTCTCCGCGGCCGCCGCCTATCAATACATGGTCCCGGTCTTCGGTCAGGGGATCCAGTACGGGGCGACCTTCGAGATGGAGCGCCAGCAGACGAAGCTGATGGCGACGGCGATGCGCGCCGGGAAGATGAAGGGCTATGCCGACATCATCGCGAAGGAGGTCGAGGATTGGATCGCGAACTGGGGCGATGAGGGCGAGATCGACGTGCTCGAGGTCTTCCAGGCCCTCGTGCTCCGGACGTCGACGCATTCGCTCATGGGCAGCGACTTCCGCGCCAAGCTGACGGACGAGTTCGGCGCCCTCTACCACGAGCTCGAGAGCGCAGTCGCACCCGAGGCGATGCTCGATCCGTACGGATCGGGCGACATCCTGAAGCGCCGCGATCGCGCGCGCGCGCGATTGCAGGAGCTCGTGCTGGACGAGGTGCGCGAGCGCCGCCGCACGGGCCGGCAGTACAACGACATGATCGACACGTTCATGAATTCGAGCTTCGACGACGGCTCGAAGCTCGCCGAGGATCTGATTCCCGGCATGGTCGTGTGGATCATGTTCGGCGGCTTTCACACGAGCTCGAATACCTCCGCCTGGACGCTCGTCGAGTTCGCGCGGAATCCGCAGTACGCGGCCGAGCTGATGGCCGAAATCGACGGGATCTACAAGAGCGGCGGCGATCTCTCGTACGCCTCGCTGCGCGAGATCCCGAAGCTCGAGGGCTTCATCTTCGAGACGCTGCGGCTGCACCCGCCGCTCTGCGTGCTGGCGCGCCAGGTGATGCAGCCCTTCGCGTTCAAGGACTACGCGTTCAAGGTCGGCGATACGGTCGTCTGCTCGCCCTACGTCGCCCATCGCGTGCCCGAGGTCTATCCCGATCCCGAGCGCTTCGATCCGCATCGGGGGCTGCCCGACAACCCGTTCGCGTTCATCCCGTTCGGCGGCGGCATGCGCAAATGCGTCGGCAACGCCTTCGCGATCCTGCAGATCAAATCGGTGATGTGCGCGATGCTCTCGCGCTACGACTTCGAGCTCGTCGGAAGGCCCGAGGACATCACGGACGTGATGCCCTCGCTGATCCTGCGGCCGAGCGATCCCTGCCGGGTCCGCTACCGGCGGCGGCGCTAGGCGGCCGCGGCGCGGCGGGCAGGGGAGGGGCCATGCGCATCAAGATCGATCTGCAACTCTGCCAGGGCCATGGCGTCTGCATCGAGGAAGCGCCGGAGGTCTTCCGGATCGTCTCGGAGCCCGGCCGCTACGACCATGCCGAGCTGATCGTCGCCGAGCCCGACGAGTCGTTGCGGGCGAAGGTCGAGGCGGCGGTGAAGTACTGCCCGAACCGGTCGCTCTCGATCGAGGAGTAGCGTCATCACGGCAGAGCGCGATCAGCCGGGTGCAGCGCCCGCGATCCGGTTCTGGGCGGCCCTGCTCTTCGCGGGGCTCGTCGCGGGGCTCTTCGCGGCGAGCGCCATCGGCGCGGATCGGCGCTCGTCCGCTCCCGCTGCGAATGCCCCGGTGACGATCTTCGAGGCGCGGAAGATCGTGACGATGGAGCCCTCGCTCCCGACCGCACGTTACGTCGCCGTCGCCGAGGGCACGATCCTCGCCGTCGCCGACTCGCTCGAGGCCCTGGGCGCCTGGACGCGGGGGCGCGAATTCGAGCTCGACCGCCGTTTCGCGGGCAAGATCCTGATGCCCGGATTCATCGATCCCCACATCCATCCGATGCAGGCCGCCGTGATGTACGGGCTTCCCTTTCTGGCGCCGGACGATTGGGATCTCCCGACGGGCCGCTTCCCGGGCGTTCGGACGCCCGAAGCCTATCGCGAGCGCCTGCGGGCGATGCTCGCGGCGAGCGATGCGCGCCCCTTCATCGTCTGGGGGCATCACGCGCTGTTCCATGGGGAGCTGGATCGCGCGGAGCTCGATCGCATGGCTCCGAGCCGCCCCGTCGTGGTCTGGCAGCGCAGCTTCCATGAGATCATCGCGAATAGCGCAGCGCTCGCAGATTGGGGGCTCGATCGGGAGGCCGCCTTCGATGCGGCCATCGCTGCCGGTGCGGCCGACCCGGCGCACGCGAGCTTCGAAAAGGGACTCTTCTCGGAGACCGCGCTGCTCGTCGCGCTCGATCGACTTCGGCCCGTGCTGCTCTCGCCGGAACGTCTCGGCGCCGGATTCGCGGCGCTCCGTCGCAATCTGCTCTCGAGCGGGGTCACGACCGTCTCCGACATGGGGACCGGCATCTTCGCGCCGTTCGATGTGGAGGCGGGGTTGATCCGGGAGGCGTTCGAAGGTCCCGACTCCGCGGCGCGCATCATGCTGATGCTGCTCGCGAACGGCGTCGCGCCGGAGGAGGATCCCGGAGCGGTGATCGAGGCCATCGGCCGGCGACACCGCTCGGCGCGGGTTCGCGTCGAGCGCCGCGTGAAGATGCTGGCCGATGGCGCCTTCTTCGCGCAGGCCATGCGGATGAATCCGCCCGGCTACAGCGATGGCCACGTCGGCAAATGGATCACCGAGCCCGACCGGCTCGCCGCCCAGCT
The DNA here is from genome assembly GCA_041389425.1 of Myxococcota bacterium. GTDB lineage: Bacteria > Myxococcota_A > UBA9160 > UBA9160 > UBA4427 > UBA4427. Next base: position 6,715 of record JAWKRX010000062.1, read on the forward strand.
GCGTCGCTTTCGAGCCGCCGACTTCGATCTCCACGTCCACGTCAATGGCGACGAGGGCCTCGACGTCGTGCTCGATGCCGTCGAGACGCTCGAGGCGCGCCCGGGGCGGACCATCACGCTCGAGCATCTCGGCTATTCGACCGAGGCGCAGAATCGCCGGATCGCCCGGCTCGGACTCCTGGTCTCGGCCCAGCCGAACTACATCCGTGTGCTCGGCGATGCCTATGCCGCGCACGGTCTCGGCCCCGATCGGGCGGCGACGATGAATCGCCTGGGCTCGCTCGAAGCGAAGGCCGTCCCGCTCGGGCTCCACAGCGACTTCAACATGGCGCCGATCGATCCGCTCCTGCTCGCCTGGATCGCGACGAACCGGCGAACCCTCGACGGCAATTCGCCGGCGCCGGCCGAACGCCTGAGTCTCGACAAGGCTCTTCGAGCGATCACGATCGAGGCGGCGCAGGTCATCGGCATGGACGCCGAGGTCGGTTCGATCGCGAGCGGGAAGAAGGCGGATTTCGTGGTGCTCGACCGCGATCCGTACCGCGCCGGGGCGGCGGGCTTGCGCGACGTCGGGGTCGAGGGCGTGGTCTTCGAAGGTCGCTTCGTCGCGGCGCGCTGATCGTAGACGTTCTCACGCGCAGACTCCGGGGCGGCCACTGCGCGACGTCATTTGCGGACGGCGCCGACGAGACCGCCGGAGATCAGCGATGCGATCCGGCTCAGGACGATCGGAAGCGCGAGTCCGCCGGGCGAAGCCAGATAGCGCGGCTCCCAGGTCGGATCGAATTTCTGCTTGAAGCCGCGCAGGCCGCGGAAATTGTAGAAGTTCTCGCCGTGGCGGAAGAGCAGGGCCCCCAGCCGGCTCCAGGCGGGGGCGAGGCGGTGATGTTCGAATCCCGACAGGGGCGACATGCCGAGGCTGAACCAGGTGTATCCCTCCTCCTTGCCCCAGAGCATCACTTCCGTGAACAAGAACTCCATCACGCCGGAAGGCGCGTCGGCGTCGTAGCGCATGAGGTCGAGCGAGAGCTCGTCCCGGGCGTCCGAGGTCCAGAGGTTGGTGAAGGCGACGATGCGTTCCCCGCGCCGCACGACCGCGATCGGCGTGCGTGCCAGATAGTCGCGATCGAAATGGCCGAGCGAGAAACGCTTCTCGCGGGTGTTCTTCTTCCGGAGCCAGGCGTTCGAGACCGCCGCGAGCTCGTCGATCACGCCGCCGACCGCCGTCGCCGGGATCACCTCGAAGCATGCTCCGTCGCGTGCGACGCGCCGCTGGTTCTGTCGCAGCCCCTTGCGGGCGCTTCCCTCGAGCGAGAAATCCGAGAGCCGCACGCGCGCCTCCTCGCCGAGCTTGCGCAGCGAGAGGCCGAGATCCAGGTAGATCGGAAGGTTCTCGGCGCCGACCTCGTAGAATGCGGTGAGGGCGCCGTGGGCATCGGCGAGCTCGTGGAAGCGCCAGGCCAGCTCCCGCCGCGCATCCGGCGGGCCGATCGGATCGCCCATCGCGACCCAGCACCGCCCTGCGATGCCGTACATGAGAAACGCGTCGCCGGTCTCCTGGAAGAGGAGCTGCTTGTCGCCGACCAGCGCCAGACTGGCGCTGGAGCGCGTCGAAGCGCGGACGATCGGGAGCACGCGGGCGAGGTCCGCGGCGCCGGTCGGGACGGGATTCGGGGGCGTCGGGCGAAGGAGCTTCGCGAGCGCGATCACGGCGATCAGCCCGGCGCTGCCGACGAGAGCGCGCAGGGTGCGGGGTGCGTTCGAGTCGAGCTCGAATTGCCACCAGAGGTCGTGCGCGTATTCGACGTGACGATAGGCGAGCAGGACGACGAAGCCCGTCCCGACCAGCGCGAGCAGGATGCTCGCGATCCAGCCCGACGAGAAGGACGGGGCGAGCAGCGAGCTCCGGCGGTAGAAAAAGCGGCGACAGGGCGCCAGGACGAACGCAACCGCGGAGAGGAGCGCGGCCTCTTCCCAATCGAAGCCCTTCAGCAGCGAGAGCATCGCGCCCGTCGCGAGCAGCGCGAGCGTCACGGCGTAGGCGGCGTCGACGCGCGACTGCATCGCATGGGCGAGGAGCAGCAGGCCGACCCCGACCAGGCTCGAGAGGAAATGCGAGGCCTCGAGCACGGGCAGGGGGATGACCTGCGCGATCCATTCGATCCGGCTGCTGTCCGCCGGGGTGGCGCTCGACAGCAGCAGCACGACGCCGGCCGCGAAGGTCGCGATCGTGAGGATCCGGGGCACGAGCTCCGGTGCCCACTGCGTCAGTCCGCCGGCCGCACGCCGCAGCAGATCCCGCCGCTCGCCGACCTCGAAGCCGGCGAACAGGGCGACCGCGACGACGAGGGGCAGCAGGTAGTAGATCATTCGGTAGGCGAGTGCGCTCGCGAGGACGTCGGCGCCCGCCAGCCAGGGCGCGAGCAGCAGGACCATCATCGTGTCGAAGACACCGAGGCCCGCCGGCACGTTGCTCAAGACGCCCAGCATCTGGGCCAGCAGGAATGCGCTCAAGACCTGCGCGAAGCTCGGCGTGGCGGCGGAGGGCAGGAGCACGAAGAAGACGGAGGCCGCGAGCAGCCAGTCGAGCGCAGAGAGTGCGATCTGCGCGGCGGTCGTGGCCGGACCGGGCAATGCGATCTCGAAGCCCCGGAGCGTGAGGGATCGGTCGGGGCGGAAGGTCTGCGCGACGTAGACCGCGAGCACCACGAGACAGACTGCGCCGAACGGCCGGCTGGTGGGAAAGAACGCGTCCCAGCCCCCCGGAAGGTGCAGCGGAGCCGCCACCGACACGCTGCCCGTCAGGGCGAGGAATCCGAGCCAGAAGGTGGCGATGTTGAACGGAATGATGCGTGCGAGGTCGGAGGCCTGGACGCCCCAGGTCGTGAACATGCGATAGCGGACGGCGCTCCCGCCCAGGAACGAGACGCCGACGTTATGGCTGAAGACGAAGGCGATGAACGACGCCAACGCGGTCCGCGCGTAGCCGAGCGGGAATCCGATCCAGCGCAGGGCGAGGGCGTCGTACCCGGTGAGCGTCAGGTATCCGGCGGCCGTGGCCAGCACGGCGAGGGCGAACCGGTCGGGCGGAATGTCCGAGAACCGGGCGACGACCTCGCGGTAGGGATGTTCGACCAGCTCGGCGTGGAGGACCGAGATCGCGATCGCGAACAGCAGGACCCCGAACAGGGGGCCGGCCGCAGCGAGCAGGCGCTCCTTCATCGGGCTGGCGTCCTTCCGACCGGGCTGGCGGGTTCGTCACTTCCCCGAAACCGTGCCGCCCCGGCTCGCGAGCATCTTGAAATGCTCGACGTCCCGCTGGTCCGCCTTGCGGCCGACGCGGGTCACGACGTCGACGTCCGGGGCCTCCGCCCGCAGCGCGCCCGCGCGGCACTTTTTTTTCGCGCGGTGCTTGAACGGATCGAACTGGAAATGCTTCATCGCATTCTCGTGGGTGATCTTCGCGACCGTCTCGCTCGGGAGCGCGCCGAGGAGCTGCGAGAGCTCTTCGGGGGCGTTCGGCCAGTTGGTGTCGCTGTGCGGGAAGTCGGATTCCCAGCAGAGATTGTCGACGTTGAAATGGTCGATCAGCTCGATGCCGATCGGGTCGGAGATGAAGCAGCAGAGCACGTGCTTCAG
>JAWKRX010000063.1:0-10245 GCA_041389425.1 Myxococcota bacterium
CGAGGCGCGCGGACGCGGATTCTCCGCCGCCGCCCTCGCCGAGATCCTCGCCGATGCGCCCGCCGGATCGCCGCTCGCGCGTTATGCCGATCGGGTGGGGACGCTGGCCTGGCCCCAGCTCGCGGGTCATCTGCGGGGCTTCATCGATGCGGTCTTCTGCGACGGCGAGCGTTATTTCGTCGTCGACTACAAGTCGAACCATCTCGGCGCGCGCCAGGCGGACTATCTGCCCGAACGCCTCGTCCAGCCGATGATCGAGAGCGATTACGTGCTGCAGTACCTGCTCTACACCGTCGCCGTCGATCGCCACCTCGCGAGCCGGATCGTCGGGTACGACTACGAACGCCACTTCGGCGGGGCCCTCTATCTGTTCCTGCGCGGATTGTCCGAAGGCCATGCGCCGGGCTGCGGCGTCTTCTTCGATCGCCCCGATCCCGAGATCGTCCGGCGGGTCTCGGCGCTGCTCGGCGGACCGTCGGGAGGCGGGCGATGAGCGCCTCGACTTCGAATCCGCGCGGGCGGGATACGCGCCGCGAGGCCGCGGGAAGCGATCCGATCGAGCGCGCCCGGCGGGCGGGCCTGCTCTCGCCGCTCGATCAGCATTTCGCGAACCGGCTCGCGGCGCTCTTCGGCGAGCCCGATCCCGCCGTGCGCTGGGCCGCGGCGCTCGCCTGTCGCCAGGAATCGCTCGGCCACGTCTGCGCCGATCTGCGCCGACTCGCGGCGGAGGGCATCGCGAGCGACGACGGCGCGGCGACGGGCGAGATGCCGGTGCTCGCGGCACACGCCTCGCTCGAGGAATGGCTCGCGGCGCTCGCGGCGAGTCCGCTCGTGGAGTCGATCGCAGCGACCGCAGCCACCGCACCGCGGGCGGCGGCCGAGGCCCCGCCGGCGGCGGAAGCGCGGCCACTCGTGCTCGATGCGCAGGGCCGCCTCTACCTGCGCCGGCTCCAGCGTGCCGAGGCGGCGCTCGCTTCCGCCGTGCTCCGGCGCGTCGCGCGCCCCGATCTCGAGCTGCTCGAATTCGACGCGCCCGCGGCGATCGCGCGGGTGCTCGCGGATCGGCGCTCGCCGGACGACGACGCCCCCGCCCGCGCCCTCGCCGTCGGCCTCGCACGGCCGCTCTCGATCCTGACGGGCGGGCCGGGCACGGGGAAGACGACGCTCGTCGCGCGCCTCGTCCGCCTGCTCGCCCTGCACGCCTTCGAGACCCGGGGCCGCGCGCTGCGCGTCCGCCTGCTCGCGCCGACGGGCAAGGCCGCCGCCGCGATGGCGGGCTCCTTCGCGAACGAGCGCGCGCACGCGCTCGCGGACGGGCCGGCGGGCGATTCGCTGCGCGCCGCGCTGCCGACGGGGGCGGAGACGATCCACCGCGCTCTCGCGCGCTGGGGCCGCACGGGTGCGGGCGGTGCAGATCCCGGCCTCAGGATCGACGCGGACGTCGTCGTGGTCGACGAAGTCTCGATGGTCGACCTCGAGCAGATGGCGCGGCTCTTCGAGGCATGCGAGGCGGTGCCGCGGATCGTGCTGCTCGGGGATCCGAGGCAGCTCGCTTCGGTCGAGGCCGGGGCGGTGCTCGCGGATCTCTGCGGCGAGGCGTCGGGCGTGGCGCCGATCGCCGGGCTCGAGCGTTCGATCGTGCGTCTCACGAAGAGCCATCGTTATGCGGCGACGGGCGGCATCGGCTCCCTCGCCGAGGCCGTGCGCGAAGGCGACGCGGACCGCGCCCTCGAGATCCTCGCGGATCCCCGGCTGGCCGACGTCGAGCGCTGCGAGATCGGCTCCCTCGACCAGCTCGCCGTGCAGCTCGCCGAATCGGTGCGAAGCCAGCAGCAGACCCTCGCCTCGGCGGATTCGGCGCAGGCGAAGCTCGCGCGGCTGACCGACCATCGCGTGCTCTGCGCCCATCGGCAGGGCCCATTCGGTGTCGAGTCCCTCGCGCGGCTGCTCGACGAGATCGCCGCGGCGGTCCGGCGGACCTCGAGCCGCCAGCCGGAATGGCCCGGGCGCCTGCTGCTCATCACGCGCAACGCCCCGGAGCAGGGGCTCTGGAACGGCGACGTCGGGCTCGTCGAGCGCCTGCCGGAGGGGCTGCGCGCACTGTTCCCGGCGTCCGATGGCGGCGTTCGCGCGCTCTCGCTCGCGCGGCTGCCCGCCCACGAGAGCGCGATCGCGATGAGCGTGCACAAGAGTCAGGGCTCGGAGTTCGAGGCCGTCGACCTCGTGCTCGGCGCCCGCGTCTCGCGGCTGATGACCCGCGAGCTTCTCTACACCGGGATCACCCGTGCACGCACACGACTGCGCCTGCACGCGAGCGAAGCGGTCGTGCGCGCCGCGATCGCCCGGCGCGCCGGGCGCGACTCGGGGCTCGTCGATCGCTTGAGGGCGGGCTGAAGATGGCGGGACGTCGCAAGGGCGGATCGAAGCGCGAGGGCGAGGGCTCGGGGAAGGGCGGGCCGAGGCGGCCGGCGAAGGGCGCGCCGAAGGAAACGGCGAAGGGCGTGGCGAAGCGCGCATCGAAGACCGGATCTGTGCCGGATGCCGAGGCGCCGATCGAGCTGCCCCCCGGCTTGCAGGCGGCGCTCGCGCCGAGGGCGGGGCGCGTCGTGGCGCATCACGGTGTCGCGGTGCTCGTCCGCTTCGAGGACGGCAGCACGCGGCAGATCTGGCTCGCGCCCGAGCAGCGCGCGGTCGTCGGCGATCGGGTCGAGGTCCGGGGCGAGCGGCTCGAGGCCTTGCCCGCGCACGGCGTTCTTCGCCGGCGCGATCCCCGCGGCCGCGAGCGCACGATCGCGACCAACCTCGATCGGCTCTTCATCGTCGTGGCCGCGGAGCCGCGCGAGCAGCCGGGCTACATCGACCGCGGGATCGTGATCGCACGCGCCGCCGGGATCGAGCCGACACTGGTGGTGAACAAGCTCGATCTGCCCGGCTCGGCGGCGCTCGTCGAGCGGCTCCGCGAGATCTACGGCGCATCGTGTGAGGTCCTCGCCGTCTCGGCGTCGGAGCGGATCGGGCTCGACGCGATCACCGGATTGCTCGCACCCGACCGCCTGGGCGCGCTCGTCGGGCCCTCCGGCGTCGGCAAGAGCTCGCTGCTGAACGCCCTCGTTCCCGACCTCGCGCTCGCCGTCTCCGAGCTCAATCGCGGCAGCGGCCACGGCCGGCATACGACGACGACCGCAACGCTGCACACCCTGGCCGGTGGCGGGATCCTCGTCGATACCGCGGGCTTCAAGGATTTCATCGCCGTCGACGTCGAACCGGGGGAAGTCGCCGCCTGCTTCCCGGGCTTCGAGGGTGCGCTCGAAGCGGGCTGCCGCTTCCGCGATTGCCTGCATCGCAGCGAGCCGGGCTGCGCCGTTCTCGCCGCTGCGGAGGCAGGCCGGATCGCCCCGCGCCGGCTCGCGGCCTACTCGGCGCTGCTCGACGAGCTGGCGGCCGCTTCATCGCGATCGACCGATCCGGGATTCCGCAAATCCTCGAGATAGGCGGCGTGGTCGTCCGGCGTCTCGAAGCTGATGCCGCCGATCTTGCCCGCCCGCAGATCGCGCAGGAAGAGATCCGCCGCGCGCTCGAGATCGACATGGCCCCCCGAGCGCAGGGCCCCGCGCCGCCGGCCGACGGCTTCGAGCAGCGCCACGGCCCGCGAGGCGTCTCGGGGATCGTCGGAAGTCTCCGCGAGGATGCGCCCGACCGCGTCGCCGAGCTCGAAGCGCGCCGTGAGCGCCTCCGCATAACGGGCGGCAACGAAGCGGACGGCCCAGCCCGCGACGTCGACGAGATCGAAGGCCGCCTCGCCGACGGCGCCGCTGGCGGCGAGGCGGTGGGCGCCCTCCTGATCGTCGAGCTTCGGCCAGAGCACGCCCGGCGAGTCGAAGATCGAGAGATCGCGGTCGAGCTCGACGCGCTGGGCATGGCGTGTGATCGCGGGCTTGTCGCCGGTCTTCGCGACGCGGCGGCCCGTCAGCGAGTTGATCAGGGTCGACTTTCCGATGTTCGGGATGCCGACGACCATCGTGCGCAGGGTCCGGCCCGGGCCGCCGCGATGGGGCGCGAGCTCCCGGCAGCGGGCGAGCAGCGGGCGCACGCTCTTCGCGTCGACCATCGCGAGAGCAAGGGGCCGCGTTCCCGGCCAGGCCGTGAGCCAGGCCGCGGTGGCGGCGGGATCGGCGAGATCGGCCTTCGAGAAGACGGTCAGCAGCGGCTTTCTCGCGGCGAGCTTCGCGAGCAGGGGATTGCGGCTCGAGAGGGGCAGCCGCGCGTCGACGAGCTCGATCACGACATCGACCTGCTTGAGGGCCTCCGCGATCTCGCGCCGCGCGCGGTTCATGTGTCCCGGGAACCAGTGGATCGGCATCGCGTGCGCCCTGACCTCGCGCTTCGTTCGGAGCGTGTTGCGGACCGCCGCCGCGGTCGTCGCTGACCGGCGACCGGACCGAAGACGCCCGGCCGGAGACGGCGCGGCGCGCCGACGATAGCGGTCCGCTGCGGGGCGGGGGTAAGCTCGCGCCATTCGGGGGGGAAAGATGGCCTACGAGTCGATTCGGGGATTGCTCGGCCGGGAGGCGGCCGGGGGCAGCGCCGTCGTGCGCGGATGGATCCGCTCGGCGCGGCATGCGAAGGACGTCTCGTTCCTCGACGTCTCGGACGGCTCCTGCCTCTCGGGCATCCAGATCGTCGCGAACCCGGAAACCGAGGGCTTCGAGGCGGTCGTCCGGCATCTGACGACCGGATCGGCGATCGCCGCCGAGGGCGCGCTCGTCGATTCGCCCGGTAAGGGGCAGCGCTTCGAGGTTCACGCAGCGAAGGTCGAGCTCGTCGGCGCCGCCGGCAGCGACTACCCGCTCCAGAAGAAGCGACACAGCTTCGAGTTCCTCCGCACGATCGCCCATCTGCGCCCGCGCACGAACACGCTCGGCGCCGTCTTCCGGATCCGCAACGCCGCCGCGATGGCGATCCACGCCTTCTTCCAGCAGGAGGGCTTCTTCTACCTGCATTCGCCGATCGTGACCGCCTCCGACGCCGAGGGCGCCGGCGAGATGTTCCGCGTCACGACCCTCGATCTCGAATCGCCGCCGCGCACGGCCGACGGCCGCATCGACGACGCGGCCGATTTTTTCGGTCGCCCGTCCTTCCTGACGGTCTCGGGGCAGCTCGAGGCGGAGATCGGCGCGCTCGCCCTCTCCCGCGTCTACACCTTCGGCCCGACCTTCCGCGCGGAGAACTCGAATACCGCCCGCCATCTGGCGGAGTTCTGGATGGTCGAGCCCGAGGTCGCCTTCTGCGATCTCGACGGCCTCGCGGCCCTCGCCGAGCGGTTCCTGAAATTCGTCTTCGCGCAGGTGCTCGAACGCTGTCCCGAGGACATGGCCTTCTTCGCCGAGCGCATCGAGCCAAAGGCGATCGAGCGCATGCGCACCGTGATCGACCAGCCCTTCGAGCGGATCGCCTATCGCGAAGCCGTCGAGATCCTCGCGCGCTCGGGCGAATCGTTCGAGTTCCCCGTCGGCTTCGGCCGCGACCTGCAGAGCGAGCACGAGCGCTGGTTGACCGAGACCCACGTCGGCCGGCCCGTCGTCGTCACGGATTGGCCCGCCTCGATCAAGGCCTTCTACATGTATCGCAACGATGACGCCGAAACCGTCGCCGCGATGGACGTGCTGGTCGGTGGCGTCGGCGAGCTGATCGGCGGCTCCCAGCGCGAGCACCGCCTCGAGAAGCTCGAGGCGACGATCCGCGCCCAGGGCCTCGATCCCGCCGCCTACTGGTGGTACCTGGATCTGCGGCGCTACGGCAGCGTGCCGCATGCGGGCTTCGGTCTGGGTTTCGAGCGGCTCGTCCAGTTCATGACGGGGATGGCGAACATTCGCGACGTGATTCCGTTTGCGCGGGTGCCGGGGCAGGTGGAGTTCTAGCAGGGCGCGGGGAGACGCGTTCCGGGCAGGGTGCCAGGTTGCCCGGGGCGAGCTGCGCGGGGTTCGTGGCTCGGACGCACGCGTCCAGGCTCGCCGGCGCGTCTTTTGATGTGCTGCGCGTGCGTCCATTACATCTCACCCCACGCAGCTCGCCCCGGGCACTCGTTGCGCTTGCGCGCGTCGATTCTCCACGTTCTGCATGGCTTTGCTGGGGGGCTCGGTCAGGCCGCACAGACGAAGTCGAGGCCGTCGCGATAGCCGCGCGCTTCGAGGTCGGCGCGGATCTGCGTGCGGGGTTCGGCGCCCGAGACGGCGGCGACGAGCGGGAGCGCGCGCAGATCGGCGCGTGCTGAGAGCGCTTCGGGCGGAACGACCGGGGCGCCACCGATCGTCTGGCCAATGCGTCGCGGGTGGACCTCGACGATCGCCGCGGGAGAGTGGTCGTGGGCTTCGAGCTCTCGGCGCAGGGCGCGGGCGGTCGGGCCGTGGCCCCAGAGGACGTAGGCGCGGGCCGGGCCGAGGAAGTCGCGAGAGAGAAAATGCGCGCGGCAGGCGGTGAAACGATCCTGCGCATAACGGCCATCGCGGCGGGAGGTGCGGTGATCGGCGTGGCGCCAGCCGAGCAGGCGGTGGGGGACGACGCCGACGCACGGGCCCCGGGCGAGCAGACGCAGCAGGAGGTCGTAGTCCTCGGGCCAGCCGCAGTCGCGATAGGCGAGCTCGGCGAGGCGACTGCGCCGGATCAGCCAGGTCGGATGGGCGATGCCGCATTCGACGAAGCGGTCGCGCCAGATCTCGAGGGGAGCCCGGAGGCTTCGGAGCCAGGCTTCGTAGCGGCGCGCGCCGCCCTGCAGCTGCTGGCGCGGGAAGCTGCGGACGTGGGTGCCGGCGGCGTCGAGCTCGGGATGGTGATCGAGCCAATCGCATTGGAGTGCGAGGCGATCGCGGTGCATCCAATCGTCGGCGTCCATGCGGGCGACGAGCGGGGCGCGGCAGAGGGCGGCGCCGGCGTTCAGGGCGGCGACGAGTCCTTCGTGCGGGCGGGGGACGACGCGAAAGCGTGGATCGCGCGCCGCGAACGCCGCGGCGATCCGGGGCGAGGCGTCGGTCGAGCCGTCGTCGACGATCAGGCATTCCCAGCGCGGCTCGCGCTGGCGCTCGAGGCTACGGAGGGCGGTCGTCAGGGTTTCGCCCGCGTTCCAGACCGGGAGCAGGACCGAGACGCGCGGGATCATGAAGGGCGTCGCCATGCGATCGTCATCTTGGCGGGGCAAAGCCCCCTCGCATGCCCGAATCCGCGAGTCAATCCGCTTTTTTTCGAGACGGAATTGCCGATGAACAGCGGAGTGCAGGCCGGGCGCATCGTGCGCCGGGAATCCGGAGGATCAGGGTGGGGCGAGGATCGAAACGCTCCCGGGTCGGATCGCGTCCCGTAGCGTCGCGCGCCCGCGCGCGGTGCGCGGGATCGTATGCGCGCGTCCGGATCGCCTTCGCGGCCGTCACCGCCTTCGCCGCCCTGGCGGCGGCCCTCCTGCCCGGCGTCGCCGCGGCCGAGGCCGCGGACCAGGTCAAGGCCGCCTTCCTCTTCAATTTCGCACGTTATGTCGAGTGGCCCGCGAACGCCTTCGCGGGCGCTTCCGCGCCGATCCGGCTCTGCCTGATCGCCGAGCGCGATTTCGAGGCGGTCGTCGACGCGACCGTCTCCGGAAGGAGCGTCGGCGAGCGGCCCGTGCAGGTCGAAGGCATCCATGGGCTCGCTGCGGCGAAGGGATGTCATCTGCTCTTCCTGGGCGAGGCGAGCGGTCCGTCCGCCCCGGTCGTGGTGGAGCAGCTCGGTGCGCTCGCGATCTTCACGATCTCCGATGCTCCCGGCTTCGCCGCGGAGGGCGGGATCGCGAACTTCATTCTCGTCGATTCGAAGATCCGATTCGAGATCAATCCTTCCGCCGCCCGGCGCGCGGGACTGAAGATCAGCTCGAGCCTCCTGCGACTGGCGAAGCTGGTCGGTGAGGAGGGGGCTTGAGACGGGCCAACGTGTTCGGGAGCGTCGCCGCGCGGCGCTCGGATGGGTGAGGCAATGTCGATGTTCCTCGGTCGGGATTCGATTCAGCACCGGATCGTCCGCGGCTTCTTCTCGACGGCCGGGCTCGCGCTGGGCCTCACGGCGGCCGCGCTCTTCGCGACGGCCTTCATCCAGTTCAAGCGCGTGACCGACGAGAATCTGCGACTGCTGGCGGGCGTGATCGGCGGGAACTCCGTCGCCTCGCTCCTCTTCGACGATCAGGCGGCCGCCGCCGAGACGCTCCGCTCGCTCACCGTCGCGACCTCCGTCGAGGCCGCGATCGTCTACGACGCCGAGGGCCAGGTCTTCGCGCGCTATGCGCGGAGCGACGTCGGCGACGTCCGGGTTCCCGACGACCTGACCGACGCCCCGCGCTGGTCGCGCAACCACATCGATCTGGCGGCGCCGATCGAATCCGGCGGCGAGCACATCGGCCGGGTCTTCATCCGCTCGGGCACCCAGGCGGTCACCGATTTCCTCGCGATCTCGAGCGGCATCGTCGTCGCCGTCCTCTTCGTCTCGTTCGTGGTCTGCTCGCTGGGCGCCGCGCGGCTGCGCGAACAGATCGCGCTGCCCCTCGAGCGGCTCGTCGAGAGCTCGCGTTCGATGGCGGGCGGCGATCTCTCGACCCGCGTCGACGTCCAGAGCGAGGACGAGATGGGCGTCCTCTCGCTCGCCTTCAACGCGATGGTCCAGAGCCTCGGGCATCTGGTCGCCCGGGTCCGCGAGAACGGCAGCCACGTCGCCCAGCTGACGAGCCAGCTCGCCGAGTCCAGCACCGCGATGCGTGCCGAGGCGATCCGCCAGGAGCAGGCCGTGGGCGACACCGCCGAGTCGATCAGTCGCATCACCCAGTCGATCCACACCGTGAACGACAACGTCGAAGCGCTCTCGAGCACCGCCGCCGAGACCTCGATCGCGGCGATCGAGATGGACGCCTCGATCGCCGAGTCCGCGCGCCACATCGACGGCCTCTCGGAGATCATCGAGACCACGGCGGCGAGCGTCGTCGAGATGACGAGCGCGATCCGCGAGATCGCGCGCAGCGCCGACACGCTGAACCACTCGACCGATTCGACGGCGACGGCCCTCGAGCTGCTCTCGCAGTCGGTCCGGCAGGTCGAGAGCAATGCCCGCGAGAGCCATCAGCTCTCCGAGGAGACCGCGCGCAAGGCGGGCCAGGGCGTCTCGGCCGTGCGCGAGACGGTCGAGGGGATGCAGGAGATCCAGGATTCGTTCAAGGGGATCGAGTCGATCGTCTCGAATCTCGCGGAGAAGAGCCAGTCGATCGGCGAGGTCGTGCGCGTGATCGAAGCGGTCGTCGACCAGACGAACCTGCTCGCGCTCAACGCCGCCATCATCTCGGCCCAGGCCGGCGAACACGGCCGGGGCTTCTCCGTCGTCGCCGACGAGGTCCGCATGCTCGCCGACCGCACGGCCGCGAGCACACGCGAGATCGCCGAGCTGATCGCGACGGTCCAATCCGGCGTCGAGAGCGCCGTCGAGGCGATGGAGCAGGGGGCCACCCGCGTCGACCGCGGCGTCGACCTCTCCCAGGAGGCCGGCCGGATGCTGCGCGAGATCGGGGACAGCGCCCAGCAATCGACGCTCTGGGCCAAGGAGATCGTCGAAGCGACGCGCAACCAGACCGCAGACATCGGGCAGGTCGGCTTCGCGATGAAACAAGTCAAGGAGATCGCGCTCCAACTCAAGCGGGGCACCCACGAGCAGGACACCGCGAGCGCCGAGATCACGCGCGGCGTCGAGCAGATGCGGCATCTCGGCCTCGAGGTCAAGAACGCCGCGCGGGAGCAGCGCAACGAGTCGAGCATGATCACGCGCTCGGTCGAGACGGTGGCGGCGAAGATCACCGACATCTCCGTCGCGACCCGCGATCAGAGCCAGCGGGCGGACCAGATCCAGGAGGCGCTCCAGGTCTTTCGCGAAGTCACGCTGCAGACGACGCAGCGGGCGGAGCAGACCAGCACCACCGTCGCCGATCTCTCCGCCCTCGCGAAGGGCCTCGAAGACGAGATCGGCCGGTTCCGGCTCTGAACGGGCCGTACGCACAAGAAGGAGGAGCCACATGACGCGGAACGGAATCGGCGCGCGGACGCGCCGCATGCAGCGGGCGATCGCGAGCGGCCTGCTGGCCGTCGGCTTCCTGCTCGGGGCGGCGATCGTCGGCGCCCCGCGCGACGCCGCCGCCGATCAGGCCTCGGACGAAGCCGAGCTCCGGAGCTACTGGCAGGGCCGCTTCCGCAA
>JAWKRX010000064.1:0-7291 GCA_041389425.1 Myxococcota bacterium
CCCCGACGAACACGAGCGCGAGAACGAATCCCGACGAAGGCCCCGGATGGTTCGCTCGTCCGCCTCACAACGCGAATCCCAGTACGAGGAATCCGGCCGCGTAGATCACCAGCATCCCGACGCTCTCGAGACCGATGTTCCCCGGGCCGTGTCGCTGGCGACGGAGCAGCCCGGCGAGCAGCACGACGTTGAGCAGGATCGTCAGCGCGACGATGAAGATTTCGCGCCGACCGACACCGGCCCCGTGGTAGATCGAGCCGCCGAGAAAGGCGAAGTCGGCGGCCGCGACGAAGAGGACGTCGAAGAAGTTCCCCCCGACGATGTTCGCCACCGCGAGGGTGAGCGCGCCCCGCCGCACGGCTGCGAGACTGGTGACGAGCTCGGGGAGCGACGTCGCGACGGCCATGAACAGACCGCCCATGACGGCCTCCGAAAGACCGGTCTCGGCGGCGATCTCCGCCGCCGCCCGCGCCAGCACCACACCGGCGACGAGGGCGAGGGTCGCCATCGTTACGAACGACGCGATCAGACGGAGCAGCGAACCCTCGCGCGATGCGGGATCCGGCCGATCCTCCACCGTCTGCGCGGTCTGACGGGGCCACCACATGGGCTGCTCGCGAACGCCGTAGACGAGGCCGAATGCGAGCGGCGCGGCGAGCAGCAAAAGCCCCGTGACCGGATGCACGGGCCCCAGAGTCACGTCCGGACTGCTCAATCCGATCAACACCAGTGTCATGAGCAGGACCAGCATGAGGGTCTGCATCATGTTCTCGAGCGAGGCCGCGGCATGCTCGAGATTCGCGTCGCGATGCGCGATGTCGGCGAAGGCGAGGATCATCGTCTGGAATGCGATGCCCCCCAGCGCATTGCCGATCGCGAGCGCGGGATGCCCGGCCCAGGCCGCGGCGACGGAGGCCGCGAGGCCGGGAAGCGCCGTGATCAGGCCGAGCAGCATCGTACCGGTCAGAGCCTCCCCGAGCCCCGTACGGTCGGCGAGCCGATCGGCATCCCGGGCGAGCCGTGTCGCGGCGAATCCGATCGTCGCCGCCGCAGCGAGAAAGAGCAGCACGTCGGGGAGCGCCGGTAACACGGGATCGGCCGTCCCCGGATCCGTCACGCTCTATGGGTTCGTGTTCCGAAGGCGGACTTCCGCGCGGGCCACGAGCCGACGCGCGCCCCAGGCGATCACTCCGGTCATTCCGAGCGCTGCACATGCATTCGCACCGCTCACCCAGCCGAACCCCATCCGCTCCGCCAGCGCGATTCCCGGCCCAGCCAGCCAGCCGAGCGAGATGAAGAGCGCCTGACAGGCCACGAAGATGAACAATGCGGTCGCCGCGGCGGCACCACCCGCGAGTGGCTGCGGAGGTCTCGGAGCCAATCGCGAGGCGCCGACGAAGAGCGCGAAGGCGAAAAACGTGACGCCATGAAGCGCCGTGTACCCGATCACGATCGATGGCATGCGAAGCGGCAGGGCATTCGCCGGGATCAGCTCGTCACGAAAGAGCATCGAGCCGAGGAACGCCGGCGTCCAACCCGCCGCCCGGCCCGCAGCGAGATCGACGACGAGGAAGAAGAGCGCGACGATCACCGCGCCCACCAGGCCGGCAAGAGCCGCATAAGGCATCCACTCGAACTCGTCCGAGTCCCGCTGGCCCGCCGACTCCTCCCGCGGATCCGGGGAACGCTCCCGTTTCGCATACGCCATCGGATTCGGCGTGGTCCATCCCGGTCTCGCGGATCGTTCTCGCGCCATGGCTTCGCCTCCCTCCCTGGGCGCAGTGGCGGCCTCGCCATGCGCCACAAGCCCTGGATCTGCAAGGCCCATGCCGTTTCAAGGCGACAGAGAGAACGGCGCTCCGCGGACCCTGCGATGCAAATTGTGCAATCCACAACTGCGAATCGCGTGCTCTCGATGCCAGCCCCCGCGCTCGGCAGCTCGCACGCCACGCGGGCCCTGCCCGGTCACACCGCGTGGCGTTGGCCCTCTGCGTCCCTGCTCCGAGGCCCGGACCGCTCGCCGCGCAGCTTCGAATCCGAGCATCGGTCGACACCTGCGCACCGGGATCCGAGCATCCGATCGACTGAATCTTTCCTGTGTCGAACGATCCCATCGGCGCGAACATTGCAGTCGGCATGACGAAACGATCGATGCGGGCATCCCTCCAGCCACGTCACCGTCACTTCGCGAGCCTCAGGCGCGTATCGGCACGACGCGAACGAGAGAGCGCCCGACCGGTGGCGATCGGATCGAAACGAACCGCTGAATCAGCAGAAGAATCAGAAGAATCAGAAGGATCAGAAGAACCGGACGAGAAGAGCGAAGAGATCGCATGAGACGATGCGATCGAGCGGAACCGAAACCGAGTCCAGGAGGAGGTACGACGATGTCCCAAACGCAAACCTGCGCCCATCCGACATGTGGCTGCAACGTGAAGGAGGGGCAAGAGCACTGCTCCCAGCACTGCGCGGAATCCGTGATGCAGAACCCGACCGAGACGTGCACGTGCGGTCATCCGACCTGTCGGTCGTGAAGCCCACCGCCAAACCGGAGGCAGCGCCCGATTCGCTCATCCCGGCGGCTCATCAGCCGCCGCTCCCGCTCGATCGACTGGTGCGCGAGGAGCGGCCGACGGAGGACGCGGTCGCGTTCGATGTGCTTTTCGTCGGTGGTGGGCCCGCCGGGCTCGCGGGGGCGATCGCGCTCGCCCGCTCGGCTCGCGAGCGCGGGATCGAGCTGTCGATCGGGGTGCTCGAGACCGCGGAGCGGCTCGGGGACCATTGCCTTTCGGGGGCCGTCGTGAACCCCGTCGCGCTGCGGGAGCTCTTTCCCGACATCGATGAAGACGCGCTTCCGCTGCGCGGCGCCGTTCCCCGCGATCGCGTCTACCTGCTGCGCGAAGACGGAAGCCTGCGGATTCCGACGCCGCCGACCATGCGCAATCACGGCAATCGGATCGCTTCGATCTGCGAGCTGGTGCGCTGGCTCGGCGAGCGCGCGGAAGATCTCGGTGTCGACGTCCTGACGGGATTTCCGGCGGATTGCCTGCTCGTCGAAGGCGAGCGCGTGATCGGGGTACGCACGGTCCCGGCGGGCCTCGAGCGCGACGGGCATGCCGGGGCGGCCTATCTCCCACCGACCGACATCGCGGCACGGGTGACGGTGCTGGCCGAGGGCACGCGCGGCGCCCTCACCCAGGCATTCCTGCGTTGGCGGGGCATCGGATCGACCCATTCGCAGATCTACGCGCTCGGCGTGAAGGAGCTCTGGCGCCCCGCAAAGCCCCTCGACGCGGTCGTGCATACGCTCGGCTGGCCGCTTCCGCCCGATGTCTTCGGTGGGAGCTTCTTCTATCCGATGGCCGACGACCTCGTGGCGCTCGGCCTGGTCGTCGGCCTCGACTACCCTCAGCAGGGCCTCGACGTTCACGCGCTGCTTCAGCAGCTCAAGAGTCATCCGCTCTTCCGACCCTACCTTGCCGACGGCGAGCTCCTCGAGTGGGGCGCGAAGACGATTCCGGAGGGCGGCTACTACGCGTTGCCCGAACGCTGCTCCGGCGACGGCGTGGTGATCGTCGGCGACGCGGCCGGCTTCGTCGACGTGCCCTCACTCAAGGGCATTCACTACGCCATCAAATCCGGGACGCTCGCCGCACATGCGGTGCTCGACGCGCTCGAGCACGACGATCCCTCCGCCGCCCGGCTCGGCCTCTACGACGAGCTCGTGCGCAAGAGCTACGTCGCCCGCGACCTCCACCGCACACGCGGATTCCGACTGGGCTTCAAACACGGTCTCTACCGCGGCGGCCTCCAGGCCGCGCTGCTCACTGCAACCGGTGGCGCGCTCCCGTTCGGGCGCGGCGACGGCCGTGCCGATGCCGACGAGCCCCGCCGCCCCTCCGAGGGTCCCCCCGATCCGGAATGGCGGCCGGACGGCAAGCTCAGCTTCGCCAAGGAAGACGCCGTCTATCGCTCGGGCAACAATACGCGCGACGACATCCCCTCCCATCTGATCGTCACCGACGAGGAGGTCCCGCCGGCGGTCGCTGCCTTCTACGCGCACATGTGTCCCGCCGGCGTCTACGCGCTGCGGGACGGCCGTCTCTCCATGAGCCCTTCGAATTGCGTCGACTGCAAGGCGACCGACGTGCTCGGCCCGCGCTGGACGCCGCGCGAGGGCGGTAGCGGAACGAAATACGATCGCATGTGACGAAGGCTCGCCGACGCCCGCTCGCCCGCTGCGAAAGACCTCCGCCGAAGGTCTGCGTTTTCGGCTCGAGTGGGGGTGGTGGAGCGTGGTTGGTGAGGCGCGTGAGGCGGGTGAGGAGATCGGCCCGCCGCCTCGGACTCAGCTACGAGCAGGGGGCGTTCTCATCCGGCCCAACACAGACTCGGGATCCCGGAGATCTGCGAGATCGCCGAACGAGACGATGCCGACGTCTCGATCGCGCATCGCCCTCGCCACGTCGAGCACGCTGCACGAACCCTCGAGCGACATCGCGTTGGATTTCGTGGGTCCACGGATCGCATCGGGCACGTTCTTCGCCCTCTGCTTTCACGTCTGGATCAAGTCGCCGCCCCATCGAGCGAGAGGACCCGAAGGAAGGTCGAATCCTCGTCCGCCCAAAGATCGCGGATCCGATCGTGAGGGACGACGACCATTTCGCCCGCGTGCGCGAGCCGGGTCTCGTCGCCGCACTCGAGTCGGAGCGAGCCTTCGAGCACGAGGACGAAGCTCGGGCCGTCGACGTTGTGCTCGCCGGTATGGCTCCCCTTGCGGGCAGCTTCGAGCACGACGCTCAGGTGTTCGTTCTTGAGCAGCGTGAGCCCTGTATGCCCGTTGACTTCATGGGCGGGCTCGGCGCGGAGCTGCGCGGCCATCGATGCGAGATTGAACAAATGGAACCACTCCTCGTCCAATCGCTCGTGTCGCAGGGTCGGCTCGCGTTGCGGATTCGACTTCATCTGGCTCTCCCTCCCATCGTTCACCTTTCCAGAAGCATGCGGCGTGCCAATTCCCGAGCGGGGGGGAGTGCATCATGAGCGACCTGATGCGGACCCGTTTGTAGAATCGTCGCCGGATCATCGCCGTCCGAGTCAGAGATCGTGCGCTTCCTGGGCCGCTCGAACGATCTGCCGATCGAAGCCCCGCACGAGATCGGCGAGGCTCTCGAAGAACGACCGGACGGCTTCGTCGTTGTCTGTGCGTCCGGCCAGCTCTCGATACGTTCGGATCAATTGCGCATCGAGTCCCAGCATCCAGCGGAGCGCCTCGTCGATCGACGGACCACGAGGTGGTTCGGGCTGTGTGTCCCAGGGATCGACGGTGTACTGGATGCGCGCCTCGAGCAGCTTCGCCGGCATATCGTCGCTCGCCCGGGCCATGGCCGCCTCGAGCTGCCCCCGCTGGCGCTCGAGCGCCTCGAGAAAGATCCGCGTCCGGCCATCCATCGGCTCGTTCCGCTGCAGATCGACGATCAGGAGATCGCGAGCGCGCTTCGCATAGCGATTCGTCCGCGCGACGACCTGGGACAGCTCGAGAAAGGTCGTCCGCTCCCGCTCCCGCTGCACCGTCATCCGGATCCACTTCGGTAAAAGGCGTCAGGCCGATCTTCCCCAGCGGGCCGATCGGCCTGGCACACTGCATGCAATCCTTCGAAGCAATCGACATGCCGATGGTCATCCCCCGGTGGCGACTGGCTCGGCGTCCTGGCCGGCGGGGAAGCCGGTCGCGGAGGAATGCACGATGGGCACTCCGTCTCGAATGCGACCCGAGAGCTCGCCGGTCGCGCGCGCAGCACTGATGCTCGGGACTGCGACGCTGCTCGCGTCGCTCGCCAGCTCGGCGGCCTGGATCTTCGACGCGATCTCCCGGCGACAGATGGAGTTCCTGCTCGTCTTCTGTCTCGGGGGCAGCGTGCTCACGGGCACGCTCGCGGCAATCGGCTGGATGCATGCGCAGCGTCGAGCGACAGGCCGCTTCGATCCCGTCGGCGTTCGTCTTTCTTTGGCGGCTGGATTGCTGTCGTGCATGATCCTCGTCGGCGTGACCTTCGGGCTCGATCGCCTCGACAGCGAGCATGCCGTCCGGACGCACGTTTCCCCTGCGGAGGAGCTCGCGCGATGAAACGGCCGGAATAATGGAGGCAAGCGCGAGCGTCGCGGGGAGCGTACGAAGCGCGAGGCCTACAATCTCGCGCGCGATCACAACGTCCGCCGGCGCCGAACGACTCGGCTTCCGCCCTGCGCCGCCGGATCCCGCGCCAGCGGATCACGGCATCACCGGATGGGGTCCGAATCAGCGCAGCTCGGCGCAGCACGCGCTCCCGTCTGGAGTGGCTCCGTCGTCCGTCACGCAGATCTCACCCCTGCGGCGCAGGACGAGCGAAACCAATGCATCGAGTGCGTCCTCTCCTCGATCGCGGATCGCGACGCGGTCGCCGGCCGCCTCGTCGATGCGTCCGGGAATCGCCGCCCGCTCTTCCACCCAGAGCCGCCGCACGCGGCCCGCGACGGCGAGGCGGACGATCTCGTCGATGTCCTGGGCGGATTTGCCGTGCGCGCGGGAGCGCTCGAATTCTTCGGCCAGCGCGCGACGCTCCGCCGCCCAGGCCTCGCAGACCAGGGGCCAGGCCCGCGCATGCAGCTCCGAGGGCGTTCCCTCGTCGGCAGGGCCGCCCACTTCGCCATCGATCACGTGCGGCAGACCGAGTCGCCGGCGCAGCTCACTCGCGGTTCGGACCTCGGCCGCGATCACGATCGGCACCGCGTCGTTGCCCCAGGCATCCCGCAGTGCGCCCGCCACGATGCGGAGCCAGCGCTCGCGATCGAGGCTGCGACCGGCATTCGCGCCACCATGGCCATGGAAGACCGGTGCGTTGGCGCGTCCGGGAACGGGTCGGTCGCTGTGAAACGACAGAACACCGCCGACGATCTGCTCGCCGAGCGCCTCCTCGAGGTGATCGGGCAGGCCGGGCACCTCGATCGGCGTCAGCCCATGCGGATCGCCCGCGTAGGTCGCCACGCGCTGGAGCGACGCTGCCACCACGCGAAAGCGGCGCTCGCGACGCAGCGCGCGCAGCAGCGGCCGCAGCGCGAAATGCGATGCGACGGTGACGCGCTCGGGCAGGGTTGCGGTCGTCGTTGCGCAGGCCACTTCGGATTCATCCGCCAGGATCACCAGCGTTCGGACGTCGTGATCGAGGGACTCGAGGGCGGGCAGCGCAGCGGCGAGGCGCTGCATGCGCTGGCTCGCGGCCGCCGCATCCATGCCCCGCGCGCACAGACCTCG
>JAWKRX010000065.1:0-7193 GCA_041389425.1 Myxococcota bacterium
AAAGGACAAGCACGTTCTCCTGTTGGGCGGGGCGACTCGATGCGACGAATCCGACCCGGCGCCGACTGTACACGGTCCCGCCCGATCACGGCTCGGTCGGAGCCTGCATTCTTCCCGCTCAGGCGGGCTCGACCCGCGAGCCGCGCCGGTCCTCACCGCTGCGCGGGCGAGGCACGCAGGATCAGGAACCCGAGCCCGCCCGCGAGCAGCGAGCCGATCAGGATCCCGAGCTTGGCCTGCTGCCGAAGGTCTGCGGAATCGAAGGCGAGCTCGTTCACGAAGAGCGACATCGTGAACCCGATGCCGGCCAGGGCCGAGGCGCCGACGAGATGCATCCAGCCGAAGTCGGGGCCGACCTTCGCCCAGCCGACGCGCGTGACCAGCCAGCAGACGAGCAGGATGCCGAGCGGCTTGCCGACGAGCAGCCCGAGCCCCGTGCCGAGGGCGACCGGCGAACCGAGGGCGGCGCCGACGTCGCTCGGCAGCTCGACGCCGGCATTCGCCAGCGCGAAGAGCGGGAGCACGATGAAGGCGACGACGGGATGCAGCCGATGCTCCAGCCGCTGCAGCGGCGTGATGGCCTTGCGCGCCAACCCGATCGCCTCGTCGATGGAATACAGCTGGTCCGCCGTCAACGTATCCACGTCGTTCGGCTCGAGGCGCTCGAAATCGTCGAGCGTCCGCCGCATGCGCTCGACGTAGCCCGCCTCGTCGATCTTCGTCGTCGCCGGGATCGTCGCCGCCGCCAGCACACCCGCGATCGTGGCGTGCACGCCGCTGAGCAGGAACGCCGTCCACAGCCCGCCGATGCCGAAGAGCCCGTAGAAGAGCGGGCTGCGCACTCCGAGCCGATTGCCCAGGACGAGCACGCCCATGAATCCGAAGCCGACGAGCAGGTTCGCGAGGGAGACGTCCGACGTGTAGAAGAGCGCGATCACGAGCACGGCGCCGAGATCGTCGGCGATCGCGAGCGTCGTCAGGAAGAGCTTGAGCGCGAGGGGCACGCGATCGCCGAGCAGCGCGATCAGACCGACCGCGAAGGCGATGTCGGTCGCCATCGGTACGCCCCAGCCCGACGCCGCAGGCCCGCCCGTTCCGTTGACCGCGACGTAGATCAATGCCGGAAACAGCATGCCGCCGATTCCGGCCGCCACGGGCAGGATCGCCTGCGCCGGCCGCGCGAGCTCCCCGCCGACCAGCTCGCGCTTGAGCTCGAGGCCGACGACGAAGAAGAACATCGCCATCAGGCCGTCGTTGATCCAGTGATGGAGCGTGCGTGCGAGCTCCCAGTCGTCGATCCGGAGCGCGAGCGAGTGGTGCCAGAGGTGATGATAGGCGTCTCGCCAGGGCGAGTTCGCCCAGATCATCGCGATCACCGCCGCCGCCAGGAGCAGGATGCCGCCGGTCGCCTGGGTCTTCAGGAACCGCTCGAAGGGACGCAACAGCCGGTCGATCGGATCGGTTCGGGGCATCGGCATTCCTCCGTCAGGCCCGGCCCGCATCGGCGCGGGCGAGATGTCCGGCCTCGGCCATCCAGCGGATCAGGTCACGATACGACTGTTCGGCCGGAATCGGCTCGCGGCCGAGCGCCGCGCGGGCGACGCGGTCGTCGATCGGGACGCTGCGCGTCAGGACCTCGGCGGCCTCAAAGGTCAGCACGACGTCGCGGCCGAAGCGCTGGGCGAGATCGCCACCGCGGCCGAGCAGGCGCATCACGAAGCCCGGCAGCGCGAGCGCGCGGATCGGATGGCCCGTGATGCGCTCGAGCAGCGCGCGATGCTCGGCGTGGGTGAGAAAGAACGACGGCGCCATGACGCGCGCGGGCGCGACGCGCCCGGCGAAGATCGCGACGACGAGCGCGGCGAGGTCGCGAACGTCGGTATTCGGAAGGCCCCCCTCCGTCACGAGCGCTCGGCGTGCCTTGAGCGCGGTCGCGACGTTCTGCGGGCCGATCGAGAACGTGGGATCGGCCGGGCCGTGGACGGCGGCGGGATACACGATCGTGATCGGTGCCCGCGCCTGGAGCTCGCGGGCGATCGTCTCTGCCCGCGCCTTCGTGATCGCGTACATCGAGCGCGGGCTCGCCACGGGATCGTCCGCCGTCATGACGGGGCCCCGCGGCGGGAACAGCGCGAGGATGCTCGAGAGATGGACGATGCGTGCGAGCCCTGCCCCCACCGCGGCTTCGAGCATGCAGCGCGTGCCCTCGACGTTGGTCCGCTCGAGCAGCGCTGCGTCGGCGCGCGCCGGGGAGAAGATCCCGGCGCCGTGGAGCAGCCCCTCCCGCCCGGCGAGCGCGCGCCGCAGCGACCCGGCATCGGCCAGATCGCCCGCGACGACCTCGACCTCGCCCACCGACCGCCCGAGCGGCCGCAGCGCCGCCTCGACCTTCGCGGGACTGCGGGCGAGGACGGCGACCTCGTGGCCCGCGTCCAGCAGCGCCGCGGTCGCATGGCAGCCGATCAGGCCCGAAGCGCCGGTGACGAGGATCCGCATGCCGGACGCTGCCCCCTCAGACGATCGGGCCGAACCAGGCCGTCCAGAGATCGATCAGGAGCAGGCTGATGGCGCCGACCGCGCTCGCCTCGATCCCGCAGCGCGCGAGGCTCCAGCGCGGCTCGCTCATCTCTTCGTCGAGGCGATAGAGGATCGGGAAGCTCGCGACGAAGTAGAGCGCATAGCAGATCGATCCGTACTTCAGCATCGACGAGAGGTCCTCGTACCATACGTTCGAAGACGCCGCGCCCGTGATGTAGAGGCGCGTCTCGGCCCAGGCGAAGAAGAGCGAGGCGGCGCCCACGATGACGACCCAGGCCGCGCGTCGCATCGGCAGCGACCAGGCGGTCGTCATCGTGCGCACGCGGCGCATGCAGACGATCGCGATCGTGTGATAGACGACGAAGAACGCGACGGCATTGAGATACATGCCGGGCGGCACCTTCTTGTACTCGGCGAGCGCCGTCGCCTCGTCCGGCCCGACGAGGGCCGAGTCGAAGTAGAGCGTCACCTGATCGAAGCGGTAGCGCATGCCGAGGACGTCGAAGAAGTACTCGCTGTGGAAATAGGTCGCGTAGAAGACCCAGATGAACATGAAGACGTTGAACTTGAACCAGTAGCTCTCGTACCAGCGGACGCCGGAATGCCGGCGGAGCCATGCCGGCAGCAGGATGCAGTACGGGATCCACATGCCCGCGTTCTGGACGATGTGCCAGAAGTTCCCGACGTCGAGCCAGCCCATCGACTGGACCACCGCGTTGTAGGCGAAGAAGACGGGGACGAAGGTGAGGAAGAACTTCTCGCCCCAGGCCTTGTCGGGGTTGGTCGAGAACCAGTGCGCTCGCGTCGTGCTCATGGACGGCTCCCTCGGACTGCGTTCGCTCCGCGACCGCTCGCTTCGAACTTCCCATCGCCAGCGGGCGCGAGTCGCCCTGCCGCGACGTCGCCCCCGACGAGGCGGGGCGCAGCCGCCGCGCGATCGTATCCGGCGCCCTCCCCGAAGTCACGGCCGGCGAGCCCTCGGGCCGGAACGCGTCAGCGCCCGCCCGGCGAGCGCCGCGTGATCGCAGCGATCGAATGGTCGGCTGCGAGTGCGACCCTCCAATCCGCGCGTGGCGGCGGATCGGCGATCAGGCGCGCGGTGATCCGCTCGTAATGCGCGACGAATCGGGCGACGCCCGCCGCATCGAGCCGCTGGTGGGCGGGCCGCTCGGCCTCCTGCTCGAGACGCCAGCGCCGAACCGCGTCGAGATCGGGCGCTCGCAGGAAGACGAGGCGCTCGAGGTCGCTCCAGAGCGCCGCATAGCCTCCGGCGAGCTCGCCGTCCTGATGGCGTCGCCAGATGCCCGTCGGATCTTCCACCCGCTCGAGGGCGTTGGAGGGCAGCGCGAGCGCCGCCGCGCCCGCCGGCTCGGCACCTACACACCAGCCTTCGAGCAGCACCAGATCGAAGGGCCCAGCAACACGCCGTGTTCCGACGCGGTCGTCGCGCCCTTTGTCGAAGACGGGGAGCTCGATCGGGGCGGATCCGGCGAGAGCCGCCAGATGTTCACGGCAGAGCGCGACGTCGTGAGTCCCGGGCGGTCCGCGAGTCTCGAAAAGGGGATGGACGCGGCGTGCGAGCGCGAGGCGCTGGGCACGTGGGAGGTAGTAGTCGTCGAGGGCGAGGACGAGGATGCGCAGGCCTTCCTGCTCACCGGCCGCCGCGATCAGCCGCGCGAGGGTCGACTTGCCCGTGCCCTGCCCGCCCGAGATTCCGGCGCGCCGCACGCCGGCCGAGCGCCAGGCCCGAACGAGCAGGAGCGCCAACGCCGCGTAGTCGAGGGGCGCCGAAGGATCGAGCGCTCCGACGCGGGCGGGCCAATCCGGCCGCGCCGTCTCCCCGGCCAGCGCGCAGACGCGGCGGACGGCGCATTCGATGCGCTCGCTGCCCGGATCACCCGTCCGCTCGCCCGTTTCTCCCAACGATCTACCCCCGTTCCGAAAGCGGCCGCGATGCTAGCGTCGGGCGCCGAGCCGGGGCCCGGACGCCGTCGCAGGCGAACCTTCCCCGACCGCCCTTTCGAACGTGTCTTCGACGTTCCCGGAGAGAGCCCATGACGATTCGCGCCGGCTTCATCGGACTCGGCAACCAGGGCAAGCCCATCGCCGCCCATCTCGCACCGCGCGGCCTCGCGACGACCGTCTACGACATCGCGCCGGATCCCGTCGCCGAGCTCGTCGCCGGCGGCGCCGTCGCCGCGAAGAGTCCGCGCGAGGTCGGCAGCCGCTCGGACGTCGTCGGGATCTGCGTGGCCGAGGACGAGCACGTGCTCTCGGTCGTCCTCGGCGACGATGGGTTGATCGCCGGCATGAGCCGCGGCGGCATCCTCCTGGTCCACAGCACCGTCCTGCCCCAGACGATCGAGCGCGTGGCCGAGGCCGCGCGCGAACGCGGCGTCGACGTCATGGATGCCTGCGTGACGGGCGGCGCCGATCGCGCGGCCGCGCGGCGGCTCGTCTACATGGTCGGCGGCGACGAAGCGCTGCTCGCCCGGGCGATGCCCTACTTCGAGGCGACGACCGACGCGCCCGTGATCCACGCCGGGCCGCTCGGCTGCGGTGCCAAGCTGAAGCTCTGCGTCAACCTGAACACCAACATCCTCTTCGCCGCCGCCCAGGAAGCGACGAACCTCGCGCGGGCCTCCGGCCTGTCGCCCGAAGTGCTGGAGCAGGTCTGCCGCGCCAACGGCCAGTTCACCGACATGACGCTCGCCTATCTCTCGGGCAAGAAGCTGCCCGAGGACGTGCTCGCCGGCGAGGCCTATCAACGATTCTCGTACAACATGGCGGCCCTCGCCGAGAAGGACCTCGCCTGGGCGCTCCAGCTCGGGCGCAAATCCGGCGTATCACTGCCGCTGACCGCGCTCACGTCCCAGCTCGCGGCGGGCATCTACGGCGTCCGCAACACGAATCGGAAATGAAGTCGGACGGCCGGGTCCCCGCGCTTGCCCGGCCGGGCGCCGGCCCGGGTCCCGGCCGATCGCCTAACGTCTCGGCCCGACCCGCGCCGTGAAGAGCGGCAGATCGAGCACCGATTTCACGCCCGGCTCCGCGGCGCAGACCACCGGGATCGCGTTGACGACCCGCATCGCCGTGCCCGTGATGCCCGCCGTGTTGTGGTCCCCGTCCTCGCCGGCGGGCTCGAGCTCGCAGCTGATCGACGGCGATCCCTTCACCTCGATCTTGTAGCCCGAGGTCTTGCCCGGCGAGAGCCGGTCCCAGTCGGGACCGATGTCGTCGCGCAGGCGATTGCAGTGGGCGGCGACGATCATGGGCTGGCCGTCGACGATGCCCTGGACCTCGAAACGCACGCCGGCGCAGGTCCCCTGCTCGATCCGGCCCATCTTCGTCTCGAAGGTCTCGGGCGCCGGGAGCCGCTCGTGGACCTCGCGGATCTCGTCGAGGGAGACGCCGAGGGCGTCGGCCAGCATCACGACCATGCCACCCCAGCCCCCCTTCAACATTCCGGGGCGCAGCAGCGGCGCGTCGAAATCGAGCGGGCGGCCGAAGCCGAAATAGACGCCGGTGAAGCCGGGATCCTCGTAGGTCGAGTAGTCCATCAGCTCGGAGACGCGGATCGAATCGACGCGCTCGCAGACCGAGGCCATCGCGAGCGGAATGACGTCGCCCGACCAGCCGGGATCGAAGCCCGAGGTGAAGAGCGTCGTGCCCCCCTCCAGGCAGGCCGCTTCGAGGCGCTCGCGCAGCTTCGGACTCGAGAAGGGCGGGTAGACCAGCGACACGATCGCCGTGTTCACGACGTTCTTGCCCGACGCGAGGATCCGGCAGAGATCGTCGACGGTCTCGCGGATGCGCGTCTCGCCCTGCGCCATGTACGACACACAGTCGGCGTCGAGGGCGAGCAGCGCCTCGACGTCGTTCGTCGCGACGACACCCGTCGGCCGCGAGAGCCCGCCGAGCTCCGCCGCGTCGCGACCGAGCTTCGCCGGCGAGTGGGCATGGACGCCGACCAGCTCGAGCTCGGGATGGCGGACGATGCCGCCGATCGCCTTGCGGCCGGCGTTGCCCGTGCCCCATTGGATGACGCGGTAGCGCTTCGGCGCGGTCTGCTTCACGACGACTTCTTCTTGCCCTTCTTTACGCCCTTCTTCTCGATCTTCTTCGCGCCCTTGGCGTGGCCCGTGCGATAGTCGCCGAACTTCGAGTCGCGCTTCTGGAGCGCTGCCGTCAGCTTGCCCTTGCCGGCGCCGGTCTGGCTGATGAAGTCGCCGAAGCTCTTCTGGTGGATCGCCATGGCGCAGATCTCGGTGCCCTGGCGGATGCCCTGGCGCAGTCCCATGACCTCCATCTGCCGGTGCACCGCGCGCTTGTTGAGCGCGACGATGTCGGGCGGCAGCGAGGCGATGCGCTGCGCCATTTCGAGGGTCTTCGCCTCGAGCTGATCGGCGGGATAGGCGCGCGTCGCCCAGCCGCGCTGCGCGGCCTCGATGCCGTCGATCGGATCGCCCGTCAGCATCATCTCCATGCCGCGGCGCATGCCGACGAGCCAGGCGTGGAACTGCATGTCGGGGACGCCGAAGCGCACGGCCGGGTATCCCATCTTCGCATCCTCGGCCATGTAGACGACGTCGCAGCCCGTCGCGAGCTCGCTGCCGCCGGCGAGGCAATAGCCGTGGACCTGCGCGATCACGGGC
>JAWKRX010000066.1:0-5972 GCA_041389425.1 Myxococcota bacterium
CCACACCGTCTTCGGGCCCGACGAGATCCGCACGCGGACCGGCGGACGTTATGTCGTCTATACGCCGTACCGGAACGCCTGGTGGGACGCCTGGGAGCGCGGGCCTCGGGGCGCCTCGGGCCGCAGTCGGCTGCCCGCGCAGGCGATCCCCGGCTTCGAGCCCGCGCCGTCGCTCGCCGATCCGGGCGCCGCAGAGCGTGCCATGAAGGGATCGGGAGCGCAGGCGCCCGAGGCCCGTTCGGCGCCCGAGAATGCCGCGAGCCTGCCGCGCGGCGGTGAGAAGGCCGCGCGCCGGCGGCTGTCGAGCTTCCTCTCCGAGGCGGTCGCCGACTACGCCGAGCTGCGCGACCGGCCCGACCGGGACGGCACCTCCCGCCTATCGCCCCATCTGCGTTTCGGCACGATCTCCGTCCGCCGCTGCTTCAGCGAAGCGCTGAGCGCGGCGAAGGCCGAGCCGCGCGCGAAGGCGGGCATCCGGAAATGGCTCGACGAGCTCGTCTGGCGCGAGTTCTACCATGCGGTGCTCGCGCATTCGCCTCATGTCCTCACGCGCAGCTTTCGTCCCGAATACGACGGGCTCGCCTGGCGCGACGATGCCGAGGGCTTCGAAGCCTGGAAGGAAGGGAGGACGGGTTATCCCTTCGTCGATGCGGGCATGCGCCAGCTCCGCGCGACCGGTTGGATGCACAATCGCGCGCGCATGGTGGTCGCGAGCTTCCTGACGAAGGATCTGCTGATCGATTGGCGCCGCGGGGAGCGGTATTTCTTCGACGCGCTCGTCGACGGAGATCCCGCCTCGAACAACGGCGGCTGGCAATGGTCCGCATCGACCGGAACCGATGCCCAGCCGTATTTCCGGATCTTCAATCCGGTCTCGCAGGGCGAGCGCTTCGATCCGGAGGGAAGCTATGTCCGGCGCTGGATTCCGGAGCTGCGGGACCTGCCGGCGAAGCAGATCCACTCGCCCTGGCTCGCCGGTGAGCCACCGCGGGGGTATCCGCTGCCGATCGTCGATCACGGCTTCGCCCGCAAGCGCGCGCTCGCCGCGTTCAAGGCGGCGAGCGCATCGAAGGCGTAGAGGGAACGCCGGAGGGGCGCGGGCGAATTGCTCCTTCGCCCCGTTGGCGAGCCGATGTTCGAGGCATCAGCGCGCCATCAGCGCGCGCACGCGCTCCTCGCGATAGGCGAAGATGCGATCGAGCTTGCGGCGGACGAGCGGATGGACGATGCCCCCGAGCGGCTCGAGGGGAAGGCGGTACTGCACGTCGTCTCGGATGCGGGTCGAGGATGGGGAGAGCGCTTCGAAGCGGTGCTCGTGGATCCAGACGCGGAAGGGGCCGGACTCCTGCTCGTCGATGAATCGGCGGCCGGGCTCCCAGGCCGTGATCCGGGTCTTCCAGGTGAAGGGCACGGCGTAGAGGCTGAGGCGATAGTCGATGCGCGCGCCGGTGTGCATCGCGATGGGCAGGGGCGTCAGGATCCGGAAGCGCAGCTCGGGCGGGGTGATCGCCTCGAGATTGCCGGCGTCGGAGAAGAAGTCGAAGACCTCGTCGAGCGGACGGGCGAGGGTGATGTCGGTCGAGATCCGGTGGTTCATGGGCCTCTCGAATGCTCGGATGCGAGCGGGAGCCGAGACTAAGAGGGGGCGTCGTCGTGTCAAGCGAAGCAGCAGCGGAGCGAGTGGGCGAAGCGGCAGGCGAGCCGGTCTGGCGCAAATGGCACGACGAGAGCCAGCCCGTTCGCCTGGGCGTCTCGGCGTGCCTGCTCGGGGCCGAAGTGCGCTTCGATGGCGGCCACAAGCGCGATCGCTATCTCACGGACGTACTCGGCGCGAACGTGACCTGGCTGCCGGTCTGTCCCGAGATCGAAATCGGGCTCGGGATCCCGCGGCCCACGATCCAGCTGCGGGGCGGCGAGCGCGGCGATCGCATCGTCCTGCGCGAAGGCGGCGCGGATCTCACGGATGCGATGCGTGCGTATGCCGATGCGCGCACGGCCGAGCTCGATGGGCTCGGCCTCGATGGCTATGTCCTCAAGAAGGACTCGCCCTCCTGCGGAATGGCCCGCGTGCGCGTGCACGGTGCACCCGGCGGCATGCCGCAGCGCACGGGCGTCGGGCATTTCGTGCAGGCGCTCGAGCGGCGGATGCCGCTCCTGCCCCTCGAAGAGGAGGGGCGGCTCAACGATCCGCCCCTGCGCGAGCGCTTCATCGAGGCGATCTTCAGCCGCAACCGCTGGCGGGTGCTCGTCTCGCGCGGGCTCTCCCGCAAGGCGCTCGTCGCCTTCCACGAAGCGCACAAGATGCTGCTGCTCGCCCACGACGAGGCGATCTATCGCCGCCTCGGCCGCATCGTCGGCAGCCTCGGCCAGCAGCCGGACGAGGCGATCTACGCGAGCTACGGCCAGCTCTTCGCCGAAGCGTTCCAGCGCCGCGCGACCGTCGCCCGGCACGTCAACGTCCTCGAGCATCTATTCGGCTACCTGAAGAAGCGGGTCTCGAGCGTCGAGAAGCGGGAGATCGGGGCCGCCATCGCGGAGTATCGGGCGGGGCGCGTTCCGCTCATCGTTCCGATCTCGTTGCTGAGATTCCTCGTCGCCTCGCACGACGTGGAGTACGTGCGCGGGCAGCTGTATCTCGAGCCGCATCCGCGCGAGCTGATGCTCCGCAACCACGTCTAGCGGGGCGCGCACGCTGGGTTGTGGGGACGTGCCGGGTGCCCCGGACGAGCGGCTCGGGGTTCGTGGCTCGGACGTGCGCGCCTTGGGTCGCCGGCGCGTCCTTCGCCGTGCCGCGCGCACGTCCATTACATCTCACCCCGAACCGCTCGTCCGGGGCACTCGGTACGCTTCTGCTTCACGTCGTGCACACTCCGTCTCCTTCTCCGATTGGGGCCCTGGATGTTGTGCGGACGGGATCGATCCGTCGCCAGCAGGCTTCCAAGAATGCGGTTCCTGGTGAAGGGTGATCGAGGGGGGCGCTCTGCGAGACGAGATCCGCAGGGCAAGGCGTTCGGAAGCGTCTTCCC
Source organism: Myxococcota bacterium (assembly GCA_041389425.1). Classification (GTDB taxonomy): domain Bacteria; phylum Myxococcota_A; class UBA9160; order UBA9160; family UBA4427; genus UBA4427. The sequence continues at coordinate 3,027 of JAWKRX010000066.1, forward strand.
GCGGCCTGCTAGGGGATCGGGATTCGCCGGGTGCGGGGGCGGTAGAGGGTGGGGGTGGTTCGGAGGCGTTCGAGGACTTCGGGGATCTCGCGCTCGTCGGGGGCGTAGAGGTTGCAGACCCAGGTGACGAGCAGCTCGCCGCTGGGGGCGAGCTCGGGGTGGGCCTTTCCGGCATAACAAAAGGGCTCGCCGGGCTCCGGGTCCGGGAGTTCGGCCAGCTCCGGAATTCGCAGAAGCGGTTCGGGGGTGGACCAGGGGCCGCGCAGATTCTCGGCGCGGCGCAGCCAGATCGTGTCGCCGCGATCGCCGGCTTCGGAAGCGGTCGGATCGCTGTAGACCGCGAGCCAGCGGCCCGGGCCGGGATCGAAATGGACGCTCATCTCGCTCGCGTCGTCGTCCATCAGGATGCGCGCCCGGTCGGGCAACAGGCCGGCGGCGAAATGGCCGTCGTCGACGAACGTCTCGAGGACGTCTTCGAACGAGGGGCGCCAGCGGGCGAGCGCGGCGAGCGGGAGCCGCGTGAGAATGCGCGGCGAGCGGTCGTCGGCCCGATCGAGGAAGGCGAAGGCGTAGAGATGGTCGTCGAGGGCGACGAGGCTCGCGGCCGGGAGCGCCTCGCCCCCGCGCGCGAGCGTCGAATAGCGGACCTGCCAGCGTGCCGGGGGGCCGGAAAGGCCTTCGATCCGCGCGAGATCGACGCCCTCGAGGCGGAAGGGCAGATGGAACGGGCCGCTCGCCTCGGCGGGGGCCACGCGCAGGAGTGCGACGAAGACGACGTCTCCGACTGCCGCTGCACTGATCGGCCAATAGTAGGCGGCCTCGCCTCCCGGCTCGGGCTCGAAGAAGGCACGCGGCGCGCCCTTCGCATCCGAGCGCCAGGCGTAGTCGAGCTGCCAGCGACCGTCGGCATCGCAGCGGGAGAGCGCCACCGTGTTGTGGACGAACGGATAGACGCGCTCGCCGGGCGGCGAGCCGGGGCGCGCGACGAACGAGTCGCCGAAGAGCCAGAGACTTTCCCGGCCCTGTGATCCCGGCAGGACGACCGACGCGGCGGCGTCGCCGCCCAGCCAGCCGTCTTCGTCGGAGAATTCCGGTTGGCAGCGCGCCTGCGTTCCGAGTGTGGGCGCCGGGGACGACGGAATCGCCAGCGGAACGCGGGCGGGCCCGCCGACGCAGGCCGACCCGGCGAGCATGCCCCCGATGAGTGCGAGGATCTGGAGCGGCCGCAACGGCAGGCGCGAGCTTCGCTTCATGCGACGCCCCGGATCACGACTGCGAGCCCCGCAGCGCAGGCGAACCCGACGACGGCCGGCCGCAGGCGGCCTGCATCGACGCGTGCGCGCAGGCCATGGCTCGCGAAGAGGCCGAGCGCGACGGCAGGCGTGAGGGCCAGACCGAGCGCCCAATGCCAGGGCTCGACGCGACTGGCGAGGGCGAGCGCGGCGAGCGAGAGGAGCGAGCCGATCAGGAACGTCGCGCCGAGCGTCGAGCGGAGTACCGGCCCGGGCTCCCGTTGGAAGAGCAGTGCGATCGGCGGGCCGCCGACCGAGGACATCGTGCCCATCACGCCGGCGACGCCGCCGACGAGGGTGGACGCGAGCGGGGTGACACGGATCTTCGAGGAGAGGACGCTCATCAGCGCGGCGACGACGACGAACCCGCCGATCCAGGTCGCGAGCGCTTCGGGCGCGAGCAGCGAGACGGCCCAGCCGCCAAGGGCGGCGCCGGGGAGTCGGCCGAGAGTGGTGAAGAAGACGGCTGCGCGGTCGATGTGTTCCCGTTCGCGATAGGCGGAGCCCGCGGTCATCGGCAGCGCGAGGACGATCATCGCCGCCGGCAGGGCGTCGGGCTGTACGATCGCGGCGACCGGCGCCGCGATCACGTTGATCCCGAAGCCGATCGTGCCCTGGACGAGGGCACCGATCGCGACGGCGACGAAGAGGGCGATGAAGGCGGAGGAACCGACGGGGAGGCCGGCGAACGCACTCTCCACCGATCGCTCCTCCGAATCCGCGTGTCTCGCTCGCCCGATGGAAGATCGGGTGCGGGCACTGCGCCTGTGCGAGGCGGAGCGTACGGAGGGAGCGGGCGCGAAGCCAGCACCGAGAGTGGGTCGCAGGCGCCGTGTCTTCTTTGCGTGCTTCCAGCGCCCGCTGGGCCGCCTGCGTCCGGTCGAGCCGGGCGCAGGTTTTCCCTAGGACGCGTCGCGCAGCGCGTAGTCGACGGGGAGCTCGATCGTCATCGCACCCGCCGGCGGCGCCGGGTAGGGGGCCGCCGATCGGATCGCTTCATCCGTCGCGCGGCGCAGGAGCGGCGGCGCCCCGCCATCGAACTCGATCGCCGCGACGCGCCCGTCGGCGCGGATCTCGACGCGGGCGACGACGCGTCCCTCGACGGAGCGCTTGCGCGCCATCGCCGGGTAGCGCTTGCGGGCCTCGATCCGCGCACGGACCTCGTCGACATAACGGGCGAGGCGGCTCGGATCGTCCGCGTCCGAAGGGCGCGCATCCGGGAGGTCGGCGGCCAGGGCTGGGCTCGGGACGCCGATTTCGGTCGGAGCTTCATCGGTCTCGCGGGCCTGCGCCGCCGCCAGGCGCGTTTGCGCTGCGGGGTCGACGGGCTCGGGCGCGTCGACCTCCGGCTCGGCCATCTGCTCGATCCGCGGCTCCGGCGGCGGCTCGGTCTCCGGTTGTGCGGGCTCGAGCTTCTGCACGACCCGTTCCGGTCGCTCGCGCTCTCGCGGGTGCGGAGGCGGGGGCGGCGGCGCGGCTACGGCCGGCGGCTTCGCCGCCTCCGCCGCAGCTCGCGGCGGGCTCGCGAGGCGGACACGCACGCTCGCCGCCTGCGCCGGCGGACGCACGATCGGCGTCGCCTGGCGTGGGCCCGAGAGCATGATCGCCGCGGCCAGATGGAGCGCGAGCGAGAGGCCGATGCCGATCTGAAAGG
>JAWKRX010000067.1:0-5757 GCA_041389425.1 Myxococcota bacterium
GGTCGACTGGCCGGCCGCCGCCACCGGCGGGGGCGCCGCGATCGATCCCGCGGCGCTCGAGCCGGGCGATGCGCTGCTGCGTTTCGGCGACGATCCGGGCGCCCCGCCCCGCTATTGCCATTCGGTTCGCGATGCCGAGTTCGAGGCCTGGCCGGCGGCGCTCGGCCTGGCCTGTGCCGGCGATTTCCGGGCCGACGGCGCCCGGGGAATCGCCAATCGCTACGCCGTGCTGCGACGCGCCTGAAGCGCCGTTCCGGCCGGGCGCGTTCACCCGGTCGCGGGCCCACCGGGCGCTTCACTTCCCCTGCGCCGCGGCCGATGCAGAGGCCGAGATGTCCCTCTCCTTCTCCGAGCTCATGGCGGCCCTCGAGGCCCTGCTGTCGCGATCCGAAGCGCTGCGGCGCATCGCCGCTTTCGATCCGCCGACCGACGCCCTGCTCATCGCGGCGGGCGCGGGCGCCGCGCTCCTGCTCGGCGCGTTCTTGTTCCGGCGCCTGCGCCCGACCGGCGCGCTCTCGCTTCGGATCGAGTTCCCGGAAACGGTCGAGGGCGAGTTCGAAATCTTCCTCCAGCGCCGCAGCCCGAAGCGCGGGCGCGGAGGCTCCGGCCGACGCGAGGGACGACCGGTCCGCCGCGGCGTCCGGCGCGAGACCCAGATCGACGCAATCGCCCCCGGACTCTGGTTCCTCACCCTCGAAGGCACGCTGCAGACGCCGCGCTCCCATGCCCTGCTCGCGGAGGTCGACGAGGAGATCGAGGTCTGGATCGACGCCGATCGCTGCGCGGCGATCGTGCACGCGCTGCCGACCGTCGAAGCGCCCGTCGAGCTCCGCGTCCACTGGGATCGCCAGCCGGCCCGCGACGTGGGCCTCTGCGTCGATGGGCGTCCGCAGACGCTGCGTTATGCGGCGAACGGACAGCTGAAGACGACGCTCTCCCTCGGTGGCCATACGCTCGTCGTCGGTGCGGGCGATCGCGTCGTCGAGCGCACGGTCCGGATCGAGAGCTACGAGCCGAAGGTGATCCACATGGATCTCGCGGCGCCGGAAGGACTCGTCTTCAAGGGCTGCCCGCCGGCGGTGAACGCCTTCCTCCAGGGCGATCTCGGCGCCGCGGCGCGCGCCCTCGATCGCGACGGGCAGACGGCGATCGGCTCCGGCCTGCTCGCGCGGCTGCATCAGGAGCAGGGACAGAGCGAGCGCGCCGCCGAGCAGCTCGAGCTCGCCGCGCGCTGGCGGGAAGCGGCGGAGCTGCGGCGCAATCTCGGCCAGCACGAGCGCGCCGCCTGGCTCTTCGAGCGCGCGGGCGATCCGGTCGAGGCGGCGGGATGTCATTGCGAAGCCGGCGCGTGGGCACAGGCCGCGCGCCTCTACGCTTCCCTCGGCGACTGGGCCCGGGCCGAACGGGCCTTCGAGCAGGCCGGAGACGTCCCGGGGCGGATCGACGCCCTCGAGCGCGCGGGCGACCGCCTGCGCGCCGCGGTCCTCGCCAGCGAGATCGACGATCGCGCCCGCGCCATCCGCCTGCTGCAGCGGATCGGCCCCCAGGACCCCGACTTCGGCCGCGCAGCGGAGCTGCTCGTGCTCGCGTTCGAGCAGGAAGGCCATCTCGACCTCGCCGCGCGCCAGCTCGAGCGCCGCCTCGAGCTGCTCGCCCCCGGCGAATCGGCGCCCGAGCTCGAGCTCCACCTCGCCGAGCTGCTCACGGAGACGCAGGAATTCGGGCGCGCGCTCGAAGTGCTGCAGGCCCTGCGCGAACGCGAGCCGACCTGGCCCAACGTCGCCAGCCGGATCGAGACGCTGCGCAAGAAGCTCTCCGCCCCCCTGCGCACCGCCCTTCAGAGCACCTTCACGCCTCCCCCCGGCGCGACCGCCTACGTCGCGACCGAACGCTACGAGATCCTCGAGGAGATCGGCCGCGGCGGCATGGGCCGCGTCTACCGCGCGCGCGATCGGCGGCTCGGACGCATCGTCGCGCTGAAGCGCATGCCCGAGAACCTCCGCGATCATCCGGCCGCCGTACAGCTCTTCCTCGGCGAGGCGCGCGCGGCGGCCCGCATGAATCATCCGAACATCGTGACGCTCTTCGACGCCGACCAGGAAGCCGGCGTCTTCTTCATCACGATGGAGCTGCTCGAAGGGCTCCCGCTCTCCGCCGTGCTCAAGGAGCGCGGTCGACTCGGCCCCCGCGACACGCTCCGCCTCGGCCAGCGCGTCTGCGACGGCCTCGCCTACGCCCACGCGCAGGGCATCGTCCACCGCGACATCAAGACCGCGAACCTCTTCCTCACCCGCGACCGCAAGCTCAAGATCATGGACTTCGGCCTCGCGAAGATCCTCGAGGCGGTGCGCGATGGTTCGTCGACGATCATCGCCGGGACACCCGACTACATGGCCCCCGAGCAGTCCGCGGGCCGCGTCAGTGATGGGCGCACCGATCTCTACGCCCTCGGCGTGACGCTCTTCGAGCTCTCGACGGGCCGGCTGCCGTTCGTCGAGGGCGACGTCGCGGCACGGCACCGCAGCGCGCCGCGCCCCGACCCGAGCCGCGGCATCCCGGACTACCCGCCCGCGCTCGCGCGCTTGATCCAGCAGCTGATGGCGGTCGATCCGGAGGCGAGGCCGGCGAGCGCCGACGTCGTGGGCGAGGCCCTCGCCGCGATCCTCGCCGACGTCTCGCCCTGAATCCCCGGATCTTCCCCGGCGCAGCTCGGACCTAACGAATCGGCCCCACGCCCGCCGCCTCGCGGCAGGCCTCCAGCACCGGCATCGCGAGGGCCCGCGCACGCACGGCCCCCGCGCGCAGGATCGCCTCGATCTCCTCCGGCCGGGCCTCGAGGGCCGCGCGGCGCGCGCGCATCGGCTCGAAGTAGTCCATCAGCCGCGCGAAGAGATCCTTCTTCACGTCGCCGTAGCCGAGCCCCCCGGCCCGCGCCCGCTCGAACATCGCTTCGCGCTCGGCCGGCGTCGCGAACAGGCTCCAGATCTCGAAGACGGCCTGGGCCGTATCCTTCGGCGCCTCGACGGGCGTCGAGTCGGTGACGATGCCCATCACGGATTTCTGGAGGGCCTTCTTCGCGGCGAACATCGCGATCGTATTGCCGTACGACTTCGACATCTTCCGGCCGTCGGTGCCCGGGACGGTCGCCGTCTCCTCGAGGATGTAGGGCTCGGGGAGTGTCAGCGCCTCGCAGTCGTAGAGGCGGTTGAAGCGATGCGCCATGTCGCGGGCCATCTCGATGTGCTGCTTCTGGTCGCGGCCGACCGGGACGAGATGCGAGCCGGAGCAGGATGTCGGCCGCCATCAGGACGGGGTAGGTGAAGAGGCCGTGATCGACGTCCTCGCCCTTGTCGAGCGCGGCCTTGTAGGCGTGGGCGCGCTCGAGCATGCCCATCGGCGTCACCGACGTCAGGAACCAGGTCAGCTCCGCGACCTCCGGCAGATCGCTCTGGCGGAAGAGGATCGCGCGCGCCGGATCGAGGCCGGCCGCGAGATAGTCGAGGGCGACGTTCAGCGTGTTGCGGCGGCGCTCGGGGCCGCTGCGCAGGGTGGTCATCGAGTGGTAGTCGGCGATGAAGTAGAGCGCGGTGTCGTGCTGGTCCTGCAGATCGACGAACTGGCGCAGCGCACCGAAATAATTGCCCAGGTGGAGGTTCTCCCCGGTCGGCTTCGTGCCGGAGAGCACGATCTGCGCGCGCTTCGGCGGCAGCGCCTTCGCGGCGGGCAGCCGTTCGGAGGGCCGCTCTTCATCAGACCGATTCTTGTCGGACCGCTTTTCATCAAGCATGGGAAGCTGGGCTTTCGATGGGGCGAGAGGGATCGATTTGGGCGGGTCGAGGAGCCGGCGTCAGTCGCCCACGAGGGTGAGCCAATGGGCGAATTCCGGATCCTCGCCGCTCGTCGCCCGGCGAAAGCGCTCGCGCAGGCGGGTCGAGATCGGGCCGGGACAGATCTCGCCGAGCTCGTTGCCGTCGACGGACTCGATCGGCCAGACGCCGGCGGACGTCCCCGTCAGGAACGCCTCCGCCGCGCCGAGCAGCGCTTCGGGCAGGAGCTGTGCCTCGCGGCACGGGATGCCCTCGGCCTTCGCGAGCTCGAGGATCGAGCTGCGCGTCACGCCGTGGAGGACCTTCGCGGCGGCGGGAGTCAGCAGCTCGCCCTGCGCATCGACCAGGAAGAGGTTCGTCGTCGGCCCCTCGGCGAGGAAGCCGTCCTCGTCGACGAGCAGGATCTCGTCGTAGCCCGAGGCGCGCGCCCTCGCCTTCGCGGTCATCGGCGAGGCGTAGTTGGCGGAGACCTTCGCCTGGGGCGAGACGATGTCCTCGCGCCGGTTGGCCGTCTCCTTCTCGATCCAGAGCTTCAGGAACTGGGGCTTCGGCGGCGAGGGCCGCGGGAGGCGATCGCTGATGTCGGCCTTCGGATCGTAGGCGGCGATGGCGATCGTCACGTGGGTATCGATGGGGACGACGTCGATCTCGATCGATGCGAAATAGGCGCTGATCTTGACGGCCCGGGCGCCTGGATTCGCGCGCACCGTGGCGCAGACCGCTGCCCGGAGCTGGTCGATCGACGCGTTCACGGGCAGCCCCATCAACGCACACGAGTGGAAGAAACGCTCGAGGTGGGGCTCGAGACGGAAGACCGCAGCCCCCTGGGGCGTCTCGTGCACGGACATATAGTCGAAGACGAGAGAGCCCCGCTGCACGGAATGGGAGAGGACGTGCACCGTCGCGGCGGCCCACGGTCGGAGCTCACCGTCCACCCAGATCAAACGGTCCGCATCTCGAGAGACCGCAGGCGTCGACGCGCTGTTTCCCACGGGCCGGACTGTATCAGAGGAAGAACCAGGAACCGGCACCACCCGACGATTTCCTGCCACGTCGAGCGGCCTCGCCGCTACTTCCGAAAGGACCGTTCCCCTCTTCAGATGCAGGTATCCCGATGAGCACCGCGATCCGCCAGGCCAGCCACGTCCTCGTCACCGCCGCCCGCCTCTACAAAGAGCTGGCGCTGTCCGCCAGCGAGCTCTTCCGCGCGGAGACCTACCGCTCCCGCTAGGGCTCCCCGGAATCGCTCGCCAGAAGCGCTAGCCGCGCACGTCGCTCCGCCCGAGATCGCGGGCGGAGGCCAGCTCGACCGCACCCGCTTCGGTCGCGCTCAGCTTCGTCCAGGCCGCGAGCGTCTCGTCCCGTCGCCGCATCGCGGAGGCCGTGGGCTCCTGATCCTTGACCCAGGTCCGTGCCGCGAGGGCGATCGCGAAGAGCATCGCCGCGATCGCGATCTCGAGGAAATCGCGCGGGGCAAGGCTCAGCAGGGTCGGCCGGTAGCTGGTGGTCAGATAGACGACCTTCAGGACGAAGCCCACGAGCAGCGAAGTCCAGCCCGAAAGGAGCAGCAGATCGATCAGGGGAAGGACGGGCATCGCGGGGCCTCCTGGCACTGAGACCATCCTAAACCCGGCCGGGTCGCGGGGTCAATCGAAGCGCGCGGCGCTGCACACGAGTTGCTGGCGCCTGCCCGACCCGCGCAATGGCATCACCCCGAGTCGACGCTACATTCCGCGCCCCGACGGCCCGCAGGGTCGCCGGCCCCGCCTCATCCCCGGGTTCCCGGGCCGACGTAGCTCAGTTGGTAGAGCAGCTCACTCGTAATGAGCAGGTCGTCCGTTCAAGTCGGATCGTCGGCTCCATTTCGTCCCGTGCCGTACCCGGCGTCGGCCTCACGACCGCGAGCGCCGCCGCGAGACGAGCGCCCCGT
>JAWKRX010000068.1:0-5484 GCA_041389425.1 Myxococcota bacterium
CGTTCGCCGGGCAATGGATCCGTCCCCTGCTCTCTGGCCTTGGCCACCGCCCCCCGCCTAACCGAGCTTCACCCAGCTCTGTTCCGCCGCGCTTCGCCGGATCCCGTCGAGGATGCGCTGCAGCGCGAGCCCGTCCTCGAAGGTTCCGGGCGCGGGATCCGCCGGCGCCTTGCGCCCCTCGATCTGATCGCGCATCCGCGTGAAGAGCTTCGTAAAGGGCCCGAGATCGATCCCCATCGAGTGGAGCATGTCGTAGGACGTGACGAGCAGATCCCGGTCGGGCGGATTCGGCGCCGGATTGCGAAGCGCGTCGGGGACCTCGAGCTCCTGCGTCCCCTCGGCGTTCGCCAGGAAGACCTTGTCACCTTCGATCCAGAGCGTGCCCTTGCGGCCCGAGATGCGCGACGTCGAGACGAAGGGGCCGTAGGCACCGGCGGAGCTCTGCAGGATCCCGTCGCAGCCGTTCACGGTCCGGAAGTGGATCGTGTAGCTGTCGTCCGCCGTCCACTCGGGCCCGCGATCCGAGAGCACCGAGAGGCCCGCCGAGAGTCCGCTCCACTCACCCAGCATCGTGCGCATCTGATCGATCACGTGGGAGGCGTAGGCGCCCAGCCAGCCGCCCCCCTCCGCATCGCTCGACCACCAGGCCGGGACCTCGCCCTTCGGATCGGCGAGCAGCGGCGCCATGAAGTTGAAGGTGGCGATCCGCGGCTCTCCGATCCGGCCTTCGCGGATCGCCCGGGTCGCCACCGCCTGGCCCGTCGCAAAGCGGAATTCGGTCCCCACGAGATGCACGACGCCGGCCGCTCGGGCGGCGTCGAGCATGCGCTCCGCCTCTTCGGCGTTGGCCGCGAAGGGCTTCTCGCACATCACGTGCTTGCCCGCGCGACAGGCGGCGATCGCGATCGCCGCATGGGTATGCGGCGGCGTCGCGATCGTGACGAGATCGACGCCGGGCAGCGCGAGGGCGGCCTCGAGGTCGGTCAGTCCATGCGCCACGCCGGATCGCTTCGCGCGCTCCGCGGTCTTCTGCGGATCGCGACCGACCAGGGCATGAACCTCGATTCCCGCCTCGCGCAGGGCGCGCAGATGAGTGAGCACTCCGAATCCCGTTCCGACGACGACGGCCCCCAGCGACACGATGGATCTCCTCATGAATGGACGGACACACGCGCACGGTATCGAATCACGAAGCCGCAGGACGGAGCGACGGCGGACTCGAGGGCTCGCGAATCGTCCTCTCCGACTGCGCAGGCGTCGTGGTGGGCGGCCCATTTCTCCAGCCGGCTTGCCCAGAGCAGCGTCTTCAACGAACGCGGAGATTGGATGGGGACCGTGTCCGGAGCCGGACCGAACCGACCGACCATCGGATGGCTCTGAAGGGGACGGCCGATCCGCGATACACATCTCCGGACCTTCGCCTCCGCTGAGGCCGCGCCGTCGACGGCCGCCGACCGGGCGTTCACGAGCCCGGCGAGGTCGGCGCGGAGGCGAAGCCCGGAAACCAGGAGTGGATGCACGCGGATGAATGCCCATCTCGACGACGCCATCGTCCTCGCCGCGACCCTGATCGTCGGCGCGATCCTCTTCCTCCCGCGACTGCGGCATGCGCGATCCTGGACCGCGACGGTGACGCCCCTCGCGTCGATCATCGGCAGCGGGTTTCTCGTCCTGGCGCCGCTGCTCGACAAGCGCTTCGGCGTGGCGGCCGCGCCCGTGATGCTGGCGCTCTGCGCGGTCGCCTACCTGTTCGGCGGCGCCATTCGGCACAACATCGCGCACTCCGATGGGAGCGAGCGGCTGCCCCCCGCGGTCGTGGGGCTGGAGCGGATGGCGTCGATCGCCCTCGCCTTCGCGTACGTCGTCTCCGTCACCTACTACCTGAACCTCTTCGGCTCCTTCGGCGTCGCGCTGACGCCCTTCGACGAGCCGGTCTACGGCCGCGCACTCGCCACCCTCGCGCTCGCCTTCATCGCTCTGTTCGGCGCCTGGCAGGGACTCTCGGGCCTCGAGGGCCTCGAGACCTGGGTCGTCAGCCTGAAGCTCGCGATCATCGCCGGACTGCTGGCCGGGCTCGGTGTCTACTTCGCCGAGAAGGCGCTGGACTCGGCACTGCTCCATCCGCCCGTGAGCGAGACCGGCTGGCCCGCCGTCACGCTGGCCTTCGGCATGCTCATCACCGTGCAGGGCTTCGAGACCTCCCGATACCTGGGGAGCGAGTACTCGGCCGAGGAACGCATCCGTTCCATGCGCCATGCGCAGTGGCTGGCGACCGCCATCTACATCGTCTACGTCGGTCTGAGCTCGTTCGTCTTCGATCCGGCGACGATCGAGACCCGCGAGACGGCGGTGATCGACATGTCGCGAGCCATCGCCTCGGTGCTGCCCGTCCTGCTCGTGGCCGCCGCGCTCGCCGCCCAGTTCAGCGCCGCCGTCGCCGACACCGTCGGCTGCGGGGGCATGACGGAGGATGCGACCGGTCATCGGATCCCGGAATCCTGGGCCTACATCGGCGTGGCCGCGAGCGGCATCGCGCTCACCTGGGCGACGGACATCTTCGAGATCATCGCCCTCGCCTCGCGCGCCTTCGCGCTCTACTACGCCTTGCAATGCGCGATCGCAGTGCGGTTCGCCTGGCAGGCCGGGCGGCGCCCGAAGGCGCTTTGGTTCGCCGCCCTCGGCGCCCTCGCCGTGCTCGCCGTCTGCTTCGGGCGCGCCGTGGAGTGATCGGCGCGCCGGCGCGTCGCGAATCCGCCGCGTTCCTCAGCTCCGCAGGATTGCCCCGGCGTCGACAGCCAGAGCGTGCCGCGCGGGCGCGTATCGAGCACGAGATCGAAGGCTTCGGGCTCGATGTCGGCGAGCGGAGTCACGGGGATGCAGCACTGGAAGTTCCGACGAGACCGTCGATCGCGCCGAAGGCCTCGAGCGTCGCGTCGGCGAGGCGGCGGCTCGCATCGCGGTCCGCGACGTCGGAGACGCAGGTCCGGAAGTCGGCACCGGCGGCGCGCAGCCCCTCGGCGACGCGCTCGAGGCGATGCGCCTTGCGGCCGGTGATCCTGAGCCGCGCGCAGCGGCGCGGTTGCGGTCGGCCGTTCGCCGCGGCCGGCATCGCGCCGCTCGGCCCGAATCATGCCTGCAGAAGGATCGCCGACGAAGCGCGCGGGAGCGCACGGGCCCGACCTTCGCGGTGCTGAGGTAGCGCAGATCGAGCTCGGAGATCCGCTGCGGCGCGCTGATAGGTGAGCACTCCGAATCCCGTTCCGACGACGGCGGCCCCCAGCGACACGATGGATCTCCTCATGAATGAACGGACACACGCGCACGGTATCGAATCGCGAGGTCGCCGGACGGAGTCTCGCGTCACGGCGACACCCGTACCGTGCAGGTCCTCGGCGAATGAGCGCGGCCGTTCGAAACGCGCGGGCTGCCCCCCGGACGCCCTCGACTCAGCGAATGCAACGACCACGGCGTTCAGGGTGCTGTCTGCTCTTGCGACGCAGCCGGCCATGCGCTGGACGAGGGCGCTTCGATCCGAGTCCGAGCAGTCCGAGGACCATCAGCAGGGCGGCGGAAGGCTCTGGAATCGGGAGACCGCTTCCGAGCGTCGTATTGGCGACCAGAAAGTCGAGGGCCACTCGCGCATTCGGATCAGTCGTCGTGAAGCGCAGCTCTACGTTCAGGTGGAAATCGCCTCGATCGTTCGCAACTTGCATGATGTCTCCGAAGTCGAGGGTACGGTCGTCGAAGGCGGAGACGAAAGCGCCCGGCGTGAGCGTGGCGTCGAACATGTATGGAAGGCTGAAAGGCCTCGAAACCCGGATGTTGAGCACGGATCCAGCCGCATCTCCGCTGAAAATCGGGTCGAGCAGACCGACGACCAGATTCTGTGGTGAGGCGAGGCCATTCGCGTCCAGCCTGATTTGCAGCAGCATGTACGACTCGAACGTCCCGTTTCCGAGTACCGCAGGGGCGGACGAAGCGTATGAGGCATGGGCAAAGACTTCGCTGGTACCGCCCAGGTCGAGGTCCTGGCGCAATCGGAAGTTGCCTGCGTCCAGCCGAGCTCGAACGGAGTCGTTCGTCGGACGGATCGCCGACTGAATCTGTACGTTTCCAGAATCCACGAGGGCACTCGCGACGGCCGGGGCATTCGTTTCGGCGTGAATTCGTGCGGCTCTCGAGACCTCACCTGCGTTCACGGAGATCTGCGAGGTCGAAGTCAGTCGGCCCTCGTCAGCATCGACGAGCGTGCGACTCGTCAGATTTCCCACTCCCGCTGCGCGCGAAGACGCCGTGGCTCTGCCATTGCGCGCACCGCTTGCGCCGACGCCGACTTGCGCGATGGCGAACGAGGAGGCGCCGCCCGTCGGCGCGATCGCATTCGCGATCGCATTAGCGTTCCCGCCGATCCCGCCGAATCCCGGTGCCGCTGCCCCGCCACCGTCGCCGCCACGTGCCGTCGCAGATACAGAACCTTCACCGTCTGCCTCGGCGTAGGCGTCTCCGCCCCGACCGCCGAAGAATCCCATTCCGCTCGCGGCGGCCCCCGCTCCGCCCGTAGCGGTTGCTTCCGTGCTGGCGGAAAATTGCCGGGTGACGGAGGATCGGCTGGTCGCGTTGCCGCCATCGCCGCCGTTTGCATTCAGCGTGGCCAGGCCACCGGCTCCTCCAGTACTGAGGGCAGATGCATGGCCGGCCTGTCCATTGACGAGGGCTGTGCTGAACGCGTCACCCCCATCGCCGCCGCGGACGTCCGAGGACCCGAGACCGCTTCCCGCTCCTCCGGCTCCTCCGCGAGACTCCGCCGAGACTGTCGATCGGCCTCCGCTGATCGTGCCGGTATTGGATTCCGCCTCCGAATACCCATCTCCGCCGCGTCCACCGCTCGCACCGTTGGTCCCCGTCCCGCCCACGCCGCCCATGCCGAGCGCATCGACGCGGGCTCCTCCGTCGACCGCCGGTGATGCAACGGCCCTTGCGAATCCGTCAGCGCCGCGTCCTGCGATTCCACTCGTGAAACTCCGGGATCCGCCGGCGCCGCCATGCGCGGTGACATCCATTTCCAGTGCCGAATGTGTCGCCTCGAGAATGAGCTCGCTGCGAGCCTCGCCCGCGACCCCGAGTGCCCCATTCCCAGCTCCCCCCGCGGCTCCTCCCCTTGCGATTTGAGAGAGATGCTGTCCGCTGCCCCCGACAGCCGAGACCGAATTGAAGAGGGTGACCGATGCGCCGTGCCCCGAGCGCATCGTTGGGTCAGCGACGAAGGATGCTGAGCCCCCGTCGCCGCCCGTTGCAATTCCGATGACGCTGATCGGGGTGATCTCCGACGCCGAGGCCGAGACCTGTCCCAGCGTCGCGGTACCCCCGTCTCCAGCAGTTCCGCCAGCGACGCTCGCCCCGCCATTCCCCCCGATGGCCCGCGCCTCTGCCGTGACGCCGGTTTCCCCGGCGCCCTCCGACAGCGTTGCGGAAGCAGTCGCCACC
>JAWKRX010000069.1:0-5285 GCA_041389425.1 Myxococcota bacterium
GACTCGAGGTGTTCGCGTGCCCGCGCTGCATCGGGCTGCGGCTGCTTGTAGAGCGCCCAGCCGAGGGCGGAGCGGTAGGCGGGCTCGTCGGGCCAGAGATCGACGGCGGGCTGCAGGTACTCGAGGGCGCCCTGGAAGTTGCCCATCTTGAGCAGGATCTCGCCCTTGCGATAGGAGGTCTCGGCCTGGGCGAGGCGGGCCGTATCGATCTCGGGCTCGTTCGAAGCGCCGCGATCGTAGGCGGCCTTCTTGTCCGGGTCGGTGAGCGTCTCGAAGGCTTCGGAGACACGGCCGAAGACGCGCGCAGCCTTCTCTTCGAGGTCGGCGAGACCCTTGCGCGCCAGGGAATCCGGGTGGTAGCGCTTGGCGGCCTTGAAGTAGGCCTTCTTGATCGCGGCGCCGTCGGCGCTCGCATCGAGACCGAGCACCGCGTAATGGTCCAGCTTGCCGAGGGCGCCGGCGAGGCCTTCGATGTCGTCGCGAAGCGCCGACGTCTCGGGATCGAGCGGTGCGCTGGAGCGGACGTCTGCGGCCGCGGGACCGGCCACCCCGGGCGTCGCCGCGCCCGCGCGATCGGTCGCGATCTCGACTTCGAACTCGAGCTCCGCCCCGCCCGCGAGGGCCCCCGGCCGGGCCGGACGGGCCGGGTCGACGCGGAGGACGCCGGCGTGCCAGAGCGTCCAGAGCGTCGAAGCGGCGAGGACGTCGCCCGCGCTCTCGCCGAGGATCCGGCCGAGGGGGCGCGTGCCATCGAGCCGCTGCAGGACGGCCGCGGCCGTCGGTCCCGCATCGCCGAGCTTCAGGGCCACCCTTCGCAGTCGCGGTGAGATGTCGGCGCTGGCTTCGGAGATCGGGAGCAGGGCGGCGAAGAGTCGCTCGCTCCCCCAGCGTCGCGGCAGCTCGGTCTGGATGAGGGTCAGGATGTCGTGGGGCTTCGCGTTCGCGGGCGCCGCGTTGCCCGCGCTCCATTGGTAGGCGCCGGCTTGCCATTCGAAGGTCTCGGCGATCTGCTGCTTCGCGGCGGTGCGGATCGCCTGGTAGAGCGTCGTGGGGTCGACGAGCTTGAGGGCGAGGGCGGCAGAGGCCTGGCTGCACTCGCGCTCCCGCGCGAATTGCTCGAGCTTGCGGCGATCGCCGGCGCCGAGCTGGCCGCTGCCTTCGAGCAGACGAGCGACGGGATCGGAGGTCGCATTCGAGTCGACCGAGACCGGAGCGCCGTCGACGAGCTCGATCCAGAGCTCGGATTTGCCGCGTGCGATGCGCAGACGCCCCGAGCGCCGCGCCGCCCAGGCCTCGGCGAGCAGCTGCGCGACGTTCGTCTTGTCGAGCAGGCCCTCGTCCGGGGCGTTTCGCGATCTCGCTTGGGACATCGGTGCGTCTCTCGGGCGGCGCGCGCATCGGCGGGCCGGAGCGGCGGGGTTCAGATCGGGTGGCGCTGTGCGTCGGCGATCTGGAAGGCCGTCGCGATCGCTTCGGAGAGGTCCTTGCGGATGATCAGGTGGGAGGATTCGAGGCTCGCGATCGCCGCCTCGGAGGCGGCGGAGATCCCGGTCAGCAGGCCCTGCGCGTTCCAGGACTCGATCGTCTCGAGCACCTGCTCGAGGGCGGCGGCGCCGAAGCCCTCGTCGAGGGGCAGCTCGCGCAGGTCGATCACGACGCTGCGGATCTCGCCGATGCCCGGATCGCGCCCGAGCATGTCGACGGTTCCCAGCGCCTCCTCGAGGGTCGTGAAGGGCAGCACCATCACCGGGCCCCAGATGTGGACGACCGGCTGGCTGCGGTCGAATCGGCCGTCGCCGCCGATCGCGGTGCCCGGAGCCGGCCGCTGGCGGCGCTCGATCGGGGGGCGGAGCGCGACCTTGCGGAAGGCCTCGAAGGAGACCTGCGAGAGCAGCCAATCGACCTCGGGGTCGCCGCTGCGGAGGTCGCCGCTCGTCTCGTGGACCTCGAAGCGGCAGCGCGGGGCGCCCATCGCGCTGCACTCGAGCTCGCGGGCGACCAGCGAGCGGTCGAGCGCGCCCGAGAGCCAGCCGGTCGTATAGCCCGCGCTGAGCGCGCAGCACGGCGCTTGCGGGGCGTCGAGGCGGGAGAGCCGGGCCGTCGCTTCATGGCGCTCGGGCCAATGTCCGGCGAGGGTGAGCGCGCCGTTCTGCTGCTGGCGGATGCCGGCATCCCAGCGCATCAGGAGCGAGGTCGTATCGGCCGCGGCGGTCGCATCGGCGCTGCTGCTCTCGCCATGGCGCCGGCAGGCGCGGACCGCATCGCGCAGGCCGTGCAGCATGCCGATCTGGAAGAGGGCGAGGCTGGCCTGGCGCGGGCCGAGCTCGTCTTCGAGCTCGACCAGGAGCGAGGCGAGGAAGCGGCCGTCGACGAAGAGCTTCGGGTCGTTCATCAGGACCGTATCGGGCCCGAAGCCGAGCGAAGTCAACATCGCGAGCGGATCGCCGGAGGCGTCGTCGAGGGGGGGCTTCGAGGGGGGTCGCACGGGGGGCCTTTGCTCTCTCTCTAACCTTCGATGAATGCGTAGATGTCGAACTTCTGGCCCTTCGAGATGAAGGACTCGCCTTCCTGCTCGAGCAGACGCAGGAAGGCATCGACGACGACGGGATCGAATTGCGTCCCGGAGAATTTGTGCAGCTCGGCGGTGACGACCTCGAGCGGGAGCGCCTTGCGGTACGGGCGATCGGAGGTCATCGCCTCGACGGTGTCCGCGACGACGATGACGCGCGAAGGCAGCGGGATCTGGTCGCCCGCGAGCCGGTCGGGATAGCCGCGCGGGCAGCCGTCGTACCACTCGTGGTGATGCCGCACGCAGGGCACGACGCTGCGCAGGAACTCGACGGGCTCGAGGATCTTCGCGCCGATCTCGGGGTGGCGCATGATCTCGGCGTACTCGGCGTCGTTCAGGCGATCGGGCTTGGTGATGATGGCGTCGGGGATGCCGATCTTGCCGACGTCGTGGAGCAGGCCCGCGAAGTAGATCCGCTCGATCATGTCCTTGCGCAGCGACATCTGGCGGGCGATCCGCGAGGAGTAGACCGCGACGCGCTCGGAGTGGCCGCGGGTGTAGGCATCCTTCGCGTCGATCGCCTCGGCGAGGGCACGGATCGTCTGGATGTAGGCGGTTCGCAGCTCCTGGTTCTTTCCGTCGAGCTGTTTGGTGCGCTCGCGGACCTTCTCCTCCAGGTTGCGGTTCATGTCCTGGAGCTTGAAGTTCTGCTCGCGGGTGACCTGATTGAGCCGCTTGATCTCGGCCTTCAGATCGTAGTGGTCGAAGGCCTGCCGCAGCGTCGCCTTGAGCTCGTCGTCGTTCCAGGGCTTCGTGATCAGGCGATAGATCTCGCCCTTGTTGATCGCCTCGACGGCGACCGTCATGTCGGTGTAGCCGGTGAGCATCATGCGGACGACGTCGCCATGGCGCTCGCGCACCGAGGAGAGGAAGTCGACGCCGTTCATCCGGGGCATGCGCTGATCCGAGACGACGACCTGCGGCTCGTAGCGATCGATCAGGTCGAAGGCGTCGGCAGGAGTCGACGCGGTCAAGACCTGAATGGGCTCGTGGCGCAGGAGCCGCTGGAGCGCCTTCAGGATATTGACTTCGTCGTCGACGAAAAGGACGGTGTGGTCCTGCACCGTGGCTCCCTGACGCTCGCGTCGTTCGCGGCAACCGCTCGGCCGGCCCGCCCGCTCCGGACGCACCCCGTCCGTGGCCGCATCTATCGGTCGGTGATCGGGCTCGCGTGAGCCGCGCCTTCATCGAAGCGCCATGGATTTCGTTGCGGCTTCCGTCGCCCGCGAACGCGTATGCATCCGGTCGGCATGCCCACCGCACGCTCCCCGCAGCGAACGCGCCCCCCCACCGCAACACGCAGCCCACACGCAACCCCGAACGCGCCCGTCATTCCCTCGAAGAAACGTGACGCCCGCCCCCCAAACGAAAAACGGGACGCGGAGCTGACTCCGGCTAAAGCGTTCGAAGTGTCCGGGGCGAGCGGTGCGGGGTGAGATGTAAAGGTCGCACGCGCAGCACGGCGATGGACGCGCCGGCGATCCTCGACGCGTGCGTCCGAGCCACGAACCCCGCGCCGCTCGTCCCGGGCACCTGGCACGGCCTTCGCGGAGGCCGCGCGACGCAGCCCGGATCAGAGGTAGTTGCCGCCGTCCATGTGGATCCGCGTATGCGCCTGGCGGAATCGCGAGAGCTCGCGCGAGAAATCCTCTCCCGTGACCGGCTCGGGCTTTTCACCGCCCGCCTCGAGCCGGGCCTTGCGGCGCAAGACGCCATGGAGCATCCGGACCCAGTCGCCGATCGAGGGATCGCCCGTCGTCCCGACCACCGCCCGCCAGCGGATCTGCTCGAAGAGCGAACGACCCGCGCGGGCTTCCGCATGCCGCGCATGGATCTCGAGCGCGGCGACGACGTCCTCCGGAAAGATCGGATTGACCTCGACGATGCGCTCGAAGCGCCCCGGCGCGACGAAGGCATGGGGCAGGGTATCGGGGAAGCTCGTCGCTCCGACCACGAGGGCGCGGGGCACGGCGAGGGTCCGGTCGATCAGCTCGAACAGGAAGTCGAGGATCGGACCCGCCGGGAGCTGGCCGTGATGGGCGGAGAGATCGTGGGCCTGGGCGTATTGGAGCTCGTCGAAGAACACCGTGACCGGCGGCATCTCCTCGAGAGCCGCAGACCAGCCCTGGATCAGCTCGCCGATCTTGCTGACGCCGTGGATCACGTCGAGCACCATGCGCGGCACGTCCACCCGCACGAACGCCGTCTGGGTGCGCGCCGCCAGGGCTTCCGCGAGCATCGCCTTGCCGCTGCCCCGGCGACCGATCATCAGCATCGCGCTCGGCGGAAACGTGCCCCAACGGCCGTAGATCTCGGGGCTCGTCTGGGCGTAGGCGTAGGTCAGGATCTCTTCCTTCGCCGCGGCGAGGCCCCCGATTTCGTCGAAATCGAGCTCGGGCGCGGGGATGATCGCCGCGCCCCGCGCCAGCGGACTCACACTGCGCTGAAAGCTCGACCAGATGTTGAGGGCTCGTTCGGAACGAATGCTTCGGTCGGACATCGGGCCAGTCTAGCGACGGCTCTCCGGGCGACCGCTCCCGCGCCGCGGTCGATTTTCGGTGCAATCGATCGCGCTGGAACCCGGGCCACGGGCCAGGGTGGCGATGCCGGCGACCTCTGCGATACTGCGCCGCCAGCGCGTCCCCATCGTCTAGCGGTTAGGACGTCGGCCTTTCAAGCCGATAACACGGGTTCGATCCCCGTTGGGGACGCCATT
>JAWKRX010000070.1:0-5139 GCA_041389425.1 Myxococcota bacterium
CAGCAAGGCTTGCCAATCGACCTCATCCACTCCATGGAATTCTTGCTGAGGATTATGGCCCCAGGCGGCCACCATCGCGAGGAAGCCTACGGCCGCACCGATCATCGCTGAGATCAGGCCACCAACCCTCCACGTGTATGCGAACTTCGTTTCCATGGCGGTCGGCCGATGCCGCATAACTACAATTAGACAGACCCGCCGAGTCCACCCGGAGCCTGCGAGCCGGTCTGTATAACCAGCCCGATCATCGTAGCCCGCTTCATTGGCGTCGCGACTCTAAACAGCGTCTTCGGTCTGCGTTCGAGGCGCTCCGGAGATAGCCAGGTCCGCAATAACCAGCGGCGGGATTCCTGCTTTCCCTTCGGGTCCGGCGCGCGAGGCGCTGGATGCGCTCCAATTCGGGTCATTCCTGGCCGTCGCGGAGCACGTTCATGAAGCCTTCCCCGTACTTGCGTGCCTTCGCCTCGCCGATGCCATGTGCCCGGAGCAGCTCCCTCTCGCTCTGTGGATTGAGCTCTGCGATTTCGCGGAGGGTGCGGTCGCTGGCGACGACGTAGGGGGGGACGCCTTCGGCCTGGGCGACGCGCAGACGGTGGGATCGGAGCGCTTCGAAGCGGGCGCGCGCGGCTTCGTCGAGGAGGGCGGGGGCGCTTTCGGCGCCGGGCGTTGCGTTGCGCTTGCGGACGATGAACGGGTTGCCCGCGCCGGCGGTTGAGCGGCCGGGCCCGGCGTGGGGGCGGGTGGCGCTGCGTTCGTCGGGCGGGAGCAGGATGCGGGCTTCGCGCTCGCCCTTCATCACGGCGAGGCCCGTGCGGGTGAGCACGATGACGGGGCGGTCGCCGCCGTCGAAGTCGACCCAGCCGGCGGTGACGCAGCGGCGCAGGAGCTTCGTCAGCCAGAGCTCGGAGCGGTCGGAGAGGATGCCGAAGGTCGGGGTCCGGTCGAGGCCGGCGCTGCGCAGGCGCGGGTCGTCGGCGCCGCGCAGGAGGGCTTCGGCGGCGGAGAGGCCGTAGCGGCCCTGGAGGCGCGCGACGGCGGAGAGGGCTTTGCGGACGAGGAGGGTGACCTCTTCGTCGCTCTCTTCGTTGCCGGCGGATTCGCCGCGGGCGAGGCGTTCGCAGACGTCGCAGCGGCCGCAGCCGGAGAGGGTCTCCTCTTCGTCGCCGAAATAGCGCAGCACGGCGTCGTGGCGGCAGCTGCCGCCCTCGGAGAAGCGCATCAGCTCGAGGAAGAGCGACCAGCGGTGTTTGGCGGCTTCGATGCTGGAGGGAGTGCCGTCGGAGTCGCCGTCGACGAGGGCGCGGCGGCGGGCGATGTCGCCGGGGCCGACGAGCATCTGGGCGATGGCGTCCTTGCCGTCGCGGCCGGCGCGGCCGACCTCCTGGTAGTAGGCCTCGATGGAGCCGGGCGGGGCGAGGTGGATGACGGCGCGGACGTCGGCGCGGTCGATGCCCATGCCGAAGGCGTTGGTCGCGACGACGATCTCGAGCTCCCCGGCGGCGAAGGCGATGGAGACCTGGTCGCGGCGCTCGCCGGTGAGGCCGGCATGATAGGTCTCGCATTTCCAGCCGTCGGCGACGAGGCGGTCGCGCTCGGCTTCGGTGCTCTTGCGGGTCGGACCGTAGATGATGGCGGTTCCGCGGCCGGAACCGGGGAGGCCGAGGGCTTCGTAGAGGACGTCGTCGACGAGGCGGCGGCGTTCGGCGGCGCGCTCGACCTCGGCGATTCGCAGCGCGAGGTTCGGGCGGGCGAAGCCGCGCACGATCTGCGGCGTTTCGGGCGGGAGGCCGAGGCGGGCGATGATCTCGTCGCGGACGTAGGGGGTCGCGGTCGCGGTGCAGGCGAGCACGCGGGCCGCCGGGTGTTCGGCGAGGACGCGGCCGATCTCGAGGTATTCGGGGCGGAAGTCGTGGCCCCATTCGCTGATGCAATGGGCTTCGTCGATCGCGAAGAGGGGGCATTCGAGGCGGCGTAGCACCTGCCGGAACTGGGGGAAGACCAGGCGTTCGGGCGCGACGTAGAGAAGCTGATAGAGGCCGCGTTCGAGGCCGTCGAGGCGGCGGCCGAGCTCGGCGCCGTCGAGGGTGGAGGCGAGGAAGGTCGCGGCGATGCCGCGGCGCTCGAGGGCGTCGACCTGATCGCGCATGAGCGCAATGAGGGGCGAGACGACGATGGTCGTGCCGCCGAGGACGAGAGCGGGCAGCTGATAGCAGAGGCTCTTGCCGCCACCGGTCGGGGCGACGAGCAGCAGGCGCTGCGCGTCGAGCAGGCCTTCGATCGCCTCCCGCTGGCCTGGGCGGAATTCGGCATGGCCGAGGCGTTCGAGGGCGGAAGCCAGGCGGGCGTCCCGCTCGGGCCCGGGGGAGAGGGGCGCGCTGTCGAGCGTGGGTTGCATGGAGGCCCGAGACGCTAGCACGCGGGGGCGGGATTTCGGGGGCGTGAACCCGGGGATTCGGGCAACATCCGCGGGTTGGCGCGCCTGGGCGCGTGCGGGCGCGGGTCCACGGTCGAATCGATCGGGGCGGGCGTTCGCGGATGCGCCGGCGGCCATCGAGGCCCGCTGGCGAGTCGAGGCGCGAGATGAAACGAGAAGCGAAACGAGAAGCGAAACGAGAGGAGAACCGGTCGCGATGGTGGAGATGAAGCTCGTCTATGAAGGAGGGCTGCATACGACGGCCGTCCATGGGCCGTCGAAGGCGAGCCTCGAGACCGATGCGCCGGTCGACAATCAGGGCAAGGGCGAGTCGTTCTCGCCGACGGATCTGCTCGCGGCTTCGCTCGGGACCTGCATGCTGACGACGATGGGGATCCTGGCGCAGCGCGAGGGCTGGAAGATCGACGGCGCGCGGGCCCGCGTCGAGAAGCACATGAGTCTCGAGCCGCGGCGGCGGGTCGGGCGTGTCGTCGTCGAGATGGAGATGCCGAAGGGCGTGCCGGCGACGGCGCGGGAGCGGCTGCGGGAGGCGGCGGATCGGTGTCCGGTCGCCTGCTCGATCCATCCGGATACGCAGGTCGAGCTGACGATCCGCTGGGGCGATTGACGGGCGGCGGGCGGCGGGCGCGCGGTGCGCGGAGGGCAGATGCGGCACGCGGTCTACGGCGATGCTTCGGGGCGGGATTCGATCGCGCTCGTGACGGCGCTCGTCGCGAAGGGCATCGACTTCGAGCTGGTCCCGGAGACGCCGGCGCTCGCGTTCGCGCTCGCGGCGCGCGCGGGGCGCGAAGAGGGGCCGTATCTGCGGACGCCGGAGGGCTTCGTGCTGGGCGAGCTCGCGGCGACCCTCGACTATCTCGAGCGGATCCGGCCCGAGCCGGCGTGGCGGCCGACGACGCCGGTGCGGCGGATCTGCGCGCGGCTGCTCGAGGATTGGATCGAGCTCTGGCTGCCGCTCTGGCCCGAGCGTGCGCCGGCGCTGCTCGACGGCATGGCGATTCATCTCGCGGCATCGGGCTTCCTGCTCGGCGACGCGCCGACGCGGCCGGACGGATCGCTCGCGGCCTGGCTCGAGAGCGAGGTCTTCGCCGATGCACGGCTTCGCGAGCGCGTCGTGCGTTTCGCACCGGCACTGCGGCTGTACCCGGAGAGCGTCCGGCGCGCGCGGCCGCGCCCGCGAGCGGATGGGGACGATGCGATTCCGGTTTCGCTGCTGCCGGTCCTCGCAGAGATCGCGCGGGACCAGCTCGCCTATCTCGAAGCGAATCGCGAGGCGCTCGCGGCGGGTGGGGATCGTGTCGTCATCGATCTCGGCTTCGGGCAGACCGTTCTTCCGGCCTGGCCCGAACACGAGGTGCGGCGCGCCGCGATCGCCGCGGAGATCGGAGCGCTCGCCCCGGAGTCGCGCCGCGCCGTGCGGCAGATGCTCGATCCGCTCGGGGCCTGGCGCGGGCTGGCGCAGCCGGGGGTGCTGGCACCGCTCGGCGCCGGAGATCCGCGCGGGCTCTGACGCCGTTCAGGGCCGCGATCCGCTTCGTGCCGGGCGAACTCAGCGCAGATCGAAGAGCAGGAAGGCCGCACCCTCGGTGCTCGCCATCTCGATCGATGCGGCTTGCTCGATCGCGGCGCCGTCGCCTTCTCCGAGCTGCGTCCCGCCGATGGCGAGGGCGCCTTCGAAGACGTGGATCCAGACGCCTCGGCCCGGAGAGGTTGCATGGGCGAGCGCTCCGCCGGGCGCGAGGCGGCCGAGGTAGACATCGGCATCGGCCCGAATCGCGAGAGCGCCGTCCCGGGGCCGTCCCGCGAAGGCGAGCGTCAGGGCGCTCGCGTCCGCCGCCGGCGGCAGCGCGTGCTCGGCATAACGCGGCTCGCCGCCGTTCGCGTCGGGCAGGATCCAGATCTGCAGCAGATGGACGCGCTGGTCTCGGGAAGGGTTGAACTCGCTGTGGGTCACCCCGCTGCCGGCGCTCATGTACTGGAGCTTGCCCGGCTCGATGATGCTGCCGTTGCCCATCGAGTCCTTGTGCTCGAGGCGGCCCTCGATCACGTAGGTGAGGATCTCGGCGTTCTGGTGGCCATGGGTTCCGAAGCCCTGGCCCGGCTCGACGATGTCGTCGTTGAGGACGCGCAGATTGCGGAAGCCCATGTGGTCGCGGTCGCGGTATTCGGCGAACGAGAAGGTATGGCGGCCGTGGAGCCAGCCGAGCTCGCTCTTGCCGCGGTCTTCGCTCGCGCGCCTGGTGATCTGCATGGGAATCTCCTTCTCGGGCGCGATCGGGGAGATTCCAGCTTGCGACCTTGCGCGGGGGATTGCAACGACCGCCGGAGGCAAGCGGCGCGGCGCGCGGGCTCAGGGGACCGAGCAGGCATCGCCGGGGATCTGCGCGTTCCCGTGGTCGCCGATCCAGGAGACGGGTGTGGCGTGCAGCCGGGACGCGCTCGCGATCAAGAACAGGACGGAGAAAATGAAGCAGGCGACGACGGCGGTGCCCGTTGCCCGGCTCCGTCCGGTCGTCCCGAGAGCGTGGAGCGCTCGCATCGAAGCGCGGAATTCCATCTCGATGCTCCTTGCACGGGCCCGAATCGCCGGGCTCGCGAAGAAGGTGCCCCTTGCGGCTCGTCCCTTGTGTGAAGGGCTTCACGCAAGAACGAAAGAATTGCACGGGCGCCGGGGCGAACGGGAACCCACTCTCGATCGCCGGGAA
>JAWKRX010000071.1:0-3157 GCA_041389425.1 Myxococcota bacterium
TGCGCTCGCGGCGCGCTTCGGCCTGCGCCCGGCCGGCCTCGAGCCGCTGCTCGATTCGCTCGCCCGCCGCGGTCGGCTACTCGCCGGCGAGTTCGATCCGCGCCGGCAGGGGCGCGAGTGGTGCGAGCCGGAGGTGCTGCGGCGGGTCAAGCAGAAGACGCTCGCGCGCCTGCGCGAGGAGATCGAGCCGGTTCCGGGCGAGGCCGTCGCGCGCTTCCTGCTCGACTGGCACGGGATCGCCGCCCCGCGCCGGGGGCGAACGCAGCTCGATGCGGTGATCGATCGGCTCGAGGGCTTGCCGCTCTCCTTCGCCGAGCTCGAGCGCGCGATCCTGCCCGCGCGCATCGCGGACTTCGACCCCGCGCTGCTCGACGCGGCGGGCAGCGAGGGGCAGCTCGTCTGGATCGGCGCGGGTGCGATCGGCGAACGCGACGGCCGCATCGCGCTCCATCGTCGCGAGCGGCTCGCCGGCGCGGATCCATCGGCGCCAGGCGCGCCGGGGAAGCCGGGAGAAGCGAACGACCCGCTCACGCCGATCGAGGCGCGGATCCACGCCGGGCTCGAGCGCCGCGGCGCCTCGTTCTTCTCCGAGATCGCGAGCGAGATCCGCGCGAGCGATCCGGGGACGCCGGCGCCGGCGATCGAGGCCGGGCTCTGGGGACTCGTCTGGCGTGGGCTCGTCACGAACGACACCTTCGCTCCGCTGCGTGCCCGCCGCGCGCCCCGCGCGAAGCGCCCCCGGCGCCCGGGACGCCATGCGCCGCCTTCGTCGACCGCCGGCCGCTGGTCCCTCGTCGCGCCGCTGCTCGCGGCGAACCCGGGCGAGGCCGATTCGCCGACGGAGCGCCTGCATCGCCGCGTGCTCGGCCTGCTCGACCGACACGCAATCGTGTCTCGCGAATCCCTCGACGGCGAATCGCTGCCGGGGGGCTTCAGCGCGATCTACCCCGTGCTGCGCGAGATGGAGGAGGCGGGCCGGATCCGCCGCGGCCATTTCTCGGCCGGTGCGAGCAGCGCCCAGTTCGCACTGCCCGGCGCCGTCGATCGGCTTCGCGGTTTTCGCGCGCGGCCCGCGATCCCGCAGGCCGTCCTGCTCGCATCGACCGATCCCGCACAGCCCTGGGGCGCGCAGCTCCCCTGGCCCGCGCTCGCGAAGGGGCGGGCCCGCCGTGCGATCGGGACGGCCGTCGTCCTGGTCGACGGCGCCCCGCTCCTGCTGGTCGAGCGCGGCGGGCGGAGCCTCTCCCTGTTCGTCGATCCGATCACGCGTCAGGATGAACGCCTGCTCGCCGCGCTGCGCGCGCTCGCGGTGGGCGCGAGCCGTCTCGGGGTCAAGCGGCTCGCGGTCGAGCAGGTCGACGGCTCGCCCGCGCGGGAATCGACGATCGCGGGACTCTTCGAGCGCGCGGGATTCCGGACGGCCTATCGCGGCTTCGAGCTGGACGGTGTCGGGCGTCGATAGGCCGGGGAGGCCGGCGAGGTCGAGAAGGCCGATGACCGCAAGCCCCGCAAATTCCCGCTGGAGTCGCGCTTCGAATGCGTACAATGGCCCGGTCGCCGGCAGGCCCCCGCTCGCCGGCAGGCCGCGATGGCCGAGACGGCCGGGAGGGGAGTTCTGATGACGAAGGGCACGGTCTTCGCCGCAATCTTCCTGCTGTCGTACCTAACGGCGGGGCTCGCCTCCGGATCGGAGACGATTCGGAACGTCCCGCGCACGCCGCATGGCGCGCCGGAAGGATCCACGCTCGAGGACATCGGACGAGCGATCCAGCAGGTCGCCGGCGAGCAGAAATGGTACGGCGGGGTCGAGGGCGACGGCCTGATCGTGGTTTCGACGACGATCCGGACCCACCGCGCGACGGTCGCGATCGGCTACGACGCGGAGGCGTTCTGGATCGACTACCGCGACAGCTCGAATCTCGACTACAACCCGAACGATCTCGTCCGCCGTGGCCCCGGGATGGAGCGGCCCATCGTGAAGAAGGGGCCGCGGATCCATGGGAACTACAACGTCTGGGTCGGCGATCTCGCGGCCCATCTGGGCGCTCGGATCCGATCGGCGGTCCGCAGTTCGCAGGACCCGCCGACACACGTGGGCCCTGCGCTGATCGCCGACGAGCTCGAGAAGCTGGACGCGCTGCGCCGGCGCGGCGTGCTGACCCAATCCGAGTTCGATGCGCAGAAGGCCAGGCTGCTCGAGCGGGACTGACGCGCCCGGTCCGGACCGGTTCGCGAGGGGAGGAAGAAAAGCATGCGACGACGTCGGCTGCAGGCGATCGGGCTGCTCGCGGTTCTCGGGAGCTCGGGATGCACGGTGGTGCACGGCAGCCCGCTGCCCGGCGCGGTCGCGGGCGGAACGATCTGCGTGGAGCAGCATCCCGAGGACGAGCGCGAGCTGTCCGTGCAGGTGGTCGACGCCCTCCGGAAGCAGGGGCTCCGGGCGGTGGCCGCGGATTCCGGGAGATGCGATCCGCGCATCCCATGGCGTCTCGAATACACGGACAACTGGAGCTGGGACATCCGCATCTATTTTCTCCGCATGACGCTCGAGGTCTTCGACGTCGAGACGGGCGAGAGCGTCGCATTCGGTGAATCGACCCAGGACTCGTTGGGCGCGATGGGCGACAGCCATCGCGACGTGATCGATCGTGCGGTCCGCGCGCTCGTCGGAGGCGCCTAGCGATGGGAATTTCGCAGAGATGGCTCGGTACGGCGGGGATGCTCGCGGCGACCAGTCTGTCCTGTACGTCGATGTCGATCTACGAGAAGGTCGTCCTCTCGGAGCCGGTCGCCCCGCGATCGGATCGGGAATGCGACGTCCGCTTCTTCGCGCCGACCGCTCCGGTGCTGAAGCAATGCGTGGTCTCGAACGAGCTGGTGCTCCAGGATACGGGCTTCACGCTGACGAGCCGATGCGATACCTGGAGCGTGCGCGCCGCGATTCGCCGGATCGCGTGCGAGTACGGTGCGAACGTCGCGTCGACGAAGCGCCTCACGACGCCGATGTCGACCTGTGCGGAGACCGAGGCGACCCTCTACCGCTGCGACGAAGCGATCCTGCCGCCGCGCCCCGGCCTGGCCCGTGCGGCGGCCGCGCCGGCCGACGAGCCCGGCGAGGGGCGCTGAGGCAGGCCGGGGTCGGGACGCTAGGAGCCTG
>JAWKRX010000072.1:0-2972 GCA_041389425.1 Myxococcota bacterium
GCGAGCGGCCCGAGGCTGCGATCGAATGCAGGCGAACTTCGGACTCAGGACACTCGTTCGACGTCGGTCGGACCGGCACGGCGCGCGTCGATCCGGGCATGCCGCCGAGCGCGGGCGCGGCGGGGCCTGCCCGCCGCCTAACGCCCCGCCTCCGCCGCCGCGATCGTCTCGAACGCCTTGCGGACCGCCTCCGGCGCCTGCACGAGCTCGACGAGCACGCCCTCGGAGCCGATCGGGAAGTCCGCGTTGCCCTTCGGATGGATGAAGCAGACGTCGTGGCCCGCGGCGCCCTTGCGGATGCCGCCGGGGGTGAAGCGGACGCCCTTCGCTTCGAGCCAGGCGACGGCGGCGGCGAGATCGTCGATCCAGAGGCCGATGTGGTTGAGCGCCGGGTCGTGGACCGCGGGCTTCTTCGCCGGGTCGAGGGGCTGCATGAGGTCGACCTCGACGGTGAAGGCGCCGGCGCCGGTCTCGCAGATGTCCTCGTCGACGTTCTCTTTCTCGCTCTTGTAGCTATGGCCGTAGCGGAGGCCGAGCAGGTCGACCCAGAAGGCGCGCAGCCGCTGTTTGTCGAGGCCGCCGACGGCGATCTGCTGGAGGCCGAGGACCTTGAAGGGACGGGAGGCGGAGACGCTGGCCATGAGGTTTTCCTGTCGAGTAGGGCATGAACGGAGGCGACGGCGGAGGGGCGAACCTTCCGGCCGCCGAGGCGGGCGACGACGCCCAGCCCGGATGCCGGACGATGCAGGCCGCTCGGCCGGGCGCGGATCGATTCTAACGGATCAGCTTTCGCCGCCGCGATAGCCCCGGGCGACGAGATAGCGCTCGGTCGAGCCCTTGCGCGTCGCATCGAGCTTCACGGTCTTCGCCTGCTCGAACGACGCGCGGATCCGCTTGTCGACGATCTGCGCCTCCGGCCCCTCGAGGATCTTCACGACGAACGCCCCGCCCTTCGCCAGCAGCTGCGGCAGCAGGGCCTCGATCGCCTCGAGCAGCCGCTCCTCGTTCGCGCGGTCGCGTTCGCGCACGCCCGTCAGCTTCGGTGCCGCATCCGAGAGCACGACGTCGGCGCGCTCGGCGCCGAGCGCTTCGCGCAGGCGCGCCGCGATCTCCGGCGCTTCGAGATCACCGACGAGGGAGACGACCTGAGCCGCCGGGATCGGCGGCGATACCTCGGCGAGATCGACGCCGACGACGCGCCCGGAAGGTCCGACGAGCCGCGCCGCGACCTCGAGCCAGCCTCCGGGCCAGCAGCCGAGATCGAAGACGCGCTGGCCGGAGCGCAGGAGCTTCCACTCCTTCTGCAGCTCCTCGAGCTTGTAGGCCGCGCGCGAGCGGAGGCCCTCGTCCTTCGCCCGCTGATGGAGCCGATCCTTGCGCTCGTAGCGCGCCATCGCCGTCTCGCTCAGTACTTCGGCGGGCCGAAGCGCTCGCGGAAATCGACCAGCGGGATCGTGAACTCCTCGGCGGCGAGGAATTCCTCGTCGCTCATGTTCGGCTGCTCGTGGGGCCGGTACCAATCCGCGTACTTCTCGAGCTCGCCCGAGAGCGCGCGGTAATGGGTCGAGTAGGTCCGCACGTCGATGCGCGGCGCGAGGCCGCCCGTATGGAAGCGCAGCATCCGGAGCCAGCCGTCGCCGATGCCGGTCGGGCCGCGCAGGAAGGGATCGAGGGGCTGGCCCGAGTCGAGGCCCGCCTGCCCGCGATCCTGGTAGTCGGCGAGCATCTGGTAGACCTCGTGGCCCTGCTCGTTTTCGTCGACCCGGAAGCTCTGGCCGTGATGGTGGCCGCAGAGCACGAGGAAGATCTGGTCGTTCTTCGCGATCAGCTCGCGGAAGAGGTCTTCGGCGCTGTTGTGCTCCTGCGGATCGACGCGGGCGAGGTCGATGATCGGGTTCGGGCGCCGCTCGCCGCGGGGATCGAGATAGTCGTGGGTCGAGAGGATCGTCGGGCGGCCGGGGTATTGCTTCATGACGGACTCGACCCAGGCGATGACGTCGTCGCCCGCCTGCATCTCGAGCGCGAAGTGGAGGAACTCGTAGCCCCCGGCCTCGAAGAGCTGGGCGCTGTTGGCGCCGCCCCGGTAGCTCGCGACGTACCAGGGCTTGTCCTTGAAGAAGGGCTTGTCGTCGCCGAAGGCCGAGCGGAAATTGTCGAGGCCGCCGACGTGGAGCATGCCGATGTCCTCGACGCTCCAGGTCAGCTCCTGGCGCGGCTTGCTCGTGTTCGGCGGAAACTGATCCGAGTTCCACATCGCGTCGTAGTCGTGGTTGCCGGGCGCGAC
This sequence comes from Myxococcota bacterium, assembly GCA_041389425.1. Taxonomy (GTDB): domain Bacteria; phylum Myxococcota_A; class UBA9160; order UBA9160; family UBA4427; genus UBA4427. The sequence continues at coordinate 2,285 of JAWKRX010000072.1, forward strand.
GCCGAAGGGCATCTCCGCATCGGCGAGGATCTGATAGGCCTCGATCGCCTTCGGGATCTCGACCGCCTGGGTCTTCGGCGTCGGATCGAAATGGCCGGCGAAGAGCGGATTCGCGACGCGGCCCATGCCACGATCGGCATGGGTCTTGTCGATCGGAAGCGTTTGATGCTGCCAGACGTCGCCGACCGCGGCGACGAAGGCGACCTTGCCACCCTTCGCGACGCTGCGGGAGGCGATCCAGCGCATCTGCTCCATCAGGAGGTGGCTCGCATCGAAGACGAAGCCCTCGGCGCGCTGATGGCTGTAGTCGACGTAGTTCTGGGTATCGGGGATCATCGCGATCTCGAAGACCCCCTCCGACTTCGCGCGCCCCCGCTCGTCCGTTCCGCCGCCGAAATGTCCGCAGGCGAGCACGAACGCCGGCAGGAGCGAAAGCGAGACCACGCGGGCGGCGAAGGATGCCTTCCGGATCGACGCGCGCGCGACGCTGGACGAAGGCGGCGCGCTCTTCCAACGATGCGAGGCGGGCCGGGGCGGCGGCGTGGAAGGGGCGAACGGATCGGGCGCGACGGGCATGCGGAAGACCTCCGGCGCGCAGCATGCCAGATGGGCGCCGCAGCGGGTAGCGCGGCGCGACGGAACCAGCCTGGCAGGGCGGGTGTCGGCGATCTGTCCCGCGATGGAATTC
>JAWKRX010000073.1:0-2947 GCA_041389425.1 Myxococcota bacterium
TGCTCCCAGATCGCCTGCACGCTCCAGCGGACCGTTCCGTAGCCCTCGCCGACCTCGAGCTCGGGCGGCAGCACGACCTCGCGGAGCAGCGTGTGGAGATCCTTGCCGGCGTTCATGCCCTTCACGGTCTCGTCGTGGACCCAGAGCGTCGCGTCGCGGATGCGCTCGATTTCGCTCCGGATCAGCGCTTCGCCTTCGATCTGCTGATGGTGGCCGACGAGGAGCAGCTTCGGCTGCAGGTCGCGCACGAGCTCGAAGGCCGCCGCGCAGGTGAGCGCGTCGCGATAGCGATCGCCGCGCACGGTCACGAGGTTCGGGAAATGGCCGAAGAGGCAGCCGAAGAGATTGCCCGGAAAGCAGATGCCGTGATCGGGCAGCCAGATCACGAGCGAGTCGTTCGTCTCGGCGCCCTTGACGCCGATGAGCTCGACGCGCAGACCGCCGAGCTGGAAGGTGAAGCGGCCGTCGAAGACGATGTCGGGCGTCGGGATCGCCTGGGCCGGCAGCGTGCCGTGGTCGGCGAGCGCCTGCTTCACGGCGCGCGCGTTGTCGCGCTTGAAGGCGAAGGCCGAGCGCGCGCCGCGGAAGGGCGCGAGGCGGCGATCGTAGGCCTGGTGCTCGGCATTGCCGGCGTGGGCGACGACCTGGGTGCCGGGCCCGCGCAGATGATCGACGCCGCCGACGTGATCGACGTGGCCCTGGGTCAGGACGATGTAGCGTGGCGGGGCGGGATCGATCTTCGCGTAGTTCTGCTTGTGGTAGGGCGCCTCGAAGAACATGCCCGTGTTCACGACGATGCTGCCTTCGGAGGTCGTGATCAGGAAGCTGTTCGAGAGGCCCTCGGAAAGATGGATGAAGTCGTTGATCGGCTGGGTCCCGAAGCTCGCGGGATAGGGGGCGCCGGGGCGGGTCTTCCAGAGGGGGGTCGGCATGGCTGCTCCTGGATCGTGCGGCCGATCGGAGCTCGCGCGGTCGCATTGCCCGGCAGCGGAATCGGCGCGTTCGAGCTTCCCAGGAAAACGGGAGGGTCGCAATGGCGAAGAGCGTCCGCAGGCCTTCGATTGTCTCGGCGGAGACCCCGCGCTACCCACCCCCCATGCGCTATTTCGAGGACATCGAGGTCGGTTTGTCGATCGAGGTCGGCCGTCACGTCGTCTCGAAGGAAGAGATCGTCGGGTTCGCCTCGCAATGGGACCCGCAGCCGTTCCACGTCGACGAGGAGGCGGCCCGCGACTCGGTGTTCGGCGGGCTCAGCGCGTCGTCCTGCCATACGTATTCGATCTCGTCGCTGATCTTCTCGCGCGCCGCCGAGCTGAAGACGAAGGCGGCGGCGATGATGGGCATGAAGATGAAGTTCCCGACGCCCGTCCGCCCCGGCGACGAGCTGACGCTGCGCGAGGTCTGTCTCGACAAGCGGCTCTCGCGCTCGCGCCCGCGCTACGGGATCGTGAAGAGCCGGGCCTCGATGGTGAACGCAGCGGGCGCCGAGGTCATGGTCTGCCAGTCGAGCTATCTGGTCGAGCGCCGAGAGCCGGCGCCGCTCGAGGAAGCGCGCTGAGGCGAGGGGCTTCGATCATGTCCCGTCCCCTCGATTGGATGAGCCGGCTCGGCGTCGCCGCGAGCTCCTCGAAGCTCGGCGGCATCTTCTATTACACCGTCTGCCGCCGGGTCGATTCGGTCCTCATCCCGCTGACCGGCGGCCGCCTCTCGATGGGCCCGCCGGGCCAGACGGTACTCGTCACGACGCGCGGCGCGAAGAGCGGCAAGCCGCGCAAGACCTCGCTCGCCTTTCTCTGGGAGGGCGATGCGATGATCGTCGTCGCCTCGAAGGGCGGATCGCCCGCGCATCCCGCCTGGTACCACAACATGAAGGCCGATCCGCGCGTCGTCGTGCAGCACCGTGGCGGCGTCGAGGAGCGGATCGCGCGCGAAGCGACGGGCGCAGAGCGCGATGCGCTCTTCGCGCGCATGGCCGGGACCTTCGCGAATTTCGCCGCCTATCAGGCCCGCGCGACGAACCGCAAGATCCCCGTGATGCTGCTGGGCCCCGCGACGGCGCCGACGACCGGAACGAAAGCCGCGGCGGGATGATCCGCCTGCTGCGCCCCTCCCCCGCGACGATCGCCGCGCAGCTCGCGCGCGTCGACGCGCCCTTCAGCCACGACGACGTCGGCGCCACGGCGCGGCCGGAGGCGCTCGTCGCCCTCGCGCATCGCTACACCTTCGACCACAGCCGCTTCCCCCTCGGCCGCGGGCGCGCGGTCTTCGAGCGGGCTCGCTCCGCCCTCTTCACCTGGCGCCATTTCGAGATCCCGTGGCTCGAGCTCCAGGGCGGCGACGTGCCCGTCTTCCCGGGGCAGATCGTCGCGACGCTGACGCGCGTCTTCGTCCCTTGGTTCCTGAGTCCGTGCCGGGTCGTCGACCGGATCGATCCGCCCGGCGAGCCGAACGAGGTCTCCTTCGCCTACGGAACGCTCCCCGGACATGTCGCCTGCGGCGAGGAGCGGTTCAGCGTGCGCATCGATCCGGACACCGAACGGGTCGTCTTCGAGATCTTCGCGTTCTCCCGGCCGGCGGTCGCGCTGGCGCGCGTCGGCCGTCCCTTCATGCGCCGGGTGCAGCGCCGATTCGGGACGGACTCGGCCGCGGCGCTGGAGCGCGCGATCGCGTCGGCGACGATGCGCTGAGCACCGTCGATCAGAGCGCTTCGATCCGGGCGGGCGTGCTCTTGTGCCACGGCGTGCCGGCGATCGGATCGCGATCCTCGCTGCGGGTCAGCTCGTTGGGCGCGATGCCGCCGTACCCGTCGCTGCCACCGGAATGCGCGAGGCCGGTTCCGTTCGGGAGCGAGACGTGGCCGGGCTGCATGAGACGTGGTTCGTTGATTGTTCCCGGCACGATCCCTGCTCTCAGCTGGCTCATGCCGACCCCCTCCGATTCGCCCTCA
>JAWKRX010000074.1:0-2180 GCA_041389425.1 Myxococcota bacterium
GCGATTCATGGGGGTGAATTCTTCGGTCCACGTCTCGGAGCGTGCAGGATCCGCCGAACGAAGGCCTGCCGAGTGCCCCGGCCGAACGGTTCGGAGTGAGATGTAAAGGTCGCGCGCGCAGCACGGCGAAGGACGCGCCGGCGATCCAGAACGCGCGCGTCCGAGCCACGAACCCCGAGCCGTTCGGCCGGGGCACCCGGCACAGCCCCTCCGATCGCCAAACCGCGCGCCCCGCTAAGCCCGTCGGAGGGAGACGAGAATCCCCGAAAGATGCGACATCCCGGAGAGCGCCTCGATGTGCTCGGGGCCATCGCCCGCCAGCAGATTCGAGTTGACGCCCGGATGCTTCGCCGCATGCGAGAGGCCGTCGGCCTTCGCATGGCCCCAGCACTGCGGGATCGCGACCGTGCGCGGCATCATCTCGTCGCTGATGCGGGCGGGGATGCGGATCCGGCCATGGGCGGACTCGACCTCGACGAGCTCGCCGTTCGAGATGCCGATCTTCGCCGCGTCGTCCGGGCTCAGGTAGGCGTAGTTCGTCGTCTCGCGCACGAGGGCGGGGCTGTTCGACGAGGCCGTGTTCATCCGCTTGAGCTGCCGGATGCCGATCAGCTTGATCCGCTCGCGGGCGGCGAGCTCTTCGGCGTAGTAGGTCTCGGCGCTCGCCTCGAAGGCGTCGACGATCGGTGCGGGGGCGAGGTCGACCTTCTTGTGGGGTGTCAGCACGCGATCGGTGCCGAGGAAGTTGTCGCCGGGATTCTCGGGCAGCAGCAGGCCGTGGGGATGCTTCTCGCGCATCTCGGCGACGCCGGGGAGGCCGGCCTTGCGGAATAGGCCGTCGAAGATCTTCTCGGGGCCCGGCAGGAAGCGGCCGAGCGGCGAATAACGAAGCCGCGCATAGAGCTTCGCGGCGGCCGACGTCAGGCGATTGCCGAAGAGGGTGACGCCGAGGGCGTCGGCGAGGCGCAGATAGATCCACCACTCGGGCCGCACGTCCGGCGGCGCCTCGAGCACCGGATCGGCGTAGATGATGTAGGGCGTCGCGCAGGCGCCGGCGAAGCTCTGGAGCGCGTACGGGATCTCGGGGCGCTCCATCCAGGTCTGCGCCGGCAGGACGTAGTGCGCGAGGCTGCCGACCTCGTTGCGGAAGAGGTCGATCGTGACCAGCAGCTCGAGGCTCTCGAAGGCACGGTCGAGGCGGCCGTCGGGATTGCTGCAGGCGAGCAGCGGGTTGCTCGCCTCGACGATCATCGCGCGGATCCGCTTCGGATCGTCCGGCACGTTCGGATCGCCGAGGATGTCGTCGGCGAGCATGCCGGAGGGCTGGATGCCGGAGACGGTCGGCAGGCCGTCCTCGCGGTCGAAGGTCAGGGCGAGCTCCTTCATGGCTTCGCCCATGTCGACGAGGCCCGATCCGAGCAGGGTGCCGCCGCGGCGATCGAGATTGCCGCTGATCGCGTTGATGGACTCGAGCAGCCAGAAGCAGGGCGATCCGCTGCGGCCCTGATTGACGCCGGTCGCCATCGAGAGCGCAGCGCCCCGGCCGCTGCGGCTCGCCTCGGAATGGGCCTGGACCAGCTCGCGCAGCGTCGCGGCCGGAACCCCCGTCACGCGCTCCTGGCGCTCGGGTGTCCACGCCTCGACCGATTTCGCGAGGCGTTCGAAGCCGACCATGAACTTCTCGACGCGCTCGCGATCGACATGGCCGCTGCGGATCGTCTCGTTGAGAAAGGCCGCGAGGAAGTAGACGTCCGTATCCGGGCGGATGAAGAGATGCTCGCCGGCGGCGGCGGTCTCGATCCGGCGCGGGTTGAGGAAGACGACGCGGCCGCCGCGCTTCGTGATCGCGGCGAAGCGCTCCTGGGCGCGGGGGAGGTGGTAGAGCGTGTTGCCGGAGACGGCGGGGTTGGCGCCGAGGACGAGCATGAAATGCGTGTGGTCGACGTCGGGATACATGAGGCGCATGGCGGCGCCGTACATCTCGTCGTTGACGCGGAACTTGTTCATCGTGTCGCAGGTGCCCGTGCCGTACATGCGGCGCGTCCCGATCGCCTGATAGAGCGCGACGCGCACCATCGGCGAGAGCACGATCGCCCCGCCCGCCGACCCGACGAAATGCGCCAATGCATTGGGGCCGTACCGATCGATCAGGCGGCTCAGCTTCGCGCCGATCTCGGAGA
>JAWKRX010000075.1:0-2102 GCA_041389425.1 Myxococcota bacterium
GCCAGGTCTGGACGAGCGCGTCGTCGACCGAAAATGGTGCCGTCGTCGCGTTCTACATGGACAACGATCCGCGCACGATCGTCGATTTCTTTCCGTGCGACGGACTGCGTCCGGCCTGGTGTGCGGCGGACTAGCGGATGCTCTCGAGTCGCGCCGTCTCGTGGGGCCCGAGGGAAGCTCCGAACCGATCGCCGATCGCCGCCAGCTGCGCGCGGTCGTCCGCTTCGGCCTCGTCCGCTTCGATCCGATCGGCGCGGGTGCGCAGAGCGAAGACCACGGCACCCTGCGCTTCGGCGATCTCGAGCGCGCGCGCCCAGTCGGATCGGGCGCCCGCGCGGTCGCTCGCGGCGAGCGCCAGGGCCGCTCGTTCGCGCAGCAGCTCGGCCTCGAGGAAGCGCTCCGACGTCCGCCGCGCGATCCCGAGCGCGTCGTCGAGCGTCTGCCGCGCGCGCTTTTCGTCGCCGCCCCAGGCGAGCATGCGGCTCGCGATCAGCAGCAGCAGGGTTCGCGGACTCGAGTTGGGGCCCAGCCCGCGGCTGCGGACGATGTTCCCGATGCGCTGACAGCCGACCTCGTCCGGCTTCCCGGCCCTTCGAAGGGCCGCCATGATCGAGAAGCCCGAGCCGGCGCCGAGCCAGGACGTGATGCCATGGGCTTCGCCGAGGCCATCCATCGGCGCGACCACCTCGATCATCCGCGACCAGTCGCGACGCAGCTCGCTGAGCAGCATCGCGAGATAGCGGGTCCAGATCGTGATCCGGACGTCGTTCTGGGCCTCGGCGAGCTCGATCGCGCGATTCGAGCGGGCGACGGCCTCGCGATCGTCGCCGCGGGCGAAGCAGGCGAAGGCCGTGAAGCCCAGATGCTCGCACCAGGGATCCCAGCCCGAGCGGCCGCGAAATCCCGCGATCGGCTCGCCTTCGGGATCGGCCAGCGCGATCGCCGCGGCCTGGTCGAAGCGGCCCTCGAGCGTCGCGAAGACGGCCCGCCAGCCTTCGATCGCGGGCGCCAGCCAGGCGACGTCCGCGACGGGATCGGCGATGTTCGCGAGGTCCGATGCCTTCGGCGCGTGCCGCGCGCAGGCATAACGGAAGGACGCCGCCAGCGCGCGGTCCTCCGGCGTCCCGCTCCGCGCGAGCTCCGGCGCGATCCGTTCGAGCAGCGATCCGGTCTCGGCGACGTAATCCTCGAGCCCCGAGATCGCGGCGCAGCGCATCAGCGCCGCGTCGAGCACGAGGGCGTCCCGATCGGCGCTCGGCGCGAGCCGATCGACCCAGCCGAGGGCATGACTCGCGTGCAATGCGACGGCGGGCCAGGCGCGCAGCGCGGCGGCATCGCGCGCGGCGCGCAGCGCATGGCGGAGCGGCCGCGAAGGATCGGAGAGCACGCGCGCGGCGGCGGAGTAGTGGCGGGCCAGCGCCGTCGTCACGTGCGCGCTGGGCTCTGGATGGCGGCGTTCGAGGGCCTCGCCGATCCGGAGGTGGAAGCGCGCGCGCTCGTCGGCATCGAGGGCGTCTTCGGCGACGTCGCGAATCAGCGCATGCTGGAAGAGGAAGCGGGTCGGGAGCGCGGGATCGGGGAGCAGGATGCCGGCGCGCTCGGCCTCCCGGATCCAGCGCCGATCCGCCGGCAGCTCGGCGCCCGCGACGTCCTCGACGAGCAGGACGTCGAAGCGCTCGCCGCAGAGCGCCGCGATCGCGACGGCGCGGCGCGTCGGTCCCGAGAGCGCATCGAGCTTCTGCGAAAAGACGCTCGTCTGCGTCGATGCGGTCCCGCTCGGTGCCCGTTCGAGGTCGCGGAGGCCCGCGGCGAGCTCAATCACGTAGAGCGGAATCCCGGCGCTGCGTTCGAGCAGCCATCCGACGACGTTGGGCGAGGGGATCCGGTCGTGCAGCGCCTGCACGAGGGGATAGACGTCGGGCGGGGCGAGCGGACCGAGCACCCGACGCGTCACGCCCGCGAGCGTTCCGAGGCGGGTGGGATTCGTCTCGGACTCCTCCGTCCGGCGCGTGACGACGAGCGACAGGGGCATCCCGGCGATGCGCGGCACGAGCGATTCGAGCAGCGCGAGAGACGGTCGATCGGCCCAGTGGACGTCTTCG
>JAWKRX010000076.1:0-1743 GCA_041389425.1 Myxococcota bacterium
TCTGGTCGGACCATGGTGGCACGACCAAAGGGGGCGCGTCGAGGGGGTGCGTCGATTCGCCGCAGGGGCGGTGAGTGCCGGGGCGGCCGCGATCGAGCGGCCCGCCGAGCTGAATGGGAAGGCCCGTCGTCGGCCTTGGATCGGGGTCCGCCAGAGCGTCGGCCCGAGACGAAGAGCGGCTTGGATGGCGGGGTCAGTCCCGCGCGCGTCGCCCGCCCGCGAGCGCTGTGAGCCCCGCGAACACCAGCACCGCCGTCCCCGGCTCGGGGATCGGCGGGGGCGTCTGCCCGAAGCGGATCGAGTCGACGCCGATGTTGTCCTGGATGCCGGATGCGAGGTTCGAGAGATCGATCCGCAGCAGCAGCTCGGCTCCGGAGTAGGGCGTTCCGAAGGCAAAGGTCGTCCGCCCGAGCGCATTGGCCGTACCCGCGACGACGACGTTGGTCTGCGAGAAGAGGGGCGTTGCTCCGGAGAGGATCTCGACGCCCGCGATCGTCAGGTCCGCGCTGCCGAAGGCCGCGAGTTCGAAGCCGTAGAGGTCGACCACGAAGCCCGGACCCGCGGTGAACAGGACGTTCAGGATGGGAGAGCCGCCGGTCCCGGGCCCCTCGCTGAACACGACGTTCACGAGATCGCCGTAGCCGGTGCCCCAGAGCCGGACGCCGGGATCCGTCGCGGATGCGCCGCTGGAAGAGAGGTCGATCGAGACGTTGGGCGTGAAGCCTTCGCCCGCTTCGCCGTAGGTGAAGATGCCGCCCGGGACGGCCATCGCGGCGCTCGTCACCCGGTCGCCGTAGTCGGTGGGCGGGATTCCGCCGCTCGTCGTCGCTCCGACGACCGTGCCCGTCGCCGAATCGCGCTCCTGGTCGAAGATCAGGATCGTGGCGGATGCGGAAGTCGTGAGGAGCCAGCCGCAGAGGGCAAGGAAAAGGGCAGGCATGGGGGCGCGGACGGGGCGCCGCGGCAACGAGAGGGTACGCGCATCGCTCGGCATCATCGAAGCACCTCCGGAACGCACGCGGGGCGGACTCGGGCTCCCGATCCGCGGAGCCACGTGCTTCCTGTGTGGCGCGAAAGGGCCGCAAATGTCGAGACGTGGACTGATGAATGCACCCGGCACGAACCCTGCGTAGTCGGGGTTCATGTCGAACCTCGCCTACCTCCGCCGACCTCCCTTCTGCCCCAACCCTGACTGCGATTCCCGAACGAATCCAGCCACCTGGCGCTTCCAGCGCAAAGGCTTCTACCCACGCAGCCAGCCTCCGTATCGCATCCAACGCTACCGCTGTTCACACTGCCACCGATACTTCAGTTCACAGACCTTCGCGGCCACCTACTGGCTCAAGCGCCCTCGGCTCCTTGAGTCTGTCTTTCACCGCCTCGTCGCCTGCTCTGCTCTGCGCCAGATCGCCCGCGAACACCGGGTCTCCCACTCGACCATCCGCACCCTCTCGGACCGATTGGGCCGCCACTGTCTCCTCTTCCACGAACGCCTCCGCCCCAAGACGACGCCCAGCGAGCCCCTCGTCCTCGACGGGTTCCGGACCTTCGAGCACAGCCAGTACTGGCCCATGGACTTGAACCTCGTCGTGGGCCCTTCGCTCTTTGTCTACGGGTTCAACGACGTCGAGCTGCGGCGAAGCGGGACGATGCGGCCCGCCCAGCGGACGAGGCGTGCCGTGCTCGAGAGGCGACACGGCTGGCCCGATCCGGATGCGACCCGCAAGCGAGTCGAGGCGCTGC
>JAWKRX010000077.1:0-1708 GCA_041389425.1 Myxococcota bacterium
CCTCGCGGCCCTGCCCGAGATGGAGCTCGCCGCGAAGATCATCTACGAGCAGAGCGGGCTCGGCGCGAAGGACATCGACGCCGCCTGTCTCTACGACGCCTTCACGCCGGAGATCCTGATGCAGCTCGAGGCCTTCGGCTTCTGCGGCAAGGGCGAAGCGAAGGATTTCGTGACGGCCGACTCGCTGACCCTCGGCGGTGCGCTGCCGAACAACACCCACGGCGGCCTGCTCTCGGAGGCCTATCTCCACGGCGTGAACAACCTCGCCGAGGGCGTCCGCCTGATCCGCGGGACCTCGTGCAACCAGCCCGAAGGCGTCGACCACGTGCTCGTCACGAGCGGCGTCGGCGTGCCGACGGGCGCGGTGATCTTCGGTCAGGCCTGAGCGGCCGCTTCGGCGGATGCGGATGGCTCGGCCGATCCGGCCCCCGCGGAGGTCGTGCGTTCGAAGAAGCTCCGGATCAATCGGCCCGTCTCCGGCGCCCGCTCGAGCAGCGCGAGATGCCCGGCGCGCGCCACGATCTCGAGCTGCGCGCGCGGCAGCAGCCGCGCCATCATCCGCGCGTTGACGAGAGGCACGAGCGGATCGTCGTCGCCGGCGAGGATCAGCGTCTCCTGCCGGATGCACGGCAGGATCGGCAGGCTCGAGTAGGTGTTCACCGCGATGAGCTGATGCAGCCAGCCGCGCCAATGCGGGACGCGGGAGGGCAGGAAGCGGATCGCGGCCGCCGGATCCTCGCGCAGCGAGCCGCCGAAGATCGCGGCCGCCGTCGGAAGGAAGCCCGCGCTGCGGTAGGCCGAGGGCGGGACGGTCAACAGCCGGGCCGCGGCGCGCAGGCCGGGGAGGCTGCCGAGTCCCGGGCTCGTGCTGGCGAGCACGAGTCGGCGGACGCGCCTGGGATGCCGCGCCGCGAGCTGCTGCGCGATGATGCCGCCGAAGGAATACCCGATCACGTCGACGCTCGGAAAGCCGAGCGCCGCGCAGAGCCGGTCGGTCAGCTTCGCGAGCGCGGGGATTCCGAGCGGCCAGGGCGAGGGCTTCGATCCGCCCGTTCCCGGCGCGTCGAAAGCGATCGTCTGGTGGCCGGGCAGCTCCGCGAGCAGCGGCGCCCAGAGCTCGAGCGAGCCCGCGAACCCCATGATGAGCAGGACGGGTCGCCCGCGGCCCGCGACGCTGACGCGCAGGCGCTGGACGCCGATGCCGATCTCCTCGCTCGGCGGAGCGGACGGCCGTTCCACGCGCGCCCCTAACGATGTCGCGCCATGAAGGCCTTGATGTGGGGGGCGATCGTCTCGCGGAAGCGGTGCCCGCTGAATATGCCGTAATGGCCGACCCCGGCCTCGACGCGCTTCTCGCGCATGTCGGCCGGGATGTTGACGAAGATGTCGTGGGCGGGCTCGGTCTGGCCGGGCGAGCAGATGTCGTCGAGCTCGCCTTCGAGGGTCATGAGCGCCGTCTTCTCGACCGCCGCGAAATCGACCGGCTCGCCGCGGTAGCGCATCTTGCCCTTCGGAATGTGGTGGTCGAGGAAGACGCGCTCGAGCGTCTCGATGTAGAACTGGGCATCCATGTCGAGCACGGCCATGTAGTCGTCGTAGAAGGTGCGGTGCTTTTCGGCCTGGTCGTTTCGCTTGCGGGCGACGTCCCAGAAGAAGTTCCAGTGTTTGGCGAGGTGGCGGCCGGGCTTGAGCCCCATGAAGCTCGCGA
>JAWKRX010000078.1:0-1688 GCA_041389425.1 Myxococcota bacterium
GGCCGCGGCGGCCGCCGGCTCGACGAAGTCTGGGCCGACGGCCCCGAGGCCTATCTGGGCCTCACGACGAGCGGCTTCCCGAACCTCTTCATGCTCTACGGCCCGAACACCAACGGCGGCAACTCGATCATCCTGATGCTCGAGTACCAGGTCGAGTACATGATCCGCCTGCTCGACGCGGCGGAGAAGGAAGCGGCCGAATGGATCGACGTCCGCAATGAGGTCCTGCGCGCCTACAACGACGGTCTCCAACAGGAGCTGGACCGCATCCCCGTCCTGCAGGCGAGCTGCAACGGCTACTACCGCTCGCCATCGGGGCGCATCGTGACCCAGTGGCCCCACAACTTCGCGGCCTACCGCGCGCGGATCGACCAGGACAGCCTGGCGTCGTTCGAGATCGGGCGGGCGGAGGCGTAGTCGGCGTCGGCCGCGGCCGGCCTCAATCCGCCACGTACCGCCCCGTGATCAGCGGCAGATCCGCATACGTCCGGATGCCCGGGGCAGCCCCGCAGACGGCGGGAATGGCGTTGACGACGGGCATCGCCGTGATCGGGTTCGCGAGGTCGGCGACGCGGCCCGAGGCGATCTGCTCCTGCGAGGGGCTGAACTTGACGCGCGTATGGATGTTCGGGCTGCCCTCGACCTCCATCGTATAGCCGTGATGCACGGGCCATTCGGGCTCGAGCCCTTTGCCCGCGTTCCAGACGACCTCGAGCTCGATGACTGAGCGGTCGCCGACCATCCCGCGCCAGGTGCATTTCTGCCCGGCGAGCGAGCCCTGGGGCATCGTGAAGCCCTTGATCGTGCGCTCTTCGGGGGTGACGGCGGGCTCGTATTCGAAGGCGACCTCGCGCAGCGGGATCCGCAGCATGTCGGCCATGACGTCGACGCATTCCGCGTATTGGCCGAGGACCTGGCGGTTGATCTCGGTCCATTTGGGATCGGGATCGAAGGACCAGCCGAGGTTGGTGTAGTTCGCGATCGCGTCGTAATGGGTCAGGTCGACCGATTCGAGGAAGCGGATCTTCTTGAAGTCCCGCGTCGCGCCGGCCATCAGGGCCGCGATGAAGTTCGCGAAGCCGGGGAAGATGCCCGAGCCGAAGACGCTCGCGCCACCCTTCTTGGCCGCCGCCTCGATGCGCGCGCGCGGCTCGGCGCCGAGCGTGCGGCCGTTGATGAAATAGCTGCTCGAGACGTTGACGCCGGCCTCGAGCAGGCGGACGACCTCCTCGACGTCGAGCTGGTTCGGCGTGTAGCAGACGCAATCGGGGCGGAGCGCGAGCAGGTGGTCGATGTCGCGGGTCGCGGTGACGCCGACCTTCCCGATGCCGCAGAGCTCCCCGACGTCGCGGCCCTCCTTGTCGGGGCTCCAGGCATAACAGCCGACGAGCTCGAGCTCGGGGTGGCGGAGGATGCCGCGGGCGGCTTCGCGGCCGACGTGGCCGGTGGTCCATTGGACGACGCGATGGGTCATGGGGGAGCCTCCTTGCGCTGGGGTCGTTCTGCGGACGATCTCGGAATTCGGCGCAATGCGCCAGCCGAGGGTTTTGCCCGGAACGCGCCGCCCGGGCTAGCGGTAGAGCTCGGGCGCCGGCGCTCGGCCGAGCAGCACGTTCGCCGCGTGGCAATGGCGCTGGAGGAGCGCCGCCTGCTCGGCGGTCGGCAAAGCATGGGCCGCCTGGCCCTTG